>NZ_QPMJ01000001.1:0-1200000 GCF_003369835.1 Halorussus rarus | reverse complement strand
CGAGTTCGTCGACGAGTCGGCGGTCCGGGTGACCGGCGACTTCGCCGCGGTGAACCTGACGACGGTGTCGTTCACCGCCGACGGGAAGCAGACGACGACCCACACCTTCGAGAACGTCTCGAACGAGACGCTGCTGACTCCCTCGGTCGACGCGGCCTGGGGTCCAGTCACGAAGGAGGCAGCGGCCTACGAGAACGCCTCGGACGACGACGCCACGCTCAGTTCGCAGAACCCCGACTTCGCCGGCCAGCTCGACCAGGTTCGGCCGGAGAAGGTCAGCACCTTCGTCGATAGCGCGAACGAGACTGGCAACGGTACCTACGAGGTCACGTTCGGCTACGTCAACCCGAACGACCACGCGATGAACGCCTCGGAGAGCGCGTTCACCGCGGGTAACACCTCGGACCAGCCCCCGGCCCAGTTCGCGCCGGGCCGTAACACGTTCACGGCGACGTGGACGCCCGAGTCCAACGAGTCGAACCTGGTCTGGCGGACGGACCTCTCGAACTTCGGCTACACCCCGTCGACCGCGACGAGTCCGACGCCGGACCAGATCGCGGACGGCGAGATGCCGCCGACCGCCGACCTCAGCGTCGAGTCCAACACGGTGAAAGTCGACGAGACCGTCACCTTCGACGCCTCGGGCTCGTCCGACGACGCGAGCGTGACGGAGTACCGGTGGGACTTCGACACCGACGACGAGATCGACCGCACAACCACCGACAACGCGACCATCGGCCACGTGTACCGGTCGCCGGGGACGTACGAGGTCACCGTGACGGTCGTCGACGAGTCGGGCCAGACCGACACCGCGTCGACGACCGTGGTCGTCGAGCAGCGCGAGACCGGTGACACCGACGAGCCGCCGGTCGCCGAGCTCACCGCGCCCGAGAAGGGCCAGATGAGCCTGCTGTTCTACGAACTCGACGCCTCGGCGTCGACCGACGACAACGGTATCGAACACTACCACTGGGACGTCAACAACAACGGGACGGTCGAGTGGACGAGCCACGGCAAAAACGATACGACCTCGTTCAAGCCGTACAAGCGCTTCGACGAACCCGGCTGGCACGAAGCGTCCGTGACGGTCGAGGACGCCAGCGGTCAGACCGACACCGCCACGGTGAAGTTCTACATCGAGAAGGTCACGCCGACGGCCGACGTCTCGGCGTCCGACGAGACCGTGGAAGTCGGCGAAGACGTCACCTTCACCGCGAGCGACCCGAACCAGTCGTTCGAGAACCTCCACGAGGTCTACTGGCGGACGGGCGACCGGACCAGTCCGAACGAGACGTCGGAGTGGACCACCTCGTTCGACGAGACCGGCGAGCACACCGTCGAGCTCGTCCTGCAGACCCGCGCCGGCGTTCAGAACACTATCCCGGTGACGATCACCGTCACGGCAGCGGACGACGGTGGTTCCGACGGTGACGACAACGACAACGAGCGCGGGATAGACAACAGCCCCAACACCGGAAGCCGGAGCGGCAGCATCGGCGGAGCCAGCCCCGGCGGCAACAACAACGACGACTCGTCCGACGACACCGAGTCCGTCTCCGCGCCGATGCGAGACGCCGACAGCCGTATCGGCAAGGTCGTCGTCACCGCGAGCGGGTCGAGCGCCGACCCCGCGGTCGACGTGACCGACACGGCGCCCGCGGGCGTCACCGCGCCGACGGTCGCCGCGGACGGCTTCGCGGCGATCTCCTACCTGAACGTCAGCGGCGCGGAGCAGGCGACGTTCACCATCTCGAAGTCCCGGCTCCAGGCGAGCGACGCCGCGGCCGACGCGGTGAGCCTGTTCCGGTACGACGAGGGCGCGTGGACCATTGTCGAGACCGCGCAGGTCAACGAGACCGGTGACGCGTTCAAGTTCCGCGCGAACGTCTCCGACGGCGTCTACGCGGTCGGCGTCGGCGAGGCCGTCACGTCCGTCGCGGACGTGTCGGTCGACAGCCAGCGCGTCGAACCCGGCCAGCAGGTCACCGTGACCGCGGCCATCGAGAACACCGGGTACGCCGACGGCACCCGCGAGGTGGAGCTGAGCGTCGGCGGCGAGGTCGTCGCCACCAAGACCGTCTCGGTCGAGGCCGACGGCACGACCGAGGTCACCTTCACCCGCACGTTCGACGAGAGCGGCGTCTACGAGGTCGGCGTCGGCGACGCCAGCGCCGAGGTGGTCGTGAAGGGCATCGAGACCGAGACGGCGACCGAGGAGGGCTCCGACGACCGGACCGGCACCGAGACGACGTCCGACAGCTCGTCGGGCATCCCCGGCTTCGGCGTGGGCGTCTCGCTGGTCGCGCTCCTCGCAGCCGCGCTCCTCGCCCTCCGGCGGCAGTAACCGACCGCGGCTTTCGATTTCGTCCTTTTTTTTGCGTTGGCGAACGGTCACTCGCTGGCGGACCCGTCCCCGACCCCCGCGTAGCCGCGTCGCTGTTCTGACACCGCGGCGAATCGACATCCGGCGGCGGCCGACTAGGCCCCGACTGCGGCCGGTTAAGCGGCGACGACCGCCGAAGTCGGGGCGAAGTTATCGCCGCGCAGCCGACGTATAACAAAGGCCATCTCCGGGTTACATCGGTCCGAACCGTCCGCTAACGGGCGGTAGAACGACTCACGGACAGCGATTGCGGTGACTGCCCGTCACCCCATTCCCCGCTTCACATGACTCGGACACTATCGCGGCTCGCTATCGTCGGTATCGCCCTGCTGGTCGTCGCGTCCGCGGTGCCCCTCCCGGCTCCCGTCGGGACCGCGGCGGCCGCCGAACACAGTTTCGTCGTCGAACAGGGAAGCCAGTGTTACGAGGTGTCGCCGCTCCAGGGCGACGAGGACGCGGTGTCGTTCTACGACTACCGGACCGCCGACGGCTCTCCCGCGTGGTACAGTTCGAACATGCCCGACCGGTTCACGCGGGACGACGCCAGCCGACTGTTCCTCTACGAGGGTCCCGACGGCGTGAGCCTGGTAATCGTCCACAACGAGAACGGCGGCGACGGCGCCGGAAGCGCCGCCACGTTCCGGTTCGACGGCCTCCCGGGCGGCGGCGAGTGGGTCGTCGATGACGACAGCTATCCGGGCCAGGACGACCGGTTCGCCCGGGACCGCATCGACTGGTCGTGGGCCGGCCAGCGGACCGACGGCGCGGTCTTCCGGGGGCTCGACCGCGACGGCACCGAGGTCACCGTCGAGGCGGCGTTCGACGAGGACGCCGCGCTCTACGACGAGCCGGTCGACCGGACGGGGGACACCGACGCGTGGCAGTTCCTCGCCGGCAGCATCGACGACCCGAGCGCGGTCGACCTCGACGCGAGTGCCCCCGTCACCGTCCGGACCGGTCACTGCGGCCCCGACGAGACCGCCCCGAGCGCGGCGCTCGACGGAGAGGACGGCGTGGTCGGCTCGCCCGTGACCTTCGACGCCGGCGACTCCTCGGACGACCGCACCATCGCGGAGTTCCGGTGGGACTTCGACGGCGACGGCGAGGTCGACGAGACCTCGACCGACCCGACGATTCGGCACACGTACGAGGCGGCGGACACCTACGAGGCCTCCGTGACCGTCGTCGACGAGGCCGGGAACGCCGACACCGCGGCGGTCAGCGTGACGATCGAGACCGACGACCCGCCGGAGGCGGCGTTCCGGACCGACGGCAGCGCGGTCCAGGGCTTCCCGGTCAGCTTCGACGCCACCGGCTCCGACGACGACCGCGGCGTCGAGGAGTACCGGTGGGACTTCGACGGCGACGGCGAGGTCGACGAGACGACCGGCGACGCGACGGTCAGCTACACGTACGAGGAGGCCGGCGACCACGAGGTCGGCCTGACGGTCGTCGACACCGCGGGCCAGAACGCGACCGCGTCCCGGACCGTCTCGGTCGGCGAGGACGAGCCCCCGGAACCGGTGATCCAGGTCGAGTCGCCCGAAACTCCGGTCGAAGGCCAGGAGGTCGTCTTCAACGCGAGCGCGTCGACCGACGACACCGGCATCGCGGAGTACCGCTGGACGTTCGCGGGCGGGGATACCGAGACCGGCGAGCGGGTCGCCCACTCTTTCGATGGCAACGGGACGTTCACGGTGACGTTGGAGGTCGTCGACGAGGGCGACAACAACGCCACCGCGGAGAGCGAGGTCTCCGTCAGGCCGACCGACGAAACGGACCCCAGCGCCGCACTCGAGGCGAACCCGACCGACGTCGCCGCGAACGACCAGGTCCAGTTCGACGCGAGTGACTCGAGCGACGAGCAGACCAACATCGAGGAGTACCGGTGGAACTTCGACGGCGAGGGCGGCCCCGAGCAGACAACGGACGACGCGACTGTCACCCGCGCGTACGACTCGCCGGGCACCTACGACGCGGTCGTGACCGTGGTCGACGCCGGCGGGAACGAGGACAGCGCGAACGTGACCGTCGAGGTCCGGGAGCGCGACACGACCGATCCGAACGCCGCACTCTCCGTCGAACCCAACGAGACCGAGACGGGGAGGGAAGTCGAGTTCGACGCGAGCGGGTCGTCCGACAGCGGGACCGGTGTCGAGGAGTACCGGTGGGACTTCGACGGCGACGGTCAGGTCGACGACACCACCGGCGACGCGACGGTCACGCACACGTACAACACGCCGGACACGTACGATGCCACGGTGACCGTCGCCGACGAGGACAACAACACCGACCCCGCGAGCGTCTCGGTCCGCGTCGACCAGAACCGGCAGGCGAAGGATGACAAGGACGACGGCGGCAGCGACGGCGGGAGTATCGGGGGCGGAGGCGGTGGCGGTGGCGGCGGAGGCGGTAGCTACGGCCCGCCGCCGGTCGTCACGCAGGTCGAGTCGAAAGGTCCGAACGCGGGACTCGTCGACGTCCGGAACGCCCGGAGCGACGAGACGGTCGAGGCCGGCCTGCCCGAGAGCGAGGTCGCCGCCCGAACCGGCGTCGCGTTCCGACAGGTCGCGGTCGACCTGGACAGCGACGACCCGCACTTCGCGGTCGAGACGTCGCGGCCCGCCGAGGGCGTCACCGCGGCCGCGCTCCCCGCCGACGTGACGCTCGGGTCGCTGTCGGTCGGCGCGAAGTACCTCCGGACCGAACAGGTGACCGGGGTCGCCTACGAGGTGGCGGTCGAGCGCTCCCGGCTCGCCGACGCCGGGCTCGCGCCGGCGGACCTGACCGCCTACCGGCGCACCGGCGGCGAGTGGACGGCGGTCAACACCACGGTCGCCTCGCGCGGGAAGACCGTCGTCATCCGGGCCGAGACCGACGGCTTCGCCCCCATCGCGGTCGGCGGCGATCGGTCGGTGACGGTCGCCGACGCGACGCTCGACGCGACCGGCCTCGCGGCCGACGAACCCGTCTCCGTCACCGCGACGCTCCGGAACGAGGGCGAGACGGCCGTCCCGTACCGGGCGAACCTCACGGCCGACGGCGAGGTGGTCGCGACGAAGACGGTCGAAGTGCCCGCGGGCGAGACGACGAACGTCACGGTCGAACAGACGCTGTCCCCGGGGACCCACAGCATCGCGCTCGATTCCACCTCGGTCGGCGACGCGACGGTGGCCGACCCCGGCCCCGACATCGGCGTGGCCGAGGTGTCGCTCAACGACTCGTCCATCGCGGCGGGCGAGCGGGTCGAGATCACCGCCTCGGTCCGCAACGACGGCAGCGAACCGGGCGAGCGGACGGTCGCGCTGACGCTGTTCGGCGAGCAGATCGCGACGAAGACGGTCCGCGTGCCGGCCCACGAGACCGAGCGGGTCACCTTCGTCCGGTCGGTCAACGCCGCCGGAAACTACACCGCGAAGGTGGGCGACGCCTCGGCGTCGCTGGCGGTCGAGTCCGCGGAGAACGGGGACGGCAATTCATCGGCGCCGAGCGCGCCCATCCCCGGCTTCGGCGTCGGCGCGGCGGTGACGGCGCTGGTCGCGGCGCTGCTTCTACTTAGAAACCGGAGATAGACCGCACGTTTCCGGACTCGGGCCTTCGGCTCAGTCCGCGTACTCCGGCCGTTCCTCGTACTCGATGGGGTCGCGCACGCCGACGTTCTGGAACGCCTGGAGCCGGAACGCGCAGGCGTCGCAGGTCCCGCACGCCGGCGACTCGGCCCGGTAGCAGCTCCAGGTGTGCTCGTAGGGGACGCCGAGTTCGGTCCCGCGCTCGGCGATGTCGGTCTTCGACCACTCGACGAACGGCGCGCGGAGCTCGATGTCGGTCTCGTCCTTCGTGCCGGCGTCGATGACCCGCCGGAACGCGTCGAAGAACGCCGGCCGGCAGTCGGGGTACCCCGAGAAGTCCTCGCTGTGGGCGCCGATGAAGACCGCCTCGCAGCCGTTGGCCTCGGCGTAGGAGGTCGCCATCGCGAGCAGGTTGGCGTTCCGGAACGGGACGTACGACGTCGGGACCTCCTCGGAGTCGAGGTCGGCGTCGGCCACGTCCATCTCGTCGTCGGTGAGGCTGGAGTTCCCGATGGCGGCGAGGTGGCCGGTCTCGACCCGGAGGAAGTCGGCGGCGTCGATCTCCTCGGCGAGCCGCCGGGCGCACTCGTACTCCTTGCCCTCGGTCTGCTGGCCGTAGGAGGTGTGGAGCAGGTAGAGGTCGTACCCCTCCTCGTCGGCGAGGTAGGCCGCGGTGGCGCTGTCCATCCCGCCGGATGCGAGGACGACCGCGCGCCCCTCGGTCGGTTCGTCGGTCGGTCGGGAGTCGTCGGTGCTGGTCACGTCCGACCACTCGTGCGGGGCCGTCATGAGTCGTGCGGTCCGGCGAGTCCGTCCGACGGACCGGGCCGGTCAGTGCCGGGCGACGTGGTAGCAGACGCCCCAGACGAACGACAGGGCGGTCGCGATGAGCAGCGTACCCGCGAACCGCGGGGAGAACGCCACGCCGGTCGCGGCGACGAGGACGCTGCCGACGCGCCGGGACACCTCGACGAACGACGGGGTGTGCTGCCAGACGAACTTCGAGATGACCGCCGCGGTGAGCATGCTGGCGAACGCCGAGAACGAGTGGGAGCCGCCGGATGTGGCTGGCACGAGTAACTATCTCCTCTGTTACTAGTCGCGAGTGTGGTACGTCCAATTAAAGCTACCGCTCCCCGCCATCTTCGCGCGTCACGTCTCCGGGGCGTCGTTCCAGAGGGTGACGTGGAGGCGGGGCGTGTACCGGAAGCCGTACTCCTGGGCGAGTTCGGCAGCGACCGGTCGGGTCTCGGCGATGCGTTCGCGAGTCGCCCCTTCGGGCATCACGAGGACGTCGGTGTCGCGGATCTCGACGGCGGCTTCCTCGCGGAGTCGGCCGAGCAAGTCCGTGATATCGTCGACGTCGTCGCGCTCGCTGACGACGAACTTGAGCTGGAAGTCGTGCGACTCCACCAGCGCCGTCAGCGCGTCGAGGTCGACGCGGCGCTCCTCGTGGCGCTCGGCCCACTCGCCCGCTCCCTTCGGGTCCCGTTCGGCGGTGGGCGTGCTCGACGCCAGCTTCGGGCTGATGCTGGCGAGGTCGATTGGCGCGTCCCGGTGGATGGTCCCGTTGGTCTCGACGGTGGTATGGTAACCCCTGGTGTCGAGTTCGCGGAGCAGCGAAACGACCTCGTCGTGGAGCAGGGGTTCCCCGCCCGTGACGACCACGTGGTCGGCGTCGCGGGACTCGACCTCGGCCAGGACCTCGTCGACGCTCATCGTCGCGTGGGTCGGCTCCCACGAGGTGAGGTAGGAGTCGCAGAACCAGCACCGGAGGTTGCAGCCCGAGGTGCGGACGAAGACGCTCGGGACGCCCGCGAGTCGGCCCTCGCCCTGGAGCGACTCGAACAGTTCGTTTATCGGGAGAGCGTCGCCCTCGCTCGCGCGGTCCGCGCTCTCGTCCGCCTCGACCACGTCGCTGGAGACCGGCATCGTCAGAACGTCGCCCCGCCGCAGAGCTCGGCCGTCTCGCTCACCTGGACCGCGACCTCCGAGACGGTGTCGGGCAGTTCCTCCGCGAGCCGGCGCTCCAGCACCGCGCTCATCACCTCCGCGGTCGGCGGGTCCGCCAACACGACCACGGCGTCGTCGTCGCCCGACGCCTCGAACGCCTCGACCAGCGGGTCGCCGGCCTCCAGCAGGAACCTGTGGTCCCACTCGGAGAGCACCGAGGTAATATCGCCCTTGTCGACGACCCACCCCTCCTCGCGCAGTTCGCCGACGACCTTCACGGTGATCTCGTAGTTGTGGCCGTGGGGGCGGCTGCACTTGCCCTCGTGGTGCAGGATGCGGTGGCCGGCGCTGATTCGGATCGGCCGATCTCGACCGACGTAGAGCGTGCGCGCGTCGGACTCGTCGACGGAGGACTGCAATACTCGCCGAGACATACCCGAAGATTATTCGTCGAGCACTTAACTCCACCTCAACTCGGTCGGCGGGCGGACCTCACCGCCGCGACTCGGTTCGACCGGGTGGTCGTTCCGGCGAGCGAAACCGTCGCCGTGCCGGAGACGCACCCCTCGACGCTCGCGGTCGCCTCGCCCGCCGACGCGTCGGCGTACTTCGCGCTCACCGTCGTCGACCAGTCGACGCGGCCGTGCGCGGCGACACGCTCCCGGACGATGCGACTCTCGTCGTCGTCCGCGATGGTCGTCGGCCAGTAGACCGCCGCGAGGAACTCGCCGGCCCGGTCGGTCGCGTTCTCGGCGGTCAACGAGAGTTCGACCCCGTCGTCGGTCCTCGTCGCCGTGAACGACCGCAGTTCGAAGTCCGGCGGCGACCGGCCGAGGGCTGTCGCGGCATCCTCGGGAAGCGACCAGGTCGCGGTCTCGCCGCCGTATCGACAGCGAATCGCGGGCGTATCCGCGGTAAGCGGCGAGGGGAGCCCGAAGGCGATCCAGCCGACGCCGCCGTTCAGGCCGTCCGCGTACGGGTCGTCGTACTTGACGTCGCCACGGCCCGCGAGCGACGTGGTGAACGCACCTTTCGTCTGCGCTTCGATAGCGAGGGCGGGGTAGCTGTCTCCGCCGGCGACGAGGTCGAAGGCGTCGTAGGACGGCGGTCCCGCCGCGTCGGGAGCCGAGTCGGTCGCGCTCTGGACGGCCGCGACGACGAACTGCTCGCCGTCCGGGGCGAGAACGCCGCCCGACCCCATGATGGACTCGTAGGCGACCGCGCTCCGGCGGACGGGGTCGGCCACCGCGACACGGGCGTCGGCGACGGTCTCGACCGTCGACTCGGGGAGCGCGAACGACGCGTCGGCTCCGTCGGTCGTCGTCTCGGAGTCGGGCGGGTCGCTCGACGTGGTTCCCTGACGGGTCAGAGCGGTCGTCTCGGTGGGTTCCTGGCGGTCGGTCACGGTCGCGTCCGGCGTCGCCGCTTCGTCCGAATCGTCGCCGCCCGTGCAGCCCGCGAGACCCATCGCGGCGATGGCGGCGGCGCTCGTCCGGAGGAAGCGACGTCGTCTGGTGGAGGGCACGTCCGGAAGTGCTCGAACGACCGACAAGTACTTTCTGTCGAGAGGCGGGCTACTGCGCGTCGTCCGCGCTCTCGTCCGACCCGTCCGCGCTCTCGTCCGTCTCGCCCGCCGCGTCGGACTCGGGCCGCTCCGCGAGCGCGTCGAACCGCGACTGGGCCCCGTCGGCGCGCCGCTCGGTCGCGTCGGGGTCGTAGGACAGCGAGGTGACGTGGCCGCTGCTCACCGCGAGTTCCAGAACGGCGTCCTGTCGCCGCGCGTCCTCGGGGAGCCGCCACGCCGGGATCGCTCGCTCGGCCACGACCTCCTCGCCGGATTCCAGCAGCAGGACCGCCAGCTCCCGGCCGTCGTCGGCCGGGTCGGTCGCCTCGAACCGGTCGAGGACCGCGACGTACCGGCCGTCTGGGACCGCGTCGCGGCGCTCGGACCCGCCGCCGTCCGGGACGGGGCTGCGGTCGGGAGCGTTCCGGTCACCCGTCATACTCGGCCTCCAGCACGAGTCGGCCTTCGTCGGTCCGGACGAAAACCGTGTCACCCGCGTTGTTCCAGACCGGCGCGTCGGCGTTCCAGTGGTACTCCCCGTCTTCGTCCCGACCGCTCCCCGTTCGGAGCGTCAGCGTCTTGCCCGGCCCGAGCGTCGTCTCCGATGGGAACGCGTACTCGTGGTCCGCCTCGTCGGCGACGGTCCACCCCGAGAGGTCGAGCGGACGGTCGCCGTCGTTCCTGAGGACGACGTACTCGTCGTTCAGGTTCTCGTACTCGTCGCCGGCCGCGTCCGCGTGGACTCCGGCGAGTTCGAGGGCGGCGGTCGGCCCACCGGTCTCGGTCTGCGTTCCCCCGTCCGCAACTGCGGTCGGCCGCGGAGCGAAGTCGCCGACCGGGAACACCGCGCGGCGTTCGAGCGGACCGTCCGCGCTCGGGGCGACGGGGTCCGCGCGCCGGAGTTCGAGCGGGTCGGTCGGCGCGTCGGACTGGGTCCGGACCGCGACGCGCTCGCCGTCGGTCTCGAACGCGACGGTTCCGTGGACCGCGGTCCAGTAGGTCCGGACGCCGCGCGCCGCGAGGCGTTCGAGGACCTCCCGGTGCGGGTGGCCGTACGGCGAGTCGTAGGCGCTCTGGACGGCGGCCGCCCGCGGCGTGACTTCGGCGAGGAGTGCGGGACCGGTGCTGGTGTTCGACCCGTGGTGTCCGGCCGCCAGTATCGTGGCGTTCAACAGCGCGTCGTAGCGTTCGGTCAGGTACGCCTCGGCCTCGCGCTCGGCGTCGCCGGTCAGGAGCGCGCTCGCGTTCCCACGGGCGACCCGCAGGACGAGGCTGTTCTCGTTGCGGTCCCGGTCCGCGAGATACCCCTCGGGCGGCCCGAGCACCCGGACCGACGCGCCCGCCAGCGGAATCCGGTCGCCGGCCCGGGCCCGGTAGAGGGTCACGTCGTGCTCCTCGACGGCGTCGAGGTACGACTCGTAGGTCCGGGAGGCCGCCGCGATGCCCGGGTCGTACACCGCGCCGACGCCGCGGGCCTCGGTCTCGAAGTAGTCGATGACCGCGGCGTGCCCGCCGACGTGGTCGGCGTCGGCGTGGGAGGTCACGAGGTAGTCGATTCTGGTGATGTTCTGCCGTCGGAGGTAGTCCAGGACGTGCTCGCCGTCGTCGTTCCAGTTGCCGGTGTCGTACAGCAGCGTCTCGCCGGTCGGGCCGACCACGAGGACGCTGCCGCCCTGGCCGACGTGGATGAAGTGGAGTGTGAGGTTACCGGTCCCGCCGTCGTCGCCCGCCTGCGGAGTCCCGTGGGTCGCGGTCCGCGCGGTCGCGTCCGCGTTCGGCGCGGTGCCGCCGAGACACCCCGCGAGCGACGCGACGGCGACGACCGCGAGGAGCGCGACCGCCGCGCGGCGTGACGCTCCGAGGTCATGTCGCATCCCGTGTCCGAACGCCCCGCCGAGAGAACAGTTCTTCCCATGCGCACGCGACGACACGAGGTGAAAGAATCCGCGACGATCACCGGGGATGGCTGGCGATACGGATTCGGTTGCGGACGGAGGACGACACGTCCCGAATCTCCGACGTTCGAGCTGGATAAGCCTACACCACGAAACTAAACAAAAACTGAGTTCAAGCAGACGAATGGTGTTCTTCGACCTAATACACACAATATACTGCTAGGTGATGCCGATTCTACTGACTACTTGTAAGAAACTGTTTTATGGTTTCCGGACGACGTACCCGTATGGAAGGAGGTGACCAGACGCACTGTCCGGCGTAGCGAGCATCCCGTTCGGTAACCGTTGATCTCGCGGCTCCGTACCGGCCCGTCCGCCGCTACTGTCACCATGGATTCGAGATCAGCGACACTCCCCGTGGCTCGGATTACCTCGGGTAATTCACCTCGGAGATTTTCGGATAGAGCGCCGACGCACGTCGCTCACGGTCGGGACGGACCGCGTCGTACTGCGACACGCTCGTCCGGCGGAAGCAGTCCGACCGTCCGTCCCAATTCGTAGCTCCCGCTTCTCGAGATCGCAGAGACCCTCGCTACTTCGCGTACTGCAGCCTCAGTCCTCGACGTCGAGCGCGAACTGGTCGTGTTCGCTCGCGGTTGCGAGCACGACGCTCGTGTTGCTCTCGTTGACGTCCTCGTCGTTGAGCAGCAGCTTTATCTGCTCGTTCATCCCGTCGGTGTCGGCGAACTTCCCGACGGCGATGATGTCGTAGTCGCCGGTGACCTCGTAGACGCTGATCATCCGGTCGTGGTCCCGGAGCCGGTCGGTGACCTCCGGGAGCGCGTGGCCCTCGACCTTGAGCTGGATGATGGCGGTCACGTCGTAGCCCAGCGCGTCGTAGTCCACTCGCGGGGTGTACCCCTGCACGACGCCGGCGTCCTCCAGGTCGGAGAGGTGGTTCGAGACGGTGGTCACCGACACGTCGAGCTGCTCGGCCAGGTTCCGGAGGCTGGCCCGGCCGTCGTCGAGGAGGGCGTTCACGAGTTCCACGTCGAGGTTCTCGTACGTCATACTCCGTCACAGCACACCGCACGCTTTATAATTTGCCGAACGTCCAATGTTCGCCGGAAGAACGAGCCCGACGTTAACCTAGTGTCCTTTGTAACGCTCGGATGCGAACTACAATTGCGGAACCGGTGACTGTTCACGCGGTGGCCCCGAGCAGGTGGACGTAATCGTCGAGTTCCAGGGCGAACTCCTCCGAGGCGGGCAGGTCGACCCACGAGAACTCGAACTCCAACCCCCGCTCCTCGCCCTCGCTGGTGACGGTGTGGGTCCAGCTGTCGCGCGGTTCGTGGACGCTCGCGTGGAAGAAGTGACGGACGTACCGCTTGGGCGGGGACCGCCGGCGGGTCCAGACGTCGGTCGTCAGGTGCCGGGTCGGGCCGACCGCGCCCAACCCGCTCTCCTCGGCGACCTCCCGAAAGACCGCCGTGCGCGGATTCTCCTCGGACTCGATGGTCCCCTTCGGAATCTGCAATCCGTCGTGCTCCGGCCCCTCGAACACGAGCAGTTCGTCGTCCCCGCGCGTGATGTACGCGCAGGCCTTCTGGACGTACGTTACGGCTTGGGTAGACATTTTCATCGAAGGACAACAATCTCCCGTAAAAGGATTACGACGATGCAAGATTTAGGTGTAATAAGAATACAATCGATTCCTCGCGCCCCGGACCCGTGCCGGCCTGTCGGGCGGTTGCCGGGGCTACTCGCGCGGGACGGCGACGTTCCGGAGCTGTCCCTGGCACTCCGGGCAGGTCGACCGGTGTTCGTCGGCGGTGACCCGCGTCAGGCACTCTCTGCACTCGTACTGTTTCGTCGGTACGCCCGTGTCTGGGGTGTGTTGAACCATAACGTGATAGTGTTTTCCACACAGAATGTAAACTCTTCCCTAGTATCTCCTAGAGGAGTACAACCGATTCCAGATAGTAATTGACGTTCGACCATTATCAACTACTACTTTGGACGAATAGGTAATTCTTGATGCGGTCCAGATTGAACCGGCTCAGTCCAACTCGCTCGTACCCGTCTTCGGAGGAGGAAAGGCGGTGGTTGCACCCACAGAATTTTAATAAATTGTATCTATCTTGACTCAGCCTCCGTTTTCGAACCTATTCGCCCTAATATATTCCTTATACTGTTAACAATACCATCTCGGATTAGGCAACCGTACGAAACCTTTTAGTAAATGATAGCTGTTGCCGGACGGTGTAGACGATGAACGGACGAACGTCGAACGAGTGTCCGATAAGCGGACTAGATACGGTTTCAGAACCGATTACGAACGACAAACGGAAGAATATCTCATGAAAAAGTACACGAACGATTCCGGGAAAGATGGCGCCGCTGCGAGCGAACGCACGAACGATACCGACGGAGCTGACAAACCGATGGACGACACTCCACCGACGATCGACGCGACCGACCCCGACGACGGGAGATACGCCGAACTGAATCTCGCGGACGACGCGGTCGTGGTGTACGACCGCACCCGCACCCACGCCTGGATACAGTCGGACGTCACCTACCCGACCGACGTCCCGGGCGAGACCGGCTCGGCGGTCGACCGCGAGCGGGACCTCGCGGCTCGCAACGCCGAGCACCCCGTAACGGGAGGCGAACTCGATGGTTGACCTCGCCGCACTCCAGCAGTTCACCGAACTCGCGAGCGGGGTCAACACCGTCTGGGTGCTGACCGTGTCGTTCCTCATCTTCTTCATGCAGCCGGGCTTCGCGCTGCTGGAGGCCGGCCAGGTCCGGGCGAAGAACGTCGCCAACGTCCTCATGAAGAACCTGATGGACTGGGGCATGGGCGTCATCGTCTACTTCCTGGTCGGACTCGGTATCGCGGGCGTGGCCGCCACGCTGACGGCGTCGGGCTCGTCCGGACTCGCCTCGTCGTTCAGCTACATCAACGACTCCGGGTCGTGGGTCAGCTGGCTGTTCGGCGCGGTGTTCGCGATGACCGCCGCCACCATCGTGAGCGGGGCGGTCGCAGAGCGCATCAAGTTCAAGGCGTACGTGTTCTACTCGATCGGCCTGACCGCGGTCATCTACCCCGTCGTCCAGGGCTTCGCCTGGGGCGGCGGCCTGCTGTCGTCGAGCGGCTTCATCGGCTCGGCGCTCGGCGTCGGCTACCTCGACTTCGCGGGCGCCACGGTCGTCCACATGCTGGGCGGGGTCGCCGGTCTCGTCGGCGCGTGGATGGTCGGCCCGCGGCGCGGGCGCTTCGACGAGACGGGCGAGAGCAACCCCATCCCCGGCCACTCCATCACGTTCGCGGTGCTCGGAACCTTCATCCTGGCGTTCGGCTGGTACGGCTTCAACGTCGGCACCCAGGCGACGGTGCTCGCCGTCGAGGACGGCGGGCTCACCTTCATGGGCGACGCGCTGGGCCGGGTCGCGCTCAACACCACGCTCGGCATGGGCGGCGGCGCTGTCGCGGCCGCCCTCACCACGGTGTACACCGAGGGCAAGCCCGACCCGCTGTTCACGGCCAACGGCCTGCTCGCGGGTCTCGTCGGCGTCACCGGCGCGGTCCCCCACGTCACGTGGTGGGGCGGTCTCGCGCTCGGCGTCATCGCCGGCGTCCAGACCCCGCTCGTCTACCGGTGGGTCGTCGACTCGCTCAAGATCGACGACGTCTGCGGCGTGTTCGCGGTCCACGGCAGCGCGGGCGCCATCGGCACCCTGCTCATCCCGGTGTTCGCGGTCGGCGGCTTCTCGGCAATCCAGTTCGTGATGCAGGCCATCGGCATCGGCGTCATCGCACTCTGGACCGTCGTCACCACGTGGCTGGTGTTCAAACTGGCCGACGTGACGGTCGGGCTCCGCGTCGACGACGAGGACGAGCAGCTCGGCCTCGACCGGAGCGAGCACGGCTACACCGCCTACCCCGAGTTCGTCGAGGGGACGACCAGCGATTCGGGCCGGCGCCCGAGCGGTGCCGGCGAGAGCGGTCCGGTCGCCACCGACGGCGGTGCCAGCGCGTCGGAGGTGAGCCGGGATGAGTGAGACCGACGGCGACATCGAACTCGTGATGGCCATCGTCAGGCCCGACCGGCTCGGCGACGTCAAGGCCGCGCTCGCCGAGGTCGGCGCGCCCAGCCTCACCGTCACCGACGTCAGCGGTCGGGGCAGCCAGCCCGCCAAGACCGAGCAGTGGCGCGGCGAGGAGTACACGGTCGACCTCCACCAGAAGGTCAAGATCGAGTGCGTCGTCGCCGACGTCCCCGCCGAGGACGTGGTCGCCGCCATCCAGGAGGCGGCCAACACCGGCGAACCCGGCGACGGCAAGATATTCGTCCTCCCCGTGTCGGACGCGGTCCAGGTCCGCACCGGCAAGAGCGGCGTCGACGCGGTCTGACGTGACTGTGGGGGAGACCGACGTCGCGCAGTTCGCCCGTCCGGCCGGCCACCTCGGCGGTCGGCCGATTCGATTGCTCTCTCGGAACACTCGAACAACACCAGTAGTCCATCCAATGTCACGCACAGCCCAGCATCTCGATTGGTCCGCCGACGTCGATCAGCCCGCGCTCGACGACCCCCAGGCGACCGCCCGCGAGCGGAGGGCGTTCATCGAACGCGCCGTCGCCGACGCCGGCGCCGACGGCGTCGTCGTGGCCCTGACCGGCGACGTCGACTCGGCGGTCGTCGCCGCCCTGGCCGCGGAGGCGCTCGGCCGGGAGTCGGTCCGGGGTCTCCTCCCGACGACTGCCGGAGACGCCGACCGAGCAGACCCGAAGGCGGACGCCTTCGGCGACGACGCGCCCGGTCGGCGCGCCGCGACGGAGCTCGGCATCTCGGCGCGGCAGCTCGACGTCGCGCCGTACGTCGAAGCTCTGGCCCGGACGTTCTCCGACGACGCGACCGCCCTCGTGGGGGACCGTCCGGGAACCGGCGCAGCCTCGCCGGCCAAAGACGGTGACGCCGCGGACGCCGACGACCGCGCCCCGGCGGTCCGCCGCGCCGTCGCTCTCTGTCTCGGCGAGCTCGCGGCCGCCGTCGAGGCGAGCGCCGCCTCGCGGCTCGTGCTCGGTCCGGGCACCCGGACGTCGCTGGTCGGCGCCGCTCCCGTCCGGGCGAGCGACCCGGGCGCCGACCTGCTCCCGCTCGGCGACCTCTACCTGTCCGAGGTCCGGGAGCTCGGCCGCCACCTCGGCGTGCCGACCCCGCGCGCCGACGGCCCTGACGCCGACAGGCGGTGGTTCGGGCCGACCGCGACCCCGGACGCCGCGCTCACCGTGGAGACGGTCGACGCCGTCCTGTGGAAGCTGCTCGACGACGGCGCCGGCATCGAGCAGACCGCGGAGGCCCTCGACATCGCGCCCGCGCTCGTCGGCCGCATCGCGGTCCGATACGCCAGGCGGGTCCGGCGGAGCGAGGCGAGCGCGTCCCGTGCGACGGGGGAGCCGCGGGAGACCGACGGAGGAGGTGACTGACGGTGGCGATGCGACGGTCCCCGCCGGTCGAGTCGACCGCGCCCCGCGACCGGACCGGCCTCTCGCCGGACGAACTGCGGGAGCGCGCCGCGACACTCCTCCGCGAGACGGTCGAGGACGCCGACGCCGAGGGCGTGGTCGTCAACATGAGCGGCGGGGTCGACTCCTCGGCCACGGCCGCGCTGGCGGCCGACGCGCTCGGCGCGGACCGGGTGTCGGGGCTGTTGCTCCCGACCGCACAGAACCGGGCGGCGAACACCCGGGACGCCCGCCAGCTCGCGGTCGACCTGGGCGTCGAGTACGACCACGTGCCGCTCCAGTCGGCGCTCGACGCCTTCGAGCGGAGCGTCGGGCCGAAGATCGCGCCCGGCGGCGACCGGTACGCGGTCGGGAACCTCGCGGCCAGGCTGCGGATGGCGTGCGCCTACTTCGTGGCCAACGCCACCTCCCGGCTCGTGGTCGGCACGAGCAACCGGAGCGAGCGGTTGCTGGGCTACTTCACCAAGTACGGCGACGGCGGCGCCGACGTCCTCCCGCTCGCCGACTACTACAAGACCGAGGTCCGACGACTCGCTGGAGACCTCGAGGTTCCCGACGACGTAATCGAGAAACCCCCGACTGCGGGGTTCTGGTCGGGCCAGACCGACGAGTCGGAGCTCGGCGCGCCCTACGAGACGCTCGACGGCGTGCTCCGGTCGCTGGTGGACGAGGACCGGGACGTTCCGGCAACCGCCCGGGCGCGGGACGTCGACGAGGGCCGGGTCCGGCAGTACGCCGCCACGGTCGCCCGGACCGCCCATAAGCGCTCGCGGCCGCCGACGCCGACCAGGCGGACCGCGGCCGGCGACCCCCGGCCGACGTTCGCGTCCGACCGGGCCGGGGCGGCCCGGCTCGCCGACCGGCTGACCGAGTCCGTCCGCGAGTACGTCGAGCGCGCCGACGCCGACGGGGTCGTCGTCAACATGAGCGGCGGGCTGGATTCGAGCGCGGCGGCCGCGCTCGCGGCCGAGGCGCTCGGTCCCGACAGGGTCTACGTCCTCCACCTCCCCTGTCACAAGGGGACCGACGCCGCGACGGTCGACCCGGGGTCGCTGGCGACCGACCTGGGCATCGACTACGCCCGGGTGAACGTCCACCCGGTGGTCTCGGAGATCGAGCGCCGCCTGCCGACCGAGGTGACCCGGTCCGCCGGGACCCGGGAACTCGGCAACCTCGTCGCGCGCCTCCGGATGGCGTGCGCCTACTACGTCGCCAACGCCACCTCCCGGCTGGTCCTGGGAACGACCAACCGGACCGAACGGCTGCTGGGCTATTTCACCAAGTACGGCGACGGCGGGGTCGATCTCCGGCCGCTGGGCAACTGCTACAAGACGGAGGTCAGCGCGCTCGGCCGGTATCTCGACCTCCCGGCCGAGGTGCTCGACCAGCCGCCGACCGCCGGGTTCCGCGCCGGCCAGACCGACGAGGGCGACTTCGGGATTCCGTACGAGACCCTCGACCGGGTGCTCGCCCGGCTTGTCGACGGCGACCTCGGCGTGGCCCGGACCGCCGACGCACTCGACCTCGACCCCGAGCCGGTCCGGCGGTGCGCGGCATGGCACCTCGACACCCGGCACAAGCGGACGGTCCCGCCGACGCCGCGCCGGCTCGAGACCACCGACCGGCCGCGGTACTTCCACGAGGTCGAACTCAACTTCCGGTGACCAGTCGCGGGGCCACCGGGTCGTCCCGGCGTTCGACCGACGGCGGGAGCCGGTCGCGTCACAGCCCGGTCCGGAACCCCTCGAGGAGGTACTTCCGAAGCACGATCACGAAGACGAACGCCGGGAGGACGATCATGATGCTGGCGGCCATGATCTGACCCCAGAAGACCCGCTGGCCCTCCGACAGTGTGAAGAGGCCGACCGTCAGCGGCCACTTGCTCCGGTCGGACATCAGCACCTTCGGGATCGTGTACTCGTTCCACGACACCGCGTAGGAGAACAGCGCGACCGCGATCATCCCGGGCTTGGCGAGCGGGATCGCGACGTCCTTGAACGCCTGGAACCGGGTCGCTCCCGCGGTCCGGGCGGACTCCTCCAGCGACCGCGGGACCGTCTGGAAGAACTGCCACATCAGCCAGAGCGAGAACGGCAGCGAGAGCGCCGTCTCGGCCAACACCAGTCCGAACAGGTTGTTCGTGAGGTTGATCTCGGTCCAGATGATGAACATCGGAATCGAGAGCAGGATCGCCGGGAACATGTACCCGAACAGCACGAGCCGGGCGAACTTCCGCTTGAACCGGAAGTCCAGCCGGGCCAGCCCGTACCCCCCGAGCGTCGACAGCACCACGGTCAGCGAGACCACCCCGAGCGAGACGACGATGCTGTTGGCGTAGAACTGCGGGAACTCGGTCTCGAACAGCAACGTCCGGTAGTGGACCAGCGAGATCACCTCCGGCACCAGCGGGACCGATTCGATGAATATCTGGCTCTGGGGGCGCAGCGACGTGTGGAACATCCAGAGGATCGGAAAGAGGACGACGGCCAGCACGAGAGCGATCGCGAGGCCCAGGCCTGCCCGCTTCAGCAACCGGATCTGGCGGTAGCTCAGGGCGCCGTCGGTCGCCACCGCGCTGGCGGCGTCGTCGGGCGTCTCGGGCGGGTTGCTCATTCGGTACGCACCCCCTCGGCGGGTTCGAGCACCCGGAAGTAGACGAGCGCGACGGCGACGAGGAAGACGAACAGGAGCGTCGACATCGCCGCCGCCTTCCCGAGTCGGGTGAGTCCGAAGCCCAGTTCGTAGGCGTAGATGGGCGCGGTGCGGGTCGCGTCGCCCGGCCCGCCGCCGGTCAGCACGTAGACGATGTCGAACTTGTTGAACATCCAGACGCCCCGGAGCAGGATGACGATGAAGATGACGTTCTTGAGGTTCGGCAGTGTGATGTCCCGGAACACCTGGTAGGAGGAGGCGCCCGCCACCCGGGCGGCCTCGTAGTGGTCCTGGGGGATGCTCTGGAGCCGGGCGAGCACCATTATCGTGACGAAGATGGTGAACTTCCAGCTGCTCGTGAGGATAACCGACAGCATCGCCGTGCTGTGGTTACCGAACCAGCTGAACGGGTTGTCGAGGAGACCCAGTTCGATCAGCACCCCGTTGAGGACGCCCCACTGGGCGTTGCCGATCCACAGCGCCATGAAGCCGAGCACGGCCGTCGGAATCATGTACGGCAGGATGACGACGGCCTGGACGACGTTCGAGAACCGGAACTGGCGGTTGACGAGCAGCGCGATGCCGGTGCCGACGACGAGCTGGAACGCGGTCGACCCGCCGGCGAAGACGACCGACCGCCAGACCGTCATCCAGAACGTCTCCTCGGTGAGCAGCTCGACGTAGTTGTCGAACCAGACGAACTCCCACGTCGGGACGAACACCGGGATCTCGTAGAACCCCGCCGCGACGGCCCAGACGATGGGCCCGAGCGTGATGAAGACGAACAGCAGCAGCGCGGGCAGGATGGTGAAGGCGGCCATGACTCGTCGCCGCGAGAGGAACTCGTACAGCGAGTTCCGGTATCGGAGCCGCCGTTCGCGGAGCGACTGGTCCTCGGTCTGTGTATCGGTAGCCATGTTGTGTCGAGTCGGATGCTGGCGAGTGGTGTCGTATCGCTGAAAGTATCGTGCGGTGTTCAATCACGTCCCCGGCGGGAACTGGGTCCCGGTCGCAGACCGGACCCCGCCGGGAACCGCGCCCGGTCGTGCTACCCCCGCGACTGGTCGATCACGGACTGGATCTGGCCGGCGTAGTCGTCGACGATGGCGGCCGGGTCCCGCTCGTTGATGGTCGCGTCGTTCAGGATGTCGACCAGCAGCTTCGAGCTGTAGATGGTTCCCGCGTACGGGTTCGGCGGCGACGTCTCCTGGCTGAACGGCAGTATCTCGTCGGCGAACGCGAGCGAGGTCTCGACGTCCTGGTCGGTCCAGGCGTCCGAGAGCTGGTTCAGTCCCTGCTGGTACGCCTGGTTCTCCCGGATGGACGGGTACGAGGGGTTGTTGTGGATGGGCGTCAGCAGCAGCAGGTCGATGAAGTACCGTTCCTGGAACATGTAGCTGACGAACGTGTTGGCCGCCTCCGTGTTCGCGCCCTGGAACGTCATGTACGCGATGGAGTTCGCGTGGCTCTGAGACGTCCGGTTCGACGGCACGAACGACGCCCGGACCTGGTCGGCGAACGGCACGTCCTGCTGGACGCTCTGGACCTTGGGTCGGGCCCCGACGTAGCCCGCCTCCGCCGACGTCCCGGTCGGAATCGCCTGCACCTGCTGGGAGCAGCCGGCGTTCGCGTTGGTCGGCGAGTACTGGTAGAGGTTCCCGAGGAACTCCAGGGTCTCGATCCACCGCTGACGGTTGTCCCCCTGGTCCATGACGCACTGGACCTGCCCGTTGTCGTCGCGCGCACACACCCGGCCCTCGTTGGTGTAGAGGTACGCCAGGAAGAACGAGTCGTTGCACAGCGCGGGCGCGAGCGGAATCGACGTGCCCCGCGTCCCGTTCGGGTCGTCGGCCTGCTCGGCCTGGGCCAGCATCGTGTCCCAGTCGGTCGGCTCCTGATTGTAGATGTCCTCGCGGTACCACTGGCCCGAGGGGTTGATCCAGCACGGCACGCCGTAGTCGTCGCCGTCGACCTGCACCCGCGTCCCGCCCACGGGCTCGCCGTAGCGGTCGAGCATGTCCGACATCGCCGAGTTGACCGGCGCCGCGACCCCCTGGTGCTGGAGCTGGACCACCCGCGTCTGGACAGCCTGCATCACGTCCGGCGGGTCGCCGGCCTGCAACAGCTGGGCGAGCCGCTGGCCCTGCTCGCCGAGGTTCACCAGGTCGAGGTTGACGGTCGCGCCGGTGTCGCGCTCGAAGTCGCTCTTGACCCGCTGGAAGAAGTTGGTGAACGCCTCGCTCGACTCGTCGGTCAGGAAGTGGACCTCCGTCCCGCTAAGGTCGGGCCAGTCGCCGCCCTGGGTCGTCGTTTGCTGGGCCACCGCGGTCGGGTCCGCGTATCCCGACAGTCCGGACAGGCCGGCGACCGAACTCGCGCCGACCAGCTTCATCACCCGCCGCCGACTGTGGTCGCTCCCGGTCGCGCCCGATTCTCCGTCCCCCGTTCTCGCGTCGTCTCCCGAGTCACGTTCCCCCGTCATGTGACGGCATACCGCACAATTCGGGGATACATATACCTAGGGGATGTAACCAGTCCGCCCAGTATCTATATTCTCGGCATCATTATACAGTAACTGACATTCGGTGGCAACTGCTCGGTCGTCGTCAGCATCGACGTCGTTCGGGGTCGGCCGCCCGGCGCTCGCCGGGTCCGGAAGCCGAGTCGACGACGGCCGGCTGACGAGCGCGGCGGCGCTCTCAGCTGCTCCGCGCGATGAGCGTCGTGCTCTCGGGGTCGAACAGGTACAGCTCCGCGCTGTCGAAGTAGATCTCGGTCTCCTCGCCCTCGGCGACCGGGGCGTCCCGGGGTATCAGCGCCGAGAGCTCCCCCTGCGGGCCGTCGATGGTCGCGAGCGTGCGGTCGCCGATGGGTTCGAGCAACCGTATCGTACCGGCGAACGCCCGAACGCCCTCCCCGGACAGCGAGACGTTCTGCGGCCGGACGCCCACCGTGACGCCGCCGTCGCGCCCGTCGGCGAGTCGCTCGACGTCGAACGCGATCTCGTTCTCCTCGATCTCGACGGTCGCGGTCGCGTCCGACAGCTCCGACAGCGACCCGGTCACGAAGTTCATGCTGGGGTTGCCGATGAACTCGGCCACGAACCGGTTGTTCGGATAGTCGTACACCTCGTCGACGTCGCCGATCTGCTCGATGCGGCCCTCGTTCATCACCACGATGCGGTCGCTCATCGTCATCGCCTCCTCCTGGTCGTGGGTGACGTAGATGGCCGGCTCGCCGATGCGCCCGTGGATGCGCTGGATCTCCTTGCGGATCTCGACCTTGAGCTTCGCGTCGAGGTCGCTCAGGGGCTCGTCCATCAACAGCGCCACCGAGTCGCCGACGACCGTCCGGGCGAGCGCGACGCGCTGTTGCTGGCCGCCGCTCAGTTCGCCCGGGTACTTGTCCAGGTCCTCGTCGATCTGCATCACCTCGGCGGCCGCCTCGACCTCGTCGTTCAGTTCGTTCCGGGGAACGCCGCTCACCTTCAGCGGGTAGCCGATGTTGTTCCGGAGCGTCATGTGGGGGTACAGCGCGATGGACTGGAACATCATCGCGATGTTGCGCTCGTTCACCGGGACGTCGGTGACGTCAGCGCCGTCGTACCGGATGCGCCCCCCGGAGGGCGTCTCGAGTCCCGCGATGCACCGCAGCGTCGTCGTCTTCCCGCACCCCGACGGCCCGACGATGGAGAGGAACTCCTCGCCCTCGACGTCGAAGCTGATGCCGTCGACCGCCGTCACCGGGCCGAACTGCTTCGTGAGCGACTCGACCTCGATGCGAGTCATGCTACCAACCCACTCTCCGGTCCCGTATAGCTCTTTTCCCGGTCGGTTTCCGAAGAGGCGGCGCATCGGGCATCGCGCGCTCCTACGAGATCGCCTCGGGGAACGGAACGCCGTAGGTCTCGGCGAGCGACCGGAGGCTCTCGACCGCCCCGGGACGGAGTTCGACGCCGTATTCTCGCTGCTCCCGGAGCTTCCTCGCCTCGATCTCGCCGGGCACCAGCACCTCGTCGAACCCGTCCCGAGGTTCGACCGCCTTCAGTCGGTCGACGTAGTCGCCGACGTCCCGTTTGAACGCCCCCACGTCCCGGAACGTCTCGACGTCGACCGCGGCCAGGAAGTGGCCGAGGCGCATCGGTTCGTCGTAGTCGTCGTAGAGCGGTCCCACCGAGGGACTCGGCCCCGCTCCCGACAGGAGGCCGGAGAACACGTCGACCACGATGCCGAGCCCGTACCCCTTCGGTCCGCCCAGCGGTCGCACCGCGACGGCCTCGTGCGGGTCGGTCGTCGGTTCGCCGTCGGCGTCGACCGCCCACTCGGCCGGAATCTCGTCGTCCTCCCGCCGGGCCACCTCCTGGATCTTCCCCATGGCGACGACGCTGGTCGCCATGTCGAGCGTGACGGGGAACTCCCGGTCGGTCGGGACCGAGAACGAGATGGGGTTCGTCCCGAGCAACGGTTCGGCGCCGCCGAACGGGATGACGTCGGGCCCGACGTTCGTCATCGCGAGGCCGACGAAGTCGTTCTCCGAGGCGAACTCGGTGTACCCCGCCGCCGTGCCGAAGTGGTTGCTGTTCGTGACGGTCACGGCGCCCACGCCGGTCTCGGTCGCGAGCTCCATCGCGGTCTCCATCCCGGCGCGGGCCGCGACCTGCCCGGGACCGTCGTCCGCGTCGACGACCGCCGTCGCGTCGCCCAGCGCGGTGATGGCCACGTCCGGGTCGGGGTCGAACCCGCCGGCCTCGAAGTTCTCGACGTAGGCCTCGAGCCGGGCCACCCCGTGGGAGCTGACGCCCCGGAGGTCGGCCCGGACGAGCCCCTCGGCGACCCTGTCGGCGCAGTCGTCCGCGACGCCGCTCTCGCGGAGCACCTGACCGACGAACCGCCGGAGGTCGCCGTCGTCGATGCGAACTGTCGAACCGCTGTCGTCCCCACCCATGGTACCCCTCTCGGCCGGAACCACCATATGCGTTCGTGACGGTCGGCCCTCCTCGTCACGGTTCGGACCGTCTGCGTCGGTCCTCCCGGTCTCCTGCCGGCTACTTCGCGGTCGTCCCGCCGTCGATGTTCACGATCTCCCCGTTGACCTTCTTCGCGGCGTCCGAGGCGAGGTAGACGCCGAGCTCCGCGACGTCCTCCGGTTCGTTCAGCATGCCGACGGGGATGTCGGCGACGCGCTCGTCGACCCAGTCGGGGTCCTCCCGGCGGACCTCCTCGTTGATGGCGGTCTTCGTCGTGCCGGGCGCGATGGCGTTCACGTTGACCCCCTGCGGGCCGTACTCGACCGCGAGCTGCCGGGTGAGCGCGTTCACGCCGCCCTTGCTCGCGCAGTACACCGGCAGGCTCTCGATGCCGCGCTCGGCCGCCTCCGAGGAGACGGTGATCAGCGTCCCGTCGGTCTCGACCAGTTCGGGCAGGACCCCCTTCGCGAAGCGGATCGCGCCGGTCAGGTTCACGTCGAGGACCTGCCGGATGTCCTCCTCCGCGGTCTCGGTGACCGGGCCGCGGGTCATCGCCCCCGCGCAGTTGACCGCGACGTCGACGCGGCCGAACTCCGAGACGGTCGCTTCCACGGCGTTGTCGACGGACCGCTGGTCGGTGAGGTCGCACTCGACGAAGACGGCGTCGCCGCCGCGCTCAGAGATCGCTTCGTGCGTCGCGGTACCGCCGCCCTCCGGCGACCGGTGGAGGCCGCCGACCGCGACGGTCGCGCCCGCGTCGGCGAACCGGGTGGCGACGCCGCGGCCGATGCCCGAGGACGCGCCGACGACCACGGCGACTTTCGAAGCCAATCGATCTGGCATGGGGCCCAATACCACGGTCTCCCGTGATTAATCTTGTCCGGGTGGCGATGGGACAGGTCGGACTCGGACGGCAACCGGGAAACTTGCCTTCCGGTGTACGAACGTCCGCGCCTGCACAACTGTTACCCGTGCACGCACCGAACTCCGTGGTATGGAGAGGCTCCGTCGGCAAGACGAGCGCGACGAACGCGAGGAGGAGAGCGAGGAAACCGGAGGGCGGCGGCGGTGCCCGGAGTGCGACTCCGCCGGACTCGTCAAGAGCGCCGACGAGACGGAGCTCACCTGCGAGGACTGCGGCGTCATCCTGGAGGAGGAGACCATCGACCGCGGGCCCGAGTGGCGGGCGTTCAACACTCAGGAGCGCGAGAGCAAGTCCCGCGTCGGGGCCCCGACCACCCAGACGATGCACGACAAGGGGCTGACGACCACCATCGACTGGAAGAACAAGGACGCCTACGGCAACTCGCTCTCCTCGGAGAAGCGCAACCAGATGCATCGCCTGCGCAAGTGGCAGCAGCGACTCCGGACCAAGGACGCGGGCGAGCGCAACCTCCAGTTCGCGCTGGGCGAGATCGACAGGATGGCCTCCGGGATGGGCGTTCCGCGGTCGGTCCGCGAGGTCGCGTGCGTCATCTACCGCCGGGCCTTGAAGGAGGACATGATCCGCGGGCGCTCCATCGAGGGGACGTCGACCGCCGCGCTCTACGCGGCCTGTCGGAAGGAGGGCATCCCCCGCTCGCTCGCGGAGGTCGCGGAGGTGTCCCGGGTCGAACGCAAGGAGATCGGCCGGACCTACCGGTACCTCTCCCAGGAGCTCGGCCTGGAGATGCGTCCCGTCGACCCCAAGCAGTACGTCCCGCGGTTCTGCTCGGAGATCGGCCTGTCCGAGGAGGTCGAGGCCAAGACCAACGAGATCATCGACGTCACCGTCGAGCAGGGGTTGCTGTCGGGCAAGTCCCCAACGGGCTACGCGGCCGCGGCGATCTACGCGGCGTCGCTGCTCTGCAACGAGAAGAAGACCCAGCGCGAGGTCGCCGACGCCGCCCAGGTCACCGAGGTCACCATCCGGAACCGCTATCAGGAGCAGATCGAGGCGATGGGGCTCCACCAGTAGGATTCGTCTCGGGCGCGGCAAGCGATGGACTGCTGACGTTCCTCGGTCCCCCTCTGGTCCCTGCTCGGGTGTTTGCAACCTTTTAGCCGGGGCGGACGAAGAATCGGTCGTCTGGTACTCATGAGAGAACGCGTCTCGCAGTTGGAAGTGGTCCGGAGCTGGCTCGACCGCGAACGGCGGAAGGGGGAGGCCGAGATTTCGCTCTCGGGCGACGAGGCCGACTGGCAACTCGTCGGCGCGCTGTTCGCCCACCGCCCGTTCCAGGCCGCGTTCGTCTGGCGCCACCCGGTGACGTGGTACCGGACCGAACTCGACGAGACCGCGTTCCGGCGGCTCGAGGTCATCGAGGGACCGCGCGACGAGTCGTGGCGAGAACTCTCGCCCGACGGCACCATCCTCGGCGCGGCCCGGCGCATCCGCGGGGCCGACCTCCGCGGGCGATTCGAAGATATCGACGTGGACCACGTCCGCCGACTCGCCGGCAGGACGCCCGAGTCCGAGCGAATCGTCTGCTTCCGGCGGGGCACCGCCGCGCCGTACGTCGCCGACGGCAACCACTACGCGACCGCGACCGCCCTCCGACTCCTCCGCGACGGCGAGTACGCGCCACAGCGGGCCTATCTCGGCGTCCGCCGGTATCCGAGCGTTCGGTAGACGCTTCCCGGCTTCAGTCCGCGCTCCGCGGACCGACCGAGTCCCGCGGACCCAGGTACCCCCACGCGTGGAGCCTGTCGCCGTCGCCCTCCACCCAGCGGTCGCCGACGTCGTCGCGGTAGTAGAGGTTCGGGATGATGACGTTGTCGACGCGCTCGTAGCACTCGGCCTGAGCCTCCTGCATGGTCTCGCCCTTCCCGGTCACGACCAGGGGCATCCCGGACTCGCCGGCGGCGCGCCACTGGCCGTCGACGTTCTTCGCGTCCTCGATGTGGACGCCCTCCCTGTCGCCGTTCTCAAAGACGATGGCGGCGTTCCGGGAGTTCTCGTCGTAGGTCTTCTCGTCGTCGAACGGGAACGGCGGCAGCACGACGCGGACGCAGACCTGGTACCCACGGTGGACCCGGAGGTCGGGGTCGCGGCCGTGGGCGAGGTCGTGGAAGAACTCGCCGGTCGGCGACTCCATCGCCTCCGCCTGGAGCGCGATGGTCGGATAGCCGAATCGGGGCGTGAACTCCAGCGGGTAGATTCCGGTCGCGTTGACGATGCAGTTGAGGTCGATGCTCCCGACGTACCCCTCGTCGGCGAGCCAGCCCTCCAGCTTCCCGAGGGTCCGCTCGAACAGCTCGTTTCGGCGGCTCCAGAACATCGAGGTCCCCATCTCCCCGGTCGACGGCCCGATGTTGCCGGGGAACAGCTTCTTGTGCTCGAAGTTGAAGTTGACCGGCTCGACGAACCGGGAGCCGTCGAAGAGGCCGCAGACCGCGATCTCGACGCCCTCGACCTTCCGCTGGAGCTGGAACCCCTTCATCCGGTGGCCCCACGCCTTCTCGTAGGCCCGGAGCACCTCGACCACGTCGCTGCCGTCGTCCTCGGTCCCGACGTACAGGAGTCGCTTGACGTTCTGGACCTCGCCGAGCGGCTTGACGACGTACGGGCCGGGATTCTCCTCGACGTGGCGGATGCCCGCCGAGAAGTCCGAGAACTCGTGGTGGTCGACGGTGTCGATGCCGTGCTCCTCGAGGACGTCCATCGCGTACCCCCGGTCGTCCTCCAGTCGGTCGGTGTTCGGCGTCCCGCCGACGACGGCTTTGCCCTCGTCCCGGAGCTCCGCTGCGAGTTCGCCGGTTCCGAGCTCCGAACCGCGCCAGATGTCGTCGAAGATGACGACGTCGGCCCACCCGAGTTCGGCCTCCCAGTCGTCGGTCTTGGGCACGAACCCGTCGGCGATCTCCCGGTCGCTCTCGGCCTCGATGTAGTACTTCACGTCGTGGCCCTCGCCGTGGATCTGCCACGCGAGGTCGCCGATGAGCGCGGCGTCCGCCGAGACGAAGAGGAAGCGCTTGGAATCCATGGCCCTTCCGACGAGCGCCACCCTCAAAAGAACCGCGACGAGCGCGTCACCGAGTGGTCCGTAGCGTCGCTCTCTCAGTCGGATGGCGGTCCCGTCATCAGTATTGTTTGACCCTCGAAATTCTTTATAGCGACGCCCGCGTATCTTCACTCATGGGTGAGACCTTCGTCGTGATCGGCGGCGACGCAGCCGGGTTGAGCGCCGCGAGCAAGGCCAAGCGCGAGGATCCCGACCGGGACGTGATCGTCTTCGAGCGGGGGCAGTGGGTCTCCTACGCTGCCTGCGGGATGCCGTACTACGTCAAGGGAGACGTCCCGGAACTGGACGACCTGGTCACGCTGACGCCCGAGCAGGTCCGGGAGGAGCGGGACATCGACCTCCGGACCGGCCACGAGGTGGTCGGAATCAGTCCGGAGGCGCGGACGGTCACGGTGTCCGCCGACGGCGAACGGTTCGAGCAACCCTACGACGACCTGCTCGTTGCCACCGGTGCCCGGGCGATCGAACCCCCGTTCGACGGGGTGGACCTCGACGGGGTGTTCACAATCCACGACATGGACGAGGCCGAGGCCATCGAGCAGTACGTCACCGAGAACGCGCCCGAGACGGCGGCCGTCGTCGGCGGCGGGTACGTCGGCGTCGAGATGGCCGAGGCGCTGACCGAACGCGGCGCGACGGTCCACCTCTTCGAGATGCTCCCCCACGTCCTCCGACCGTTCGGCGATCCCGTCGCCGTGGCGGTCGAGGACCATCTCCGCGAACAGGGGGTGGAGCTCCACCTCGACACGCCCGTCTCGGGGTTCGCCGGCGAGGACGCCGTGGAGGGCGTCGCGTTCGACGACGAGTCGGTGCAGGTCGATCTGGCTATCGTCGGCGTTGGCGTCGAACCGAACGTCGAACTGGCCGAGGACGCCGGCATCGAACTCGGGCCGACCGGCGCCGTCGCGACCGACGAGTTCGGCCTGACGAACGTCGAGCGCGTCTACGTCGCCGGCGACTGCGCCGAGTCGACCGACGTCGTCACGGGCACCCCGGACCACGTTCCGCTGGCGCTGACGGCGAATCGGGCGGGCCGGGCCATCGGCCAGACCGTCACCGGGACGCCGACGCGAGTCGGCGAGATCGCGGGCACGGCCATCGTGAAGGCGTTCGACCTCGGCGCCGCCCGGACGGGCATCGTCCGCGAGGAGGCGGCGCGCGAGGCCGGATTCGACCCCGTCTCGGTGACGATTACGGACTCCACTCGAGCGGAGTACTACCCCGACGCCGAGGACCTCACGGTGACGCTGCTGGCCGACCGCGAGACTAATCGAGTTATCGGGGGCAGTGTAGTCGGCCGAGAGGGGGCCAAGCGCATCGACACGGTCGCGACTGCGCTCCACGCCGGACTGACGGCGACCGAACTCGAGGAACTGGACCTGGCGTACGCGCCGCCGTTCAGCCCGACCTGGGATCCGGTTCTGACGGCCGCGAAGGTCCTCGGTGGGAAGTTGGAGTAATCGGAGGCTGCATGCTATGTCAGCTTCTTCAAGAGGAAATGACTGGACGAGCGCGAGAGCGAACTACGAAAAATGTCAGATAGATATATTGGTTTCGGGGTCCGGACAGAAGTGCTCCGTTAGGGATTTGAACCCTAGTCCTTGCCGTGAGAGGGCGCCTCAAGCCTCTTATAAATACTTGATGGCTAGCCCTCGATCCCTTATCCCGCGTCGCCTGTTTTCGTCCGTGTAGGCGTCTCTAACGGGTCCTGGCTTTATATAACACGGTGGAATTGCCGGAAAGACAATGGAAGTTCAGTGGAATTCACCCAGGTCCATGCCCAACGTGGGTCAAAGAGCGGCAAGGACCTGGGGTCGCGGATTTCTCGATACTTTATATGTGAGCCGGGGGGTCAGCCATTATTTCGATACATCCTATTCCGGATAACCGCGATTCTTTATAAGGAATCTCCGAAAGTAGCTATCCTAAAGACGAACATCGAGATTTACCTGAGGTAAACCCCTGGCCTCTCTAGCCGCTTCAAATAGGAAATCGCAATTTCCGTACTCTGGAGTATCATACTCTGGAGTACGGTAATAGCAAATATCATCTAGAGTGGTGAAGTACGTCAATCATGACTGCGTTCGTGAATCGGACGGAGGAACTCTCTGTCTCCACGAGCTCTACGAGTCCGGTGATGCCGAGCTCGCGGTGATTTTCGGGCGACGACGGCTCGGGAAAACCGCGCTCGTCAAACACTCGCTCAAACAGCGCGACGACTGCGTTGTCTATCAGGCGAAGCAGAAAACGAGTGCACTTCAACTCCAACAGTTCATCGAGACCGCGGCGGACTCCAATCCGGGTATCACGCGGATCCTAGAGGACTGGGAGGCCGTCCTTGGATATCTCGCCGATCAAGACGCAGTCGTTGTTCTCGATAAGTTCCCCTACCTCGTCGAACAGGACGAGTGTCTCCTGTCCGTGTTGTAGGCGATGTTCGACCACGAACTGGACGACTCAGCCGCGACGTTCGTACTTGTTGGGTCGTCAATCATCATGATGGAAGAGGCCGCGTTACTGGGGAACAGTCCTTTATACGGTTGTGTCTCACTCAAAGTCGACATCCGGCAGCTCCCGTTTGTTGCCGCGATGGAGTTCTTCGACGAGCCGTATACTCCGGACGAGCAAGTGCTCACCTGGGGCGTGTTCGGCGTTGTCGCGTACTACTTGGAAGAAGTCTCGCCCAACACCACGCTCGCGGAATACATCCAGCAAACCATCCTCTCCCGGCATGGCATACTCCACCACGAACCCCACTACGTCCTCCGCATGTCACTCAGAGAACCGACACGGTACTTCTCCATCTTGGAGGCCATTGTCGGTGGACACACCAGTCGGAACGAGATTGCGGGAGCGACGGGAATCGACTACAATCAACTCTCGAAGTATCTCAACCGACTCTCCCGCCTTCGCCTCGTTGACCAACACGTCCCTATCACCGACCAAAAAGAGCGAAGCAAACGAAGCCGCTACCGCATCCGGGACTCGTTCTTTCGGTTCTAGTTCCACTTCGTCTACGGGACGGGAGATCAGTACGACGAACTCGGTGACAACGCGTACAGCGTGCTCGTCGAACCGGAACTGGTGGATTTCGTAAGCCGATACTTCGAGGAGTTATGTTGTTCGGCACTCCGAGCACTCTATTCGGACTACACGGTTCGAGAAACCGGGCAGTGGTGGTACGGGAAACACGAAATCGACGTCGTTGGTCTCGCAACAAGCGACACCCTCATCCTCGGTGAATACAAATTCCAAGAGTCCCCACTCGGAGCTGACGCCTTTTCGAAACTCCGGAGTCACGCTGACGAACTCCGCTGGGCGTCCGACGACGGCAGTGAGCGTATTGAGCAGTACGCGCTCTTCTCACGCAGCGGATTCAAATCATCCGTCGAAGAATCAGCGGCAGAACGAGACGATCTACGCATATTTACGGTCGCTGATATCGTCGAAGCAGTGAGCGCGAGATTGGACCATAGAGTTTCAAGAGACCAGGATGACGCTCGTTCTCGTCGGCTCCTCGATTAACGTCATGGAGGACAAGGTACTCTCCGGAAGCGGACCGGTTTACGGTCGCCGGACGGCGACGCTGATCTCAAGCCCCTCTCAGTAACTGATGCACGTTAGTTCTTCACGACGTACGACCCCGAGACCGCCATCACTGCGTGGTTGATCTACGACAGCAAGAATCTGCGGTCATGGGGTCAATACGCGAACCGGTCATTCGGCCGTATTTCGCTACCTCCTATTCCAGATAACAACGATTCTTCACAGCGCACCACCGAAAGTGGCTATCTTAAAGACGAACATCGGGAATTAACCTGAGAACCAATCTCTTCTTCAAAGTAGGTCATTTATTTGCATTGAGACAACTTTGGCGGCCGTAGCGCAATCAGTCGATTTTCGCAGATAATGTAGCAAGGGCGACCCCGCGGGTCCTATAGGATATCCGTTATCTTCGCGGAAGTCGGGCGAGTGATCGAGACGACGTACACCGATGCCGTTGGTGGGTTCGATAGAACCGTGTGGTTCGCAAACATCGCAGCTATCGGTAAGCCGACACAGTCCGACCTAGAGATACAACTGTACTTACTTCGAAACCTCCCGAATCGAGGTCATGTCTTGAGGCGGAGTCACAGATTCTAATATATCCAGAATTTGCGTTCCTGCGGTACCATCACCGAACGGACTCTCCCAGTTATCAGACGCACCGTACATCTGTTTTGCCCCGGCAACGATATCGGATGGGTCAGTTCCGACCAACGTGTTTGCACCGACGGCGATAGTCTCTGGTCGTTCCGTGTGGTCGCGCATCGTCACGCAGGGTACCCCGAGGATGCAGGCCTCCTCTTGGATACCCCCGGAGTCGGTTAGGATGATCTCGGCGTTGCTTTCCAACTCAAGAAAATCGAGATAGTCTTTGGGTTCCGTCAAGCGTATTCGCGGTGGGATGCGCAAACCGAACTTGTTCGCTTTGGTTCTCGCACGAGGATGAACAGGGTAGATTACCTCGATTCCGAACTCTGTCGCAACTCGCTGTACACCGTCGAGTAAGCTTTGAAAACACGTTCGATCATCGACATTCTCTGCTCGGTGGGCCGTCATCAAACCGTACTCTTGGTTAGTGAGATTAAAATCGGCGAGCACGTCGCTTTTCTCGTGCGCTAACCCCTTGTTCTGGGTAACAGCGTCAACGACAGTGTTCCCCGTCACGAAGATTCGCTCGTTTGAAATCCCCTCTTGACGGAGGAGGTCGTGTGCATCGTCTGTCGGCGCGAACAAGTAATCCGCTAAATGGTCGGTTGCCCTCCGGTTCGACTCCTCGGGCATCGACCGGTTGAAACTCCGCAAACCGGCCTCAACGTGACCTAATTCCATGTCCAACTTATCTGTCGCGATCGTACCAGCCAACACCGAATTCGTATCACCTTGGACGAGAACTGTATCGGGGTCTATCTCCAACAGAATCTTCTCAATCTCGGCGATCATCTTTCCCGTCTGCTGGCCATGTGGCTGGGAACCGATAGCTAAGTTGTACTCTGGGGTCGGGAGTTCTAACTGCTCGAAAAATACGCCGTCTAGCGAGTCGGAATAGTGTTGCCCGGTATGAATAAGCGTGTACTCAACGTCTCGGCGGTCACACTCACGGATAACGGGAGAGAGTTTGATAATTTCGGGGCGAGTGCCGAGGACGATAGCGACCTGTTGGGTCATTCCTCGATCACCTCAGTCAATTCAGCGATGATGGCCGAAATCTGATTCAGAATTAGCCCACAGAAAACACCGAGGATGCCAATTATCGTGACGAAACCACTGACGAGAACCTTCGCGGGATAGAATTCGCCCGTTTGCTGGTAGACGAGGATCGCGTCGATACCATACATCGTTCCAGCAAGCGTCAGCAGCGCTCCCGGAACGCCGAAAAAGAGTAGCGGATGTCTGTCCCGGACGAGACGAAGAAAGAAAGCGACTACAGAAAGGCCGTGGCGAAGTGGATTATACGTTTGTCCCTCGACTCCGTCGTATCTGATGTCGATGGGCGTCTCCTTTATCCTTAAACCCTGTTGGACCGCAGCGTCGATCATCTCGCTCTCGACGCAGATTCCATTCGATCTCAGCGGGAGGTTCTTGACTGTAGCGGGAGAGAAGGCACGGAATCCGCTCTGGGTATCGGTGAGTTTAACGCCAGTGGAGCCGGTCGTTAACAGATCTAAGACACGCTGGCCGAACCGTCGATAGCGCGGTGTTTCGTTCTCCGGATCCTGTTCCAGATACCGACTTCCGATACTGATATCCGCGTCGTTCTTGAGGATCGGTTCTGTGACGGTCGGGATGTCACTTGGAAGATGTTGCCCATCCCCGTCTAAAACGACGAGGACGTCCCACTCCAAACTGTCGATGTACGTGAAGAGGGTTTTAATCGCAGATCCCTTGCCTTTGTTCGTTTCGTGTTGGATGACCGTTGCGCCTGCTTGCCGTGCTCGTTCGGCAGTTTTATCGGTACTTCCATCATCGACAACGATGACTCGATCGACGTATTTCTTCGCTCCGAGGACTGTACTTGCAATAGCGTGTTCTTCGTTGTAGGCGGGAATCCCGACTACAACGTGAGAGACGGATTTCGTGGAACTCTCTCGAATGGGGCCGTCGAGTGTCTTTGCGGTGTCTATCGTTTTACTCATACAACCACTCCTTCCGTAGAAACTGCGTTGTACGGTGTCCGTTCCGGCTTCCGCCCAGCACTGCTCTGAATACAGGGACACCGTATTCAAAATACCCCGCTAATTGTTCAAGGGGATATTTTCTATGACCAAAGATAACGTACTGAGTACCGTTTTCACCGACAAGACCTAACGAATCGTAACTTACCGTTGTATTCGTTCCATCCCCCGTTTCTGACACCATTTTTTCTGCAGGCGGAGCAGGCTGAGTGCCTTGGGACTCAACCCCAAGGCGGTTCACGTTGTCAGAGACCTACGATATCCCGAAACATGTTCGACATACGGCTGTACGCCTGTTCTGCCACCGAGGCTACGATTCCTTTTCGTTCCATCGTGTACACTGGCACCGGGTCCGGGGCAAACTTGGACTTGTAATCACAGAGACTCTGCTCCATCGCGCCGACGAGGTCGTAGCATTTCAGGTCGCGCTCACGAGCGTCCTGGATGACGTGCCAGTCGAGAAGTTCAGTAACTGGAATGTCGACGTCCAATCGTGAACCGCTCTGCCAACGGTACATGGTATCGCCGTGTTCCAGCGCAAGGATTCCGCCGACTATCTTGCCGTCGACACGACAGACGTACGGTCGGACGTACTCGGAGGACGACGTGGTATAGAGGTCGACCGCCAACTCCGAATTGAGCCAGTAGTACAAGTCTTGCTCGTCGAAACGACGCTGTACGAGATTGACGATAGCTGGTATCTCTTCAGCACTCCCTCGTTCGGTGACGTACTCGTCGGCGTTGACGTTCGTAATATTGCTCCGGGCGTCCCGACTGAACCGGCCGAGCAGTTCCTCTTCGGATGGCGTTAGATCTAGAACATACGTGTAGGAGACACCCACGTCGTACCCTCGTCGAATGAACTGTCGAACGTCGTTATAACGGGTCGCTGTCTTTAGGTCTACGTAATTCGTATCGAAGTTACCTTCGATGAAGTCCAGACATCCATCAACGAATTCGCGGTGGCGTTTCTCCTTCTTTCGCTGTTTTACCTTGTCGTAGTTCAGCAATGCAGGCCCAATGTTCACTTCGAGGTGCGGGGGTGGCGATGCGATAATCGTGAACGGACCCTTTCCGAGTTCGAATAGCGGAAGGATTCCGACGGGTTCTTGACCTCGATAGCCGATTAGCGGATAAAGCGCCGCGTCGAAGTAGTCGGCAACCGATTGTAGAGCATCGTATCTGTGGAAGAAGGTCGTCTGTGGAGACTTCACCACGCACGAGTCCCACTCGTCTCTTTCGGTTTCGCGAATGAGTTCGATATCAAGTCCCATCGGAGTTACATGGAGAACACACTACTGTATCAATCTTCGTATGGTGGACTCCCTGCTACGGAATCGGGATATGATGAAAGGTAATCGTGTGGGCGCGGTCGGCGATAGCACGACGTCCAACACGGATAGCCGCGTGAGGCAACTTCCTGTGCCGCCCCAACGTCTTCTGGACACTCCGTTCTCGTCCTCTTCTTCTGCATCTGTCCGATAAAAACAGGGTCGAGATCCGAGACCGTCAGCCGCCCGTGATTTACTGTACGTCACATACATAGACCCCGGAAGCTAACGAACAGGTGGTAACCGAATCCGCCAAAGCACCGTTTGGCGACGGTGTTTCTGGTGCGAGGAAGCGGCGTTCAAGGAACTTGACGGAATTGAATCTGTCACGTCCGGCTACGCCGGTGGACACGGATGATCCAACCTATCAGGAAGTCTATACTGCGAATACGGGCCACGCCGAGGTCGTACACGACATCGTTAGGCTTGATTTCAGATACGAATTCGGTCCGGACGTTTTCTTCGGAAAGCGTGGTTTCGATCAGTCCGCGTTCGTAGCCCGATTCCGGCCGGAACACTACTGTTTAACTACCTACGTCAATAGTGACGGTATCAGGGCCGAACTTGTGTTTGGCTTGAGCGTACACCCGGCCGACAATCGGTTCGACGCCGGTTCGCCGACCTACTGTTCGTAGTGGAGTATGTGAACCACGTGCGAAGGGACATGTACAAACGTGTAAACTATACATTCTTTTCACTGATTTCACATATTCGACCCCGATTGTACCAAATTAATAATTCAAACAAGAACTGTACGTTCGTACCAGAAATTGCTCATGTTCTCGTCGAACGACTCGTGAATCTTCTGGAGTGCGGGGTCGACTCGTACGAACAGTAGCTATCCTGAACAGTTCCGTCGGCCAGACATCGTCTTTTCTGTGCGTCTGGTTCGCTTGGTAGGGGCGTGGCGAGTGATGGGACGTTGACACGCTTTCGGGTGTCTCTACCGGAGCGAGTCGTACATTCCGAGCAGTCGTCCGGCGGTGTCGTCCCAACTCATCTCGCGTTCCCCGAACCGGTGGGCCACTGCACCGAGTTCTCGCGCCCACTCCCGGTCGGTGAGGAGTCGCTCACAGGCCGCGGCCAACTGGCGGGGGTTCTCCGGGTCGACCAGCAGGCCCGTCTCCTCGTGGGCGACGAGTTCGGGGTTCGTCCCGACGTCGGTGGCGACGACCGGTTTCTCGAACGAGTAGGCGATGGGAAGAACGCCCGATTGGGAGGCGTCACGGTACGGGAGGACGACCGCGCGACACCTGCTGAACAGTTCGCAGACCGTCTCGTCGGCGACGTACTCGTTGAGCAGTCGGACGTGGTCGCTCTCGGCGATGCGCTCGCGGCAGAACTCGTCGAGTTCGCCCTCGCCGGCGACGACGATCCGGAAGTCGTCTACCCGGTCGGCGAGTAACCGCTCGGCCTCTAAAAGCACGTCCAGTCCCTTGTACGGTGCTATCCGACCGAAGAACAGCAGTTCGGGCTCGTAGGTCGTCGGGTCGTCACAGTAGGAGTCGAACATCCCGTAGTCGCCGTGCGTTATCTCGAAGGCCTTTTCGGCACTCCCGAACTTCCGGGCGAACTGCTCGACGTTGTACTCGCCGTGGACGACGACCCTGTCGGCGTACCGGACGAGCAACTGCTGGACCACACTCCCTCGTAGTGAGAACTCGCCGCTGTGATAGTAGATATCGTGGGAGGTGTAGACGAACGGCCGGTCGCGGACGGCCGGGAGGACGAACGGTATCAGTTCCTGACCGGAAGTGACGTGGACGACGTCGCTCTCGACGCGCTTCAACCGGCGGTACACCGTCCGGAGGCCCGAGACGGTAGATGGGCCGAGTTCCGAGACCTCGACCGGCAACGGGAGTTCGCGCAGGTCCACGCGGTCGGAGAAGACCTTGGAGTCGGCCCCCGATACGACGAACTGGGTCACGTCCGCTCGTTCGGCCATAGCGTTGGCTAACTGCGAGGTATAGTGGAGCATACCGCCGTGTCTGTGCGGCGTTACGAGTGTGACGTTCACGTTCAGTCCCCTGTGTTCGCGTCCCGTTCGTTTTCCGTTCGACGCCCCACGTTTGGTACTGTTCCCGCCAGGGACCGGTCCGACGCTTTTGAACGTTCTGGCCCTCTCGCCGCCCAGTCTCGCTTTGCTGTTCCGACGATGGGTTCGGAAACCCTCATACCGCGCCCCGACGATACGTGGCTTCGAGCTGGTCGGCGATGGCGGGCCAGCTGAACTCATCTACCACCGACTCCCGACCGGCGGTGGCGATGGCGTTCCGGAGTTCGTCGTCGTCAAGGAGTCGACGAATCTCGTCGCGGAGACTCGAAGCGTCCGCCCGTTCTGCGACGAGCGCTGTCTCACCGTGGTCGAGGTGGCCCTGTTCGCCGCTCGTGTGAGCCGTTGTACCTACGACCGGGGTCTCGCAGGCCATCGCCTCTAGGCAGACCACGCCAAAACCCTCCGTGAGGGACGGGAACGCACAAACGTCGGCGGCGTTGTAGTAATCGACCAGTTCGTCGTCCGAGACCCGACCCACAAACTCCACGTTCGTCCCCCAGTCGGTGGCGCGACGGCGCAACTCCGCGACGTGATCGTCGTCGCCGCCGCCGTAAACCAGCAGAAGCGTGGCCGGCACGTCCGCCATCGCATCGACGAGGTACGATACCCCTTTCGGTTCCTCCATCCGGCCCACGAAGAGAACGTACCGTCCGTCGCCGAGGCCGAGTCGCTCGCGGGCTTCCGATTTATCGCGCGGACGGTACTTCTCAGTGTCCACAGCGTTTGGGATGTACTCCACGTCGCTTCCGATGCTGAAGCGGCGGACGTTCCGGACCTCCTTGCGGTTGACCGACAGGACGGTGGCGTCGGTTCCAGCGAACGCCGCCCGGAGGCCGCGGTACCAGAGCGCGGTCCCGAACTCCGAAGCGTCACGCGACGGCCCGTGATTCTGGACCACGAGGCTATCGGTGAACCACTGGGAGACCAACAGCGGGACGTTGTTCAACTGGTGGAAGCCGTGGACGTGCACCACGTCGGGCGAGGCCCGAACCGTGGCCACGTACAGCGACGGCGAGAGCTCTTTGCCGAACTCTCCGGGGTTGATCGCAGGAAACTGCCTGACGAGGTGGCCATACTCGTGTCGGACGCTCCGTTCGGACCGTCCGAGGTGCCAGAACTCCACGTCGTGTCCCCGCTCGTCCATCAGCCGACAGTACTCGTGGTGGTACTCCGCGAACTCAAGGAACTCCTCACAGGAGTCGTAGCCGACAGACTCCGGCGTATGGAGTGCGAGGTATCGGATATCCACGGAGCATCGACGCCGACCATCGTAATAAAAATATCGTCGGTTCGACCGTACTACCCGCTATCTCACCGAAATATTCTATTATCAAAAGAATGTATAGGGAGTATGACCGGGTTGGTGGGCGGAGTACGGGGGAGCGGCGTCGAAGCAGTTCGAGCGGCGATGCCGACCGAATCGTGGTCAAACTGGAAGGATGTTAGCGGCGATGACGTAGAGGTGGGTCTTGCGTATCACGGCGACAGTGACCCCGGCGGAACGACCTGCTGGCAGTCGGGGTCCCGGCACGTGCTGGTCTTCGGCATCGTCCCGAACCGCGACGAACTGGGGTACTCGACCACGGAACTCGTGGACGAACTGTTCGAATCGCCCGAGACTACCTTCTCAAAGCTTGACGGTCCGTTCTCACTGGCGGGAGTGGACGTCGACCGGGAGATCCTACTGCTTGGGACCGACAAAATCGGTAGTCGTCCACTCTACTATGCGAACGCCGGAATTGGCACGACTGACGAGGAGTTCGCCTTCTGCTCACACGTCGGTCCGCTGTCGGAACTTGTGGACCCGGAACTCGACCCGCAGGCCCTGTCGGACATGCTGATGCTCGGAAGCGTCTGGGGCGAGCGGACCCTGCTGGCGGGCGTCCGCGGTCTCCGCCCGGGTCACTTCCTGCAGTACGAAGGCGGCAAGACCACCGTTACCCGCTACTGGCATCCGACCTGCGACACCTCCGAAACACGGTTCTACGGCCAGCGGGTGTTCCGGGAGTACCGGAACGCGGTGACGAACGTGACCGACACCGTCACCGGCGACATCGGTCTCTGGCTCTCGGGAGGACTCGACAGCCGTATGATGGGGACCGTCCTCGCCGAGTACGGCGTCTTCCCGACCGCGTTCACCTACGACCGGCCGTTGGATTACCGGAAGGTGGTCGGGTACAGCGACGTGGACCTCGCGCCAAAGGTCGCTAAACGGCTATCGCTCGACCACGAGACGGTGGCTCACCCGCCGAGCGAGGTGCCGGAGTTCCTGACGCGGGCCGTGAAACTGGTGGACGGGATGATCGCGTGGCCGTCTCTTCTGGGACTCGCAGCGTCGTTCGAACTCCCACGGTCGGACCTCGACGTGGTGTTCGAAGGGTCTGGTCACAGCGAGTTCCTCGGCGAGGGGTTGTGGCGCTACCACCTCAACCCGGGAAACTACTCTCGCCCCGAGTCTGCGATTCTAGCCCGCCACGGCAACTTAGACCCCGACGAGGCAGAGACCTACTTGACTGCCGACGTGAACCCCGTCGAGACGCTCACCGAGGAGGTCACTCGGAGCGAACAGGACACGTTCGCCGCGACGGTCACTGACGTGAACGTTCGCAACCTCTTCTCGCGGTTCCAACTTCTGAGCAACAAGGTACCCCGGAGCCTGTTCGGGACGCGCCACCCGTTCGCTAGCGGTGACCTGCTGGCGGTCCTCTGTCGTCTGCCAGCCGACCGCTCGATGGCGACAGTCCCGCTAACGGGCGGCAAGATTCCGTGGGGGTACTCCCCGCTGAAGCTCGACCTCGCTCGTCGTCTCGGACCCGCGATGGCTCGACTGCCCTACGAGCGCACCGGAATACCTCCGTCGATGCCCAACCGCCTCCACGGCGTCGGGTTCGTGGTTCAGGAGTCGGTCAATCGGACGCTGTCCGAACCGCCGTTCCATCGGTGGCTTCGAGAGTATCCGCCCTTCCGGGAGTGGACGGTGTCGCGCCTCGAACAGAGTCGCCGTCGCCCAGAGTGGTCGACGGACGCTATCGATAGCGTCGCCGCGGACGTATTGGAGGGCGAAGGCGAGTTCGGGACGGCGGCGGCAATCGCGTCGGTGGAACTCTGGTGTGATGCCTACGACCTCTGATCGGGACCAGTCGTCGCGACCGCCGGTCTGACACCCAAATCATTTATGTCGAACTACCGTTCACTCATCGAGGATTTGGCTGGAGCGCTCGCCCGACTCAGTGACTTCCTGAGGGAGCAGTTCCTCGGAGTGGCCATCGTCCTCTGTCTCGTCACGCTACTGGCCGTCACGAGACTTTTCGGACTGTACGTCGCCGTCCGTGGGACCTACGCGCTCGTCGGACTGGTCATCGCCCTCCTGCTCGTCACCCTGCCTCGTTTGTTTGGCGGGCGCGAGCAGAGTCTCGCGACCCTCAACGAGCGGACTGCTCGCCGATTGCCGAAGGTGACGTTCATCTTGTTCGGGCTGGCTATCGCCGCTGCGGGGACACTCGACGCTCGCTGGCCGCTCCTCCTGACCGTCTTTCCGGCGCTGTACCTTGTCGTCGGGGTCCAACTCGTCTACGGCGGCCAGAGACTACTCGCACAGTTGGTCGCGCTGTTTCTGGTCACACCGCTCACCAAGTACCTGAACACCGACTTCTACTTCGGGAACACCGACACACTCCTGCACGTTGACGCGGTCCGATCGGTCGTCTCGGTTGGCCACGTCTCGGCCATCGACGTGATGAACTACGAGAACGTACCGCTGCTCCACGTTCTGGGGGCGATGATCGATCTCGTCGGCGGTCTATCGGCGTATGACGCGGTCATGATCGCCGGTATCGCTAGTTTCGCGTTCCTGCTCGTGGTCTGGTTCCTATTTGTCGAGGTGACGGTCGGGAGTCGGCGTCTAGCGACAAACACGACGTTCGGCCTGATCGCCCTCCACCCGTTCCTCTACTACTCGACGTACTTCATCCCGCAGGCGATGGCCATCACCTTCTGGATATTCCTGCTGTACCTCCTCCTCAACGTCGAGTCTTTCGAGGGGTCGGTTGCAGTGAAGTTCCTCTTCTCTTCGGGCGCACTCGTCCTCGCCATCAATTTCACGCATCACTTCACGTTCGTGCTAATGGGCGTACTCCTCACGGTCTTTTTCGTCTCGGGACTGTTCTTCCGGCGGGTCCTCGACGTCGAGGTCCCACTTCCACGGTTCAAGCCGATACTCGGGACGTTCCTCGCGGGTCTGGCCTACCTCTCGTGGGTGGAGAAGGAGTTCCTCACCGAATTCTTCCACCTGCTCACTTCAGAGTTCGTCAGCAACGTCCTCGCTCGGGGGAGCGGTGTCTCGGAAGGTATCTCCATCTACGCACTCGGTCTGACGGTTTCGGAACCGACGGTCGCGGACGCGGTTCGTAGCCTCTTCGGACCGGTGGGAATTTACTACGCGCTTCACATCGCGGTGTTCGCGGTCGCACTCGCCGCCGTCCTCCGGCGTCCGGACCGTCACAAGCGCTACGCTCATCTGGTGGTCACCGGCCTATTCACCGCTATATTCATCTTCCAGACGCCGCTCGTGCTGCAAGGCGGCATCAAGCGCATCCGGTTCCCAATGACGTTCTTCTTCGCGTTCGTCACGGGACTCGGACTCACGAGGCTGTTCGCCGAGCGAACTCCGTCCCGGGTCCACGTGGGGTTGGTGGTGGCCGTGCTGGTCGTCCTCGGGAGTACCGCCAGCATCATGGTCGCCGACGACGCGTCGGGTGTGTTCTCTCGGGACGACGCTCCGCCCGGTCAGGTCCAGTACACCAGTCAGGAGTATGCACAGCTCCGGGCCGCCGGGGCGCAGGTCGAGGAGCATGGACTCGACCCGGCGACGCTCTGGCTGACGCGCCGGACGCTCTCGCACTTCGACGTGGCGGTCGACGGGTACGCCCTCGAGATCACGGACGGTGTCCGAGTGGACCGAGAGCTACTGCTGTATCGGTCGAACTGGGGCCAAAGACGACTCGCAGTCAGGATACGCGACCGACCCGGAAGCGGCGTCGTCTTCGTCTCCGAGCAGTGGGTTGGCGAGACGGTGGCGTCGAGCGGGAAGGTGTATACGTCCGGCGGGATCGGCATCCTCTGGTCGGAATCGCAGTTCTTCGGTCCGCGACGTCGACCGACCTCCGCCGTAGCTGTTAAGACGGACTCGGTGGTAAGACGTGTCGGTGAAACGACGAACCGTCTCCAGCGCCATCGTCGGCTTCCACACGTCGCTCATACTGGCGGCGCTGGCGCTGCTATTCGCGTTCGATACCTTTGAGCCGGACCTGTTCTTCGTGGTCACGTACGTCATCCTCCTCTTTGAGTGGGAGGCGCTGGAGGTGGTCGTCAGTGAGTCGCCCATCGACGACTGGATGCAGGCGCTCATGGTCGTCGGGTTCGGCGTCACCAGCTATCTCATCGGCCGCGAGGCCCTCACTCTACTGGCTCGGGGGCCGACGTAATGGGCCCCTCGACCGTAGCGTATCGTGTCACCGAACGTACTTGCGCGTCGAACTGCGCGAGCAGGCCGAAGCACGGGAGAGCAGGGTGAAGGACGGGAAACATGGATGACGGAACCGACACAGATGCCGCCTCAACGTTCGGCACGCTCTTTCGGGGCGGAAGTGTCATCTTCCTCGGTCTGATCCTCGAACTCGGCCTGACGTTCGTCTCAAAGATTCTCATCGCCCGGTTCCTCGGGAGCGTGGACTACGGGATGGTGGCGACCGGGTTCGCTCTGCTGAACATCGCGTCGTGGGTCACGCTCATCGGACTCCACGCCGGGGTCGCCCGTTACCTCCCGCGGTACGACTCGGCCGACGACAAGCGGGCGGTCTTCGCGTCGGCGCTCCAGATAGTGCTGGTCACGTCGATGTCGGCCGGTGTTGCCCTCTTCGTAGCCTCGCCGTGGCTGGCGACGACCGTCTTCGGGAACGCCGAGTTGACCCCCGTACTGCAGGTCTTCAGCGTCTCCATCCCGTTCGCCTCGTTCGTCAAGTTGACGAACAGCTCGATTCGGGGGCTGAAGCTGTCGCTCCCGAAGGTGTACCTCGACAACGTTACACTCCCGGTCGCTCGGTTCGCGCTCGTCGCGGTCGCGCTGTGGTTCGGACTTCGGTCGGTCGCCATCGCCGTCGCCTACGCGGCCTCGTTCGCCATCACCGCGCTGGTCGGGTTCTACTACCTGCGGACCCGAACCCGACTGTTCTCGTGGTACGGCGAGCGGTCGAGGCACCGGGAACTGCTGGCGTTCTCGTCGCCGCTCATCATCACGGCGATGTTCTCGATGCTGCTCGTGAATCTGGACACGTTCCTCGTCGGCTACTACTGGTCGATGAGCGAGGTCGGGGTGTACAACGTCGTCTACCCGCTGGCGAACCTGATGACCGTGTTCCTGAGTTCGTTCGGGTTCGTCTTCCTCCCGTTCATCTCCACGCTCCATCAGGAGGATCACGACGAGCGGTTGGCGACCGTTTATCGTACTGTCACCAAGTGGATCACCTTCGTCACGTTGCCCATCCTGCTGGTGTTCCTGCTGTTTCCTGGCCTCATCGTCGAGATCGCGTTTGGTGCGCAGTACGTCGACGGCGCGTTCGCGCTCTCCGTCCTCGCCGTCGGCTTTTTCGTCCACTCGATACTGGGACTCGGGTGGGAGACGCTCACCGCCATCGGGCGGACCAAAACGGTCATGATAGTCAACGTCGTGGCCGCGACCGCGAACGTCGTCATCAACGTCGCGCTGATTCCCGAGTTCTCCATCTACGGGGCCGCCGCGGCGACCACCGCGTCGTACCTCTTGCTCAACGCACTCTACCTGTGGCGACTCTACGTCGACGTGGGCATCCACCCGTTCGCTCGGGACTGGCTCGTGCCGACCACCGTCTTCTCCGGGTCGGTCGGGGTGACCTACCTCCTCGTGGTGAACACGTTGGGGATGGCAAAGACGACCCTTCTGGCGCTCGCTCCCGCCCTGTTGGTCCTCTACGTCGGCGTCATCGTCCACTTCGGAGGCATTCAGCGCGAGGAGCGCCTCCTGCTCGAAAAGGTCGAAGAGCAGACGGGCGTCGAACTCACGAAGTACCTCGGATAACAGTCACAGTAAACCGTCCAAACCGGTCTGTAATCGAGGTTACGAGCCCCCTACCCCGCTTGCGCACGTCGACGACCGACTGCCGGAGACGTTCAGGTCGCGTTACCATGCAGTGACGAGTAAATAACAATTATAGGGGCACTCGAACGTGTATCCCCTCGGATGAGTCGAGGGGAGCGCCGAGGAGAAACATGGTAACGATACGTGTACACGGGCTGGGATACGTCGGTTTGCCGGTCGCCGCACTGCTCGCAAACGAGGGCCACGACGTGGCGGGATACGACATCGACGAGAAACGGATTCGGGATCTCCGGGAGGGGAACGTTCCGGTCGAAAGCGAGCAACTCCGGGAGTTCGTCCGGAGCGCCATCGATTCGGGGTCGCTCACGCCGAGCAGCGCAGTCGGCCCCGCCGAGTGCCACATCGTCTGCGTGCCGACGCCGCTGGGTGAATCGAACGCCGCCGACCTCTCGATGGTCGAGCAGGCCGCGGACGCCGTCGGCGAAGTCCTCCGGCCCGACGACTTCGTCGTCCTACAGTCCACGGTGCCGCCCGGCACGACCTCGGGCGTCTTCAGGCGACGCCTCGAACGCGAGGGGCTTCGGGCCGGGGACGACTTCGGTCTGGCCTACGTGCCCGAGACGGTACTTCCCGGCGCGATACTCGACGAACTCTACGAGAACGACCGCATCGTCGGGGGCATCGACGAGGACTCGCGGAACGCCGTGGCCGAACTCTACACCTCGGCCGTCGACGGCGACGTCTGGCTCGCACCGGACCCGACGACCGCGGAGTTCGTCAAACTCGCCCAGAACGCCTACCGGGACGCGAACATCGCCTTCGCCAACGAGATGGCGAAGGTCGCACGCGACTACGGCGTCGATTCCCGGACCGCCATCGAGTTGGCGAACCACCACCCGAGGGTCGATATCCTCGACCCCGGTCCCGGCGTCGGTGGCCACTGCCTCCCGGTAGACCCCCACTTCTTCGGGGAGGGGTCGGACCGACTCGACCTCGTCGAACGAGCGAGAGCCGTCAACGACGGCATGGCCGAGTACGTCGTGGACGTTCTCGCCGAGGAAATGAGTCGCCTCTCGGAGGCCGCCGTCGCCGTCCTCGGAATCGCGTACAAGGGCGATGTGAACGACGTTCGACACAGCCCCGGTCTCTCGGTGGCCCGGGAACTCCAGTCGCGGACGAGCGGTGACGGTCGGTCGCCCTCGGTCAGGTTGCACGACCCGATGGTGGACGACCACACGCTCGACCTCCGACCGCTGGACGAGGCGCTATCGGATGCGGACGCCGCGGTCGTCACGACCGACCACTCCCATTACGAGAGGCTTGACCCCGCGACGGTCCGGGAAGCGATGGACCGACCGTTCGTTCTCGACGTGAAGGGAGTCCTCGACGCGGACGCGTGGGCTGCCGAAGAGTGTACGGTGACCCGTCTATGAACGGGATGCGAAACGAAGCGGACAGGAGGAGGACGCAGACCGGCGCGGCCGGGGAGACCGAGACGCGGACCGGCCGCAGACGGCCGTCCGTGTGGGTCGATCTCGTAAGCCCCTCACACCCCTTCTTCTTCGACGCGCTGTTGAAGCGACTCCCCGACGTGGACGTCACGGCGACGGCACGGCAGAAGACCGAGACCGTGACGATAGCGAACTCGCTGGGCATCCGACCGCGCGTGGTCGGTCAGGACCTCCAGCACCCGGCACTCCGGCCGTTCGGGATTCCGCTCCGGACCGCCCAACTCGCAGCTCGAGCGCCGAAGTGCGACGTGTCGCTGTCGTCCCGGAACGTGATGTGCATTCTCGCCTCGAAGGCCCGCGGCGTCCCCTCCATCCACTTCACGGACAACGACGTCACGGCGTACATCGACGGCCTCACTCAAGAGGAACTCTACCATCGACTCGAAGGGACCGCCACGTACAACGTCGTGCCCGAATCCTTCCGGCAAGCGACCCTCGCCTCGGAGGTCCTTCCGTCGTCACAGGTGTTCACCTACGACGGCTACAAGGAGGACGTGTCTGTCGCGGCGTTCGACCCGGACCCGACGTTCACCGACCGGCTTCCGTTCGAGGAGTTCGTCGTCGTCCGCCCGGAGGCGCTGACCGCCTCCTACGTCGCCGAGACGGACTCGCTCATCCCCGACCTGCTGGCCGGGTTCGCCAGCGCGGGCGTCAACGTCGTCTACCTACCGAGAGGCCGGGGCGACGAGAGCTACGCCGACGAGTACGGCGACGCTGTGTTCGTCCCCGACGACCCGCTCGACGGACTCCAGTTGGCGTGGCACGCCACCTGTGTGCTGACCGGTTCGGGCACGATGGCCCGCGAGGCGGCCTGCATGGGCAAACCGGCCGTCTCCTTTTTCCCCCACTCGCTGCTATCGGTGGACCGCAAGATGGTCGAGGAGGGTCGCGTCTACCACTCTCGGGACCCCGACGCCATCCTCGACTACGTGGTGTCGCTCACCCCGCGCAGGATTGAACCCGACCGGTCGCGCTCGAAAGACACCTACGAGGATGTCGCCGACCTGACCGAAGATCTGATTCGAAGATGTCTGGACTAACGACCACCGGGCGGACCGAGCACCGAACCGCCCGCGAGATGTGTTCCTCGGCCCTCGAATGGGCGCGAAACGAGGGCTACGCCGGATGGGACCCTTACGACGGCCTCAACAGTCCGCTGTTCGACGCCGAGGAGATGCACTGGCTGAGCAGGTTGCTCGCGCTCCACGGCGTCCAGAAGTCGCCGGTCAACCTGCGTCGGCTACTCGGTGTCCCCCGCGAACGGAACCCGAAGGGCGTCGCGCTGTTCGCCACGGCCTACCTGAATCGCTACGAGACGACCGGAGACGACGGACACCGCTTGGAGGCAGAGCGACTCCTCGACTGGCTTCGGGAGAACCCGTCCCCGTACTTCGACCGATACTGCTGGGGCTACAACTTCGACTGGCAGAACGGTCGAAAGTTCTTCCTTCCAGCGTACTACCCGTCGCTCGTGGTGAGTACCTTCTGCGCCCGAACGTTCCTCCGCCACTACGACGTGACAGGCGACTCGCGGTCGCTGTCAGTCGTCGAGGACGTCTGTCGGTTCGTGGCGGAGGAGGTCAACGTCGAGACGGTGGACGGCCACGGGGTGTACGCCTACTCGCCGCTGGACTCGTTCGTCGTCGTCAACGCCAACGCGCTGGCCTCGGCCTTGTTCGCCGAGACCGCGGACCGTACCGGCGACCGAGCTTGGTTCGAGCGGGCCCGGAAGCTAGTCGAGTTCGTCTGCGCGATGCAGGCCGACGACGGCGCGTGGTACTACGCGGTCCCGGCGACCGACTCGCATCTCTCGCACGACAACTTCCACACGGGGTTCGTGCTGGAGTCGCTCGAACGGTGTCGGCGGGCCGGAATCGACGGCGAACGCGTCACCGCGACGTACCAGCGGGGACTCCGGTTCTACCGGAACCACCTGTTCGACCCGGACGGCGCCCCCAGATTCGAACACGACGCTCCCTACCCCCGCGATGTCCACGCCGCAGCGCAGGCGGTCGTCACCTTCGTCGAGGATGGGTCGCCGGAGTCGATGGCCCTCGCGGCGGACGTGGTCGAGTGGACGAACGACAATCTCTACGACGACTCGGGCTACTTCTACCGGCGGGTCGGCCGACTGCTCACCGACAGGACCCCGTACATCCGCTGGTCACAGGCGTGGATGAGCTACGCGCTCTCGAAGTACCTCGCCGCGGGTAGTGCCGACGCTGGCAGATAGTTTCACTGTTCGAGGACGTACCCCGAAGCAATCGCGCCGTCGAGTTCCGTGAACGTGACCCACTTCGGGGCGTCGCCGTCCGTTTTCGGGAGGCTTTCGACGGTAATGCACCGCGAGTCGCCCTCCCGTATCTTCACCGGGTCGGCGTTCAACTGACCGGAGTAGGCCGCCGGTAGCCTGCCGACCGCCCGTAGCGTGGGCGCTTCGGAGAACCGAATCAGGCAGGTCGACGGCGATAGCCCTCCCGCCGACCGGACGCTGACGGGGAACCGTGACGCGGCGATGGAACCCCCGGCGATCTCGCTCCGTTCTGATCGGACGAACGTCACCCCGTCGCGATTCTGCCCGCGCTGCGAGACGTCGCAGTTCCGCAGGACCGACTTCGGTGCGTCCGTCAGCGTCACCGCGCTCGACTCGGTCGCAGTCCCCGTGACGGTGACGTTGTCCATGCGGACCCAGCGGGGACCGTCCGGGGGCTGATAGATGCCCGACTGAGCGCGCTTCGGGAGGCGGTGGACGGCGCGGTTGCTGTCGTCCATCTCAATGGTGGTGTTCCGGATGGTGGCGGTCCGGCCAGTTTCCCAGACGGCGATGGGGACCGCGCCCGTCCCGACGCGCCGGAACGTGATGTCGCAGTTCAGTATCCGGACGCCCGGCGGTTTGTAGTCCGGCCCCAGTTCGCCTTGTTCGATGCGTACGCCGTTGAAGTAGCTCTCCGAGGCGTCGGCCTCCGGGCCGGTGTACTTGTCGGGGTCGATCTCGATGGTCGCGCCGTCGACGTAACTGCCCTCGCCGCTGATCCGGATGCTCGACGCGTTGTTGTTGAGGAAGTAGCCGCCTTCGACCTGTACCGCGCCGGGGGTCCGACTGGCGTAGATGGCGTTGTTGCCGAACTCTCGCAGGTCCACGCCCTCCACGTCGATCAGGCCCTCGTTCTCGAATCCGACCCAGATACCGACCCGGCCATCACCGTCCTTGTAGGTGCTCCAGACGCTCCCCTTCTTGGCGACGACGTTCTTGACTACGCCGGTGGCGTCGGGCGCGGTGCAGGCTACCGACAGCGCGTTAGTGACGTTCGGGTCGGGGTGAGCGCCCCGGCCCACGTACCGGACGTTCTCGACCTGCAACCGACGACTGGCGAACACCTCGACGCCAGTAGTGGTCTCCGGTGCCCGGATGTCGATATCGAAGTTCTTGAACAGCAGTTCACCCACGTCGAACCTGAAGACGACGTCGTTGTACTTTTCGTCCGGTCGAAACGTCGCCTCGCCGGTTCCCGAGAACCCGATTCGGTCCACGTCCGTGACTTCCACTGGTTCGGTCACGCGGTACGTCCCCGGTGGAAAGTCGATTCGCACTCCGTCCTCGATTGCCTGACGTATCTGCTGTCCGCAGGGGTCGTCGGCGGAGGGGTCGCAACCCGCGTCTTCGACGGCGTCGATGACCCGACCGAACTCGAACTCACGAATCTGGTTCTCGTCGCCCGACGACTGACAACCCGAGAGCGGGGTCATCGCGGCTCCGAGCGCTCGCAGACAGGTCCGACGGTCGAACGCCGAGTCCCTCATTACCCGTCACCCCGCCGACTGCGGTCCGCACTCGGGGATGTCGAGGCGGGTTCTGCCGCCAGTTTCTCGTGGTCCTCGGTCGGGCGGAGGACGCCGAGAATCTCGGCCCAGTCTGCGGACGCCGCCTCGTAGGAGTACCGACGGCGGACCTCGGGCGCGTTCGCCGCGAATCGACTGCAGAGGCGCTCATCCCCGAGCAGTCGTTCGAGCGCAGTGGCCAGCGACGACCGGCTCATCCGGTCGAGGACGAGCGCGTTGTGGCCGTGCTCGGCCACGTCCGTCACGTTACCCACGTCGGGGACGATGCAGGCCGTGCCGGTCGCCATCGCTTCGACCAGCGTCAGCGGTAGCGCGTCCCTGCTGGAGGTGAGGACGAAGATCCGAGACCGGTGGTAGTAGTCGAGCGGGTCCTCGACCCATCCGGTGAGTTCGACGGCGTCTTCCAGTCCGAGTCGAGCGCGCTCGGCCGTCACCGCCGACCGGAGCGGGCCGTCGCCGATCATCACCCCGCGGAACTCCGCGCCCCGACGGTGCAACTCGGCGAGCGCCTGCAGGAACAGACGGGGTCGCTTCTCCGTCTGGAACCGGCCGACCCACACGAAGTCGAACGCCTCGTCCCGGTCTGGCGCTGGCCGATACCTGTCCACGTCCACGGGGTTCCGGAGGATGGCTATCCGGTCGTCGGCCACTCCGAGGTTCAGAAGCTGACGACGGTGGGTCGTCCCCGGGACCGAGACGGCATCGAACCGCTTGAGGAGGAGTTGTATCACCGGCCCGTAACTGGCGCGAGCGTGAACGTCGAGGTCCTGACCGATGACGCCGAGGTGGACCGGCAGGTTCCACGCCCTGCCGATAGCGAGCGCGAACGTCCCGTGCGGGATTAGCGAGAACGAGACGACGGCGTCGTATCGGTCGCGGCGACACTCCACGAGGCCGACTAGAAACATCAGTAGGAGGCCGATTGGCCGGACGCCGAACGAGGGAACCGTCCGGTAATCGAGGTTCTCGGCGCTCTCGCCGGCCTCGATGCACACCATGGTGACTTCGGCCACCTCGGTCAGCGGATGGACGTGTCGGACGATCTTCTCCGGATTCGACGAGAAGTCACCGACGAGGAGACATGAGACGTTCCTGGTGATAGATAACTCACCCGGTCACATCTGAAACGTCGGCTGAGAATATAAATATGGTGAACGGCGGAGGGCCGGAGACACGGAACTTTAGCCGTCGTTGTCCTCGAACTCGACGGAGGCAGTTCCGTTCACGTCGAGTCGGGTGACGTCGCCCGAGAACCGGTAGCCGTCCACGCCGTTCACGACGAACCCGCTCACCGTGCCGTTCGAGATGGTGTCGGCGTCGTTGACCGAACCGAACAGCGAACTCTTCTCGACCTGACCGTCAACGTCGAACTCGTACTCGGTCCTGTCCCCGGTCTGTCCGTCGATGACGAGCGTGTTGGGGAGCGAAGACCCGCTGTCCGACGACCCGAGCGAGGCCGGGTCGACCTCCTTGCCGTCGATGAGCACCGTCGCGTCGCCCACCATCTCGAAGGCGGAGACGTCGCCGGTGATGCGGTAGCCGTCCTGACCGCCCTTCACGAACCCGTTCACCGTACTGCCGGAGATGTCGTCGGCGTCGTTGACCGAACCGAGGTCCGAGGCCTTCCCGACGCTCCCGGTGACCGAGAACTCATACCGACTGAACTGGCTGTTCCCCTGCCCGTCGAGGACGAGTGTTCGCGTCGTGGGTTCGGTAGTCGTCGTCTCAGTGGTCGTCGTCTCAGTAGTCGTGGATTCGGTGGTCGTCGGTTCGGTCGTCGTGGACTCGGTCGTCGTGGACTTGTCCGAGGTCGAACAGCCACCGTCTTTGGAGACGTTCGTGGTCTCGGCCTGCGTGTCCGTCAGCGAGACGGCCCGTCCAGTCACGTCCACCGTCGTGTCTGCGATGACACTCGAATCGGAGTTGATGAGATGGACGCCGTCGCGGTCCTGTCCGGTTCCCGAGATGCAACATCCGGTGATCTCCGTGCCGGGCGCGTCCTCAATCCGGACTGTGGTTCCGCCTGAGGCGGCACCCTCGATGGTGACGTTGTCCATGCGGACCCAGCGGGGACCGTCCGGGGGTTGGTAGGTGCCGGACTGGGCGCGCTTCGGACGTCGGTGGATGGCGTAGCCCCCGTCGTCCATCTTGATAGTGGTGTTCCGGATGGAGACGGTCCGGCCAGTTTCCCAGATGGCTATCGGCTTGACTGTGGTGCCGACGCTCCGGGCCACGATGTCGACGTTCCGGATCTCGACGCCAGCGGGCTTGTAGTCGGGGCCGAGTTCGCCCTGTTCGATTCGGATGGGCGTGTAGTACCACTCGTCGTCCGACGCGATGGTCGGGCCGGTGTACTTGTCGGGGTCGATCTCGATGGTCGCGCCGTCGACGTAACTGCCCTCGCCGCTGATCCGGATGCTCGACGCGTTGTTGTTGAGGAAGTAGCCGCCTTCGACCTGTACAGCGCCGGGGGTCCGACTAGCGTAGATGGCGTTGTTGCCGAACTCCCGCAGATCCACGTCCTTGATGCGGACGGTCCCGTGGGTCTCGAACCCGACCCAGATACCGCCGCGTCCCTGCCCGTTCTTGTACGTTCCGCCCTGACTCCCCTCGTGGGCCACCAGATTTCGAACGAGACCGGTCGCGTCCGAATTGCTGACTACCGGCATGCAGGCGAAGGGAACCTGACTGTCGGTGTGGGCTCCCCGTCCGTGGTAGGTGACGTTCTCGATGCGCACGCCATTGGCAGAGTAGGCCTTGAACCCAGCGGAGGTGTTGGGCTTCTCCAGGTTCACGTCTATGTCCCGGAACTCGATGGTGTTCCCGTAGACGCGGAGGAAGTAGTCACAGAACCCCTCTGGGACGGTGAACGTCGCGTCCCCCTGACCGACGAGGCCAACTGGACCGCCAGCGGCGTTCTGGTAGTCGTCCCACGAGCCGATAGCCTTGTTCATCGAGAACAGGTACTCGCCGTCGGGGAACACTAGCTTGGTGCCCGGCTCGGCGGCCTCCGCGATAGCGTCTTCGACCGGTTGGCTTCCCATCGAGTCCACACCGAGGTCCTCGACGACGTTGACGGTTCGGTCGTAGGTGGGACTGGGAGTGCTCGACTCGGACGCACCGAGCGCAGTGTTCGCAGTTATCGCCGCCGCGCCAGCAACACCTGCCATCTTCAAATACGACCGCCGGTCGAACGTCGATCTCTCACTGCCACAGTTGCCACTGGCTCCATGCTTCTCGTCTTTGCGTGCCATGCATCTTCAATGCTCTGAAGACATCTTAAATATCTATCGGAACGCGTAAACGGTAACCTAACTTTATCAACGAATCATTACCTCACCCCCTCGATGCAGTTCCGGATATACACAAATCCGACGCTTCGATCGGCTCTGCCGTCAGAAACTAGGTTCGCCGACTGAAGCCGCTAAGGACGTGTCGGTCGTCCACCGACAACGCCAGCGAAAATCGGGGTCGAAGCATGTGAGGGACGGCTTAACGATTGTATTTCTGAAAGAACCGGGTCGCGTTGCCCGTAGACAGTGGCAAATAACAAAAACACCACCGACCCTTCGTTGGAGAGACGAACCGACGAGAGCCGTCGGAATACCCATCATGAGCGAGCTTGAGACGCGACTGATAGACACCGTCACGGAAATGAACGAGAACCAGTGGAACCACGTCGTTGAGCAGTCGGACCTCGGTTGCCTGTTCCACCGATACGGGTGGGTTCAGACCGTCGAGGAGGCCCTCGACGTCTCTCCGAACCACGTCGTCGTCTCGAAGGGTCAAAACCCGATTGCGGTGTTCCCGAACGTCACGGCCCCAGTTCTCACTGACCCGCCGGCCATCCCGGAGCGACTGCCGGACGTGGCCGGCCGAGTCCTGTTCAGACGCCTCGTCTCGACCGAACCGGGTACCGGTGGCCCTATCACTATGACCGACGAAAAGGAGTCGCTCCGGCGGATGTTCGAGGCGCTCCCGTCGGCCGCCGACTCGTCAGTGCTCTATCACTCCGTCATCACGAGCGACCCAGGCTACGTCCGATACGGCAAGCACTTCGCGCGCGAGGGGTACGAGTCGAATCTGGTCAACTGCCGACTACTCCTCGACCTGCGTCCCGACTGGGAGACAATCAAGGCGAACATGCACAAAAGCCGACGACAGGGACTCCGCCGGGCCGAGGACGCCGACGTGGAAGTGCGGACGCCGGAACTCGACCAGAGCGTCGTGCGCGAAACCTACAAGGCTTACGTCTCGAACATGGAACGCATCGACGGTGAGGTACTGCCCTACGAGTTCTTCGACGGACTCTACGAGTCAATGCCAAACCGCCTCGCGGTCTTCGTCGCCGAGCGCGATGGGATGGAACTCGGGCGCTACCTCTGTTTGCTAGACGACGAGCGGTCGGCGGTCCACTACTACTTCGCTGGGATTCCGACCGAGGATGTGCTCAAGTTCTACCCTTCGGAGGCGCTCCACGCCGCGGCTATCCAGTGGGCGCAGGACCGCAATTACGACTACTACGATTTCGGCGGGTCGGGGTCGGACTTCACGGACGGCGTCTTCCGATTCAAGTCGCGGTTCGGTGCGAAGGCGGTCCCGTCGCTGATGTGGCAAAAGGGGTATTCGTCGGTGGGATGGCCGGTATTCAAGCAGTTGCGTGACGTCTATCGGAAGTACGCCTACTGAATTCACTCACGGTCAGAAGACATGGGAACGGTCGTCGTCTCACTCGACGCGGAGCTCGCATGGGGGTTTCACGATCTGCCATCGCTCCCCTGGAAGAACGTGACGAGCGCCCGCCGTGGGTGGCAACGCACCCTATCGCTACTCGACAGGCTCGAACTTCCGGCGACGTGGGCGGTGGTCGGCCACCTGTTCCTCGACCACTGTGACGGCCGACACGCCGACCATCCGTCCCCGCCCGACTGGTTCGCCAGCGACCCCGGCGGAAACTCTCCAGACCGCCGCTACTGGTTCGACGACGGGCTGGTCTCCGCTATCGTCAAATCGTCGGTCGACCACGAAATCGCGTGCCACTCGTTCTCCCACCAGATATTCGGGAACGCCGCTGTCTCCCGACAGATGGCCGACGCGGAACTCGCAGCGAGCGTCGAAGCGGCGAGCGCTCGCGGCCTGTCACTTTCCTCGTTTGTCTTCCCGCGAAACAGAATCGGCCACCGCGACCTCCTCGCCGAACACGGCTTTGACTGCTACCGTGCGACGCCTGAACCTAACTGGTACGACGATAGCCTCGTCCCCACCGCGCTCGGAAAGTTAGCCTCCTTCTCAGTCGGCCGGAACGAACCGCCGACGGTAACCCCCTTCGTCGACGAGTACGGACTGGTCGCCATCCCCTCCTCCGTCTACTGCTTCACCTTCGAGGGACTCCCACGACAGTTCGTCAAACTGTTCCACGAGAGTCCGGTCGTCCAGCGGGCAAAGCGCGGCGTCGACGCGGCGGCCGAGAACAACGAACTTTTCCACCTCTGGTTTCACCCCAACGACCTCGTGACTGACGCCTGTTACGAACGAGTCGCCGAAATCCTCGAATACGTCGCAGAGCGCGAACGGGACGGACAGGTGGTCGTGAAGACGATGGCGACCGTCGCCGAGAAGTGGCAAGCGGGCCGGCCGTCGAACGAGTTCCACTGAGAGCCGTGTGCGCGCCGGAAACTATCAGGCTACTGTTTAAAGCCGTTCGACTTTTGTCAGTTCGGGTCGAGATTCGACCCGTGAGCTCGGGTTCCGACAGGAAGTGGCGGCGTCGCTGGCTCTCTGTTCTCCGATGGGTGTCGAGCGAGATACCCGCGGACCTCGGGGCCCTTCTGGTTCTCGTGGCACTATGTTACGCGCTCGTCGTCGGCCAGCAAGTCGAATCCGATCTGCTCCGGGCAACGTTCGGCGTTCCACTCGTCCTCTTCGCGCCGGGCTACGCCGTCGTGGCCGTTCTCTTCCCGAGGGCGGCCGACTTCGGCAGGTCGGTGACGTGGACCGAGCGCACCGTCCTCTCGTTCGGGACGAGCCTCGCGGTGTCGCCGTTGGTCGGTCTCGGTCTCGGCCTCACGCCGTGGCGCATCCGGCTACTCCCCGTCTTCGTCGCCATCAGCGGCGTGACGCTCGCACTAGTGGGAATCGCGGCCGTCCGACGACTGGCGGTCCCGGCCGAGGAGCGCCTGACGGTTCCGCTCGGCGACTGGACGGCCAGCGTCCACGTCGGTTCGTTCGCCCGCGGCGAGCGGGTGGACCTCCTTTTGAGCGTGTTGCTGGTCGTAAGCCTCGCCGCCGCGGGTGCGAGCGTCGCCGACGAGGTGACGACTCCCTCCGGCGACGCGGACTTCACCGAACTCTACCTGCTGACCGAGAACGAGAGCGGACGACTCGTCGCCGACGACTATCCCACCGAGTTCGCCGCGGGCGAGACCAAACGGATGCACGTCGGCCTCACCAACCGCGAGGGGCGGCAGATTTCCTACGCCATCGTCGTGGAGTTACAGCGGGTCGACCCGGCAGACGGGTCTGCCGAGTCGTCGGTCACGCGCGAGGAGGTCCTGTATCGGACCCACCAGTCGGTCTCGCCCGGCGAGTCGTGGGTCGAAGCGGTGTCGCTCACGCCGACCCTCACGGGACCGAACCTCCGACTTGCGGTCCTCGCCTACGCGGGGCCACCGCCGGAGAATCCCTCCGTCGAGAATGCCTACCGGGAGACCCACCTGTGGGTGAACGTCACCGCCGATAATCAGTCTGCCAGCCGATAGGTTAACGAGAGCGGCGGGGAACCGGAATAGACTACTCTATTGGAACATTTTATCTATAATAACCACTATACTTTAATTCTGAGGCAACATACTACCATGAAGACAGCAGAAAAATAAAAATACCTAAAAGGACGGTTGTATCAAATGTTGTTAAGATAGCCTCATCGTTGTTCTAGAGAACACACTATCGCTCTTCATCTGGAAGAAATCGTGATTTCTGAAATCGTAGTTTCCGAAATCGGAAGTTCCAATTAGGAAGAGATACAACTAGCTGTATGGCTCAATTCGTTGATCGAGACGTCGAACTCGATCAACTCACAGACTGCTACGAGTCCGAGACCGCAGATCTGGTCGTGATTTACGGACGGCGTCGTCTCGGGAAGAGTGAGCTCGTTCGTCAGTCCATCGCTGACCGGGACGACGCCGTCTACTACCAAGCGGTCGAGTCAACGGCGCAGAACCAGCTCGAACAGTTCGTCGATACCACCACCGCACAGTTCTCCTCATTGCGGAACGTCCGCCGTGATTGGGAGGCCCTTCTTGAAGCACTCGGTGAGGAAGACGCTATCGTCGTCATCGACGAGTTCCCCTTCCTCATTGAGGAGGACGAGTCGCTTCCCTCGCGGATTCAACGCGTCTGGGACATGGAGCTCCAAGAGACCGGGATGACGCTCGTTCTCGTCGGCTCCTCGATCAGCGTGATGGAGGACAAGGTACTCTCCGGAAGCGCACCGCTGTACGGTCGTCGGACGGCGACGATTGACCTCAAGCCCCTCTCCGCAGCTGATGCGCGCCAGTTCTTCCCGGCGTATGACCCCGAGACCGCCATCACCGCGTGGTCGATCTACGGCGGCACACCGTACTACCTCCAGACTATCGATCCGGAACAGCCGCTGGGGACAAACGTTCAGCAATCGATCCTCTCGGAGCGCGGCCTCTTGTACTCAGAGCCGGAGTTCTTACTCCGGACCGAACTTCGGCAGCCGAACACGTACTTCAGCATTCTCCGCGCGCTTGCTCACGGGCGTCGGACCCCGAACGAGATCGCAGGCATGGCCGGCATGGAGTCGGGATCGCTCAGCACGTACCTCCAGAAGCTTCGCCGGATCCGCCTCGTCGAACGCCACATTCCCGTGACAGAATCGCCGACGGCCTCTAAGCGCGGCCGATATCGCATCGGCGCGCCGCTGTTCCGGTTTTGGTTCCGGTTCGTGTACGGGAATCAGGACCAACTTCGGATGCTCGGCGACGACGCCTACAACGAACTCGTTGCGCCCGAACTCGCGGATTACGTGAGTCCGTTGTTCGAACGCCTCTGCCAGCGAGCGCTCCCGAAACTCATCGACCGCCGATTCCGTGACGTCGGGCAATGGTGGTTCAAAGAACACGAACTAGATGTCCTCGGTCTCACCGATGACGGACTCGTCGCGGGCGAGTGTAAGTTCACCTCCCGCCCCGTTAGTGAAGGCGTTCTCACCGATCTCGAACGCACGACGACGGAGGTGCGCTGGTCAGGGGAGCCAGCAGACGCAAAGACGCTGTACGTCCTGTTCAGCCGCTCCGGGTACACCGACGATCTCGAACACGTCGCTGACACGCGCGATGACGTCCTCCTCTTCGACCTCTCGAACGTCCTCTCATCACTATAAAAACGCGGTAGAGAACTGCTAGCCGTCGCTCACTGCTTTCCTTCCATACTCACGTGTACTGCTAAACAATGACGCACTATGCTACAGTTCTGAGCTCAACCAATCTGGAAGATCAGATGCCATGGTACAACGACGAATCTCCTATGCGTACTGTCTACGATACAAACCAGTAGTGGTGAATCACTATCTCCTCCACTGATGAGACTCTATAGCCTGTTCCTTCAAGACCGGAACCTACTTGCGTAATTCTTGGTTGGGTCAAATTGCATGGCACGCGAGCAACAGCAGCTTGAACGACAGAAAGACGAATCTCTGCTTCTTAATCGGCGATCATACTTGGCACTTGCTGGGTCAGCAATCGCAGCAGCCGTCGGAACTGATTCAGTACAAGCCCAAACTGCAACCGGATACGGAGAGGCAGGATACGGAGAATCTCCCTATGGTGGAAGTAACACCGAATCTGGTGTCCCGACGATTAACTCGTTCTCGTTGGCAACGAGTGAAGAACTCGGAGATGATCGAATGGTGACTGTCAAGTGGGAGGTCGCGGATTCCGGGAATGATCTTGACGTCGTCGAGGTCGTTGTCGGTGACGGTTCCTACAATCTAAACTTCGCTGTTACCGACGTAACCGGCGGAAGTGCATCGGGTTGGGATATCTTTCAATTCCCTATCGGGACCTCGTTAAACGTGAGTCTAAAGGTAACAGATACTGCCGGGAACACGACGCAGCAAAGCAAATCAGTAACGTTGTAGGCACCTAATAGCTAACTGAACGACGTTAAACCACCAAGAGAGGAAGCACAGCAGGACGAAACAACTTCTCTTGAAATATGATTCGTTGCAATCATCGAAGACCACGCTTCTTTCGGTTACTTTTCGAGAATCCTCATTACCAGAAACTCCAGCCGGTAGATCGATAGTAGCACGGTCTCTAGAATGAAGTAATCGCCATGGCCACAATATAGGCCTGTATTACCGCCGTTCCTCCCGTTTCTGGAAAAGTGTTATGGTGGTGTTAGTTATCCGAACTACCATCTATCTTTATAAGTATCGGACCTGTCCACAGTTCACTAACCATGTTGGGGGTAGGGACTGCATATCAAGAGATGGGGGAGGCCCTCGAAACGATTGAAACAGTTGGAACGGATGAGTCATTAACTCTTACGAGTATACAACCTGAAAGTCAGGAGTACCTTGACGATAAGAAGTTAAGTGTGAGGTTTGGGATTCAAATCCCATTTCTTCAAACTCAGTCCATCACCGACCCCGTGACAATCACTCCGTGCGATACTCAGATAGCAGATGACGGATCTCTATACGTAGAATGCCAAGCTACCATTAGGCAACAAGAGACTTCGAACCACGCCCGGCCATCGGAGGGAGAAGAAAGCTCAAAGAGTTCACTTGGCCAGACGGAGACCGAAATATCGAACGAACCGGATCAAATATCCCCGAGTAAGGATTGTCCAACTGCAGTTGACGGTAAAGAGCCTAAGACAGATACAGAGTCAGATGAATCGGTCGAGCCTTCAGAATCAGATCTGTCTAGCGAACCTCAAGGGACTGCTAGCCCGGAAAAGGGAATACAGTCCGGCAATGGTGAGACAGACAAGCAACTTGTAGATTTTAATAATTCAACGGATGAAGAGAATGACTCTCACGGGTCGTCTAACCGGGACAACAACGCTAAGCCCTCAAAGATAAATGTCGAGCCGACAAATAAAGAGCCATCTCGCCCTCCGTATCGGGATCCTGATCAACTTGAAGCGGTCTACGAGAAATACGATACATTTGCGGAGATGACCGATGCACTTGAAGTAGACGTAACGTCGCAAACGGTGCGGCGGTACATGATTCAACACGGAATCCATGAGCCGGCATCGCGGTCGGGGCCGACATCAGCTGATAGTCTCTTGGAGATGGATCCTGACGAGATCCCTGCGCTCAACGGCAGCGGGAGAGATCAGGAAGACGGCCGAGAAACTGATAATCAGGAGTCACGGACAGGTTCCTCGCAAGACGCAGCAACAAACACGCTACTGGTTACCGATGGCAATGGAGCCAAGATAGAGTCAGAAAGTGCGTCTGGCCAAGAATCTTCCTTGAAAGCCAGTGAAAGTCAAAATGAACCTACTGAAACAACAATCGAATCCGCAGAAGAGGAAGGTGATGAGGGAGACGGACATTCAAAACAAGAGAAGATACCTACCAACTCAGACAATCTAGAAATCAGAACATCCGATATCGCGGATTTTGTTGATTTACCCTCTGATCTGACTCTCTCCGAAGTAAAAACGGTTGTCCAAGAAGTAAAGACGCTCTACGAAGCCCAACAACGATTAGATTTAGAACGAGACGAAACCCGCCATCTCCTTCAGGAGCTTGATCTACTGGACTTGGTTCAAGGTCGCTTAGCAACACGAGAGTTAGAAGAGCGCACGATTGAGGACATTAACCGTCGTATTCAAAGTGCCTCCGTAGCTAGCGAGGGAAACAAGGACTGAAGGCGAAAATCACCGACGTTTGGCAGCTATAATGGGTTTTTAACCGGTCCTATAGGCTCAATTGGAATCTGATTCTAGGTCAGATATTGAACTCTTCTCCATCAAGGGGGGCGGCTTCAGACCGATGCTGTTGAAACACGTCTTTCCCCCAGGCGATAGCCTGTGACGTATCATTGACGATGATCCCCTGAAGTTGTTTATTTGGATCATAAATAATGAGGCATACGACAGTTCGATCTTCTAATGAAAGTATGAATAGTCCATATGGCAAGTCTCTAACTATGTATCCAGTGAAGTTGTTACTGGCTGTGAAATCTGTGACGGCTTCCGGATAGGTATCCGCCAAGACGACGAACATCTCTTTTTGGAATACCAACTCAGCTGTCATCCCAACGTCAAGTATCTGTTCTTCGAAGAGGCTCATCGCTTCAGGTGACGTATGAGCATACGCAAGGCCTTTCAGTTGAGATGCGTTCTCAACGAGTTCTGCTATTCGGGTAGTTGGTGTATGCGGAGCAGGACGTGACGTGGTGTGAACTTCAGCATCAATTAAGATACTAAATTCGAATGCTACATCAGGCGGTAACAACGCCAAGAGAGATTTTGCACGCTGAATATGTGACATCGTATCAAGAACAGACTCATAACAAGCCAATACGGTACGGCCATAGAGTGTAGCGTGATAACCGGATGTATGGTTCCTCACTAACTGTGCAGTTTCCAGTTCTCGAATAGCACGGTCAACGGTTGACCGGGAAACGTCAAGTTCAGTTACGAGATCTCGCTTCTGTAAGATCTGTGCGTCAAGCGCCGCTAGGAAGGAGTACCGTTGATTCACCAGTTGAAAGAGACTCGTTGGTGACTGTTGTGCATCCCCCATTTGCCGGTCATTACAAGCAAACTCCTGATAATCATTTTCTTCACAATCTTTTACATGAGGTCTATTTCCAAGATCTTGATGTACTCGAAACGCTTTTAAGTGAAAAACCAGTTTTTGAGGAACTCCTCAGGCGATGACTCTATCTAACTGATTGTTGGTCTGACGAGTATGGATGGGGGACAGCTGCTAGGTAGCCAATCGATTCACTCACAAAAGCCACGGACCATAAAAACGGGGTTGCTGAGTTCAAAGCCACTAGTTCGGAGGTTCTACGATGGGAAGTGATCGCTTCCCGAAGCGAGTCCGAGCAGCGTCGGTGAAGTGTATCGATTGTAACGCACCCGCTGTTGAGACAGTCGAATCACAATACGTCTGCGTCCGCTGTGGTTCACCCATGATTTCAGGAAAATCGCCTAGGGAGGTGACTGAGTAGCATGGCATCAGAATCCCACCAGCACGAAGCAACGGTACAGGAACCAGAAGTCATTTCTACTGATGCCGAGACGACAGGGCAGTCCCATCCCGATGTTGAACGGGCTACGCCAACACTGAGTATTGTTCTCCCAACTATGAATGAGGAAGACGGAATTGCAGAGTGTCTTGAGCGCATCCACCGGGCTAAAGACGTAATCGGGATGGATATCCAGATCATTGTTAGCGATAGCTCAACCGATCAGACCCCTGAGATTGCACGTGAATACGGAGCAACTGTAGTGAAGCCACCCGAAGAGGGCTACGGAAACGCGTACAAGCACGGATTCGAACATATCCGTGGGGAATACGTCGCTATCGGTGATGCCGACACCACCTACGACTTCGAGGAACTCCCGAAACTACTGACGCCGCTCGTACTCGAAGAGGCAGACATCGTCTTGGGGAGTCGCTTCGCAGGTGAGATAAAACCAGGAGCAATGCCCAATTTACACCAGTATGTCGGCAATCCATTGCTTACCACGTTCTTGAATAGATTTTATGATGCTGGTGTGACTGATGCCCACAGCGGTTTCCGTGTCATTCGTCGTGATGCGCTAGAAAAACTCGATCTCAAAAGTGGGGGTATGGAGTTTGCAAGCGAAATGATAATGGAAGCGGCAGAGAAAGACCTTGAGATTGTCGAGGTGCCTATCACCTATCACGAAAGGGTGGGCGATGCCACCCTCGAAAGTTTCCGTGACGGGTGGCGACACGTGAAGTTCATGCTCCAAAACGCTCCCAGCTATCTCTTCACCGGACCCGCAACCTTCTGTGGACTTGCAGGAGGACTTCTTACTATAGTCTCCCTGTTAGGGATCCAATTTGGCGGCATCTCGTTTGGCGTCCATACGATGATTGTTGCCAGCCTCTGCCTGCTCATCGGAACGCAAGTCGGTAGTTTAGCCGTCGTCAGTTCAATTGCTGCAAATCCCATTAAATCACCAAGTGATCGGGTTACGACATGGATTGCAGAAGAATTCCAATTGGAGCATGGTGCAACCCTTGGTCTATTCTTGTTAGGAATTGGGTCGGCTATGGCTGGATACATGACTGCTGAGTGGCTAGCCGGTAACGTGGCGACACCATTTGTCGTACCAAGTCTCATCGCGTATACGCTGATCATCCTTGGGGTGCAGACAATCTTTAGTTCGTTCTGCTTCAGTCTCCTTGTTGAGAGTCGGGACCTCAACAAACAGAGTTCAATACCGGTATCTAGGAATTATGAATAATTCGCCACATCTACGTTCGTACTTGAGGGAGGGGTTAGCTAAATTGCCTGATCAAATATTGACAGCCGCTAGAAATATTGAGGCGCTCAATTATCAACATGAAGTGAAAGGGTTACGGAAACAGGTACATGGGATTTCTTATTTTACTTATAGCCTTGCTCCATCACCATCTGAAGTATTGTTAACTGAGTTTCTTTCTCGCTCATCACCTGGAGATGTTCTATATGATGTAGGTGCAAATATTGGAAACTACACATTAGTAGCGGCCATAGCAGATCGTGAGGTGGTCTCTTTTGAACCAGACCCTGAAATGTTTTGTAGACTTCAAAAGAATATTGGCATTAATGACACCAATTTAGTTACTGCATATAATATTGGTTTAGCAAATAAGGAAACAACTCTAACTTTCTATCAGTCCTCACATCAAGGTAGAGGATCATTCAATAAATTCAACGCAACATATGATAATTCCCATATAGTTGGAACTCAGGACGTTGACGTAACTATGTTAGATAGAATTATCGAGTCAGATTCTTTACCATCTCCGAATCATCTAAAGGTGGATGTAGAGGGATTCGAAAAGGAAGTCCTACAAGGTGCTAGTCAGACAATAGAAAAATATCGTCCTACGCTCTACATAGAACCCCATGAAACCGCCGAAAATCACGGAATTGAGGGATTACAGAAATTAGTAAAGAGTTTCAATTATAAGATTGAGGATTATGGATATCCGTGGGTATGTGAACCAATAAATGATCAACAAGTATAGTTTAGAGGTGGAAATAATAAATTATTAAATTGAATTATTTACTAAAGAAAAGAATTCAGATTGAAACTGACCCGGACTAAAATAGTTGGCTGATTTAGCGAGTTCTTCTCTTACACGTTGGCACTGAGCGGGGTTCGAAAGGATATTGTCAATTTTACTTATAGCTTCATCAGGGGTATCATATAATAGGAGTTCGTTCTTATTGACGATCTCCCGTTGACCGCCGCCATTTGGTACAAACGGAATTGTTCCGGCTGCAACCAGTTCAGCAACGGCCATGCCATAGTGCTCTTGAGTCATACCATGTAGACCAAACCGATGCCGACAAATGAAGTCAACCAATTCAGTCCGAGGGAGAGCCCCTTCTAGAAAAACGAAGTCATTCTGAGCAACCTGTTTACGAACAGACATAGCGTAGCTAGTATCGGGAATCGGTCCCACTAGATGAAGATGTACATCATGTCCTTTTGTACGTATTTCCCTAATAATTTCTATTATCTCCAATACATTCTTTTCCCTGCTAATTCTACCCAAGGTAATAAAACCGTTTTCACGAGTATCCCAGGATCGGTTAACAAATCCTTTTGTATCTACTGGGGGATAGATGATCCTTGGGTTTACGTCATATGCTCTTTCGATAATTGAGGCGGTCCAGTTCGAATTAGTACACAATGTATTACTCGTAACGCGACCAGCAGAAAAACGGGCGAGTCTTCGGCACAGTAAATCATGTTGTGCGAGAAAATCTTTCTTTTCACCTCGACACATAAAGCGTTCAAATTGAGGCATATGAACATATTGAACAGAATCGGTTTCAAGGGGGAATTCATTATATGTGCTAATGACAGCGTCAAAATTCCCCGAATGTCGCCATAATCGCCTAGAAAACAAAGACATTCGGAGTGTATACAACCGTGGATGAAAGTGATCATGTAAAAACCGAACTAGGGGCCCTAATTGTTGGACGGTGATTAGTTCGGATTCTACAGAGGTATTATAATACGTATTTAGTTTCTTGAATGAAGGGTGGGTAAGGGTAAGAAGTGTCACATCGAACTTGTCTTGGAGTACTTCTAAGACGTTCATTGCGACGCCTTCTGCTCCTCCTCGCATTTGTAAATCGGGGTGAACTACTGCAAGGGATCTCATAACACACCCGGCAGTTAGCAGACCGCTACACTAATAGATGAGCATATTAATATCCGGGTGGCTCTTTTGTGGATGAATACTCTATATCTGCTGATTGGTGGCAGAAGGAAGACGCCCCGATAGTCTTATTTCTATCTGTTAGATGAGATATAGCCCTAGGTTTATTGCCCAGACTGGAATACTGCTCTTGAGTAATAGCGAAAATGGGAAGACTAGACAACTCCCATTCTAGGATGAGGAAAGGTGATTTGCAGTGAATCGTTCCGACCTTCCCTCTTTCATTTCAAGAGTAGAACTAGAATCAACCTTTCGAGAATGGAATTCTTAGTGGGAATTAAATATGAATATACTTCAACTCAGTAAGAACCAACCGTGTCCACCAACAAGTGGGGAAGAAACACGGATCTGGCGTACTACGAAACAGCTTGCTCAAATCGGCAAGGTTTGGTTGGCCTCCCCTTGGGACAGCGATGTTGTTCCACCGGAGGATATCAATGTTTTACCGATGAACTCACCTCTATTGACTTGGAAAACCCTCCAAAACGACCTTTGGTACGGCGGTTTCTTATTCCGCCACCATCCACTGGTGACGATAATGACAAATCGGATTGTCGCTGCAATAAGAAGGCAAAACCTGTCGTTTGATATTGTTGTCTCTGAATCACCCCAACTTATGGATGCCGCCAAGAAGATCGCAACTGGTCACTCAGCACCAGTCCTTCATAATAAGCACAATGCGTATTATAGATATCTTGATCAGTATCTTGAAGATAAATCATTCCCACGCTCAGTCCGCCACCGGGCAGTTAGGAACATGCGAAAGTATGAACAGCAGGGTATAGACAATGCTGACGCAGTAGTATTCATGTCAGAAAATGACCAAAAAGCGTTTAGCCTCTCTACAACAACCATATCAAAAATCATACCGAATGGAACTGATATAAGCCATATACAAGGCGGAGATAATCCTGCGTCTCTCATTGCGGAACTCGGAATTGATACCTCGAAGCCCGTCTGTGTCTTCGTCGGTTCATTTGACTATGATCCTAATCAGGGTGCTGCCAAAATCATTAGTACAGATCTCGCTCCTGCGCTTCCCGAAGTTGAATTCCTTCTCGTGGGTCGCCGCCCACCACGAAGCACTCCTGAGAACGTATACACTCCAGGATACGTCAACGACCTATCGGATATATTATATTTAGCTGATATTGCACTCTGTCCGTTACCGCGGGGGTCTGGAACGAAGCTCAAAATGCTAGATTATCTTGCGGCGGGTCTTCCAATCGTCACGACAACTGTTGGGACTCAAGGGATTCCTATTGAAGACGGTGTTCACGCAATTGTTCGGGATAATCCTGCAGAGATAGTGACTGCACTCCAGATGCTTATTAATTCGCCTAAACTCCAAGATTATCTTGCTGAGAACGCGTGTGATCTCGGTCAACAGTATGATTGGAAGTCCCTCATGAGTCGATATGACACCTTACTCAAGCGGTTAGTCGAAGTTGAACATCAATTCCCATCCTCCCAGAAGCGATAATGAAGGACCAACCACGGATCACATCAACTAACATGGTGCAACAACATTACCGCTCACCGGCCTGAGTCCAGTAGTTCTTGTCATACATAAACTGAACTTTGATATCACGATAGCCGTCAAGATAGCTTACATTTTTAGAGGTGGTTTTTAGCCTCGTGGAATAGAGTAAGGGATACAATGTTCACAGACCATGTGACGCGAGTGTCCATCGCACTTCTCTTCGCTGGAGTTTCAACCCTTCTCCTCCTTTGGTATTTCGGCGGGTATCCACTTCTTATGGGAATTACTGCACTGAGAACGGAGTCTCCTAACAAAGACCTAACTTCGACACCATTCATAACGATCATTGTACCCACCTATAACGAAGAAACTGTCGTCGCACAACGAGTGACAAATATCTCGGAATTATCCTATCCAGAGCACTCATATGAAGTCCTCTTTGTAGATTCCAACTCCAAAGATAGAACGGTTCCCCGACTGAAGGAGCATATCACCGAAGGTAAGCACCCCGAGATGCGCGTACTGACAGAATCAGAGCGACGAGGGAAAGCATCTGCAATCAATACTGCGATCGAAGCGGCTACCGGTGAAATCGTCCTCGTTTCAGATGCGAACACATGGTTCGACGACGAAGTCCTTCAAATGATAGGTGCCCACTTCAACGATCCGGCCGTTGGAGGTGTCGCTGGCCGCCTGAAACGTAGTGACGGTAACATTCCCACGACAGCCGAGTTCACTGCGTCAAATCAGGTCTATCACGACCTCGAACATATAAAATCAATGGGCGAATCCCGTCTTGATTCCGTGACCCAGTTCGTGGGCGAGATAAGCGCTTGGCGGAAATCTATCGCAACTGCAAACCCATCCAGTCTTGCAGAGGATCTTGATTTGTCGATTCAAATACGGAAGGAGGGATACGAAATCCGATATGAACCAGAAGCAGTCGTCTACGAACCTGACCCTGATGTAGCGAGCGAACAGGTGGAGGTCAACAAACGTCGATTAATCGGCGTCCTGCAAGCGATAGTGCGGCACTGGCGGTTCCTCGGAACACCGACAGATTACTACCGTGCCCTGATATTTCCTTCACGGAAAACGCTGCAACTTCTTTCGCCAATTCTCTTTATTTGCCTTGGCGGAGCACTCACAATATTATTGAGTGTCAGAGCGTACCAAGCCTTCAGTTGGTATCTTGGTTTAACAACCATTGGTGCACTCGGACTCGCCTCGGCTCTTCAAACCATTAAATCACGGGTCATTTCCACTGAATCCTCCCCCAGTGTCTCCATGGCTACAGGAGTCAGCTTAGTCAAGTATCTTATACTGATGGAATACGTGATTCTCCTATCATGGGCTGAATTTCTTCTGGGAAGATACTCGGTTCGCTGGGATAAATCGAACTCTGATAGAGATATGGTGAACAATGAAATGTCAGATAGGGAACATAATAATTGATATTTCATCAGAGGTCAATCAAATATTGACCCTAAATAGTGGACTACCCCCGTTAGACGCCCAAGAGAGGGAATTGCGGTAAGGATGGCAAATATATCACCACCTCAACTTACTGCGGATAGAGATTGACGGATTCTGCGATGGCTCAAGTAGTGATAGCGACGATAAGCCACTGTAGTACAGTAGCGGTAAAAGCGGTGGCATTGGAGGTGATCCAATCTGCACCTACAATCAATGCATAGCGGAGAATTTAATAAAGGCCGATAGAGAAACCCATCTCATGGTACAGAAGACTCCCCGACTTAACCTCTACGACTACGAACAAGGCGATACAAACTGGGATCACAGCGATCTCGTCAATGCTGTCGACGAACAAGCGATTGAACGCGGCCCTATCGCTAATCGACCGTCCTCCGGTGACTACGATGACGAGTTGTACTACGCGACAAATCAACGCATTATGTGGCGCTGGGACTCCAGCGCATCTGGTTGGATTGTCGCCGGCGGGACTGGTACAACATCGAAACCTCTCCCAGAGCAGCACGTTCAGAGATTCAATGCAGACCAATTATCTATCGGTTCGGATGGTCCGGTGGGTGATTTCGGGGGAATAGGCGGCGGCCATGCACTTTCGAATGGGAAACTTGTTGCTATAACGGATGGTGAGCGGACGGTAGTCAATCCTAATGACACCACAACGCCAGTACAAGATGCCTGTGACATTGCGATGAGTGGGAGTCAATCTACTGGTACTGTCTTACTCCCCCCGACAACTATCCAAGAAGCTGGAGATGTGAGTTTCGAGCGTGTTCGTCTTTTCGGCCACGGGACTGCAAAAACCAAGATTGAGTTCACTCATGGCGGCGATGGTCTGGTTGCTTCGTCAACCCAATATCGGCTGTCGGATTCGTTCATTGATGGCGTGAATATCTCCGGCCAGTCTGGGAACGAGTTGACAAACGCAATCCATTGGGATGACGACGCGGGGCCGAAATCGCATATCGGCCGTATCACGCTTTCGTATTATCAAACCGGGGTGAAGACAACATCGGATGCCCCGTGGGGGTCGCATTGGCACTCAATTTATGGCGGTACGGGTGGGACGGGGAAGACATTCCACTTCACCACGGGAGGGATGACTGACATGCGGCTTGACCAAGCAACGATTGCTAACACCACGCAGTCTATCGGATTCCATGTTGATGGGGGTGCGATTTACTTGGACATCGGAACGCTTCAGTTCGAACGGGATATGGGACAGGCGATGCAGTTGAAGATGAGTGGTGGGATGTTGAACGTCAATCAGATTGGGTACGAAAATAATGATCGGAATGACCTCACCGGCACGAACAAAGGCACGTTGGTAGATATTGTCGGAAATGGAAACATCCGCATCGGTCAAATGCGTCTCCTTGATGTAACCGTGAACTATCCAATAGAATGTGAATTTAACACGGAAAACGTCTACATCGGGACCATCACCACAACCACTTCAGCAACGATTGACAAGAATTATATCGCTGTTGAAGACGACCTTGAAAGCCACGTCATTTATGAAGGAACGATAGATGAGGTGGATAATAATACGGGTTCTACGTTGTCAAATCCAGTAGTCTGTCTCGGTGATATGAGTAAGAAGAAAAGCACTGGGACGGGGTATGACGGCGGTACGGACGATTCGCGGCTATAAGTTAGCGCGAGATATGCACGCTCATTTGAATGATGGGGATGTCGTCATGGGGATATCGTCATTGTGATCGGCACTCCGGATATCGGAAGCGAATGACGAGTGTTCCGTCGAAGTTGTCGGTGTCCGCGATGATTTCACGGAGCATGCGTTATCGACGGCCATTGACTGACTTCAACGCTCGGATAGTTACTGAGTCAGTGGCTATACCGAGTTTTCAAGTAAACACCGTGATTCTACACGTCTCACACCGTCTCTTCGTGTTGCCGATTAGTTCGACCAACCAGGTCGAAGTATTCCCGCCCTTTCTTGGGGGACTATGTCGAAAGAGTAGTACCCGTTGTGCGCAAGTTCCAGCGCTCGTTTCCTCGTCGCAGGAGCATCGAGTGAACTTTAGGTCCTCGACGACGGTCTTTCGAGATCACTCTGTTCTCATCCCCTAGTCGGTGACGACTTCTTGCCGGAAATGGTGTTAGAACGTTAACTGTCCGTCAGCAGGGAGTCTCCGGGGTCGGAATCGAGACGGCCATAAACGAACGGGAGTGTCAAGAGTCCTGCGACCGTTCGTAGGTACGTACGTTGGGTCAGTTGTCAAGATGGACGCCGGTTTTCTTCAACCGACTCCCGGTTCCAAGGAGTACGCTCTGATACAGTAATTCACGGGTTAACCATTTTACTGCGATATATTTTATAGAAATATCGCAAAATAACTATTTTAGAGGATGTTCTACTACTCTTGGTGTCATAAGATGACACGAAAGATGATCGTAATAGCGGTAGCGTGTACTCTATTGGTTAGTATTGCAAGTGGAGGGACATTTATATCACTAAAAAAAGGGGGTGGCCAAGGGCTTCAATCCGAGGAAACAAATGTGCAGTCAGAACCTCTGTCATTTAACGTAAGTTCGATAAACGCAGAAAATACTACTGTCGGTGGATTGACCACGGTTACTGCAGAAATCACAAATCCAAACTCGGTGAACTTGACTCAGAATGTTACTCTTCGAGCAGGAATCGAAAGCGAAGTGGTAGAAAGAATTCAGGTCTCCATTTCTGCTGATAATTCTACTACAGTTCAGTTTCATGTTTTTATCTCGGAACAATTAGTGGCGCAAAGCGGAATGGAAGCCGGTAGATGGAACTTCTTCACGGTACAAACGCGTCAACACGGGTCGCCAGCCTGGTTCTATCTTAGGAATCAGTCAGCAGAATCATAGTAGATTCCTCAGGCAAAGATATGTTCAGACTCCTAGACTATGATTCGCACCTCGTGTACTTCGGTTTCATATAGCTCACAAATTTGACGTTACGAAGTTCCACCCCGAATATGCCAATCAAAATGATCCAGCAACTTGGTTGCACGCGCATTAAATGGAGACCCCTAATCCGTACGCGAGAACCGATACTGAAGGACGTTGGCTTCATTTCGTAAGGGTGATATTCTCATCAAGAGCGACACGCTGTTGTCTACGTCGTTTCAAGGCTGGTAACGAAGACACGGAATCCAAAGAGAGTTCAGAAACAGGTCTTGAAGAGGCATAATAGTTAGTAAACTAATATGTTCGTAGATTATAATATCTATTTTATTGCCAAAATTTGTGGTAGTGGAGGGACAGCAAGTTCGGTAAAAAGAGCGAATAGTTACGGGATCGTCTACAAGATAGATGGAACGATTAGAAATTAGAACTATTTTACATGATGGCGGTGCTAATAGAACGGGGGCTATGAACTACTTTTGGTTATAAGACCCCGGTTCGTAGTCGCTCACGGAACTCCTGCTCCGTATCCTTTAAGTGTTTGTTCGTCAACCATCTCATAATGAGGCCCGGAAGAGGAAGGGACGATATATCACGAAAGTCCTCGGTGGACTTGCTGATAGGGGGGATACTTGCAGTAGCAACTATTATCTCTGTTCTATTCTTTGACTCGACACCTGCAGTACTGCAGGTCCCTCTCGGAGTTCTACTCACCCTCTTCCTCCCAGGATATGCGTTCGTCTCGGCCCTATTTCCTCACCAAATGCAAGTGGTAGAGAATGGCTCGGGGACGGAACGAACGATCCTGGGTGAGGGAATCACCAATGCGGAACGACTCGTATTTTCTATAATCGGGAGTGCGACTATCGTCGTGCTTCTCACTGCTATTGTGGCGCTCACGCCGTACGGGTTCCGAGTCGACCCAATAGTACTGTTGCTGACCGGGTTCACCATCGGAGTATCGCTTATAGCTATCGTCCGGAGACACCGGTTACCAGTCGACAGACGGTATCAGAGCCCCATTAATGAATGGCTCCAGCGCAGAACGACCGGGTTTCGGACAGGTTCACGGATTACTACTATATTGAATTTTCTACTTGTTATAACAGCCCTCATTGCGGCCGGGAGTGTGTACGGTACCACGTCCAATGATATGGCACCATCGACCGAGTTCTATCTCCTTACTGAGGATGACAATGGTGAATTGAGGGGTACTGATTACCCTACGGAGTACGTGCAAAACGAGAACCGTTCAATAGTCATCGGTATCGGGAACAATGAGAGTGTAGAAACCACTTACACTGTGGTGGTTAAACTTCAACGGCTCCACGTCTACAGTGGTGGCATCGCTATTCTACAGGAACGGAAACTTTCTAAATTTTCCGTGTCCGTGACTCCGGACGACACGCAGTTAATTAGCCACGAGGTTCAACCGTCGATGGTCGGTCAGGAACTCCGTCTCACATTTTTATTGTACAAAGGTGACCCGCCGAGCAACCCCACGATGGCAAATGCGTATCGGGAAGCCCATCTGTTCATCAATGTGACCGTAGAAAAACCACCAACACAGACCCGATATTTCGACAGGGGCGATGACTAAGGGCCTCCTACGGAGTTTTCTTTCTGTCTTCTTCGGTCGGGTCGGCGAACTTATCATTGGGATGAGCGTAACCCCTATACTTGTACGAATCCTCGGGAGTTCGAAGTACGGCGACTATGCGTTCGTAATGTCCATATTCTCGTTTCTCTTTGTCTTTGTTGAAGCGGGTATCTTCGACGGACTTCGGAAGCATATCTCTGAGTCTCACGACAAACACGACTGGCGCTCTCAGGTGTTCGGCTTCTATTTTAAACTTGCAGCAGTATGGAGTATCACGATTGCGTTGCTCTTGATAATTGCAGTCGTATCCGGGTTAGTAGAAAAAGTGTTTGGTAGCCGATCCCCGGTATACGTCCTCTTCATTGCCCTCTTGATTCTTGGGGAGCAATCATTTAGCGTCGTCAGAGCGACACTTATGGGTTTCAAATTGGAGTCCTACTCTGAGTCACTTCGGGTTCTTCGAAATCTCGTTTCCGGTGCAGTTGGTCTCACTCTCGCGTTCTCTGGTTTCGGACTAGTCGGCGTCTTTACCGGGGAGGTACTCGGAGTGGTCATCGTCTCGTTCGTCGGATTCATGCTCGTTGCAGGTCGTATTTCCCTTCGAACGATTGTCGAGCCGTCCCCAGATTACCTCCCTCGGAAGCAGTTCTTATCATTCAACACATACGGTATCTTACTCAACTTCCTCATGTTGTCTCTTTTTCAGGTAGACATTTTAGTAATACAGGCAAACGTTGGAAGCAGTGCTACGGGATATTATAAGGCTGCGCTGGTCGTTACCGAACTTCTCTGGTTTGCTCCGATGGCGGTTCAGATGGTCTTCCTCCAGTCAGCCTCTCGGCTCTGGTCGCAAGGAGAAACCAGTCGAATTACGTTGCTTTCCGCTCGCGGCACTAGATACACGCTTTTGTTCACGCTGCTCCTCGCTATTGGTATCGCTGCCTTGGCTGAACCGTTCGTCTCTCTCTATTTCGGCTCCGAGTTCGACAACGCTGTAACACCGCTGTTATTGCTTATTCCTGGAACTGTCTGTTTCGCTGTCGTCCGCCCCATTATCGCTATCGGACAAGCGAAAGGTAACCTACGCCCACTCGTCTATGCGACCGGTGTCGCAGCCGTCATCAATGGAGGACTGAACCTACTTCTCGTCCCCGAATTCGAAATAATCGGTGCGGCAACTGCTACAACAATCGGATATAGTTTGATGTTGATATGCCAAGTCTATACGGCATGGAACCTCGGATTCGATCCGGTGGCAAACATTCGATTCGGGCGAGTCGCGCTGACAGCGTCGCTGAGCGGATTTCTCATTTATGGAACGACGATACTCATTTCCTCAGAGCTGCTCTCGCTCGTAATCGTTCCCCCTTTTGGCCTCATAGTGTACTCCGGACTCGCTCTCAAAACGAGGGCTCTCGACTGGGAAGAGGTCGTTGAATCCCTGGAAAAGTTGCCAGCAGTGAGCCAGCGCGGTTAAATCCCAGTATTTTCCCTTTGGTTAAACCGAACATCAAACCCTCGAACGCTGGAGGCCGGAGTAGACGTTCCAAGGTTACCTCCACTCCGCGTCCAGAGTATGCCAGTATCGCCGGTTGTATAGACCTTGTTTTCAGTGGCGACCATGCGATCAAACCAAGCATCAGAAATCACTACGGTGCCGATCCGATTACCTCTGGTAAACGAGACGCGATGGTCAGTCCATGCTTCACGGTAGACGAAGAGTTCCTGAGACGTCCTAAATCCACGTTCGCTTACAGATGCCTCCTCAAACGACACTTCGAGCATTTTCAACGCCCTGCCCGTCATCGATAGGGTGCTAGCTCCATTGCCGTAGTTACGTACGAAATCACTTGTTACTTGAAGCTCCTGTACTTCAGTCCGCGAAAGTTCCTTCTCCGGTTCGGGGAGGGGTCGGAGTTCGTAGAGATCAGGACCAGCATTGAAGGCGTACAGATCGTGACTGGCTACTAGTACACCGGTCATACCCAGAGTAATGACTAGTATTGCCGGAATCACGCGTAGCATTTGACTGTCAAATTCTGTTCTCCAAAGCCATTCTAAACCTGGACCGACGATAAACGCGAAAAAAATGGCCAATGGGAACCGTATTCGAGAGACATCTGGCGCGATCGGCGTACGAAGTAGAAGAGGAGACGTGAGAATACCGACGACGACGAGGTGCCCCGCCCGAAAATAAACAGACGGAGAACGTAGTATGAGAACAATGCCAAGAGCAACCACAGCGACTAAAAGAGCAAAGTAGATCCCTTCAGGGCTAACAAGGCTTCGAAGTGCGACCCGCCAGCCCAACGGCGTTAGGGACTTTCCGAGAGTGACAACGGTCCGCCATTCAGTACTTGTTGCGGTCGGTTGAAAAACCTCAGATGTATGATATATTAGTTCTGATATGAAGTTTTGTTCATACACCCAATATACGACTGTGCCGAATCCGAACGCTACAAGCGGAAATGTTTCGGGCCCTACCCGAATGGTTTTATCCAGATACCGAAGGCAATATCGGCCGATTAAGACTGCTGCGATTACTGGAAGAAAAATAAAACTTGTAAGGTGGTGGGTCATAATCGTTGCTACCCCAACTAACGTTACCAAGATACTCCACGAGCGCCAAGTTTCGTCTCCTCGTCGCTTCATTACGAATGCCAAGTAAAGTAGAGCGGTTAAGAATAAGACCGCGATCGACTGGGGAAAGTAAATGCTACTGTACCGTGAGACGGTGTATATCATCGTAAGTGCAAAAGCTGTCAGGAGAGCGCGCCGGGATTCCTCAAAGACTGTGAGGGCAATGAAATACACGATGGGGATTAAAACGGTGAACAATACCAATTGGAGAACCACCATTGAATGATAAGGAGAGAATCCAGTTAAGAGCGAAATGGTTCCCGTGAGAAGGTGGTAGCCGGGGTAGTCGCTGTACCGACCAAGTGCCCAGAGGTGCCCACTGGCGATTAACTCATTTGTATGGTGGACGTGCTTGAACACATCGCCATTTTCGAAGTACAAACCGGTGGTGAGTACCTTCGTCACTGGGGAGATAAAGTAGACTGCGACCAGTTGAGTAATTAGAAACATTGGTGAGATTTTGTTAATTTGAAGCCAGATACAAAGGTAGCAGAGGGGTACGATAGTTAGGAGTGCTGGGAGCCGGGAGTTAGTAATTACAGTCAGTGGTACCGATGATAGAGCAAGAATGAGAGTAAGGTAGCCAAATTTAATTGGTTGTGTTGTTTCAGAAAACGCGGGTTCTCTCGAAGAAAGATATTGAAGAGAGATTGCAATGAGAATCCCAATTAGTGCATAGGTCCCTTTTATAGCCGTTACCATGTTGTCTACTATAACAACAACTGCTAAACCTACTAATACAGCGAAAGCCGCTATAGGTAATATCACCAGACTAATATATTCATAATTCATCTGTAATATTGTAGTAAGTGATGGGTTTTACGGTAATCTACATTAGTAGGTCTCCACTAGGGTTGTCACCCTTGATGGCTTTCATAAAGGGTTGAATTCCTGTTTCTACATCAGAGGCAGAGCTATTGTTGTTTGATTGGCTAGCTAATTTCTCTCGCTCTTTTTCGTCTAAAAGAAGTTGTTGTATAGCCTGATGAAGATCAGAGGAGTTCCTCGGTTCTATTATTATTCCGTTATTTTCTTTTTGAATAAGATGTTTAGATCCAGCTGCCTCTGTAACTATTATTGGAAGACCAAAATGCATCGCCTCATTCACAACTAAACCCCAAGGATCATGTTTAGTTGGTAACACAAACAAGTCTGCTTGTTTGTAACACCTAGCTTTTTCGTTGCCACTAACGTAACCAAGGAAGGACACATCAGGGATATTTTCTGCCTGAACATGCAGAGACTCCTCAATTGGACCTGATCCTGCAATCATGAGAGTAGCTTGTGCGATAGCCGGAGAGTCATTATTTCGCTTTAATCTTCCCCATGCATTAAGTAAATACTCTACACCCTTTCTATTATTTAGATATCCCAGATACAGTACTGTTAGTCCATCATCGTTATTCTTATCTGACTCATATGAATCCGGTAATGTTTCGATTGGCATTACCTGTCCACCGACGAACGTATTTTGCGTATCAGCCCCTCTAGCTTTAAGATACTCCACGCTCTCGGGCGAATACGCGATGAAGCCATCAGCAAATATATAAGAAAATGTTTGTATATAATCTTTGAACTTTCGATATATTCGAACGAATAGTTTCATGAGGATATGCTCTTGATGAGTCTCACTAGAGTAGTCTGAATCTAACCAACCAGTCCAGTAATAAATATCTGTTTCGGAGACGAGGGAATAGAACGAGATTATCAACATGGAGAGGAGCATTTGTCGAGTATCACTGACAATATACACATCGGATTTTTCTTGAAGTAATTTAACCGGGAGTGAATAGTTGACAGTTAAGGGTCCTATTTGAAAGCCCGGGAGAAACTCATATTTGAACTCCGTATTATGACTTTCAATGGAGGTATCCCACTTTCTGCCTTGTTCATTTCGCTTAGCAAACAACACCTTTAAGTCTGTTTTTTCAGCTAAGCTAGAGAAGAGGGGTAAGCGATAGGGAGAAACAACATTGTGAAATACAACGACCTGTTTTTCGGGATCCCCATCCATATTTTGATCTGGGTGAGTAGGACTACAGAGACACAAAAAAATCTACCGCTGTTATTACTTGAAAATCATATCTTTTATAAGTCCGAGGTAATCGTATAGGATTCATCTACCTCATTCTACTATGACCCAATTCAATTTCGATCCAGACTGGGTCGGTAGGGGCCGTCAACACCGTCTCGTTAGCGACGAGTTTTTCACTTCTCCTAGCCCGTGATTGATGTGAACGGCTTCGTTACCCCGTCTCTTTACCCTTCGTAGTTTCCAGGCCGGTCTGGGAAAAGTCGACTTCGAGATCGGCAAGTGGATCGTGTTTGAGTTATGGTTAATAATCTTATCGTGAATCATGACGTCATTTCCTTAATTAAGGTCTAAGAATACTTACACTCAGTATTCTGCATTTCGTAAAAGCTTTCCCAGGAGTAGTTATTTCTGTACGCGGCCCAGATACACACGCTAAATCCCCCATTGGCGAGGATGCATTTTCCGGGAGTACTGACTTGGTCAATACCTTCGACGTTGAGGATACCAACGCTAAATTCGTTATCTTTCCCGTTGAAACCATTTTCTTTCAGAGCTCGATCTATCCTGCTTGTAGTCTCATACGTGACGCCAAGGGACTAGTTATAAATATCCGAGGTGATTAAGTTTGTCCTTCACGCCTTCGTCCTCAATATTATCTTCAGTATCCCCTCTCGGTGGAGCAGCTGTTATTGTCCGACGTTGTTCCGATGGAAGAACGTGCCATGGTACTTTAACAAGATCTCGAAGAAAAATTCCCCTAGGATGTGGGAAGCCTTTATCAGGCAACGGAGGGAAACGGTCTGAGAAGAGATTTCCGTGGTCTGCTGTGATTACTGTTCGACCTTTTAATCCGGACACAAGACGTGTAATAGAGTCAAGAGCTAATTTAAGATTCTCCTCATAGGCTTCTCGTATTATTGTTTCAGATATTTCACCACGTTTCCTCCTATTGTAGGGGTTTTCCCCTTTCCAGTCCGGATCTTCCCCTAACGCCATCTCACGGTGTCCATCAACACTTTCGTACTCCTCAATTCTTTCACCTATTTCTCCGATGAATGGCCTATGTGGTTGAATGAAATGCGAAATTATTCTTTTTTCTGAGTATTTATTTGCCGTCTCGGCAGTAACATCTGCCATAACATCTGGCATCACAGTATGATAATGTTCATTCCAGTGAGTTCGCCAAGGGCTGATAACAGAATGAAAATTACCACTCACATACCTATCAACGTGTGGGTTTGCCGTCACATATACAGTATCAAAATATTTATTATCTAAAAAGTTATTTTGAATAAATTCTATCGTATTTGATCCTTTAGAAATTACTGCCCGGCATTTTCCTGAGAAGTTATTTCTCCTTAAGTATAGGTCGTACCGACAAGCATCGAGAATAATAAGATTATCCCAATCTTCTTTCAGAACTTCAATTCCGTCCTTTGATCTTATTTTTCGTTGGTAAAATGTATATAAGTCATAAATCGCGCGATGTTTAATGTAAGAGGGAATCCGGTCTGGCTGACGTACCGCCGTTGAGAGTTTCGAGGGCAATGTCATACTTTGAATCATCACCTGCATAGGTATATACGATATGGTTTAACGCATACCATGGAACCCAAACCTATGGGCAATAAATTTATGAGATATCGTTATATCTATGAGTAATTTTCTATGGCCGTATTTATGTCGTACCAGTGTCCACAATCCAAAACAGGGTAACTCGATCTGCGGAAGTGCTACTCACCGTATTATCCTCAAACGGTACTTGCCGAAAAGGAATTCTACAGCGTGAGACCTTTGCGACCAGACTGAAGACGAGTTACTTGGAAAAACGGTTACTGACTTTACTGTCATGAGTTCGATTTCGAGGTAGCATAAGATTTATTCCAGTAATCTGAAGAAGAGCGCGGACTCTTTCCCGTTGAACATCCCGACGGCACAGACCGGGTCGCCGAAAACGCCGCTAGCGCGAATATTTTGTCGGGCAAGCACCTGTCCGTTCTCTGTGACACCACCGAACGTAGTGAGAATACTTCGACCGCGCTTGTCGAGTTGAACGGCAACAAGAAGAGACGGCTTTAGACATATATAATCTCGGGATTTACATTGGACACTCGGTGTGGTCACCGACTCAGTAACTATCCGAGCGTTGAAGCCAGTAGCCGTCGACAGCGCATGCTCCGCAAAATCATCGCTGACACCAACAATGACGACGGGACACCCGTCGTCCGCCTCCGATGCCCAGAGTACCGATCCCAGATCGACCGTGAGTACCCCGTCCGGTACGGCGAACGGATCATGTGCAACCCGTGCTGAGAATACGTGCTCGTCACGTTCCGAGTCAAGCAAGTCCCGAAGTAACCCTGACCGACAACGAGATATCGATTAGCGCGAACTACCCGCGAGATGAAGTTTGGCTCCTGGCACGAGGCTTGACGTAGGTCTGGACGATAGGAGATAGTTCGTTGAGACTGCCGTTAGCGTGAACGATCCCGAGGTCGTTGAGCGCATGCAGATCGTGTGTGTCGAGAGACTCACCCAGCGGGTGGAGAACTGTCTGAAGCGCCTCATGATACCGTGATGTGAGGAACTCACCGGCGACAACATGTGCATTGCCGATATTCCGGGTTGGATGGATTGCCTCGTGGTGGTCGGCATCGCGGTGATCAACGTGGGTTCGAGGATAAGTCATGAACCACTCCCCACAACGTGGTACCAGGTCTTAACGTTCCGAGCATACCAACTCCTGCGGAAATCGACAGTGGCAAAGCCTTAGTTATCGGATTCCGCGTCCCATCCAGCGAATTCAGGGAAACATGATTCGCAGAACTCGACAACGTTCCCGCGTTCTATGACGTCGGCAACTGTTTGTCGCTCTACATCCAGCTCTTCCTGGAGGTCATTGTCAACGTCGTCTAACAGCCCGAGCCGCGTCTCGCGCTCATAACCACATGGCGAGGTTTCCGCGCGGTGTACTAGAGGAGCACGTTTCTCTCCTGTGTCCGTGAATCGATGCTCGTGCTCAACTGGGGTCAAGAGTGGCTCGTCACCGAGACGGTCCCTGACCTCGGGAAGCTCCTCCGGTTGAATCGTCCTGAGAGTGGAGACGTGCGCTATCGACGGTTCAACTGTAGCAGCTTCCTCGAACGACGTGTACTCACATCTCCGGATCGGCCGCAATGAGTACCGGAGCCGCTCCCCGACCGATCCTGCGTGTTCTCGTATTGCGTACGTCCGGTAGAGGAGTGACGTGTATGAGTCATGGACCGAGTCGAGATCCCATCCGGACTCCTTGTCGGGTCGGATCCACACCGGAAACACTGCTCCCTCCACGCCCGCTTCAGTAAGGATTCCGTCTTCTTCTCCTGCCTTATCGAGTCGCCGCTCGGTGGCGTACCTGGGGAAGCATTCGACGCACGGTGTAATATCACGCGTAAGCGCTTCCCGGTGTGTGATATAGAGATACCGCGACTCCCGCATATCTTCGGGTTGGCTGTCAGCGGTGACACGTCCACCGGATGCAGTCACGAACTCGCCATCCTGAACTGCTGGAGGGGTACCATCGACAACGTGCTCAGCATCGTGGAAGCCATGATGAGTATCGAGTTCCGGTTCCCCGTCGTCTTTGAACCTGTGCCACCATTCCACAGCAACGACCGCATCAAGCGGTGGTGTCTCCTCGTTCAACGTCGGAGGATCGGTAGACTCGTCGACGGTCATACGTCGACAAACGCAGTAAAGTATATAAGTCGAGGGTGTAGCCCACTTAAATGGGAGGTACGGATGGACGCTCAGGCTGTGTGACTTCTGGACGGTGTATATGTGGCAGGAAATGCTATGCCATCCTAATGGTGGTATACGATACGCTGGTCGTGGAGGACGGTGTTGAACTCCCGAAATTTCCACGAGATCGAAGCCCAGCCGAAATCGATTGGCAGACGAAGGAGATCGGCCATCCCTTCATGCGGACGTTCAACTTGACTGCGTCAGGACAGCTTCTTCGAAAGGAACGGGATCTGCGGGAGAAAACTGCTGAGGAAAAACGAGCGGAGGCCGAAGAACACGGCTTCGACTCGTGGGACGACTATGTCTCGTTCCGTGAGGACGCAGATCCACAGAAGCTGCTCAATCGAGGACTCGGGATCGGCACACCCGACGAGCAGACCGTCGCTGACGAATTCTGACTCGACCACAACATGCACGGCTCCTTCGAGTTCCACGGGTCGAACGACGGCATCGAGAACGGATTCTACTGGTCGTACGAAGCCCGCTTCACAAGAGGCGACCTCGATGCTATCGTATTCCTCGGTAAACGCGGTGGAGACTATCCTGAAGATTTCAAACCAGACGACCCCGACATCATCCGCTTCTGTCTCTACGCACCTACCATCCCGTCGTGGATGGGACGGCTCTGCGTCTGACTCCGTCGGTGGGCTCCACAGTGCCCTCTCTTAGTTGCAAAAATACGAATTTATTCATGTGTGGTTCGTAGAAATGCAATCGTGAGTCATGCCGGAGGCGCTGGTCAAGGGTGAAACCCACTCATCGAAGAAGGACAAACAGGCTCTACTTGACCTGGACCTATCAGAGTACGAGGCGGTCTTCCGTGAGGGCCACGATAAGGACCACTTCGAACGGGACATCGACTCACTGTACGCCTTATTCGCTATCGGGCACATTGTCTATGGTGCGACGTATAGCCGACTGTACCGCTCCAGCGACGAGTTCAAACAACAAGCGAAGCAGCAGGGGCTCCCAGTCCACGACCGGATCGACGCGGCTGTCTACGAAACCTACGAAATGGTGTCCCGATGGCAACGGGGCGGACTCTTCCTCCTCTCACCACTGTTCGCCGGGCTCATGCTTGGGTTCATTGCCCAGCCTGCCGAGTGGGTGCTGTCCCGAGTCGCACCTGGCCTGCTCCAAGAACTGACTTTCGCTGGTGTCGTGCTCACGCTCTTGTGTTTCGGATTTGTGTGGGCGCTCGCGTACTTTCTCCTCATTGAAGGCCGAGTGATGTATGATCGAGATGAAGCGATGGCGCGTGAAGTCGTACAAATCGCAGAAGCAAACGGGTACGAATCAATTCTCATCTCCTGTGGTGGAAATCACCGACCCGGAATCGCCTCGTATCTCCGTGGTGAAGGATGGGACGTGACAGAAGAACCCACCGACAGTCTTCTCGGGAAGCTACTCAATCTCTTATCGATCAAGCGGCTTCGTCGAAGGTGGGCTGAGCGGTGAGCGTTATTCGTCGGGATCGGCGTGATCCAGAAGTAAGAATCTGTCCTCAACCCGAAGCACTACTTCGTCCGTCTCTTCCGGATCTATGCCTTGTTGTTCAAGCTCTTCGGCGGTCAGGAAGGTTGGAACCCCGACAGCACCTTGCTCACCGGTTCGATTAACCTTTGCTCGCCGCAGCTGATCGGCGTTTCCTGAATCATCGATGAACGTGTCGATATGGCGTGTCATCGGGACTCACCTGCGGAGAGGACGTTACCTGTACTTGATTCCCTACGAGTTCTCAGCTTCATAGTTATCATCCTGTAATCCGGGGTAACCTGTATCCACTTTTAAAACCTCGTGCCCGCTCACTCAACGACGACCGCTGTTCAGCCCGAAACCCGGTATTCGGGGCAAAGAAAGGGTCTTCGGGGGACTGAACCGTTAGCGAAAACCGGAGTAATCGGAACCCCAACTGTCCACTCAGAGCGGACACCAGCGGGCCATTCTCATTGGAATCTTGAGAATCAATAAACGGCAGGAACATCCGCAATGTGGTCTTCATCAGTTTCTCATGTAGGACGACTATCTGCCCCACCAAAGGCAGCCTTCCAGCACCCTCAATGATTTCTTAGTAATGCCAGGACGTGGAGAGACTCCCGGTGTTTACGCGCGCGATTCACCCCCCGAGCAGTAACTCACAGCCAGTCCTCCTCGCTTACTTCACGACTGTGATCGAATCGTTTCTCACGCAAGATGGGATTAATCGGAAAGCTGCGTTACAAGCTTTGTAACTGCTGAATCGTCCACTTTCAAATAATACCACCCCCGATTTAAGCAGGTGAGGGGTGGATCTACAGGCCCTCTACGCGGTATTCTACTCTTTCTGCGGAATCACGCGGACGCACTAAGGGGATTATCGGAGAGGACCATAGCGTTCCTGCCGACGAGGGTTTATCCGTCGCTGGAGCAGATAATTAGGACTAGACGGGCAATGGCCACACATCAAGATGCATTCGCTAGTGAAACACGATATTCGAAGCAGGAACGCGTAGACGAGTTTAAATCATTCAATTCTGACGCCACAGACGACGTCTTCATTTCGCACCCGGCTGGCGGTCGGCGAACGATTGAATTACGGGAACCACTGCTCGTAGCGATGGCGCAGGAAAACGGGTTAGACTCCTACGGTGATGCCTCTAATGCGAACGGCTCCGTGGACGCCATTTTCGATGAAGCGATCTGTGAGGTTACCGAACTCGCGCTGCAGATCGTTGGACTGGATGGGCTTCAGGCTGACCTGTACAAGCTACGTGCATTGGTGATTCGGATCGCCCGCGGTTTCGCCTCGTTCGATGATTTAGCGACGCACGTATCGCAGTACTCAACTACCGAACTCAAGCAGTTTGGGCTACATCCTGCCCGCGGAGGGTCAACGTACACGAAAACGGCGAAGAAATTGAAAGAGAGCGACCAGTTCGAGGCGCTGCGTGAGGCGTGTTTCATCGCGGTTCATGCGCTGTTCTGGAACGGAATCCCGATCCCGGAGACAGTGAGAGAACAGTACGAGCTATCCTACGATGCGGGGCCCGCAGCGACTGATTTCTCGCCCGGAGCGAGGCAGTTAGCACTCTACAATCTCGTCGAAGCACTCTTACAAACCGTCGTTCAGAACCTGAGTTTCCAGCGCAGTACGAATAAGTCACGGCAGCTCCGGAGTCTGATCGGCGTATTCGCCTATGCCGCACATCACGGAGAAAGCATTGAGAACTACATGCAGACTGCTCAGCATACCTTCGATCTCACCGACGCATTCGGTGGCTCAACCCTCCGCGAGCACATTGACGAGTTGACGCTGTGGGAAATCGAAGAGATGTTCGACGATATCAATCAGGCGCTCCTTGAGTACGTCATCGAATCTGGAGTGGTGTCAAAACCGGTGATGGTTTCGTATGATCTCACAGACATCCAGAGCCTCGGCTTGAACGCGTACGACGGGACCTTTCTCACGGAGGATGGCCGCTGGCGGTTTGCCTCCCTCTCCTTCACGGACCCAGATCTCGAATTTGCCTTCGGGTTACGACTCCTCAAGTCAGAAGCCCAACGGGCTCGTGTACTGAAGAACTTCCTCCGGAATCTAAAGTCGATGGTCGATGTGAAACTCTTCATGGCTGACCGCGGGTTCGACGGCCGAGAAGACATCGAAGCCTGCCAGGCATTTGTTCCGGGACACTGGGTGATCTGCGCACAAGACGACAGTCACCCGCGCGGCCAACGGTCCGATTACGGACGTCTTCGCACAGAACTGGATCCTGGGCGAACGACAGTTCTACCGAGTGCCGGATATAACGACTTGCATCCGCCAGTCAAGCTAATTGGATACTCGGGAGCCGATCCGGAAGCGGACTCACCTGCACCCATTCGAGCGTTCTACACTGACATCTCGATCCCCGAAGACAAGGATGACGAAGAGGAGCTGATCACGGATATCAATTTCCAGTATAATCAGCGTGCGAAAATAGAGATCCTGTTCAGCATGGCGAAAAACCGGTTCGATGTCGCTACTGACACCGATAAACCACCGCGGAAAGCCTTCTACTTCCATATATCCGTGCTGTTCTACAATCTCTACAAGATCGTGAACACCGTCCCGTCACCGAAGCACGGGCTCGAATTCGACACCACGCAGAATGAATTGCTGGAAGTTCTCCACAACCTGGCCCTCGACGGACCAGCGCTCCCCGACGCACTCACCTACCATCGGCACCACTACTAATGCCCATTCGAATCGCCTTCAACACCCTCCAGCAAATCACTCGCCTCGCGTTAGCCGTTCGGAAAGACGGCGAGTGCCGGCTCGACATTACCTCCGATACGATCCGGTTGCGTGCCCGGTCAGAGGACCACGTGGCATACTTAGATTACTCACTCCCGATATCGACTCCAGAGTTCCCCGTTGCTGATGTCACCGGTGACTACTGGTTGCGATTTGAACACGTCGAAAAATTCTTGAACGCTAGCCCTGACGCGGAAGTTACCATTCGAACCCCGGCCGAGACACCTGACTCAACATTCACGCTCCAGTCAACTGGCCTCACCTATCGACGTACACCAATCACGAAATACACCGCCCACCGCGTGTTCGACAGTATCTCTGCAGAGTTACGAACAACCTTTTCGCTTCAAAATAGCGTCCTCACCCGAGCTGTTGACGCTGCAAACCTCCTCGGCACCAGCTTACGGGTACGATTCAACCACGAGACACATCACGTCGAATTCTCCGCGGAGGGCAACGCCATTAACGACGCATTCGCGTACACACAGCCCATCGAGCAGATCTGCAGCACCCAACCGTCTTCTTCAGAACTCACAATCACAATTGACCGCCTTCGAGAGATCGCATCTCTCGTTCCAGCGACCAACACCGTGTTGCTCGAAGTGACCCCTCACCATCTAACGTACCGTGCCGAACACCCAATCTCTGGCGCTAATTTGACCGTGTACATCGCCGAATACCTTGGCACAATCCGCGAGTAAACCAAACAACATGAAAAAGCGTGTCCGGGGTGCCGGTCGAATGCGGTCAAGACTATTGATGAACTCGTCGACGACCAATGCTCTGTCTGTGAAGCTGGAACGGTTATCGCCGAAGACACCGGCGCAATAGCATAGAAGAGCGGTACGATGTGACCGAAAGCGAACGCACCCGGGCACTCGATCCTGTCATCGCCCACCCCCAGAACTAGCGTTACTGCTCGTTTACCAGCGAATCGACGTAGTCTTCGAGTGTGTCATACACGGGGCCGAACTCGGGGAGGTCTGCAACCAAATCGGGAAGCGTGTTCTGCCAGCCGTCACGGATCTCTCCCCGTTTCTCTCCGGGAAGCCCGTCCCGAAGGTCGATGTCCAGGCCGTCGTGTTCACACTTCCGCGTGAATGCAGGAAGAATAACCGAGTCATCAACGTCAGCCTCCGTAAGCATCCGATACAGGTCGTAGTAGTCACGCGCCTGTGACCGCTGATAGAGCGCTCGTAACTTCTCCGCGAAGATTTCCTCCAAGCTGTACGCGGTCAACTCGAATTCGGGGACATTCTCGTAGCTGTGGCGATGGTTTACCGAAGCGAACGCCACGTGTTCATCGATCATCACGTCCAGACTCGTCGTGTTCTTGTGACCGAGCACAGCGTCGTACTGGATATCGATATCAACGTAGTGCGTCGGATACGCTTCTTTCTGCAGTTCACGGTGTTTGGTCACCTCGAAGTCGATACCGGAGGCTCTGGTCGCGTCTTCCAATGTGCTTTGCAACTCCGCTTCGCTCCCGTGATACCCTCCCTCGACACCGAAATCAAGGTCTTCCGAGTAGCGCCACGTCTCCGGGAAGTACAACTTGCTGAGCGCAGTGCCACCCTTGAACAGCAGGTTGTCACCGTAGGGACTCGTGTAGATCGCCCACAGAATCCACGAATTGACGTAGTTCTTCTCCGCGTAGCCAAGTCGAACATCCAGCTCTCTGGCCAGCCGTCGGAGTTGCGCTTCGGAGATCATGAGAAGTCACCAGGGAGGAACGATTCGGGACCGACGTTCAGACGGAGTTGGTACTTGCTGTCCCGGGTCCCCGTCGCTTCTCTCGTCGGGTCGAGCAGCGGGTACCCGGTCGTGAAGTTCTCGACGAGGTCCTGATACTCCGGAAGGTCGATGTCCAACTGGTCGGCGAGATACACGAGTCGCTTCGTTGCGGCACCGTTCCCAACCCGCCGCAGGTACTCGACGACGCGTTCCCACGAACAGCGAGTATCGACAGCGTTCTGCATTGCCTTCGCAAGCTCGCTGATACCCCCGCAAAACTCCGGATGGTCGGCGCAATCGACCAGCGTCTTTTCGATACTCGATATATTCACCTGGCTCGACCCGACCGCAGTCGGTTGATACCCGAAGAACTTCTGCTCAGTGACCGTCACCGGACGGTACGGGACACCGTGGATTTCACGCTCCTGGGCGCGCTCTGTCGTCACGACATACACCGTGCGGGACATCTGCTCGGTCAGCCCGTGGTGATTCAACGCACTCCAGTACCCGATGTACATCGGCTCTACGAGTGCTGACGCGATCACGAACTCGTGTTCGGTATACACGGCGTTCTCACCGGCAGCGAGCGGGAGAATTAGATATTTCCCGTGCGCGATCCGCTCAAGCCACCCTTTCTCCTTAAGCGCATACGCCATGTCCTTGGCCGACTTCCGCGGAATGTCAAGCGCGTCCGCGATGTCACTAATACTGATGACCTGCCGGTTCTCGCTTGCGAGCCGTGACAGTGCCTGCGACTCGCGCGTCGACAGGCTCTTTCGTTGAGTCTCTTCGTCGTTTGTTGACTCCATAGCCGCTCAGCGTACATAGAGTCTAAATCTCCCTCGGTATAAATGTGGTTGTTGAGAATTGTTTTTAGTAAAGTTGTCCTCATAGCCGCCCAGCGTACATAGAATCTAAATATACCTTCGATACCGACACAAAACAGGAGTGTTCCTTCCATCACCTGTATCATACCAACGCAAGTTGCTCCGCCAGCAACCGATACCGACGTTTTTGTCAATAGGGCACATGCCTTCCAGTATGGACGTTGAGGAGTTCCGGCGCTTCATTGCCAGCCTCAATCAGTTAGACCGACTGCTTAGACGTCCAATCGGCGATTCTGCCAAGGATGAAGAGAACAAGACACCGGTACAGGTGGACGAGTCTAAACTCGACGCAGAACTCACTGCCTTGGAAGAGGAGATGCGAAACGACTCCAGCCGATAATTGCATCTTGCCCAGGCGTCGTTATCTCATCCCTGTCCTGAGTAACATATGCGAGAGAATACTGAGAATCCTCGGGATGATGGTAATAGACGCAGGCAGTCATCATATCAGCGTAGGTGACAGACCGAATTAAAACACACCGCATCCAGAGCCTGGCCAACACATTTCCCCTGAGTTACCCTACGTTGGTAAGCTGGGTTGCCAGTCCTTCGAGTTCGTCGACCTCATCGATAGCACCCAACCATCGATCCGGAAGCTGTGACGCTCCGAACCGCGCCCCAGCGACTGCACCAGCAATCGCCCCAATCGTATCCGTATCACCGCCACGATTCACCGCCGTCACAATCGCTTCCTCGGCACTGTCCGCGAATAACCCATCGTGGAGTGCCGTCTGCAGCGAATGCACAACGTACCCCGACGTTTCCAACGTATCGGGCGAGTCGCCACGCGCAAGCGGTCGGAGTGCCGTCACAAGCTCATCAGGCGCGTCCGACCCAACATCATCGAGGGCATCCTGCAACGGTCTGTCCGCGTCTTCAAGCAGACCAGCTATCGTGAGATTCAGAATCGCACAGCCGTCGGTACAGCGCGGGTCAGCGTGCGTGATCTGCGAGGACTTCCGGCTCACTTCGGCGAGTCGGTCCCAGTCCGTCGCGTACGGGATGGCGAGCGGCGGACACCGCATTACACTCCCATTCCCCGCGTTTTGCCCTTCCGGACTGTTCTCCCACACGTGCTGACCTGCCTCGTCCCACGCGTCGCCGCGTTTGAGCCGGGTAAGCGACCGCCTCGTCATTCCTCCAATATCGAACGGGCCACTGTCGTACCACGCGACGAACCGATCAGCGACATCCGCCGGATCGAACGCTTGGTGTTCGACGAGACTTCGAGCAATACACAGCGCCTGTTCGGTGTCGTCCGTGATCGTCCCAGCCGGTTGGTTCCACGTGCCGTGCCCGACCATCTCGTCAAGCCGTCCGTACTCAGCGGAGATCCCCGACGCAGACGTAAACTCGGCTGGCCGGCCAAGCGCATCCCCACACGCTAATCCAAGTAACGCACCACGCGCCCGATCCAAATCCATACGTCACCAACGACTACCGCTGCGAAAAATGTAGGGTAGCAGTCACTCGCCAGGTTTCGTTCCGGTACGGAGGTTCTCCCGGTACCCAGCCCACGCCTGGTACATTTCGGTCCGTTCCTCTTCGGTCATCGTGTCGTGCTCGTCCGCGTCGTAGAACGGGAGTTCGTCCTTTTCGGGCATCTTCATGAGTCTCCCGAGTGGGTAGAGTTGCTGGTAGTAATTCTCCAGCACCCAGTCTTCGCCGTGTTCGTCGACAGCTTGCTGGATGTACGGGGCAGCTTCCGGGTACTCGTCGGCGAGTGTCTCAGTCATTGGGAGTCGTGTGGTAGGGCCTCTTGGGTTCTGTGCGTCTGCAGATCGGGTTCAGGCGTTTGTGAATTCAGTAAGCGAGTGGTTTGGACTGTCTCGGTTCCACTTGCCGATCTGGATGAGCTCGAACGTGTCTAAGGAATCGTCAAGCTCGTTGGCGAGTTGGGTCTGAACTGCAGTGGAGAGACTGTCGACGGGCATTGCGGTGAGCGTGTGCTGGGTGAGGAAGTAACTGGTTGCAAGACTCGTCGGGGCGACGACGATGACGTCTGAACCATCGACGTCGTCGAGCGCGAGTTGGGCATCTCGGTACTGGAGCACCGTCGCATCCAGGTCATCGACGGGGAAAAGACAGCCAGCAGCACCGTACTCGATACTCGCCCCCGACGATTCAAAATGCCCTTTGAACATAATCAATACCAGATATATGCCTGAAAGACATTAACTTTGTGTTGGATTGGCGGATTGATCTGTTGCTCCCGCGCGTCCTGTTCCCCAATTAGATTATCCTTGCCTTCCCCCACCAGAGGCTATGCCTCGTCATCTCTATGATTGCTTAGAGAAGGAAGGTTCGCATCAAACAAGGCTGCTGGATAGCAGTCAGTAGTCTATCCGGAGCTCACCATTCTTTTGGATAGTGATTTCACCCTTGTCCGACATAGCGGCTAAGTTCGTGAATCGCTGGTCAATGTACACATGTGGTGTCCCAACCTGACAGACCGTGACGATACAGTAGTCATCTTGCTGCTCTCGTGCCCGGCCATACTCTGGGATTGTTAAATTGAATCCATCCATGGTGCCGACTGACGACTTCACCTCAATCCATATTTCGGCATTTTCGGAAGGCTGAATCTGAGCCAATAAGTTGTTCGCCTCGTTTGATATCCTGAAGTCTGCGCCTTCAATCAAAATATCGGCACCAAGGCTAGTATCTCGTATATGCAGAACACGAACTGTCCAATCAGGGCCTGTGATTTCGACTCCGGGCACGGTAGCCCCGTAGCGGTCCATTGACAGCCGTGATTGCGATTCAAGACCGTCGGAGTCGTGCGCATGCTCGGGAAGTTCCAGAAACGTGGGATCCCAGAACCACGTCACTGTGCACTGCTCCTCAGCGAGTGCAGTCCGGAGCTCATCGACCAGCGATGTTAGCACAAACTCTTCACCCCATAGCCCAGCTTCCCAAGCGGCAGATCCGCCACCGCCGCCTCCACCACCGCTCCCAGTGCCTCGTCGGGATTTACTCCCTTCACCCTGGGAACGATTTCGTGAATCCGGTTTGTTTTCAATAGCGGTTCGACTACCTATCGAAGACGGCGAAACCTCCGATTCGAATGTGGATGACTGAGGGTCCGTATTCCGAGCCCCGCTATTATGTCTGTCCCTCGATTCCTGATTTGAGGAGATCGCTTCGGAAGAGTTGGAATTCGAGTCTGCTGTCGAGCGCCTACCAGAGGAACTGTCTCCCACTGGAGACCGGGAAGAAGTGTCTGAGTCCATCGACGGTGACTGGCCCGGCGTTTCGGGCTCGACCGATGCTGGCTCCGAATCTGAAGGCGGGTCCGAGGCTTCTACGGATCCATGCGATGAGTTAGCCTCCCCGGAACCCTCGACAGTGGCTGTTTTCGAGTCTCTTTCGGGCGGTTCGTTGGCAGTGGCAGCTATTTCATCAGACTCAGACTTCGTAACCGACTCACTCAATTCTGAACCGGAGGGTTTCGTCCTGGTGTCTGTCTCTTTTTCTTGTGTGGCCGTTTCGACTTCCTCAGTCGAATAGTCAGTGAACCAAACGAGAGTGATGTCGTGATCGTCGAGATAGGCCTCAAGAAAGTCTGATTCTGCTCCGACTGCCCCCGATAATAACGACCTGAGTTCTCGATGTTGGTCTAAAGGAAGTTGCAGTTCATCTGCTATCTTCGTTGCCATGTCGTAGTACGATTCGGCCCCGGATGCTCTGAGAATCCGTGTGTTAGTGTGGTCTATGTAGGATTGCAAAGGAAGCCGCTTGGAGATATTCTGTTTGTTTAGCGTATAGTATCCCTGTAACTCATTATGCTGTTCGACGTGATACCGGCTGAGCGTCGTAAGCTCGTTTAGTTCGTCGTCTCGATTCCCATTGGTCGTCTCTAAAAAACTTTGAGAGACTGTCAATAGCTTCCGGAGTCGGTCATCGTCAACAACCCTGTCCCACTCATCCGCCGGTTCTAAAGTAGCGGCATCGGCAAGATCAAGTTCCACGGCAGCTCGAAGATTTTCCAGCCCAAGAACCTCCCACAGAGGGATCAGCCGCTTCTGTGTCAGGTTTTGTGACTCGGGTTGTTGAATTACTCGGTGACCGATCTCTTGTTCTGTCGCCTCCAGAAGCCCCTCGTCATAGCAATAAAAATCGATCTCGGTGAGTGGCCCTGTTGTTCCCGAGGAGGTAGGTACGACAGCCTCTTCGCTGAGTCGCCTCAGTACAGCTAAATCACGGAATTCATGCTCACTCAACTCATCAAATTCATTCAACAGTTCTCGAAGAGTCTGGTTCCACGCTTTCGATTCCTCGTCGGTGAACTCCGTACCGGAGTGGCCGGCCAGGAAGTCTAGACAGTCTTCTATTCCTACCCGCCTCTGTACGCCGACCCTCTCTTGCAGGAATTGGTGGTGACGAGTGTAGAGCGTTGATATTGAGACAAATTGGTCACCGAGACTGATCCCCTCAAGCACCACTTGTGTCGACGTTCGGAATTGTGTCTCGGCTGCCTCGACGTATAGAAACGGAGCCTTCCGGAGTTCCGAGAGCAACCTTTCAGCCTCGTCGTCCGAACAATCGGCCAGACCAGCTTTGAACTGATCAAGCTGATCGTTAACTGCAGTTCGTATTTCACTCGGTTCTCCATCACTCCAGACCGTGGGGGCCTGTGTGAGTAATTTCAAGACAGACGACGGATCTAACCGGGTGCTGATATTCAGACCATTATAATTCGCTTCCGAAAACGGGAGATCATTATTGAGATACCGCCCGTCAGGTTGTCCCTGTGTTCGAGGTATCTCAACCAGCAACACTGATGGGGGGCTTATTGTCCCTGTTTTTGTTGGACACCATGCTGTGTTTCGAATCCGATTAGCGAATTTGGACGGGCATTGTGTCCCCTGAGATTTGGTGCGGAACGGATTTCCTTTCCCATACTGGGCTGTGTAGTAGAGTTCCTTATTCAGACGATCCTCGTAGTAGTCCCAGCACGACGCAAGCATCGTTGCCAGCTCCCACGCCTGTGCTCCCGATTCTCTCCCTTTCTCTGGGATGATGTCCAGCAAGTCTTCGAATGTGTCGCTGATTTCGTAATCCGAGAGCGCGTACCGATACCCCCTCAGCCACGTATCGTAGGTATCCCCCGAGTGTCTCGGTGCTTGCGGAATATTAGTCGATCTGTCACCACACGACTCAAGTTCCGTCTCTAAATCGTCCTTATCACGGAATCTTTCACGAGTTTTCGCACCTTCCTCCGTTACTTCGAGTTTGTCTCTCACCCCCGCCTTCGTCAAGAAACTCGACCACGGTGACAGCGAGTTCCCTAACTCCCGGTATGATGGTGTCACGAACTGTGCAGAGTCGATATCCTCAAGAAGTATCTCCAGATCGTAGTCCAAGCCATAGGCCTTTGGGAGATAGAGCTCGGATGGCTTTTTATATACTGACTCGTCGCTGCTGGACGATTTGACCCTCAGTCGAATTGCGTTCTTCTTACGCGCAACCTTCCGTCGGTGTTTGTCACTGATAACAAACTCTAGAAATGCATCCAACGTCGAATCAGTCTCGGCGCTTGGATTTTTGAAAGCTTCTGCGATTACCTCGGTGATGATGTAGTCATCTTCAACGACCGAGAGCTCTAGTGCGTTCTCAAAAAAGGATCGAGCATCAGCTGCGACTGCTTTGTGATCCTCAACCTTACCATTGCCATCCGACTCGTCAAAAGTCAGGTCTACTAGTGTAATCCGATCAGTGAAAATCTCATACTCGTCTCCCCCGCTATCGGGCGGAAGAACCGGATCCGAGTCCGTGTCGTTACTGCTGACTACAGCACCGGTTTGGAGTGGAACCAGCGGAATTTGCTTAACTGCACTAAGGAACTCTCTCCGTTCATCGTTGTAAGATCGTTTATCCCGATATGTGTCTTCCCACAATTCGTTGAAAAGGGCAGCCAAACGTAACAACTCGGAAGTTGACTTTTCGCGGTAAACATTACTATCCTGCTCAACTTGGGCAAGACTGGCAATCGTAAGCTCATCAATCAAACCCAACCCGACGAGATCATTGAGACACCGCTGCGTCAGCGAGTCTGCAGGATAATTGGTAGCCTCTCCGAACAGTTCTTGAACATCTGACTCAGAGAGCAGCCCTTCCAGTCGGGAATCGGGCACAATGATCTGCTCTGGGAGGTGGTATTCCCCATCCTGACCTAGAATGCATTCGTGCTCCCTCAGGACATCCAAGATATCTTCCTGAATGCGTTTAAGATGGGAATCAAGTGTTCTTCGAGTTGGAACAAGTTCCAAAAAAGTGGTTGTGGGTGAATCCCGCTCTAAATAATATTCAACTGCCTTTTCATAGACTGCACTTACGAGGCCGAAAATCCACTGGTTGTACGGGCTCTTGGTATTATGCAGGCTTGAACGGTCAGAGTCAAGAAGAAAATCGGCTTGAATATCGAACGGAATATCCAGTTCCGTTTCTGTGGGGAAAAAATTGAACAGCCGACTGGGTTCGTCTCCAGAGATTGGATTGCCATCCTCATCTACGGGAAACGAAATCTTGATCGGCACCGGTTCATCTCGGAACTCCTCCTCGTTTTCTAAAGCACGATGCTTGACTAGCTCGGAAAATTCAGCCTCCGGTGGTACCTCCTCAATACCGAAAATATGACGTCTCTCATAGAGAATTTCATTCTTGTAAATCTCAACCTCAGTAAGCTCTCCCCTGGTCGTTTCTTCCCGTCGATAGGTCGTCCGTTCGCCGTGATCAACGACACTGATTTTCGAGACGTTCCGGAGATACGGCATCAATCGAGGGAGAGACTCAATCTGCCCCATGAGCTGTGACCGATCATACTCCGAAAGGTCAGTGAAAGGCAACCTAACCTCGGTCGCAGGTGCGTACTTAATCTCATCAACGGCCGTCTCATCTACGAGATGTAGGGGTAGAACGCATCGGTCTCGTTTGAAGCCGAAGCGTAGGAATCCCGAACGAACCTGCGGGTGATCCGAGACGCTGAAAACAGACTTGAACCCACGGCCAAAGTGGCCAATATACCCCGGCTCCTGCTTTGTACTCTGTCCGATGTGACATATGGCTTCGAACTCATCTTCCAGAAGTGGTCGGCCATCGTTCCGAACAACGAGTTCATCTTCTGAGATTAGGATCTCGACTGTCTCACACTCCTTTACGTCATCAGCATTCTGCAACAGCTCAGGAATCACCTGTGCTGGAGTGTCAAGGTCCCGCTTGACATCCCGGTCGTAATTATGGAAGAGATCCTGAATGACCTCGTTGTCACTCTCGTATCCCTCTAGGAGAGTCTGCCGGCGTTTCTCTACGAGCTCTCTTGCTTCACGCGGCGTTTGTGGGTGATTTGGGGGAATTCCGGGCATGTATCTCTGAGTCAGTCGCTTGTTTGCGCCGTAGCACCGATTCGAGAAGCGGGCTCTTCAACAGTCGTTTCGCTGTCAGGTGTAAGTCCAGTGAATTCCTTCGGTGATGGAATCGAGAGTTGAAGTCTATTAGAATGACTCAAATGAGTACCACCAGCCTTCCGTTGAGCAACAACATAGATCACGAAGGAACATAATGAACTCATCAATAGTAGTCTTTCTTTAACAGACACATTTAGATTTGATGGAGCGTGTTGTTTTGAAAGAGTCCCCGACACCTCCGCATTCCAGAACCCCTATATACCCCTACAACTCCGAGTTCACTTCCTGTAGCGCCTCAATTGCTTGCTGTAGGTGCACACGCAACTCCTCCTCGGAACCGTTCTCACTCACCGCTTGATCAGTACCCTCCACGCTCTCATTCGAGGGCCGCGCTTCGGGGGCGGTCTCAGTCGTCCCCCACGTTTCTGTCCGGCCCAACGAGTCTGTGTCCTGTTCGGGGACTGCGTCAAGTCGCTGCTGTTCATCACCGTCGTCCTCTACTGTGTCGGTCGTGCCCGGACTGCGTTCCGACCGCTCGCTGTCGGTCGGCCGTCCCCCGCGGTTGAACGCGGCCAACGGGAAGTCGTACGCACAGGCTCGCTTCTGCTTGTTGAACGTCGTCCGCCGCGAGACATCGAACACGTTGATGACGTCACTGCGATCACACCCGCGGTCGAGTGCCTGTCGGACTTTCTCGTCCTCCATCCGCTGGAGCAACAGTTGTGGGTCGTCCGGGATGTGCCCGCGAGCGGAGTTCTCGATCTGTTCGGTGAGTCCCCATTCCCCGGTCTCGACGTCCTTATCGACGATCTGCCGGTCGCGGGCTTCGACCAAGTTATCGAGTCCCATCAGCACCCACAACCGCTCACGAACCGCTGACACCGTCAAGTCAGTCGGCACCCCGGACGCAATATCACCCGTTCGCGCCGGACCCGCATCTGCTAAGAACCGTAGGATCTCGATGTCCTGCGGAAGCAACACGCTCTGGTCTTCCTCCGTGATCTCGACGGGCGCGTCGTCAGGCGTGCTCTGTTGATGGAACCAACTGTGGCACGACCGGCACAGCAACGTCAGATTCTCCATATCATGCTCACCCATCCCGTCCGGGTCGCGTTCGATATGGTGGACATGCAGCGTCGCTAACCCGCCTTTCTCCGGTCCGCGTCGCCCGCAGACCTGGCAGCGATGGGCGTACTCGTCAAGCACCGCTTCCCGCGTCTTCGGATCAACCGTCTCGTGGCACTCCTCAGGCGTCAACCGCTCCGTTCGTTCACCGCTCGATTCGCTCATCCTCGTCGCGTCGTCGTGATTGTGTGACTCTGTTTCTGTCATTCGCTGATTTCCAGTGGTCGGTTCTGCAACTGTTCACACCGCTTGAACGGGAAGTCGTGGAGTATCGCTTCAATTCGCAGCTCGTCGTACCCGTGTCGCCGCCGCGTACCGCTCACAGTGCATCCGGCGGCACCACCCAGTCACGAACCCACCTACTGCGAACCCCACGTAGGACTCGATCCACCTGCATCTCAGATCGACCTCGTCGGCGTCAGCGACTTCACTTTGAACTCGGATTTCGAACAGTACCGCTCCGCAACGCGGCCGAGCGCCCGTGTCCGCAGCACATCCGCCACGTTATGCAACACGAGCTCCGCAAACCGCCCGTCCTCGAACGATGTCACAGCCTCTTTGCTGTCCGTGAACGGGTCGAGATCACCGTGCGATCCGTCGCACAACACGTCGTACGCCGTCACGAGATCACCGTTCTCGCCACCATCAACAGTCGTGTTGAACCGGTCGGTGACGAGCGGCATCACGTCCGCGTACGGCACATCGAACGGCCACGCCAACTCGCACTTCGCGTACCGCGTTCGCAGGAACGGTAGATCGAACCCGCCGTTCCACCGCTCCCCATTGTACGCCACGAGCAACACGTCACCATCACGGAACCGCTCGGCAACGAACTCCGATACCGCGACCAGCAACTCACGTTCAGACGCGTGCGTAGATACTCGCACGAGCGTCTCCGGCACTGCTGAGTCAACACGCGACTCAATACCCGACGCGTCCCGCTCGCCAGTCTGCAGGAACACGCGTACACCCATCGGCACCGCAAACCCAACCGTCGTCACCTCGTCATCAACATCGAACCCGGTCGTCTCAATATCGAACGCCACTTGCTCCAACACCATCACACACCACCTCCGTCCGACGCGGCCGCCGCACGCTCCGGCACCCGGTCCGCGTCACTCGGGCGCAGCCGAAACTCCCCGAACCCGAACCGAGAATGCGTTCCAACCCGCGTCACACCGTTCTTCGCCGTTCTCCCCGCGTCATCTCCGACGTACTCGACGACCTGCCCGTGATCAACCGTCGCCACAGCGTACGACTCGTCACCGTTCACGAGGCGCGTTTCACCGCGACGCAACCCGCCAGTAGGTACGTCCCACCACCACGGCACCGACTGCGAATCCGCGTTCGGAGCCTCACTCACCAGCACGAACGGCGTCACAAGCTCCAACTGCAACTCGTCAGCCCCTCGCACCCCAGCGTAATCCAACGCATCGAGATCCACGAGTTGTGTCTCCACCACGGACACATCCCCGAACCCGTAATTCCGCCACCCACCAACACGAATCCCCTCCAGTACATCCTCCGCGACCGGTACGACACCGTCACGCCCGGCGTGCAAGTAGCAGTGCAGGAACCACGACACGGACCGGCGGTGATCCCGCATCTCCGCCGGCCGCCCGAACCAACACGAATCGTCGAACGCAACACGGCCACCATGAGTTTGCAACGGGTGTACGTTATGCGCATCCCGCGGCCGTGAATCCAGAAGCCACCGCTGCGCCGCGTCCCGAAACACGAACAAGTCCTCGTACGACTCCACGTCCGGCAACGACAACCCGAGCTTCCCCGCATACCCATCCTGCGACGCGCCTGCCGGGTACTCACCGTACTCACCCGGGAGAAACACGCCGTGACTCACATGCAGTGCCCCACGCGTCGCAGCACCGACACGCCGCGCCACCGCATTGAACACGGCGTTACCCGACACGAAATACGGATGCCCGGAGTACGGCGACTCCAACTCGAAGAGAACCTGTTGGAGCCGCGTCACCGACCCTCACCTCCACCTCGACGGCCACGGCGACCATGCCCAGCGCACTGCGCCGGTGCGAACGCCGCGACGTAGTCCTCGATAAACTGTAGCGCCACCGACCACGAACGGATCCGCCGCAACTGCGAATCCAGCACGCGCCACCGACGTGACCCGGCCACGTCAAACGGGAGCGCCGGGAGCCGCGCCCACGTGTCTGCGAACGACCGTGCTGGCGCGTCACCCAACCGCGCTGCCGGCCGATCCCCCGGCTCCCCAGTCACAGCCAACGATACCCCACCCGTCGAGAGTACTGTTCGATGCGGGGTTACAGACTCCGTGTCCGGAGCCTCAACTGCGAGGAACAGGTCGCCGAACTCGTGACCTCCCCGGTAATTATCCAACAGCACCGCCGTCAAGAGCGTGTGGTACTTCACCGACGTGTACGGGTAGTACGGCGACTCATTGAACCCGGCCGGCAATGACGCCGACAACCACGTCGCGTGCAACTCCTCGGCGTCATCTGCCACGAGCAGCCCGTCCAGCGACTCAACCGAATCACTCGATACGACCTCCCCGGTCAGCAGCGACACGCGCCGCCACGACCCGTGCGCATCCAACGTCTGCTCCGGGTCACCGCGCGGCCGACTCAACAACGCCGCATCCCCGTCCGCCCCGTCCGGCACCGGCTCATTCACCCGCACACCGTCAACCCAATCCACTGCATGACTATGCGCCCGCGCCCGCAGCTTATGCACATCGTGCCGATACGCCGCCACCAACGGGTCCACCGCATCGGCGTCACCCTCTACGTCAGAATCCGAAATCGCATCACGCACCCCGATCACCCGCCCGGCCAGCTTCACCATCCTCATCACCAGTCGATGTCTCCGTCTCTTGTTCCTGGGCTGTGCGGAGCCCCGTCGACGGCTCCATCAACTCATCGAGACCGTCAGTATCAGAGCCACCAGTCGCTGAGGACCCATCACTCGCAGCACCCGCCTCCCCACCACCAGACGCAACAATCGACTCCTTCGATGCCGCCCGTTCTTGAGCAGTCCGCAGACCAGTCGCTGGCTCGGCTAATTTGTCCAGTTCCGCACCGTCCTGATCCATCTTTCCCGAATCATCATCGCCCGCATCCCGACCATCACGCCCACTAGTCATGCCGAACCACCCCCTGCCCCGTCACCAGCACCAGGGAACGACACATCACCATCACGCTGCGCAACCCGCGCCTGCAACGCCCTGACGAACTCCGGCCGGCACTCCGACCGCCACACCTCATCCTTCTCCTCCATCGCAGACGTCACCGCCTTCGCACGGTCAAACACGCGACGCACCTCCTGGTCGCTGTACAGCGGATTTATCACCCACACATCAGCGATACCAGCCCCAAAATTCCGTGCGCCGCCGAGCTGGAACTCGAACTGGTCACTATGCGCATCAAGGAACGACACAGCTTCCAAGAGTAACCCGACGAACTCCGGCTTCAGTTCCCGGAGCGTCAACTTCCACGTTCCCTCGACGTTCCCGAGCACATCACGATCCGCCTGGCGGAGCGGCTGCCCACCGTCCTCCTCGTTCCGCGACCGCACTTGGTTCGAGATCTGTCGGTAGTGCGCTTCCGCCTCTCCGTCCAGGACATCCACCTGTCTCCGAATCGGGGAGAACGACACCGGACGGCGCAGCAACTTCCCCGGCTGCGCACCGAACCCACCGAACAAGTCGTAGACGACACACCCATCATCGTATTCATCCAGACAAGTTCCCTTCTCGTGGTACCCGGACTCCAAGTCACGCTCATACGTCTCCGCACGCATGTAGTCCGCATTCGGTTCACCAGGGTGACACGCCGTCGCACCAGCGACCTGGACGACCTCCTCACACCCGTGTCGCAGCCAGCCTGACAGGGTGAATGGGCTTATCTGTCCTTCAATCTGATTCATCGGATCATCCGACTCATACCGATCCGCCGACGCATGATGCCGATCCGTGACGATGCCGTCCCCTGGAGACAGCAGGTCGATTTCGAGCCCAACGTACACATCCGGCAGCAACATCTCCTCCACCGACCGCGGCACATCCAACTCGACATCAAGATGCGAATCCACGAGGCCCGACGTCATCGCTGCTCACCCCAGAACAATCCGCGAACCACGTCACCATCCGCTCCGTCAGCTCGACGACGCGTCTCACCAACAGACACCTTCTCCGATGCCTTGGCGGACTCCCGCTCCTCAACACCGGAGGCAACGTTCGACCCCGTGCTACCACCATCCGGAATCAGACGTAGTGACTTCGTCGCTGCCGCGCTCACACCGACCACTTCAGGCGCAAGCAACACCGGCCACGACGACTGCGTCGCCCCATCCGAACACCACCCAACACGCCCCTCGACGAGCAACTCCCGCACACCCAACGGGTACTCCTTCGGAAGTTCGTGTTCGTCGTCACCGCAAACCACGTAACCAGTCTGAAAAAGCAGCTCTCCAGCCGGGCGAAACACGTACGCAACAACCGAATCCCCCTCGTGAAGAGGAGATCCGCACGCTTGACACGTCGCGGCCCCTTCCCCGAGCGAAATATAATTTATTTGATTTATTTCTTCAATTAGCGATCTGTCGTCGCCTTCTTGTGTTTCTGGATTTAATTTCTTCATGGGTTCTCGGACGGTATTCGGAACCCAGCCTGGGTGCTGCAACACCCGGGCACTTCTGTCGATCAGTGCCCAACGGCTGAGTTCACATCCATTAGTCGCTCGTCTAATGGTATAAACCTTTGGACACTCGACTAATGGTATAAACCTTTGGACACTCGACTAATGGAGAGTCATCCAGCAGTCATATGTGAAATGGCACTCACACCAGTACTATGGGCGACCGGGACCGGGACGAAAAAAGTGGGAAGTTTACTGAGGAATACCCTCACCAGGATTTTCTGGAAGCCTTAGCAGAACTCGGACCAAGTGGAACTACAGATATTTCGGATTATGTTGGCTGTGATCGCCGAACCGCCTATCTGAAATTAAAATCGATCGAAGAGGATGGGGAGATTAGAAGCAAAAAAGTCGGAAATTCCCTTCTTTGGGAATTAGACGAATAACTACGCACCCGTTCTGCGAGATTACTCCAACTCTATCGCTTTACTAGCTGCATCAAGCGGATTGGTGTAAAATACGAGTTGAAGTTGATCCAAGAGCTCATCGGGTATCTTCGCTAGGTCCTCTTTATTTTTCGCGGGGAGTAACACCGTCTTTGCTCCTGAATCAGCGGCTAACTGGAGTTTATCCACTAATGAACTCACGGCAACCAGTTCTCCCATCAAACTCATAGCACCTAGTACTACGGCTTGTGGGCGGACCGGTCGGTCGAGAATGCCGGAGACGATCCCAACAAGTAATCCGACACTTGTCTCACCACCTTCGCTCGCGTCTGCTGGATTGAGTACCTGTACATTGATATTGTACTCATCCAGCGTCTCATCGCGGCGGAGTTCTCGCATATTCGCCTGAAGGTAGTCGCACGCAGTCTCGAACGACTCTTTCATCTTTTTCCCCGGGGTTCCAGAGATGTTCGTCTTCCCGGAACCGGGAAGCGTTTGAGTTTCGATACGGAACGGAGCGTGACGACCTTCGCTTTCGCCGATGGTGTAGACAGTACCTGCTTGCTGTGTACCGGGCGGAATAAGCGCCTCATCGGCCTCCTCGGGAACCTGAACGTAGAGTTCTTCTTTCGTTTCTAAGTCCAGATAGGAGAATTCGACTGCCCGATACTCCATTCCACCCATCCGTTTCAACTGCTCCTTGACACGACGTCGCCCCTCCATAGCGAATTCAAGATATTCGCGGAGTTCCTCTTTCGTGTATTCCCCATGCGGATGGAGTAGTTTGATCAGGCCAGATACCGTCTTCCGGACGGCCCTTTCGTCTCGTTGGTTCAGGTGGTCTCCGAACGCGAACTCCTCGTTGATCGCATCACCGTAAGATTCCTTCCGCAGTTCGCGCACAAACTCGGCGAAGTAATCCACAATGAATCCGAACTGGTCGCCGAAGAATTCGGAGCGCATCTTCGGGACTTCCCAGCCAGGGAGATAGTAGTGGAAGCGATCGATGAGAGCGAGGTCCTGCATATCTTCTGGGAACGGCTCGAAGAGGTGGGAGCTCTTGAGAACGCCTTCGACATCCAGATCGATGTTTCCGACGTAGACCATCGAGGCCTGCGCTGTGAGTTCTTCAGTGCCGCGAGAGAAGCTTCCAGACTCCATGTAGTCTTTGAGCATCTGGACCGCTTCAGAGTCGCTGAACTGGAGGCCACCGACTTCGTCGAATGCAACGACATCCCAACGGCCAACGAGTCCAATCCGCCCCGTGTTGAGGTTCAGAAAGAGCTTCGCAACGGTGGTTTTTCCACCCGAGATGAGAATCGAGTGCGGGCTGATTTCCCGATATAAATAACTCTTCCCAGTTCCGCGGGGGCCCAGCTCGACGTAATTGTAGTTGGATTCGACGAGGGGAAGACACCGAGTCAAAAATAGCAGTTTCTCGCGGTCGCTGAACGCGGTAGGGTCGTACCCGACGCTCTGGAGGAGAAGGTCCATCCACTCGTCACGCGTGAATTCTTGTCGACGGTCTTTCAACTGGTCCAGGTCAAGATTCGATACCTGTATCGGTTTGAACGAGTCGATGCCGAACAGGCTCTTGGGACTATTCGCGTTGTCGGGAAGGTATTCCAGATCGATGATGGCCCAGACACCGCCGCCCAGAAGCTTCGGGTGCTTGCTGACGAGGTGTTCGTTAATTTCGACGTCGTTGAGCCCGAGGTTGACGAACGAGCCGATGTAGGCGTCCTGCTGCTCGTCGAGTCTGACGGTTACTTTGTCGATGACTCGGTATCGACCACGTTCACGTACTTCGCTTTTGACGTACTCGGCCTCATCAGGGCGAACGTAGTGCTTCGACAGAATCTGTTTGACTTTTTCGAGCCCCTCCTCAAGCGATTCCTCATCGTCTGTGGCACAGTATTGTCCGATGAGGTATTCGAGAACATAGGTGGGGACGTTTACTCCCGACTTGATATCTTGAACAAGATCCTTCCGGACGACGCGTCCGGGAAAGACGTCGAGAGCTTTCTGATCGACGTCCTCAGTAGTCATTATATTCAAGAAACAGAGCCGGGGGCATATTGGTGTCGGTCATCCCAGGCGGAACACCAATACCGGTTACCGATACTCATCTATTGGCTTCAGTTCAGATACGGGCGGCAGAGTCTCTTCGGTTGAGGATTCAAGCGCTATCGCTAATACACAACAATACTGACAGCGAGCACATACTAACCGCTATCCGTTTAGTTAGAAGCCGGCTCAGGGCCTACAAAATGTGGGAACACCACATTCTTATGCCCTTTGCTTACAGGGGAACTCCCTGATCACTATTTTTAGCTTTTCATCCTTTCATTTAGTAGTACCTATATCCATACTCTCAGCAATCATTGACTGGTGGCAGGATATAATGGTATCTATTCTAACACATGCAAGGGGATTGTAGGTTACACGTCAAATCCCATATCATCGTCTCCAAAGAGTAGATCAAGTTCCACCGTTTTCCGCGTGATCGTTTCTCGGGTGTCGGTGTCAATAACTTCGAACTGGACCGAGCTCTCTCCAGAGATTGCCCCCTGTTTGAGACGAATACGTTCGCTATTGGTCCCCGGAGAGATTTCCATCGTTACGGGGTCCGCCACCGCCTCGTCATCGATGTTCGCACGGATCTCTAGTATCGGTGCTGGGTCGAATGCCACTTGTCCACTCTTGGCCTCAATCTCAATGGAGATTATCGAGTTCGTGATCGGGTCGGGGATCGAGACGTCATAACTGATCGACGCGCTTTCTTCTATCTCGCCGGTGGTCACCGTGAGGCACGGAACGAGGAGTTCTTGGAGCGAAATCCCACCGTGGAAGTACTGCATGTTCCCACCCTGAGCCTTGAAACAGGCAACACTTCGAGGGAAGAGCAGCTTGAGTTCGGGAGCGTTGATGCCGAGATCAGACAGCGCATCGGAATCGACTTCGATGAATTCGCCCGTATCGACGAGTGGAGCATCGCTGTCAGCGGCTGCGAATCGTCGTTTGACGACCGGAGCAAGGTCGGGTGATTCGACTTTGAGGTCGTCGGACAACCGATCCGTGTAGAGGAACCCGTGGTCGCTCGTGATGACGAACCGAGTGTATCCGGCCTGCTTTAGTCGCTGGACAGTCCGTTCGACGTCGTCAACGTGGGAGTCCACCTGGCTGAAGGCTGCGTCGTCGTCGAGATTCTCACCGAGTTTGTCTATCGTTCCGGAGTAGACGACTCTTGGGACAGGGTCAGACTCCGTCAGGTTCTCCAACGAGATGCTGCTCACCTCGTCCATATCTACCACCTCGAAGCCTGCGGCGCTGAGTCTGTCGACGCGGTCTGACTTTCCGGTCATCTCCTCACCGCCACTGGTCACGACGAGGTCATCATCTTCGAGAGAGAGGCCGAGTTCTCCAGGTAGGTGTGCGGCCATCCCAACTTCGGTGATCGAGGGGAGAGCCGCGCTGACTGCGCTCAGGTCTTGCTCGAAGTCCGTCCGCCGTCCGAGGTTCTGTTTGATCGCTTCGGCGAGTTCGTAGCGAAGCCCGTCACAGATGATGATCGCCGTCCCGTTGTCAAGGTCCGCGAACTCATCGTAGAACGAAGTCTGGGGTGTCCCGAGGGTCGGGTCGTCACTCAGAATGTCCGCAAGCGGGCGGTTCACTCCTTGGAGGAAGGACATGTAGTGTTGAGTGACCCGCTCCTTCACCGTGGTTTCGTTCGGATATGGGAAGGTAGCCTCCTGGGTGGCATTGATATACTGCCGATAGGCCGCATCGACTTGCCACCATCCATCGTCACTCGTGTACTTCTGGGCGAGTTCCACCGATGAGAGCGTCTTAGCTTCGTCGGCGTCGATAGTTCCGATATGCTGGAGGGTTTCGACCGCCAGGACTGGGACTGACCAATCGACAAGGTCCTCGTTGCTCCAGAAGCTGTCCTGTCTCTCAGTGACTGTCTGCTGCAAATCTGCCGCGATATCGGGGAGGTCTGCGTAGGTCTCTTCGGCAAGTCGTTTCATCACCAGCCGGATGAGGCCCATGTCGATTCCCTTGAACGCGGTCGCGTCCCAGTGAATGCGGTCGGAGTCGATGACGGCCTTCGCAAGGTCGTATTCCTCCGCGATCTTCTGCGCATAGCGTGTGAACTCGGCAGGGGCGTATTGTTGCCACTCGTCACAAAATGCCGCAGCAGCGCGGGTGTCGTCAGCCGCGAGTTCGTCGTACCGGGATGTCGGTGCCCGACTGGCCACTTCGCCAAAGAGGAGCTGGGTCGCTAGCTCTTTCGGATCGAGTCCCGCGGTGACACCGTATTCCTCTCGGAGTTGGGCGTCCCAGGCGTCGGCCATCGCGTTTTCTTCGATCGTCTCACGGTACTCTTCCGGATTCGAGAGGTAGGCACGGACCCAGTCGTCGGTTGCCGGGCCAGCGGTGTCGAAGAGAACGCAGAAGAAGGCCAGGCGCTGAACCTCGCGGTTCTGTCCCCAGTCCTCGTACGCGTCAGGGATCTCTTCGTCGTGCTCGACGAGGAACTGCGTCACGGGCGTGTCGTCGATGTCCTGGCCGACGCGGTACTGTCGCCCGAGTGAGTGGACGTCGCGGAACCACTCGGCATCGTTTCGCGACTCGGGAATGTAGAACAGCCAGTCCTTCTCGTAGTTCGGATCCTCTTCGTAGAGGCGGCGCTTCAGTTCGAAGTAGCTGCCATCGTATCGTGCGAGCGTGACGCCGTCGAGGGCCACTTCGACCTCGTCGAGGACGCCCTTGTACTTCTCTTGGGCGTCATACCACACCCAGACCGGGTGTCGATCGAACTTTTGCCGGAGTTCCGTGATAATGCTGTCCGCGAGATCTCCCATGTCAAATCACCTCGAATAGCTCGATTTTAGTTTCGGGAGTCCGGTTTCGAGGAGTTCGTACTGGTCCCACTCTTTGATATTCTCCCAGATACCTCTCTCAGTATCAACTGTAACCCCGTCATCAATCATTTGATCGATCATATCGCCGAACTCACGAATGTCGGACAGACCCTCCTCAACAGTTTCTAGGCGATCAAGGAGCTCCGGATCTGGATTCTCGCCGCTTGTCTGTGCTTGGAGTGTGTCGCGTTCATTCTCCAATTCTTCAACCCTAGGATCGATGTACTGCCCCCGAAGTTTCGGCAGTGTGGTCTCATCAATCCCGTGGTAGTAGACATAACAACTAAACGCACCCTCTGGGCTTTCTAGTTGCCAGTAGATGGGGATTCGCTGGCCTCGGCGACGGTATTCCTTGCAGTGGTGGTGGCGGAAAAAACGGTTTCTGAACCACTCAACAGGATCTTGACCGAGAAGGGTGTTGAGGCTCTGAGCGCTCATCTGGTCATCACACTGGTTCAACGCCTCCTGAACCTTGCCAAGGTGAGTGTCCGACGAGAAGACTAATAGCTCATCTTGCAATGTATCGAATTCAGCGTTGATTTCCCACCTTCCAAACAGGACTCCAACAACAAACGAAACGATGTCCCCTCCCCACCCTTCTTCTACTTCAGACGCGTACAATCCTTCCTCGTGTCTGATTTCTGCGACTGAGATAGGGGACACATCTATGTCTTCAGAAATTTCTCGCAAATCCTCTCCGTCTGAAGATTTAATTAACGAAGGGAGGTCGTCGATCTTCTGCTTACTGCCTATTTCGACGTCGGGTTGTGTGGTATAATTGACGTCTGCAATCGGGAGGCGAGCGAGGTTTTTCGGAACCTCATCATAGATTAGCTCAACTGTGTCCTCGCTAAGTTCATAATCACGGAATATTTCGTTGTCTATCATCCCGTGGTGTATTTGAACAAGAGACTCCATTCGTTCACGTTCATATATCAATGACTCAAGATTATCATAAAATTTATCGGGGTCAAACTCTAGTTTTGTCTCTTTCAATGACTGCTGTGTTTTTCTCTCGTCCAAACCTCGTTTGGCGTAATCCGTTACCTGACGCTGTGTTTCTTTGGATAGTTCGGCTGGAACAGACTCAACAGCAGATATATTGAAATGTATTTGTGGGTTGAGAACGTTCAAAATGTACCTATTCATCGACGAGCAGAGCATAGCCATAACAGTGAAATCTGCTTCGGTACTACTAGTTTTGATCAAACGGGCCGTCGGTGTGAAGAACCAACCTGATTCGTGCTTCCTGACAGTAAAGTAGTTCCCAAATTTGCGGAAGTGGATTCCTTCTTTCCCATAATATCCTTCATTTCGGAGGTGGCTCCCCTCGAAATTTCTAAGTTCTTTTCCCTTATCACCCCAATCGACTACCATTTCTGGCGAATCGAAATATTCCATTGGGTCGCCACCCATTGCAATGGATCGGTATCTCTCTTCAGGGCCGATATCCTCTGAATCGATTTCCCACCATGACCGGAGGAACCGGTCATCATCCCCCGTGCTTAGACCTTCAAGCACAGCCTCTGAGACCTCTTCAACTGAATCGTGTTGAGAGATTGCAGACAAGATCTCGTCGCCAAATCGATATACAAAAGGTGTCCGTGGTAGATCGAAGAATGTAGACTGATCAACGACGAACACGTCTGGGTGGGACTTTTGGTTTCGTTGAGTTTTGATCAACTCTGGTAGTTTTTGTTCCTTCTTTTCATATGTGTCATACTCTTCCTGCTCATGTGTCATTCTGAAGAACCGGCTAGTTGTTGTACTATCTTCAGATTGATTTCTCATCACATACGCAGCCGTGTAGACATCCTTCTGCTGCGCGAATCCGTATCTCGACAGATGAACTGTATCGAGTATCGCCATATTTTCGAGAAGATATGGCCTGAGGGACCTGAAATCGTACTGGAACATAAATCCTTCAGGAGTAATCATCGCCGAGAGTCCATTGCCTGCAAGGAATTTGGTATTTCTCTCGATAAATGCTGAATAGAGGTTCTGGTGAGAAATATATCCGGACTTCAGGAATTCCTTCACTTCATTAGACATCTTTCGATCACTAAGATAGGGTGGATTCGATACAACAACGTCGTACTCGTCAACCAGCAAATCGAGCAATTCCACCGTCTTCCCGACCTCGTTGGCGAACATCTCCTCAACGGGATCGTCCTGTTCCAACCCATTGCGGGCGATCTCACGAGTCTTCTCTAAAAGATCCTCTCTCAGCGTATCCCACGAATGTTCCTCCCCGCCGGAGACGAACGTCGATTGTCCTGTTAGTTCACCCTGGTTTGTGATCTGTGTCTGTCCGCCCAATTCAAGCTCCTCGCGGTACTCATCAAGCAGTTCGTCGATCCGGTCCTCCACCTGAACGAGACTCCCGAGTTCACGGATATCATCGAAACTTTGCCAAATTTGTTCGAGTATTTCTTGCTCTAGATCTGAATCTGCACGATCAAGGACCTTTGCCTTCCGCTCGCCATTGATGAGGACTGCGTCTGCACTCACGACGTTCAACTGCGGTATTTCCACGTCAGGAGAGTGCTCTTTCGCCTTCAGGTACAGTGATAACGCCGCGATCTGGACTGCACCGGAGTCGATATCGATCCCATGGAGATTGTTCCGAAGAATCTCACGTGGGATGTACTCTTCAGGGATTTCACCCTCCTCCAGATACATCTGGTAAAGAACGTCGAACGCATAGAACAGCATATGACCGCTCCCGCAAGCTGGGTCGAGCACGGTGATCTCTTCGACCGGTTTCGACTCACGATCAGTCAGAGAGTCTTCTAACGGTGCAAGATAGAAGCAGTTGCCCTCGTCGTCGATATTCGTCCGTTCGCCTTGCATTTCGAGCCACGTCCGGCCCAGTGAGTTATCGACCATCCACTCGACGATGTACCGGGGGGTAAACAGCTGGGTCTTCGTGGCGATGTCTGTTCCTGCGATCTTGTAGTTCTCTTCATCAACCCGGTCGTCGATCTCTTCACGTTCTTCCTCACCGAAGTACTGGTATACCCAGCCCAGTGCCTCGTCGCTTTCCCAGGCATCGTCATCGATTGCGTCCAGTTCGTCGAGAACCTGTTCTCGAACCTGCGCGTCGAGGTCGATAGCGGTGTGTTCGGATTCCTCGAAGATCATTCGAATCTCCGCCCCGATCTCCTGATACGCAAGATCAAGGGCGGCATCGAAGCCGTCATCAGGTGCGTTTGTGAGTTCGCCAGCGATTTCGGCCACGGTGTGGTGCATGTACGACCGGTTGCCGTACTCCGGACGCTCGGTGATGGTTTCCTCGACGAGGCCGCGAACCTCGATGGTCTTCAGCGCGACAAACCGGTTGAGGTAGGTCTTCGTTGCTTCGCGGACGTAATTAGTGATTGACCGCTCCAGATCGCCTTCCGTAGATTCGAGTTCCCGTTCGATGGCAGCATCCAGCGTTCGTCGAGTGTGGCGTTCTTCTGTGGACAAGTGAGAGAGGTCTTCAAGGGGGAGACGCTTGTCCTCGTAGATACCGTATTTTTCGAGCTGGCGGCGAAGTTCGTCTTCGAGCGTGTGGCGAGTGCTGAGGATAGTGCTTCGGATGGTTGAGCGTTGATCCGACGAGAGACCAGGTTGACCGTGTGTCGTGGACATGGATATCAGAGGGTCGCGTACTGCCACGAAACGGACGGGACGGCAGTACGCTGTATCGGGATTCCCGCCCGCGATGACATACAACGAGCAAGTATTCGGCGTGTCTTATAATTGTGGGAAAGCGTGCTGCCCAGTGTTTGCCGAATCTAACAGCGGGCCACCAGCAAAAGGTCGAATCCGAACCGGTAGATTACCGGAACCGGATCTCTACGTCCCCGTCTTGTTCGAGGAGATCCTCGATTTCACCTCGTAATTCGTCAATTGGTGCCTCGATATCTTCGGGATCAGTTACGACGACGCTCCCGAAGATGTCGTCGATATCTACGCTCTCGCGGACTGTTCCACCACCGCCACCGCCCCCACCCAAATCGTCGATTTCGGTTTTCGCACCGTTCTCGTATGCGTCGACGGTCTGAATGTGTTCGATGAGGCGCGTGAGCGAGGGATCCGGATTGATATGGTCCTTGTTCGAGATGTCCAAATCGACCGACCCATTGCCCTGCCGTTCCGCCAGGTCCGACAGGGCCGAGTCGAGATCGTTCTCATCGATGTCGGGGCCTGCGTATGCTTCCACCGATTCGATGGAGTCAGTGTACGTCTCGTATCGTTTCTCGTACAGCGCTTCGTACGTCGAGACGAAGGCTTCAGCCGCCGCCCGGTAATCTGTCTTGACGTCGTTCCATTGTTGGATGACGCCCTCGGTGTCCAGTGTGTTCTTGACGCGGTCGGCGGCCTCGCGTGCTTCGTCACTGATGTCAACGAGCTCTGGGTGGTCGGCTGCTTCGTCGACGTGCGTCTCCCACTCTCCAGCGATGAAGTCCTGAATCGTCTCGTACTCTTCTAAGTGGTTCTCACCGTCCGGTTCGCCACAGAAGTCGGCGACCGCTTTCGCAGATTTGGTGAGATCCTCTAGTTCGTCCTCGAACTCGACGAACTTCTTGATGCGCTTAGCGGAAGTGGGTTGCTGGAGCAAATTGTTGAGTCGGTTCTGGAAGTCCTCGACATTATCGGCCAGCGGGAAATCCAACCTCCGTAGCTGGGAGAGCAGCGTACTCGTCGTTGACTCCCAGTCGTTTGCTTCTTCTCGGATTCCCTCGTCCACTGCCTGGTCAGTGGATTTGACCTTCCGGTCGAACAGTCGGTCGAGTAGCTGCTTGGCGTCGGTTCGAGTTTCGACATCGACGGTTTCTCGCTCGTCGAAGGACGTGGACTTGAACTTCGTGACCTGGGTGAACAGTTCCTGTGCGCCGTCCTCTGTGTACGTGCCGTACGTTCGTTCCTTGTAGGTCGGAATGATAGAGCCGTTCCGGAAGAGGACCGCTGTGGCCAGTCGGACGACCTCTCGACTCCATCCGTAGGGAGGTTCGGCGAAATGGTCGATCAGGTCGCCACCGGAGCGGTTCTCGCCGGCTTTTTCGCGCCGTTGGATTTCGTCCTCGATTTCGGAGGCGATGCGGGCTTCGGCGATGAGTTCACCGTCCTGAACGACACCTAACTCGGAAAATACCGACGGATTCGACGATCCTTGTAGGTCGCCGAAAATTTCTGAGATGTGTCGGTCTTTGACTGTCGCGGAGCCGTGCTTGAAGCTGGTGAAGACTTTCGGGATGGCGTTATCGGCTTTCCGTGCGACGAGCGAGCTGAGCGAGGTGTTAGTCGCGTCAAATTCGTCGGTTTCCCCGTTGTAAATGAGCTTGCCTCGCTGGAAGCTGCGCTCGAACTCCCGTTTGACTTCGTTACGGAGCCGCTGGAGATCTTCCTGTTTCTGGCCGAGCGCTTCCTGTTCTTCTTGGCTGAGTTCCTCACCGCGCTTCTCTTTGACGATAGTGTTGATCTGATAAATCGACTTGAGCTTCTCGTAGATATCGTTCTGTTTCGCGTCGTCTGCGACCCAGTAGAGAGTATCGTCCTCGCTGAAACTCTGGGTCTTCAGACCATCAGGGTCGATATCCTCGTATCGCTGGTAGATCGGAGAGTACGTTTTGAGGTCGATGTATCCCTTGGATGTGATTTGCTCGTCGTCAATAGTCAGGTTCAACTGGAACGTCTGCCCATCATAGTTGACGCGCGAGGTGTCGTCGAGGATATCGTTCAGGAAACGCTTGGACGACCGACGGATGTCGCCTGGCCCGACGTCGATTCCTTTGATTTCGTTTTCGAGCTCTTGCTCGGTTTCTTTCAGGATCCGATATCCTTCCTCATCATGGCGGACGTAGCCCGCATCGACGAGGGCTTCAAGGGTGTCTTCTACTTCACTCTCCAGCTCTTGGGTGGGGCCGAGTTCCCTCTGGAGTGACGTCGCAATGTTGTCGGCAGTGTTCGGGATCCACGGCAGCTGTTGGAGCAGGTAAAGTGCTTTCAGGACACGTCGGGAGATTTCATCGGCAGCATTCTGTGGACTTGCCTCGCGGATGGATTTGACGTCACTACTGGGGATATCGTTACTGATCTCGTCGAAGATCATGTCCATCGTGACAAGGGACCCCAGTTCGTCGTTGTAGAGGTGATCTTCGTCTTTGAGAACGCTTTGTGTGACGTCAATCAGGGTTCGTTCTCCTCCTGTTAACTGGTCGCTCGAACCCTTTCCGAGTGCCTGGAAGATTTCCGGCAGGATATCCAGTTGATATGGGAGGAAGGGGTAGCAGTCGATGAAGTTGTTTCTGGTGATCGATTTCAAACTCTGACCGGAGTCCAGCTTGTAGCGAGCTGAGAGGATTCCCTCGTGTTGGGTGTAGAGATCGCCGAGTACCCCTCTGAACTCGCCTTTTTTGCTAAGAACGCGGTCACGGACGACCTTATCGAGGTTTTCGGAGGTGAGATCGAACCGATGGGGGAAGCGGTCGATGACCTTTGACTCCTCAGCTTCCTTCTCAAGAACACCGGGAATCAGTTGCTGGAGTTGCTCTTGGGATGTGACGCCGAGGAAGATCTTTCCCTTTCCTTTCTGTCCGAACTCCTCAACGATGCTCTGCAGTTCCAAAAGGAGCTGTCCGTCGTCACCGATAAACTGAGAAATCTCGTCGATGAAGACAAAGTACCGACAATTGTCACCTGTTTCCGCTTCGCGTTTTTCGACGTGCTCCACGATATCTTCTGCCAGCGTTGAAGCGTTGATCAGGACGTTATCTTGAACGTCGTCAATTGCTCGGCCAGCTTCATCCTCACTACTGTACTCGCCGGTTTCGACGAGTGCTTTCTTCATATCCGGCCGGACGAACATAGCCTCGTTGCGCACCTCGGCCCAGTCTTTCCCGGTGTTTTTCTCGATAGCATCCACGAAGTCATCGTAGACGTCTCGGGATTCGAGTTCTTGTTCCATCTGGGCAACCCAGGGCATCGACGCGTAGCCACGTGAGATGTTGAATTCCCGGTGAATGATCTCCGTGATCGACTCGCTACCGGATGCATCGGCTTTTGCCCCGATTTGGAACATCAACACCTCGGAGTCGAATTTCTGAGTTACGGAGCCGACCGCGCCGTCGAGCATCTCGTTGTTCTCGATTCGATCTCGGAACATATCGGCTGCCTGGGTATCATCGAATTCGCGGTTTTCCAAGACGTGTCCGAGAATCTTCATGAAGTGGCTCTTCCCGGAGCCGAAGAAGCCGGAAACCCACATACCGACGTCTTCCGTCTGTGCGTGTTCAGTGTCGATGACGGCCTCTAGGGCCTCCGAGAAGTGCCGTTCAAGCTGCGGTGTGAGGATGTACTCTTCGAGTTCTTTTTTGACGACGCTTGGGTCGTCGTTGTCGACTTTGACGACGCGGTCGATCTTTCGGTTGATCGGCCGGTAGAATATTTCGTGTATCTGGTGTGATGTGGTAGTGTCACTCATGTCCGATCACTCTTGCGCGGTAATATGTTCCTTCAGATTCATCGAGGAATCTTAAGCTCTTGTCATCTACTTTCGCCGGATAACAGAATACGATTGGCGTATCGTCCGGCGTGTTCGTTTCTAATTGCCCCATCAGAGTGGAGGCGCTAGCGAACGGGTAGAGAATACCCATTCGGTAGACAATGACGGTGTCAGCTTTCTCTGCCTGTTCTGCAATCGCAGACGCCAGTTTTCCCATCTCTCCGCCGTCCAATAGAGATGATTTCAGCCCATCAAGTAGCTGGTCTCTATCTCTTCGTTCGAGATCGGCAACTCTGTCCAGAATTCCACGGTCTTCGAGGGTTGAAAGGACTAGTTCACGCATATCGATTCCCGCGACATTCTGATTATGGTACTCTAGTTTATCGATGAGATTCCGGACTTCCTCATCGACCTCGATCTCGTCAGCCGGGTCGTATGTGAATACAATAAAGGGTACTCCTGCCCGCTTCCCGACTTCGTCCCGGTCATCTCGAACGAGCCGTTCGACCTCTTCGAGCCGTTCCTGAAAGTCAGAAGGCATTGATGAGGTTCTCCATACTATCGTACTTTTTGACGAGTCGTTCTGTAGAGCCACGTTTCTCGTAGGTTACGTATTGCGGGGAGATATCCCGAATCCGTCGCTGCACCTCTGACTCATTCATGAGGAACAACTTCCAGTCTTCGTGATCGATGATTTCCGACGCGGAGTTTGCGCCTTTCTGGAAGAGCCGATACACTACATAGGCGATGGTTTCATCCGGGATGTATGTGACTGCGAATTCCTTCCGTTGGGTTCCCTCTAGGAGGCCAAAGTTACGGAGGGAGGTGAGATATTTGGTAGCGGCCTCGTTGATCGTTGATTCTGAACGTTCTCGCAGATCCGCGTAGTTCTCTTGAATCGATTCGATGAATTCAACGATGTCGACAGCTTGGACTGCGAGCGTTCCACGCTCAAATTCTGGATAGAGGAAATCAGTTGTAACGAGTCGAATAAACGGGTCTTGGGCGAATTCGTAATAAAGACACCAGTCCACCACGTCACTACGAACGGCCGCAGTCACCACCTGCATCAGCGGGGTTTCCGTGTACTCCTCCTTGTCAGGGAGATGGCGACGCGTTACTTCCCGGAGAATATTTGTCCGGTATTCGTCCGTGTTCTTGTTTAGGATGTTCCCCTCTACGACTTGGCGCTCCAGCTCTTCGTAGGATTCGCATTCAGCGTAGGTACTGAGAATTGTCTTGGTTTCGTCGATATACGTACTGTGGTGGGCGATTTTCGGGTCGAGACTCGCCGCTGCATCTGTTTCCTTGCCATCTCCCGGCTCGATATGCTCGTTACTCATATGAATATCTCACGCGTTTTCGGATTTAAGCTCTGACTTGAGGGGGTAGTACGGTACACGGAGGCGATCAGTGTTCTGTCCGTACCCTTGTAGAAGGGTGACCAGCAGCCGCCATTTCTCTGGTTCAATTTCGGACTGTGTGTACCCATCTTCCTCGATCTGGAATGAACCACCGGTTCCTGGCTCGGTGAGCGTGGTAGACTCCGCTGTGATATTTGATCCAGTTTCATCGATGATTCGGTCCGTCCACCCTTCATCCAGTGATTGCACAGAGACATTCTCAAGTTCCTCTAGAGGATTGTCGTCGACAGCATCGATGTCTTCAAGGGCTGCCGAGAGACGTGATTCCACTTGTGGGCCGAACGAGAACAGACAGATGGAATCTGCTGGAAGACGGTCTGCTTCTGCTTTCCGGCCGACTTTCGATGCGAGGGTGATTCGAGATTGGAGTTGTGTTTTCGGCGTTACTTCTTCGAGTCGTGCCCGCCCAGTCTCGGACAGAACTCGTGAGTCCCACCAACCTTGGTTATTCGACTCGCCCACGCGCTCTATCAACAGACGTGCGGCGATCAGGTCAAGAAAGAACTCGTCATCAATACCTGCGTCACTGAGAGTTTCTTTAGTCGAGACGAACCCATCGACGAGATCAGTTGAAGTCATATATACATCCAGAAGAGGTGGTGGCTTAGAACCAACGCCTTTCGTTTTCTGAAGAGCAAACGGTACGTGCCGTACATCACGGGTTTAATATCGCCCGACAGGATTGGGATAGTGTGTACGATGGGTACTGGGAATGAGTTGACTGAGCTGTACGATTCTCTCTCGGTCCTGTATGGTTCGCTGCCTTCTGGGGCCGATTCGGAGTGGAAATTGGCGTTGCGGTCTGTGCTGTACGGTGATGAGTTGTTGGCTAATGAGGCGTCTTGTTACGGCGCTCAGCAGAAGGAGCGAAATTTTGGGAAGCGGAAGGACTACGCGCGGCGACATGGGAATGGTGATCGGGTGACGGAGTTCTCGGCGATCACGGTGGCAAAGCCGCGAGAGGAGGATCGTCGGTATGTACCCGCGGGTGCAAGGTTGCCTGTTGCACCGGAGTCAGGAGAAGTGCTTCCAGTACAAGTCTCGACGGGGGAGGTTGATTGGGCGATCTCGCTGTTGGCGGAATTCCCAGCTGAACCGGCAGCTGATCAACCCGGTGATGGTGTGGAGATGCTGCTCGACCCGGAGCGGGTTCGCCAGGCACGAGAGAACACGGGACGCGGAGGGATTGGCGCTGAGACGACGGTCCTGTTTGTGAGTGATGCGCATCTCGGGTACGAGAATCGTGCGGAGACGGGGAGTGGGAAGACGGTGTCGTGGATTGAGGAGATTAATAGTCGGGACACGATGCGGCGGATTCGAACGATTGCGATGGAGCGGGACGTTGATGCGGTGATTCACACTGGTGATTTGCTGGATCACGAGGTGGATGCGGTGACGCTTGATGCTGCAGAGTCGAGTTTGCGTGATTTGACGCTCTGTGGTATCCCGGTGTACTGTATTCTCGGGACGCACGACCACAACGCAGCGAATCCGTTCTATTCGAATTCTGTGGATGGGATTGCGTGGATGAAAGACCAAGTGCGGAACGAGTACCTGATTGAACTCTCGACTAATCCGACGCCGGTTGCTGGCGGGCCGCTTGACGCGTACGGGGTCTCGGCGGAGAACGTTGGAATCGATGACGTCGGGACCTACGAGTCGCTTGGGTGGCGTCCGTCGGAGATTGCGTTCGGCGCGGCGTCGCCGGGGCCGAATGTGCTGTGTCTACACGATGGGGTGACGCCGTACCGGGACAGTTCGACTGCAGATGTTGATCTCGATGAGTTGCTCGCGCAGTCACGCGTCTCGTTCGACTGTGTGCTAGTGGGTGATGAGCATCGGCCGCGCGGCGATGACTTCGAGACTGGGTACTCGTTCGAGGCGATGGACGGAACACCAGTGTTGTACACGGGACCAGCAGCACGTGTCGGGCCAGCGTACCGTGATCACGACGGGTTTGTGACAGAACTCTCATTCTCTGACGCGGGGGTGACACCGACTCGGCACCCGATCTGACTGCGAGCACCATAGATCTCCGAGTGCTAATTACCATCACTGCCGTCTCATCTGATAATCCGGCGTTTCATTAAGCGAGATCGCATCCGGGTCGATACTCCTGATAATGTGGATTCGTTCACCGCTGACAAGCGGAGGCTCAGCTTTGCCGAGTTGCGTTTGATTCGGGTGAGACCTGATGATGGGATACTTGTTTTAGAAGTCAGTGACTGGGACATCGAATTTTGCTTCGATTATGTCGAGGACTGCGTCTGCAGTGAATTCAGAGAATGCTTCTGTGTCAATGTTGCTGCGGACTTTGTGTGGTCGATATGATGCGGTCTGCATATTTCGTGTGCGGACGGTTCTGAGCGAGTCTCGGAGACTGGCTTCTTGAACCGGGTTATCGAGATCGTCGATGGATTCTCCTTTCGGTCGAATCCAGAGTTCCCAGTCAAATCCGTCAGAAAGAATTGCTACTGCATGGATGTCGAGGTCGCTATCAAGATAGTTCTCCATGTCATTCCGGGCGTTCTCGATTTTCTTTGGGGGTTTTACTTCGCCGAAAAACCGGATGTCCTGCTGCATCGCTGCTTCCATTGGAATCGAAGTAATTGCGAAGTCGGGGATGCCGCCGCCTCGTGGCCATCGTGGCGCGTACTGTTTCGGTTGTGGGCGCAACGAGTACCCGAATGCCTGTCGGAGCATCGGGAACACGAGATGGTCTTCGATGAAACGCTCTGGTTTTTGGATGAGGTTCTGTCCTTTGAGAAAGTATTTTCCGTCAACGACAGTGTCGAAGTGTGCGGTGCATTCGCGTGCTCCGATCTCATCAATGAAGTCCTCTAGAACGTTCAGGATGTGGTTAGCGAGTGGGTCGTGATCATCGAAGGTAGTCGGTTGATTTGTCATTTAGGGAGGTGAAGTGTTAATCGGTTATTCTTCAGTGATTCTTTGGAGTGTAGTGTTAGAAATCGAAGAGGGATTGTTGCCGCTCGTACTCGTATGGTTTAGTGAGTACTTCCCTGATTGCTGAGTAATTGATTTGGGCATGCCGGTTCTCTTCGATTGCCCGATCAACGATCCAGGCTCGGAACTCCTTGTACCGTTCTGCATCATCGATGAGTTCGCTGATATCAACGGTTTGTAATTCTCCGTGGCGGGCGAAATAGATTCCAACGCGAGTTATTTCGGGGTACTTGCCATTGAATCGCTCTCGGCCGCTTCGGGAGACGGTCTCTGCATCATACAGTTCGCGTTGTACGTCATTCAGCACGTAGTACAACAGGAGTTGCCGCCAGAATGCGTTCGTGAATGATTTCCGCTCTGTTGTCTTGATGTCAACTAGTAAATCATCAACGATGAAGTCGCCTTCCCCGGGGAGAATGTGGCGGTAGTTTCCGAATCGGGGCTTTTCAAATACTACCCCGCCGTCACCCCATTCTTGGGTACGGAGAAGGCTGAATAGCTTTTCTATTTCACGGAGGAGTTCGTTCTCAATCGCTTCACGGTTGATCCAAGTTTGGATTGCGTCAGCGGGTTGCCAACCCGCGTTGAGTAGCGCGGCTTTCACGACACCGTCTGTATTCATTCCTGTCTCGACGAACTGATTGACTATTTTAGAGAGGGCCTCATTTTCTGCCCACTGAACCGAGCTTCGTTGATCCCAGTCGGGCCGGTCTTCATTCATCGCATCCCATTCGGTTTGATTTGACGGGCCCCCAGTACGGTCTTCCCATTTATTCCCGTCGAATACTGTTACGGTGATTTCCGGTATTTTACGGTGTCGAGCGCCTCTAACCCATTTCTCGCCATCATCGTCTTCCAATTCTCTGGATGAGTGGATTGACGGTCGAATAACTTCCTGACTGTTCCGGTACAACCAGACTTTGCAGAGGAATTCGACAGTCTGTCCGATTAGTTTGTGACTGTACCCGTTGTTCGGGACCGAAAGATCGCGTGAGGCGTCAGTGCCAGGGTTGGGATACGTAGAATCGATTTCGTGCCGCACTTCGTCAATTTGAATGAAATCCGTCACACCGGTTGCCATACTACTGTGAGTACGTACTCATGTCGTCGTGATAAGACCCCCGTGAATCAAGCGGGATACCATCGCATCAAAAAACGTCTTGCAGTGGCCCGGCTTGTTCGACTGTATCGTGGGTGTTTCGAATGTCTTCAAATGAGAGGTATCGGAGAGTGCAGTGGTCAGCGGGTTGAAGGACGTGTTGGAACGTTGGTCGGTTAATCTCTTCCCGAACCTTGTCCTCATCATCGTCCGGGGCGACGATGTGCATGTCGACGGCGATGTTTGGGACTTTCACCATGAAGTCGGTCATGCGGAGGATGCCGCTGTAGATGCTCGTGGTACTTTCGACTTCGAACATCTTCACGATGAAATCATCTTGCAGCCAGATGACATCCACGTATTTGATGATGCGTGTGGCGGCGGCACTGAACCCGGGGAGATTGAGGTTCTCAATGCAGTCATCACCGAGTCGGTTCCCGTTGTACGTGCGGTTTTTGTCATTCGTGGCGACGTACACGTCGTAGCCGTGTCGGAGGCCGAGTTGGACGAGTAACCACTGGATTTCGGTGTGTTCACGTGGATCGTCATCGTCTACACCAGTGTCTGGTGGGTCGATCTTGCCGCCGTTGTGGAAGTCTTGGAAGGCTTCTTCGATTGAATTGTATTCTCGGAGGAGACTACTGACTGCGTCCTGAGACACACGAAGGAACCGGTAGGGGACCCAGTTGTCCTCGTACCCCAGCAACTGCGCGATTCGCTCCCGGTCGACAGAAATCTCTTGGTAATCAGTGACCGTATAAATGAATCGACTGTCAGGGTTGTCCCACAGCGCGTCACCGACTGATGGATTTTCGAAGGCAACGCCCACACGACCGGCAGCAAAAAAATCACCGTCGTTATAGAAGAGGAGTGGGTCACCGGTCTCCATTTCTTCAAAAAACGTGCGTTTCTGATTCCCATCGGTGGTACCCCAAATCCGTGCTTCGTTTTGTTTCTGGAGGTCCTCGGGCGCTTCCGCAGGGACAGATACTGGCGAGGCAACGGTGTCATTGAATCGCTGAATCCAATCGTCACCGACAGGAATAACATACAGGCGAGTCACAGTCAGTTGATACCGATTGGAATGTCTTGTATCTTATCAGTCTACTAGTACAGAAAGCGTGTAATCCAATTCTAGAAAGATCCATACCATAGCTCTGTCACTGTTTCGTTATGCCCTCAGAACGCCTCCGTAGTATTGTCCCGATGTTTGGAGGTGGGACGCGGTATATCGAGACGTTGGATGCAATTCTCGACTTCGTTGAGGCGCATCACCCGACGTCGGATGAACTTGTAGGGTGGCATCGTGGTTCATTCCGCAATGTGTCGAGTCGGGATTCGATTATGCGGCGGGTGAGGTATTTACAGCAGGTCGGGTTTCTCCACCAGGCAAACGACCATTGGGAGCTCGGTGATGCTGGTCGGGAGTACGTTGAGCAGGGCGATATGGAGACGCTGCTCCGAATCATGTGTGATCGGAATGTCGGACTTCGGAGTCTGCTGTATGCGTTGGTTGCTGGTCCGATGACGCTCGGAGAGGTGAGTGATCAGCAGCTGGATACGCATCCGGAGTTAGGGTGGAGTCGCGGGGAGACTGACATGGCGAAACAGCGAGTGAATTGGCTGCGGAGTATGGGGCTCGTGGAGAAGCGCGGCGGCGAGTACGCGTTGACGGATGACGGCCTTCAGTTCGTCGAGAATGCGGTGGAGGAGTGGGCTAACTCGGACTGGACACCGTCGGTGAGCGATGCTGGGATGCGTGCTGGGACGTACGAAGCGACTGCCTACGCACGGTCGGTCGATCCGGAGTTCCGTGCGACGGTGCTGTCCCGTCATGACCGTACGTGTCCGGTTTCCGGGGTGGATCATCCCGGCCTGTTGGACGTGGCACATGTCCTGCCGTGGAGCGACTACCCGGAACACAGGGCTGATCTCTCGAACGTGCTGGCACTCAGTAAGACGCATCACGCGGCGTTCGACCGGGAGCTATTCACTATCGACCAAGACTACCGGCTGTGCGTAAATCCGAACTTCGAAACCCAAAGCAATCTGCTACAACGGACGATTATCGACCGTGAAGGGGAACGGATCTCGATCCCGGATGATAGCTTGAAGCCGCAGTATGTTGCGCAGCACAACGCAGCGATTGAGTGGGTGTGAGTCAGTTTACTGCTGAACGGAATTTCGCTCGCACGTAACGAGTCGTTGTCAGGACGATGAGGTTTACTGAAACCCCTCGACTGCTCTCAATCCGACCGCCGGGTTTATGTTAATCTCTTCTGATGGAATTATTAGATGACATCAGTAGAGGTTCTGTGTGTAGCAGATATTCATATCGGGCGTCGTCCAAGCCGACTCCCGGATAGATTCGATCCGGACGATTTTTCTCCCCGGACGATCTGGGCTGATCTCGCGGAGTCTGCTGTTTCTCGGGGAGTGGATGCGGTCGTCGTTGCGGGTGACCTTGTTGATCAAGAAAACAAGTATGCGGAGGCGTTCGGTGCTGTTGAGTCCGTAGCGACCGCGCTTGGAGAGGCTGGTATTCCTCTCATTGCTGTCGCTGGTAACCACGACGCCGATGTGCTCCCGGACTTGGCTGAGGCAATCGATAATCTCCAGTTGCTTGGCCGGGAGGGGTCCTGGGAGCGAACAGCCTTGACCGACGCCGAGGGTGAACCGAACCTTCACGTGGACGGGTGGTCGTTCCCCGGTCGGTACTACCACGAGAGTCCGTTGGCTACGTACGACTTGGTCGATGAGGGCGTTCCACGTCTTGGAGTCGTCCACGCAGATGTCAGTGGGGAAGATCGGTACGCCCCGGTCGCCGTGGACGACTTGGCGACGAGTGGGCACTCGGCGTGGGTTCTTGGTCATCTCCACGTCCCGGGGACCCGTCACGAGAACCCCCCAGTCCTCTATCCCGGGTCGCTCCAACCGTTGGATCCGAGTGAGACCGACGGTCATGGTGCGTGGCTCGTCTCGGTTGAGAGTGACGGGACAGTAGAGACAGAGTCGGACAGGTCAGCGACACTGCAGTACGAGGAGATCGTCGTCTCAACGGACCCTGAGCAGGGGTTCCACGACATCGTCGATGCTACCCACGAGCAGTTACTTGAGACAGCCACGAAGTGCGGCCCCCAGACCGAGCTTCTTGCCGTCACAGTAACCGTTTCTGGACGAACGGACGCGCACACAGATCTACGCAGCCGACGCGGAGAGCTTGAACAGATCGAACTCACGGAGGGCGGGACGGCAGTGCGTGTTCTCGACGTGACTATTGATACGAAACCGTCGATCACTCTCGCTGATCGCGCTGGCGATGATGATCCGGTCGGGTACTTGGCCGGGTTGCTGCGTGCCCTCGACGATGACGAACCGTTGGACCCGTATCGGGATGTCATAGAGGCCGCTCACACGAGTGTCCGCGAGACCCACGACTCGAACGCGTATCGGGAGCTCAAGAGCCACGACGAGACGTACACTCGCCCAACGGAAGTTGAAACGAAGGAAGTACTCCGCCGACAGGCTCGGCAACTCGTCGACGCTTTCGTTGAGCAGCAGGGGGTGCCCGCTGATGAGTGAGCCAGTCCCGTCTGACGCTGATCAGCCCGAGACCGACAGTGACACAGGAGGAGACCGAGAGACCCCGGTCGCAATTAACGCTGTTACTCTCGACCGTGCGCCGGGGTTTGAGACGGCTGGCTTCTCGCTTGATGGATTTTCGCCGGGAGTCAACGTTGTGTACGGCGCGAATGCAGCTGGTAAATCGACGCTGGCGGAAGCGATCCGCTGGTCGTTGTGGCCCGATGAGGCCCCCTCCTCTGCGACTGTTCGAACTGACCTGACCTACAATGGCGAGTCGCGGCGGATCGAACTGCACGGTAGCGTCAGCGAGCACTTTCGTGATGGCGAACCCGCTGACGCGATCCCGGTGCCGTCGCTGGATGGTGGTCGTCGGTACGCATTATCGTTGCACGATATGTTGCAAGAGGAAACGGACGACGGTGAGTTTGCAAGCGTCATTCAGCGCGAATCGACTGGCGGATTCAATATCGACGCAGTCCGTAACGAGTTCGACCTGACTGACGGGGCCAGCCCCGCAACACGAGGGATTAGTGCTACGAAAGAGGCGGCTGCAGCCATCGATCAGGTCGAGGAACTGCGGCGGAACGCGCCGGATTTGGAAGCAGAACGGACCCGTCTCAGTCAACTCGAAGAGGACCTCGCGGCCGCCGCCGATGCGAGTGAGCGCGTTGATCTGCTTGAGACGGCGATCGAGTATCGGAAGGCGCAGGACGCCTATGACCAGCGGGTCGATGAAGTAACATCATTCCCGGATGAGTTGGCTTCGTTCGACGGGGATGAGCTGGACCGACTCGACGCCCTTGACGAGCAGATAGCGCAACAGAAACGCGTTGAGCAGGAGGCTGCGGTGAAATACCGTGAGGCCGCTGACAAACTGGCCGGTACTGAACTCCCGGAGGACGGCGTTACCGAGGAGGTGTTGCAGACGCTTCGAGAGTACCGGGATGAACTCGATGATGCTGAAGATAATCGTGATCGCTTGCAGCGTGAAGTAGCTGACGCAGAAGCCAAGCGCAGTGAGATACGGGAGAAGATTCCCCTGGACCTTGACGGTGAGACGCTCCGCGAGATCGACACAGATGATCTTGCCGAGCTTCGATCGTTCGTTTCGAAGGTAGCGGAAGTCGAGGGGAAGGGGCAGGTCGAGGCTGCTATTGATGAGTGGCTTGCTGGGGAGTCGAAGGAATCAGCGGATCGTGGAACGCTCGAAAGCGGGCGGAATGCGCTTGAGAATTGGCTCGCAGCCCCGCCAGAACAAGCTACTGACGAGCCGAGTAGTCGAGGCCCTGTTGCAGCGGCCATCACGGCAGGGCTGTTGACGGCGCTGTCAGGCGTCATAATCGCGCTGACAGTAAATCCGGCAGGGGGTCTGCTGACGGTCCTCGGACTCGCCCTCGCTGGCTACGCGGCTCTCTCCGCGAGGAGTGACGATACTGGAACTGGCAATACTGCCAGAGCAACCCATGCGGAGACGTTCCGGCAGACTGGCCTTCCAGAGCCAGATTCGTGGGAACCTGACGCGGTCAGAGACCGGGTAGCTGGCCTTCGTGAGCGACTACGTGTCGTCGAAGTGGAGGAGCAGGAGGCTCAGAAGCGGGATGAGCTCCGTGCGCAGTTTAATATCGACGACGTTAGGGATGAACTGGAGACGGCGCGTGAGCGCCTTCGGGACCGGTTCGACACTGAGATCGACGACGATATTGAACTGGCGGTGACAGTTGAGCGTGTTGAGCGCTGGCAGGCTGCTGATGAAACTGTCACTGGGAAACAGGCGGCGCTACAGGAAGCCAGCGACCAGGTCGAGACGTATCGGGAGCAGTTCTGCGCGACGATTGAGCCCTATGTGACCGACGCGTACTCCTACGCGGTCGAAACGAGTGCCGATGCGAAGGCTGCTGTTGAGAGTCTTGAACAGCGAAAACGCGACTACGAGAATGCGACGCAGCGGCTCGCAGAGGTAGACGGGAGTGTCGCTGCGGCCCACGAGGAACTCGACCGGTACGGGGCCGACCGAGAGGTATTATTCACCGAGCGTGGCTTGGAGCCTGGCGACCGGGAGCGGCTTGCAGCGCTGTGTGAGCAATATTCGGAGTACGAATCAGCCGTTGAGGCGAAAGGTACTGCAGAGACCACACTTGAGAATCGCCGTTCAGACCTTCGTGGCCACGATGCTTTCGAGGAAGAAATCGAAGAGCGAGACAGGGACGACTTGGAAAATGAGTTAGACAAAAAACGAGAGATTGCGAACCGGTACGACGAGCTGTTACAGGAAAAAACGACGCTGGAGAAGGAAATCGAGGATGCGAAGGCGTCGACGGAGATTGCTGAGGCTGTTCAAGAGCGAGTTGAAGCATTACAGGGTCTTGAGGAAGCGCTCGAAGCGGACGTGGCTGACGCGGTCACGGATACACTCCTTGAGTTTGTCGAGGCAGAGACAGTTACCAGTAACCAGGAGCCGGTGTTTCAGCGGGCGGATGATCTCTTGCGGCGGATTACTGACGGGCAGTTTGAGCTCAGGCTCGATGACGGTACTTTCAGGGCATACGATACGGGAGAACAGCGACGCGTTGACCTAAACGATTTGTCGAGTGGGACGCGCGTGCAGGTCCTGCTCGCGGTTCGGGTCGCTTTCGTCGAACACAGAGAGCAGGAGACTGCGCCCCCGTTGTTACTTGACGAGACGCTGGCACCGTTCGATGACCAACGAGCCGAAACGGTCCTTGACACCGTGATTGACTTGGCCCGGGCAGGGAGGCAGGTATTCTACTTCACGGCCCGGCACGACGAACGCGCACGGTGGGAGACTCGGCTTGAAGAGTCGGACGTCGAGTACAGTCTCCAGCAGTTGACGGCGAGCGACGGGCACGACCCCGTCACGGAGCCGCCGACAGTTGAGACCGCCGGTTCGATCAACGTCCCAGCTCCGGACGGCGACGATCATTTGACGTACCGTAAGCGACTGGATGTACCGACGTTCGACCCACGACAAGGAGCGGCGTTAGCATCGCTCTGGTACGTGACTGAGGATCCAGAAGTATTGTACCGACTGCGGTCAGCAGGTATCGAACGCTGGGGGCATCTCCGGTCGTTACTGGAGATCGGTGCCGTTGATGGCCTCTTATCGGAGTCGGCCCACGAGCAGGTTCGTCGGCACGGTGCGGCACTTGAATCGTTCGTTGAGACGTACACAGTTGGACGAGGGAAGGCGGTTGACCGCGATGTCTTGGAAGCCAGTGGTGCCGTTAGTAATACGTTCATCGACAAGGTGAGCGAGTTGGCAGACAGTGCCGACGGGGATCCAAGGGAAATTCTTGATGCGCTGCCGGATGTCAGCCACTTCCGCCAGGATAAGATCGAGGAACTCCGGGAGTACTTCCGGCAAGAGAACTATCTTGATCCACGTCCGACGCGACCGGACGAACAGATCCGGTCAACAGTGGTTGACACGTACTGTCAGCATGGACTCGAACCGGCTACAGCAGCAACGGCCGCAGACAGACTCCTTGATCGGATTTCAGCAGGTCCCGACCCGAGTGAGAAATCGGACTGAGATCACCCTCAGTTCAAAACTATCCAGTTGTCCTGATATTAGGCTAACGGGAAGAATAAACATCAGGCGATATCGGTGGCAGTACGGCGGTAAGTATCGTCGAGGCTGAGACCACCGAGGGCGGTGTAAAGGTTGATTAGGTCCGCGACGTCGCTAATGCAGTAGTCTTTGAGGAGTTGTGTGAGTTCGCGGTGGACGCTGGTATGTTGGATGCCGGCTTCGACGTTTTGCACGTATTTGTCGCCGAGGACTTGCCCGATGTGCTTGCCTTGGACAGCTTTCCCGTCTATTCCAGAGAGGTAGTTGTCGGGGAAGTCGTAGTCGTCGTACCAGACGCTGTTATTGTCGATCCCAGCAAGGTCGTAGACTTTCCAGTCAGGAAGGATGTGCTGGTCGTCCCAGAGCTCGGCTTCGTACTCGTCGGCAGCCGCGAGCGCGACATCAACGTGGTTCTCGAACAAGGTTTCTGTGCGTGGTAAGAAGTCTCGGTCAGCTCTATCGTCGATGTCACGGGCCCAGTTCAGCAAATGCGTGCCGTCGAACCAGGTACCGTTGTACGTGAGGAGACGATCTACGCTGCGGTCATCGCACCACTCAAAGAGGCGCTCGTAGAGGTCAATCGTATACTGGTCGTCCCAATCGCCGCTCCGAAACAACACCGCGGTTTCTGGTGTGTCGTTCAGGTCGCTAGCGTACGCGAGGCTGACAGCGAAGAATTCGAAGTACTGGGTGTCGTTCGAGTTGTCGGGCGGCTCTTCGAACGGGCTCGCGGTTTCAATGTCGATGACAAGTGTACCCATCTAAACAGACCTCCAGACGTAATGCGTGTCGGACAATGGCTTGTTTGTTGTGGACGCCGCTCCGGAATTCAGACTGCAGAGTAACCGATAGAATCCCTGTCTACCCCTATGATTTTTCTCCTGACCGAGTAGTTATTCATTTACTTACGAATGACAGGGATTGCTATTATTACAGCTGGACGCGAGGACGCCTATCAGGATTATCTGTAGTCTGTGAAGGGAGGGCATGACCCTGCTGAGTTTGAGGAACATCTTTCTGACGCCGAAGTTGAGGCCGTCACTGATTCAGAGACAGAGAAGGTGCACCTTTGGGGAACCTCAGTTGATTCGAAGTGGCAGTTCGTGGAGGGTGGGGACATCGCGTTAATCTACCGGGATGGGAGGTACATTGCGCAGGCCACGGTTGTTCGGACACGTGATGATCTTGACCTATCTGAGCATCTCTGGCGTACTGAGGGGAATCCGTGGGATCCTGAAAGTCTGTGGCGGTATTTGGTGTTCTTGACTGGTGTGTCGGAGATTGATGTGGATGTCGAGTCGTTCAACGAGCTTGTTGGGTACCAAGATAATTATATCCCGCAGGGGTTCAGTCGGGTGTCGGATTCGCGTATCCGCGGCATAGAGGATGCGTATGAGTCCGTTGAAACCGCGGTTAATGAGTTGACAGGGAGCGGTGTCCGAGTTCATGAGTTTGATGAGGAGCCGTCGCAGGAGGAATCTGAAGAGGAACAGGAACTCGATCTAGGAGAGCGTATCGTTGCGGCGAGTCGGGATGGTGACCAGTATGAGGAGTTGGAAGAGCTTGTCGCTAAGGCGTTCTCTCGGTTGGGGTTTGAGGCACGGTGGATTGAAGGTGGGGACGATACGGATGTCGAGGTTACGGCACCGATTCATGCGGTCGTTGAAGTGAAGGCGCGAAGCAGTGGGACGCTGGCATCGCCAGATGCAACGCGAATCCAAGGGCATAGAGAGCGACATTCGGCCGACCAAGCGATTGTAGTTGCACCTAGCTTCACCCCGGCGGCAATTGAAGATGCGGACCGGCAAGGAATCGTCCTCCTTGCGACCAATCACCTCCAGGCGCTCCTAGAACGGCGTGATGCCTATGGAATCCCGCCAGAAGCACTCGCAACATATCTCACTGAACCGGGTGCATTCCAAGATGACCGCTTAGATCAGATCGATGATGAACTACGGACTCGTCTCGGTGGTACGGAGGACTTGCTCGCCGTGATGGAAGCGCTTCAACGAGCAAATCCAGAGGAAGGAACCGCTGACCGGCTCCGCTTGATTTTGAAAGGCATGTACAATGAGGAGCGGGTTCCGGACCAGCACGTCATTGAACAGTCGCTCAACCTATTGGCTCACCCAAGCATCCAACTAGCAGAGTACGAAGAGGGACAGTACCAGCCGACAACAACCAAAGAGAATGCAGAAGTCCTGCTCCGACGGTTCGGGAATCTCATCACCGAAGTTAGTAAGTCAGGCGAAGAGTGAGCCAGTCAGAGTCCGACCGCTTGATTTAGCGTCCACTCGTTCGATAGGACTTCGTCCTTGTCATCGGTCCCACCTTCCGTGAGCAGTCCGATGTGCCGAAGGTGGTATTTGAACTGGAAGTGAATGCCCGATTTGTACACGGTCGGATCGATAAGCACTGATTCGTCGATGTCACCGTCGGCGGTGAGGACGTCTTCGCGCCTGGATTGGGTGAAGAATACTTCCACGGTGAGTGGTTGGTTGATGCGGCAGGCTTCTCGCGCGACGTCGTCGATGGTTGCGGGTTTGATACCGCGTTGGTGGAGGCATTCGAGTGCTTCGATGATGATTTGCGTTGGGTCGTACTGGATGGCGACTGAGCGGGCGAATTGCGCCCAGCGGGGTGCGAGGTCGGTGAACGGTGTGGATCGGCCTTTCCAGGAGGCGAATTCGTCGAGTGCAGCATCGACGGTTCCGTGTTGAGTGCGAGCGAAGCGGACGACTTCTGCGCCGAGGTGCGTGAGTGTCTTTCCGTCAGGTCGATTGTCGACGAGACCGAGGAGGATTGCCCCGCGGCGGCCTCCAGATACGCTGTTGATCACGTGTTCGGAGTAAAGGTCAGGCGTGTCGCCATCTGCAGCGAGGGCGAGTGCGTAGCCGAGGTAGTTCTTCGGATGATTGACTGGAAAACTGCCTTCGGTGAGTCGGTGCGTCGTGGCCTGGAATCGGATGGCGTCGATGGTGGTGGAGAAGTCACCGACGCCGGTGACGCGAGCGGGTTCAATGAGCGTTGCGTCGTGCGGGCTTTTGACGCCGATGACGCCGATGTTGAGATCGCGTGCTAGAGCGCGTGCTTGATCAGAGATGCTCTGTATGGGGGCGGCGACGTACCCGATGTTGACTTCGGAGAGGTGGCCGTGCGCCTGGTTGATGCCGGTTCGGACATCGGCGGCGCTCGGGTCGGTGTTGTGGCCTTTCGCTTCGATGACGGCGACAGGGGTTGTCGTGGTGTCGGCGTTCAGGACTTCGAGAGCGGGCATCCCGACGCCGAGGAGATCAGGTTCGCCGTCGGCAAGGCGAATCGTATTGTACGGCGCAAGACGACTGCGCAGATCTTCAGGGATTTCCCACCCACCCCACGTCGGTTTCGTGAACTGGGTTTCCGTAACAGCGTAGTGATCTGGACTGGTATCGAGATTCGGGTAGAGGGTGTCCTTCGCGGCAGCGAGAACGGCAGGTTCGGTGAGTGTAGCTGCCATTGCTACAGCCCTTCTCAACCGGTCGTCATTAAATTGGGCCGTGCAGGACGTCAATCCGCCCGAGCACAGATACCGATTCGAGTGCAGAACGGTGAGAGGTGCGCTACTCGTCGTTCGGGTCGTAGATCTTCCGAATCCACGCGCCTTGGGCAAGCTTCAACTGTATCTCTTCGCCGTCTGGCCAGAGGTTGTCGAAGCCACCGAAGACGTAACCACAGCCTTCGTCAAGCGTGATGTCGTCGTTGAAGACGACGCAGGGGCGTTGGACGTCGCCGCGGTCGCTGTTGCCGAGCATGACCTTCTGGTGTGGGGTGTGGCTGTTGAGGTCAATGGAGTAGTTGACGAATGCTTTCGTTTTGATGAACCCGTTCGTGCCGTCGAACTCGTCGATGTGGAGGAACGGTGGGCTGCTCATCGGTGACCACCTCCGCGGATCACGGTGACTTGTCCGCAGGTTTGGACGGCGGGTTGTGGTTCTCCGCAGGTTGGGCAGCACGTGTCTGTGATCGGGTCTACGAGGTCGTCGCAGGCGTCGCACATCACGAGGCCGGTCGTGTCGAGGCGACCGTCGTTGATGAGGACGGTTCGGAGCCAGCCGTCGCGGACGAGCATGAGTGCGTCGACGGGTTCGTAGAGACGGGCGTGGCTGCAGCGGGCTGCGGGTGCATCGACGGGTTTGGCGGCGCGCCAGGCAGCTTCGAGCGGGCGGTCCGTGGGGAAGCGTTCGTGCCAGCGGTCGCGGGCGTGCTGTTTGATCGGCGGAAGATACGTCTGGTCGAGGTTGGTGTAGCTGGACATTGATCGAAGGAGTCGCGTGGTGATGCGTCGTCGTCTGAGTGCCAGTGGCTGCGTAGGGAGTGTATCTGCGCTGGCCAGTGTTGCCACTGGGCGCGGTGATACAGACTGTTGAGGAAACCCTTCGAGGTGAGCCGTCGAGAGGGATGGAGCTCTCTGAGGGAGTGTCGAAGGGTCTCTAAGGGATGTCGCTGGCTAACGACGAGAAGCGATGCGTGAACCTCGCGCGTACGATGGAATGTACACCGAAGCGGTTGGCTGGGTCGAAGCCTCGAAGCTCGCGTGCGTAATGTAGTAACCCCTTCGTGGCTGAAGCAGAGTCAGAGTCCTCGTGAACTGGCCACTTCGGAATAGGTGTTACAAAGGGGCCAAACTGGGTACCCTGCTTAACGAAGGGCTGGCGAACTTCGCGCGATAATTGGCAGCAGGCCGTCGCTCCGCCTTATGGCGGAACCGACGACCGACGACCCTCATCTCGCATATTGTCGCAGGGAATACTTAAAAGAAAATTATTCCCGAATATTCTGGACCCACATATAATAACCATTGAGCATTTACCGGCAGAAATAGGGGAGTACCGTTGTCCGATGAGGCTTCTTTGGCGAATTCGGCGGGCACGAAGCCGCAGTCATAGTGGGAAGTGATCGTGTTTTTTGAGTTCGCGTTTGACGAGTTGTGAAACGCTATAGAGATCGGATTTCGAAACCTCTTGTTCCTCCAGCAGAGTTTGGAAATCGTCTTGTTCCAGCATCCGCGGCGGGAGTCGGTCGGCATCGAGGTCCGGCAATGCCTCATCAGGAATCCGATTAAACCGGTCCCACTCGACGACGACTTTGATCGTGGCGAGGGCAACTTTTGACAGGCGTTTCTGCCGACCGAATCGATCAAGATTCATCGTCGCCATCGCGGTGACTGCCGCTTGTTGCTGATGGGCGGGGATATCGAGCGCAGAGCAGAAAGCCTCGGTCACACGAACCTTATCGCGGATTGCCTCACGGGTACTGTGATTGCCGTCAGAACGATGCCGGCCTTCATTGTGCCGAATGAGTTTCTCTACCTCTCCGCCAGCACTACCAATGCCGACGCGAGTCTCACCAAACGGATCATACCCCGAGGAATACGCATCCGGGGAATGGTCACGCTCCTGTTGACGGGAGGGCTGGAGCTCCGGGGTTTCATCGACTTGCGAACTATCTGCCTCCTCTGACTCAGTTTGATCCCCGGCGGTGAATTTCTCACTCACGGCAATATTCCAACTACAACTAAAATAGCTACCAGCTACAGTATAACGTTTACCCGGACTAATTTATTGCCAAATTGCTCACAGTCATACTGGAATATTCCTACTACCGATGTCTGGACATTCAAATTTAAATGAGTTCTACAAGTTCGTCGTGCTATGGTAAATCAAGATATCAATTGGTGGAGGATGACCGCTGGCCATGGTGGGTCGTTAGCTATCGATTGGCTTGAACAGGACATTGTCACGGTCGGGTGGGCACGCTCAGTTGGTGATTTCCGGGATCAAAGCGCAGAGAAGATCGTAGATAAAAGCAAGGATGCGGGCGCTGGCCGCCAAGTAGCCCGTTTTCTGGGTAAGACAAAACGCGGAGATGGAATGCGCAAAGGCGACACAGTGATCGTCTATGCACCGAATCCGAAAGGACTGGTAGTGGGCGTTGGTGAGGTCGGTGAGCCGGAATACGTTAGGCACCCCAACCTGCCATTCGATGACCATCGATACCACCGTACCGTCAGATGGTATGACTGGGGCACTCCAGTATCTAAGGACGAACTGCCCTCTGACTGCCCTCAAGTCTATACGCCAGCTACATTAGCTAACTTTGGTGGTTCCCGGGAGGATCTCAAAGCGGCGGTGAATCGAGCACCAGAGATTCCGACCGAGGAAATTGAATCGACGATCTCGCTAGGATCATCGGAGGACGATATGCATGTTTGGGCGATGAGGAATCTTCAGAAAATAGATAGTGGCCTCACGGTTACAGAGCATGAATCTCCGATTCCTGTTGGTGATATCGATGTCCTCGCTGAAGATTCGGATGGCTGGGTAGTTGTGGAGCTGAAAAAGGGCGAGGCAGACGATAGTGCAGTTGGTCAGATCAAGGGATATATGAATGATTTGAAGCGTGAGACTCAGGATGAGGAGGAGGTACGAGGTATCCTGATCGCGGAGGACTTCTCTACACGGGTGAAGCGTGCAGTAGCGGATGATAATGTAGATCTATACCGATTGAAGCTCAATCCTAGTTTGGAATCGACGTAATCCGGATCTTGTTTTAGGAGTAGAAGACGACGGGGCGGCGGTCGCTGCCGTGTTCGTCGTCGGGGAGGTGTTCGGCGAGCCCGTCGCGGTCTTCCGCGCCGAGGAGTTGGTTGAGGACGTCGATGGCGGAGGCGCGGAGGAGGGGTTTGTTATCGTTGCCGCAGTTTTCGTCGAAGGTGCAGGCGGGGCAGCCGTTGGGTTGGCCGCAGTGGCAGTCGCGGAGTTGGTCGCGGGCGCGTTCGGCGAGGGCTTCGAAGTTCTCGTAGATGGCACGGGCGGAGCCGAGGCCGCAGGTGTCGCCGTCCGGAAACTCTTTAGTTGGCGTGAGGACTGAGAATCGTACCCCCGTTACCGTGTTCGGTATAAGATGGTCGAGTCGCTCAATCGGGAAACAATCGAAGAGTTAGCTACTAAAAGTTAACAGAAACTATTCGAAGAATGACTATGACAACTGTTCAGCGACGCGATCTAAGAAATCGTGAAGTTCCTCGATTTCTTCGCCTTCCCTGTACATCGCTTCGACGATTTCTGTGCCCCGTTTCTTGTCATATTGCCTGCCAGCGTCAGGAGCAGTGATATTGCCGCACGCGTCACACTGTCGATCCTCTACGGATGCTCCCTCCTCCCCAATATGTGTCTCTGCAATCTCTGAATGGAGTTTCTCGGGGATGTCCTCGTAGCTTCCAACGAAATCTGGACCTACGTCGAGACCGAGCGTTTGGTTGATTCCAGTCGGCGAAAAGTAGTTCTCGATCTCCCGTTTTTCCAGGATATGAACGAATGCTCGAAGTTCTCTACAGTCGTCCTGAATCTGTTGTACGGTATCTGAAGGACGGGTATCTTCGGACCGGCGGTCGCTGTCCAGCAAGAAGCAGAAGTTGTGATTGATCCCTTGCAAGTCTTCCGGGTTGCAGCTCTGGATGTTGCCTGTCCCCCCGAGGTGCTGAATTGTGATGTTCTTCCGCTCCCAGTCTTCTACGTACTCTCGTGCCACGGTTCTGAGAATACTCGCGTCACTGGGGCCCTCAGTGTAGATGACGAAGTCGCTTTGGAGGATGTCACTGTTTCGAGCGCCAAGTTCCTCTACTGCGGAGAGATAGTCTTCGTTGATCATCCGAATCGATGTTTTTCCGCCTTCTCGTTGCACAAGATGGAGGTCTCCATGACCTCGACGATCGATGAAGATAGGTGAGTGTGTGGATAGCATTATTTGTCCCCCGGACTGGGCAATCTGTTTAAGCGAGCCCAGCATCTCTCGTTTCGCTTCTGGGTGGAGCCAAACTCCGGGCTCTTCGAAGAGTAGGAAATACCCCTCGTCAACGTGCCGTTCTCGGTAAGCCTCAACCAGTGAAAGAACGAACATGCTCCCCACTCCCGAGCCTCGTTCTCCAACCGGGACTGACGTTTCGGTCGAGTGATCCTTGACCGTAATCGAGGGAGTGAACGCTTTTCCCAAGTCAATTGCCCCAGGATCAACTTCCACTTCACTGATCGAGTCCAGTCGGCTCACCAGTCGGTCTTCGATTAGACCGGAGAGAACCCCCATCTCGTCTTGAAGTTCCTCCTCCAGTGATTCGCGCTTTGCGCTGAGCGACTCGCTATCGTTGAGGAGGGGACTCAGCAGGCGGTCGATCCAGGTGTCTGACTTGAACTTTGTCTGCTCGGAGATATTCCGCTCCGCGGGAATGTAGATAGGTTCGGGAAGGTATGACCAGATTCGCTCACGTGACGGAACCTTATTGAGTTCTTCGCCATCCTTTACGATTGTCCCGGAACCTAGCGTTTCCTGCTCGTCTTCTCCCAATAGTGTCGTTCGGGATGGAGCCCGCTCCCCATTCTCGCTGTACTTTCGGACGATTTTCAGAGTCCCGTCCGACGTGTCGACAGAATCAGTGAGCTGCTCTGAGAGTTCATCTGGCACTCCTTCGAAGCGGCCAGAGAAGACGATCTCCTCCGCTTCGCGCATGTGGAAGTGACTGGGCTCGGGCTTCCCCTTCTCCTTGAGGAAGATCCTAACCGCTTCCAGAAACGACGATTTGCCTGCGTCGTTTTTTCCGATCAGTACTGAGAGTTCTTCAATCGATTCGAAGCCGTCCTCTTCTATCGGTTTGAATGTCTCGACTTGAAATTTAGTTAAATTCATGGGGCGGTTATTATTACGTCATCATTCACTCAGCCAGGCTTCCAAAATGTTCCGGTAGTTATCGGTGCCCGGATTGTTGAGCATCTTTTTGTGTCGCCCACACATAACATCAATAATATCTTATCTGAGATGCGCCACCTCCAGCAAATCCACTACGTCCTGGTAAATACGCCAATTACGTCCTCTTCGTGCTCTATGCCCAAGGTTACCGAGATCACGAAGAGGCCCCCTCTACATTGAAGCATACAGGGCCGCGGCATGGTTCATTGACGAACATGTTACGTGCGATGTAAGTGACGACGTCGAAGCGACCATCACGACATCTACGCTCAAGGCGTTATACAACGTCGTTGCAGAGCACCGCGGCCGCCGAACCCCAGACCTGGAATACGCAGCAGAGGTGGTGATCATAGACTGGCATCTTGGAATTCTGCCGGTAACTCAGATGGTGAACTTGCGAACGACTGGGCCCGTTGGACGATACTTACCCCACCCACGAGAGTCCCTGTGGCCAGAATGACTCCTCGTCGTATTTTCGTTGGGGTACGTTTAAGCGAGTAGATGAGACAGTGTTGATGAATGAGTGAATCGTCTTCTGAGATTGTGTTTGATGGAATCGATAATGTTGTTGATCGGTTTGTTGAGGTGTGGGATGCTGGTGGGTATGAGGAAGGTGCGGCGTCGCCTGTTGGGTGGGAGACGTGGAAATGGGATTATCAGCGGCATTTGGAAGCAGAATTCTTAGCGGACACGGAGGTGACGGAGTTATCGCCGAGTGATGTTCCGGTGCTGCTTGAAGTTCTTGATGAGCAGGTGAGTATCGACACGAAAATCCCGGCGTATATGTTAGGTGGTGGGCAGAATGGCGGTGTAGCGTGGCATGAGTTCAAAGAGGTTTCTGAAGCGGACGTTGAAGCAACTGCGGATACGCTTTCGTTTTTCTTTGATCCGACTGAAGATCTCGTTGAGCGGTTAGACCGGTTTCGGGAGTTCTACGCGGATGTGGAAGCTGGGAGTGCGCCTGGTTCGCTGCTTGGACTCGGTGGGTGTCTTCTGATGTTTGTCCATCCAGATCAGTATGTTCACTACAAGTGGACGCAGATGCGGGATTTCTTCGGTGAGTTCGCGGACTATAAGGTGAATCAAGGGTTCAATGCGCGTCAGTATCAGGAATTAAACGAGGCGTGTGCGCAACTGTTAACGCGGCTTGAAGGGCGGGTGGAGGACCCGTCGATGCTGCACGTCCAAACGATGATTTGGAGTTGGAGCGATCTTCTCGCTCCTGACGCAGTCGAACCCGATGCATTACCTGACGTCGCGGACGACATCGATTTTTATTGGGTGAATCAAACACACGACGAAGAATTAGATGGGGAGTATCTTCGATCAACGGATACGAAGTGGCAACGCGATCTCACAGTTTTGGATCCGGGGGATGTCGTTTTCCACTACGCGAATCAGGAGATCCGTGCGTGTTCAGTCGTTGAGGCGGAAGCGTATCAGGATGAATTCGACGGTGAACAACACTTCTTCGTCAATCTGTCGACAGACCGATTAAGTGATCCAGTGCCGCTAAACGAGATTCGGGACGGGCTGCTTGATCCGGAGGTCCGGCAGGAGAAAACCAGGTACCCATTGAATGACGCTGGGAAGGTGTTGCAGGCGTATCTTTGCCACCTCACACCGGAAGCTGGTGCATTTCTTTTGGACGCAGCAGGAATAGAACCGCCGGAGCCGGAAGGGGAAACGCAGTACTTCTGGGTGAATGCTGAGGCAACTGACTGGCATCAAGAGGGCGGTGAGTCGTTTTATCAGGTGACAAATTCAGCTGGTGAAACGCGACGGAATCTGGAGGCGTATCAGGAGGCGATGCCAGGGGATCAGGTATTAATATATCAGATTGCGCCGGTGAAGGAGATTGTCGGGCGAGCGCATGTTGTGCGTGGATTTCACGAGGAGGCTTCTACGTCCGGTAATTCTGAACCCGTGCAAGGCATCACGCTCCAATGGGAGGAGTCAGTAGATGGAGCAAGTTGGCGGGATGTGAAGTCAGACGCGGAGTTAGATGGAAGCCGACTCGTTGAATCTGACAACAGCTTCGTCATCACGCAACTCACAGAGGGTGAGTACGAGCGGATTCTGGAGTTATGCGAAATGACGCGGTTTGATGACTTTGCTTCGGAGCTTACGGTCCCGGACTCGGAGATTGCGGTTGAGCAGGAGCACTTGCATTTCCCGGAGGAGGAATGGGAGCGAATTCGGTCACGGGTGGAGCAAGCGTTAGCAAACGGGAATCATGTTTTGTTGTTTGGCCCACCGGGAACTGGGAAGACAAAGCTGGCACGTCAGGTGTGTGAGGAGACAGTCGGGGAAGATAAATACGAGCTCGTGACAGCGTCGGCTGATTGGTCGACGTTCGACACGGTCGGCGGGTATCAAACGACCACGCAGAACACGCTTGAATTCGAGCCGGGTGTTGTGTTGGACCGGTTCCAAGCAGATGGCGACGGGACTCCAGCGAATGAGTGGTTGGTCATTGACGAACTCAACCGGGCAGATATCGACAAGGCATTCGGGTCGTTGTTCTCGGCGTTGACGGGAGAGAGCGTCACGTTACCGTTCGATGACGCTGACGGGGATCCGATTGAAATCCTCGACGCGTCCCGTGGCCACGAGGAGATCGGGCAGAACCGGTTTTTCATCCCTGAGGACTGGCGGATGCTGGCGACGATGAACACGCTCGACAAGACGTCGCTGTACGAGATGAGTTACGCGTTTATGCGGCGTTGGGCGTTCGTCCCTGTTGGAATTCCTGATTTGCCTGCCCGTGAGGATGGTGATGATTCTGCACTCGAATCACTTGTCGCGGACTATGTCGCAGTCTGGGCGGCAAACGGTGGCGTGCCGGATGCAGACCAGCACTACGAGACGGTCGGGCGTATTTGGCGAGCGGTTAATGAGCAGCGAGCTATCGGGCCAGCCATCGTTGAAGACATTTATGAACACGTTGCAGCTGCTTCCTCAACGGGGACCGCGGATTATGTTTCGCCGATAATTATGTACGTGTTTCCGCAGTTGGAGGGGCTGCGGCGAAACGAGTTAGAGCAGCTGATCGGGGCGCTTGACGAGATTGTTGACGACGAGACGGGTGAGTTGTGGACAGTTGCACGTGATTTCTTCCAGATTGACCTGCAGCCGGGTGGGGGAGAGTAACTGAAGATGGCGAAGACGACTGAAGAGGCGTTGTTGGGAGAGATTGCCGATGATTTTCAGACGTATCTTCGGAAAGGCGTTCGATTCGATCGAGTCATCGGGTCGGCGCATGCGGATCTTGATATCGACGACATCGAAACGCTGCTTCGGATTCACTTCGTCTTGACCGATGCTGAAGACGACAGCTCGGAAGTCGGTGTCCTGGATTTTATGCGGCAGTTGGAGGATCGGATTCGGCAGATGAAGACGACAACCGCTCCGGAGTCGTTCCAGTACCGTGGTGAGATCCGCGGACAGATTGACTGGCAGGGAACGGTGAAGACACGGGCACGCGCTGGTCGGCTGGATGAGCCGCTGTTTGTGTGTACGCAGCCTGAAGAGCACTATAACATCGACGAGAATCTCGTGCTGAAACGGTTACTGACGATTATTCACGAGATCGTTACGGATGACCTTGCGTACGCGCTGGACAACCCGGAGGGGTATGACTGGCTGAACGAATGGGTGATGCCGCACACAGGTGGGAGTGGTCGGGGTGTAGAGTCAGCAGCGGAGATGCTTGACCGGATTTACGAGCAGAACATCTACCTGCAGCGGATCAACGTCGCTGATACCGATATCACAGACAGGACCATCGAGTCAGTCAAGCGCTCGCGCTCGCAGTTCTATCAGGATGCAGCGGTCTTGCTGGATCGGTATCGGCAGTTGATGAACCACGAGTTGGACAGTACCGAGGCGCGCGATATATTGAATCACACACTCATTGCGCCAGCGAACACGGACACACTGTTCGAACTGTACTGGGTGTTCCGCGTACTTGATTCGTACGAGGGCGTGGAGTATCGGGTGTTGACTGACAGTCGAGATAGTCCGTCGACGATTGCTACGTGGGACCAGGACGGGTCACGGTTCGTCTTGTCTCACGATGCGACCGGTCAAGGGCTTTCATTCAGCGAATCAATTGGCTCTGAAGATATCGAGCCTGACGGGTACTTGTACCGTATGAACGAGGTGCTCTCCCGGTGGCAAACGATTTCTGAGGATCTGCTTGGGCGTGGCGGCAGTGATTCACTGTGGGGCGGCCGTCCTGATATCGTTTTAGAGAGATACCGAGAGACAGAGCCTGGCGGGATGGAACTTGAACAAGTGTTCCTTGGTGAAGTGAAGTACACGCAGAATACCGACTACGTCGCAACCGGGCTCCGGGAACTACTGGAGTACATGGCGTTTGTCAAACAGTCGGCGACTGATGAGTACGTTGAATCCGCAGAAGACCTACTGGAGTCAGTCGATGTCAAGGGGCTGCTGTTCGTCGACGAGTTAGCGCGCGAAACACCCGCTAACCGCGACGAAGACGTGAAAATCATTCAGTATCCGGAATCACCAGGAGCAGTATTGTAAGTCAGCACGACACGAGCTTCGAACTCAGTTTTGTTGGGGACTCATTGTGATCTTGGTGTCGTAGACCTCTGTGACGGCGTCAGTGTAGATGTCGTCGAGGAGAGCGATTAGTTTGGGGTTGTCAACAACGAGGTCAGTGAATCCTTCTTCGAGTGCCGCGATATAGGCCGCGAAAAAGTCATCATACTCGTCGGGAGCGATATCGTACTCTGCTGAGATCATATTGCGTTTGTTTCCGGTGAGGCTGGCAGTATCCGGCAGCGTGGCTTCGATAGCATCTGCTTGCGCATCGAAGTGGTCAGAAACAGCATCGATGAAGGATTGATCGTTGGCCCCCATGTTTCGGAAATACAGTGTGAGCGTGTTGTCTCGGAGTGCTTGCTCACGGTCGTTTTCGAGGCGGTGGTGGAACCCGATTCTGGCATCGTTCCGATTGTCGGGTCGCTCGTGGAGCACGTCAGAGAGGTCATCGGTGTGTCGCCACCAGCCGTGTTTGAAGATCATCCCCCAATCGGAACTCGTTGAGCGGAACCACCAGTCCCCGACAGCGTCGTTCGAGCACTCGAATAATACGTGGTAGTCGTTCTCCGAGCGGATCGATCCTTGATCGGCGGTGACGAGACGGTCAGAAAGGCGTGAGGGCCAGTTATGAGAGAACGTCTCCCACTGGTTCTCGAACGTGGCGGTTACGTCAGCAATGGCCTTGTAGTGGTCGAGATACAGTTCGATCTTTTCGTCAACGTTGTCAGTGGGGTCTGACATACCTGTGATGGATCGAATATCGTCAGCGAATTCGTGAAGCTGTACGACTGTTCGTTGTGGGTACCGGGGTGCGTTATCGACAATAAAGTCTGTCAGGACGGTTTCGACGAAGGCTGTCCACGTCCAGTTACTGAATTCTGGATCGTTCGCGTCTGGTCGGTCCCCTTGATGTAGATAGAGATAGTACGCGCCAGACTCGTAGTCGTCCTTCGGAACACCGTCGATGTGCGTAACGTCCTGTCGATAGAACTCCGTTTGCGTGTCCTCAGCAGAGAATTTGAGTTCGACCAGAAGGAACCATTCGTTCGGGACTTGAACTGCTAAGTCGACGAATCCTGACGACACTGTTTCTCCGTCGACCTGCTCAGTGAGCCGTACTTGATCATCGACGACAACATCGGAGAGATCGTGGACATCCTCCTCGAATCCACACGTGCTGGGTAGGCTATTGAGAAATACGCGGAGAAATTCCGCGTTCATCCGGTGGGGCTGCTCCGGATTGAGGAAGTATGCGAAGAGCCGGTTGATGTACACCTCGGCCTTCCGTTGCGTTCCTAACGAGTATTCGATCACGTCCATCAGCGAGCGAGGTGTCTCGGGAACCGCGGTAAGTTGCTCCCATCGGCGTGTGAAAGTCTTCAATTCCCGCCGCAAGTCGTCAGTCTCAGCCATACCATCATCTCCGGACAACTCAACGCGGAGGTATAGACGCTTTGCCGACAAACTGCGACGCTGGAACGAATACATCCCCTAAGAGAGCCGTGGGGGCACGACTCGCAATACGGAACAGGCCGCCGACAGAGACCGCAGGGGCTTTCTCAGCAGATCAGTAAGAACAACCAGAATGGGAGATAGCAGATACTGGTCTCGTCTTTCTCGATGACTAGGGATTCCTCCTCTCTAACTTCTTTTGGCAAGCTGTCGGTGATGACGAACCGGTAGGGTGCTTGGTAGTCGAATTCTTGGAGCTCTTCACTGTCGGATTCGGTGTGCTGGCCGGATTCGGGGGTGAATTCTTCGGCGATTGTTTCGGCGTTGCCAGTGTGTGGGTGGTAGGAGAGGATGAAGGGGAGGACGTGCCCGTTGCGGTGGAGGATGTAGTCAACGAGGCCGGATTCGGTTTCGGTGTATTCGACGTCGTATGCTCCGACGTTGAAGGCGAGGCGTTTGGCGTGGTCGAAGGCGACGGTGCGGGCGAGTTTGTATTCGAATTCGTGGTTGAGGGTGTCTTGTCGTTCGTACGCTTCGAAGCCGTGGTGTTCCTGGCGTTGGGAGAGGAGGACGAGGTGGCGTGGGTTGCGGAGGTACAAGCGGGTGCGGCGGTAGCGGCGCAGGGAGTAGTCGTGGGATTCGGTGACGGCGATGCCTTCGTCGAGCACGTCGAGGTAGTTGTCGACGGTTCGCCTGTCGACGCCGATTTGGTCGCTGAGATCGGTGTACTGGAGTTCTTCACCGGCGTTGGTTGCGGCGATGGAACTGAGTCGGTGGAGGTTTTCGGGTTGTTGGATGGATCGGTGCTTGGCGAGTTCTTTGTAGAGGAAGAGGAGGAAGTGGGATTTTGAGAGGTCGTTCCGGATTGACGGGTCGTCTGTTTGGTGGAGGGTGCCGCCTGTTCGGAGGTATGCGCGCGCAGCGTCGTGGAGGTTGTTTCGGTCGTCCTCGTCAAAAATGTCGAAACAGAGTTCTGAGAGCGTCTCAACAGCTGTGTCGAGACTAGTTTCCGAATTTGCTCCCGAAAGTCCGGTCCGAATTGTTTTGATCGGTGATGGGCCGTCTAAGTCAGGTGATTGGAATTGTTCGAGTTGGGTTCGGAATTCCTCAGTGAATGTGACGCCCAGGCCTTCGCCAGTTTGGACGGTGTCGATGAATTTCATTGGGAGGATGGGCCATGGGCCTTCGAATTCATCGACGGTGTCGGCGGTTTCGGCGGTGGAGAGGTTGACCTGCGCGCGGACGTTGCCGGTTAGGAATACGTACGTATTGTCGTCGATAAGGTCAAGTAGCTCTGCTTTGCGGTTCTCGTCGAGGTCAAGGGCTTGGACGTCGTCGAGGAGGATGAATTTTTGTCCTTGACGGGGTGCGACGTGGGTCTGGAAGTAGTCGATGACCTGGCTGAGGCGTTTGATATCGTCGCCTGGTCGTTCCAACTGATACAGAGAGTCTTCTAAAGGGAGGTAGAGGATTTGTCTGGGGGAGAGTGCGGAGGTGAGTTCGAGGTCTTGGTTTTGGTGTGGGAAGTCCGTTGTGTCGAGGAGAGCTGCGATGAGTTGGTGGAGAAGCGTGGTTTTCCCAATGCCAGTTTGTCCGTGAATCGCGTAGACGAGACTCTCGACATCGTCAGTGTAGTGGGTGTTTGTTCCCTTGAGGACGCGGTGGAAATCTGAGCGAGGGATGAGGTCTGTGGCCTGCGATAGTTCCGGGGAAGTGCCGTTACTCCACCACTGGTTGTGGTGTTCGGCGTCGTCGATGAATTCTTCTGCGGTCCCTGTCCCGAGCATAGGGCTGATTATTCTGCGCTAGTACAAATATTCACGCATCCTGATGTCCCTATTTTCAATTCTGTCATAAAATGTCTGTTCGCCGCGGGTTGTGAGGAAGGCCTCCGACATCGTCGTTGTCCAGTGCTGTCTCCGCAGCGTCTCCTGAACCATCAATGGAGGTGTTAAGCCGTTGTGTTCACGCTAAAATTTATTTTTCGTGTTTCAGATTCGCCTAGTGGCAATCTATTTATTCTGGGAGTTCGTTGGTCGGTGTAGATGGCAGTGAAGGATGACATCGAGGATGGGGAACAGGTCGATATCTCACTGCGCGTCACAGGGACTGACGAGTGGGACCACGACGCCATCGCTCGGAAAGTTCAGTTGGCGGATGTCGAAGGGACGCCAGTGGAACTGACCGTGTTCCACAATAACGAGATTGCGGATTTCGAGTGGGAGGTCGGGCGCTGGTACGTTCTGGAGAACGTAGTCGGGAACGAATACCGCGGTGAGATGCAACTCAACCCGGGGTATGATCTGATCGTCACGCCGCTTGACGAGCCACCTGCCGAAGCCGAGAGCAGCGGGGCAGAGAACACATCGGCTGCGCAGTCCTCCGAAAGTGACGCTGGCGAATCTTCAACGGAGGCAGATTCAAGCGATGAGTCGGAGTTCGTTCGGGGGAGTGAAGTGACGAGCGAGCCACGACCGACGGCAGATGGTGGCGGTGAACTGTTACACCAACAGCCGTTGTCGGACGGGAACTACCTGCTACAGTTCGAGCTCGGGGACCTGCCGGAACTAACCGTCCACGAATATGAACTCCGCGCAACCGGAAGCGGCGGGCTCGACCCGGATGACTTCACGAACGGGATCGAGGGGTTCACGGCGAAAGCAGCGAACTACTACCAGTCCCGGAGTAACAGCCCAGTTACGACAGCTGATGCGTCCCGGCGGCGTATCTACGCGACTGAGAAGCTCCACAGTACGATCTCGATCCACGGGTACACCATCGAACCCATCCACCAAGGAGAAACGACCCTGGAGGCGCGCTCGTACACGGACGACGGACCGCTCCAAGAGTTCGTCAAGCAGGACGTGAAGCGTGCTGTTGCTGGTCGCTTCGAGGTGTCGGGAATCGATTCGATCATCGAGCCTACCCCGCAGCGAACCGCAAACAGCGGCTTGTTCGAAGCATATCGGAAGTATAAGTGCCGGATTCGTGTTGATGCTGACGGGACCGTGATTTGTGGCGTGAACGTCGCGTACCACTTGGAATCGACGTTCTCCGCTGCCGAGTGGGTTGAGCGTGGACACGACATCGCCGAGGTGACCGTCGAGCACGACACTGACCTCTACGACAGTGCTCGCACGGCAACGGTCAAGGAGGTCATTGATATGGACTACGATGATGTGCTGGACGGGCCGGGAGTCCCGATGTCGGAGTACCACGAGAAGCACGTCGAGCAGGACGTCATCAACTCGATGCGGGCCGGTGACCCAATCATCGCTGATCTGCAGTACGGGAGCGGCGATGATTCGATCTTCCCGCAGCTCTTGGAGTACTGTAAGGTCATCCCGACGTTCGAGCAGTTGGGCCGTGTCGATGACACGTTCCTGGACGTCATCCACAACGAAAGCCGGATGAAACCCGAGGAACGGTTCAACGTCGTCACGTCGTTCGTGGATTTGCTCGGTCCGACGCCGTACTTCAGCTTCGACCCCGTCCCCCAACCCACGAACGCCGGGTACCGGGAGCACAAGACACCGAACACCCCGAACCTACGGTTCGGAGGTGGCAATACGGGGTACTACGGGGCTGGCGGGCTGGAGCGGAAGGAATACGGCGTGTACAAGGCTCCTGAGTCGTTCGACATCATCGCGCTGTACCCGGAAGATGAGGAGAGCGACGCACGGCCGTACGTGCTCACGCTGCTCAACAAGCTCGCGGACTACGATGCGGGTCCAACGGCGTTCGATCAGGAGACCTACGAACTCGGCTCGGAGTTCCACTACTCCCAACACGCGCAGAAAGCGAGTGACTACGATGCGGCGCTGATCGTCGTCCCAGATGCAGACGACGCGGCGGAAGCGGAGTACGACGATCCCTATCCGGAATTTAAACGCCGACTCGGACAACTCGGCGTGCCGAGTCAGATGATCTCCATCGACAACCTCGGTAACGACAACTACCGCGGGAACATCTGCTCGTCGCTTATCGGTAAAGCGGGCGGCGTGCCGTGGCGTATCGACGACGTTCCCGGGGGCGTTGACGCGTTCGTCGGTCTCGACGTGACGTACGACCACGCGACCAAGCAACACCTCGGCGCGGCCGCGAACGTCATCATGGCCGACGGAACCATCCTCGCGTCTGAGGCCGTCACGAAGCAGGCTGGCGAGACGTTCGACGAGGACGACGTAGCGAACGTCATCAAGCACGTCCTGGAAATCTTTGCCGAAGAGGAAGGCCGACCGCCGCGGCACGTGGTCATCCATCGTGACGGGAAGTTCTACCTCGACGTCGAGAGCCTCATCAACCGTCTCGACAAAGCCCGCGATCTCATCCAGCGGTTCGACCTCGTCGAGATCCGGAAATCCGGGAACCCCCGCATCGCCGAGTACGACGAATCGAAATCACGGTTCGATATCGCAGACAAAGGCATCGCATTCCACGTCCACAACGGCGACCACTCCTACCTGACCACGACCGGTGGGAAGGAGGGCAGTCCAGGCACGCCGCGACCGCTGCAGATCGTGAAACGCCACGGATCGACAGACCTCGATACGCTCGCGGAGCAGACCTACTGGCTGTCTGAAGCGCACGTCGGGTCGCTAAGCCGGTCCACCCGGCTTCCCATCACCACGTACTACGCCGACAAGTGCGCCGACTTCGCCATGAAGGGCTACCTCACCAAGGGCAGCGTCATCCGCGGTGTCCCGTACATCTGAACATGCGCCAGTACAGATTCACGCAACCACTCACGTACCCGCCAACACACCGGTAACCCTCGCATGACCAAGACAGAATTCGAAGCAACAGTCGAGTTCGATGACGGCAGCACCGCCGACCTGGAGATGGCTGCCGACAAATCATGGGACAGCTTCCTGAACTACTTCGGTGACGCCCAGCACGTCTACTGCGTCACGTACAGTCAGTCCCCGGCGTTCATCTACAAGATGTTTCAGAACCGGGACCTCTCAGTGGACTCGCTGGAGGTCATCGTCGGGGACAACCAGCACGACGACTACCGGCGGTCGCTGAAGAACACGAACAACGCGAAGAAAATCGCCGCGCAACTGGAATCACTGCGGCGAGACGGTGATCTCCTCATTCACACCGTCGATTCCGCGCGCGTTCTCCTCCACACGAAGATCTACATTGTCGAGAACCAGGACGGATCTCGCACACTCATCTGTGGGTCGGCGAACCTCTCCAAGCAGGCCTGGCAGGGGAGCAAACAAACCAACGTCAACATGGCCTGGCGTACCGACGGGGACACGCCCGTCGACGAGTGGTTTGAACGACTCTACGCGTTCCACAAGGACTACGCGACGCCGTTCATGGAGGATCTCACGGAGGAGATCGAAGACGCTGAAACGGCAGAAGAAGAGGCGAAAATCTACGATATCTGGCTGGGCGGGGACGAGTTCAGTGATGACCCGGTCGCCGAGCTGAACGCCCGGCTCGACGAAGCAGTTGACGACGACCAAGTCAACACGTACAATGTCGTCACTGACGCCGAAGAAGCAGAGAAGGCGGTGTTCGCCGCCGAAGATACGGATACCGACCCAACAGAGATTAGTCCGGACAAGCGTGTGCGCCTCTCTCCGCAGGGTCTCGAAGACGCTATCTCGAATCTGGACGACACGCTGTCCGCCAATAACATCCGTATCAACGACGGTGAAATCGTAGCGACACCCGCCGGTATCGCACGGTACAAAGAGACCTTCACCGGGTATCCTGACCTCAACGTCGACAAGGAAGAGAAGACGGTCGGGCTACGGGTTGACGACTCCGTCCTCGAATTATCGGCACCACTCCCGGATGACCCGCAGGAAGTCGCTGACGCGCTCGACCTGATCGAGCAGTACGTCGAAACGGTCGGAGAGTTCGGGGAAACGAGAACGACGAAGGAGACGCGTGCGCACTTCTACGAGGGTGTTATCTACTTCTGCTGGGCTCCGTTCGCTAACTACTGCGCCCATCACTACGCTGAATACGAATCTGCGGAGCTGGACAAGGATCTGCCGTTCCTGTTCCTACACGGCGACAACGACAGCGGGAAGGGCATGTTCCTGCGGTTCGGGGCGCGGCTCATCTCGAACGGGTACGTGCAGGAGGTCACGACCGGCGACGACTTCGTCAAAGACAACATCGAGCGTGCTCGTGCGTCGGACACTGTTTTCCCGTACATCGTTGACGACGTGGCGAAGTCGAAGATCGACCGGGACATCATCAAGTCGTATTGGGAGGGGAAGTGGGACGGCTCCATCCAGATGCCGACGTTCATCTTCTCCTCGAACGACTCGACGAAGCCTAAATCCGAACTCCGAACGCGGATGAAGACGCTGGATTTCAACGTCAACTTCTCCGAACTGGAGAAGGACGAACGGGAATCGGCCGCACAAATCGCGGGGAAAGCGGACAGCTGTAACCTGTTCCCGTGGTTCGCTCACTTGATCTTGCAGCGGGATATCTCGCTTCCAGACCAGTCGGACCGACTCGCGGATGCTCGGGACGTGTTCGCGGAGCTGTACGCGTATGCCGAGAAGGAACGACCAGAGTACGTGCCGCTGGAGAAACCCGCCGAGCAGGAACACGACCCGGGACGTCGGAAGTGGATCAGCGCGCTATCCGACGGGCTATGTGAACTCGATTTCAAGGACGACGGACGTGTCATCGCTGATTTCTCAGCGCATCTGGATCAGCAGCAGTGCTGGGAGTTCCAGAAGGCTACGCCAGCCCATATCCGGGCCAATATTTACGGGCCGGCAGTCCAGTTTGAAAGCGCAAAGAGGTTCAAGGATTGGATAGATGAGCTCAGTATCATCGAAGATGCACGACACGACACTGAAACAGCTGCTGACACCGGCGTTCTGTCTCGGGTCACGCGGCTCGTCCGAGGGTAACCGCCATGTCTGACCACTCATCTCACCGGCGATTCGACGGGACGTTAGTCACGGCACCGTTCGGGGGCGAAAACGTCGAACGGACAGCGCGGGACGAATACCGGATGCTTCTCGACGAGCACGATTCTGAGGATGTGCTCGTCATCACGGGTGCGCCGACGAGTACGGACACGTTCCGGGAGACGTTAGGTGCGGAACTGCCGAGTGCGGCGACGCCGTACGTGACGTCGCTCGTCGTGCACGCGACCGATGTCCTCAATCAGGCTGATGACCGCGTCATTCTCTCCGACGCGCTACGGCGAGAACTCCTCCATCGATTCCTCGCAGACTACGAGTGGGAAACGGAGTACCTCCAACGGGCGTCTGAACAGCCGTCGTTTATCGAGGACGTGGACGCTGTGATGGGCACGATCTCCTGGCAGACGGTCACGCCTGACGAAACCCCGGAACTCCGTGACATCACGGCCGCGCTTGACGCGTTCCACGAGTGGCTGGCCGAGCACGGTCACATGGAACGCGGGCAACTCATCTCGGAAGCGCTTGATGTCCTCACCGGGGATGCCCGCGGCGACGTCGTTGATTTCGACGCGGTGCTCGCGGTCGAGTTTGAGGAGTTCTTCCCGCTCGACCGCGCGTATCTCGACGCTCTCGTAGGGGACTGTGAACTCGTCTGTATCGCCGAAGAGAACGCGAGTGTGCGCCGGACGTGGGTCGAGACAGGGCCAGTCACGGACTACGTCTCGTTCAGCGAGTCTCGCCGCGGGACATCGAGAACGCCCTCGACGCGACCAGCTGCCACAGCAGCGTATTTCGCCGACGAGACGGCCCCGGCAGACCCGGAAACGGGGTCGGTGTCCGTCCTCGCTACAGACTCCAGTGACGAACAACTCGCCGAGATTGCCAACGAGATCGAAGACCTCGTCGCACAGTTGGACTGTAATTACGACGACATCGCTGTCGCCACGAAGCAAAGCGGGAGTACCGTTACGGATACCATCGAAGCGCTCGAACGCGCCGGGATTCCAACTGAATCGACGACCGTCACTGGGTTCGGTGACGACCCTGCAATTCGGGAACTCCTTGCTGCCGTTCGACATCTTGCTGCCGACTACGAGGATGAGGGAACCGGTCACGGCCCGGAACTCGATACGGAGCGCTTAGACCACGTCCGCGATATGGACAGCCTCGAAGATGGGGTCCGCTGGTGGGCGACAGACGCGGGGTTGAAAGAGCGGATCGCGGAGCGAGCGGCCCCGTTGAATGCGCGGGCGCAGTTCGGGAACGTCCGACGGGCGTTCCGCATGGCCGAGTTTCTTGAGGAGACCGCGTTCGTGGAAGCGACGTGGGAGTCGTTCAAGGAGATGCTCGAACGCGCTCACGAGTACGCACCGCAGCAGAACCAGACGAGCGCGACGGACCTCGACGGCGGCGTCCGCGTCGATCACTTGCAAGCGATCAAGAACGAGTCCTTCCGCGCGGTCTTTCTCGTAAATCTCGTCGACAGTGAGTACCCAGGCGACCCGTTCCTGACACGGTTGTTCCCGAGCGAGCGAGTCGCGTCAATGCCGGACTACCCTGGTGTAACGGAACTCGATGGAGCAGATGTAGATGCGACGTTCCCGACGACGTCGACAGCGTCAGGACGACCGTTCGCCCACTACCACACGGAGCATGCACGGCGACGGTTGGCTGTCGGTGCTGGCGCGGCGACAGAGCGGCTCTACTGTTGTCTCTACGAGTACGAAGACACGGCCCTTGAAGAGCGTACGCAAGCGTCGCGGTTCCTCACAGCGGCGTATGCGGAGCTTCCGTGGGTGACCGAGGCCGATGAGCCACACATTACGAGTGAGAAAGCGGCGGAGCAGTTCCTGCTGTCGCGGGTTGATGACGCGTTAGCGGAGGTGCGCCGCGCGAACAGTCAGGACGTGACGGTATCGCTTGACGGGGTCGAAGCGGAACTCGGTGAGATTCAGGACCTGCTCGAACAAAGCGGCTCCCGAGGAGACGAGCTCCGAGAAGCGTTGCGTGCACGTGTCGAATTCGCTAACGGGGAGGTGCGGCGATGAGTTCGTCGCTCTCCCCGTCGCGGTTAGCGAATTACGCGACGTGTCCGCGGTTGTACGACTACCGCTACGCGCAAGACGTGAACGCGCCGGACCGTACAGAACTGTATCTCAACCAAGGAACGATCTACCACGAGACTATCGAGGACGTGTGTGATGCGACTGACCGCGATGACGACCCGGAGACGATACACAACCGGGCGATGCAGGTCTTCGATGCGAAGTGGGACGAACACAGTACCCCGGATGACTACGAATCTGCTGCGCATCAGGAGTACCAGCGAGCTGAGAACCGCGCTGCTATCGCGTCGTTCTTCGATCCGGACGGCGGTGACGGGATCGAGCATGCTCGCTACTCGGTCGCCACGGAATGTTGGGTGGACTGCGAAGTGAATGGTCGAGAACTCCACGGGAAAGCTGACAACGTCGTCCGGACTGATGACGGGCTGCATATTTTCGACTACAAGCGGAACACGGACGGGGTTCTTTCGTCGGGGACGGCCGAGTACCTTGGCGACCATTTCGACGGAGAGGCCCACGAACCGAAGCGGGTCCGGAACGCGTTCCAGACGGCGACATACGTCGAAGGCGTGAAGAACGAACCGTTCTACGAGGACGGGATGGAGGTTCGGTTCAGTTTTTACGGGATCCTCAACAGCACGTCGTTCGAGAGCACCCCGAGCGGATACGACGTGTCCGCGCGTGGCTGGCCTCGGGAAACTACGGAAATCTACGAGAACCACTACGACACGATTTGGGCGCTCATCCGGGAGGCCCACGATGGTATCACGGGTGAGACGTACAAGCCGGAACCGCTCGACCTTATTACTGAGGAGGCGTGCCCGGACTGCGACTACCGAGAGATGTGTACTGACCGACTGTCCACGGAGGTGCAACGATGAGCGACGAGTCCGAGTACCCGTCTTGGTTCCCGGTGCCGGAAGAAGACGTGTCCCCAGAGCCTCAACAGCGGACAATCATCAACTCCGATGCGTACCCGATGCGTGTGCTCGCAGGAGCAGGAACGGGAAAGACGTTCACGATGGTGCGGAAGATCGAGCACCTCATCGACGAGGAAGACGTCTCGCCGGACCGGATTCTCGCGTTGACGTTCACGAACAACGCGGCGGACTCGATGCGGGAGAAGCTTAACGCGAAACTCGGGACAGCGGGGTACGACATCGACGCGTACACGTACCACTCGATCTGTAACGAGATCCTCACTGACTACGCCTACGAAGCCGGGATCGCCCCGGACTTCGAGGTCGCCACGGACGCCGAGAAGTACGCTATCGTGCTGGATGTTCTGGACGACATCGAGTACCGGTCGGTCAAACCCAACGTGTACGGCAGCGACGGGTACGCGTCCGGAGCTGCATCGAAGCTGCTCAGCTTTATCGGGTCGATGAAGCGCAGCGGCATCTCGCCAGACGACATCGACGCGTTCCTCGGGCCCGCCGACCGCGTCTACGATCTCGCCGACCTGCCGGAACGCATCGAAACGATTGCCAGCGATAATCTCGGCGGCCGGTCCGTGTCGAGCGTGCTGGACTCACTCCCCGATGTGCGCGATGAGCTCGCCGCGGAACGCGATGCATTGGGAACGGAGGGGATCGAAGCCAGTGCTCGGGATTTCCTCGACCGGCTGGTCGATCTGTGTGATGCGCTTGAAACCGCGTTCGAGGCCCACCAGAATGGCGAGCGTGATCTGCCAGACAACGCGTACAAACTCCCGAAGTACCTGTTTGGAGGGTACGCAAGCGGTGCTCCGAAAGGGATCCCGGACGATTTGGATCTTGAACTCACGGACCACCTCGACTCGTTCGTTTCCGACTGTCTTGCTGCCCGAGATCTCACCGCAGGGTACGTTGCGTACGAGCGAGAACTGGACGAGCGCAATCTCATTGACTTCGACGGCCTGGTAGTCAAGACGGCTGCGCTGATGGACTCGCCGGTTGGTGAGGAAATCGCCGATCGGTGGGACTACGTGTTCTGTGACGAGTTCCAGGACACCGACCGGCTTCAGTTCGATCTCGTAACGTCGCTGGTCACCGACGAGAACCTGTTTGTTGTTGGTGACGACGATCAGGCGATCTACGAGTGGCGTGGCGCGAACGTCGCCAACATCACTGACGAACTCGACCGCGCGTTCGCCACACTCGAAGATGAACCGTTAGAAGAAAACTTTCGGTCCCGACAGCCGATCCTCAACCTGGCGAACGAAGCGATTCAGAAGCTCGATCACCGCGAACGACACAAGACACTGAAACGCGTCGACGAACCTGCGTATGACGGCGACACCGTCGCAACCGTCGAACTGCCGGACGAGGACGATGCGGATGGTGCGACCCAGCTTCGCACCGTCGTCCAGAATCTGGTGAGCGGCGCAGCAGAAAACCTCGACGAGGCGTACGACCCAGGCGACATCGCGTTACTCGTTCGGAAGCACGCCCACGCGACGCCTGTCATCGACGAGTTCGAAGATGCTGGCATCCCGTACCAGGTTGCTGGCGATCTGGCCACGGAATCAGTCGGCGTCGGAACCGTCACTGCCTACCTGAAGGCGCTCGCACGCCCCGAAGACGAGGTAAGTTGGAATCGCATCCTCCTAATGCGGTACCGTCTGTGCGACGCCGACCTCCGCACGCTCAACGCGGGCGACGACCCGCTCGTGGATGCGCTTCAGGAGACGCCGCTCGACGAGTTTGAGGAGCCTGACCGCGTCGCAGAAGCCCGCGAGCACGTCACGGAACTACTCGATATCCGTGATTCGGCGTCGCTCAGCCACCTGTACCGCGAGCTCACGGACCGCACGAACATCGAGTGGTATCTCAGCGAGCAAGAGCGCCGGGATCTCGCCCAACTGGAGGACGTCATCGAACAGTACGGAGACAGTGCTGTCCAACCACCGCTCACGCCGGAGTTCATCGACTCGCTCGAACACTACGACTCCCTGTTCGACGAGAGTGGCACCACACCCACAAGTCAGCCGGACGTCGCCGACGACGCCGTTAACGTGATGACCATCCACAAAAGCAAGGGCCTGGACTTCCCGGTCGTCCTCATCCCACAAGTCACGGCTGATGAATGGGCCCCGAGCTCACGTACGTACGACGCGCTCGAAACCAGCCTCTCGGATGGCGCGGAAGCAGCGTTCGCGCAGGACTTCGTCGAGCGTGATGCCCGTGAGACACGCCGCGTGTTCCACGTCGGAATCACGCGTGCCGAGGACATCCTCGTCCTGCAGGGTGGCCGCGAGGAAGGCGACGATGCTGCGGACGAGGATTCGGTTTCGGAAGTGGTCGGCGAGATTCTCCCACCTCGAATCCCATGGCAGCCAGAGCGAGGGCATCTTCCGCTCTGGACTGATGTTCAAGAGTGTCTCCCGGACGACGCAGTAGACTGGACGAACACGCTGGCCAGCGAGACTGTCGGAAATATCGGCGGGACCGTCAGGCACGGTGGGGAGGAGCTCGCCGTTGAGATTGCACGTGACCGCGTGCTAAACCTTGCAACGGCCACCCTCGACGGGAATCTCTCACCAGTAACTGAGCGGGAGGCCCTCCAAGTTACGTCGCTGACTGGCCCGTCGACACCGTCGCCCTCGCTCTCTCACAGCTACACGTCACTGGCGGCCTACGAGGACTGCCCGCGGAGTCACTACTTGGAGTACGTGATCAACGCGTTCCCCGATTACCAAGAGACCACAAGCGACGCCGGTGGTGGCGTGTCGCAACGTACAATCGGGTTGTTGTTCCACGACACCGCCGAGCAAGCTGCGAATCAAGATGTGAAACGCCGTGAAGAGTGGTACGAGATCTGCGAGCGACTCGCCAGCCAGCGCCGCTCTGAGGACGCGCTCCCGGCGGCAAAACAATGCATCGACCGGTACTTCGAGTTAGATCTCCACAGTTACGAGATCATCGACGCGGAGCGAGAATTCGAACTCGATATCGATGGGCACGAACTCGTCGGCTACATTGACGCCATCTACCGGACGCCTGACGACGAACTGGTCGTCATCGACTACAAGGCGACCGAACGCCACCGCGACCTACAGGACGACAAACAACTCCCAATCTACCTGTTAGCGTGCCGCGACCTGTACGATAGACCTGTAGCACGTGCGGGATACGCCTATGTCGGAGACATCGGTCCAAAAGTTGAATCCCGAACATTCAGCGATAGTGACCTGGAAGCAGTCAGAGATGACGTGACGACGTCGATGAACCGCATTGCTGAGTTCTCGTTCAGTCGGTACACTGCGGGCGAGCACTGTCAATGGTGTCAACACAACCAACTGCCCTGCGCACCAGACTCGTTTACCGTTGGCCCAGGGTTCGAGGAGTAAATATTGACACCACGCGAAGTCTCTCGACGCACGTTGTAACCACGTTCGGGGGATGTGTGACAAGAAGCCGCCTGCGAGGGATTCGATTTGGCATGATCGATCCGTACTCGGAAGTCGGCCGCTGGGGGCACGGGGAAGAGGAAATCAATCTCGTTGGGTTGGCACCGAATGACGATTGGGTACTCCGACACCAATCTATGGGAAATTCTTTGACTGGCCGGCTAACTATCTCAGGAGCGGTTCTCGGCTTGCCTCTGTCGTGTCTTTGGAAAGCCTTCGCGCTATACTGGGATTACAAAAAATTCATTGATGAACTCCCTTCCATATCGGCCTGCGCGCGCGGTGGTTCACCATTGATTCGCCGCTGACTCTTGGCAATCGGGGTACTCAATTGCCCTTATTGGCGATATGGTCGTGCTGTCAGTTGGGTGTCCACGCTGTGAGTCCGAATTTGGCTTCTAACGGCCTGTAGCGTTAGAATCTCGGACTCAGGGGGCGAGGGTTTATAACTGCCAGATTCATGATGGCAGGCTACCCCGATGTTAGATGAAACGAACCTTCGACGCTGCCGTACAGACACTCCAGTAGATCTGGAATTGGCCCTGAGTAAGGCGGAAATGGCAGATATATCACCGATAACTCCTGCTGCGCCTGATCATCAGTGGGTAGATAAGGATCACGGGATACCCGAGTTCAGCCGGTCAGTTGACACCGACCGCCTCGCCGAGATCATCACAACGGTAGCTGATCGACTCGCACCAGCCTTCGCTGAGATCCCAGACTCACTCCACGGGCGAGTCGATACATGGTGTCTGTCTCATGGGTTGAATGATGCGACTACCAGTGCTAGGAGACGCCTCGTCGCCCGCCAGGCCGTCTTGACCCGGTTGCTAAAGGCCACCGTGTATGAGTGGCATCATCGACGTGGTGAGTTGCCGGAGTTCCCTGCCGATACTTGGGAGATAATTCAAAGTGTTGCAGAGGTTGGGGCGAATCCAGGTTTCGGAGAGTGCGTGTTGGATTATTTCCTTCTCCATGTCGATGAATCGGAGATGGAGGTCATCGACGAGAATCGAGATCGGTTGCTTGCGTCCACGCAACCCGCGGAAGACATCGGACGACTCTACGAGGCAGTAACTCCGAAGGAATGCCGACAGGTGCTCAGCCAGTTCAGGACACCACCTGACATTGGTCAGTTAATGCAGTCATGGGCAGGGGAAAGCGATGATACCGTCATGGATCCTGGGATGGGAGCCGGCGTCCTGTCTAGTCCATTTCACCCGGACTGGCGTCTGAGTACCGATCCAGCGCGCATTAACGGGATCGACCGGAGCCAACTCGCACTCCTCATGGGAAGCACTGCGCTGACCTTGTCCGGGCAACCGCATGAGTTGAATGAAACTGATTTTCTCAATCTCCGACCTGCGGATCTACAACAGGATGTTGATGCAATCGTCTGTAACCCGCCGTACACGAAGGGGGATGCACTCCAGGACTGGTACAAAGAACGGACTAACACGCAACTGGAGGAGGCTACAGGGATCGAAATAAGCGCTCGATCACCCCTCCATGCCTACTTTATTTACCATTCACGTGCCTTCCTGTCGCCAGGTGATCGTGCAGCCTTCATCACCCCGCAAAGCTTCCTCAGCAATCGATACGGGGAGTCGCTAAAGCAGTTCCTCCTCGACAACTACACAATCAAAGCGTTCGTACAATTCAACCCGGAGAGCTACTGTGTCTTCGACAATGCCGACACGACTGCTCTGCTCACGTTCTTAGAAGCGAAACCCGAGGGTGAGACAGCTGGCGAGACGCACTTCATTCGTGTCGACGAGAAAGTCGAGTCGAAGATGATCCGTGAGGCAGTCGAAAACGGTGAGCCGGGTTCAACTGACTGGGGCTTCATCAATCGTGTTCCACAGACGGACCTTCGCCCCAAGAAGAACTGGCAGGTACTGTTCGACCCCGTCGAGATCGACACGAGCCACCTCCCACAACTTGGGAAGTTCCTCACCATCCACCGTGGTCCAACCACAGGCGAAGTCAATCTCTTCTGCTTGTCAAAACAGGAGGTTGAGGAGAACGACCTTGACGAACGCCACCTGTCACGGATCGTCCGTAAGCCGAGTCAGATAGACGGATACGACTACCAAGAGTTCAACTGGCAAGAAGCACGCGCGAACGGGAAAGACGTCTGGCTTCTGGATCCTGATCAAATACCCCGAGTCCCGAATACGATCGCGGACTTCAAACACCAGTTCTCGAAGGGGGCAAATAGAGAAGCGCCCGAGCGATCCGATATCGAGAACGGGTACTCGGCCGTGCGAGAGTACCTTCGAGACGGTGTAATTGAATATGGGCTTAATGACACGAGCACGTTCTCGAACCGTCCGTACTGGTACCGTCCTCGACGAAAAGATCCAACTCGCGTCCTCGTTCAAAATGCGAGCCGAGATCAGTTCAGGTTCATCTTGAACGAAACAGATGTGCGGAATACAAACGCTTGCTACGGCTTCTACGACATCACGCTTTCAGAGACCGAACTGAAAGCGTTACTAGCGTACCTCAATAGCGACATCTTCGACGAGGTTGTTCGTAAGTACAAGCAAACGCGGGATGGCGGCCTCGATAAAATCGAACCGAACCAATTGGAACAGGTTCCAGTGATTAATCCACCAGAGATGAGGGATGAGACCGTGAATACGCTGGCTGAGTTGTTCGACGAATTGCGGCAAACAGCACGAAATAACAGCAACTGCAACCCGGTACTAGACCGTATCCATGTAATCCTCCAGCAAGAACTCTGACTTGACCAAGACCTGAGTTGGTACTTTCGTGAAACAAACCCGATTATATCGCTAATTAAGGGCCGGTCAGCTGCCAAGCAATCGTGCGAAGAAGCCAGTCGATTCGCTATCATCCACGTTGTCTTCCGAGCCGCTATTTTGCTGGGTGGTATCAGATTCTGTCTTAGTAGCACCATTCAGTAGCTCGTCAACCGAGTACCCGATCCACTCAGCGAATTCCTCTGGTGCGCCGATATAGACGCTTGTGGACGATTTCTCGGACATGAATCGTTTGGGGAGGCGCTTCTCGTAGTCGTACACCTCATACTCTTCGCGGTCGAAGTCAGCTGTGATGGCATTCGGCTCCGGCTCGAACGTGACACGGCCGCCTTGGATATCCCGCTGCCATTTCAACCGACCCGTATCATACGTTTTTTCGGCCGGCTCGTCAGCGGGGAAGTACTCGGGTTGCTCTCGACCCGCTTCGTCGTAGAATTCGCGGACAATGCGGCGGACGTCTTCGATAGTACCGTTCCCGTCAGTCCACGGTTGCTCGGTGAGCATCCGGCGGGCCACGTAACTGAAGATCGGGTTCTGCCGTTCTAACACGTCCGAAAGGTCTTCTTGCGCTTCGCGGAAGCCTGGGTCTTCCGGGTTGGAGGGGAAGGAGACATCCATGCTCAGGATTTTCATCCGGTTCCGGAACTCAGATTTCGGAAGCGCGTCGTTCGTCGTGAAGATGAGGCACGGCTGATCGACGCTGGTCGGCGTCCAGTCGCCCCAGTAGTTCCGAATCGGGCTCCACCGCTGGATCTTCTCTTTCTCCGCGTCGATGATTGCGTACGGGAAGCACGTGTCCCACTCGCGGACGCCACGGACCTCCTTTACGCCGACCTCGTCCGCGTCGACACCGGAGATGACTGTGTTGTCGGAGACGAGTCGAAGAATGTACTCGGTGAGCTTGTCCTTCCCTGCGTCGCTCTTTCCTTCGATGTAGAGATGCTGGAGGACGTTATCCAGCGTCCGCGACGGTGACGAGAGGGCTTCAGCGTACTGGTTGGCGAACGGAGCCCAGAACCCGTAGAGGAACGCCTCGTACATCTGCGCCATTACTGCGGTCTCGGACTGCGTGTGGCCGTGGTTCTCGACGGTCTCGATGTAGTCCTCGATGGTTTCGAGGCAGTGATCCAGGACTTCGGGCGTCGGCTCGTCGGTGGCGACGAGAATCATCTCGTCGTCCTCGCCGATCACGACCTGCTCGGCCTCCGGAAGGACCGACATCGTCGGGATGGCCGTCGATTCTTTGACCTGATTGTTGTACGCGCTCAGCGGCGCGGTGATGCTGTGGTCTTCGACGGTCGCACCGCGGTCACGGAGACCGGCTCCGAACTCGTCCGCGGTATCCTTGTCCACCTTGCTAGTTCCCATCCGAATCTTCTCGTCGGGTGCGCGAACCCGCGGCCGGTCAAGCGTATCCGTCAACTCCGTTTCGTGGTCCGACTCCACGAGCCCGACATCCGGCGACTGGTCACTGTCCACATCCTCGTCGGACTCTTCCTCACCTGTCGAAGTGTCTGGTTCGACGACGCTGCGGTCTGCGTTCTCGGGTTCTTCGACGAACGCGACCGTCTCGTCGGCCTCATCGGGATCGTCGACGACGGCGGTGACCTGGTCGGCGACGTCTTTCAGATCCTCGACGGCATCCTGGTTCAGGGCGGCCGTATCACTGACGTCGAGGTCGCCCGCACCGACCCAGTACTCGATGCGGTTCTCCCGCTCCTCCGGCGAATCGGCCTCCTCCAGCGCTTCAACGAGCCCCTCAAGGAGCGTCTGGTCGCTGTACCCCTCGCGGTACTCGTCGATAAACCGCTCGAACTCCTCGTCCAGCTCAGTCCCGACCTCAGTCGTGAAGACCGAGATCTGGTTCGTGTGGTACTCCCACGAGTTCCGCGAGAGGTTCGCCGACCCCTGTACGAGCTTCACCGTGTCGTCCGGCATGACGATCCGGTAGATCTTCGAGTGGACGGTCTTCCGATTCTTCAGTCGAACGGTAAGCCGGTCGTCTTGCCGAAGTCGGACGAGAGACCTCGCCGTCGAGACTTCGCTCACTTGGTCTGCGTAGTCCTCGGCGTTCCCGATGAGTACGTCCAGCGACCCGATGTCGTACTCGGTCAGCATCTTCACCATCAGCTCGGGCGTCTCCGCGTACGTCACCGCATCCACGTGACGAGCGCCTTCGAACAGGTCGAGGAAGTCGTCTCGTTCTTTCACCATCGCCAGGCGGTACTTCGCAGCACCCGATCCGTAGAACTCCGGCATATCCGCGAACCTGTCGAACGAGATATTCGCTCTCAGTTCGTTCATAAAGGAGGCATTCACCTAACACGAATAAACCCCTGCCACAGAGTGATAGGGTGGTGCACTCTAACCGTACCCGGAGACACTTACCATTCCTCGCTGTTGAGAAAATCATGCCGACGATTACGATTGAGCGAGAAGACGATTGGTTCGTGATTACGGACGAAGAGACCGGAGTGACGACGCAGGGAGAGACGAAACTGGAGTCGTTGCTGATGTTGGCTGATGCACTCGCTGGCTACGAAGACGCAGATGAAGACCTGCTAGCGATGGCACTCGACGTGTTCGTTCCCGAACCGGAGGCCGAGGAGTTGGTCGCTGAATTACGCGGTGACGAGTACGAGCCTCCGAATGTGTCTGAGGAACAGATTCGGAAACAACGTGATGCTACGCTACGACTGGCGAAATCCTACAGGACTACGGACTACGGACTACTCGGATACGGATAATCTTGAGATGCTGTATTCGCTATTTAATGACTAAATTCTCGATTTCTTAGCCCTGCTGCTGGCTAATCTACGCGAAGCTCCTGAGAAGCGGTTGCTAAAGTCGAGTGGAATGACGGAACACCCGTTAGATCTAATCTATCGTCTTCCGTAGTTCCGCATACCGGTTCGTACATACTGAGACGAGTACATATCTGCCTACTCATTGGTGTTCGCCAGTGGGTACTGAGGTACCTGTGTATGTACCTGAGTACGTACTTAGCCGTGTACATGGCATCGACGATGGGATCTTTGGAGGGCGATTGTTTGTCGAGGGCATTGTTTCGACGGTCGTTTCAGGCAGTCTCTGCTGTCACAATATTCCCGGCAATTCCTGATGGGATTCCGCCAGATAGCCCGCCATCGGTACCGCCAGAAGGAGATGTGGTTTTCTAGTATCACTTTTAGGCCGGTATCGATATTTCGTTAACGGCCAGACGAGGGTATCTCTTTCCGGGAAACGGATCGCTTCACGGGATTACAAACATTCCATTGTGGAGACCGGTAGTGGCGTAGGATCGGTTACCGTATTCCCCAAACAGAACTTACAGACCCTGAATAGGGCGATTATCCGGGGAAGGATACATTCGATGGAAGCACCGGAAGCGGTTGATTACGAGGGTACTTACATGACCGGTCCATTTCCCGGTGTGCTTCGATGCCAGACCACCAACCAAAACCGATCACGAACGCGCTTGCGGAGTCACTCAGTGACGACGCGAGCAGAGTACAGCGCGATCTCGACGAGTTCTACAACTGGATGCTGACGAAGGGGAAGAACCCGAACCGACGACAGCCGCTGTCATCGTCGCTGTCGGAGAACTATCACGCACGCGTTGACCAAGTCTTCAGATTCGTCATCGACCGCTTTAACCCATCGGACCCGACGGAACTCACGCACGATCAGGCGGATCTGATCGTCAAGTGGTTGGACCGTGACGAAATCTGCACGCAGAGCGGTGATCCGTACTCGGAGACGAGCAAGCGGAAGTTCGCTGATGCGCTCCAGAAGTACTTCGCGTGGAAGCACGACCAGAACGGGGCAGAGAAATGGCGGCCGCGGATCAACTTCACTGACGGTGAGCACGAACACGCCGACAAACTAAATTTCAAAGAGCGTTGGCAGGTTCTCCAAGCGGCAAAGGAGTACGGTTCGCTGCCATCGTACTACGAGACGTCCGAGGAGGAGCGCGACAAGATCGATAGTCTAGTCGCGCAGCGACTCGGGAAACCGAAAGCCGAAGTCATGAGAAAAGACTGGGAGCGCGCAGACACCAGCAATAAAGTCGGTTCGCTCATCGCCGTGGCCCTGGAAACGGGGATCATTCCGATTGAGGTCAAGCGAGCGCGTACGGACTGGTACGACGCGAAGCGGAACATCCTCAAAATCACGAAAGAAGATGCCGGCAAAAACCGCCCGACTACAGAACTGCCGCTAACAGAGCGAACTGGCGATTTGCTTAGCAAGTGGATGCAAGAGCGTCGCCACTACGAGAAATACGACGGAACGAACCGTCTCTGGCTCAACCGTGACGGGAACCCGTACAATTCGAAGAATCTCTGCTACCTACTCAGGCAGCTCTGCGATGAAACTGGCATCGACCGCGAGAACCGGAAGATTGTGTGGTACAGTCTCCGGCACAACTTGGGACAGTCAATCGAAGAAACAGAGGACGTGTCGCAAGCACGCGATCAACTTCGCCACGAACACATCGAGACTACGAAGCAGACCTACGGTGAGTCCACCATCGAGAGCCGACGGCATACGCTCGAAAAAGTAAACGAAACCGCACGGCGAGCGGTCGAGGAAGAGGGGTTCAATCCCTATGCGGACGAACCAGACCAATCAACTCCACAGCCCCAGGAACACTCCACCACATCATCGGAGTATAGTTCTCCCAATCACATCGATGCGATTGTGGATAGTCGAGAGCAGCGTGTTGACTTGGCGCGAAAATTGTTGTCCGAGGACGATTGAGAATCGGTCACCTAGCAGCTAGCTGAGATTCTCACCCCATCCGGTCTAATGCGTCCTGACGATCCTCCACGGGCGCTTGGTCGTACTTCATCGTCGTCTCTGGACTCTTGTGCCGGAGTTGAGCTTGGGCTGCGGCGAGATCTTCCTCTCTGGTCATGTAAGTACCAGTAGAGTGACGTATTGAGTACCAACTCATTTGTCGGTTTTCGTATGGGATGTCCGCCTGATCGCAGAGCCGGCGGAGGACCTTTCGCAGTGAGGCTGACCCGTAGGTGTTGCTGAACCGGGTCAGCCAGAGCTTGTCGGTATCGTCGTACGTCGGGTCGTTCTCACGCTGCTCAAGCCATCGGTCGAGCGTCTCGGCCGTCCGGTCCTGAAGACCCACGATCCAGTGGCCGGTGTTCTTCGAGGACTGCTCCTTCGGGATACGCAACACGGCGTTCTCGATATCGACCCAGCCCGTCACGGCACGCTCGACTTCGATTGGACGCAGTCCTGCGTCGAGACTCACCGAGACGAGACTCGGAATCTTCCAGCCGTTCGCCTCGTCCCAGTCTTCCGGCGTCACTTCGGATTTCGGTTTCTCGAAGCGCTGGGCGAGGTAGGCCTTCCACCGGTCGCGCTCCTGGGAATCGAGGCCCTTGTACGACGGGACGCTTCCGTATTCGAGCGCGGCTTCTCGAATCTGGCCGCGTTCCTCGCGGGTCAGGTAGTCGCGCGGCGTAGTCGTCTTGTGACCGGTACTGAAGGACAGCTCCGGGTCCCACTCGTCTAACCCGTGTTCGTGCTCGCGCCACTTGTACAGCATCAGTAGCGCCTTCCGGCAGTTGTCCTTGTGGGCGTTGCTGTGGTCCTGCTTGGCGAGCCATCTCAGGTATGCGTCGGCGTGGTCGTGCGTGACGGTCGTCGTGTATCCGTCGCGGTCCCACACCCATCGGTAGAACTGGTCCATTCGGTGGGCGCGGTTCTTGACGGTAGTGCGTGCGTAACCCTCGGCTTTCTTGGGGTCTTTTCCGAATACGAGCAGCCATTCGAGGCACTGCTCGCGCTGGTTGCGGTAGTCGATCTGTTGGCGTTCGTTGAGGAGTTCTGCAGAGGGTTCGGGGACGACCGTGATTCCCTCTAGAGGGGTCGTTGCCTCGTCGGCGTTCTTCATTGCCTGCCACCTCGCGGGGAACCCAGGTGCTTGCCCGTCGATTTCACCCAATCGCCAGAAGGCGCGGGGTTCAGTACATCGAAGGTAATTGCCGCCGCTATTTGGCTAATCGCAAGATGGCGGCAGGTTCGACCGGTCCATCGAAGGTAATTGCCCGTGAACATGCGTTGGTTTCACCATTGTTCACGGACGAAAACTGCATGACGGGAGAAGGATGGAAGTGCTCCGTCAGGGATTCGAACCCTGGTCCTTGCCGTGAGAGGGCAAGATGATTGGCCGGACTACACCAACGGAGCGTTCCGTTTCACGTCACGCTTCGAGCATCGACGGACCGTATCCGTCTCCGCAACGGAGCGTACCTCGTGTCTGCACTCAATCGTAGTCGGACGGACTGTTTAACAGTTGCGCTTTCATGCCGCCGTGTCTCGGTTCCACACGCGTGGCCCCGACCCTGAACTGTTCATCCGAACGAAACCGCGGCTTTACGTCCGTCGCCGTCTCGACATGCTCAATTACCAATCAGCGAAAACGGAGGTGAACGATGCGGCCTAGTGGAAGAGTCAACGATCACACTGCCAAGCGCACGCTCGTAGCCGTCGATTCGCCGGAATCCACGAAGAGAGGGGCCGGCGTCGAGACGCCATCGTCGAGGACCGCTCGTAGCAGGACTACTCGCCTTCGAGCGGCGACCCGGCAGCGTCGGGCTCGTGACCTTCGAGGCTGATGATGTTCTCCCGACCGACCCGGAGTTTGCTGATGTCGCCGTCCTCCTCCATCTCCGAGAGGAGCATGCTCACCTTCGACTTCGACCAGCCGGTCTCGTCCACGATGTTGACCTGCTTCATCCGGCCGCCGTTCTCGTCGAGCAGCTTCTTGACGCGGGCCTCGTCGGTGAGCAGTTCCTCGTCGCTGACCGACGGTTCGGCCGCCGTCGACCCGCCGTTTCGGGTGGCGGTCGCCCCGCCGTCGTCGTCGCCGGGGTCGTCGGCGTCGGCCGCGAACGACCCGAAGTCGCCCTGCCGCCAGGCGAACGCGGCCGCCAGTCCCAGCAGGACCACCACTGCGGCGACGAACATCATCAGCAGCGGCCAGTCGTCGCCGGCGGGCTGCTGGCCGGCGCCCGGCGCGGTGGTCTCGTCGGAGTCTCCGCCGCCGGCGGATTCGTTCGTCGTCGTGGTCGTGGTCGTGGTCACGGTGACGGTCCCCCGAACCGGCTGGAACGTCACCCGCGGCCGCTGGTCGATGAAGTCGCGTTCGCCCTGCCAGGTCACCGTGTCGCTCGACCCGAGGTCGCTACCCGACGGCTGGGCCGGCGCCGCGGGCTTGACCGCCTCGAACTTGAGGCCCGGTCCGGCGTGGATCACCAGCGACTGGTTCGGGCCGATGTAGAGCCCGCCCTCGAACACGTCGCCGATCATGATGTTGTCGCTGTTGTCGGCCGAGTAGCCGAAGCCGGTCCACTGGAACGACATCTTCACGATGCCGAGGTTGTCGTTGAGACCGCCGACGTCTGCCGTCTTCGAGAAGCCCTCGGCCTCCATCACCCGGTCGGTCGTGTTGTGGCCGGCACTCGTCAGCTGGCGGCCCTGGCGCCTGAAGTCGGTGAACAGCGCCGTCGAGTTGTTGTTGAACTCGTCGGCGAACTGCTGGAACTGTTGGCGCTCGGAGTCGTTGTCGAGCCGCCGCTGGTAGGTGAACGACCACTCCGCCGTCCCGTTCTCGAAGACGGTGATGTGGAACTCGACGCTGTCGAAGTTGTCGGTGGCGACGAGCGTCTGCGGAGCGCCGGCCGCCTCGCTCGACGCGGTGCTCGACGTCTGTGCGGCGGCAGCGCCCGGCATCTTCGCAGCGGCAGCGCCCGATGTCTGCGCGGCGGCGGCGAGTTCGCGCGAGGAGTGACTGCCCAAAACCGTCGCTACGGGGGCCGTCCCGACGAGTAACACGACGACAAGGGCGACAGCCAGCAGCCGTCTCATGTACCTTAACCCTCCATTGCCCGGTATAAAAGACCTTTTGACGTGGGCCTGTCACCGGACCGCGGTTCCACGCCGCACGACGCGGGCCGGCGACTGCCAGGCGGTGACGTCCGACAGGGGGTCGTCGTCGAGGACCACGAGGTCCGCGCGAGCCCCCTCCGAGACCGTGCCGACGTCGTCGAGTCCCAGCAGGTCGGCGGCGTTGACCGTCGCGGCCTCCAGCGCCTGGCGCTCCGAGAGCCCGTGGTCGACCATCAGTCCGAGCTCCTCGGGGATGTCGCGGTGGTAGTTGAACGGCGTGCCGGCGTCGGTCCCCATCGCGATGTCGACGCCGGCGTCGAGCGCGTGGTCGAACGCCTCGGCCCACGCCTCCTTGGCCGCCTCGGCCTTCTCGACCGCGAACTCGGGGATGCCGGCCTCGGTGCCGGCGTCGACGATGCCGTACAGCGCCTTCGCGGTCGGCACCCAGTAGGTTCCCCGGTCGGCCATCAGTTCGGCGGCCTCGCGGTCCATGAACGTCCCGTGTTCCACGCTGGAGACTCCGGCCCGGACCGCGTGCTTGATGCCGGCGGTGCCGTGGGCGTGGGCCGCGGTCGGGACGCGCTTGGCCTCGGCGGCCGACACGACGGCCTCGAGCTCCGCCTCGTCGAGTTCGGGCGCGCCGGTCAGCGCGCCCTCGGTCAGGACGCCGCCGGTCGCCATGCACTTGACCACGTCGGCGCCCCGCTTGAGTTGCTCGCGGACCGCCTTCTTCACCTCGGGCACGCCGTCGGCCTCCCGGCCGAACCAGTGGCCGTGGCCGCCGGTCATCACGACGTTCTGCCCGCAGGCGAGGACCCGCGGGCCCTCCAGCACGCCCCGCTCGACTGCTCGACCGGCGTCGAGCGCCACGGTCCCCGCGGCGCCGAGGTCCCGGACGGTCGTCACGCCCGCGTCGAGCGCGTCCCGGAGGTTGGCCGCCGCCCGGTAGGCCAGCGCGGCCTCCCCGTCGCCCTCTACGGTCGCGGGGTCGGCCCGGCCGTCCATCATGAGATGGACGTGGGCGTCCACAAGTCCGGGCGCGACGAACTGCCCGCCAACGTTGATCTCCTCGTCCGCGTCGTCGGGCGCGTCGCCGACCGCCGTTATCTCGCCGTCCTCGACCGCCACGTCGGCCTCGCGCCGCCCGTCGGCGTCCACGACCGTCCCGCCTCGAAGAACGAACATGCCACCGTGTTGATTCGCCGACGCATAAACTCCGTGGTACCGGCCCGCGCACTCTCGGCCGTCCTTCCCGTCGTTAGCCTCTGCTTATCGCGCCGACGGCCCGCCGCAAAACGCCCGCCGACGAAAGAACCAACGTCCTCGCCGTCACATCTCGGGGTATGGCAGACGACCCCCTCGACGGCAAGGCGGCACTGGTCACGGGCGCGAGCTCCGGCATCGGCGAGGCCGCGGTCCACGCGCTGGCTCACGACGGCGCGGACGTCGCGCTGGCGGCCCGACGAGAGAAGATCCTCGACGAGGTGGCCCGAACGGTCGAGGACGAGTACGGCGTCGAGACGCTAGTGGCTCCGACCAACGTCCGCGACGAGGACTCGGTCGAGGGGACGGTCGAGGCGACCGTCGAGGAGTTCGGCCGGCTCGACGTGCTGGTCAACAACGCGGGGCTCGCCCGCGGCGACTCGGTGGAGGAGATGACCACCGGCGAGTACGACACGATGATGGAGACGAACGTCGACGGCGTGTTCTACGCGGCCCGGGCCGCCGTCCCCCACGTCCGGGAGACGAAGGGGAACCTCATCTTCGTCGGGAGCTTCGCCGGGAAGTTCCCCCGGCCGTTCAATCCGGTGTACGCCGCTTCGAAGTGGTGGGTCCGCGGATTCGCCCACAGCCTCGAGGGCAACGTCGGCGACGACGGCGTGGCGGTGACGGTGGTCAACCCCTCGGAGGTCCGGACCGAGTTCGGGTCGGCCTACGGCGAGTCGTTCGCCGAGCGGTTCGACGAGGGCGAGGTGACCGAACCCGAGGAGGTCGCCGAGGCCATCGCGTTCGCGGCCCGCCAGGAGAAGTCGACGGTCAGCGAACTCGACATCTACCGGCGGGACAAGTTCTCGGAGTTCTAATCCCTGACGGCCTCGGCGACCTTCTCGATCGGGTGGGGCGGCTCGCTCCGGAGCCCCTCCCAGTCGCCGAGCTGGGCCCGGCAGGACGCGCCCGGCGCGACAACCGTCTCGCCGCCGCTATCGGCGACCTGCTCGAACAGGATCTCGCCGATCTGTCGACTCATCGAGTAGTGCTCGGCCTCGTAGCCGAAGCTGCCGGCCATCCCGCAGCAGCCCGAGTCGAGCTCGTCGACCTCGTAGCCCGCCTCTCGGAGGACGCTGGCGGCGTGCGTGTCTTTCTTGGTCGCCTTCTGGTGGCAGTGACCGTGGTATGTCAGCGTCTCGTCGGGCGCGTCGAACGACAGGTCGAGGTCGAAGCCGTCGAGGTACTCGCAGACGCCGTACGTGTTGGCGGCCACGCGCTCGGCCGCGGTCGCGAGGTCGTCCGGGTTCGCGGTTGCTGCGCCGCCGTCGCTGGCCGCTCCGGCCTCCGCGTCGGCCACCCCGGCCTCCGGGTCGGCGGTCCGGGGCTCGGCGTACTGCTCGCCGGAGCGACTCGCTTCGGGGCTCTCGTCGCCGCCGAGCAGGTCGAGGTAGTCCGACTGGAACATCACCGCGTCGGAGGGTTCGACCACCACGACGTCCCAGCCGTCGCGGACCTTCGGCGCGAGCGCCTCGACGTTGGTCCGAGCGCGCTCGCGGGACTTGTCGAGAAAGCCCTTCGAGTGGGCGGGTCGCCCGCTGTCGGTCACGCCGGCCGGCAGGCGGACGCGGACGCCCGCGGCTTCGAGCACCCGGACAGCAGCCTTGCCCGCCTCCGGGTGGTTGTGTTTGGTGTAGGTGTCGGGGAACAGCGCGACTTTCCGGGTCGCCTCCGACTCGGGGACCTGCGGGCCGCCGCGGGCAGCGAACCAGTCCTCGAGCGTCTCGCGGTGGAACGTCGGCAGCGAGCGCTCGCTGGCGATGCCGACGGTCTTCTCCATCACCGTCCGGGCGCCGGGTACCGCGCTCGCCCAGTTCGAGACCGGCGCGAGCGCGCTCCCGACCTTCGAGAGGGTCCCGATCTCGGCGAACAGGCGCTCGCGCAGGCTCGCGCCGTGCCGCCGGTGGTGCTCGTGCTCGATCTCGGCCTTGAGCTTGGCCATGTCGACCTCGCTCGGGCAGTCGCGGGCGCAGCCCTTGCAGCCGATGCAGAGGTCCATCACCTCGGCCATGAACTCCACGTCGAACTGCTCGCCCTCGGGCAGATCGCCGGACATGGCCTGCCGGAGCAGGTTCGCCCGGCCCCGGGTCGCGGTGACCTCCTCGTCGGCCGCCCGGTAGGTCGGGCACATCACCCCGCCGGTGGTGTCCTGGCCGCCGCGACAGCCGCCGCAGCCGTGGCAGAGCTCGACCATCCCCTGGAAGCCGTTCTCGTTCTCCCACTCGAGTTCGGGCGCGAATCCGGCCGAGAACTCGTAGTCGGGGTCGAACCGGAGGTTCTCGGTCATGTCGTGGTCGCCGCAGACGTTGCCCGGGTTGAGCAGCCAGTCGGGGTCGAACGCGGTCTTGAGGTCGCGGAAGACGTTCCAGACGTGCTCGCCGTAGAGCTTGCGGTTCCACTGGGTCCGGGCGTGGCCGTCGCCGTGTTCCCCGGACACCGACCCGCCGTACTCGACCACCAGATCGGTGGCGCGGTCGGCGATGGCCTCCATCTGGTTGATGCCGGCGGGCGACTTGGTGTTCACCAGCGGCCGGATGTGGAGACAGCCCGGGCCGGCGTGGGCGTAAAAGCTGGCGAACGTGTCGTTGTCTTCGAGGACCTCCCGGAAGTCGGCGACGTACTCGGGGAGGTTCTCGGGCGGCACCGCGGCGTCCTCGATGAACGAGATGTGCTTGGCGTCGGAGGTCCGCGAGAGCAGGATCGGGAGCCCGGACTTCCGGAGCTTCCAGAATCTGGCGCGCTCGGCGTCGTCGTGGGCCTCCAGCGCCTCGAACGCCAGGTCGCCCGCTCGGTCGGCGAGCAGGTCGGCGACCTTCTCGCGGCCGTCCGCGTCGTCCTCGGCGTAGAATTCCACGAGCAGCACCGAGTTCGTTCCCTCGGGGAGCATCCCGACCACGTCGGCGAACTCCTCGGTGTCGCGGGCGAGGTCGACGAGCACGTCGTCGAGCACCTCGACCGCCGACGGGTCGTGCTCGAGGACGTGGGCCACGTCCTCCATCGCGTCGAGCAGGTCGACGTAGGCCAGCAGCGCCATCGACTTGGTCTCGGGCACGGGTTCGAGACTCACCTCGGCCTCGGTGACGATTGCCAGGGTGCCCTCGCTGCCCGCGAGCAGGCGGGCGAGGTTGACCGTGCCGGACTCCGCTTCGTCGACGAGTCTGTCGAGGTTGTACCCCGAGACGTTGCGCTTGAGCTGCGGGTACACCTCGTCGATGGCCTCGGCCTCCTCGTCGAGAATCCGGGCGACCTCGGCGTAGATGCGCGCCTCGACGTCGCCATCGGCGTCGCCGCGGGCGCGGAGGTCGTCGACGGCCACCTCGCCGAAGGTTGTCACCGTGCCGTCCGCGAGCACGACCTCGCACTCCTCGACGTAGGCGTCTGTCTTGCCGTACTTCAGGGAGTGGGCGCCCGTCGAGTTGTTGCCGATGGCGCCGCCGAGCGCCGACTTGTCGCCCCACGCCGGGTCGGGCGCGAACTTCAGTCCGTGCGGAGCGAGTTCCTCGTTGAGTTCGCCGAGCACCGCGCCGGGCTGGGCCCGAGCGGTCGGGGTCTCGGCGTCGGGATTGACGTCGAGCACGGCGTCCATGTACCGGGTGAAGTCGAGGACGACCGCCTCGTTGACGGCCTGGCCCGCGAGGCTGGTGCCGCCGCCCCGCGGCAGCACCGGAATCTCGCGGTCGGCGCAGTATGCCATCACCGCCGCCACGTCGTCGGTGTCGGTCGGGAACACGACGCCGATGGGCGTCATCTCGTAGGCGCTGGCGTCGGTGGCGTAGAGCTGCCGGGAGTAGCCGTCGAAGCGGACGTCGCCGTCCACGCGCTCCGCGAGATCCGAGACGAGCCCCGGCCGGACCGACTCGTCGGACCGGTAGTCGTAGTCCGCGCGGGCGTCCAGCGCCGGGTCCTGCGCGTCGTGGGTAGCCATGCCGCGGCGTACGGGAGGGGAGCCGAAAAGTGGTGGGTTCGTTCGGGGGATTCGCCGCGACGCCGGCCGCGTCTTGAGGCATCGCTGCACCGCCGCACCGCCGGCCGCGAGAGCCGTCGCGTCAGTCGTCGGCGGGACCACTCGAGGCGGACCACGCGCCCTCGCCGGCGTCCGACTCCCGGTGCTTCGCGTCGGGAGTTCCGGCGCGCCCGAGCGACCCGCGCAGCGACGTCGCGAGCGCAGTCGGTCGGACCGACTTCCAGAGCGACCGCATCGCGTCGCGGTGGAGCACCGCGAACCCGGCGAAGATGGCGGCGAAGCCGGCGACCGTCGAGGTCGACACCACCTCGCCGAGCACCGCCCAGCCCGCGAGCGTCGCCACGACCGGTTCGAGGTAGCCGACCAGGTGGAGCTTCGTCGGCCCCATCCGGTCGAGCAGCCGGAAGTACAGCAGGAAGGCCACGACGCCCGAAAACAGCGTCAGGTAGGCCAGCGACGCCAGCGCGGTCGGCGTCGGCCGAATCGCCGACAGCGACTCGCCGCGCAGCCCGCCCCAGCCCAGCAGCAGGGCCGCCCCGCCGAGCATCGACCAGGCCTGGAGCGCGGCGGCCGGCAGGTCGGTTCGGAGCGGCCTGGTCAGGACCCCGCCGAGCGCGAAGCAGGCCGCGCCCAGCAGGACCAGTCCGACGCCGACGACGCTGGTCGAGAGCGCGCTCGCGGGGTCGAAGCCGGCGACGACCGCGACGCCCGCGACCCCGACCGCGAAGCCGAACCCCTCGGTGAGCGTCAGTCGCTCGTCGAGCACCGCGGCCGCGAACCCGGCGGTCAGGACCGGCGCGAGGCTGACCACGACGGCTGCCACGGCGCCCGAGACGTTACGTTCGCCGAGGTAGAGCAGGCCGTGGTAGCCCGCGATGACCAGCGCGGCGACGACCCCGACCGCGAGGTACTCGTCGCGCGCCCGGGGGCGCCAGCGGTCGGTCGCGACCGCGGCGTAGCCGAGGATGATCGCGCCGGCGGCGGCGTACCGAATCCCGGCGAACGCCAGCGGCGGGAAGTAGTGGAGGCCGATCTCGATGGCGGTGAACGACCCGCCCCAGAGCGTTGCGAGCAGTACGAACATCAGCGGTAGAAGTGGGAGTCGACTCCCAATATCTCTCGAAATCATGGTTCTGTTACAACCGTCGTATTTCGTCGGCCTTAAGCCCTTCTACAAGAGTTTGATAGAAATTTGAACTGGAATCGAAATACCGGCAGTGATTGAGAATATACGCCCTCCTTCTGAGTCAACTTCGACAATGAATGACGGTTAAATTACCGTTCTCGGCGGGACTCGCGACGAGGGACCCGCCGTTAAGTAGACGGGGACGTAACGTGACCGTCAATGGACGAGCGCGACGTGACCATCCTGAAGGCCATCGCGGACCTCGGCACCGGCAGTCCGGAGCGACTGAGCGAGGAGACCGACATCCCGGTCTCGACCATCCACTACCGGCTGAACAACCTCCGGGAGGAAGGCGTCATCGAGAACGACCTCTACGACATCGATCTGGAGAAGGCCGGCCTCGGCGTCACGGTCCTGGTCGAGGTGCTGGCCGACTACAGCGACTCCTACGAGGAGTTCGGCCAGAAGCTGCTCGACGTCGAGGGCGTCACCCAGGCGTACTTCGCCATGGGCGAGACCGACTTCATGCTCGTCGCCCGCCTTCCCGACAGCGACGCGGTCGAACGTCTCATCAGCGAGTTCGAGGCCATCGAGGGCGTCGAGCGCACCAACTCGACGTTCGTCATCTCGACGCTGCGGGACACCGACAACCCCCTGGAGAGCTACAGCCTGGAGACGCTGATCGAGGAACTGGCCGACGAGTAGGGCGGAGGGGAGGGACGTTCAGGGCGCGAGGCGGTTCTTCCGATTCTTCATGTTCTCCTCGTAGTACTCGAAGGTGATGGGACACCACTCGCTCGCGAGGTCGAGCACCTGCTCGGTCATCTCTCTGATCTCCCACTGGGCGTCGGCCGCCGCGCGCATGTCGGCGACGTGCATCAGCATCCGGGCGTTCATCGACATCACCATGTTGACCTCGGTCCCGATGGGGAGGACGAACCGGGCGTCCTCGGGCGGCATCCCGAGGTCGAGCAGTTCCTGGTAGTCCTCGACCGACCGCTTGACCGACTCCCGGAAGACGGCCTCGCGCTTCTCGACGGTCTCCTCGTCCACGGAGCCGGTCTTCTGGTTCCGGCCGACCCAGTCCGGGTCGTTCGCCGACGGGGGCGTGACGACCATCTCGCCCTCGCCGACGTCCGCGGGGTCGACCTCGTCGAACGCGACGTAGCGCATGCTCTGCACGTCGAAACTCGCGTGCCTGTGGCGGGTGATCTGGGCCATGCAGGACCGGCTGATGCCCTTCACCGCGAAGGTGGCCTGCGCGTGCTCGAAGGGACCGAAGTGGCCGTGGCTGAGCAGATGGCCGATGAGCGTCTCCTTCTTCTCCTCGACGTCGTCGCCCTCGATGGAGTCCATCGTCTCCTCGAACGACTGGTCCCCGAGCCAGTCGCTCATGTAGTCGTTGCGCGCCGCCGAGCAGATTACCTCCTCCGGGTCGTCGGTGGCCTCCAGCAGTTTGACTTCCATGGCTGTGAGGAGGTGGGTCCGGCCACATAAATCGAACTCATCGACCCGTCGCGTCCCCGGCTCCACCGCGAACGCACAGCGATACCCACAAACCCCCGCCGCTCCAACTGCCGGCCATGATAACCAACCTCGCCCGCGACGTCCAGGCGTTCACGAGCAACGCGTTCCTCGTGGAGGGCGACCGCACGGTGCTGGTCGACACCGGGTCGAACTTCGACGCGATCGGGAAGATCCGCGACCGGGGCGCCGACCTCGATGCGGTAATCCTGACCCACACCCACCACGACCACGTCGGCAACCTCGAATCCGTGACCGAGGCGTTCGGCGTCGAGACGTGGGGGTTCGACGCGAGCCTGTCGGCCGTCGACAACGCCATCGCCGACGGGGAGACGGTCCGCCTCGGCGACCACGACTACGTCGCGCTCCACACTCCCGGCCACAAGAACGACCACCTCTGCTTCCACTCGGCGGACGCGAGCGTGCTGTTCGCGGGCGACCTCGTCTTCCAGAACGGCGGCTTCGGCCGGACCGACCTCCCGGAGGGCGACCGGAACCGGCTCATCGAGAGCATCGACCGGGTGCGCGAGACGATAGACGAGTCGCTCGGCGAGATGCACGTCGGCCACGGCCCGAGCGTCGCCACCGATCCCTACCGGGACGTGGAACTGGCGGCGAACGCGGCCCGGATGTAGCGGTCGCGGAATCCCGTAGACCGCAGCACGCCACCGCAGGGACCTCTCAGAACGTTTAACTCTCCGGAGTCGTCACTCCCGGTATGGCCGACGGAGCGCGACTGACCGCGACGGAGACCGTCTACGAGTCGGGGTCCTGGCTGTTCACCGTCAGGGACCGGTACGACGAACTCGACGAGGTCATCCTCGTCCCGTGCGAGGACGACGGCGACGAGTTGGAGACCGACGGCGCGCGAACCGACGGTGGCGCTACCACCGAGGACGGCGGGTCGTCCGCCGACCGCGGCGTCGAGGCGTGGGTCAACCGCTGCACGCACGAGGCCCAGCGGCTCGACCGGGGGTTCGGCGCGGCGATGCGCGACGGCCAGGTCATCTGTCCGAAGCACGGCTCGATGTTCGACGCCTGCTCGGGCTACTGCGACAACGGCGAGGCCGCCGACACGACGCTGGTCTCGGTCGAGGTCGCCGTGGAGGACGGCGCGGTCTACCTCACCGACGACGGGTACGACTACGTCCACGAGGGCAGCATCGAGGACGGGGAAGACGAGGAGAGCGATGAAGGGACGGACGAAACGGGCGGGAGCGACGACGAGGACGACGGGGGCGACGATGACGACATGCCGAGTTCGACCTCCCACATCGGCTTCTGACCCTCAGTTCTCCGCGACCGCGAGGAGGTCGGCGTACGCCTCGTCGTAGGCCCGCGCGACCGCGGCGGGGTCGCGCCGGTCGCCGTCGGGGAGCGCCGACAGTCGGACGGTCGCCTTCGGCTCCGCGAGCTCGGTCACGTCCGCGGCGTGGACTTCCAGCTTGCCGTCCCGGGGGCTCCCGCCAGCGACCTCGCAGGCCTTCAAAAACCGGTCGCCGTCGTAGGCCCGCATTCGGCCGGGCTCGACCACGGCGACCGCGTCGAACCCGAGTCCCCGGATCGGAAGCGCCACGTCGGCGTACGACTCCACGACGGCCGGGCGGCCCGTCTCGGCCTCGACGTCCCGGATGCGGTCGGCGAACCCCTCGAACATCGGGAGGTGGAGCCGGCGGGTGATCTCGTCCAGTTGCTCGACCGATTCGACCGCGGGCGCGTCGTCGAGCGGGAGGTTCCGTCGGGCCGACTCGGGGACGTCGGCGCCGGCGTTCACCACGAACGACTCCCCGACCCGGTCGAGCACGAACTCCCGGTGGGCCTGTCCGACCAGCCCCGTGTCCGGACCCGGCGAGGGGCGCCAGAGCCGGTGGACGGGGTTGAGGTCCTCGGGGTCGTACTCGCCCGCGCTCGCGGCCGCGAGTCGCTTCGCGTCCTTGCCGTAGAGCCTGCCGTCCGCGACCGCTCGCCGGTAGTCGTCGTGGTCGAACCAGTAGTCGTTGCCCGCGCGGGGCTTGAACCCGACGCCGTCGAGGCGGTCGAGCAGGCCGGCCGAGAACGTCGTCTTGCCCGCGTCGACCCGGTCGGCGCCCGCGACGAGTATCCTCATCGGTCGTCGTCGGGCTTGAGGCCGTAGTAACCCGGCTCGTCGTCGCTCTCCGGTTCGGCGATGACGAGGTCGGCGGCGTTGTTCATCACCCACGGGATGGCCCAGTCGAGCAGGATGTCCTCGGTCTCGGCCTCGATCTCGGCGTCGGGGTCGAGCCCCTGGAGCAGCCGGGCGATCTCGTAGACGGTGTACATCGCGTCGGCGTCGAGCAGTTCGTCGGCGGTGTAGAAGTCGCAGGGGTGGAGCTGTTCGAAGTCCGACTTGGGTTTAGGCATGTCCGGCCGTACGGCCGAGCGCGGCGTAAAACGTTCGTCTTTCGGCGACCGTGCGTGCGTTCATTTGGCAATCGGTGGCCAACGCCGGTCGTCTGAACCCCGAGTCGGCTCTCGTCGCGGCAGCCGAAGTCCTAATTTTTATGCATGGTGCCTTCTCATGTTTCGTATCGATGGGAGACGCTACCGAGGAGCGTAGGCGGGGCGCCAAGTCGGCGCTCGTCGACGCGTTCTCGATGTTCGAGGGCGACGCCCTCCGCGACGTGTGGTTGTTCGACCAGCGCGACCACGAGGAACTGTACGTCCGCGAGGACGTGTGCGACAAGATCGCCGACGTCGACGTCTCGCAGTTCGTCGACAACGAGCGGTACGGCTTCGTCACCCGCGAGACCTACAGCGACCTCCACTACGCCTCCTACGAGTACACCGTGCGGGGGTTCGACGGCTACGAGCAGTTCCGGACCTTCCTGAGCGAGGGCGACGCGAAAATCGGCGCGTTCGGGAGCTTCGACCGGCGCGAGGGCGGCTACGACTTCGGCGCGCTCCACGACGCCATCGAGTCCGTGGTCGCCGACTACCCGGCGGACGCGTTCGCGCCGGAGTGATTCGACCCCGCGACAGCACGTGGCGGAGCCTTCTTCTCGACGCCCGTCCTACCGCCGAGCATGGCCACGGGCGACCCCGAGGACGCGCTGACCGAGTCGGGCGACGAGACGCTGGTCGCCTTCGACGTGACCCCCGGCGCGGCCGACCGGCGGGTCCCCGGCGGCTTCAACGAGTGGCGCAACCGCTTCGAGGCCCGGCTGTCGGAACCGGCCCGCGACGGGCGGGCGAACGCCGAATTGACCGACGCGGTCTCCGACCTCGCCGACGCGCCGGCGCGACTCGCACGAGGGGCGTCGTCCTCGAAGAAGACCGTCGCCGTGGCCGCGCCGCCCGACCGTGTACTGGCGGCGTTTCTCGCGGCTATCGAGGACTGAGATGGACCGCTGGGACGCTGCAACGGCTAGACTCGCGACCGTCCGGGAGTGTCGCGCGAAAGAAAAGCGGTAGCTCGAGAGCTTACTCGTGGTTGCCGACCGTCTTCTCGTACTGCTCGGCGACGTTGTCCCAGTCGACGACCTCGAAGAAGTTGTCGACGAAGTCGCCGCGGTCCGGACCGTAGTCGTAGTAGTACGAGTGCTCCCAGACGTCGAGCGCCAGGATGGGGTGTGCGCCCCACAGCGCGCCGTTGTCGTGCTTGTCGACCGCGAGGTTGCGGAGCTGCTTCGCGACGGGGTCGTAGACCAGGAGCGCCCAGCCGCCGGCGGCGCTCGCCGCGGTCTCGAACTCGCCCTTCCAGCCCTCGTAGGAGCCGAAGTCCTCCTCGATGCGGTCGAGCAGGTCGCCCTCGGGTTCGCCGCCGCCGTTCGGGGACATGTTCTCCCAGAACAGCGTGTGCAGGTAGTGACCCGAGCCGTTGTGGGTCACGTCGCCGAGCGCGCCCGCGGTGCCGCCGTAGTCGCCGCTCTCGCGGTTCTCGGCCAGCGTCTCCTCGGCGCTGTCGAGCCCGTTGACGTAGCCCTGGTGGTGGGTGTCGTGGTGCCACGTGAGCACCTGTTCGCTGACGTGTGGCTCGAGTGCGTCGTAGTCGTACGGAAGCGGTGGCAGTTCGGGGTTGGATCGCTCGGACATAATTGAACCTCCAGTAGTTAGATGTCACTTCACGGTGTTAAACCTTGAGAAGTCGACTGCTAACATCCCTCTAGGTCGGTCCCGAATCCGGCCGCAAGGCTATCTCCGTGGCGTTCTGCCGCCGACCGGTGAAATCGATTAAAGTAAGTTTAGTTAGGTTTCCGCCGGCCGTCGACCGGGTCGGTCAGACTACGACGAGCCGTCTCGACTAGTGCGTCTGGGTCTGCTTGGGAATCGTGTCGGCCTGTTGTGCCTGCTGGTAGCGCTGCTCGACGTCGTCCCAGTTCACCACGTCCCAGAAGTTGTCGACGTAGTCGCCGCGGTTGTTCTCGTACTGGAGGTAGTAGGCGTGCTCCCAGACGTCGCAGACCAGCAGCGGGGTCGCGCCCTGCGGGTGCTGGTTCTGGTGGTTCTCGGCCGCGGCGACGATGGGCTTGTCCGCGATGTGGTCGTACACCAGCATGCCCCACCCGGAGCCCTCGACGCCCTTCGCGGCCTGCGAGAAGTCCGACTTGAACTGGTCGTAGCCGCCGAAGTGCTCGTCGAAGGCGTCGGCGACGTCTCCGGAAGGTTCGCCCCCGCCGTCGGGGTGCATGTTCTGCCAGAAGACGGTGTGGTTGACGTGGCCCGAGAGGTTGAACGCGAGGCTGCGCTTGACCGACCGGACGTCGCCCCAGTCGTCGGAGCCCCGCATCTCCTCGAGTTTGTCGAGGGCGGCGTTCGCCCCGTCGACGTACCCCTGGTGGTGCTTGTCGTGGTGCAGCTCCATGATGCGCTGGTCGATGGCCGGTTCGAGCGCGTCGTAGTCGTACGGTAGCTCAGGTAGTTCGTAAGTAGCCACTTTGTCTCTCCCCCGTCTCTCGGGGCAACGGCCACGGGGTTAAGCTTTAAGCGAGTGGTCGAGATGGCGATATGCGGGTTCGCGGACACGCAGACCGCGACCCGAGGCCCGGCGCCGGTCAGACCCTGCACTCCCGGGGATCGCCCGAGCGCGCGAGGAACCCCAGCAGGAGCGCGATACCGCCGACGCGCAGCAGGTCACCGTGGAAGGGCAACGCCGCCATCGCACCGGCGAACCCGAGGAACCCGAGCAGGCCGGCGCCGCAGCTCGCACACCCCGAGGCGACGAGCCCGGGGAGCACGCCCAACAAGTCCGAGGCGCTGGACACGCCCGCCGTCCTGACCTGCCCGGCAGTATTGATCACGGCGACCCCGGTGAGTCCGGCGTACACCGCGATCAGCCCGAGCCCCGTGGCGCCGTTGGTCGCGTAGGTGTTTTGCGTCAGCAGAATCAGCGTCTCGTCGAACCAGTGGAGCCCGGCCCCGAGCATCTGGAGCGACATCCGGGGGAACGTCGAGAGGACCAGCAGGACGTACGTCGCGGTAGCGACGACTCCGGTCGCGACCGCGCGCCGACCCGACCCGAACGGATAGGTCAGCGCCCCGCGAAGCCGGCCGCCGAGCCGGTCGGCTAATTCGGCCCCGGTCATGCGTTCTTGACCTGCTCGATCGCGCTCTCGAACCGCTCGTACGGCTGCGCACCGACGATTCGTCCGGCCTTGTCCGACTCCGTGTTGTAGAGCACGAACCCGGGCGTGGCCGAGATGCCGCTGTCGGTCCCCGCCGACACGTCGTCGCCGACCGCGCTCTTCGCCCACTCGGTCTCGTTCTTCCTGCAGTCGGTGGCGACCTCGGCGTCGAGGCCGTCGATGTCGTTACCGATGTCGATGAGGTTCGGCATCGTCGCCCACCCGGAGTTGGGCTTCTCCTGTGCATCGAACACCGCGGCGTGCCAGTCGAGGTACGCGCCGGGGTTCGACTCCTTCACTTGCCGCCAGACGCACTTGTCGAGTCGGGCGGCAGTCGTCGACGCCTCGCCGATGTTGGGGAACTGGAGCAGGACGAGCCGAATCTCCCCCGCGGCGACGTGGTTCTCCAGCAGCTTCGGAAACGCGTTCTCCTCGAACCGCCCGCAGAACGGGCACTGGTAGTCCGTCCAGTAGTAGACGTCGACCGGGGCATCGCTCGACCCCAGCACCGGGTTGGCGCTCAGGTCGATGCCGTACCCGGTCTCGGCGGTCGAGGCGCGGACCTTCGTGTCGGTCAGCGCCGACGCAGTTGTCGTCGTCCCGGAGCCCGAGCCGGTGAGTGTCGAACAGCCGGCGAGACCCGAGAGGGCGGCCGCGGCGGTGCCGGTCAGGAGAGTCCGTCGAGACGTCTGGCTCGTCATCGTTCTTGTATGTGATTGGGGGATTCATACATTATTCGGTCGCAGCAACGGCAATCGGCGCTCGTCCTGATCGTTCGACCTGTCGGACGAGTCGACCACGTAGACTCCCGCGCCGCTCCGTTCCGCGTCACAGAGCGCGGCCGGTTCCGCCGTGGTCGCAAACCGCTTTGGACTGGCTACCCTCCGGTCGGACGTGACACTCGACGGTTCCGAGGCGCCAGACTTCAGCCTCGAAAGCACGTCCGGCGGCGAGGTATCGCTCGAAGAGACGCTCGACTCCGGGTCGACCGTCATCCTGATAAACCGCGGCCACTGGTGCAGCTTCTGCGCCGAGCAGTTGGCGACGTTCGGCAGGGTGTACGAGGACCTGCGCTTCAACGAGGGCGTGGACGTCCTCCCGGTCGTGACGAGCGAACTGCCGGAACTGGTCGAGATGCGCGACCGCTTCGACTACAACTTCCAGTTGCTCGCCGACCCCGAGGGAGAGGTCGCCGAGCGGTACAGCGGGACCGAGCAGACCAGCCACGGGCTGACCGGCGTCGCGGGGACCTACGTCGTCGACACCGACGGCGTCGTCCGGTACGAGCAGGTCGCAGACCACCCCGCCGACCGGACCTACGGCAACTGGGTCCGGTACTTCATCCGGAACGACTTCGAGGACCCCTTCGGCGAGTAAGCGGTAGCTCCAGCGACTGGCTATTCGTCGCCGCGGGCGCGCTCGAACATCGCGATGGCCTCCTCGCGGCGCTCGGCGTGGTCGACTATCGGCGCGGGGTAGTCCGGTGCGATTCGATCGCGCTCGGCGGCGTCGAGTTCGTGCCAACTGTGGACCTGCTCGGGGCTCGCATCCCGGAGCTCGGGGACGTACTCCCGGACGAACTCGGCGTCGGGGTCGTACCGCTCGCCCTGCGTCATCGGGTTGAACACCCGGAAGTACGGCTGGGCGTCGGTCCCGGTCGAGGCGGCCCACTGCCAGCCGCCGGCGTCGTTCGCGGGATCGTGGTCCGCCAGCCTCTCGCGGAACCAGTCGTACCCCTCGCGCCAGTCGAGCAGGAGGTCCTTCGTGAGGAACGAGGCGACGACCATCCGGAGGCGGTTGTGCATCCACGCTTCTGCCCGGAGCTGGCGCATCGCGGCGTCCACGATGGGGTAGCCGGTCCGACCGTCTTTCCACGCCTGCAGGGCGGTCTCGTCCTCGCGCCACCCGATCTCGTTCTCGTACCCGCGGTAGTTCCGACTCACCACCTCGGGGCGGGCCGCGAGCACGTGGGCGTATAACTCCCGCCACGCGAGTTGCCGCTGATACTCTCGAACGGACGCAGCCTCGCTCGGCTCGCCGGCATCCCCGCCGTCGTCGTCGGGGTCGCCGTCCGCCCGCGCCATCGCCTCCTCGGTCGCCCGCCAGACCTCCCGAACCCCGACCGTGCCCCACTTGAGATGGACCGAGAGCCGCGAGGTGGCGTCCCTGGCGGGGTGGTCGCGGTCCTCGGCGTACCGGAAGACGGCTTCGTCGCAGAACGACCGGAGGCGCTCGCGGCCGGCAGCGGTTCCCGCCGCGGGAATCTCGGCCTCGGGGTCGTCGACCGCGAGGTCGGCGAGCGTCGGGAGTTCGGAGCGGTCGGGCGTCGCGACCCGTCCCTCGGCCGGAGGGTCGACCGGGGCGTCCTTCTCGCGGTCGCGCCACTTCTTCCAGAAGTAGCTGAACACCGAGTAGTGCTCGCCCGCGTTCGTCCGGATGCTGCCGGGCTCGTGGAGGAGTTCGTCGTGGTACGCCGCCCGCGGAATCCCGGCGTCGTCGAGCGCGAGTCGAACCTCGCCGTCCCGCTCGCGGGCCAGGCCGGAGTAGTCGCGGTTCCAGTAGACGGTTCCGGCGTCGCGCTCTGCCGCGATGCGTGGGAGTTCCTCGCGGGGGTCGCCCCGGGTCACGAGCAGGTCGCCGCCCAGTTCCCGATAGTCCGCGCGGAGCGACCGGAGGGCGTCGAGCAGGAACGCCACTCTGGGCGGTCCGGCGTGAGCGAGCACCTCCGGGTCCAGAACGAAGACAGGCAGTACGGCCGCGCCGTCCGATGCGGCCTCGGCCAGCGCGCGGTTGTCAGCGACCCGGAGGTCCCGGCGGTGCCAGTGGAGGTTCATACGGCGGCTACGGACCAGGGTTCCGTGAAACCCGGGCACGCGTCGGACCCGACCGTGCCGTCTCGAGGGAGGGGCTCGCGGCACGCTCCGGCCGCTCAGGCAAGGTCCTCCGGCAGGCCGTGTCCCGCCGGGTCGTCGTCGAACCGGTCGAGCGAGAAGAACGCCGCGTCCGCCATGTCGGTGTCGCCTCGGGTCAGGAGGTCGGTCAGCATCTTGCCGACCGCCGGACCGTGTTTGAACCCGTGGCCGGAGAACCCGCAAGCCAGATAACAGCCCTCGGGGCCAACCTGGTCGACGACGAAGTCGTGGTCCGGCGTCGTCGAGTAGACGCCGCAATACCGACCGGCGATCTCGGCGTCTCCCAGCCCCGGCAGGACTTCGTCAAGCGCGCCGACGAGGTCGAGCAGCGTCTCCTCGTCGGGTTTCCGGTCGTACGTGTCCGGGTCGACCTCGTCGCCGGTGTGGTGGGTCGCGACCAGAATCCCGCCGCCGAAGTCCGGCCGGACGTACCACTCGCCGCCGGGCAGCGCGGTCGTCGGCGTGAGGTCGGGATACGTCTCGGCGTACTCCTCGGGCGGGTCGAGGACGACGACCTGCTCGCGGGTGACGGTCACCGGCACCTCGACGCCGACCGTCTCGGCGAGTCGGGGCGTCCACGGACCGGCCGCCAGTACGGCGTCGTCACAGTCGACGCGCCCGTCGCTCGTCTCGACACCGGCGACTGCCCCGTCGGCCGCGGCGATCTCCTCGACTTCGACGCCGGTCACGACTGTCGCACCCTCGCGGGCCGCCGCTCGCGCGAAACCGTTCGCGGCGTCGGTGCCGTCGGAGTAGCTCGCGGCGTCGTCGCTGACCGCGAAGTCGTACTCGTCGAACCCCAGCATCGGATACTGCTCCTCGGCCTCCTCGCGGTCGTAGCGGCTGACGGGCACGTCGAGTGACGAGAGCACGTCGTAGCCCGCCTCGGCGTAGTCGCCGCTCGGTTCGCCTTCGACACCGAACCTGACGAGGGGGTTGTCCTCGTGCGCGATCACCTCGCCGGTCTCGGCCTCGAACCGCCGGTAGAACTGGTGGCTCCACCACGCCATCCGCGAGTACTGTTCCTGGGGACCGTAGTGGTGCCGGAGGATGGCCGACGAGTCGCCGGTCGACCCCGATGCGATTGCCCCCTTCTCGACGAGGGTCACGTCGCGGTCGGTTTCGGTCGCGAGGAAGTACGCGGCGCTCGTGCCGACGATGCCGCCGCCGACCACGACCACGTCGGACCGTCCGGGGAGGGTTGGGCCGGTGCTCATGCGGGTTCAGAGCTTCCCCTCGAAGAACGACCGGGGCACCGTCTCGAGCACCTCCGTCTCCCCCTGCCGGACCTGCATGATGGTGTACTGATTGAGCGGTTCGAGCGATTCGTTGAGGTCGACGGGGCTCGACGCGCCCTGGTAGTTGACGTCCCGGCCGTTCGCGAGCAGCTCTTTGGCTCTCTGGAACTCGCCGACCGTGACGACGTCGCCCTGCTGGCCGCCACCGTCGCCTCCGTCGGGGGTGGTCGCGGCAGTGGTTGTCGTCGGACTCGCTCCCTCCGCGGGTCGCGACACCGCGCGGATGTTCTCCGCGATGGCAGTGCCGGTGGCCTCGCCGGCGCGCTGGATGGCCAGTGCCTGGAGCACTACGGCGTCGTAGGCGTGGGGCGCGAACAGTGTGTTCTGCTGCCCGATCCGCTCCTCGAACTGCTGTCCGCCCCGGGTCCCCTCGGGGTCGGGCGAGGTGACGTAGAACCCGTCGGTGATGTCCGAGAGCTCCCGCCAGAACTCGGGGCTGTTGATGCCCTCCGAAGAGACCCACTCGCCCCCGTAGCCGCCGCGCTGCCACTGCTGGAGGATGGTCCGACCGTTACCGGGGTAGCCCACGAAGCCGACCGCGTCCGGGTCGTTCCGGAACACCGAATCCAGCGTCGAGGTGTAGTCGGTGGTCCGCTGGTCGTAGCCGACCATCCCGACCGTCTCGCCGTCGAAGGCGGCCCTCGCCTTCTCTGCCAGCCCCTCGCCGTAGGGGTTGTTGACGTAGAGGAACGCGACCCTGTCCGCGCCGATGTAGTCGGACTTGTTCAGGATCCGCCCCATCAGGATGCCCTGCTGGGCGTCGTTGGGCGCGGTCCGCCCGAAGTACTTGACCGACTCGTCCTGGTTGTAACCGATCTCGGCGAGCGACGGCGTGGTGCTGGCGTGGCTGACCTGCATGACCCGGTCGGCGGCGACGTTCTGGGCGAGCGGGACCGAGACGCCGCTGGAGGCGGCGCCGACGAACCCGATGATGTTCTGCTCGTTGACCAGCGAGTTGTACCGCTGGATGGCGCGCGATGGCTGAGTCTGACTATCGGTGTTGGTCATGTTGATCTGGCGGTCCAGCGGCCCGCCCGCGTCGTTGACGTCCTGTACCGCGAGGTTCACCGCTTCTTGCATTCCGCTCCCGTACGCACTCAGACTCCCGGTGATGGGGAGGATCGACCCCATCGGGATGGGGCCGCCCTGCCGTGCGCCCGCCGACGCCGACAGCCCGGTCATCCCGGCCACCCCCGCAACCGTCGCTTTCACGTAATTCCGCCGCGTCGTTCTCCAATTCCCTGACATCTCGGAGTGAGAAACGATAACGAGTGGCATAAATTGTTGTGTATGGTTTCCGACTCACCGGCGGAAAGTTCCGCCTCCGAGCGTTCGAACCCACCGCCACCCCCCTCGCCGGGCGTTACGTCCGGCCCCCGTCGGCCAGCACCGACTCGTCCAGTTCCGCGACCGAGTCCCGGCCCGACAGCGCCAGCGTCAGGTCGAGGTCCGCCAAGAAGTTCCGGACGACCTCCCGGACGCCGGCCTCGCCGTCGATGGCCAGCCCATACACGTAAGGGCGTCCGAGTAGCACGGCGTCCGCGCCGAGCGCGAGGGCCTTGACGGCGTCCGCCCCCCGGCGAATCCCGCTGTCGAACAGGACCGCGAAGTCATCGTCGTCGTCCAGCGCGCGCTCGTCTTCGACGGCCTCCACAACGTCCGGGAGTGCCTCGATGGCGGAGATTGCGCCGTCGACCTGCCGGCCGCCGTGGTTCGAGACGACGACGCCGTCGACCCCGCGCCGCACCGCCTCGCGGGCGTCCTCCGGGTGCAGGATGCCCTTCAGGACCACGGGCAGGTCCGTCTGCTCGACGACCGCGTCGACCGTCTCCCAGTCCATCGAGAGGTCGCCGAACTGCTCGATGAACTGCCAGAGGGCAGCCCGCTCGTCCTCCTCGGGCGGCGCGGAAAGCGTTTCGCGGAACGCCGGGTCCGAGAGGTAGTTCGCCACGCCCTCGCCGTCGAGGAACGGCAGGTAGGCGTTGGCCACGTCGCGCTCGCGCCACCCCATCGTCGGCGTGTCGAGCGTGATGACGATGGCCTCGTAGCCCGCGTCCTCGGCGCGCTCGACGAAGCTGGCGGTCACGTCGGGGTCCTTGCTCGGGTAGAGCTGGAACCACCCGGTCGCGTCGCCGAGTTCGGCCGCGACGTCCTCCATCGTGGCCGACGCCGCCGAACTGGAGACGAACGGGACGCCGACGTCCGCGGCGGCCCGCGCGCTGGCCAGCTCGCCGCCCTCGTGGATGATTGACTGGACGCCGACCGGCGCGAGGGCCACCGGCACCGGCAGCTCCTGCCCCAGCAGTTCGACCGAGAGGTCGCGCTCGGCAACGTCCCGCAGCATCCGCGGGACGATGCGCCACCGCCGGAACGCCTCGCGGTTCCGGTCGGCGGTGTCCTCGCCGCCCGCGCTCCCGACGACGTAGGCGTAGGCCTCCTCCGAGAGGGCGTCCATGGCCTCCTCGCGGAGGTCGTCGGGGTCGGTGGGGAGGTCGGGGCGCTGGTCGGCGAGCATCCCGCTGGCGTACACCTCGCGCTGGCGATTCGGGCCGAAGGGCTCGGAAGGCTCGTCCATGGTTCCTCGGAGGCGGTGTGGGGTGTTATAGCTTGGTCCGGGTCCGGCCGCGTCAGTCGTCGCGAACCACCGCGGCCGAGTGGTGTCATCGCCGCCGAGTGGTGTCGTCGCCGCCGAACCGCGCCACCACCGCCGACGCCGCGATGCCGGCGACGAACGCCAGTCCGACGTTCGTCGCGACGCCGAGCACGCCGACGCCCGCGGTCAGCGCCGGCGAGTCGGTGTCGAGGCTCGCCCGGCCGAGTTCGACGCTGACCAGCGCGAGCACGATACCGAGCGCCGCCATCGGGAACGCCGCGACGAGGTCGGCCGCGCCGAGCGCCGCCACGGCGTAGAGAACCCCGAGCACCAGGTTCGCGCCCGCGGTCCGCGCGCCGAAGGCGTGCTTGCCGGCGACGCCGCCGCTCCCGTGGCACATCGGGAGCGCGCCCAGCGGGACCGCCAGCAGGTTCATCGCCCCCATGCTCGTCGCGAGCTTGTCGGGCGAGACGTCGGCGTCGTAGAGGTCGCTCAGCAGCAGCGAGGTCGCGACCGCGGCGTTGCCGATCGTCATCGCGAGCTGCGCCCCCGCGGCGGCGAGCGCGTCGCCGGTCGGTGTGAAGTGGGTCGACAGGGGCGCGAATCCGACGGCCCCGACCGCCAGGTCCGGTACCGCGAACCCGGGCAGCCCCGTCTCGAACCCGGCGAGCAGGACGCCGAACGCGAGCACGACCAGCGCGCTGGCCCGCCGGAAGCCGAGCGCGACGACCGCGCCGCCGACCAGCGCGGCCGCGAGCGCCGTCGCCGGCGCGCCGGCGCCGAGTTCGAGACCGGTCCGGGCGAGGACGAGCGCGACCGCCAACTGGACCCCGCGGATGACGGCGGGGTCGATGCGGTCGGCGAGCGCACCCAGCGCGCCCGCGGCACCTAGTGCGAGCAGGACGCCGCCGGCCAGCGTCCCCGCGGCAGCGAGCTCCGGCACCGTCAGCGAACCGGCGATGACCAGCGCCGCGAGGGCCTTCATGGGCTCGACCGAGACCGGCGCGCCGTACCGCAGCCCCCAGACCGCCTGGAACGCGCCGAACCAGAGCAGCAGGACCGGTAGCCGGAGGTCGGTCAGGGTCGACACCGCGACCACGACCGGGAGCACCGTCACCGAGTCGCCGACGGCGCCGGTCACCTCGCTGGCGGAGAACTCGAGCCGCCGCCCCGCCGCGCTCACGACCGGGAGATCCATGTTCGGGGTTCGGTCGTAACCGACTTAGATTTACTCAGAAACCGGAATTCGCCTCGTGAGGGAAGATTGTAACTGGTATCGATTACGTGTGCGGTCCTCAGCGCAGCGCGAGACGGAGGTGGCCCAGGAACGGCACCCGCACCTCGGCGGTGGCCCGGATCCACGAGGGCCGGACCGGCCGGCTCCGGCCGACCGCCTGGTCGTAGTACGGGTTGGCGTCGCCCAGCGTCACGAACCCGGCGTTCGGGGCCGGGCAGCTCCGGACCTCTGCGCAGCTGTCGCCGGGCAGGTACTCCGGGTCGGCCTCGTCGTACCAGTTCTCCGAGTCGTTCACCCAGAACCGCGCCCGATGGATGATCGGCGTCTCGGACGTGCTCCCGTCCGGTCGATAGATGATTACGTCCCCGTAGTCCCCGAGTTTCCGATAGCCCGCCTCCTCGGCGTTCCGGTGGGTCACGACGCCGGTCCCGCCGGTCGCGGCGCCGGGCGCCAGCCGGCGTTCGTCCATCACGAACACCAGGTCGCCACGCTGCATGTGGGGTTCCATGCTCCCGCTCTCGACCGCGACCATCGGCGGCCAGACGCCGCTCGCGCCGAACACCACCAGGGCGAGCAGGCCGACGAGGAGGGCGCTCTGTGCGGTTTCGCGGAGGAGCGCGACCGCGGCGTGGTCGCTGTCCCGGAACCGGGCCAGCAGCTCGCGCACCCGCTCTGCCGGCGTGTCGTCGCTCATCGATTCGGAGGTCTCGGGGCGGTCCCGTTAATCTTCTGCAGAGTCCCGGGACGTGAGGCGGCGAGGCGCGTCTGAGGACGCCGGTACGACGGCGCGCCATCAATTCCAAACCGCGGTCTCGATGAACCCCGTTTCCGGTCCTCGGAGTTGGCACGGGAACTATGGTGGACGCCTGCGTGGTCTCGGCCATGACCGACCGAACCGTCCACCTGCCGGTCGCCGCCCGACCGAGCATCGACGACGTGGTCTCGCTCGCCCAACTGGCCGAGGAGAGGGGCTACCGCCGGGCGTGGCTCCCCGAGACGTGGGGTCGGGACGCCTCGACCGTCCTCGCGGCCATCGCCGAGCGCACCGACGACATCGGCATCGGCCCCTCGATCCTCAACGTCTACTCGCGGTCGCCCGCGCTCGTGGGCCAGACCGCCGCGACGCTTCAGGAGCTCTCGGGCGGCCGGATGCGCCTCGGCATCGGTCCGTCGGGTCCCGCCGTCATCGAGGGCTGGCACGGCCAGAGTTTCGACGAGCCCCTCCGGCGGACCCGCGAGTACGTCGACATCGTCCGGAAGGTGCTCTCTGGAGAGACCGTCAACTACGCGGGCGACATCTTCACCCTCGGGGGCTTTCGGCTGCGCTGTGACCCACCCGAGACTCCGGTGGCTGTCGACGCCGCCGGGATGGGCCCGAAGTCGGTCGAACTCGCCGGCCGGTTCGCCGACGGCTGGCACGCCCTGATGCTCACGCCCGACGGGGTGCGCGACCGGATGGAGGACCTCCGGCGGGGCGCCGAACTCGGCGACCGCGACCCCGACGACGTGCGGGTCACGCTCTCGATCACCTGCGCCGTCTCGGCGGACGGCGAGCGCGCCCGGAGCCTCGCGCGCCAGCACCTCGCGTTCTACGTCGGGGCGATGGGGACGTTCTACCGGAACGCCCTCTCCCGGCAGGGGTACGAGGAGACCGCCGAGACGGTCGCGTCGGCCTGGGGGAACGGCGACCGGGAGGCCGCGCTCGACGCCATCGACGACGACCTGCTCGAGGAGCTCGGCGCGGTCGGCACGCCCGAGGAGGCCCGCGACCAGTTGGACAAGTTCGAGGCCATCGACGGCGTCGACCGGGTCGCGGTGTCGTTCCCCCGCGGCGCCGAGCAGGACGAACTGGAGGCGACCCTCGACGCGCTCGCGCCGAATCGGTAATCGGTTCCCCTGTCGGGTACGACCGATAACCCGATTTAGAGCGGTCCGGACGCCTGGGGAGTAGTCGGGACCACTACCCACCGAAGCCTTTTATCGTGTGCTTGAGGAGATTTGTTCGCAACATGAGCAAATCGACATTCGAGCTGTACGAGGACCGGTCCGAACAGTGGCGCTGGCGACTCGTCCACGACAACGGCAACATCATTGCCGACTCCGGAGAGGGGTACGCGACCAAGCAGAAGGCCGAACAGGGTATCGAGAGCGTGAAGGCGAACGCGGCCGACGCCGACGTCGTCGTCGCCGACTGAGCCGGTGTCGCTCCGCGGCCGGTTCTCTGCCTACACGGGGCGACGCGGGGAAAACCTAACTCGGTCGCGACCGAGACGGGAAGCGTGACCGAACCCGAGATGCCCGACGTCCGCGTCGACCACGTCGGCGTCGCGGTCGAGTCGGTGGCCGACGCCGAACCGCTCCTCGAACTGCTCGGGGCCGAGAAGCTCGTCCACGAGGCGGACCCGACCGGGGCGTTCCGGTGGGCGTACTACCTGCTCGGCGACGCCTCCCGGGTCGAACTGATAGAGCCCGTGGACGGCGAGCAATCGTTCCTCACCGACTTCCTCGCCGAGAACGGCCCGGGGATGCACCACGTCACCCTGGAGGTCGGTGACATGGACGCCGCGGTCGCGGCGCTCGAAGCCGACGGGGTGCGGGTGGTCGACCGGACCGACTACGATGCGTGGGCCGAGGCGTTCGTCTCGCCCCGCAATCCGACGGGCGTCCTGTTCCAGCTGATGGAGTACCGCGAGCCCTTCGAGGCCGGCCGGCCCGACCCCGGCCGGCTCTACATCGGCGGAAAGAAGCTCTCGGAGTAGCGATTCCGGGCCGCCCGTCGTCCGTCGCGCTTGATGCCGTACGGGGGCTACGACCGGCATGGTTCCGCTGGGCCACGTGGAGATGGCCCTCTATTCGCGGCACCGCTCGCGCTCCTGCTCGACCGCGAGCGCCGGTACCCGTCGGTCCTGGTGCTGGCGCTGGCCACCGCGCTCCTGCCGGACCTAGACGGCAAGATCTCCTTCTCGCACCACCACGGCGGGTCCACACCGTGCTGTTCGCGCTCGGGGACCGCCTCGCGTTCGGACTCGCCCTCGCGTTCGTCTCGGCGACTCTCCTGTGGTTCGCCAGCCAGGTCGACAACGTGCCTGCGTTCCGGCCGCGGGCGGCGTTCGCGCTCGGGTTCGGCGGCGCGCTCGCCGGTCTCGCCAGCCACCTGTTCGCCGACCTCCTGATGATTCCGATCGCGGACAACCCGGTCGAACCGCTCGCGGTAGCCACCGTGGAGGCGCGGTGCCCTGCGAGGGCCGAGCAGGGAGCGCGCGAACCGGAAAAACGAACCACTCCATGAAAGTTTATCGGCGTCCGGGCCGAAGCCGAGGCCATGCGACAGGTCGAAGTCACCGAGTTCGGCGGCAGCGAGGCACTGAATGTGACCGACGTCGAGGCCTCGGAACCGGGCCCGGGCCAGGTCCGCATCGCGGTCGAGGCCGCGGGCGTCAACTTCGCGGACATCATGCAGCGCCGGGGCCACTACGTCGGCGGGCCGGAGCCGACCTACGTCCCCGGGATGGAGGCCGCGGGCACGGTCGACGCCGTCGGCGACGGGGTCGACTACGAAGAGGGCGACCGGGTCGTCGCCATGACCGGCCGGGGCGGGTACGCCGACTACGCGCTCGCCGACGCCGACTCGCTGTTCGAGGTGCCCGAGCCGATGTCGTTCGCCGAGGCCGCCGGCTTCCCGGTCCAGTTCATGACCGCCCACTCGGTGCTCCACGAGTGGGGCGAACTGGAAGAGGGCGAGCGCGTGCTCGTCCACGCCGCCGCTGGCGGGGTCGGCACCGCCGCGGTCCAGCTCGCCAGCGCGGCGGGCGCGGAGGTGTTCGGCACGGCCAGCACCGACGAGAAGCTCGAACTGGCCGAGCGGCTCGGCTGCGACCACCCCATCAACTACGAGGAGTCCGACTTCCGGGACGTGATCGACGAGAAGACCGACGGCGAGGGCGTCGACCTCGTCCTCGACGGCGTGGGCGGCGAGACGTTCTCGCGGAGCCTCGACGCGCTCGCGCACTTCGGTCGCGTCGTGACCTACGGTGCGGCCAGCGGGGAACCCGGCGAGGTCGAGACGACCCGGCTCCTCTTCGAGAACAAGTCCGTGGTCGGCTACCACCTCGGCAACGCGCTCCAGCGCGACCCCCAGCGCATCCTGAAGGCGGTGCCCGAACTCCAGCAGCTGCTGGCGTCGGGCGACCTGGAGGTCGTGGTCGGCGAGCGGTTCCCGCTCGAAGAGGCGGCGGCGGCCCACGAGGCCATCGAGAACCGCGAGACCGTCGGGAAGGTCGTGCTGGAACCCTGAGGATCAGTCCGGAAACTCGCCCGTGTCGATTCCCTCTCGCCGCCCGTCCAGCACGGCGAACTCCTCGCCGCGGCGCAGCTCCAGCCAGCGGAGCAGGCGCTCGGCCCACCGGAGCTTCTTCGCCTTCGTCTCGTCTACGTCGGGGTCGTCGAGGTCCCAGCCGACGAAGACGAGTCGGTCGGCGCCGAGGCGGTCGGCGAGGAACGCCGCCCGGTCGCCGTCGGTGAACCCGCCGAAGTTCCGGACGGGCCCGACCGGCCTGGCCTGCGTGGTCGCCAGGACGTTGTCGGCGTCGAACCGGGGCACCCACTCGCGGACCGCCGGGACGTTGTCGCCGTGGGCGTGGGCCGCCACCGGGGTCCCTTCTCGGGTCAACTCTCGGGCGGTCTCGGGGTTCTTGTCGAGGTCGGTGACCATGCAGTCGACCGCGACGCCCGCGTCTCGGAGGTCGTCGGCCGCGGTCGAGGCCGCGAACACGGCGTCGGCCTCGCGGGCGCGGTCGAGTTCGGCCGGGTCGGTCAGCGAGGGGCCGGCGCCCGCCACGGCGACCGTCCGGCCGGTCGCGTCGAGGCGGTCGAGGTCGAACGGCCGGGCCAGGTCGGCCAGCGCGTCGCGGGCGCGCTCGTCGGCCGAGCGGTCGAAGCCGAAGTCGGCGAGTATCAGCTCGTAGACGGGTCTCCAGGTCTGGTAGCGCATCATAAGAACCGTCGAGCCGGAAGTTCGCTGGCAAGTACCCCTACCCGCGAGCGCCCTTCCGGCTTCCCGAGCGGTGGTTCTGGCTCCCCCGGCATAAGTTTTCTCTTAGCGTTTCGGCTCGCCGACGCTTTCGAGCGCCCTCTGGAGTCGCTCCGAAGGCTCGACGACGAGGGTCCGGAGTCGGTCGAGGACCGCCGGCGACCCCGCGAGCAGCAGGCCCGACTCGCCGGGCGCGGCGACCGCCCCGGAGTCGGCCGCGGCCGCGACGAGGCGGTCGCGTTCGTTCGCCGAGAGCCCCGAGAGCTCGAAGACCCGCGCCGACATCTCCTCGGCCCGGTTCCGGTCTGCCCCGAGGCGGTCGAGATGTCGGGCGGCCTCGTCGGCGGTGGTGGCGTCGAGTTCCTCGACGTCGACCCCGTCGGCATCTTCGGTCACTCTCTCGCGGGCGAACGCCGCACCTATCTTCGCGGCGTCGGCGGTCTCGGCCACGTCGTGGGTCCGGACGACGTGGGCGCCGCGCTCGACCGCCATCGACGTCGCGGCCAGCGACACCGGCAGGGCCTCCTCGGTGGACCGGCCGGCGAGGTCCCGGAGGAAGTTCTTCCGATTGATCGAGACCAAGATGGGCCGGCCGAGCCCGCGGAACTCCCGGAGGCGCCGGAACGTCTCGCGGTCGTCCTCCAGGGTCTTCGCCTCGGACCACCCGCCGAACGCCGGGTCGACGACGGTCTTGTCGGTCAGCCCCTCGCGCTGCAGAGCGTCGTAGATGTCGTCGGGCTTCTCGACGGCCCCGGGGCGTTCGAGGTCGGGCGGACTCGCCATCTTGACCACGGCGGCGTCGTGCTCCCGGCAGACGTCGGGCATCGCGGGGTCGGCGAACCCGCAGATGTCGTTGACCATGTCGAACCCCCGGGAGAGCGCCTCGTCGGCCACCTCGGCGTACCGGGTCTCGATGGAGAAGACGGCGTCGCCCGACACGCTCTCGATGGCCTCGACCGCGGTGTCGAGCCGGTCGAGTTCCTGCTCAGCCGACAGCACCTCGAAGCGCTTGTTGGCGGACTCGAGGCCGACGTCCACGATGTCGGCGCCCTCGCCGACGAGCTCCTCGTCGACGTACGCGGCCGCCTCGCCCGGGTCGTCGTAGACGCTCGGGTCGTAGGGCGATTCCTCGCTGACGTTGAGGACGCCCATGATCCGCGGCGGGTAGTCGTCGCCGATGCCCAGCCCCGCGGCGGTGACGTTCTGCATGTCGGGACGGCGGTGCGCGAGGGGTAAAAAGGAGGTCGTTTCGGCAGCGATTACAGGGACTCGCCCTCGGATGCGCTCGGGGTACCGTTCTCCGTTTGGGTGGACGGAAGGGGCCGGCCGCTCGCGTTTACGTGGTCGCCTCAGCGACCCCTATCCGAGGCGAGCGCAGCGAGCCGAGGATATGTCGCTGAGAGACCGCGAGCGGCCGGGGGCTTTCTACATCACCTTCCCTCTGGCTAGGGACATTTCAGCAGCCCATCCTCCAAAGTCAGCCAAACTACTATCCTACAAACTTCTCCTCCGAAAACCACCCGCCGGCGCAAACCTAACGTTTAAATCCTGCTTCCACAGGGGATGTGACATGAACTTCGTCTCGTCGGGCCATCAGGCCGACCACTCCGGAGCCGACGCCGAGCGGGCGGTCTGGAACCGGCTCAAGTCGGCGTTCGGACCGGACGACGTCGGCGTCGCCTACCACCGCTATCCCATCGTCGACCGGACCGCCGGGGAGTACGACCGGGAGATGGACTTCCTGCTCTTCCTCCGGGACGCCGGCGCGGTGGTCGTCGAGTGCAAGGGCTACCAGATCGACCACATCCGGGCCATCGAGGGCGACAAGTGGCTGCTGCGGGGGACCTCCCAGTCGAGCGCCGCGCCGTACTCCCAGGCCCGCGACCAGGGGTTCAAGCTGCTCTCGCACTTCACGAAGGAGCCCGAACTGATGGACGAGCGCCACAACCACAAGGTGTCGATGAACCCCGTCGTCGCGCTCCCCAACATCAGTCGGGAGGAGTGGGAGGCTCGCGGGTTCCACGAGGGGCCGGCCGCGCCGCCGGTGCTGACCGCCGACGACCTCACGCCGAGCGCGCTCCGCCGGCGCGTCCGGTCGCTGCCCGGCGAGGGGCTGACCGCCGACGAGTACGAGGCGGCCAGGGCGGTGCTGAGCGGCGGCCAGCCGATTAGCGGCGAGCGCAGCCCGAACCTCGAGGACGGGGCGACCAAGGCCGGCCTGTACGAGCGCGTCCGGAAGGGGCTGAACAGGCTCGACGAGAAACAGGAGGAGGTCGGCCTCCAGATTCCCGAGGGGCCCCAGCAGGTCCGAGGCATCGCCGGGTCGGGCAAGACCGTGCTGATGGCCAAGAAGGCCGCACGGATGCACGCCGCCCACCCCGAGTGGGACGTCGCGCTCACGTTCCAGACCCGGAGCCTCTACGACACCATCACCGAGAAGGTCCGGCGCTACTACGCCTTCTTCACCTCCGAGGACGCCGAGCCAGACTGGGACAAGTTCCACGTCCTCCACGGCTGGGGCGGCAAGGAGCGCCAGGGCCTCTACTACCGCATCGCCCAGGAGGCGGGCGTCACGCCCCGGACCTACGGCGACGCGAGGGAGGCGTTCGACGAGGAGGACGGCAACCTGCTCCACTCGTGCTGCCTGGAGGTGCTGGAGGAGGGCACCGTCCAGGAGTCCTACGACGCGATTCTCATCGACGAGGCCCAGGACTTCGACCCCGGGTTCTACAAGCTCTGCCGGGCCGCGCTCCGCCCGCCGAAGCGGCTGATCTGGGCGTACGACGAGGCCCAGAACCTCCAGACGCTGACCGCGCCGAGCCCGACGAACGTCTTCGGGACCGACGAGGCCGGCGAGCCGGTGGTCGACCTCCGGGGCACCTACGAGGGCGGCGTCCAGAAGAGCCAGGTCATGCGGCGGGCCTACCGGACCCCGCGGTCTGTGCTGATGCTCGCCCACGCGCTCGGGATGGGGCTCGTCAGGGACGGCGGCGCGGTCCAGGCCATCACGACCCAGGACGGCTGGGAGTCCATCGGCTACGAGGTCGAGTCGGGCGACTTCCGGAAGTTCGGCGACCCGGTGGAACTGACCCGGCCGGCCGAGCACTCGCCGCATCCGCTCGCCGACGAGACGGCCGCGACGCCGTTCGCGGCGTTCCAGTCGTTCGCCGACAAGGGCGAGGAGGTCGAGTGGGTGGCCGACCGAGTCGCGGACGATATCGCCGACCACGGACTCGCGCCCGAGCGGATACTGGTCGTCCCGCTCGGCGAGTACTGGTCTTCCAAGGAGACCGGCGAGCGGCTCGCCGACGAACTCGAATCGCGGGGGGTGACCCCCAACCTGGTCTGGGAGGGGAGCAAGGACGTGTTCGCCGAGGACGGCGCGGTCACCGTCTCGCGGGTCAACCGCGCGAAGGGAAACCAGGCCGCGATGGTGTACGTCGTCGGCGTCGAGCACGTCGAGGACGACGCCCGGCGGGCCGACCTGGTCCAGCGCCGCAACGAGGCGTTCGTCGCGCTCACCCGGACCGAGGCGTGGTGCACCGTCACCGGGACCGGCGACGACGAGCCCATCTTCCACGAGATCGAGGACATCAACCGCCAGGTGTCGTGGTTCGACCCGGCGCTGACATTCCCCGCGCCCCACCCCGACGACCTCGAGCGCGAGATGGACGACGGCTCGCGGGCCACGACCATCGACCGGTTCGTCGGCTGAGGGGCGACCCGCTCGCAGCACGACCCAGCGACCGCAGATAGCCGATTGCAGATAGCCGACTGCAGACCACCGTCCGACGACCGCAGTTCGCCGACCGCACCCAGTCGTTCGGCGCGACCGGCAGCCGAATCACGGGTCGGCCGCCCCGCGGGCAAACGGGCTCTTTTTCACGCCCGAACGCCAACCCACGCGCAAATGGGCAAGGTCAGCATCGGGCTTCGCGGCTGGCGGTTCGACGAGGACGAGGTGTTCACCGAGGACGGGGAGTTCCGACCGATGGACGAGATCCCGAAGGACCCCCGCAAGCGGCTCATCAGGCTCCAGGCGCTGGTCAACGCGCCCTGCGACGCGTGCTGGCTCATCCACGGCGACGAGGCGGTCCACGAGTGCAACGTCGCACAGGTCGTCTACGGCGAGGCGCTCGGCGAGGTCGTGCTCTGCGACGAGCACGAGCCGGACTTCCTCTACTGGTTCGCCGAGGCGGGCGGCGACCGGTTCAAGGGCCAGCAGGAGCTACAGGACGAGTTCCACGAGTGGTTCGCCGACGGCGGGCGCGCCCCCGAGGGGTACGGCGGCGTCGAGCACGTCGACACCGACCCCGAGGACGTGCCCGAACCGCCCGAGGTCGACCAGGAGGAGCTCAACGTCGAGCTCCCCGAGGAGGAGCGCGAGCGCATCGACCTCCGGAACATGGACGTGGACGGCGAGGACGACGAGTCGGACGTCGAATCCGTCGACGAGGACGACGTGGACGACCTCGACCTCGGGCGGGACTACCCCTCCTCATGAATCCGCCCGCCGTCGCCGTCGTCGAGCCGAAGACCCCCGGCAACGTCGGGACCATCGCCCGGGCGATGAAGAACTTCGGGATGGACGACCTCAAGCTGGTGGACCCGCCCGAGCTCCACCGGGACAGCGAGGCCTACGGCTTCGCCGGCCAGGCCCGCGAGGACGTGCTGCCCGAGGCCGACGAGGTGACGTTCGACCACCTCGTGGAGAACTACCACACCGTGGGGCTGACCGCGCGCACCAACGAGGACGCCCGCAAGCACCGCCGGTTCCCGTTCGTGACGCCCGACGAACTGGCCGACGACCTCCGGGACGTCGAGGCCGACACCTGCCTGATATTCGGCCGGGAGGACAACGGCCTGACCAACGACGAGATGGCGCGGGTCGACCGGGTGTGCTCGATTCCGGCCAGCGCCGACTACTCGTCGCTCAACCTCGGCCAGGCCGCGACCGTCACCCTCTACGAGCTTCGGGACCTCACCCTCGAAGAGACCCAGCTCCCGGACGTCGAGCGCCAGCGGGCCGACGAGGCCGAGATCGAGGGGTTCTACGACCACTTCGGCGAGTTCCTCGCCGCGGTCGACCACCCCGAGGAGAAGCGGGACAAGACGCTCCGGCTGGTCCGGCGGCTCCTCGGCCGCGCCCATCCGACCGGCCGGGAGGTCCGGACCCTGCGCGGGGTGCTCCGCCGGGCCATCTACCACGCCGAGGACGGCGACTGAGCCCGCACTCGGCATCCGTCGGCGGGCGACACCGGGGCCGGCTGCCCCGAACCGGCCGCGGTCGCCCGAACGGTTTTCCGGCTCGCCCGCCAACGTGCGAGACGGTAGTGGGGGTTCCTTCAATGCTACAGGTTCTTAGAGTGCAGTTCGCACGGCGGCGGACAGATAGTCAAATCTTTTATCAGATAGGAGCGTAGCTACTCGATACTATGTTTGCCTCCCTCCCGCTCGGTACCCAGTTCACCCTCCTCGTCGCGGTCCCGAGCGTCGCGGCCATGCTCGTCGGCAAGCGGCTCTTCCTCCCGGACGAGCGGTTCCGCACGCTCCTGGTCGACTTCCTGAAGACCGACTGGAAGTACCTCGGGGTCGCGTGGATCGTCACCGAGATCGTGAACACGCTGGCGATGCACTTCCACGTCGCCCGGACGTTCACCGGCGCCATCTACGCCGTCGAGGGCGCGACCGTCGCGGCGTTCCAGGCAGTCACGGCCACGCCGCTGACCGTGCTGGCGACCGGCGTCTACCTCGTCGGCTTCCCGTTCGTCGTGCTGTTCACGTACTTCAAGCTGAAGGCCCACGACGAGGAGGAGGCCCACCGCTACGCGCTGGCGTACATCATCGTCGTCGTGACGGCGGTGCCGTTCTTCCTGCTGTTCCCGGTGAAGGTGTCGTCGCTGTACCTCTCGACGGTCGAGCCGCTGATGTACGAGCTCAGTCCGGCCATCCAGTACGGCATCTTCTCGACCGACACGCTCGTGAAGGCGTTCCCGAGCCTCCACACCGGCCTGTCGGTGCTGGCGGCGCTGTACGCCCAGAAGGCCGACACGCGGTACGCCTACACCGCCGGGGTGCTGGCGGTCGCCATCGTCCTCTCGACGCTGTACCTCGGCGTCCACTGGGTGACCGACGCCGCGTTCGCGGTCCTGCTCGTGTGGGTCGCCTACAGGCTCTCGCGCCGGGTCAGCGACCCCCGGTGGTCGGTCGTCACGCGGGAGGTCGTCTCGGGCGTCCGGCGGCGCACGCCGCTGTAGGCGGCCGCGGACGCGTATCGTCTGTTCGCGGCGGCGCCGATACGTTTAGTCCGCTCGGGGCGGTATCCCGACCGTACCGCTCCGATGCTCACGACCGCTGCACGGTACGCGAGCCGCCCGCTCGACCGGGTCCCGACGCCGCTGGCAGTCGCGTGCTTCGTCGGGGTCTACCTCCTGCGACCCGACCTCGTGACCGAGACCCGGATACTCCTGGCGTGGAACGGGTACGCGGCGGCCTGGCTGGCGTTCTCCTGGCTTCTGGTGGTTCGACAGACCCCGGAGGAGACGAGCGGCTGGGCCCGGACCGAGGCGGCTGGCTCGCTGCTGGGATAGTTGCGGCCGGGACGCGCGGTCGACTTCACGCTCGTCGTGTTCATCAGCTTCGCCGGCCTCGCGTTCGCGTTCGTCCTGTTCACGCTCGAGACCGGGTCCGGAACGCCGCGGGACACCGCCAAACTGCTCGCCAGCGCGACCGGGGTCTGTTCGCGTGGATGGCGCTCCACACCGCGTTCGCGCTCCACTACGCCGCCGAGTACTACCGGACGGCCGACGACGGACTCGCCCTCCCCGGCACGGACCGACCGGGCCAGTCGGACTTCGCGTACTTCGCGTTCGTCCTCGGAACCAGTCGCGGCGTCCGACCGACGTTCGTCCGGAATCGTAACCACGCGGGGGTCCCGACTCACTACTCCCCGGCGGCCGTGTCGGTCTCCTCGCCCGAGAACGCGGCGTGGCCGTAGTTGAGCAGGCCGACGAACACCGACCCGCCCACGACGTTGCCGAGGGTGGTCCACCCGAGGAAGTGGGCGTACTCGGCGAGCGTGACGCCGGTTCCGAGGAACAGCGCCGAGAGCACCTCCGTCGTTCCCAGGAGCGAGTGGTGAAACGGACCGAAGCCGATGCCCGCCGTGACGACGACGGTGAGCAACACCCGGCTGACCGTGTCCCGACTCGCGGCCACGAGCCACGTGACGAGACCCATCAACCACCCGGCGACGACGCCGCTCAGCAGGATCACCCACCACGAAAGCGGCACGAGCGCACGCGCCAGTGAACCGAACGCCCGGGCGTCGACGATGTCCATCGGCGGTCCGACGAGCGCTATCAGGCCGGCGAACGCGGCACAGCCGAGCAAGTTCGACGCGTAGACGACGGCCCAGAGTCGTGCGAGGTCGACCACCGAGGCTCGGCCGTCGAGGACGGGGAGGACGGCCATCGTCGTGTGGGCGGTGAACAACTCGGTCTGGCCGAGGATCACGAACAGGAAGCCGATGGAGGAGACGCTGGCCAGCGTGACCTGCTGGGTCAGCATCGACTCGAACCCCCCCGAGAACGTCAGCGCCATCCCCATGAACAGCGCGCCGAAGCTCACGGTCAAGCCGGCCGACAGCCCCGACAGAAAGAGCCCACCTCGGGGTCGTCGCATCTCCTTGAGCGCGTTCTGTATCTCCCGTTCCAGGATGTTTCCGTACGATAGCGTCGCACCCGACGGGGACACGCCCTCGTCCGAATCAGTCATGGTCGGGAGGCGCTTCCGATCACGTATCGTCTCGGCGTGACGAGACCGACCCTGAAAGAGGTTCTGCCCCCGTCACAGTCTTCGGCTCCGTTCTCAGGCCCGCTTCTGGATCTCCTCGCGCAGGAGCTGACTCACCTGGTCGCCGTCGGCGCTCCCGCCGAGCGCGCCCATCGCCTCGCCCATCAGGGCCGAGAACGCCTGCATCCCCTGCTCCTCGACCTGGCCCTGGTTGCGCTCGACCACGTCGACGATGGCCTCGCGGACCTCGTCCTCGTCGGCGCTGCCCAGGCCCTCCCGCTCGACCGCCTCCGCGGCGGTGAGGTCGGGGCTCTCGGCGAGCGCAGTCAGCGCCTCGCCGACGTTCCCCTTCGCGGTCTCGCCCGCGGCGACCAGTTCGAGCGTCTCGAGGAAGTGGTCCTCCTCCAGGTTCTCGACCGGCACGCCGTCGCGCCGGAGCTCGGTCACAGTGCTCTCGACGGTCTGGGCCGCGAGCGTCGGGTCCGAGCCCAACTCCTCGACCGCGCGCTCGAACAGCGGCATGCGTTCGCCGTACGCGACCTGCTCGGCCAGCCCCGCGTCGAGGCCGTACTCGTCCCGGTAGCGCTCGACCTTCTCGGTGAGGAGTTCGGGGGTTTCGACCTCGCTGGCGTCCGGCTCGACCGGGGGCACGTCGGTCTCGGGGTACATCCGGGCCGCGCCGGGCAGCGGCCGGAGGTACCGGGTCGTGCCGTCCTCGTTGGCGCCGCGGGTCTCCTCGGGCACGCCCTCCAGCGCGGTCGCGGCCCGCTCGGCCGCCGCCTCGATGGCGAGGTCGGCGGTCTCGGGGTCGGCCGCGACGATGGCGACCGCGTCGTCGTCGCCCGCGCCGACCGCGTCCCGGAGCGCCGCGACCTCCTCGTCGGTCACGCCGTAGGCCGGGAGCTCGTCGGTGTGGAAGATGCCGCCCGCGCCGTGGCGCTTGGCGTGGTCCGACAGCTCGGTGCCCAGGCGGCGGTCGGGCTGGAGCTCGGCGCCTACGACGCCGTCGAAGTCGTAGAGCGGGACCGCGGTGACCTTGCCGCCGGACTCGATGGCCGACTCGATGACGCCCGACTCGGTGTCCGCGAACACGTCGGTCACGTCCGCGACGTCGCCCACCGAGGCGTCGCGTTCGCGGAGCTCGTCGCGGAGCTCGAGCAGGCGGACCTGGCGGTGGACCTCGTTCTCGACGAGGTCGTCGATGTCGTCGAGGCTCTGGACGCCCTTGACCTCGACCCGGGCGCCCTCGGCGATGGAGATGTTGACGTCCTGGCGGATGGTGCCCAGCCCGCGCTTGACCTTGCCGGTCGAGCGCAGCAGCATCCCGATGGTCTCGGCGGCCTCGCGGGCCTGCGCGGGCGACCGGATGTCGGGGTCGGTGCCGATCTCCACGAGCGGGATGCCGAGCCGGTCGAGGCTGTACCGGACGCCCTCGTCGGTCTCCGCGACGCGCTGAGCGCTCTCCTCCTCCAGCAGCAGGTCCTCGACGCCGACCGGGCCCTCGCTGGTCTCGATCTCGCCGTCGGTCGCCATCAGGGTCGAGCGCTGGAAGCCGGAGGTGTTCGACCCGTCGACCACGATCTTGCGCATGACGTGGGCCTGGTCGACCGGCTCCATGTCGAGCAGCTGGGCGATCTCCAGGACGACCTCCTGGGCCTCGTCGTCGAGCCGGTGGGGCGGCTCGTCGTCGGCCTCGACCAGACAGGTCGAGTCGTAGGCCAGGTACTCGAACTCCCGGTCGACCCGGCTCTCCTCGACGGCGGCCTGGTCGAGCTCGCCGAGTTCGCTCTTGGTCGGGTGGAGGAACCGGGTGAACCGGCGGGTCGACTCCTCGGGCTCGCGGAGTTCGGTCGGGCACTCGCAGAACAGCTTGGTCTCGGTGTCGAGCTGCTGGTGGATCTCCAGTCCAGCGACGAGGCCGAGCTCCTCGTAGTCGTGGTCGTAGTCGGTCATTACCCGCCACTGGGACCGCGAGGGGTAAAAAACCGTTCAGTCTCGACGAGGGGAGTCCCGGTCGGCGTCGGAGTCCGAGTTCGAGTCAGAGTCCGCGTCCGGCTCGGCATCCGGGTCCGCATCTACGGCCGAGTCGTCGTCTGCGGTCGCGTCACGGTCGGAGTCGGACGCTGCAGCCCGCCGGGGCGGCGAATCGACGATACTCGCCTGCAACCGCTCGGCGACGGACTCCCGGAGGCGCTCGGCGTCGGCCGCGTCGAGGTCCATCGCGGCCGCGGCTCCGCCCGCCGAACTCGCGGTGTCGACGACGACGCTGGCGAGCCGGCGGCGGCGCTGGAAGACGGTCTGGCTCTGGATTACGGTCTGGACCCGGTAGTACGGCACCACCTTCGTCGTCCGGTTCCAGAACCCGTTGCGCGTGAACGCGTGGTCCTCGCCGGTCGCGTACCCCCGGTTGCGCCACGCGAGGTGGGCCGCGACCGGCGCGACGACGAGGAGCGCGAGCGGAATCGCGGCGAGCGGGACGGGCGCCGGCGGTGCCACGACGAGTTCGAGGACGTACAGCGCACCGGCGAGGCCGAGCAGCGCGAGCGCGTACCGGAACGCGTACCGCGTCCGGGCCCGCTTCGGCGGGCGCTCGAACGCCGGCAGGTCGAACTCCTCGACCTCGCGGGCCAGCCGGAGCACGCGCTCGCGGGTCGCCAGCGGCACCGCGGCCTCCGACCCCTGCGAGGGCGCCTGTCCCGGCCCGTAGCCGGCGGTCTCGACCGCCAGCGTGGCGTAGCCGAACCGCCGCATCAGGACGTTGGCCTCGAGGGTGAGCGTCTGGACCTTCGACAGCGGGATCGACCCGTCGTAGCGCTGGAGCAGGCCGCGCTCGTACCGGAGCTCGTCGTCGACGCGGGCGAGCCGGAAGCCGTAGTAGCGGGCGAACGTGACCGCGGCGCTGATGACCCACAGCGCGCCGAGCAGCAGCGCCACGAGCAGGACGCCGCCGACGACGGCGACCTCGGCGAACCCGGGCAGGAAGGGGAAGGCGGCCGGCCCGAACGCCAGCAGCGAGAGGTACCGGAAGTCGAACGAGAGGACGCTCAGCAGCGCCAGCTCCTCGGTCCGGAGCTCGAAGAGCAGTTCCTCGGCCTCCTCGCGCGGTTCGCCGTCGGCGTCCGCCTCGGCGCCGTCGCGTTTCAGTCGCTGTATCTCGCGCTGGAGGCGCTTGGCCTCGTCGTAGCCGACGTACCGGAGGCTGGCCTCGGTCGCGCCGCCGCCGGCCGTCTCGACGTCGAGAGCGGCGACCCCGAGCGCGCGCTGGATCACGTTGCGCGAGATGTCGACGTTCTGGACTCGGCCGAGCGGAATCTCGCGGTGGCGGCGCGAGACCACTCCCGACGCGATTTCGAGGCCGTCGTCGGTGAGGTCGTACTCGAACCGCCGGTAGTAGGCGACCTGCCAGAGCGCGGCCGCGAGCACGCCGAGGGCGGCCAGCGCGACCAGCACCGGCCCCGCGAGCGGGAACGGGAGGAAGTCGGTCCCCGACAGCGACTGGCCGAGGAAGAACAGCATGAGGCCGATGCTGAGCCCGCGGGACGCCGCCCGGAGCGGGACGGAGAACGGGTGGAGCCTCATACCGCGTCGGCGTCGCTCTCGCTCTCGATGGCGAGGCGGCGGAGCCGTTCCTGGAGGTCGTCGGCCCGCTCGGGCGTCAGCCCCGGCACGCGCACGTCGGCGCCCCGCGACCCGGCGGTGTACACCACGACGCTGGCGAGTCCGAGCGCGCGCTCGACCGGCCCGCGCTGGGTGTCGACGTGCTGGACCCGGACGAACGGGACAACCGTGTTCACCCGGGTCAGGACGCCGCGCTCCAGGTAGAGGTCGTCCTCGCGCACCTCGAACCGCCAGACGCGGTACCGGAGGACGGCGAAGGCGACGCCCAGGACCAGTGCGGCGACCGCGACCGCGACTGCGACCCAGAGGCCCACGCCGAGCGCGAACCGGTCCACTGCGGCGACGGCGATGCCGAGGACGACGGCGGTCGTGACCGCGCCGACGCTCCAGGCGAGCCGGACGCGCGGATTCAACACTTCCATGTGCGGGTGAAGTACCTCGCGGCCGATAAGTCCCCCCGTCTGCGCTCGACGCGGTCCGGAACAGCCCGGCCCCGACGGGACGACGCGGACGCAATCTGGGACAGGAGGCAAGCGATTCCCCGGACGCGCATGCTGGTTCGCCAAGATTTTTGAGAGGCGTGCGGGTACGACCCAGGGATTACCGACTTCGATGAGTAGGGACCAACCCCTCGACGCCGAGTACGTCGAGAAACACCGCGAGGAGGTAGAGCATCCGCTGATACAGCTGTTCGTTCGGTTCGGCGAGGGCGCACGCAAGTGGTTCCTGCTCGGCATCCTGTCGAGCATCGGAGCCAGGGGGCTCTCGCTGGTCCCGCCGGTCGTGCTCGGGGTGGCGATAGACGCCGTGTTCCGCAGCGACCAGCCGTTCGCGCTGCCCGGCTTCCCGGCGGCGCGGCTCCCCGACGGCACCCTCGACCAGTTCTGGTTCGCCGTGGGCCTGATGGCGGTCGCGATGGTCGGCCAGGCGGTCCTCAACTTCGTGCGCCAGACCTCGCTCAACCTCTTCTCCCACCGGGTGAAACACGAGGTCCGGACCGCCACCTACCAGCGGATGCAGCGGCTCGACATGGACTTCTTCGACGAGATGCAGACCGGCGAGCTCATCTCCATCCTCTCGAACGACACCAACCGGCTGGAGCAGTTCCTCGACTCGATGATGGGCGAGGCCATCCAGCTCGCCGTCCTGATGGCCGGCACCGCCGCCGTCCTGCTCTGGTTCAACGCCCAGCTGGCGGCGGTGACGCTTGTCGTCATCCCCCTCTCCGTGCTGTTCACCTACTGGTACACCCGGCTGGCCGAGGAGCGCTACTCGGACGTCCGGTCGTCCATCGGCGACCTCAACAGCCGGCTGGAGAACAACCTCAACGGCATCCAGGTCATCAAGGCGAGCAACACCGAGGAGTACGAGGACGAGCGGGTGGAGGACCACTCCTACCGGTACTTCCGGCTCGACTGGCTCGCGCTCCGGCTGAGCTTCGTCTACCGACCCGGTCTGCAGGCGCTCACGTCGCTGGCGTTCATCGCCACGTTCGTCGTCGGCGGCGTCTGGATACTGCAGGGGCCGCCCGACCCGTTCTCGGGCGACCTCACCGTGGGCAGGCTCACGACGTTCCTGCTGCTGACCCAGCGCATGGTCAACCCCCTCGCCCAGATGGGCAACATCGTCGAGCGCTACGAGGACGCGAAGGCCTCGACCAAGCGCATTCTCGGGCTGATGAGCCTCCCGGTCGGCATCGAGGACGCGCCCGACGCCACCGACCTCGGCGACGTCGAGGGCCGGGTCGAGTTCGACGACGTCTCGTTCGGGTACGAGGACGAATTTGTCCTCGAGGACGTCGACTTCGAGGCCGAACCCGGGGAGACTGTCGGCATCGTGGGCCCGACCGGCGCGGGCAAGACGACCATCGTCAAACTGCTGCTGCGCCTCTACGACGTCGACGAGGGCGCGGTACGGATCGACGGGACGGACGTACGCGACGTGACCATCGCCAGCCTCCGGCGGTCGATGGGGTACGTCGGCCAGGACAACTTCCTGTTCGACGGGACGGTCGCGGAGAACATCCGGTACGGGAGCTTCGACGCGAGCCGCGAGGAGGTCGTCGAGGCCGCGAAACGGGCGGAGGCCCACGAGTTCGTCCGGAACCTCTCGGCGGGCTACGACACCGACATCGGCGAGCGCGGCGTGAAGCTGTCGGGGGGCCAGCGCCAGCGGGTCGCCATCGCGCGGACCATCCTCCAGCGCCCGGAGATTCTCGTCTTCGACGAGGCGACCTCCGCGGTCGACACCGAGACCGAGATGCTCATCCAGCAGTCCATCGACAAGCTGGCGGCCGACCGCACGACCTTCGTCATCGCTCACCGGCTCTCGACGGTGCGCGACGCCGACACCATCCTCGTGGTCGAGGACGGCCGCATCGTCCAGCGGGGCACCCACGAGCAACTGCTGGCCGAGGAGGGGCTGTACGCCAACCTCTGGCGGGTCCAGGCCGGCGAGATCGACCGCCTGCCCGACGAGTTCGTCGAGCAGGCCAGCGCCCGGGTCGCCCGGGAGGGGATGGGGAGCGGCGAGTCGATGGACTGAGGCCGACCCGACCACGGCGCGGCAGTGCAGCGCGCTCGCCCGCGCCGCCTCCGCGAAATTTATATCAGCCGTTCGTGAACGACGCCGCATGGACGACCGGCGGGACGGAACCGGGCGCGAGTCCGTCGAGCGCGACCGCGACCGCGGACGCCGAGACGCGACCGGACTCGACGGCAGCACGACCGGCCACTCCCCTGTCGACGACGGTGGCGCCCGCGACGCCCGCAACCCCGCGGCCGCGGACAGCTCCGTCGACCACTCTGATTCCGAGGACCGTTCCGCCCGGCGGTCCCCCCGCGTCCACGTCCGGAAACTCGACGTGCTCGACACCCTCCGGTGGTCGTGGGGGGTCGCGCGGCACCGCCGGGAACTGTTTGGGGTCGCGCTCGCCGCGGGGCTCCCGGCGGTCGTCGCGGTGGCCGGCGTCACCCGGTCGTCGCCCACCGCCGACCTCGAGGTCGCCGACTGGGTGCTCCCGGCGTACCTCGCCCAGTTCCTCGCCCTCGCGGTCGCGGCCGGCGCGTTCTCGCTGACCGCCGCCGACGCGGTGGCCGGCGAGACGCTGACCGCCGAGGCCCGGCCGCTCGGCGCCCGGGTGGTCGCCGCGACGAAGCGACTTCCGGCATTGGCCGGCACGGCGGTCGCCGTGGGAGTGCTGGTCGCGTTCGGCGGGCTCCCGTCGTACGCCGCGATGGAGAGCGAGCGCTATCTCCCGGGGCTGGCGCTGCTGGTCGTGCCGGCGTACCTCCTCGACCGCCTCCTGCTCGCGTTCCAGGCCTGCGTCGTCGACCGGGCCGGCCCCCTCGCCAGCGTCCGGGCCGGGTGGCGCGCGACCCGCGAGAACGCCCGGAAGATGTTCGTCGTGGCGGTCGCCTACCTCCTCGTCGTCCTGGGCTCGGACTACGTGGCGGCGGCGTTCGGCGGACCGTACGACGTCGCGCCCGCCATCGTCGGGGCCGCCGTGGGTGCGGTGCTGTTCCCCGTGTTCGGCCTCGCGCTCGCGCACCTCTACCTCGAGAGCAGTCGGAACTGGTGAATCGAGGTCGAGAGCGCTCACGGGTTCAAGGCCCCGCGACTCGGGAGAGGGCGTCCCGGACCCGGTGATTAGAGCGACAACCTTTTTGGTTTAGACGAATCTAAATTATACCAACTATGCTGTCTACAGTCGGTGCCCGCTCTCGCGGCCACCGCTCGGTCTCGGACTTCTCCGCGGAGGTGAGACGCCGATGACCGGCTGGCTCGAGATCCTCGTCGTGGCGTTCACCGCCCAGCTGGCCGTCCTGCCCGGCGAGAAGGTCCAGTTCATCATCGCCGGTCTCGCGACCCGCTACGACCCCTGGGTCGTCGTCGCGGCCGCCGGCAGCGCGTTCGCCGGGTGGACCGCGCTCGAGATCTGGTTCGGGAGCGCGCTCAAGGGCGCGCTCCCGCCGGTCGTGCTCACGGCGTTCACCGCAGTGCTGTTCCTACTGTTCGCCGCCCTGCTAGTCCGGTCGGCCCCCGACCCGGGGGAGGCTCCCGCCGAGACCGACGGCGGCGTCATGGGCGCCGGCGACCTCGACGTGTCGGTGTTCGGCCGCGACGTCCCGAACGCGCTCGGCGGGTTCCTCCCCATCTTCGCCATGATGGCGGCCGGGGAGTTCGGCGACAAGACCCAGCTCGTCACCATCGGGCTGGCGGTCCAGTACGGCGCGAGCCCGGCCATCTGGGCGGGCGAGATGCTGGCCATCATCCCGGTCAGCATCGCCAACGCGTTCTTCTTCCACAAGTTCTCCCACTCGTTCGACGTCCGGAAGGCCCACTACGCCGGCGCGGCGCTGTTCCTGTTCTTCGGGCTGGACGCCGTCCTCCAGATCCTCACGGGCTTCTCGGTCTGGGAGGCGGTCGTCGGGACCATCGCCGGCGCGATTACGGCCGCACTCCCGTTCTGAGTCCGGGCTTCGGAGGAGTCCGCTACCGGCTGTCGTCGAAGGCGTCCGCGACGCGCTCGCGCACGTTCTCGGCCGTTCCGGCGTTCTCGTGGGTCTCATCCAGTTCGAAATCGGCGAGCGAGTCCAGCACTACGTCGGCCTCGGCGCGCGAGAGTTGAATCTCCTCGGTGTCGTCGGGGTCGTTGTCGCCGAAGATGGCGTCGTTGTCGAGCCAGCCGCCGTCGTCGCCCGCCGCCATCTCGCCCTTCTCGACGCCCCGGTGCTCGTCGAAGTCGAACTCGGCCGCGAGGTGGTCCTGGACGTTCTGGAGCCGAACGGCCCGGTCGCCGGAGGCGGTCATCTCCTCGTCGGAGAGCGCGGCGATGACGACCCGCGCCTCGTTGCGCGTCATGTCGAAGGTAGCGGTGTCTCGGTCGGACATGCACTAGCGGCACGGTAGCACGCCTGAAACGACTGGTGGGCGTTTCGGTCGGCGGCGGTTGTGCATTCGAATTGCGCATCCGCCCCCGACTTATCAGTGCGACCGCGGTACGCTCTCCGGGGGTACGAGAAGCAATGACAGACGACGCGAACGGCGGATTCCGTACGAAACCGGCTTCGAGACGGCGATTCCTTCGCGGGGCGGTCGCGACGGGAGCGGTGGGCGCAGTCGGCGGCCTCGGCGGACTCGCAGCCGGACAGGACGACGCGACCAGGTACGAACTCGGCGGCCGCATCCAGGGGTGGCAGGGCCGCGCACCGGCGTCCATCGAGAGCGAGACGAACCCGACGTTGACGCTTCGACCGGGGACCGAGTACGAGGTCGTCTGGGAGAACCTCGACGGCGCGCCGCACAACTTCACCATCACGGACGCCGACGGCGACGACGTCGCGAGTACGGAGACGATGTCGAACCAGGGGGAGACGCGAACGCTCTCCTTCACGGCGTCGGAGGAGATGGACCGGTACGTCTGTACGGTTCATCCCTCGACCATGGTTGGCGACATCCAGGCCGGGGGTGGCGCGACACAGACCACGCAGACGACACAGCAGGCGGCCTACAACTGTCAGGACGCGACCTGGGACTCCTACTGGTACTCGCTGTACAACATGAACACCACCATCGCGGTGAGCGGCGTCGGGGTGTTGTTCCCGCACAACGAGCAACAGCAGCAGATGTTCGAGCAGCGACTGCGGGGGATACTGCAGAACGCCGACGTCGACCGGCCGCCCATCAGGAACCCGAACCTGAACATGGCGCCGTTCACCGAGGGCGACCCGCAGTTCACCCAGCAGCCGGTCGCGCCGTTCAGCGCGGACGTCGAGCGCATCCACGCCGACACGATGGCGTGGGACGAGTCGGAGATGTCGGGCGTGGTGAGCCCGGCGTCGGTGGCGTGGACCCACCTGAAGGGGGTGACGTGGGCGAAGAACTTCCAGGCGCACTTCGACAAGCTCCCGGGAGGGATGGCCCCGAAGTTCCGGACGCAACTGCTCGCGACCGTCGCACAGATCGCCATCAACGCCACGCTGATCGAGGGCGGGCCGGACGGCAACGGCGCGCTCACGAGGGGCGACGACACCCTCGAGCTCGTCTCCGGCTTCAACCCGAACACGGGCGAGGTGGTGGACGCCACGGCGCGGCCGATGCAACACGCAGCGATGCTGTGGTTCCTCTCGGACATGACCAGCCTCGCGAAGGGCGGGTGGTACGGCTACGTCAACCCCGAACCGTTGATTCCGGCCGAGAAGATCCAGCGGCTCACCGACGGGATGGCGAAGACGACGTTCGAGGCGTTTCCGCCCGAGGCCGTGCTGGAGATGGGCTCGGTCCGGGACCTCGGCGTGATGCTCGGCGCGGTCGGCTGGTACGGGACTCACGCCGGGAGCGAGGAGCTCCGGAATCGGGCCACGGAGTACGCCGAGGGCCTCGCGAGTGCGGTCGAGGAGCGACTCCGCGACGGCGGCGCGCTCTCGGTCGAGTCCGGGAACCGGGCGGCCGCACAGGGAGCGGTCGGTCAGGGGCTGCTCTGGGCCTCCCAGATTCCGGGCGTGGACCGCGAGGAGATGGCCCGACCCGTCCTCACGTATCTTCTGGAGGACCTCTGGGACGAGGGGGCTGGCACCTTCGCCGACGGCACCGGCGACGGAACGTACACCGTCACCGCGCGGGACGCCGGCGACATCACCGGCGGCGTCAACGCGGCCGACGCCGTCCTCGGCATCGGCGGCGCGCGGGAGAAGTACGCGTCGTACTTCAACCAGACGTTCAACCGCGGGCGACTCCAGCGCGCCGAGCGCCCGCAGTCGCGGAGCGAGGACGCCGAGTACGCCCTCCCGCTCCCGCAGGACGCCGGCGGGGAGTTCGGGCAGGCTGCGGTGTACAACACGGAGGTCACCTACGACACCGACGCCGACGAGTGGTCGGTGTCGAACGACCGGTTCACGACGGCGCAGGCGCTGTACCTCGCCAACCAGGACATCTGGATCGCACAGTGGGCCGGCGACTTCTTCGAGGGCCGGGGCGTCCCGGGGACGAACGACGAACCGCCCGAGTCGGGGAGCGAGACGACCACTGGCGCCGGTGGGACGACCACCGCCGAGTAGCGACTCAGTCGTCGCTGCCGAGGATGCCCCGGTGGGTCATCGCCTCGGGGTCGATGACCTCGTCGGCCTCCTCCTCGCTGAGGTAGCCCTTCTCGACGACGACCTGCTTGACCGTCTTGCCCTCCTTGAGCGCGGTCTTGGCGGCGTCGCTGGCCTTGTCGTAGCCAATGTGGGGGTTGAGTGCGGTGGCCAGCGCCATGCTCTGCTCGACCTGCTTCTCGACGTGCTCCTCGTTGGCCTCCAGCTTCCGGACGAACTTCTCGGCGAACACCTCCGAGCCGTTCGCGAGCAGTTCGGCCGACTGGAGGAAGTTGTGCGCCAGCACCGGCTTGTAGAGGTTGAGGTCGATCTGGCCCTCGGCGGCGCCCGCGCTCACCGCGGCGTCGTTGCCGACGACCTGCTTGTGGACCTGGTTGACAGCCTCGGCGACGACGGGGTTGATCTTGCCGGGCATGATGGAGCTGCCGGGCTGGTTCTCGGGCTGTTCGAGCTCGCCCAGGCCGTTACGGGGGCCGGAGGCGAGCAGTCGGAGGTCGTTGGCGATCTTGTTGAGCGACCCCGCGATGGTCCGGAGCGCACCGTGGGCCTCGCTCATCGCGTCGTGGGCGGCCTGGGCCTCGAAGTGGTTGTCGGCCTCGCGGAACTCGACGCCGGTCTCCTCGGAGATGTACGCCGCGGCCTTCTCCGGGAAGTCCGGATGGGTGTTGAGGCCGGTGCCGACCGCGGTGCCGCCGAGGGCCAGTTCCGAGAGGTGGTCCCTGACGTGGTCGAGCCGGGCGAGGCCCTTCTCGACCTGGGTGCGGTAGCCGCCGAACTCCTGGCCGAGCCGGACCGGCGTGGCGTCCTGGAGGTGGGTCCGACCGGTCTTGACCACGCCGTCGAACTCCGCTTCTTTGTCCTCGAGCGCCTCGCGGAGCTGGTCGAGCGCGGGCAGCAGGTCCTTCTCGACCGCTTCGAGCGACGCGACGTGCATCGCGGTCGGGATGACGTCGTTGGACGACTGCCCGAAGTTGACGTGGTCGTTGGGGTGGATCTCGCGCGTGCCGACCTCGCCGCCGTAGATCTCGGTCGCGCGGTTGGCGATGACCTCGTTGGCGTTCATGTTCGTCGAGGTGCCCGACCCGGTCTGGAACACGTCGACGGGGAACTGGTCGTCGTGCTCGCCGGCGATGACCTCGTCGGCGGCCTCGACGACGGCGTCGGCCTTCTCCTCCGGGACCAGTTCGAGGTCGCGGTTGGCCTCGGCGGCGGCCTTCTTGACGACGCCGAGCGCCCGCACGAACCGGCGGCCGAAGGTGATGCCCGAGATGGGGAAGTTCCCGAGCGCGCGCTGGGTCTGGGCGCCCCAGTAGGCGTCGGCGGGCACCTGCATCTCTCCGAGGCTGTCCTGCTCGATCCGGTAGTCCTCGTCGTCGCTCATACGGGTCGAGGGTTGGTCCCCAGCGGGCGTAAAACCCTCCGGAACGCTCCCGCCGGTGGGGCCGACTCGGCGGTCGACTCCGGAGACCCCGGTACGGCGGCGATTCAACTGCGAAAGAGTTGATAGAATCCCGTCACCTCCGGAAATGGCAGAAATCCTGATAGAAATCTCGGGCCGAAAACCACCGTACTGCGACGGGTGGCGTCGAGTAGCACCCGTCATGTTACTGGTTGTCAATTTACTCGGTATTGCATTAATTTCAATAACGTTTAAGTAGCTGGTGGCTGATGCACTCCCTAGGCTTTGAGCATGACAGATGCCAACGAAGGTTCCGACGTTTCTCGGCGCGACTACCTGAAAGTCGCCGGTGCGGGTACCATCGGCGTGACCGGTCTCGCGGGCTGTATGGGCGGCGGCGGTGACGGCGACGTCGAAACGACCACCGCGGACGACACCACGACCGAAGGCGGCGACTCCGGCGGTGACACGACGACGGAGGACGACTCCTCGACGGACTACAACACGCTGGAGGTCCAGCACTGGTGGACCGGCGGCGACGGCGGTCCCGCCATCAAGGCGCTGTTCGACGGTTTCAAGAAGAAGTACCCCGACATCGAGGTCAACGAGAACCCGGTGTCGGGCGGCGCGGGCCAGAACCTCAAGACGGTCATCAAGAAGCGGGTGCTGAACAACAACCCGCCGAGCACCTGGCAAGCGTGGCCGGGCGCGAACCTCCAGCCGTACATCCAGGCGAACAAGCTCGAGGACATCGGTGAGTCGGTCTGGTCGCAGAACGGGATGAAGGACGCCTACCTGCAGGGGCCGAAGGACGCGGCCGCCCCGAACGGGACGTTCGTGTCGGTGCCGATCAACATCCACCGGCTCAACAACCTCTTCTACAACGTCTCGGTCGTCGAGGACGCGGGCGTCGACCCGTCGTCGATCAGCAAGCCCAGCGACCTCGTCGCCGCGATGAAGAAGGTAGAGAACAACACCGACGCGGTCGGGATGGCCCACCAGACCTCCTCGGCCTGGTCGACCACCCAGATGTGGGCGTCGGTGCTGCTCGGCGAGTACGGCGTCGAGACGTACAACGCGTTCACCGACGGTAAAGTCGCCGAGAACAAGAAGAAGATCAAGGACTCGCTCAGCATCGTCAAGCAGTACAAGGAGTACTTCAACGACGACGCGGGCTCGGTCGACTGGACCCAGACCAACCAGAACATCCTGAAGGGCGACGCGGCGTTCTTCCACCAGGGCGACTGGGCCGCGGGCATGTACCGCTCGCAGGACGGCTTCGAGTTCGAGTCCGACTGGAACCACGTCCCGTTCCCCGGGTCCGAGGGCGTCTACGCGCTCAACATGGACTCGTTCCCGATGCCGACCAACAACCCCTCGCCCGAGGCGACCAAGAAGTTCCTGCAGTACTGCGGTTCGGTCGACGCCCAGAAGCGGTTCAACCCCAAGAAGGGGTCGATCCCGCCGCGCACCGACGTCCCGAGCGACGCGTTCGGGCCGTTCCTCACCCGGCAGATGGACGACTTCAAGAACTCCGACGCCCAGGTCCAGTCCATCCAGCACGGGCTGGCCGTCGCGCCGGAGATCAAGAGCAACATCGGCGAGGCGATGTCGACGTTCATCTCGAACTGGAACGTCGACGAGACCTACAACCAGTTCGAGCAGGCGTTCAACTGAAGTCGGTCCCGACTGTCCGTTTTTCCCATGCAACGACTTAGAGACGTACTCCGACGGGTAACCCCCGGAGATAGCGGAGACGGCGGGGCGCCGGACGTTCCCACCGGCGGCGCCGAGCCGACCGCCGACTCGGGTGACTCGTCAGAGCTCCGTTCTGACGGCGGTGAGCGGACCGACAGTCCGCGAACCTCGTCAGAGCTCCGTTCTGACGGCGGCGCGACCGTCACCGGCGAGCGCACAGACTCCGAGACGGGGACCCTTCGGTCGCTCACGTCGAGCGACTTCGTGCAGTCGATCCCGTTCTGGCTGCCGCCGTTCCTGCTGATGGCGTTCTTCGTCTACGGCGCCATCGGCTGGAACCTCGTCATCTCGCTGACCGACTTCAGCGGGCTCATCCTGCCGGAGTACGCGATTTCGGAGTTCGACCTCGAGATGTACCGACAGGCGTTCTCGGACCCCACGTTCTGGACCGCGGCCCGGAACACCCTGGTCCTGCTGGTGGTGTTCACCACCGTCTGCCTGCTGTTCGGCATGCTGCTGGCCATCCTGATCGACCAGGGCATCAGGTTCGAGAACACCTTCCGAACGATATACCTGCTGCCGATGAGCCTCTCGTTCGTCGTGACCGCGAAGTTCTGGGCGTGGATGTACAACCCCCAGATCGGGATGATAAACGTCACGCTCCGCCAGTTCGGGCTGGGCTTCCTGACGACCCAGTGGATCTCGAACCCGTCGACGAAGCTGGCCGCGGTCATCTTCGCGCTCATCTGGCAGTACTCGGGCTACGCGATGGTCGTCTACCTCGCGGGCCTGCGAGCGATTCCGACCGCTCACTACGAGGCCGCCAGGGTCGACGGCGCGAGCACGATCAAGATGTACTGGCGGGTCATCCTGCCCCAGCTGCGGGCCTCGACCATGAGCGCCGCGGTGGTGCTGATGGTGTTCGCGCTGAAGGCGTTCGACTTCCTCTACGTGATGTTCGGCAACCACCCCGGCCCGGCCGCCGACATCCTCGCGACGATGATGTTCCGCGAGGCGTTCGGGTCGAACAACTGGGCGTACGGGTCGGCCATCGCCATCGTGCTGTTCGGCATGGCGCTGGCGGTGGTCACCCCGTACCTCTACAGCGAGTACCGGAGGGGAGAGCTATGACCGACCGACGGAACCGAAGAGGTGAGCGATGAGCAGTCCGCCGGCCACACCCACGCCGGAGAACCGCACGCGCCGCGAGGAGATCGCGGACGCCGTCCGCGACGCCGGCAGGCGACGAATCGCGCTGTACGTCGTCCTGTTCGGCCTCGTCGGCTTCTACCTCGCCCCGCTCGAGGCGGGGCTGATGACCGCGTTCAAGACGACCGACGCGTTCAACCGGACGGTGCCGTTCGTCCCGCCCATCTTCGGCGGGTTCACCCTCGAACCGTGGCGGGTCGCGTTCAACGAGATGTCCCACGCGCTGATCAACAGCATGCTGCTGGCGGTCCCGGCGACCATCCTGTCGGCGGGGCTGGGTTCGATCGCGGCCTACGGGCTGACCACCATCGACTGGAAGTACCAGATGCCGATCGTCGCGCTGTTCGTCGCCGGCATCTTCATCCCGTACCAGGCGGTGCTGGTGCCCCTCTCGCGGCTGTTCGCCATCGTGAACACCCAGGAGCTGCTGTCGTTCCTCTGGGGGCTCCCGCTGATGCACGAGCACTACGCGAGCATCATCAACCTCATCATCACCCACGTCGCGTACGGGATCCCCATCACGTTCCTGCTGTTCCGGGGCTACTACCAGAACCTCTCCGTCGAGATGATCGAGGCCGCGAAGCTCGACGGCGCGAGCGTGTTCAGCATCTACCGCAACATCGTGCTGCCGCTGTCGACGTCGATGTTCGCGGTGACGCTGATCTACCAGTTCACCCAGATCTGGAACGACCTGCTGTTCGCGCTGGTCATCCTGCCGTCCGGCGGCGGGGCGGCCGCCCCGGTGACCGTGGCGCTCAACAGCCTCACCGGCGGCATCATCCAGTCGTTCAACACCCAGATGGCGGGCGCGTTCGTCGCGGCCCTGCCCACGCTGCTGGTGTACGTCCTGTTCGGCGAACAGTTCGCGGAAGGAGTTGCGGGTTCGTAACCATGAGTGCGACAAACATTTACACCGGTTCGCGACGGAGGACAGTACGATGGCCGAACTGACGCTCGACGGCGTCACCAAGTGGTTCGACGACGACGGCGACCGCATCGTCGCGGTCGACGACGCCGACGTCGACATCGAGGACGGCGAGTTCCTCGTGCTGGTCGGCCCCTCGGGCTGCGGCAAGTCGACGACGCTGCGGATGATCGCGGGCCTGGAGACGGTCTCGCGGGGCGACATCCGGCTGGGCGGCCGCTCGATCACCGACGAGCCGCCGACCACGCGGGACATCGCGATGGTGTTCCAGTCGTACGCGCTCTACCCCCACATGACCGTGCGGGAGAACATGAGCTTCGGGCTGGAGGAGTCGACCGACATGCCCGACGACGAGATCGCCGCCCAGGTCGAGCAGACCGCCGAGATGATGGGCATCGCCGACCTGCTCGACCGCAAGCCCCGGGAGCTCTCTGGCGGCCAGCAGCAGCGGGTCGCGCTCGGCCGCGCCATCGTCCGCGACCCCGAGGTGTTCCTGATGGACGAGCCGCTCAGCAACCTCGACGCCAAGCTCCGCTCGCAGATGCGGACCGAACTCCAGCGCCTCCAGGAGGACCTCGGCGTCACCACGGTGTACGTCACCCACGACCAGACGGAGGCGATGACCATGGGCGACCGAATCGCCATCCTCAACGACGGCGAGCTCCAGCAGGTCGGCACGCCGCTGGAGTGCTACCACGAGCCCCGGAACGTCTTCGTCGCCGGGTTCATCGGCGAGCCGTCGATGAACTTCTTCGACTGCGAACTCGAGGACGGCGCGCTCGTCGCCGACGACTTCGAGTACGCGCTGTCCGAGGAGACGCTGGCCGACGTCGAGGGCCACGACCGGCTCGTCCTGGGCATCCGCCCCGAGGACATCGAACTGGTCGGCCAGGGCGACGAACGCCACGACTTCCGGACCCGCGTCGACGTGGTCGAGCCGATGGGCGACGAGAACAACGTCTACCTCACCTTCGCCGGCGCCGAGCGCGTCGACGCGACCGGCGAGGAGGTCGAGACGTTCGTCGCCACCGTCTCGGGCATGCGCAACGTCGAGAGCGGCCAGGAGGTCGTCTCCCGCATCCCCGAGGAGGCCATCCACGTCTTCGACCGGGACACGGGCGAGGCGCTCCACAACCGCGAACTCGAGCGGACCGAGGTCGCGCAGGCCAACTTCTGAGCGACGACCCGGCCGTTCACCGCCGATTCACCGTCGGACCTTCTTCTGACTGTCCCCCCTCGACGAGCGTCGCATTCATCCGTTCTCGCGACGACCGCCGGTGTACCCGTCTCTCGACCCTGAAAACTATCCCTCCTCGCGTGCCACTGGGTCACGATGCCAGCCGAATCGTTCACCCTGGCGGCCGCGCAGGTCGAACCCGTCTACCACGACAAGGAAGCGACGCTCGACAGGACGTGCGAGTGGATCGAGCGCGCTGGCGAGCGGGACGTCGACCTGCTGGTCTTCCCCGAGACGTACTTCCCCGGCTACCCGTACTGGCGGCGCTCGGTGTCCATCCCGCGGTGGACCGAGCTGATGGTCGAACTCCAGCGGAACAGCCTCTCGGTCGGCGACGACGCGCTGGACGTGTTGGGCGACGCGATACGCGAGGCCGACCTCCACGTCGCGCTCGGCGTGAACGAGCTCGACGACCGACCCGGCAGCGAGACGCTGTACAACTCGGTGTTCTGGTTCGACCGGTCGGGCGACCTGGTCCGGCGCCACCGCAAGCTCATGCCGACCCACGGCGAGCGCTCCATCTGGGGACGGGGCGACCCGGCCAGCCTGGCGACCCACGACACCGACCTCGGCACCCTCGGCGGACTCGTCTGCTACGAGAACCACATGACCCTCTCGAAGGCCGCGCTGGCGACCATGGGCGAGGAGATCCACGCCGCGGTCTGGCCGGGGTTCTGGTCGCAGAACGGCCACCCCGGCGACAAGTCGCGGGCCGAGTCCGCCGAGGACGTCGACACCTGCGACATCTACCCGGCGGTGCGCGAGTACGCCTTCGAGACCCAGTCGTTCGTGGTCTCGTGCTCGGCATACATGGGCGACCCGCCGGAGGGGTACGAGGACGAACTCGGCTACGACCTCGGCGCCGGCGGGAGCATGCTCGTCAACCCGGCGGGCGTCGTGAAGGCCGGGCCGGTGGTCGGCGAGGAGGCGCTGCTGACCGCGGAGTTCGACCGCGACGAGCGCCGGGCCACGAAGGCGTACTTCGACGCGATGGGCCACTACTCTCGCTGGGACGCCGTGAACCTCGAGATCAGCGACGAGGTGCTCGAACCGGTCCACCGCCACGACCACGACGGCCGCGCGGCGGGCGGCCGCACCGACGCGCGGTCCGGGTCCGGCGGTCGCGACGGAGCGTCGACGAACGGACGGCGGGGGCTGGACGGCACAGAGGACGCCATCTCGCCGGCGGAGGCGGCGGAAATCGCCGACGAGCACGACGTCCCGGTCGGCGCGATAGAGGACGTCGCCGCGGCGCTGCGCGGGAGCGACTGACTGCGAGAGCGGGAGCGCGAGCGAACCACCCCGTCCGCGCCGACGACTACGACTCGCCGTCGACGGCCGATTCGAGCAGCACGTCGGCCGCGGTCCGGTTCGGCGCTCCCAGCGAGTCCTCGCGCGCGAACCGGGCGATCGCCTGTCGGGCGTCATCGACGCCGGCGTCGCCAGACTGGAGCCCCGCGAGCAGTTCCTTGTAGAGGTCGAGTTCGTCGTCGAGCGACCGGGCCAGCGCCGACCGGGCCTCGCCGTACGACCGCTCCTCGTCGAGGAAGACGTGGAGCTTGGTGCCGTACTCGCGGAGTCGCTCCTTGGTCTGGTCGCTCACCGCGGGGTGGTCGAGCAGATCCTCGGCCGGGATGTCGGCGGCGTCCCCGTCGTCATCGGTCGCGTCCCGGATCTCGTCCCTCGCGAGCTGCTTTGCCGTCTCGTACTTCGAGGAGAGTTCGGTGCCGGTGTCGCGGCTCGACTCGGTCCAGTCCTCGAGCAGGTCCAGCGCTTCGCCGAGCGTCTCGACGCGGTCGGCCAGTCGCCGGCCGAACGCCGCGGCGTTGTCGTCATCGACCGCCTGCACCTCCTCAACGAACGTGGGCATGGGAGGTGGTGGGCGCGCCTTGTGGTCGTCGCGCCCGTCGACGCGAGCGGGGCGAGCGAGAACCTGCGGTGGGAGCGGGACTCGCCGGTCCGCGCCCGTCGTCGGGCCTGCCACGAGCAGAGCGCCTGTCCGAAGTGGTCATCGGGTCACGGTTCACGTGAAGTCCACTTATGCTTACTGACGGGGCCGCGCGACCGGCCTCGAAGAGCCGGTCCGGTGGGATTCGCTCAGTCGTAGAGCACGCGCGTCACTGCCCACAGGAGGACGACCCCCGCGACCCAGACGACGCCGCTGCCGAGTCCCACTTCGAGCAGTCCCTCGGCGCCGAGCAGACCGGCGAGCGCCCAGACTCCGACGCCGGCAGCCGCCAGGCCGTTGATGGTCAGCCCGCTCACGGGGACGCCCGCGCTCCGGAGCGTCTGGACCGCCCCGAACGCGCCGAGCGCAAGCCCCGCGCCGTAGAGCGCGAGGCCGAGCAGCCCCCCGAGCGTCCCGAGGAGGGTCGCCGAGGGGAGGAGCCCGGCGCCGCCCGTCGCCGCGGCGGTCGTCTCCCGCTCGCCGGCCGTCGTCGCGTTCGCCACGTCGGAGGTCGAGGTCGGGGTAGTCGTCCGGAGCGCCGCCGGGGTCCAGTTCGCGGGCCGCACGTCGACCGTCGCGGTCGCCGGCGGGCTCTCGACTCCCCAGTCGTCGGTCGCGACCAGCGAGACCGTGTAGTTGCCGGGCGCGTCGAACGAGGCGGTCAGTTCGGGCGAGGCCCCGAACGTGACGTTCGACCCCCGGGTCTCGAACCGGTAAGAGGCGACCCGGCCGTCGCGGTCGGTCGAGTCGCGACCCGAGACGACGACGCGCTCGCCGACCTGGACCGGGTTCGGCGAGGCGCTGACGTTCGCCGTGGGGCGGTAGCGCCGCTCCCCGTAGGGCGAGTCCGCGGCGGGGAGGAAGTCGACCCAGCCCCGCCGGGTGACGACGCGGTCGCCGGTGCCCTCCGGGCGGATCGACGAGTGGGTCGGACCGTCGGACGCGCCCCAGTAGTTGCCCTCGGCGTCGACCGTCCGGGTCGTGTTGACGAGCAGGCGGATGGTCGTGTTCGCGTCGACCAGCGCGGCCACGTTCACCGTCAGCCCGCGGGCGTGGCCGTAGACGTCGTTGCCCCGGACGACGATCCCCGAGCGTCCGTCGTCGTCCCTGGTCAGCGTGATGCCGGTGGGGATGTCCTCGGAGACCGACCGGGCCGTGAGCGCGGCGGCGCTGCCCGTCCAGACCTCGCCCTCCGCGCCGGGCCGAAGGACGACCGTGTACTCCTGTTCGTCGCGCGGGTCGGGGAGCTTCTCCTCGACCTCCCTGTCGTCGAGCAGCGCCCGGAGTTCTTCGCGGACGGCGCCCCGCCGGAATATCGCGCCCGCGTCGCCGCCCTCGACGACGATGCCCGTCCCCGGCGGAATCCCGTCGATACCGGCCGGCCGGCCGCCGTAGGTGTTGTAGACGACCGTGTTGTTCGCGACTCGCGCGCCGATCGACCCGGCGACCCGGACGCCGTAGGCGTTCGCCGCCGCGACGTTCCGGGTCAGGTTCAGCCGCCCGGCGTGGGTCAGCGCGTTGTCCAGATTCAGGCCGACGCCGGCGTTGTCGAACGCGCGGTTCGCCGCGACCGTGAGGTTGTCGACGGCGGTGCTCGTCCGGACCGAGAGCCCGTGGCCGCGGTTGTCGGCGAAGCGGTTGGCCGCGACGCGGCTGTTCCGCACCTGGCGAGCGACCAGTTCGAGGCCGGCCCAGCCGTCGGTGGCTGCGGTGGCGTTCCCGTCCCCGGCGCGGGGGCTCGGACCGTCCCCGCCACTCGCCAGTCCGTTCCCCGCGAGCTCGTTCCCGCGGACGGCGAGCCCGACGAGCTTCGCGCTCGGCGCCCGGACGAGCGCCCCGCGCCGGGCGTTCCGCGAGAAGTTGTTGTCGACGATGGCGAGCGAGAGGGTGTGGGACCGGTACTCGGGCACGTGCCGGACCCGGAGCCCGGTCGTGCTCCCGGTGACTGTGTTGCCGGCGATGCGGACCCCGTCGACGGTCCGGTGGCGCGTGGCGAGGGCGATGCCGGCGTCCGCGCCCGAAATTCGGTTGTCGCGGAGCACCGAGTCGGTCGCCAGCTTCGCGGCGACCCGGACGCCGTCGGCCCCGCGGTCGAGCGACTCGACGCGGTTGCGCTCGACCGTCGCGGCCCGGACCAGCGGGGCGCGGAGGCTGACGGCCGACCCGCCGACGTCGGCGAACGAGTTCCCCGCGACCCGGAAGTCCCTGACTGCGTCGGCGGCGACGAACACGCCCTGGGCGCCGACCGACTCGAACGTCGAGCCCGTGACCGAGAACCCGGCGGCCCGGCTCTCGGCGGTCGACCCGGCCCCTCGACCCCGGTTGCCGCCGGAGCGGAGGTCGAAGGGCAGGGTCGCGGTCGCGGCCTGCTCGACGCCGTGGGCCCGGAAACTCACCTCGACCGGGTAGGTCCCGTAGGTCCGAGGGTTGACGACGCTCCGGTACACCGCGACCACGGTCGCGCCGGCCGGCACCGTGATCGACCGGTTCAGCCGGAGCTCGAACCCGTTGGGGGTCGAGTGACCGACGCTCTCGACCGAGGACGTCAGCCGACGGTCGACGCGCCCGTCGCCGTCGCGGTCGAGGCCGAACCGGACGATCGACCCTCGGTCGACGTCGCCCGCCTCGCCTTGTCCGCGGTACGACACCCGGACGGTGTCGACAGACGTGTCGGCCCCGAGCGCGACCGCGGTCCGGTGGGTCGCCCGGCGGCCGAGCCGGCTCGTGTTCGAGACGACGTCGGCGGCCGTCACCGCGCCCATCCCGGGCGCGATCGAGACGCCGCGGCCGCCGACGTCGGTGAACGTCGAGCGGTCGACGGTGAGTTTCGGCGTCCGCGTGGCGTCGACGACACGGATCCCGTCGCCGGCGACGTCCCGGAAGGTGGCGTCCGAGACCCGGACCGCGCCGGCCGCGCTGCTCACGGTGAGTCCGTTCCGGGCCCGCTCGACCGCGACGTGCGACAGCGAGAGGTGCGAGTCCGCCCCGCCGGCGTAGCGGATGGTGGCCCACCGGACGCGGTCGGGCGCGCCGGGCGCGGTCCCGAACGAGACGGGGTCGGCCGCCGTCCCCGCGGCAGAGAGGTTCCCCTCGACCCGGATCGCGATGTCCTCGGCGAACTGGACGCTCGTTCCGGGTTCGACGCGCAGCGTCGCGCCGGCCTCGACGGTCACGTCCGCGACGACGCGGTACGGGCCGCCGGCTGCGGTCCAGGTCGTGTTCTCGGTGACGTCGTCCTCGACGTAGGTCACTTGCTGCGCCCCGTCGGCCGCGGCGGCGCCGGCCGGAGAGCCGACTGCCGCGAGACCGGCCGTCGAGACGCCGAAACCGACGACGAGGACGACGGCGAGTGCCCGTGTCGACGCTCGCTTCACGGTGGGAGTTCAGAGATGCAGGGCATAAATCATGCCCTTCCTGACCTGTCTGATATATCGCACGGAAGCGCCCGCAACCGTACCGGTCTACTCGTGGAGCGCGATACTGAGGAGGACGACAGCGACGAGCAGCAGCGCGAGCGCCGGCAGCGACAGCCCGCTCGACCCGATTCCGCCCACGAGGTCGCCCAGCAGGACCGCCGCGATGCCGACCAGAGTCGCGCCGGCAGCGTGGACGGTCTCGGTCCGCCAGGTCGAGGCAGCTCGGCCCAACTGCTCGCCGACGTTGACGGCGTTCTCGCCGAGATCCCAGCCGACGACCGCGGCGGTCGCGCCGGCGACCAGCGTCCCGGCCGGCACCGCGTCGAACACGCCCGCGACCAGGACGCCGACGAGGACGAAACCCGCGCCGAGTTTCACCAGCGCCCGCGACCCCTCCCCTCGCGCCGGTGCCGCGCCCGCGCCGAACAGGAGGACGCCGAGCAGCCCGGGCAGCGCCCGGAGCGTCGCGGGGAAGGTGCCGGCGAGCGCCGCGCCCCCGGCGACGCCGAGCAGGCCGACGGCGCCCCCGGCGGCGAGCGCGGCCACCGACTGCGCCCGCCGGTCCCGCGCCCGGAGTTCGTCGCCCACTGCCATCGCGACGAGGCCGACCAGGACCAGGCCGACCGCGGCCCCGCCGGGCCCCGCGACGAGGAGCGTCCCCGCCGCCAGGGCGAGCGCGCCGAGCCCGGCGCTGAGTCGGGTCGGGCGGCGACCGACGGCGACGCCCTCGTCGACCCCTGCGTCGTCGGTCGCGTTCGTTTCGCCGGAATCGGGCCCTATCGCCCTGGTCGCGTTCCCAGCGTCGGCTGTCACATCGTCGGTGTCCGTCGTCGCCGCGGCGTCACGGCTCGTCTGGGCCCGGTCCCCGCCGACCGTCTCTCCGACGCCGCCCGCCATCAGGGCACCCCCGTGTGGCCCGCCTTGGCGACCGCGGCGACCAGGCCCTCGCCGTCGGCCCAGTCGACCACCGGAATCTGTCGCCGGCGGAGCGACGCGACCCGGTTCTCCCGCTCGGTCGCCGCCAGCCGCCGGCCCGGCGTCCCGTCGTCGGTCGCGTCCGGACTCACGACCGTCACGCGGTGGCCGCGGGCTTCGAGTGTGCTCGCGGCCGTCACCGCGCCGTCGTCGCACAGCGGCGTGAGCAGCAGCACCTGGGCGTCGCCCGACAGGTGGCGCCGCAGTCGGTTCACCTGGTCCTCGACCGGCGCGCAGTCGTCTTCGTCCGGCGGCGCGGCCGCGAACGCCGGGTGGGTCGCCAGCAGCCGCTCCGCCCTGGCGCGGTGCTCGGCGCCCGCGCCCGGCGCGAGCCAGCAGTCCTCGCGGCCGAGCGCCGTCACCCCGACCCGGTTGCGCTCGCCCAGCAGCGCGCCGACGAGCCGCTGGGCCGCGGTGACGCTCCGGACGACCGCGTGGGGCCCGTCGCCGGCGGCCCGGTATGCCGGCTCGCGGGCGTCGACGACCAGCACGACGGCGGCGCTGCGCTCCTCGCGGTACTCGACGGTGGTGAGCTCGCCGACCCGGGCGAACCGCTTCCAGTCGATGCGGCTCATCGCGTCGCCCGCCCGATACTCGCGGGTCTGGTGGAACTCGATGCCGGCCCCGCCGGTGTCGGTGAGGAGTTCGCCGGCGTCCCTGACCGCGAGGTCGCGCTTGGGCGGGGTCTCGCGGGCGGCGGTGCAGTCGATCTCGGTCTCGGCCTCGACCGGGGTCTCGACCTCGCGGGCGCCGCTCAGGTCCCGGACGACGACCGTCGCCGGCTCGAAGCCGTGCTTGCCCTCCTCGGCCCGGACCGCGTAGTCGAACGTCGCCTCGTCGCCGGGCCGGAGCGGGCCGCCGTACCGCGGCGACCCCCCGGTGACCGTCAGCGCGGGCGGGACGCCGTCGACGACGCGGACGTCGGCCAGCGCGTCGCCGCCGACGTTGCGCACCGTCACGCTCACCTCGACCGCGCTGCCCGGGTCGGGCGCGTGGTCGCCGACGCGACGTTCGATCTCGAGGTCGGGCGCGGACGGCGGCGCGGGCGAGAGCCGGGGGTAGACCGCGAACGCCACGCCGACGACCGACACCAGGACCATGTCCGGGCGGTCGGCCAGGACGCCGACGCCGCCCACGAGCAGCGTCACCGCGACGATACCGCGCCACCGGTTGGTCCCGGTCACGCCGGCACCTCCCGCCGGGGAGCGGGCGTCACTGCTCGCCCTCCCGGTCGGCGACGGCCCGCACGGCCCGGCGGGCGCCGCGACGACTCCAGGGTTCGGCCCGCAGGACCGCCGCGACGCGGGCGTCGGTTCCCGGGTCGCGGCCGGCGAGGAACGCCGCGGCCTCAGGGTCGTCGGTCCAGGTCCCTTCGTCGAGCCGGCGGCGGGCTTCTTCCGGACCGCACTCGCCCCGCCGGACCCGGGTCTCGACCGCGGCGGTCCGGAGTCGCTCGCGTAACTGCTCGCGGCGGGCCTCGCCGACCACCGGGAGCAGCGCGGTTCGGCTCGCCAGCGCCTCGTCGACGGCGTCGCCCGCGGCGGGCGCGGTGACCGGTCGCTCGGGCGTCGGCGTCTCGGTCTGACTGATACCGCTTCGCTCCCGCGACGCCATCACCGAGGCGGCGACCAGCAGCCCCGCACCGGCGAACGCCGCTACCACGAAGTAGTCGTTGCCGAGCGCCCTCACCAGAGCCGCCACCGCGCCGCCGGCCGGACTCCCGCCGAGCGCGAGCGCCGCGGCGAGCGCGACGACGCCGGCGGCGCCCGACGCCACCCGGTACCGCTTCACCGGGAGCCCTCCAGTTGCGACCGGACCTCGCTCAGGGTCTGCTCGGCCCGACGCCGCCGCTCGTCGGTCACGCGGGCGCCGCCGTACCGGACCTCCTCGAACAGCGCGGTCAGCGACCGCGCGGCGTCGGGGTCGACGCCCCGGTCGCTGGCGGCCGCCGCGCACTCCCGCGGGGTGAGGTCCCGGCGGTCCGCGAGGCCGAGGCGCTCGACCATCTCGAACCACGCCGACGCGACGTCGTTGTCGGGGCTCGGGTCGCGCGGCGGCGCTTCGCCGTCCTCGTCGTCGGCATCAATCGGATCGCCGACGAGGAGTCGGTCGCGGTACCGGTACGCGGCGGCGAGCATCGCCGCCAGCACGGCCCACGGCAGCACCGCCAGCAGGAGGTCGAGCAGGTCCTGGAGCAGCCACAGCAGTCTGTCGAGCAGGCTCGGCTCGGCGAGCCGCGTCCCGTCGCCGGACTGGTCCTGCTTCGAGTCGCTGCCGCCCGAACTGCGCTGATCGTCGCCGCCGCTGCCGCCGCTCTGCTGCTGGCCGTCGCCGCTCCCGCCGTTCTGGTTCTGCTGCTGGCCGCCGCCGGACTTCGACGCCTGGCCGGTCCGGCTCCCCTCTTCGGCGGGCCGCGAACCGGCGCTCTTCGAGCCCGACCCGTCGTTCGAACCACCCGACGACGCCGACCCCGACTCCGCCCCGTCCGAGCGGCCGCTGTCGATGGCGTCGTCGAGCGCCTGGGCCGGCCCGGACCCGATCGGGACCTTCGAGTAGTCGAAGTTCGTGACCTCCTCCGGGTCGGTCGCGACGGTCGAGTCGAGCGTCGTCGAGGTCGCGCCGATGGCGAGCACGCAGCACAGGCCGACGACCGCCGTGAGGACCGTGTCGGCGTTCATCCTCGCGGCGGCCCGGCCCGACGGTGAGTCGCTCGGCGTGCGGTGCAGTACATCTCTCGTCCGGTCGCTGGGGACGGTCGGAGAAAGTTATGTGGCGCTTAAGCAATCGTAGGCCGGCGATACGGTCGGCGTCGCGCTCCCGTCGCCGTGTCGCGCTCGGAGTGACTGCGCCCACGCGGAGACTTCGAGTCGGCCGTAGTCCGGCGGTAACCGCGTTACGGACCGACTTCCACCGTTGGAAACTCGGCGCGGCGGGCGGTGGGCGCCGCCGGTACGACCGCCGGGATTTAACCGCGGGCCCGGCCACGTCCCGGTATGGCCGCGACCGTCTACCGGGAGCCCGCGATGCTGTGGCGGCAGGTCCGCGACGTGCTGAACTTCTACCATCCGGCGTGCCTCGACGACCGGTTCGGCGGGTACGTGGCCCAACTCGACGAGCGGACCGGCCACGTCTACGACGGCGAGACGAAGCACCTGGTCGCGACCGCGCGGGCGGTCCACAACTTCAGCCTCGGGGCGGCGCTGGGCGGACCGGACTGGTGCCGACCTGCGGCCGAGCGGGGGCTGACCTTCCTCGCGAACGCCCACTGGGACGCCGACCGCGAGGGGTACGACTGGCTGCTCGCGGGCCGCGAGACCGTCGACGACACACGGTACTGCTACGGCCACGCGTTCGTCCTGCTCGCGGCCGCCAGGGCCGTGGAGGCCGGGATTCCCGGCGCCCGGCGGGAACTCGACCGCGCGTTCGGGGTCATCGACGAGCAGTTCTGGGAGCCCGACCGCGGCCTGTGCGCGGACCGCGCGGACGGCGACTGGAGCGAGCTCGCCTCCTATCGCGGCCAGAACGCCAACATGCACGCCTGCGAGGCGATGCTGGCCGCCCACGAAGCGACCGGCGAGGCGGAGTTCCTCGACCGGGCGTACCGGATCGCCGACTCGTTCGTCCGCGAGGTCGCGAGCCAGACCGACGACCTGCTCTGGGAGCACTACACCGAGGCGTGGGAGCCGGACCTGTCGTACAACCGTGACGAGCCGCGCCACCAGTTCCGGCCCTGGGGGTACCAGCCGGGCCACCACGCCGAGTGGGCGAAGCTCCTCCTCGTCCTCGACCGCCACCGGCCGGAGGAGTGGCCGGCCGAGCGCGCCCGGGAACTGTTCGACGCCGCGACCGACTGGTGGGACGACGAGTACGGCGGCTTCTACTACACCGTCGAGGCCGACGGCGAACCGGTCGTCGCCGACAAGTACGGCTGGGCGGTCGCCGAGGCCATCGGGGCGGCGGCGCTGCTCTCGGAGCGCGACGACGACTACCTGGCGTGGTACGACCGGCTCTGGGCCTACGCCGACGAGCACTTCGTCAACCCGAAGTACGGCAACTGGTACGAGCGGCTCTCCCGGGAGAACGAGCGCGACGGGCCGAACCGCGGCACCGCGGTCGAACCGGGCTACCACCCGCTGAACAACGCGGTCGTCGCCATGGAGTCGTTCGAGCGGCGGGCCGAGTGAGTCGGTCGGCTGCTCGCACTCGCTCTCGTCGCTCACCGCCCGTGCGTTACTCGCCGTGCTCCTCGTACTCGTCGGGCGTGTAGGTCTGGAGTTCGAGCGCGTGGATGTCCTCGGTCATGTGGTCGCCGAGCGCGTCGTACACCATCTCGTGCTGGTCGACGAGCAGTTCGCCCTCGAACGCGGGCGAGACCACGACGGCAGCGAGGTGGTCCTCGTCCTCCGGCCCGCGCGGGTGCGTGACCGTCGCCTCGGCGTCCTCGATGTTGTCCTCGATGAGCTCCGCCACGTCTTCGGCGTTCATGGGTGCCCGTACGCAACCAGCGGTCAAATGCGTGTGGATACGAGCCACCGCTCCGGGCCCCCGTTGCAGGTCGTCCGTTCGAACGGGAGGGCGGTCAGTAGCCCCCCGCGTCCTCGAAGCACCGACCGCACCGCTCGACGTCCTCGCCGAGCAGGGCGTCGTCGGTCCCGACGGTCGTGACGTACCGGCGCGGCACGTGTCGGAGCGCGCCGCAGGCGGTCGACCCGCCGGTCGACCCGGGCTGGAGCCGGTGGAGCGTACCGGTGTGTTCGTTGAGCAGTCGCTTCATCTGTCCCGGAGGCTCCGTGGTACGTCCGCCGAGACCGGCTCGGCCACCCCGTCCGGTGCGATGGCTATCTCCCCGGTCGCGGCGACGGTCACCGCGCAGTCGTTGTAGCAGAACGACACCCAGCAGTCCCCGCGACCGGGACCGCGGGCCGTCGATCGGTACAGCTGGTCGAGCGCGTCGGGGTCGAGCGTCTCGAACAGCGGGTCGAGCTCGGTCGGCGCGGTGTTCGTCACCGCCGCGACCCCCCTGACGACGGCGGCGCTGACCGACTCGTCGCCCCGCCAGTCGTGGTGCAGTCGGTACGTGTCGGTGTCCGGGTCGAACGTGACACCGGTGTCGTGTTCGGAAGTCCCCATAGGTCATCCCCCACGACACGATTGTGTGCTAACTGTGGTCAATGTTTTTGCCAGCGACTAATTGATTGTTTAACGACGGGTAAACGCGACTACGGTCGGCGCGGTCCGCGGTAACGGATATTACCCGCCGGCGGGCACGATGCGGTCGAGGCGGCCCACCGTCTCGGTCTCGGGCTCGTCGCCGTCGAGCCCGCCCTCCACGCGCTCGACCACGGGATTGCGGTAGTCGGCGTACACGTTGATGGCGCCGTCGTCTACGTCCACCGTGAACTCCTCGACGTCGCCGTCCGGCCGCCAGACGCGAGTGACTTCGCCCGTCGCGTCGTCGCCGGGACCGCGACCACCCCGGGGCGACCACTCGACGCGGACGCGGCGTCCCTCCTCGAGGTCGTTCGGCTGGAACTGGTCGGTCGTCACGGTGCGTCGAACGGCGGCCGCGTCCCTCAATACTTCGGCCGCTCGCCGCCGTCGGCCCGCCGGGTCGACCCCGGCCCGGTATCGTAACAGTTGAGTCCCCCGAACGAACACTGCGCACCGTCGATGCACACCGTCGTCCACGGGATCGCGCTCGGAGCCCTCTTCCTCGCGACGCTCGCGGTCGGTATCTGCGTTCACGAACTGCTCCACCTCGTTCCGCTCCACCTCGTCGACGCCAGCTACACGGTCACCGTCCTGCCGAGCGACGCCGCGTCGGCGGCGGGGCGGCCCGGACTCCAAAACGTCCTGTCGGGCAGCCTCGTGCGCGTGGAGGTCACCCGCGTCCCGCCGGCCACGCCCGAGTGGGTCGTCCGCGCCGCCGCGCTCCTGCCGCTCGCGCTGGCGCTCCCGTTCGGCCTGGTCGCGGCGGGCGTCCTGGCGAATCCCATCGCGGCCGGCGACCAGGCGGGCACCGTCGTGCTCGTCGCCGCGACCGCGTGCGGCCTGCTCAGCCCGGCCGACTGGTCGGTGGTCTGGCACGGGCTGGCCCGGTCGCCGGAGTCGTAACGCGGTCCGACGCGATACCTGGCCGTTCAGTGAGAACGCAGATTCCGACGCGGTAGGCGCCGGGTACTTCGAGAACGGATCGGGCGCGAAATCGGTCGACTTGCCGCGGAACTGTTCGACCGACCGAACGCCGTCGACGGTGTCGCTACTCGAGGTCCAGCGTGTAGAGCCGCTTCCGGGCGTCCGAGAACGAGAACCGGGAGCTGACGACGCCCTCGTCGTCGAGCCGGTTCAGGGCGTACCGGACCGTGCGGTCGGGCAGCAGCGACTCCTCGGCGATCTGGCTCTGGGTCATCGTGTCGTTGTACTCGAGGACCTTCGCGACCAGCTTGGCGCTCGGCGGCAGGTCCCGGATCTCCTCGGTCACGTTCTCCCCCGTCAGGCGACCATTCTCGGGCCGTGCAGTTTCTGAAGCACTCATGGTACTACCCCTCTTTTGGATACAGCGTAATAATATTTCCCATTCAGGGATATTACTAGAGGGCATTATGCGAGACCTGGGGCGCTGTCGCGTCTCCCGGCGGATACGGGGCGTCCGACAGGTGTCACACTCACCCGAAGCCTCTTATGAGGGTGGGACCTAGAGCGTCGTGATGACCGACACTGTGGAAGACGTCGACCTCCCCTACGACGAGGAGAGCGCGTCCCAGCAGGACAAGATCGAAGCCCTCCAAGAGCGGTTGGAGGTTCTGGAGTCGCAGAACGAGGAGATGCGCGACAAGCTCCTCGACGCCAACGCGGAGAACAACAAGTACCAGCAGAAGCTCGAGCGGCTGACCCACGAGAACAAGAAGCTCAAGCAGTCCCCGCTGTTCGTCGCGACGGTGCAGGAGCTCACCGACGACGGCGTCATCATCAAGCAGCACGGGAACAACCAGGAGGCCGTGACCGAGGTCACCGACGAGATGCGCGAGGAGCTCGAACCCGACGACCGCGTCGCGGTCAACAACTCGCTGTCCATCGTCAAGACCCTGGAGAACGAGACCGACGTCCGGGCCCGGGTCATGCAGGTCGAGGAGAGCCCCGACGTGACCTACGAGGACATCGGCGGCCTCGAGGAGCAGATGAACGAGGTCCGCGAGACGGTCGAGATGCCCCTCGAGAACCCCGACATGTTCGGCGAGGTCGGCATCGAGCCCCCGAGCGGCGTGCTGCTCTACGGCCCGCCGGGGACGGGCAAGACGATGCTGGCGAAGGCGGTCGCGAACCAGACCGACGCCACCTTCATCAAGATGGCCGGCTCCGAGCTCGTCCACAAGTTCATCGGCGAGGGCGCCAAACTGGTCCGCGACCTCTTCGAGGTCGCCCGCCAGCACGAGCCCGCCGTCCTCTTCATCGACGAGATCGACGCCATCGCAGCCAAGCGGACCGACTCGAAGACCTCGGGCGACGCCGAGGTCCAGCGGACGATGATGCAACTGCTCAGCGAGATGGACGGCTTCGAGGAGCGCGGCGAGATCCGCATCATCGCCGCGACCAACCGGTTCGACATGCTCGACCGCGCCATCCTCCGGCCCGGCCGGTTCGACCGCCTCATCGAGGTGCCCAAGCCCAACCTCGAGGGCCGCGAGAAGATCTTCCAGATCCACACCCGCGACATGAACGTCGCCGACGACGTGGACTTCGAGAAGCTGGCGAAGAACGCCGAGGACGCCTCCGGCGCGGACATCAAGGCCATCTGCACCGAGGCCGGGATGTTCGCCATCCGCGACGACCGGACCGAGATCACGATGGACGACTTCGAGAGCGCGAAGGCCAAGATCGACGCCGAGGACGAGGACGAGGAGATCTCGAAGACGTTCGCCTGATTCGACGCGCCTGCTGACGACGCGACCCTCGTCGTATTTCGTTTCGTTCGCTTCGTTTCTCCGACTACTTCGACAGAATAGCGGCCGCTCCACCAACGGTGAGCGCCGCCGGGAAGAAGGAGAAGTCGGACGTCAGTCGCCGGCCGACGAACCGGGCCGGTTCGCCGACCCCGATTCCGCCGTCCCGGCCGGTTCGTTGCGCGAGAAGTACGAGGCCAGCGCCGGGCCGGTCACGTTGTGCCAGACGCTGAACAGCGCGGGCGGCAGCGCCGCCGCCGGCGAGAAGAACGCGGTCGCGAGCGCCACCGCCAGCCCGCTGTTCTGCAGGCCGACCTCGAACGCGCAGGTCCGGGCCCGGTCCTCCGGCATCCCGGCGAGTCGACCCACGCCGTAGCCCGTGCCGAGACCGATGCCGTTGTGGGCGACGACGGCCACGGCGGCCGCGGCGCCCGCCGACAGAATGGTCCCCTTGCTCAGCCCGACGACGGCCGCGACGATGGCGACGATGGCGACGACGCTGACCGCCGGGAACACGTCGAGGCCCGCCTCGGCGACCTCGGGGGCCTTCCGGTCGAGGACGTACCGGAGCGCGAAGCCGGCGACGACCGGGACGATGACGATCTGGACGATGCTGGTGAACATCTGGCCGAAGGTGACGCTCAGCTGCTCGCCGGCGAGGAAGACGACCCACGCGGGCATGACGACCGGCGCGGCCAGCGTCGTGACGGTGGTGATGGCCACCGACAGCGCCACGTCGCCCTTCCCGAGGTAGGTCATCACGTTCGAGGCGGTGCCGCCCGGCGCGGCCCCGACCAGGATGACGCCGACGGCGAGTTCGGTCGGCAGCGACAGCGCGACCACGAGGGCGTACGCCGCGACCGGCATGACCACCCACTGGGTGACCGCGCCGATGGCGACGTCGCGGGGCCGCTCGGCCAGCCGCCGGAAGTCCTCGGGTCGGAGGGTCAGCCCCATCCCGAGCATGATGACGCCGAGCAGCGGCGTGATGTACGGCTCGATCCACGTGAACGCCGACGGGGCGGCCAGCGCGAGCCCCGAGGCGACCAGCACCCAGACGACGAAGTAGCGGTTGGCGACGTCGCTGGCCCGACGCAGGGCGTCGAGAGCGCTCACTCTGAATCACTCCCGAATCGGACTGTGTCTTGCGATAGCATCTCGTTCGAGAGCTTCGAATCGAAAGTGATAGGTCTACCGGTCGAACAGTTCTCGGCAAAAATTCGGCCGACAGCGAGACGATACCGAGTCGACGCCGACGATATGCGACGTTTACGTACGGGCGCGACCGGAACGCGCTATCCGAGCGCGACGAACACCGCGTACGGCAGGAGGAAGAGCACGACGAACATCGCCAGCAGAATCGCGCCGTAGCCGGCGAACGTCCCGAGCGCGGTGGTCCACGAGGGGTGGTCGAGGTCGGCGGGCAGGTTCATGGTCGATGCGAGGGGCGGACGCCCCTTAACGCTACCTGAAGCCGACGGGGCGGACTCCGGCGACCGGATGCCTACCGGACGATGTCGCCGATGCGGCGGGCCTGGCCGGTGAGCTCCGGGCTCTCCTCGACGATGCGGAGTACCTCGTGGTCGGTCACGTCGAAGTAGGACTTGCCGGTCGCGCCCTCGATGAGGTCCTTCGAGAGCCGGAACTCGGTCCCCTCGTACACCACGTCCACGCCGTCCTCGTCGAACGCGAGCGTCGTCATACCCCCGCGTTTGACCCCGCCACTCAAAAACCCATCCGAACCGCGCCGGTCGGGACAAGTCTGCGCCGGATTGTCTGACGGAAGTTTATTAGGCTCGAACGGAAAGGAACCGGTGTGCCGCTTGGATCGGACCCACTGGACGAGCTCGCGATTCCGGACGGGACGACCGTCGAGGAGCACGACCTGGTGACCGACGGCGACGTCATCGTCGGCGGTCAGAGCACGGTCGAGTTCGGCGTCCGGGGTCACAACGTCATCGCGGGCGAGCGCGTGCAGTTCGGCGGCCACATCGAGGCCGAGGCCGACTGCCGGCTCGACATGTGGTCCGACGTCCAGGACAACGTGCTGGTCGGACGCGACGCCTACCTCGGCGAGCGCGTCCACATCGGCGGCCGCCTGATGGTGAGCGGCGACCTCGACATCGGCGACGACGTCGACATCGAGGAGGGGTTCGAGGCGAACGGCTGGATCGTCATCCGCAACCCCATGCCGACCATCGTGTTCGTCTTCGTCTACCTCCAGCAGTTGCTCCGCATCGGCGAGGAGGAGGCCGCCCAGGAGGTCGTCTCCGAACTCATGGAGAACGAGGACATCGAGGCCGACCCGGTCGTCATCCCGCGGAACGGCCACGTATCCGACGACTCCTGGCGGGTCTCGACCCCCGCGACCATCGGCGACGACTGCCGGCTCCACGGCAACATCCGCGCCGAGTCCATCGAGGTCGGCGAGCGCAACGACGTGTTCGGCAGCCTCCGGGCCCGCGGCGACATCTCGGTCGACGAGGGGACGGTCATCCACGGCGACGTGACCACCCGGAGCGGGACGGTCGAACTCGCCGACGACGTCGAGATACGCGGCGACGTCTCCTGCGAGGACCTCCACTTCCACGACGGCGCCGTCGTCGACGGGACGATGCGCGCCAGCGGCGAGATGTCGATGGTCCAGGGCGGGACCCACGAGCGCATCGCGGCCGACGGCGACGGGGGCCGCAAGCGGTTCCACGGCGACGACGCCGAAAGCGAGTCCGCGGGTAACAGCGATGCAGCCGACGACGGCGATACCGAGGCCGCGACCGGCGGAGACGGGGCCACTACTGACGACGAGGCCGCCGAAACCGACGACGACGGAAGGGGCGCCACCGAGACCGACTCGGGGGCCGACTTCGACGTCGACTTCGAGACCGGTGACGGTTCCGAGGCCGACGGTGACGCGGACTCTCGGACGGACGCCAGCATTTCGACGGACGTCGGCGCGGACGCCGACTCCCCCGCGGCCCCGGGCGGCGAAGTGGAGTCCGGCGCCCAGAGCGACCCGGAGCGCGAGGTCGACGACGCCGACCCGGCGGTCGAGTCCCCCGCCGACGAGTAATTCCGACCGCTCGAGGCCGCAGTTTCAGTTCTCGTAGCCCGGCCGATCTCCGGCACCCGGTGAAGCACTAATTCTACACCTTACAGCGATTTACTGGCCGATTTCGGCGCTTGCGGTACTCTGCAGTGTCGGGGATAATATAATAAACATTGAGGCTGAATATCCCATGACTCATGGGAGAGAGACTCACCCGCATGAGGTGGTATCGATGCACTCGGTAGTGCTGACGAAGGGCGTGCCGGACTTCCGCGAGGGGCAGGTGTCGTTCGACGAGGACGGCCACCTCGAGCGCGGTGCGACCCCCACCGTGATGAACCCCAACGACGAGTTCGCGCTGGAGGCGGCGCTCCAGACCAAGGTCAAACGCGGCGGCACGGTGAGCGTGATGAGCATGGGGCCGCCGGGCTACGAGAGCGTGCTGGAGGAGGCGATGGGGGTGTACGCCGACGACCTCTACCTGCTCTCGGACCGGGAACTGGCCGCCTCCGACACGTGGGCGACCGCGATCACGCTGTCGGCGGGCATCGAGAAGCTCGACGAGGAGCCCGACGTCGTGTTCGCGGGCTTCAAGACCGCCGACGGCGAGACCGGTCAGACCGGTCCCCAGACCTGCTGGTGTCTCGACCGGTCCATCGTCACCCACGTCATCTCCCTGGAGGTCGACGAGGAGGCCGGCCAGCTCCGGGCCAAGCGCCTGGTGGAGGGCGACGTCGACGAGATAGAGACCGTCGAGGCGCCCCTGCCCGCGTTCGTCGTGACCGACCCCGAGTTCGAGCCCTCGTACCGCCGGGCCGAACACCGACTCCGGCACAAGCGGTTGCGGGCCGAGACCGAGGAGCGCGTCGAGGAGTACGAGGACCACCTCACGTCGTGGAGCGCCGAAGAGCTCGACCTCGACCCCGACTTCATCGGCCTCGACGGCTCGCCGACCATCGTCTCGGGCGTCGACCCCATCCCGAAGGCGCCCTCGGAGCGCGAGGCCACGATGGTCACCCCCGACGACCCCGAGGGGATGGAGCAGGTGCTCGACGAGATGCGGCCGCTCGCGGGAGGTGACTGACCGTGGGCGACGACGTCGACCTCGACCCGAGCGAGTACACGGTCGACGAACTTGAGGAGAAGCTCGCGTCGGTCGAGGACCCGGCCGACCTGGACGCCGCCCTCGCGGCCGAGCAGGAGGGCGACGACCGCAAGACCGCCAGGGAGGCCATCCAGGCTCGCATCGACGAGCTGGAAGCGGAGACGCCGGGCGAGCCCGCCGATACCGACCACGAGGAGGAGTACGCCGACGAGGGCGGCACCGAGGCGCCCGAAACTGCCGGCGGCGAAGGCGATGGCGAATCCACCGACGACGGCGAGGTCAACTACGAGGTCGAGAACCACACCCGCGACAAGAAGCACGTCCGGGCGCTGAAGGGCGGCGCGTACGAGGACATGTGGGTCTACTGCGAGACCCAGCAGGGCGAACTCCTCGACGTGTCCAAGGAGATGCTCGGGAAGGCCCGCGAGCTGATGGACGCGTACAACGACGAGTACGACGGCGACGAGCGCGTCGTCGGCGTGCTCGTGGGCGACGAGACTGTTGCCGACCTCACCGACGAGGTCGTCGCCTACGGCGCGGACGTGGCCATCTACCACGAGGACGACCGTCTGGAGCGGTTCCGCCACAAGCCGTACACCGAGATCGTCGCCGACATGGCCCGCGGCGGGGCCGAGCCCCCGAACTGGGAGACCGGCGACCCCGGCACCGAACCCACCGCCGAGTGGCGCGACTACGACAAACCCCGGTACTTCCTGTTCCCGGCGACGAACAACGGCCGGGACCTCTCGGCGCAGGTCCAGGGCGAACTCGACTCGGGGCTGGCCAGCGACTGCTCGGGACTGACCATCGAGAAGGAGCTCGTCTCGAACCCCGTGAAGACGGGCGAGCCCGGCGAGAAGGTGGAGTTCGAGCGCGTGCTCCACATGAAGCGGCCGGACTTCTCGGGGTTCGAGTACTCCACGATTCTGTGTCTGGACAACCCCGGCCGGGAGTTCCACCCGCAGGGCTGCTCGGTGATTCCCGGCAGCTTCGACCCCATCGACCCCGACTACGAGCGGGAGGGCCAGGTCGTCGAACACGACATCTCCCTGCCCGACGACTGGTTCCGGGTCGAGGTGACCGAGTTCGACCGCCTCGACGAGGGGGTCGACCTCACCGGTCACGAGGTCGTCGTGGCGCTAGGTCGGGGCATCGGTGACGACCCGACCGAGGGCATCGAACTCGGCCTCGACCTGGTCGAGGCCTTCGACGACGCCGCCCTCGGCCTCTCGCGGGGCGTGGTGACGGCCTCCTACGACGTGGACGGCCACGTCGCCGACTACGTGGCCGAGGAGCGCCAGATCGGCGAGACCGGCCAGGTGGTCCAGCCGACGCTGTACATCGCGGCCGGCATCTCGGGCGCGGTCCAGCACAAGGTCGGGATGGACGAGTCCGACACCATCGTGGCGATAAACACCGACACCGACGCCCGCATCAGGGACTTCAGCGACTACTTCGTCGAGGGCGACCTGTTCGACGTGCTCCCCCGCCTGACCGAGTCGGTCGAGGCGGGCGAACTGACGATGACGGCCGAGGCGAGCGATGACTGACGACGAACGCGGAGGACAACGATGACTGACGACTACGAACACTACGAGGCGGTCGTCGTCGGGGCGGGTCCCGGCGGCGCCGCCGCCGCTGCCGTACTGGCGCGCAACGACGTGGAGACCCTGGTGCTCGAGCGCGGGGTCGAAGCCGGTTCGAAGAACGTGACCGGCGGGCTCATCTACGCCGAGGAGTCGGCGCCCTACACTATCGACGGGCTGTTCCCCGACTTCCGGGAGGAGGCGACCGAGCGGCCGGTCACCGACTACCTCCTCCACAACGTGGCCGGGGACAAGGTCGAGACCTTCGACATCACGGACCTCCACGACCACGACACCGAGTGGGCCGACGCCGTGCTCCGCCGGAAGATGGACTCGTGGACCGCCGACCGGGTCCACGAGATGGCCAGCGAGACCGGCGGCGGCCTGCTGACGGACGTCCGGGTCAACGGGCTGCTCCGCGAGGACGGCGAGATCGCGGGCGTGACCTGCGACGAACTCGACCCCATCCGGGCCGACGTCGTGATCGCGGCCGACGGCGTCAACTCCGAGCTGGCCCGCGACGCCGGCCTGATGGACTGGGAGGAGCCCGACGAGTGGTTCCAGGGCGTCAAGGCCGTGGTGGACGTGCCGAGCGACGTCATCGCCGACCGGTTCGGCGTGGCCGACGACGAGGGCGCGGCCCACCTGTTCTCGGGCGACCTGTTCGAGGGCGTCCGGGGCGGCGGGTTCGTGTACACCAACGACGGCTCGCTGTCCATCGGGTCGGTGTTCCACCTCGACAGCATCGTCGAGGAGGAGGCCGAGCCCCACCAGTTGCTCGACAACCTGCTGACCCATCCCCTGCTGGCCGACTGGCTCGAGGGCCACTACGACGAGGTCGAGTACAGCGCGAAGCTGGTGCCCGACTCGAAGAAGGCCGCCCACCCGTCGCCCCACCAGGGCCGACTGCTCGTGGTCGGCGACGCCGCCGGCCAGATGCAGGCCCAGGGCCCCATCATCAAGGGGATGAACCACGCCGTGAGCGCGGGCGGGCTCGCGGGCGAGGCGTTCGCGGAGGCCAAACTCCGCGACAGTCCCGAGAAGACCGGACAGCTGTATGAGAAGAAGCTCCGAGACGAGGGCGTGATGGGCAAGCTCAGGCCCTCGGGCTACCGGGCGGTCAGCGCGCTGGGCGAGCACGAGGCCGTGACGAACCTGGCCGACTCGGTGCTCACCTCGGGCGTTGGCCGGACCGCGGTGTCGCTGTTCGGCGGGACCCTGGAGCGGCTCTACTCCTCGCCCCGGCTCTCGATGCTGGTGCCCGACACCCGGACGCCGTACGTCACCCTGCCGACCGTCATCGCCGAGGAGCTCGGCGAGCGCGTCACCGGCGAGGCCGACTACGAGCCGAAGAGCCTCGTCGAGCGCATCGGGGACCTGACCTACGACACCGACGTGGGCAACCCCCACATCGAGCTCCGCGACGCCTCGGTCGAGGCCAGCGGCGCGGCCGTCACCGCCTGTCCGGTCAGCGCGAAGGGGTTCGGCGGGGGCTGCTACCGCGAGGAGACCGTCAAGACGAACGGGACCGAGGAGAAGCGGGTCAGCCTCGACACCCAGCCCTGCGTGGAGTGTGGCACCTGCGCGGTCGTCGCCGACACCGAGTGGGAGCACCCCCGCGGCGGGAAGGGCGTCGAGTTCAAGCAGGGGTAGGGCCGGCCGGCGCACAATCCAATGAGCGAGTACCGCGACCGAATCGACGACCTCGCGGCGCGCGCCCGGGCGGACCGCCGGGCGTTCGACCCGCCGGCCGACCCGCCGGACGAGGAGCGCGCCGTGGCGTACCTCCGGGACGGCGTCGGCGACGTCGTCTCGGTGTACGTCGAGGCCCGAACCGGCGAGTTCGCGCCGCTCGACGCCGACGAGATGGAGGGACTGGAGCGAGCGCTGAACGACTGGCTGGCGCTGTACGCCCGGTGCCACGGCCGGGCGGTCGACCCGGAGTTGACGGTCCGGGAGGTCGCCGAGACCGTGGTGATGGACACCTACGACCTGGTCGACGCGGCCCGGATTCACACCGGGGTGCCAGGGCGGGACGGGTGAGAGACCGACCGAAGTCGGGACCGACGCGGCGTGGAAACGTCTGACGGCCTCGTGTCGGCGTCACGGGAAGAGTTAAGTTCGCGGGACGTGTGTTACCATTAACCATGCAGTTCTCCGAGACGCTGGAGTTCGACCACGAGGACCGCAAGCGAATCTACGAGTACGTCGAGAGCCACGGCGAGGTGGACGCCGCCGACGCCCGCGACCGCCTCCGCGTCGACCCCGGCGGGTTCCGCCACCACGTCGCCATCCTGAAGCGCGACGGCTACCTGGCCGAGCGCGACGGGAAGCTCCGGGCGGCCTTCGACGAGGGCGCGGCCGAGGAGTACGACACCGACGAGGTGTCGTTCGTCATCCGGCCCGCGCGACAGGAGGACCTCTCGGGCATCGTCGGCGCCATCCGGGAGGTCGCCGAGCAGGGCAGCTACATCGTCGCCGAGAGCGTCGCCGACGAGATCGACCACGACGAGGCGCTCTTGCGCCACAACGAGATCGAGTCCCGGATGTTCTTCGTCGCCACGGTGGGCGAGGAGGTGGTCGGCTGGGTCCACCTCTACGCGCCGGAGCTCGACAAGCTGGCCCACACCGCCGAGCTGACCGTGGGCGTCCTCGAGGCCTACCGCGACCACGGCATCGGGAGCCACCTGCTCGAGCGCGGCCTGGAGTGGGCGGCCTCGAACGGCTACGAGAAGGTGTACCAGAGCGTCCCCTCGACCAACGAGGACGCCATCGGGTTCCTCGAAGATCACGGCTGGGAGACCGAGGCGGTCCGCGAGGACCACTACAAGATCGGTGGGGAGTACGTCGACGAAGTGATGATGGCTGTCGAGCTGTAGGCGCGGAGCGATTGGGGCCGACCTGGCCGAGGGCGAGGAGCTGGACGTCGGCCTCGCGCGGAATTGGTCGTGGCGGTGACACCACAAAGCGTTTAGTTTCCCGGACGGGACGCCGGGTATGAACACCCGGACGGTCGGTGTCCTCGTCGCGGTCGCGAGCCTCGTCGTCCTCGCACATCCCCTCTATCTCTTTCCCCACCACGGCGAGACCGCCTCCTTTCTCTCGCAGGTCGAACGAATCGGCGAGCGGGCGCCGGCCGAGACCATCGCCTACGAGGAACTGCCGCCGGTCGGCAAGGACCGCTTCGAGCAGGCGTTGGAGGACAACTTCTCCGAGGACGTCTGGAGCGGCGAACACGCCGCGGCCTACGAGGCCCTCTCCGAACACCAGTACGTGCGGTACCGCGGCGATTACTACCAGTACCAGTTCAGAGACGCCGGCGATTTCGGCGGGGGCATGCGGAGCATCCTCCGGATGGTCCTCTCGACGCTCGCCGTAATCGCGCTCGTCGTCGGCGTCTTCACGACCAGGACCGGGCGACGCCGACCGCTGACGCCCCGGCGGGCGCTCTGGATTCCGGTCGGCGTCTTCGCCGTGCTGGTGGCAACCGAGTACTACGACGCGGCGGCCGGCGGCGCGGTCGCTCCGCCGTCGCCGGTCCACCTGCCGGCGATGGCCGCGGCGTTCGTCGCGGCGTCGGTCGTCGGGTCCGCGGTCAGACACCGGGGATCGCTCCGTCCCCTGCTCCCGGTCGCGCTGCTCGTGGTCGCGGGAACCGGAGTCACAATCGCGACGGGTCACGCCTCGGCGGTCGGGGCCGGCCTCTTTGCGTTCACCCTGGTCACGACTCCGTGGTTCGCGCTCGGGTACCGCCTGACCGGGTCACCGAAGTCGACCTGATGCCCGCGTGTCGTTCGGTGTTCTCGTCGCCCGTCCGCTCGGTGCCCGGGCGGAAAAGAGCGTTCGCCGCAGTTACTGCTGGTCGTGGACCGGGAACGCCACCTCGACGGTCGTCTTGTACTCCTGAATCTGGCCGTTCTCCACGTTGGCGGTCCAGTCCTCGACCTCGATGCCGTGGATGTCGTCGATGGTCTGGCTCGCCTGGTCGACCGCTTCCTGAGCGGCCTGCTCCCAGCCCTCGTCGGAGGTGCCGAGCACCTTGATGATTTTCACTGCCGTCATGGCCGGTGACCGTACGACGTTCTCCGAGTAGCGTCTTGTGGCCGTGCTAACGATACCCGAAAATCCGCTTCGGGCTCGCGACTCCCGGAACCGAAAGGCAGTTCCCCCGAACGCGGGTACTCTCCCCCATGATCTCCATCGCGCTGGCGGGCAAGCCCAACGCGGGCAAGTCCACCTTCTACAAGGCGGCGACGATGGCCGACGTGGACGTGGCCAACTACCCGTTCACGACCATCGACGCCAACCGCGGGGTGAGCCACGTCCGCACCGAGTGTCCCTGCCTCGAACGCGACGAGCGCTGCGGCGACGACAACTGCCGCGCCGGCAAGCGCTACGTCCCCGTCGAACTGCTCGACGTGGCCGGGCTGGTCCCCGGCGCCCACGAGGGCCGCGGGCTGGGCAACCAGTTCCTCGACGAACTGACCAACGCCGACGCCATCGTCAACGTCGTCGACGCCTCCGGCGGAACCGACGAGGAGGGCGAACCCGTCGAGGTCGGGACGTACGACCCGGTCGACGAGGTCGACTTCATCGAGGAGGAGATGGACCAGTGGCTCGCCGGCATCATCGACCGCAACTGGGAGAGCGTCGAGCGCAAGTCCCGGTCGCCCGACTTCGACATCGACGACGCGCTGGCCGACATGCTGACCGGGTTCGGCGCGACCGAGGCCGACGTGGCCGCCAGCCTGCGCGAACTCGACTACCCCGCCGACCCCATCCAGTGGACCGACGAGCACCGCGAGGCGCTGGCCCGCGACGTCCGCGCCCGGACCAAGCCCATCATCCTCGTCGCGAACAAGGCCGACGTCGCGCCCCCGGAGAACGTCGAGCGCCTGCGCGAGACCGGCAAGCCGGTCATCCCGGCGACCGCCGAGGGCGAACTCGCGCTCCGGCAGGCCGAGCAGGCCGGCGTCGTCGACTACGACCCGGGCGACGACGACTTCGAGGTGGTCGGCGACCTCTCGGGCGAGCAGGAAGCGGGCCTCGAGAAGATTCGGGACGTCATGCAGGAGTGGGGCGACACCGGCGTCCAGGAGGCGATGAACGCCGCGGTGTACGACCTGCTCGACCGGATCACCGCCTACCCGGTCCAGAACGAGACCAGGTGGACCGACGCCAAGGGCAACGTCCTGCCCGACGCCTTCCTGCTGGCCCGCGGGTCGACGCCCGTGGACCTCGCCTACGCGGTCCACTCCGACATCGGCGACGGCTACCTCCACGCGGTCAACGGGAAGACGAATCGGGACGTCGGCGACGACTACGAGCTCGAGGAGGGCGACGTCATCAAGATCGTGAGCACCGCGAACTGACCGACCTTCCCCGCGCGCCGGTCCCCGACCCGTCCGACCGGCCCACCGCGAACCGTTACTGTCAACTGAAGAGGAACGTTTTTCACCCCGGCGTCCGCGCTCGTCGGCATGACACCGTCGCTGGCCGTCCGCATCTGGGCTCTCACCGCGGCGCTGCTGCTCGCGGCCGCGGTCGCCGTCGGGACGCTCGTCCGGACCGGCGCGCCGCCGCTCTACGTGGGGGCCGGCGTCCTGTTCCTGGCGTACGTCTCGCTCCAGGCGTACTACTCGGGCGGTCGGTTCGACGTCGAGGCCGAACTGCTGGCGACCGACGCCCCGCGGCTCGCCGACGCGCCCGAGATACAGTCCGCGCTGTTCGCGGTCTGCGAGCGGGCCGGGCGGTCGGTTCCAGAGACGGTCCTCGTCCGGATGGACGTGCCGGGCGCGAAGGTCGGCTACGACGACGGCGCGCCCCTCCTGGCGGTCGACGACCGGCTTCCGGCCGTCATCGGGCCCGCCGGTCTCCGGGCCATCCTCGCCCACGAACTCGGCCACCTGGGCCGCGATCTCCACACCGACGCCATCAGACTCTACCTGCCGCAGGTCGTCGGTTTCGCCGCGTACTGGTCGGCGTTCCTCGCCGGCCGGGGGCCGACCGTCGCGTCGGCGGGCAGCGCCGCGTTCCTCGCGCTCGCGTACGTCTCGGATCGGCGGGCCGCCGCGGTCCGGTACGCGCTCGGACTCGGCGCGGAGGTGCTCGCGCTGGCGGCGAGTCGGTACGCCAACCGGCTCGAGGAGTACCGTGCCGACGCCTACGCCGCCCAGGTGGTCTCTCCCGCCGACCTGACCGAGGCGCTCTACCGCATCGCGGCGGTCGCCACCGGCGACAACGACGAGGACGTCGCCGGGCCGGTGCCGTGGGACGCCGACCGTTCGCTGCTGTTCGCGGTGTTCGCGACCCACCCATCCATCGAGTCCCGCGCCGGGGCGCTCGGCTGCGAACTGCCGGCGTGGGTCCGACCGTACCGCCCGCACCTCCGCGAGTAGCGGTCGAGGTCGACGACCGCGCCGAGGGCAGCCGTGAAGCCGGAGCCGGTCGCCACCGGACGCGGTCGCGAGAGCCGAGACAGCACCGTAGGCGTCCGTCTCGCGCCGGAAACCTCGGAAATCTTACGCGGCGTTTTTCCACGTTCCCGTCGCAGTGACAGCATGGCCTCGGTGGATTCTGACCTCGTGACCCAGTTGTCTCGCCACGACGAGTACTACACCGCCCGCGAACTCGTCCGGTACCTCGAACGTCACCACCCCGTCGAGGGGCCGGGCGTCCCCCGCGACCTCGTGGAAGCCTACGCCGAGGAGCTCGAGTACGATCTGGAGCGGTTCGAGGAGTCGCTCGAGGACCGGCTCACCGACGCCCGGACCTGGCAGCCCGGCGACCGGCTCTACCGCGTCGACGGCAACGTCAGCATCTACCCGCCCTCGTGGCACGAGCAGCTCGCGGACACCACCGACCTCTCGAAGTTCGTCGAGGTGATGCTCGAGAGCGTCCGGACCCCCGAGGGCGTCGAGGTCGACCGTAGCGACCTCGGCGTCGCCCAGGACGACCTGCTGACGGCGGTCGAGATCATCGCGGATATGGACCGGAGCGAGGCCCGCCGCCTCCTGCGGTCCCAGCGGCTCGAGGGTCGGGTCGTCCTCTGGGCGTTCCAGAACCCCGAGGAGATCGTCCGGCTCCCCGAGGAGCACGACGAGTGAATCGGCAGAGCCACCGACGAGCGAGCGGACGAGCGGCTCACTCCTCGAAGTGGTCGACCAGCAGGTCGCTCACCGCGTCCGGGCGGTCGTTCTGGACCCAGTGGGTCGCCGCCGGCAGGCGCTCGACACGGAGGTCGGGCACCCACCGGTCGAGCCCCTCGGTCAGTTCCACGGCGAGAGCTGGGTCCCGCTCGCCCCAGATCAGCCGCGTCGGCGCCCGGACCCGGTCCCGGCGCTCCCGTCGACCGACGGCGCGCCGGAGCTCGTCGCCCAGGCTCTCGCGGAAGAGCGCCCGGTAGTAGTTCAGGGCCGACGAGAGCGCACCCGGTCGCGAGGCCGCCGCCCGGTAGCGCCGGACCTCGGCGTCGCTGAAGGTGTCGGGGTCGGCGCTCTCCCGGAGCAGTCGACCGACCCCGGCGGCGTTCCGCGCGCCGAGGAACGTCTCGGGCAGGGCCGGCACCTGGAACCAGCCCACGTACCACGACCGGCGCCACTGCTCGGGGTTCCGCTTGAGCTCCCGCCGGTACGCCGCCGGATGCGGCGCGTTCAGGACCGCCAGGCGGTCGACCGCGTCGGGGCGGCGCATCGCGGTCTGCCACGCCACCAGTCCGCCCCAGTCGTGGCCGACGACGTGTGCCCGCTCTCGGCCGAAGTGCTCGATCAGGCCCGCGACGTCGCCGACCAGTTCGTCCGTCCGGTAGCTGTCGAGCCCGCGGGGCTTCTCCGACCGGTTGTACCCCCGCATGTCGGGCGCGACCGCCCGGAAGCCGGCGTCGGCCAGCGCCGGGAGCTGGTGGCGCCACGAGTACCAGAACTCCGGGAAGCCGTGGAGCAGGACCACCAGCGGGTCGTCCTCGTCGCCCGCCTCGACGTAGTGGAGGCGGACGTCGCCGACGACGGCCTGGTCGTGGCTCCACGGTCCCTCGACGTCGGCGGTCGGTTCCCCGGCGGTTCCCGGGCGGCCCGAACCCTCGGTTGCCATATCGGACGTGGACGGGCCACGCGATTAAGCCTTGAGGCGGGCGCGGGCTACCGCTGCTCGCACCGGATGATTCCGAAGAAATGAGGTCCCGTACTGTCTGTCGTCCACCGACCGGAACGACCGGTCCGACCTCAGGCCTCGGTCGTGGTCTCGTTCGCGGCCGTCGTTTCCCCGTCGGTCTCGGCGGTCGTCGTCTGTTCGTCGCCGAACTCCGCGTCGATCACGTCGTAGTTGACGATGATGTACGCGGACTCGGTGACCGGACTGCCGTCGGTCACGTACGGATCGTCGGCCTCGGGGAAGTCGTACTCCCGGTTGTCGTTCGTGTCCCGGTGGGGCATGGCGACCAGCGTCTGGCTCTCGTTGACGTTCTCGTCGACCACGACCGCAACGTTGCTGTGGTCGCCGGGTTCGAGGTACGTCGAGTTCCCGACCACCGGACCGATGGTGAGGTTGTCGGCCGACGCGTAGTCGCCCGAGACGTTCGACGCCTCGTGAATCACGACGAAGCCGCCCTCGGGAACGACGGCGCGCTCGACCATCACGGACGTCTTGTTGGGCACGCCTTCAGTGAAGGTGAAGCCCGCGCTCTGGTTCAGGAAGATGACGCTCGCTGTGTCGGCGCCGGGCTGTCCCTCCGCCGTCGTCGTCGCCTCCGCGTCCATCTCCGCCGTGGTTTCGTTACCGTCGTCCGTCGTTTCGCCGTCCGCCGCGGTCGTCGTCTCCTGCGCGAGCGCCGCGTCGCCGGTCGCGCTCGGCGCGGCGCCCGCCGCCAGCGCGGCCGACGTTCCCGCGACGACCAGTGCGACTACCGCCAGAACTGCCGTTTTGCGTGTCATGGCTCCGGTGGGACGCAAGCCGCTCGGAGGGAAGAGCGTATCAATCGTTCACCCGGGAACGACCAGATAACCCGGGCGAATTCCCCTTTACGACGGAGTCGGCGACCGATAGTCCGACCGTAACGATCGGCAATCGCCGACGGAACGGACGGTGGCCGGCCACTCGGGGACGACCGCCGGGATTACCCCGGCGCCGTTCACCGCCTCGTCACTCCGCGACGAACATGCCGACCGATTTCTCGACCCGGAGGCGCCCGTCCGCGAACCGGTCGGCGAACGCCTCGCGCAACTCGGGCGCCAGCGATTCGTCGACGTCGTCGCGGGAGATCGCGTACGCGACCAGCGCGTCGGGGTCGGTGACCGCCAGCGCGTCGTCGTACTCCCGGAGCGCGACCTCGTCGAACACCGCGGCCAGTTGCTCGCGGCCGTTCTCCAGTCGGAAGCCGGTCCCGCTGTCCGGTCGCTCGCCGGTCACCGATTCCAGCACGTCGTAGACGACCGCCATGTTGTCCTCGCCGTTCGTCGTCGCGTAGAGCCGCCCGCCGGGTGCCAGGACCCGCCGGAACTCCGAGAACGCGGCCTCCCGGTCCGGGACGTGGTACAGCATGTGGTGGGCGGTGACGGCGTCGAACGCGTCGTCGGCGAAGGGCAGCGCGACCGCGTCGGCGACGCCGAAACCGAATCCCTCGGTCTCCGCATCTGCCGGCGGTTCCGCCGCGTCGAGGTTCGCTCGCGCCTCCTCGGCCATCCCGGGCGAGAAGTCGGTGAGGACGACGTCCCAGCCGCCGGGAACCCGGTCGCGGTTCGCGACCCAGAGCTCGGCCGGCCCGACGCCCACGCCCAGCACCCGGGCGTCGGCCGGCAGGTCGAACTGGTCGAACTGCCACGGCCGGAAGTCCCGGTCGGCGACGCTGTACCGCTCGTGGAGGGCGATGCGGTCGTTGAGGTTCTCCGCGTCGGCGTACTGCTCGGCGAGCGCGTCGGCGTCCTCGAGCCAGTCGGCCATAGAATCGGTATCGCAGGCCGGCGGCAAAACTGTTCAGGTCGGCCGGATGCAGGGTCTCGGGCCGGCCACCCCGTTTTCCGCGGTCGAGACCCCCGACGGACCACGTCGGACGGGACTGAAAGGGGCCGCGCGGTCGCGTTTACCTGGTCGTCTGAGCGACCCCTATCCGAGGTGAGCGGAGCGAACCGAGGATATGTCGCTCAGCGACCGCGACCGCGCGGGGGCTTTCGATACGTTCTTCTCGTCACCGTCTTCAAGAATCGACAGCCTCGCCGACGACACCTCATCCCAGCGGTCGGAACCACACCGCCACGAGCAGCAGCGCGAGGAAGACGTACGACCCGCGGACGAGCAGCATCGTCGCGATCTCCGGGTCGGCCCGGCGGGCGACCCCGGCCACCGCGCCGAAGCCGGCGACGGCGGCGACGCTGCTCGGCGGGAACACCGCCAGGCCCGCCAGCGCGACCACGAGCACGAGCGCGGTCGCCATCAGCGCGTACGCCGCAGTCCGGGCCCGTTCGGGGCCGACCGTCACCGCGACGGTGCGCTTCTGGATCGACCGGTCGTAGTCGAAGTCCTGGGCGTCGTCGATGACCTTCACGCCCGAGAGCAGCACGAGGAACACGGCCGCGAACGCGACCGGTACCGCCGTCAGCGCCCCGGCCTGAGCGTAGTAGCCTCCGAGGATGGCCAGCGAGATGCCGAGGGGGTAGCCCGTCGTCGCGGTCACGGGGTTGGTGTCGAGTTGCGGGGCGTGGTGGAAGGCGATGAGCCAGGTCGGCAGGGTCACCAGCGCGGTCCCGACGCCGGCGACGAGCCAGAGCCCCAGCAGGCAGGCGAAGAAGAGCCCGGTCGACCCCGCGAGCGCGGCCCGGCATCCCCGCTCCGAGAGCGGATGGTCGTCGTCCTCGTCGCGGACGTAGAAGTCGACGTAGCCGTCCTTGACGTGGGCGGTGTACACCGCAGCGAAGATGGCGGTCGCGTGGAGCATCCCCGACAGCGGCGCGAACGCGCCGGCCAGCACCCCGCCGAACAGCGAGCAGGCCACCGGCGGGAGCATGAACACGGGGTGGACCTGCGACGCCAGCGCGCGGACCGCGGGGACGACGCCGGACTCCCGGCGCGATACGGGCATGGTACCAGTACACGGGAGCGAGACGCATAAATTCTCAGGCGAAACGAGGGCTTGTCGGGCCGCGCCGCCGCGATTCCGCCACGCTCCGGCGAGGTCGGCGGAGCGGCGGTCTCTGGCGGGAGAAACGGGGACGGATATCGGAGAAACGCGCTGATACGCCGGCCCAGTCACCGGACCGGGTTCGGCGTCACTGATTCGCGTTCAGCGTCACCGAATCGTTTCAGCGTCACCGGACCGCGTTCGTCGCCTCGCGCATGACCTCGATGGCCTCCTTCAGCGTCTCCATGTCGGTCGCGTACGAGATGCGGGCGTAACCTTCGCCGTGCTCGCCGAAGGCGTCGCCGGGCACGACCACGACGCCGCGGTCGAGCACCTCGTCGACCCAGCCGTCGGGCACCTCGGGCATGGCGTAGAACGCGCCGCGGGGCGTCGGTGTGTCGAGACCCATGTCCGCGAGGCCGTCGAGCAGGACGTCGCGGCGCTCCTCGAAGGCGGCGACCATCTCCTCGACCGGTTCCTGCGGCCCCGTCAGCGCGGCCTCGGCGGCGAACTGGGCCGGGGCGCTGGCGCAGGCCTGGGCGTACTGGTGGACCCGGAGCATCCGCTCGACGCGGCGCTCGCTGGCGGCGACCCAGCCCAGCCGCCACCCGGTCATCGAGTAGGTCTTCGAGCAGGCGTTGACCACGACCACGTTGTCCGACTCGGCGTAGGCCATCGGCGAGTGGTGCTCGCCGTCGAAGACGATGTGCTCGTACACCTCGTCGGAGATGCAGAGCACGTCGTGCTCGTCGGCGATGCGGGCGAACTCCCGCACGTCTTGCTCGCTCTGGACCGCGCCGGTGGGGTTCGAGGGGCTGTTGACGACGAACGCCGCGGTGTCGTCGGTGATGGCGTCCTCGACCGACGCGGGGTCCATCGTCAGGTCATCGCGGAGCGCGACCGGCTTCGGCTCGCCGCCCGCGATGCGGGTCAGCGCGTCGTAGGAGACGAACCCGGGGTCGGGGAAGACGACCTCCTCGCCCGGGTCGACGTGGGCCTCGATGGCGATGTGGAGCGCCTCGCTCCCGCCGGAGGTGGCGATGAGGTTCTCGGGCGGGACCGAGAAGCCGTTGTCCCGGTCGTGCTTCGCGCTGATGGCCTCCCGGAGTTCCCGGGTCCCCTTGTTGGAGGTGTAGGCGTCGACCTTCCCGGCCTCGATGGCCTCCACGGCGGCCCGGCGAGCGTGCTCGGGCGTCGGGAAGTCGGGCTGGCCCAGCCCGAGGTTGATGGCGTCGTCGCCGGCCGCCTCGAACACCTCGCGGATGCCGCTGATCGACACCTGCTCGACTCGCTCGGAGAAGTCCGTCATGTGTCCCCCTGTGTCACCGCGCACGATAATTGTTGGTGGTCTCGGGAGCCGCGCTTTCAGCAGACGTTGTTACTTCGTCCAGTCTCGATCCTGAAACCGTGGTAAGCGGTCTAGCAACCGCCTCACGGGTGTGCGAGTCGCCAGAGTCCCTTCGGGACGATGGTAAGGAACGGAAGGCAGAATACCACGAACAGCCAACCGGTAGACGGACCGAGTGGGGTCACGACCAGGACGACACCGGCGACCGCCATGAGGGCAACCGAGCCGACCGCGGCACTGGCGAACCGCCGGTCGAGTGGCGGGAGTTCGGTCGACCCGACCGGGAGTTCGAACGTCTCGACGAGTCTCTCGGGGTCGCTGACCGGACCAAGGGTACGCTCGGTTTTGTCGTCTCCCCATCCCGCCGTCACGGTGACCGTTCGCGTCCCGAAGTACCGGTCGGAGGGTCGAGTTTCCACGACCGCGGCGTCACGGAGACCGCCCACCGGTGCCACCCACTGTGGGTCGTCGGTCAGACGGTCGTAGGCGACGAGTCGGTCGCCGATACGGCGGTAGGTCATCCAGCCGCTCGCGAGGACGTCCTCCACGATTTCGCCGGCCAGCATGAGGACGAACAGGAGAAGTGCGACGAGACCGACCCCGACCCAAAGAGTCAGCGAGGCCGTTCCTTCGGTGAGGACCCCGATCGTCCCGACCCAGATAACCGTGGTCATGGTGACGTAGAGCGGTCCCACCGTGGTGACCCCACGCCGGACTGCGGCCGCCGCGACCGCACGCCGGTCGACGTCGACCGTAGCCGACGGCCGATATCCGGGAACGTCCAACGAGTCCACCGTCGAGTCGCTCTCGGGGCCGGAGAACCAACCAGTAATCCGTCCCCCACCGTCGGACTCAGCGCGGAAGCCGGACCACTCAAAGAGTACCTTCACGAGGACGAATCCGGCGAGCACAACCGTCGGTCCCCCGGCCGTGACAACGAGCAGAAGGAACGCTAGAAAGAACCCTTGCCGTGCGGGAGTTTCGACGACAGCGTACGGGGAGTGGTCTGCGTACTGGTCGCTTCCGATGTACGTGTTCGCGGTTTCGACGAGTTGGCCGACGACGAGCGCAGCGACGCTGGTGAGAACCTCCGGGCGGCGGAAGATCTCCGTGACCGCCACGACTTCCGAGACAGTGGCGACGATGAAGAAGCAAATCCACGCGCCACCGCTGACGACTGCGGTGACGAACGGAACGTTACGAGGGTACATCGGCGGAAGCCGGTCGTGAATGGTGACGCTCCCGCGTTTGTCGACGAGTTCGCTTTCCGACACGCTGAAGACGCCGCTCTCGCGGTCGGAAACCGGTGGACGCCCGGCGAAGAGCGCTTTGGCCCCCGCAAGCGGAAACATCACCAGCAGTTCGAGCGCGTAGACGGCGACCAGCGTCTCGGGGTTCCAGTCGAACCACAGCACCCCAACAAGTGGGGGGAGATTTGTGAGGAGAACCGGGAGGAATCCGAGCTCGGTCGGCAGGATGTCGCCGTACCGTCTGGCTGACATTGGTTCCTTTGTCGCTCTCGCCAGGTCATATAGTTGGTGAAGTGCCCCTTTTCTTCACTTCCCTGCTCTCGGAGTCCGCGCTCGGGACGGTTTCCGACTCGCCTGTGTATCCCTCCACGCTGAGAGCGTCGATGAACACGACCGCAGTCGACTCGCGGCTGATGAAAATAGAGAGCTGACAGGAACTCGCCCGATCAGTTCCCGGACGTACTTGTCGAAGTCGCCACGCGGGGTTTGGAGTCCGCTCTAGAGAAGGAAACGGTGTACAGACTGCTGCTACGAGAGTCGAGCCGCGATGTCGGCCTCGGTGATGATGCCGACGGTGTTGCCGCGCTCGGTCACCACGACCGCCTTGTTGTGGCCGAGGTCGGTGCTCAGTTCGTCGAGCGTCGCGTTCTTGGACTTGGTGGGGAAGCTCTCGCCCATGAACTCCGAGACCGGTCGGTCGCGGCCGTCCTCGCCGACGTTCATCAGGTCCTCGAAGCTGATGGAGCCGACCGGGACGCCGTCCTCGATGACGGGCAGTTGCGAGAACCCCTCCTCCTGCATCCGCGAGACCGCGCTGCTCACCGGTTCGTCGGGGCCGACGCTGACGACGTCCTCGTGCATCAGGTCGCCCGCGCGGACGATGTCGCCCTCCGACTCCTCGAGCGCGTCGACGATGTGCCGGAGCGTCGAGAGCCGCGGGTCGACGTCGCCGCCCTCGATGCGCGCGATGAGCGGCTGGGAGACGCCCGCGCGGTCGGCCAGTTCGCTCTGGGTCAGGCCGAGTTCGGTTCGGTGCTCCCGGAGGTCCTGGGGCGTCGGGAGTTCCATGGGGGGAAGATAACTACGGGTTATAGATAAAGGTTCGGTCTACTCGTCGGTGCCCAGCTTGATCTCCTCGTCCTCACCGTACTCGATGGTCTCGACGACTTCGAGCGGAACGTCCCGGAGCGCGCCGCCGACCTCGCTCTTGGCGATGCGCTGGGCGTGCTCCTCGCTGTCGGCGTTGAACACCTTCATCTCCAGCAGCAGTCCCACGAGCGAGGTGCCGGCCGCGATGAACGCCGAGTCGAACGGTTCGGCGCAGGCCGGGCAGGTCGTCGCACCGACCTCGACCTCGACGTAGTCCATCTGCTGGTCGTTGAGCCGCTTGCCGGCTTCGCTGACCGCGACGCCGATGGCGTCGTCGATGTCCTCCACGTCGCGGACCAGCCACGCCGCCTCCATCGCAACGAGATAGTTGCTCATATCGGGGAGTCGTGCCGTGATGGTTCGTGTCTTTCGGTTTTGGGACGGAGGATTCACGTGTCAGCTGACGCGGCTAGTCGACTCCGGTGCGCCAGGACCGCATCCCGACCGAATCCAGACCGCGCGCCGACCGCGCACGTGAACCGCATTATCCTCATAAGTTATGCGTACCGCCGCCGTTGCAACGCCGCCGCCTACGGCTGCGCGGTCCGCAGTCTCGTCATCGTTGGATGTAACCCAACTGCAGTTGAATCGCAAGACTGCGGCGCCCCGGAACGATATTAATAACCATTATGGAATATATTTTTCAACAATCTTTTTATAACCGGTCGGCCGACCCTCGCTCGAGGTACGAACTCCGATGGCCACACGGCTACACCGCGCCACACTGTTCGCCCTGTATCAGCTCAGCGTCGCGGCCAGCATCATGCTGCTGCCGCTCGCAGTCCTCACCCGCCAGGTCGGTCTGACGCTGCCAGCCCACCGGCTCGTCAAGCGGCTGGAGCAGGCCTACGAGATGACGTCGTAACGACGAACGCAATCCTTCCCTCCACACCCCAGGACGGCTCCCGGGGTTACTACCGCCACGCGCTCGCCTGAAGAGTTGGTTTTATCAGTGCTGGCGAACTACAGACGGGTAATGCGTAACCCAATGCACGGTTCCGAATTCTCTCAGAACGCTGCCCGCTTCGAGGCCGACCACACGAACCCCTACGAGCCGGAACTCGGCTCGCTCCCGGACCGGTCGGTCGACACCTCGGACGTCGAGGAGCTCAAGACCGGGACGACGACCATCGGCCTGACGACGGCCGACGGCGTCGTGATGGTCACGGACAAGCGGGCCAGCCTCGGGAACATGGTCTCCTCGAAGACCGCCCAGAAGGTCGAGGAGGTCCACCCCTCGGGCGCGCTCACCATCGCCGGCTCGGTCTCGGCGGCCCAGTCGCTCATCCAGACGCTCGAGATCGAGACCAACCTCTACGAGACCCGCCGCGGCGAGGACATGAGCATGGAGGCGCTCTCGACGCTGACGAGCAACCTCCTGCGCTCGGGCGCGTTCCTCATCGTGGTTCCGGTCCTCGGCGGCGTCGACGACGAGGGCGGCCACATCTACTCCTACGACGCGCTCGGCGGCGTGACCGAGGAGACCTACAGCGTCTCCGGGTCCGGGTCGCAGTTCGCGCTCGGCGTCCTCGAACAGGACTACCACGAGGACATGAGCCAGGACGAGGCCCGCGACGTCGCCGTCCGCGCGCTCAAGAGCGCGGTCGAGCGCGACACCGCCTCGGGCAACGGCATGTGGCTCGCCGAGATCGACGACGAGGGCGTCGAGATCTCCGACTACGAGGACTACGACGAGGCGCTGTAGCACTCCGAAGAACCACGCCGCTTCTCGCGAACTACTCGGGCGCTCCGCGCCCCGTTTTCTCGCCCGCCAGCGAGAGCTCCGGCTCGGAGCCGTCGCGTTCGTCGGCGGTCGGTCGTCCCTACGCCTCGGCCGATTCGACGAACGCGACGGCCGCGACCGCGTGCACCGGCGCGACGACCGCCGTGCTCAGAAACGCTCCGACGACGGGGACGCTCCCGAGCAGCCACGCCGCGAGGCCGACGAGGACGACCAGTGCGACGACGGTCGCACCTTCGCCCCGGGACCGTCGGGCGCTCTCGCCGATCGCCGTCCGGAGGTCGCGCCCGGCGACGACCAGCGCCGGCGCCGCGAACAGCCGGACCGCCGCCGAGAGGTACGCCGCCAGCGCGAGCAGCGCCAGCCAGCCGAGCCCGTCGAACAGCGCGAACAGGCCGAGCAGGACGTGGGCGCCGACCGCGAACGCGAGATACCGGGCGAGCGACCCGGGAGTGCGCTCGGCGTCGGCGGCCCGCGAGAGGACGACCCATCCGGCGAGCGCCACCGCGAGGAACGCCGCGAGCTCGGCCCCGACCGTCCACGCCAGGTAGGGGAGTTCGAGGTCGACCAGCGCGGCGGGCCGGACGCCCGTCCCCCGGACCCCCGCGGGGTAGAACTGGTAGGCGACGTGGACGGTCACGTCGCCCATCCGCGGCGGTGTCGTCGTCGGAACCGGGTCGCGGAGCCGGAGCCAGTCCACCGCGGCGAGCAGGAGTCCCGCGACGACGAACGGGAGCGCGAGCACAGGGTCGGCAGCGATGCGTGCGACCGACTCGCGGAGGATGTCGCCCGCCGACGTACCCGGAAGTCGTTCGCGGTCGACGTTCTCGGCGGGCGCGTCGGTGCTCATCGCTCGCCCTCCGCCAGCGCGACGATTCGACCGTGCGACACGGCGTACAGCACCCCGTCGCCGATCGCGGGCGTCGAGATCGGCATCCGGGAGTCGTACCGCCAGCGGACCGTCCCGTCGCTCGCGTCGACCGCGACGAGGTCGTTGTAGTCCCGGGCGTATACCACCCCGTCGGCGACCACGGGCGTCCCCTCGCCGGAGACGGTGGCCGACCAGCGCTCCTCGCCGGTCGCGAGGTTGAGCGCGTGGAGCGCCCCGTCCTCGTGGTTCGACTGGACGTACACCGTTCCTTCGGCGACTGCGGCTGCGCCCTCCGTCGCGTTCCCGTCGTGGTCGAACCGCCAGCGGACGCTCCCGTCTTCAGCGGCGAGGGCGCTGATTCCGGTCCGCTGGGGGACCACGACGCCGTCCGCGGTCGCGGTCGGCGGGAGCACCATCTGGTCGGCGAGGTCGGTCCGCCACAGTCGCTCGCCGGTCGCTGCGTCGTAGGCGCTCGTCTGAGAGGGCCAGTTGACCGCGTAGAGCCTGCCGTCGCGGACCGCGGGTCGGTGCAGTTCGTCGCCGGGCGAGACGCGCCAGCGCTCCCGGCCGCTGCTCGCGTCGAGCGCGACGACGTGTTCGGTGCCGGGAATCGCCGCGTACACCGTCCCGTCGACCGCCACCGGCGGAACCGCGGTCGGCGGTCCGAACACGCTGAATCCGGGCTCCTCGCCCGGGCCGTGCCACCGCTCGACGCCGAACGCCCGGCCGAGAAGCCGGAGGCCCCCGCCGGCGTTCAGGCCGTAGGCGCCCGCCGGCGCGGTGACCGCCAGCGTGTCGGTCGCGTACGCCTCGGCCGCGGCGCGGGCCGGGCTCGACCGGTACGAGCCCTCGTGGGCGAACCGCGTCTCGCCGGAGTCGGCGTCGAGCGCGAGCAGGCTCCCGCCGGTCGCGAAGAGCGTCCCGTCCACCAGGACGGGCGACCCGGTGCCGCCGGAGAACTCGTCCGGTTCCCGGACCCACTTCTCGCGGACGCCGTCCGTCGGCCCTGACGCCCGCGGGTTGTAGCCCGTGCCGGCCGCGTCGTACCGCGCCATCGGCCAGTCGAGACCGGCGTCGTCGGCGTCGTCTGCATCCGGGTTCTGCCGTGCGCCCGCCGAGACGTCGAGGCGCGACGCACCAGACCCGACGACGGCGGACCCGAGACCGACGAGCCCGCAGCCGAGGCCGCGGAGGGCCGACCGCCTGGAGGAGTCGGAGACCATACCGGCGAATGGTAGCTGGCCGACAAGAAACTCCCGCTTGCGTCCGGCGGTCGAGGGGCCGCCGGGGGACGTCCGACGCGGGACCGACGACGGTCAGTCCTCGCGCTCGAGTTCGGTGGCGCCCCGGCCGACCCAGTCGGCGAACGTGCCGTCGATGAGGGTCTCGGCCTGGCGCTCGACGTACTCGGCCTGCATCCCGTGGACCGCGTCGGCGAACGCCTCGCCGTCGTCGAGGCGCTCGCGGACCCGCTCGCGCTTCCAGCTCGCTGGCGTCAGCCGGTGGCGGGCGCGCTGGCGGAGCGGGTAGAGGTACTTGGCGGCCTGCTCGTCGGTGAGCCCCCGGGACTGGAGGCCGTCCTTGGCGTGGGCGAACAGGTCCTCGTAGACGGCCTCGTAGTCGGTGGTCTCCTCGCCGGCGTTGGTGATCCAGTAGAGGTCGGCGTCGAGCCCGTCGCGCATCGCGTCGTAGAAGTTGTCCCTGGCGATGACCCAGTCGAGGTGGCGGACCGGGTGCTCGCGCCGGAACATCGACTCCACGAGCCCGGCGAATGCGGCCTGGAACGCGATGGAGTCTCTGACCGTGGGCTGGGCCGCGATGGGCCGGAACTCGATGCGGGCGTTGGCCGACGACCGGGTGGCCCCGCCGAACACCGGCCGGACCCACCGCCAGTAGGTGCCGTGCTTGAGCCGGAAGTGGGCGAACTCGTCGTCGAACCGGTCGCTGGTCTCGACCGGCATCGGGACGATGGTGCGGTCCTCGGCGACCCGCTCGACGGCCTCCTCGACGCTGTCGACGTCGCGGGGGAACCGGACCTTGTCGGGGTCGTCGCCGTCCCGGTTGAGCACCGTCTCGAAGACGCTGATGCGGTGCTCGTCCCAGCCGTCGGCCAGGACGTCCTCCGGGTCGGCGCCGGGTTCGTAGAGGTCCGGCGGGAAGAACGGGGAGTTGACCCCGAGCGCGAGCAGCGGCCCGGCGATGCGGACGGCGTACTGGAAGTAGGTCGGCAGGTCCCTGGCGTGGGGCACCTGGTAGTGGGGCTGGATGGAGGTGATGAGGCTCTCGGGCATCACGGTGTCGGCCTCCAGATCCACGTGCGGGGCATCGAGCTTCATCCCGGCGCTCGATTCGCTGTTGGCCATCGCGTGATAGCGCACCGAGTCGCTCATGTTCGAGGCGATGCGGACCCCGCGGTCCTCGACGCTGTCGGTGAGGTACTCCCGGGCGCTCTCGCCCTCGGGCGGGATGGTCCACATGGCGTCGCTGACCAGCCGCATCCCCTCGGCGCCGGTCCGGTCCTCGGCGGCCGAGAGCCGGGCCTTGACCTCGGCCTCCTGGGCCGCGAGCCCGTGGGGGTTCAGCGGCTGGGGGCTGGTCGACATCTCGGCGTTGTGCAGCCCCAGCTCCTTCTCGAAGCCGATGAGCTCGAGCAGTCGCCGGGGGACGCGCCTGAGCGCGGCCGTCTCGGCGTCGACCGCGTAGAACTCGTACTCGAAGCCGATGATGGCCTGGGGGTTGTCGAACGTTCCGTCGTCGACCTCCTCGATGATGACCTCGGCGTCGGCTTCGACCTTCGACTGGAACTCGTCGGGGTCGACCGAGAGGACGTCGTCGACCTGCGCGGCGAGGTCCGACTCGGGCATACGGGGTACGTCACACGGAGTTCCCTTGAATCCACGGGCCACGGCTCCGGTCCCCGGCGTCGGCCTGACCCGTCGGTCACCCGCGAGACGCCGACGAGTCACCGGACGAGAGCGACCGGGCGATCCGGAACAGCGCGAGGTCGAGGGCCGCGAACAGCACGCCGACGATGCCGCCGACGCCGAGCGCGAGTATCGAACCGATGCCGCCGTAGAAGAGGAAGAGGAGGATTCCTTCGAGGGTGACGTCGCTGATCGCGGTGCCGGGCACCACAGCGACCGCCAGCAGCACCCAGAGGAAGCAGGCCCCGATGACGCCGCCCCACTTGCCGCCCTCGCGGAGGACGGCGAACGCGGCGCCGTCCTCGACCTGGGCCACCGCCCGAACGACGCCCCGAGTGGCCCACCACGTGAGCGCCCAGAGCGCGAGGTAGAGACCGAGGCCCTCGACCGTGCCGAGTCCGGAGAGCGCCCAGTTGACCGGACCGAATAGATAGAGTGCGACGACCAGCACCGCCACCAGCGCGGCGGTGTGGAACGACGCGAGCGCCCAGACGACCAGCGAGTCGCCGTCCACGAGCGGTGACGACGCGCCGCCGGACCGGGCCGGCCGGTCGTCGGAAGACGCCGCCCCGGTCTGGGACGCCGGGGAATCCGACCGCTCCGTCGACTCACCCATGGGCTAGCACCTCCGCGAGCGCGACCAGCACCGCGAGCGCCAGCGCTGTCGCGCCGTAGGCGGTCCGAAGGGTATCGGTCGCTGAGTTCGAGGAAGTCGCTTCGCCAGCGTCGGCCGCGTCGGCTGCACGGCGGTACCGAGCCACGACGAGGGTCCGGACCAGCGAGAGCGCCAGCACCGCCAGCACGAGCAGGAGCTTGACCGCGAACGCGGTGCCCCAGGGCGTCGTTCGGTCCGGGACGTACGGCGCGAGGCTCCCGAGGTTGCCGACGCCCGTCATCACGAGGACGCCCGTCGCGGCCCAGAAGGCCCGTTCGTAGCCGGCCGCGATTTCCAGCGCGGTCGCACGCGCTGCGGAGTCGCCCCGGAGCGCCCACCACGTCAGGGTCGCGCCGCCGAGGGCGAGCGCCATCGCGAGCACGTGGAGCAGGCGGACCGCGAGCACCTACTCGTCCTCCCGGCGGTCCCAGTAGTCGGCGTCCGCAGACCCGTCGGAATCGGCGTCGGAGTGCCGGTCCGAGTCGCGGTCCTGACCGGAGTCGTCTGCCCGGGACTCGTCGACGCTCCAGCGGTCGTCAGCCGCCGCGCCGCGACCGCCGTCGTCGGGGTATCCGTCAGCCCTCCCGGCCCCGCGCTCGTCGGCGAGGTCCGCGACGAACTCGGTAGTGGCGAACGTCAGCGCGAGCGCGACCGGGGCGGTGACGACCGCGCCGACGCCGATGCCGACGACGCCGAGATTCACAACGAAGGCCGAGACGAACGCCGAGACCGCGGCGACCGTGAGCAGGTAGCCCCCGGCGTAGGAGAGGTACGGACCGCCCGCGACCGCCCAGTCGTAACTCCGGGCCAGCGCGTCGCCGACCGAGTCGTCGGCGACCACCAGCAGGTACGGCGTCGCGTAGAAGAGGTACGACAGCAGCAGGAAGAGCGGGACGGTCAGGAGGACGAACGGGGGCGCGAGGGCGGTGAGCGTGACGGCTCCGAACCCGACCGCGCGGACGAGCGCGACGAACACCAGCACCGGGACGAAGTGCCGCCGGACGTTCTGGGAGAAGTCGTACCGACCGGTGCGGATCGCCTGGCTGGCGCTCCCGACGAGGCCCGCGACCAGCGCGGCGTGGAGGGGAATCACCACGGGCAGGAGCCAGACCGTCGGCGAGACGTGGACGCCGGCCGGCTGGCTCGGCAGGCTCACGAACGACCAGAGGTCGGGCAGCGCGGCGGGGAACCGGAACGCGATGCCGAAGTTGAGGTCCTCGGCCGCGAGCACCCGCCGGACGTTCTCCGGCGCGAGCAGGCTCGACAGCAGGGGCACGAGCGCCAGCGGAAGATTGGCCATCGCTCGCTCCCAACCGACCTGGAGCCGGGTGCCGAACGACCGCGAGTTCCGCGAGGTCTCGGGCGCGTCGGGAGTGGAGGGCATCGTCCGTCACTGGCTCACGCCGGCGCGAAAAGTGTTGTCCTCCGGAGAACTCTGGACGGGGCGTCGCCGATGACCGAGCTCCCCCGAACCAAAGTCCGTCGGCGCGTGCCGGCGCGGCCTCCGTGCCGCGCCGAGCGCGCGAGGGACGAGCGAGCGCAGCGAGCGAGGAGGCTGGGGAGGTGTGAGGCTCTCGCGGTGCGGGGCGGTTGCGGTAACAGAGGTGACGGCAGTAGCTAGCCTCTCGCCGGGTCTCACCGTTCTCGATGTTCTCGCGGCGTTCACCGCTCTCAATTACCTGAACCCCTACACGGTCACAGATTCACGAGCGTCCCCGCGTCACGAACCTCTCAGACCAACCCGAACCGTTTAATTCGGGGTGCCGACTACCTTCGCCCGATGGAGTTCGGGGAGTTCGCCGACGCGGCCGCCGAGATCGAGGCACTGAGCGCCGACACCGACATCGTCGAGCGAGTGACGACGCTCCTCGAGAACGCCAACGACGACCTCCCCGTGCTGGCCCGGTTCGTCCAGGGCCGGGTGTTCCCGGCGTGGTCCTCCCGGACCCTCGACATCGGGCCGAACTACTGCTACGAGGCCGTCGCCCGAGCGGCCGGGACCAACGTCTCGGCCGACGACGTGGAGGCCCGTCTCGCCGAGGTGGGCGACATCGGCGAGGTGGCCGCGAGCTACGACTTCGGGGGCCAGCGGGGCCTCGGCGCGTTCGCCGGTGGAGGCGACGGGGACGGCGCAGATGGGAACGACCTCACCGTCGCGGAGCTCGCAGACGAACTCGACGCGCTGGCGGCCGCCGCGGGCTCGGGCAGCCAGGACAAGAAGATCGACATCCTGTTCGGGCTGTTCAACCGGGCGAGCTCGGCGGAGGCCCGGTACCTCGCCCGGCTGGTCCTCTCGGAGATGCGCATCGGCGTCGGCGAGGGCACCGTCCGGGACGCCACCGCGCAGGCGTTCGACGTCCCGGTCGAGTCGGTCGAGCGCGCGCTCCAGGTTTCGAACGACTACGGCGACGTCGCCCGCGTCGCCCGCGACGAGGGCGAGGCCGGCCTGGACGCGATGGACCTCGAACTCGGTCGGCCGGTCCAGGCGATGCTGGCCCAGGCCGGCACCGTGAGCGACGCGCTCGACGACTGGGACGCGGCCGCGGTCGAGTGGAAGTACGACGGTGCGCGCGTTCAGATTCACTACGACCCGGACGGCCTCGGCTGGGCGGGCGGCGAGGCGGCAGAGAGCGGGACGGATGCGGCAGGAGGCGAAAACGGCGACCGTCGCGAGGTCGCCGTCTTCTCGCGGAACATGGAGGACGTGACCGACGCGCTCCCCGAGATCGTCGAGCAGGTCGAGACCCGCCTCGACGCGCCCGCGATCCTGGACGGCGAGGTGGTCGCCGCCGAGGACGGCGAGCCCCTGCCGTTCCAGGAGGTCCTGCGGCGGTTCCGCCGGAAGCACGACGTCGAGGCCGCCCGCGAGGCGGTCGAACTCGACCTGTTCGCGTTCGACTGCCTCCACGCCGATGGAGACGACCTGCTCCGAGTTCCCCTGACCGAGCGCCACGACCGACTCGAGGAGGTCGTCGACGCAGCGGGCGAATCAGCGAGCGACGGCGCGGCGGACGGGTCGACGGTCTCCTCGCTGTGGGTCACCGACGACACCGAGGAGATCGCCGAGATAGAGGCCGAGGCGCTCGACGCCGGCCACGAGGGCATCATGCTCAAGGACCCCGCGTCGACCTACTCGCCCGGCCGCCGCGGGAAGCACTGGCTCAAGCGCAAGCCCGACGTCGAGACCCTCGACCTGGTGGTCACCGGCGCCGAGTGGGGCGAGGGCCGGCGGGCGAGCTTCCTCGGGACGTTCCTGCTCTCGGCCCGCGTCGACGACGGGGGCGCGGACGCCGACGAGTTCGAGACGCTCGGGAAGGTCGCGACCGGCATCACCGACGAGGAGCTCGCGGAGCTGACCGAACTGCTCGAACCCCACGTCCGGGCGCAGGACGGCCAGGCGGTCGACATCGCCCCGTCGGTCGTCTTCGAGGTGGGCTACGAGGAGATCCAGGCGTCGCCGACCTACTCGTCGGGCTACGCGCTGCGGTTCCCCCGGTTCCTCGGGGTGCGCGAGGACAAGGACCCCGAGGACGCCGACTCGCTGTCGCGCGTCGAGCGGCTCGCAGAGCAGCAGTAAGCGGCCGGCCGGCACTCGGTGGACAGTCGAAAGAGGCCGACACGCAGACGTTCCGCCGCTGGCACCGCCGTCAGCAAGCTATTCCGACCTGGAGGCCCACGGGACGACCGTGGCGAGCTTCCGGACCCGGCGCGGCCGGTGCGTCCTGACCGACGACGAGCTCCGCATCGAGTCGGGGCTGGCGAGCCACGTCCTTCGCTACTGGGAGGGCAACAGACTGTTGCTCGCCGCCTATCTCGCCGTCTACGCCGCGCTGACCGTCGCCGCCGGCCGGGTCCTCGCCCGCGGCGACTGGGACGCGCTCGCGTTCGGGGTGGTCGCGGTCGCGGCGGCGGTCGTCGCCGGCCGCCGATTCAGCGCTCGCCGGGACGTCACTCGCGACAGTCGCATCCCGCTGTACGACGTGGAGGCGGTCGAGGCCTACGCGGGCGAGGCCCGGTTCTCCCCGCCGCGGTTCGTCGTCCGGTACTGGCGCGGCGGCGACGTCAAGCGCCGGTACGTCCTGATGCCCTCCCGGACGCTCTCCTACGCGGACGCCGAGTTCGAGGCGGCGACGCGGCTCCTGCGAGAGCGCGGCGTCCCGGTCGAGTTCGTCGACGATGGCGGGGCCGTCGTGCGCGACTGGTGACCGACGCGTCGAGGGTGCGCCGACCGTCAGAACGCGTATATCGCGACCCAGTACGCGGCGTACACCGCGAGCAGCACCGCGCCCTCGAGTCGGCCGACCGACCCCCGGAAGAGGAACGCCAGCACCAGCGCCAGCGACCCGAGGAAGAACGGCCAGTGGACCGCGAACACCGCGCCCGAGAGCGTCAACGGGTGGACGAGCGCGATGACGCCCGCGTTGGCCGTGACGAAGAACAGCATGCTCCCGACGATGTTGCCGATGCCGACCGCGGGCCGGCCCTCCCGGACCGGCTCGACCGTGAGCAGGATCTCCTCCAGGCTTGCGATGAAGCTCATCACGGTCGCGCCGAACGCCAGCCCCCGCAGGTCGAAGATGGCCAGCACGTCCCGTGCGCCGGTCACCGCCAGCTCCGACCCCGCGGTCATCCCCGCCACCGTGAGCAGGACGATTCCGAGTTCGACCAGGTCGCGGTCGTCGGTTTCGTCCTCGTCGCGGTCGGACTCATCGCCGTCCTCGAACTCGTCGGCGTCCTCGGCCTCCAGGAACCGTGTCGACCGGTCGGCCTCCCACCGGTAGACCGTCCAGAGCAGCGGCGCGAACCCGACCACCAGCAGGAGTCCGTCGAACCGCGAGAGCCGACCGTCGAGCGAGAGCAGACCGAGCAGCGCGGGCGAGACCGCGGTCAGCGCCAGGTACCCCCGGGGCGTCGACTGCTCGAAGGGGACCAGCACGCCGGCGAGGCCGACCGCCGCGCCGAGGATGAACACCGCCTCGCCAAAGACGGTGCCCAGCGCCACGTCGGGCAGGTCGCCGGCCGCGGCCGCGACGCCGAGCACCGCGTTCTCGAGGTCGATGCCGGCCAGCAGCACGGTCAACAGGAACGTCGAGACCCCGATTCCGGTCGCGGCCTCGGCGACGTGCTCGACGAACTCCTCGACGCTCCAGACCACCAGCCCGATGCCGACCAAGAAGACGACCACCGGAATCAGCGGCGAGGCGACCATGTGGCCCCGGAATTCGAGAGCGACGATGATAAGGCCGGTGGTGGGAAGGCGGGTTCTCCGGTCGCTCGGACGCCGAATCGCCGCCGGCCGGTGGACCTTTAGGCGAGGGGTCCGTCTCGCCGGCAGTGAATTCTAACGAAGTCCGTCGACAGTGGGCCGACCGGTCCGGGGCCTACTCGCCGCGCTACTACGCCTACTACGGCCCGGACGAGACCAGCGAACTGCTCGCGGAGCTGCTCGACGCGTTCGTCGGGCCCGACGCGGCCGTACTGGAGCTGGGGTGTAGCTCGGGCCGGCACCTCGCGCACCTCCGGGACCGCGGCTACGACGACCTCCACGGCGTCGAGATAAACGGCGAGGCGTTCGAGGTGATGGCCGACGCCTACCCCGAGCTCGCGGCGGACGGGACCTTCCACCACGCCGCCATCGAGGACGTCGTCGAAGAGTTCGACGACCGCCGGTTCGACGCCGTGTTCTCGGTCGAGACCCTCCAGCACGTCCACCCCGACTCCGAGGCCGTGTTCGACGAACTCGCCCGGGTCACCGACGACCTGCTGGTCACCGTCGAGAACGAGAACCGGGACGGCGAGTCCGGGTCGACCGACCCGGCCGACGCCACCAACGGCGGCGATTCCGGTTCCAATCCTGGCTCCGGCTCCGACTCTGATTCGGCGGTCGACTCCCCGGACGGCGGAGACGTCGACGAGCCGGCGGCCGGTCGGGGAATCAACTACGTCCACGGGGAGTTCCCGCTGTACTACCGGAACTGGAACCGGATCTTCACCGAGCGCGGGTTCGCGGAGGTCGAGCGCCGGTCGACCGACCGGGACACGGTCCGGGCGTTCCGGCGCGAGGACTGACCGACCGGGCCGCCCGGGCCGAGAACGACCGGCGCTCGCCGGGAGATCGGCACCGCCATGTGCTCGAAGCCGAACCGTTTAGGCCCGCCGCCCGCTACCACGGGGTATGACGATCCGACACGACGGACTCCTCGCCGAGTGGCTCGGCTACGCCGGCCTCCGGCTCGAATCGCCGGACGGCACCGTGGTCTACGTCGACCCCGGCCGGTACGGCACCCTCACCGGCGAGTGGCGCCCGGACTCGGCCGGCGTCGGCCACCCCGAGGCCCGGGACTACCGGCCCGAGGACGGCGACCTCGTTCTCGTGACCCACGACCACCACTACGACTCCGACGGTATCCGGCGCGTGGCCGGCGAGGAGGCCACACTGGTCGTCTACGAGGCGGTCTACCCGCCGAAGATTGACCGCGACGTCGAGGACTTAGACGACCTCCCGTACGACGTCGTCCGGGTCGGCGAGGACGACGACCGGCTGTTCGGCGAGGTGGTCGTCCGGTCGATCCCCGGCTACAACGAGCCCGACGGTCTGCACACCGACGCGAGCGGCGAACCCTTCCACCCCGAGGGGTTCGGCGTCGGCTACCACCTCACGCTCCCGGGTCGGAACGCCGAGGACGTGACGGTGTTCTGGCCCGGCGACTCCGACGCGCTGGCGGGCCACGCCGAGCTCGACGTCTCGCTGTTCTGCCCGCCCATCGGCGGGTCGTTCACGATGGACCGCCGGGAAGCCGCCGACCTCGCCGGCGCGATGGACCCCGACCTCGTGTTGCCCGTCCACTACAACACCTTCGAGGCGCTGGAGGCCGACTCGGGCGCCTTCGCGGCCGATGTGGCCGGCCGCGGCGTCCCGGTCGTGCTCGACGAGTAGACGTCGGCCCGTCCGCGCTTCACTCGACGCAAACCTTTATGTGTCATCTGCATTGTACCCGAGTGCATGGACTGGCACGCCCTGGCCGCCCTGCTCCTCCAGTACACCCTCCTCGGCGCGGCCCTGACCGTCGGCGCGGCGTACTTCGCCTTCAGTTCGGGGCTCACCCTGCTCCTGCTGGCGGGCGCGGGCGTCATGCTCGTCGTCCTCGGGGCCGCCGAAGCCGGCCCGGCGCCTGCCGCGGGCGTCGAGGCGGCCGAGGACGCCGACGTGGGTACGACGGCGGAGGGGATGCAACTGGTGCCCGGGTCTGGGTCGAACTACTCGATCAGGGCGAAACTCCTGTTCTACGGGCTCGGACTGGTCGCCTGGCCGCTGGTCGGGCTCGCGGTGCTGCTCCGGTGACCGAGCCGTCGACCCCGCTCGACGGACAAGAAAGGTAGATTTTTCATCACGTCGCCGTCAACCGTCTCGCATGGACGCCGAACCGCCCGACGACTGGCCCTACGCCGACGAGCTCGCAGTCTGCGCAGCCTGCGGGAGGGACGAGGACCGGCACGTCGTGGTCGACTCGCTGGGCCTGGTCTGGGGCGCGGCGATGCGCGGCGGGCTCGCCCCAACCGACATCGGCGACAGGAGCGGGACCCTCGCGTTCCGGTGCTGTCGGGACTGCTGGGAGGACGGCGTCGACGTCCTCGACGACGCCCGGACGCTCGTCGCCCGCGAGGGCCGCGGCGAGTCCGGCCGACCGTTCGCCCTGGACGACGAGAAAGTCGCCGCGGCGGCCCGGCTCGACGCCGAGCGCGTCGCCGTCCGGGACCTCCGACCGCTGGAGTTCCGGAGCGACCCCGAGCGCGAGCACGTCCGCTCGCAGGACGAGGCGGTCGAGTCGCTGCTCGACGCCTGGTTCGACGACGAGTGAGTCAACGTTCATCGAAGCGTCGGCCGGCCCGCCGAGTGTCCGGCGGTGGCGCCTCTCGCGGTGAGGCCCGCGGCCGACGACGGCTCGCGCTCGGCACAATCTACTTGGCCTCCGGGACGTAGGTTCGAGTATGGGTCCTCGCACAGCTCCGAACTTCTGTTCGCAGTGCGGGTCGTCGCTGTCGCCCGACGACGCGTTCTGCTCGCAGTGCGGCGCCGACGTGGGGAAGCCGACGGCGACCGAGGCCGCGACCGGCCCCGCTACCGGCGGGGCGACCGGGCCGAACGCGCGGGAAGCCGGTCGTGGTGCCGGGACCACCGGGTCCCACGCTCGCCGGACCGGCTCCGCGGGGGGTTCGACCGCCGGCCGAAGCCGCTCGGCGTTCCAGCGCCGCATCGAGGACAGGGCCGTCGACGGCTGGGAGCTCGAACGCGACTACGGCGACCGGGTCGTGATGGTCGACCGCGGGTTCGGGTCGGTCATCGTCCACGCGGTGCTGTTCCCGCTGACGTGGGGAATCGGTAACGCCATCTACGCGTGGTACAGCTACGCGCCGGGCGCCGACCGCGTCGAACTGCGCGACGACGGCACGGTCCGGGACGTGTCGGGCAGCGAAGGGCGCTTCGAGACGAACTCCGGGACCAGTTACGGCGCGGACGGGAACCACGACGCGTATTACCCCGAGCACGGTGAAGCCGACGACGAGTCGGACGACTCGCTGCTCGGTAATCCCGGATCGCTCGTGACCAGCGTCGTCCTCGCGCTCGTCGGTCTCGGGATGCTCGGCGACGCGACGGGCGTCAAGACCGTGTTCATCGGCCTCGCGCTGCTCGCGGGTGCGCTGCTCGCGCTGCCGCCGGTCCGGAGACGCCTGGAGGAGCGCGAAGAGGTCACGAAGTTCGGCCGCGTCCGCACGACCGACGAGGAGGTCGTCGACGCGCCAGACGTGCCCTGCACCGCCTGCTCGCGGCCGGTCGGGACCGGCGTCAGGCGGACGTTCGCGGAGAAGCTGTTCGTCGCGGGCGTGCCGGTCGCGGTCGACGAGCGGGGCGAGAACTGCTACTGTCGGTCGTGCGCGCAGGGCGACCCCTTCACCGACGACTTCGCGTTCGAGGGGGCGCGCGGGGAGGCGACGACCGCCGAGGTCGAGCGGGAACTGTAGGCGGCGGTCGTCGGACTCCCTGGTGCGGTTCGATACCGGGAGCTACCGGTTCTCCACCATCACTTCAGTCGCCTTGACGACCGCGCTGACCTCCTCGCCCTCCTCGAGGCCGAGGCGCTCGGCGGAGCTGGCGGTGATGACCGCCGTGACCGTCTGGCCGTCGTCGACCTCGACGGCGACCTCCGCCATCAGTCCCTCTCTCTCGACCGATTCGACCGTTCCCGCGAGCCGGTTGCGCGCGCTGAGTGCCATACGCGCGGGATACGACGAACCAGTTCAAAAGGGTCGCGGCCGCGGGTTACAGGCCGCCCATCTCCGCGAGGCGTTCGGGTTGCATCGACCCGAACGCCATCTCGATGCGAGCCCTCAGAGGACGCCCATCTCCTCGAGGCGTTCGGGTAGATACGTCTCGGTCACGAAGTCGAGACCGTGGGACGCCAGCGACTGCTGCTCGGACTTCTTGTCGATGTCGAGCTGGATCTCGATCTGCTCCTCCCAGTAGTCGGTCTGGAACCTCGGGTCCTCGAGCTCGCTCTCGAGGGCGTTGACGTCCGAGTCGCTCAGGGGGTCGGTCGGCAGGTCGTACTCCACGATGTCCTCGGGTTGGATGCCGATGAACTCGGCCTCCGGGGTGGCGAGGTACTCGCTGAGGTGGGCCGACTTGATGGAGCCGTACGCCACCGACCCGAAGATGCGGTACGACCACGGGTCACCGTCAGTGAACACCGTTACCGGCAGGTTTAGTTCGTCGTGGAGGCGCTTGGTCAGCCGGCGGGTCGCCCGCGCGGGCTGGCCGCCGAGGTGGACGACGATGCAGTCGTGCTCGTCGTCGAAGCCGTTCTCGACCAACCGGTCGCGCATGCCGCCCGTCTCCACGCACATCACGAAGTCGGCGTCGTTGTCGAGGAACTCGATGGTGTCGACGTTGTTCGGAATCTGATAGCCACCCTGCCCCACGTCGTCCTGGCAGTGAATCTCTCTGTCGCCCCGATTGGTCTGCTCGCGGAGCAGTAGCGGCCCCATCACCTTCGCGCCCGACTCCTCCGGGCGCATGTGGAAGTCCTCGCGAGTGACCTCCGAGACGATCTCCAGGTCCTCGACCAGCTGGTTCGACTCGTCCTGGGAGTTGAACTGGGCCTCGTCGACGTCCCAGCTCTCGCTGAGGTAGTAGAGCTCACGCAGGGTCGACGAGCGGTCCTGGTCGAGCTGCTCGGAGAGGAAGTCGATAGTGTATATCGCCTTGAGAAGTTTACGGGCGCCCCGGACGCTGTTTGCGCTCCGGGTGCTCTCGCGGTCGCCGTACACCCAGACGTCCTCCTCCTCGTCGAAGACGATGTTGCTCTTGGTCCGGGTGGGGACCGACATCTCGGGGATCTGGCCCCGCTGGAACTGGTCGTAGAACTCCGCGGCGAGGTCGATGAGCTTCTCCTGGGCTTCGGCTTCGTTGTCTGCGCTCATTGGTTGATGGTGAGTTTGGGGTCTTCGACTCCGTCGATGCTGACGTCGAACTCCGCGTCGCCGTCGATCTCGTACTCGAGGACGGCCTCGTCGCCGCTCTCGACGGTCGGCGACCACTTGACGAACCACTCGCCGTCCATGTCGACCGCGGTCGCGCCGTCCGAGAGGGCGGTCGGCTCGGCGGTCACGATGTCGGTCACCTCCGGCGACTCGTTGGTGCTGGTGTGGTTCTCGATCACGAGGCGGACCTTCCCGTCCTCGACTTCGCGCTCGACCAGCACGTTGTTCATGATGCGGGCCAGCGCGTCCTCGTACTCGGGTTCGCCCTGCTCGGTCACGTCGGCCAGCTTCTCGGCCATCTTCGGCAGGATGGAGGCGATGACGTTCTGCTTCTTCTTGCGCTTCTGCAGCGACTTGCGCTTGTTGAGGTACGACTTGAGTTCGCGGGCCGCCTCCCGGATGGCGAGCTCGATCTCGTCCTCGATTTCGGGGACGTTGGCCACCGCGTCCTTGCTCTCGCTGGTGAACGGGACGTTGGTCGAGGCGACGTGGACCATGATGACCGCCGGGCCCTTCGGGATGCCCGAGCCGCCGGGCTGGTCGAGGTTGTAGTTGCGCCAGCCGATGGACTTCACGACGTCGGTCGTCGCGCAGGCCCCGCGCTGGTAGACGAGCGGGACCCGGTTGGCGAACCGGAGCACCTCGGACTGGCCGTCGGCCTCGAGTTCGCCGCCGTAGGCGATGCCGGCCTCCACGATGAAGGGGTCGCCGCCGTGGACGTCGGCGTCGCGGGTCGAGGCCGCGTAGAAGTCGGCGTCGTACTCCTTCCGGAGGCCGGCCTCGACGAGCTCGTCGGTGATGGGCGACAGGCAGTTGGTCGGCGGCGCGATGATGTCGGTCTCGGTCATCGCCGCCAGCAGGTCGCTGGACATGTCCCGGTCGTCGACGAACTCCCGGACCTTCGGGACGGCGTCGGGAATCGTGACCATCGTGTTCCAGACCTCCATCACGACGTTCTCGCGGGCGGTGTCGCCCATCGTCGCGTCGTCGTACTCCTCGGTCTGGTCGGCGGCCTTGTCGACGTACGTTCGGACCTCGTCGTGGGTCGCGCGGTCGCGCTCGCGGCCCTTCTCGAACCGCTTGGCGAGGCGCTCGGCCATGCCGTGGACGGTCTCATCGTCCTTCCGGGTGCTGGTGGCCTTGTCGACCAGCCGGTAGAGGTCGGCGGTCCGGTCGTCGGTGAGCTCGGCCCACGCGGCCGCGACCGCCTTCTCCTGGACGGTGTCGCCGAACGTCGCGCCGTGGTCCTCGCCGACATCCTCGGCCGTCTCGGCCACGATCTCGACGAGCTCGTGGTGGGCGACGCGGTCGCGGGCGACGACCTTCTCGGCCACCTCGTCGCCGAACGCCGCGGTCGCGTCCTTGCCCTTGTTCGAGACCGCGTTCGCGACCGCACGCGCGAGGTCGGCCTTCTCGTGGTTCTGGGGCGGCCGCCACGACGCCTCCCGGCCGAAGTGGCGGTCGCGGAAGTTGTCGAGGATGGAGTCGGCGGTCTTGCGGCCGACTCGGGTGAACTCCTCCTGGACGAACCCCGAGACGCTGTGGGAGTCGGTGCTCGCGAGCATCTTCAGCACCGTGCCGAGCTCGACGCCGTGGGGGTGCGGGCGGATCTCCTCGGTCTCGGCCGGGAGTTCGGCGCCCTCGGCCCGCTCGAACTGCTGGGGCTCGTCCATGCCGGGCTCGCGGTACTCGATGCGGGCGTGGGGGTTGACGACCGCCGTATGCTTGACGTACCGCTGGAGCTGCTGGCGGGCCCGCATGTTGGCCTCCATCTCCAGCTCGATGCGGGTCCCGTGGGTGTCGTTGACGTGCTTGCCCGCGGGCGGGGTGTCGGACTCGTCCTTGATCTCGGGCTCGTTCTCGTCGGTGTCGATGATGAGCTCGAAGTACTGCTCGGAGCCGCCTTCGGTCTTGCTCGTGATCTTGGCGGGCTTGCCGGAGGTGAGCTGGGAGTAGAGGACCGCCGCGGAGATGCCGATACCCTGCTGGCCCCGGGACTGCTCGCGGGCGTGGAACCGCGACCCGTACAGCAGCTTGCCGAAGACCTTGGGGACCTGCTCCTTGGTGATGCCGGGCCCGTTGTCCTCGACGATCAGGGTGTAGTAGTCGCCCGAGTCGTCGATCTCGACGTAGATGTCGGGCTTGATGCCGGCCTCCTCTGTCGCGTCCAGCGCGTTGTCCACCGCCTCCTTCACCGCGGTCACTAGCCCTCGGGCCCCGCTGTCGAACCCGAGCATGTGCTTGTTCTTCTCGAAGAACTCGGCGATGGAGATCTGGCGCTGGCTCTCGGCCAGTTCCTCGGCGATCCCCTCCTCCTCGCCGAGCGTCGACTGGATAGATGGCATTCTGTGGTACCCCGTAGCCGCGTGGATGTTAAAGGCTTCTCGGTGCCAGAGCGGAAGTAAAAACCATTAACAAACCGGCTTTGGATATACGAAATCGGGGCGCCCCGCCGTCACCGGACGCGTCCACGACCCCTCTCGATGCGGGGTTTGAAGGGTGAACGCGTCGATCTGACTGTCGGATGCGACTCTTCGGATTCCTCCGGGAGCGCCGGTGGACGCCGGCGGTCGGGTACGGCCTGTTCGTCGCGCTGCTCGCGGCCGGCTACTACTACAACGTCACGTTCGTCCAGTTGGGCCTGCTCGACCTCGGGACCCGGCTGGTCGGGATGACCGAGACCCAGGTCTCGGTGTGGATGGCGGCGCTCGCGCTGCTGACGTTCGGCGTCGCGGTCGCGACCGGGGTGACGATGGACCGCCGTGGCTGGAGCGCGGACCTGCTCGTCAAGCTCCGGCTGCTGTTCGGCGTGGTCGCGCTCCAGACGGTCCTGACCGCGGGCGCCCCCGCCATCAGGACCGTCCCGGCGTTCGGCGCGTGGATCGTCGCGGCGTCGGTCGCGCTCGGCGTCGGGATTCCGGCCTCGTTCGGTCTCACCGTCGACCTCGTGCCGGTCGAGGACCGGGGCTACGTCGCGGCCGCGACCACCGCCCTCGCCTACTTCGCGGCGAACGTCTACCCGCTCGACTGGAGCATCGAATCGTTCGCCGCGATCATGGTCGCGGCGATGGTCCCCGGCGCGCTCGCGCTCGGGGTCCTCGCGTCGGGCCGCGTCGGGCCGGCGAACCGGCTGCTCGCGGGGCTCGCCGACCAGCACGAGGAGTGGGGCGTCGGCCGGTTCTGTCGCCCCCGCCCGGTCCGGACCCGGAGCGTCGCCTTCTGGGGGCCGGTCGCGCTGATGTTCGGCGTCTTCTTCGTCGACAGCCTGGGCTTCCTCCGCATCGTCGAGACGCCGGCGCTGGTCCGGGGCGCGTGGCGGTCGCCCGACTTCGCCGACCACCTCTTCCTGGGCGTCGTCCACGTGCTGGGCGCGCTCGTGGCCGGCGTCCTCTACGCGAACTTCGACCGGAACTGGCTGTTCGCGTGGGTGTTCGGCCTGTTCTCGCTGACCCACCTGTTCTACACGACCGACGTTCGCGTGGCGGCGTGGTTCCCCGGCCTCGCGTCGGGCGGAGCCTCCCCGCTCAACTCGGCGGTGTACGCGGTCGCGGTCAGCTTCTACACCACGCTCAACTTCGCGCTCTGGCCCGACCTCTCGACGCCGGACACGGTGGGAGCTCACACCGCGCTCGGGGTGGGGCTCGCGGGCTGGGTCGCGACGTTCCTCAGCACCGCGGTCGCGCTCTACTTCGAGGCGGCCGAGGTGACGCTGCTGTCCCACCTCAACCTCGTGAACGCGCTGGCGCTCCTGCTGTTCGCGGGGCTGGTCGCGGCGGTGTACCTCCGGCGCCTCGTCGCGGCCGCCCGGGAGGCGAGCGCCGGATGACCGACCCCGTCGAACTGCTGCCGCTGCTCGTGGTCGTGGTCCTGCTGCTGTCGCTGAGCGGCGAGCGCGTCGAGCAGATGGAGGTCGTCTTCGAGGGCGACCGCGAGATCACGGAGATCGACGACGTGCTGGTGGTCGGCGGCGGAACGGTGACCGTTCCCGCGAACGAGAACGTCTCGGGCCCCGTCTACGTCGTCGGCGGCGACCTCCGGATCCGGGGGCGACTCGACGGCGACGTCGACCAGCTCGCCGGGAACGTCACGGTCGTGGGGACCGGCGCGGTCGCCGGGGAGCTCCGGACCATCGCGGGCAACGCCTCGGTCGCACCGGGCGCGACGGTCGGAACGCGGACGACGGTTCCGATAGTGCAACAGGAGCCCTCGCCCGCCCGGGAGTACGGCTTCCTCGCACTGCGGGCGCTCGTCCTCGCGCTCGCGGCCGGCCTCCTCGCCCGTCGGGAGCCCGCGCTGCTCCGGAACGTCGGCGACTCGGTCGTCCACCACCCGGTCGTCAGCGGCGTGGTGGGGGCGTTCACCGGGGCGACCGCGCTGGCGCTGTTCGTCTTCATGGCGTTCACGCTCGTCCTCATCCCGGTCAGCCTCTTCGGTCTCGCGGTCGGTCTGCTCACCGTCGCCTACGCCTACGTCGCCTACGGTTACCTGGTCGGCCGGGCGCTCCCCGGCGACCGCCCGGACCTCGCCGCGGCCGCCGGCGCCGCGCTCGTCGTCGTCGCCGTCGACCTGCTCGGCCGGGTTCCGCTGGTCGGCACCGCCGTCCAGTTCGTCCTCGTCGCGACGGGACTGGGCGCGGTGCTCGTCACGTACTACGGGTTCCGAGAGTTTGAGCCCGCGCTCGCGGACTTCCCGGAGTGACCGGCCGCGGCCCGGGGCGAGGGTCGTGCAACCCCCTCCGCCGGGTCGAACCCCGGGGGTGTGGCGGTGAGAACCGGGTCGGCGCGCCGAGGAGGACGTAGCTTTTTGTCCTGCTGTCCGAAGAGACCGATATGAGCAGAGCCGCCAGCGCGGTCCTGAGCTGGGTCAGTTCGTTCGTCGTCGCGTACCTCGTCGGGTGCGCGGTCCGCGACCGGCGGACCGGCCTCCGGGCGGGGCTGGTCGCCGGGACCGTCGCCGCCGCCGCGAGCTGGGTCGCCTACGGAATCGCCGGGGCGGTCGAGCGTCGCGATTTCACCGAGATCCCGGACGCCGACGACCCCGCTGCGTCTGCGACGGGGAGCGACTGACCGCATGCTCTCGCTCGCGATGGGCTGGCGCGACGTCCTGTTCGCCAACTGGTCGGTCGACCCGGCGACCGTCGAACCTCGAATTCCCGACGCGCTCGAGGTCGACACCCACGACGGCCGGGCGTACCTCTCGGTCGTGCCGTTCGTCAACGTCGACCTCCGACCCCGCTTGCTGCCCCGGGGGCTCGGCTTCCGGCTCCCGGAGCTCAACCTCCGGACGTACGTCCGGCCCGACCCGTCGCGGTTCGACGACCGGACGCCCGGGGTCTACTTCTTCAACCTCGACGCCGACGGTCTGCCCGGCGTCGGCCCGGCCGCGGTCCTCGGAGCCCGGCTGCTCCACGCCCTGCCGTACTACTGGGCCGACATCGACTGCACCGACTCCGGCGACGCCGTCCGGTTCGAGAGTCGCCGGCGCCATCCCGGCGCGCGGCCGGTCCACTTCTCGGCGACCTACGGGCCGACCGGCGGGCCGTTCCGGTCCGAGTCCGGGTCGCTCGCGGAGTTCCTGACCGAGCGCTACCGGTTCTACACCGAGGCCCAGTCGGGCGCGATCCGGTACGCCGACGTCGACCACCCGCGCTGGCCGCTGGCCGAGGCGGAGATGGACGTCCGGGAGAACACGCTGTTCCGTGCCGACGGGTTCGCCCGTCCCGAGGGCGACCCGGTCTGCTACTACAGCCCGGGGGTCGACGTGACGACGTCGCCGAGTCGGCGGCTCGACCCGGGACGCTGAGCGGGACGGCGCGGCCGCCCCGTCAGGCCGACGTCTCGACACCGAGTTCGTCGAGGAGCGTCCTCGCGCCTTCGCGGGAGGACTCCGGACCACGGGCGGTCACGAGGTCGCCGTCGACGGTGACGCTCGCGTCCGAGTCGACCTCGGCGTCCCAGTTGGCGCCCGCGGCCCTGACCTCGTCTTCGACCCAGTAGGGCATCTTGCGGCCGTCGGGCAGCACGTCGTTGTCGTCGACGATGTCCTCGTCCCACTCGTTCGGGAACCCGGTCACGTTCCGGTCGGCTGCGATGGGTTCGCCGTCCTCGTCCCGGGCGAAGGCCAGCAGGGCGACGGCGTGACAGACGACCATCGCCTTGCCGTCGTCTCCCGAGAGGGTTTCGCGCAGAAGCTGACGGGCGTGTGTATCCTGATTGACGTCCCACTCGGTGCCGTGGCCGCCGGGGAACACCGCGACGTCGTAGTCGGCGGCGTCCTGCGTCGCGACCGCCACCGGGTCGTTCAGTCGCTCGTCGTTCTCGTGGACCTCCGTGACTCGCTCGGCGGTCTCCTCGTCGACGAACGGCGCGTCCGGGTCGGTCGAGGTCGGGTCGATGACCGGCGGCGACCCGCTCGGCGTGGCGACCGTGACGTCGAACCCCTCGTCGTCGAGCGTCTGCAGCGGCTCGACGCACTCCTCTCCCCAGTACCCCTCTTCGCTCACGACAAACAGTGCAGAAGGCACGGGTGGTCGTTGGGGTGTCCCGCGTAAACCCGCTTTGGCAACTACCTTATAAACCCGGATCCGAAATCGGCCGGGGGTGGGCGAATCGCATCGCTCCCGGCGCGTGAACGTCTCCGGGCTCGGACAGGGGGAGCGCGTCGCGTTCGACGGCGTCGCGCCGCTCGGCCCTGCCGGGCGAAAACCACCTATGTCTCGGCGCCGTTACGTCCCACGAACTCGATGGTAGACGACGAGACCGGCGTGCGCGCGGCGGGCGAGTCGGCCGACCAGCGACGCGACGACGCCATTCGGCTCGACGGCGTGACGGTCGAGTTCGACGCCGTGCGCGCCCTCGCGGACGTCGACCTCCGGGTGGGTGAGGGGGAGTTCGTCACGGTCATCGGCCCGTCGGGCTGCGGCAAGACCACGCTGCTCCGGACGGTCGGCGGCCTCCAGGAACCGACCGCGGGCGACGTCCGGGTCGCCGGCCGGCCGCCCGACGCCGCTCGCCGGGAGGGCGAGTTCGGCTTCGTCTTCCAGCGCCACGCGCTGCTGCCCTGGAAGTCGGCGCTCGAGAACGTGACCTTCCTCCGGCGGATGGCCGGCAAGTCGGCCGACCGCGACCGGGCCATGGACCTGCTAGAGACGGTCGGCCTTTCGGGATTTGCCGACGCCCGGCCCGCCGAGCTCTCGGGCGGGATGCGTCAGCGGGTCGCCATCGCCCGGGCGCTCCACCTCGGCGCCTCGGTGCTGCTGATGGACGAGCCGTTCGGCGAGCTCGACGAGCTCACCCGCGAGGAGATGGGCGTCGAGGTCCGGCGGGTGTGGCGCGAGGAGCGCAAGACGGTGCTGTTCGTCACCCACAGCGTGCCCGAGGCGGTGTTCCTCGCCGACCGGTGCGTGGTGATGAGCGACCAGCCCGGCGAGGTCGCCGGCGTGTTCGACGTCGAACTCCCCCGACCGCGCGACGAGTCGGTGTACGGCACCGCGGCGTTCCAGGAGCAAGTCGCGCGGGTCCGGACCGCGCTCCACGAGGGGTACGAGCTGCGATGAGGCCCGCGACGACCGAGTTCCGGCTCCGGAGGTGCGGGCGCCGGTGAGCTACGCCGACCGGATTCCGGCCGCGCGGGTCTCGCTGCCGGCGGGCGGCCTCGCCGTCGGCGTTCTGGTCTGGTGGGCGGTGGTCGCGCTGCTCGGCGTCCCGCCGTACCTGCTCCCATCGCCGGTCGCGGTCGCCGACCGGCTCGCCTCCCGGCCGGGGCTCTACGCGCACAACGGGCTCGTCACCCTCCGGACCGTGCTCGGGGGCGGCGCGGCCGGCGTGCTCGCGGGGTTCGGCGCGGCCGCGGTGACGGTCCACTCGACGCTGCTCCGGCGAGCGCTCTACCCCTATCTGGTCACCGCGCGCGTGCTGCCGAAGATCGCGGTCGCGCCGCTACTGTTGGTGTATCTGGGGACCGGCGCGGGCACCGCGCTCTGGTTCGTCGCGCTCGTCGCCTTCTTCCCGACGTACGTGAGCTCGGCGTCGGGGCTCGACGGGACCCCCGAGGAGTACCTCGACCTGCTCCGGTCGGTCGACGCCGGCCCGGTCCGGACGTTCCTGTTCGTCCGGGTGCCGGCCGCGCTGCCCTCGGTGTTCGCCGGCCTCAAGCAGTCGGCCGCGCTCGCGACGGTCGGCGCGGTGGTGGCCGAGTGGATCCTGACCGACGAGGGGCTGGGCTACCTCGTCCTCATCGGGGCCGAGAACGTCCAGACCGACGTGGTGCTGGCGGCGGTCGTCGTCCTCTTCGCCGAGGGCATGGCGGTGTACGGCGCCGTCGTCGCGGTCGAGAACCGGATCGACTGGCGGTGAACCGCTCGCGTTCCTGCAGCCCCGTCCGCTACCCCCAGTCGAATCGGCGTTCGACAAGCGCTGGCACCAGGTAGAAGCCGACGCCCAGCAGCGCCAGCACTCCCAGCGCGGCGAGCATCCGGGCGGTCTGGAGCCGGGTCGACGCCCGGAACACCCGGTAGCCGACGCCCGCGGTCAGGGTCAGGAACTCCGCGACCACCGCGCCGACCACGCTCGCGGCGGCAGCGACCTTCAGGCCCGCGAACGCCTGCGGGGCCGCCGCCGGGAGCCGCACCCGGAGGTACTGCGTCGCCGGCGAAGCGCCGACCGACCGAGCGAGCGCCACGAACTCGTCGGGCGTCGCGGCAAGCCCCTGGTAGGTCGCGATCGTCACCGGGAACACTGCCAGCGTGGCCGCCAGCGCGGCGCGGGCCCCCACTCCGTCGCCGAACCACCGGAACAGCAGCGGCGCGACCGCGACCAGCGGGACCACCCGGAGCGCGACCACGTAGGGCCTGACCACCGCACGGGTCGTCTCGGAGGCGGCCATCGCCACCGCGAGCGCCCCGCCCGCGAGCGCTCCCGCGACGACGCCGAGACCCGCGGTGAGCGCGGTGACGCCGGCGGCTTCGAGCAGGATTCGCCAGTGGGCTGCGAACGCCGCGCCCACGTCGACTGGACTCGGAAGGACGACGGCCGGCACGTCGGCGGTCCGGGCGGCGGCCCACCACGCGACCACTGCGAGCACTGCGGTGACGACTGCCGGGGCGGCGCGCGCCGCGAGCCCCGAGGCCCGGGTCGCGGCCGACGTCCGGGTCCGCATGTCTTGCCGGCGCGACGTCGCGTCCGACGCGGGCGTCCCCGACGCCGACGAGCGCGACCCGGACGCCCGCGACCCCGAGCCGTCCATCAGTTCGAACCGTTCGCCGCCGTCGTCTCGACGGTCGTCGGCTCCGAAGTGCCGCCGGCCGCGGTCGTTCCGGCGTCGCTGCCCGTCGCGGTGCCGGTCGTCGTCCCGGACGCGCCCGCCGCGGTGGTCCCGGTCGCGCCGGCGCCGCCTGCCATCGTCCCGGTGGCGGTCGACTCCGGCGGCGTGACCTGCGACGCGTACTGCCCGACGTACTCGTACTCCGTGTCGAGGTAGTCGTTGGTCCAGACCGACGTCGGGTCGGTCTCGCCGCCGAGGAGCTCCGCGTCCCGGAGCGCTTCGTACATCGTCTGCCACGGCTGGGCGTCGCTCCACCCCCAGCCGCGCCGGCGCACCGCGTCCGACAGCACGTAGTCGCCGGCCATCTCGACCCACTTGGCGCGCTGGACGTCCGCGGTCTCGGAGATGGCCGGGTTGGCCTCGACCAGGTGGTCTGTCGCCCGCTCGGGGTTGTCGGTCGCCCACGCCGCGCCCCGGGCGGTCGCGTTCAGGAAGCCCCGTACCGTCTCTGGGTTGTCGGCCGCGAACTGTGAGTTGGCGGCCACGACGTGCCCGTACGAGGGGATGGTCTCGGCCACCGGAATCGAGTAGACCTCGCCCGCCTGCCGGCGCGCGGTCACCGCGTCGGCGAACACCCCGCCGGCGGCGTCGATCTTGCCGCTGAGCAGCTGCTGGACCGTGTCGAAGCCGGTGTCGACCAGCTCCACCTCCGAGAGCACGCCCTTCCGCTCAAGCAGTAGCTTCGTGAGTATCCGGACCATGCCGGGGCCGGTGCCGACCGTCTTCCCGGCGAGCTGGTCGACGCGGTCCATCGGCCCGCCGAAGGCGTCGCTCGTCGTGAACACCACGACCGGGCTCCGCTGCATCACGACCCCGACCGACTGCGGATTCAACCCCCTGGTGTTGATGTTGAGCACCTGGCTGGCGCCGGTGACGGCGAGCGGCGCGTTGCCGAGGCCGACCTGCTTGGCCGCGAAGTCCGACCCCTGCCCGCTCTTGATCCGGGTCAGGTTCACGCCCTGCTCCTCGTAGTACCCCCGCGCCCTCGCGGCGTAGTAGGGGATGTGGAGCCCGTTGGGCTTCCAGTTGAGCAGCAGACTGACCCCGTCCGACTGGCCGGCCGCCCCGCCGACCGCGCCCGCCAGTCCGACCGCCGAAACACCCGTCGCTCGAAGGAACTGTCGTCGTGTCTCCCCCATGTTGTCCCACAGGAGGTTCGGCTATCAGCCGTATAATGGTTCGGGCGGACGAGGGGTCGGCGCGCCCGCCGACCCCCACTCTCGTCTCGTCCTGAGCGGTTCCCGTCCGGCGCGACGGGTCCCCTCAGCGAGTCGTCATCCCTCGGTCTGGTTCCCGTCGGCCGAGGTGGTCGTCTCGTCGTCGGTCGCGCCGCTCCGGGCCTCCGCCGGCGTCGTCTCGGTCGGCGTGGTCGTCTGGCCGCCGGCCGTGGTCTGGGCCTCGTCGGTCGCGGTGGTCTGCTGGGCCGTGGTAGTCCCCTCCGCCGAAGTCGTCTGCCCGGCGGCGGTGGTGGTTCCGGCCGCGTCGGCGGTCGTCTCGGCGGCCTCGGCGGTCTCGTTCCCACCGGCCTGGCCGAGCGAGACCCCCGACAGCTCGAGCCGGGTCAGCGAGTAGTTCTCGACCACCGCGGTCTCGGCGGCCAGTGCGGGCTGGCCCGCCGACTGGTCGCCGCCGGTGGCCGCCGCCCCGCCGTCCCGCGACACCGAGACGTTCTCGGTCGCGCCGACGTTGACGGTCGCGCTCTCGACCGCGAGCCCGCTCACGGTCCGGTTCTGGAGCACGGCTTCGTCCATGACGAGCCGGGTCTCGATGCGGACTCGGCCGGTCTCCTCGATGAGCGCCTCGGCGAGCGACTCGTTCCTGATGGTGACGTTCTCGACCGTCAGGTCGGTCGCGAACCCGGTCGACGCGATCTGCCGGACCGTGACGTCGCTGTAGGTCCGCTCGGTCGCGTTCTCGCCCGAGGCGTTCACCAGCGTCAGCTGGTCGAACTGGGCGTTCGTGACCGTGACGTTACGCAGCGTGAGCTGCTCGACGGTCACGTTCCGGGCCTCGACGTGGGTCCCGGAGCCCTGCGCCGCGTCGGAGGACTGGGCCTGCTGGGTCCCGTTGTCGGCCTGCGACTGCTGGGACGCGGTCGTCTCGGCTCGCATCGTCGTCGCCTGTGCCTGCGTCGTCTCCGCCTGCGCCGTCGTCGTCTCCTGAAGGGCGGCGTCACCGGTTCCCGCTCCCGACTGGGCGGGGCCGGCGCCGCCGAGGAACCCGGCCACCCCGCCGGTGAGCGCGAGGACCAGTGCCATCAGTATCGCCAGTGTGTCGTTCATTCCGCGCTTCGGTACGCCGAGCCCGCGGATAAACGACCGAGTCCGTTGTGACGACCCGGCGCTGGCATTCCGCTCCGTTTCGAATTACAGCGGCGTTTCGATTCCGGCCGGGACGTTACACCGGGGTTAATCCGGTCGGCCGGCCGCGGTCGGGGGGAGGGTCCGCCTCCGGTCTCCGGGGAACGACTCACTACCGCCGGGCGGACGCCGCCGCGCCCGCGCAACGGTGACGCCGATTTAAGGGCGTCTGCGTGCGGTTGTCCGTGAATGCTCGACAGCGAATACCCGACGCTGGTAGTCGCCGCCATCGCGCTCGCAGTCGCCGCGCCGCTCGCGGCCGGAGCCACAGTCCCGGCCGGACCGGACGACCGGTCGCAGACACCGGTCCCAGAGCACGACGATATACATTTCGAGTCGCCCGGTTCGGATATCTCCGCCGCCGATGCGCGGGCCCAGTCCGGACAGGGGGTCGGCGTGCGGAACCTCTCGGCGGAGACGGTGGCGCTCCGCGACGTCACCGCCACCGACGTGGTGGTCCGGAACCTGACGGTCCGCCAGATGGGTCAGCAGCGGAACGTGACGCTCGCCAACGTCTCGCTCGAGCGCGTCCACGTCCGGCGGGCGAACCTCTCGGACGTGCGCATCAGGGACGCGACGATACGGAGCCGCCAGCTGCTCTCGGCCTTCGGCGTCCCCTTCGGCGGCGGCTTCAACGTGACGAACCGGTCGGTTCGGCGGGTCGGCATCCGGAACCGGACGGTCGACGGCGTCGTCGTCGAGAGCGTGACGGTGCAGTCGGCCGCGGGCCTGAACCTCTCGAACCCGGGGAACGTCGCGGGCGACGCCCCGGTGAACGCCTCGTCGCCGGCCATCACGGTCGGCAACGCCAGCGTGGAGACGGTCCGGTCGTTCCGGGTCTCGCTCGCCGAAGGGCCCGCGACGAACGGGACCGCAACGACCGAGGCGACCCAGGCGGCGAGAGCGGGCGCCGCGACGGTTGCGGAATCGGCGTAGTCGTTCTCCGGCCGCTTCCGGTTTCTCTCCGCAGAGCGATACGTAACCGAACCCGGTTCCCGAGGGCGGCCGAGTCGCGAATACGAGAGCCGCGGAAAATCTTCGGCGAACCGACGGGAAGCGCCGGTCCGGACTTACTCTTCGAAGCCGCCGGACGACCAGACGGTTATCTCGTCGTCGGCCGCGACCGCCACGTACTGGGTCCCCTCGGTGGGGTCGTCCCACACCACCGGCGCCGGGGTGATGCGGTCGGCGTCGGTCTCGGCGCTCCAGATGCGCTCGCCGGTCTCGGTGTCGAGCGCGTAGACGTGGCCGCCCGACGAGGGGACGAACAGGACGCCGCCCCCGGTGGCGGTCGTGCCGCCGGGCCAGATGCGCCAGTGTGACCACTCGGGGTTGACGTCCGGGAGCTCGGTCCGCCACGCGAGGTCGCCGCTCGCGGGGTCGACCGCCTGGACGTACGCGTTGTGGGTGGTGTCCTCCGAGGCGAGCCGCGACCCGCCCTCGGCGAGGGTGATGTCGCCCTGGGTCTCGTACTCCCAGTCGGGGTCGTAGGAGACCCGCTGGGCCGCCTCGACCGCGGCGACGTACCGCATGCCGGTGTCGGGATCGTAGGCGCACGGCGGCCACTCGGTCGCGCCGATGGTGCCGGGCCAGCAGGTCCCGGCGTTCTCCTCGCCCCGCGGCGGGAGCGCCAGGAAGTGGTCGGCCCACTCGTGGTCCTGCTTGGTCCACGGCGCGGTGCGCTCGAGCAGCCGGCCGGTCTCGGCGTCGTAGACGTAGGTCCAGCCGGCCTTCTGGTCGGTCGAGACCGCGCGGCGGGTCTCGCCGTCGACCTCGAGGTCGAAGACGGTCGGGGTGGCGTGGCTGTCGTAGTCCCACAGTTCGTGGGGTATCTGCTGGCTCGCCCAGTTGATCTCGCCCGAGTCGATGTCGACCGCGACGATGGAGTTCGAGTACTTGTTCGGGCCCGGCCGGACGATGCCGTTCATCATCGGACAGGGGTTGCCCACCGAGTAGAACACCGTGTTCGTCTCGGGGTCGACCGAGGGGTTCATCCACGGGGCGTTGCTCGCGAACCGCCAGCTGTCCCCGACCCAGGCGTCCTCCGGTGCCATGTTGACCGTCCACTGGACGTCGCCCGACTCGGCGTCGACCGAGGAGGCGACGCACCAGCCGCCGAAGTCGCCGGACATGCCGACGAGTATCCGGCCGTCGTAGGCGATGGGCGCCTGGCTGATGGACATCCGCTCGGGCCGGTCCATCTCCTGCTGCTGGCGCTCGGTGAGCATCAGGGTCTCCCACTCCTTCTCGCCGGTGTAGCGGTCGAGCGCCACCAGGTACGAATCGGTCGTGGCGAAGAACACCTTGTCCTTCCACACCGCCACGCCCCGGTTGCGGCCGGTCTGGCCCACCGCGTCCTCCGGCAGCGCGTACTTGAACTGCCAGTACTTCTTGCCGTTCCTGGCGTTGGCCGCGACGATGGAGAGGTTGCTCGTCGTGTAGTACATCACCGGCGGGTCCGAGGGGACGATCACCGGGTTCGTCTCCATCCCCGCGCTGTCGGTCGGGATGGTGTACTTCTGCTCGAGGCTCGCGACGTTGTCGGCGTCGAGCCGGTCGGCGGGCGTGTACCCCCGCTGACCCAGCCCCTTGTCGTAGCTGAGCCACGAGTCGCGGCGGTCGCGGTCCTCGCGGAGCATGTTAGTCGTCACCGAGAGCTCGGGGACGTCGCCCTCCGCGGCTCCGGGGCCGGGCGGCTGCTGGATCGGTTCCTGCTGGCCGCCGGGACTCGGCCCTTCGCCCGCGATCTGGACGTCTCCGACCATCGAGTTGGGATGGACGGTGCAGATGTACCGGGACATCTCCTCGGTGGCCTGGAACGACAGCGTCACCGTCTCGCCCTGCGAGGCGTACACCTCGGTCCCCACGATCCGGTTCCCGTCGGCGTCCTGGATGACGAAGTCGTGGGGCGCACCGTCGACGTTCTCCCAGACCACGCTGTACGTCTGGCCGGCCTCCAGCTCGAGCGTCGGGTTCACCTGGCCCTCGAGTCGCGACGGGGCGCGCGCCTCCCAGCCGGCGATCCGCCCGGCGAACCGGTACTCGGTGGCCGCGGCCTCCTGGATGTTGTACCGGACGTGCTCGTCCTCACCGCGGGCCTCGGGGCCGGTGTCGATGTAGTGCGGTCGCTCCTCCGGTTCGATCTCCTCGTTCTCGGGGTCGATATCGGCGGGCATGTTAGTTGGGAATCTCCAGGTCGTTGTCTCGCTGCGCGCGGGCCGACTCGTCGATCCAGTAGGCGTCCTCGGGCAGCAGGTTCTGCGAGATGGCCTGCAGCGCGAAGCCGCTCGACAGCAGGCCGGCGAGCTCGTCGTCGCCGGTGTCGGCGCCGTGCGAGTCGCCGTCGGCGACGCGGCGGGCGCCGTCGACCATCAGGTCGAACCCGGCCGCCATCCCGCGGGCGTCCCACGCGGCGTCGGCCAGGATGTCGTCGGTCAGCAGCACCGCGTTCGTCCAGACGTGGTCGTCTAAGTCCTCGAGCCACAGCAGGACGCCGCCGGCCGCGGCCTTCGTCATCGGCGGGACGTACTCGCCGAACTCCAGCTCCTCGCGCGGGAGTTCGTCGGTCGAGACCCAGTGACGATCGCCGATGCGCTCGCGGTGGTTGACGGTCGTCGCCAGCAGGTCGACCAGCTCCTGCTGGTCGAAGCCGAGGTCCGACAGCGACCCCGCCAGCCCGTCGCTCACGACGAACCGCCGGACGCTGTCCTCGATGAACGTCGGCGTGAACTCGGGCAGCCGCTCGGTCGTGCTCTCGAAGAAGCCGACCTCGCCCAGGTGGTCGTAGACGGGCCGGGCCGCCTCCGCGACCGCCGCGAACTCCTCGCGGGGCCCCTCGTCCATTCCGGGGAGGCCGCGCTCGGGGACCGCCGTCAGCCCCGAGGCCGCGGCGGCGACGTCCTCGTGACCGCTCGCCAGCAGTTCTGCGTCGAGTTCGCCTGCGAGGTCGCTCCGTATCGCCTCGCCCACCGACGCGAGTTCTTCCGACGCTCCGGTTCCGACCGCCTCCCGCACGTCGTCGAGCGTCGCACCCCCGGCGGCGACCGCGCCGCCGACGCCGAGCGCCTTCAGGAACTCCCGGCGCTGCTCGTCGGAGATACTCCGCTCGCGATGTCCGTGTACCATGCGTCGCAACTGGGGGCCGTACGGGGATAAGGGACCGATTCCGTTGTTCACGGTTGCAGGTTTCAAGCTCTCGTTCGGGCGCGAGGAGCCGATTTTCCGCGGGTGAGACTCGGCCCGAGAGGGTTAGCCCGCCCCTGGAAACCGGATCGACACCGCCGAGTCGCTCGGTTCCGGGCGACGGGCGGCGCACCGACCGGTAATCGGGCGTTTCGGCCGGAACCCACTTGTCGGTGGAACCGACGCTCGCCGTCGGCTCCCGGAGTTGTTTCGGCATCGTTCGGTCCGACTCGCGAAGCCGGCTCGCACCGATTCTGTCGACTGACGTGCAACCCGAAGTCGGTCACGGTTCCGCCGGACATCCCCAGCGGCTGACACGGGTTTCGCGCGCGCGTGCGAGGGATTTATCAGGACGGAACTGCTACCCTGAATCAGGTTTTATGAGTCAGGAAAGTGAGTACGGGGCCGGGCAGATTCAGGTTCTCGAAGGCCTCCAAGCGGTGCGGAAACGCCCGGCGATGTACATCGGTTCTACCGACGCGCGAGGGTTGCACCACCTCGTGTTCGAAGTCGTTGACAATTCTATCGACGAGGCGCTCGCCGGTTACTGTGACTCGATTGAGGTGAGCATCCGCGACGACGGGTCGGTCGCCATCGCCGACGACGGTCGGGGCATCCCCGTGGACACCCACGAGGAGTACGACAAGCCCGCCGTCGAGGTCATCCTGACCGTCCTCCACGCCGGCGGGAAGTTCGACAACAAGTCCTACCAGGTCTCCGGCGGCCTCCACGGCGTCGGCGTCTCGGTCGTCAACGCCCTCTCCGAGCGCTTTCTGGTCGAGGTCAGGCGCGACGGCGCGCTCTGGCGCCAGGAGTTCGAGCGCGGCGAGCCCGCCACCACCCTCGAGCGGGTCCGCGACCTCGAGGACGGCGAGGGGACCGGGACCGAGATCCGGTTCTGGCCCGACACGGAGATATTCGAGACCACCGAGTTCACCTACTCGACGCTCGAGAGTCGGCTGCGCGAACTCGCCTTCCTCAACTCCGGGGTCCGCATCTCGCTCGACGACGAGCGGGAGGGCCGCGACCACGCCGACACGTTCGAGTACGAGGGCGGCATCCGGGAGTTCGTCGAGTACCTCAACGAGACCAAGACCCCGCTCCACCGCGAGGTCATCTACTTCGAGGACGAGGCCGAGGACATCCAGGTAGAGGTGGCGATGCAGGCCACCGACGAGCTCCAGGGCTCGATCCACGCCTTCGCCAACAACATCAACACCCGCGAGGGCGGTACCCACCTCACCGGGTTCAAGACCGCGCTGACCCGGGTGGTCAACGACTACGCCAACGAGAACAACCTCCTGGCGGACCTCGACGAGAACCTCAAGGGCGAGGACGTCCGGGAGGGACTGACCGCGGTCATCTCGGTCAAGCACCCCGACCCCCAGTTCGAGGGCCAGACCAAGACCAAGCTGGGCAACAGCGAAGTCCGGGGCATCGTCGAGTCGGCGATGCACGAGGGGCTGTCGACCTACTTCGAGGAGCACCCCGACACCGCCGAGTCGGTCATCTCGAAGGCGGTCGAGGCCGCGAAGGCCCGGAAGGCCGCCAAGAAGGCCGAGGAGCTGACCCGCCGGAAGAACGCGCTCGAATCCACCGCCCTCCCCGGAAAGCTGGCCGACTGCCAGACCCGCGACCCGGGCGAGGCCGAGCTGTTCGTCGTGGAGGGCGACTCCGCGGGCGGGTCGGCAAAGCAGGCCCGCGACCGGGAGTTCCAGGCCATCCTGCCGCTGTTCGGCAAGGTGCTCAACGTCGAGAAGCACCGGCTCGACCGGGTGCTGGAGAACGACAAGATCCGCCACTTCATCACGGCGGTCGGCACCGGCGTCGGCGAGGAGTTCGAGATCGACGACGCGCGCTACGAGAAGATCATCATCATGACGGACGCCGACGTCGACGGCGCGCACATCCGCACCCTCTACCTGACGCTGCTCTACCGCTACATGCGGCCGCTGCTCGAGGCGGGCTACGTCTACGCGGCCCAGCCCCCGCTGTACCGCATCCGCCACCGCGGCGAGACGTACGACGCCATGACCGAGGAGGAGCGCGACCGCATCATCGAGGAGGAGTGCGACGGGAACCCCTCGCAGGTCCAGCGGTTCAAGGGGCTCGGGGAGATGAACCCCGAGCAGCTGTGGGAGACCACGATGAACCCCGACAACCGCATCCTGAAGCAGATCACCATCGAGGACGCCGCCGCGGCGGACAAGATGTTCTCGGTGCTGATGGGCGACACCGTCGAACCGCGCAAGCAGTTCATCAAGGAACACGCGACGGAAGCGGACTGGGTTGACATCTGATATGAGTTCGGACGCATCTGACCTCCCCAACGAGGTCGCCGAAAGAGTACGGAACGTCCGCGTCGAGGACGAGATGGAGCAGAGCTACATCGACTACGCGATGTCGGTCATCGCGGGCCGGGCGCTGCCCGACGTCCGGGACGGGCTCAAGCCCGTCCACCGGCGCATCCTCTACGCGATGCACCGGGCGGGCATCACCAGCGGCGCGAGCCACCGGAAGTGCTCGAACATCGTCGGGGACACGATGGGCGACTTCCACCCCCACGGCGACCAGTCCATCTACGACGCGCTGGCCCGGATGGCCCAGGACTTCTCGATGCGGTACCCGCTCGTCGACGGCCAGGGTAACTTCGGGTCGGTCGACGGCGACCCGCCGGCCGCGATGCGGTACACCGAGGCCCGGATGGCGCCCATCGCCGAGGAGCTGCTGGCCGACATCGACATGGACACCGTCGACTGGCAGTCGAACTACGACGACCGCCTCCAGGAGCCCGAGGTGCTGCCCTCGGCGTTCCCGAACCTGCTGGTCAACGGGTCGTCGGGCATCGCGGTCGGGATGTCGACCAACATCCCGCCGCACAACCTCGGCGAGGTCATCGACGCGACGGTCGAGCTCATCGAGAACCCCGAGGCGACCGTCGAGGACCTGATGGACCACGTCAAGGGACCCGACTTCCCGACCGGCGCGAACATCGTGGGCCACAACGCGGTCCACGCCGCGTACAAGACCGGCCGGGGCCGCATCCGGGTCCGGGCCGAGTTCGAGGTCGAGGAGCGCGAGACCGGCAGCGACCGCATCATCATCACGGAGCTCCCGTTCCAGACCAACAAGGCCCGGATGGTCGAGAAGATCGCCGACGCCGTCAACGACGGCTCCATCGAGGGCATCCGCGACCTCCGCGACGAGTCCGACCGCGACGGCATCCGCATCGTCATCGAGCTCAAGCAGAACGCGATGGTCGAGGTCGTCAAGAACCAGCTGCTCGAGAGCTTCCTCGAGAAGACGTTCGGCGTCATCAACCTCGCGCTGGTCGACGGCGAGCCCAAGGTGCTCTCGCTCAAGGAGACCATCGAGCACTACCTCGACCACCGCAAGGAGGTCGTCCGGCGCCGGAGCCAGTACGAACTCGGCGAGAAGGAGGACCGCGCCCACATCCTCGAGGGCCGGCTCACCGCGCTCGAACACGCCGACGACGTGGTCGACATCATCCAGGACGCCGAGGACCGCAACGAGGCCAAGGCCGACCTCAAGGCCGAGTACGGCTTCTCGGACGAGCAGGTCGACCACATCGTCCGGATGCAGCTGGGTAGCCTCACCTCGATGGAAGCCGCGGAAATCGAGGACGAGTACGAGGAGGTCCAGGCCCGCATCGAGCGGCTCGAGACCATCCTCGGCGACGAGTCCGAGCTGCTGTCGGTCATCAAGAAGGAGCTGCTCGAGGTCAAAGACGAGTACGCCGACGAGCGCCGGACCTCGTTCATCGAGGACACCGACGAGGTGACCCGCGAGGACCTCATCGCCGAGGAGGACGTCGTCGTGGTCGTGACCGAGCAGGACTACGTCAAGCGGATGCCCGTCGCCCAGTTCGACGCCCAGAACCGCGGCGGCAAGGGCATCATCGGCGGCGACATCAAGGAGGGCGACCGGGTGTCGAAGGTGTTCCGCGCGAACACCCACGACTACCTGCTGTGCTTCACGAACCAGGGCCAGGTCTACCGGCTGAAGGCCTACGAGATCCCCGAGATGTCCCGGACCGCCCGGGGCAAGTCGGCCGTGAACCTGCTCGACCTGGACGACGGCGAGGAGATCACCGCGGTCGTCAACACCGACGACTTCGAGGACGAGGAGTGTCTGAGCATGGTGACCCGCGACGGCTACGTCAAGCGGACCGCGGCCGCCGAGTTCGACAACATCCTCTCGACCGGCATCATCGCGGCCAAGCTGGAGGACGGCGACGAGCTCGTCGACGTGAAGGTGACCGACGGCGCGACCGACCTGGTGGTCGCGACCCGGGGCGGGATGGCCATCCGGTTCGACGAGGACGAGGCCCGCGAGATGGGCCGGAACGCCCGGGGCGTCCGGGGCGTCGAACTCGAAGGCGACGACGAGGTCGCCGGGATGGTCGCGGTCACCGACGACACCGAGGAGGACCTGCTGACCGTGACCGAGAACGGTTACGGCAAGCGGACGCCGCTCTCGGAGTACCGCAAGCAGTCGCGCAACGGCAAGGGGCTGGTCGACATCAAGACCGGCGACCGGAACGGCCCGGTCACGTCGGTCAAGGCGGTCGGCCCGGACGACGAGCTCGTCATCATGAGCGAGGGCGGCCAGATCATGCGCATCCGGGCGGCCGACATCTCCGAGGTCGGCCGGAACACGATGGGCGTGACGGTGATGGAGGTCGAGGCCCCCGACACCGTCGCCAGCGTGGACGTGATTCCGGGCCGAGACTCCGAGGGCGCGTCCGCCGACGACGCGAGCGAAGAGTAGCCGGTCGAACTACCCACCTTTTTTATTTCGCAAACGTCCGGACGTCGACCGCCAGCAGTCGCTACCTCGCGCCCGCGATCTCGGCGACGCCGTGAAGGTCGGCGACCTCGTAGTCGGGCTCGACCGACAGCTCGACGTCGGCGCAGTGGTCCCGCCGGACGAAGACGGAGTCGAGCCCCGCGCGCCGGGCGGCCTCGACGTCGCTCTTGCTGTCGCCGACGAACAGCGCGGTCTCGGCCCCGAGGTCGTCGAGCGCGCGGTCGAGGAAGTGGGGGTCGGGCTTCTTCCGTTCGAGGTCCTCGACGCCCATTCCGCGGCCGTAGTAGGTGCCGAACAGGTCGCTCATACCGTAGTAGTCGAGGATGAACTCGACGGTCTCGTGCTGGTTCGAGCTCACGACCCCGAAGTCGTGGGCCAGCTCCTCGATGGCCGCCACGTCGGGGTAGCGGTCGCGGTCGCCGTCGCGGAACTCCGCGACCTGAACCTCGGAGGCGTGGCGGTCGCGGGCGGCCCAGAACTCGTGGGGGTCGAGGCCGTAGACCGAACAGACCTCCCGGAGACTATCGGGCGTGACGCCCCTGATTATCTCGGCGAGGTGGCTCTCTTCGGGACGGTCGACGCCCACCGCCGCGAAGGCCGACTCGGCGGCCGCCCGCAGGGCCTCGTCGGAGGGCGGTTCGACCAGTACGCCGTCGTTGTCGAACAGCACCGCGTCGTACTCGGTCATCTATCGGAACGCGCTCGGGGCGGGAACTTCGGCGTATCGGTTCGGCGGGAGTTCCGCTCGCGAACTACTCCTCCCACCTCGATCGCGAGCGTACGGCGCGGAGCGCCGTTTCGCCGCGAGCGAAGTGAACGCAGGCTCGTCAGAGCTTCGCTCTGACGGTGTTTTTGGTCGAGCTTTTGCAAGGGAGGCGCGTTCGTGCGCCGACCGCTGGAAAAGGTCGTTCTACAGAATGCGTTTCCCCAGCCCGCTGGCGGCGAGTTCGGTCGCCAGTTCGGCGGTCACGTTGTGCTCGTCCAGGATCGGGTTCACCTCGACCACCTCCAGCGACCGGAGGACGTCCTCGCCCTCGTGGCGCTCGCCGACCATCTCCAGCGCGGTGTGGGCCTCCCGGTAGGAGACACCGCCCCGGACCGGCGTCCCGACGCCCGGAGCCTCCCGCGGGTCGAGCCAGTCCATGTCGAGGCTGACGTGGATGCCCTCGGTCCCGTCGGCCGCGACGTCGAGGGCGTCCTCCACGACGGGGGCGACGCCCCGCTCGTCGATGTCCGACATGGTGAAGGCGGTCACGCCGCTCTCGCGGATGGCCTCGCGCTCGGCGCCGTCGAGGCTTCGGAGCCCCACGATGGCGACGTTCTCCTCCCGGAGGTTCGGGGCGTTGGCCCACTCGGTGCCGGCGAAGTCGCCGATGCCGAGGACCGCCGCCAGCGGCATCCCGTGGACGTTGCCCGACGGCGAGGTCTTCGGCGTGTTGAAGTCGCCGTGGGCGTCGAACCACACCACGCCGAGGTCAGCGTCGCGGGCCGCACCGCGGACCGTCCCGATGGCGATGGAGTGGTCCCCGCCCAGCACCAGCGGGAAGCTGCCGGCGTCGAGCGCGTCGGCCACCTCGTCGGCGAGGCGGCCGCAGACGTCGGCGGTCTCCCGCAGGAACTTGGCCGACCCCTCGCTGGGCTGCTCGGCGTCCGGGTCCCGCTCCTCGGCGTGCGGGACCGACAGGTCGCCCGTGTCCGTCACCCCGGTCACGTTCGCCGCGTCGAGTTCGGTCGCGAGGCCCGCGTACCGGATGGCCGACGGTCCCATGTCGACGCCGCGTCGGTCCGCGCCGAGGTCCATCGGCGCACCGATGAGTCGCACCTCTCGGTTCATGGACGGGAGTTCGGCGACCCGCGGTAAAGAAGACGTGATTTCGGTTCGGGGCGAGATTTGCGAGCGACAGCCGCGGGGAGCCGGGGCGACGACCCTCGGGGACCGGAATCAGGCGGTCACTTGTACGGCGCGCAGACCTCCTTCAGCCCTTCCTCGAAGGATATCCGGGGCTCCCAGCCGGTGGCCTCCTTCATCTTCGAGGGGTCGGCCATCGTGTCGTGGACGAACATGTCGTCGTCGATGGGGTTCTCGACGTGCTCGGGTTCGACGTCCGAGCCGAGTTCGGCCTTGAGCATCTCGACGACCTCGTTGGCGTTGTAGGACTCGCCGGTGCCGAGGTTGTAGATGCCCGTGAGCCGGTGGTCGGCCGCGAGTTCGAGCCCGCGGACGACGTCCGAGACGTGGGTGAAGTCGCGGGTGTGGGTGCCGTCGCCGTAGATGACCGGCGACTCGCCGTTAGCGATGTCGTCGGCGAACTGCGAGATGATGTTGGCGTACTCGCCCTTGTGGCCCTCCGAGCCGCCGTAGCCCTGGTACACCGAGAAGAAGCGCATCCCCGAGACGTGCATGTCGTGGGCGTTGGCGAAGTACTCGCCGTAGCGCTCGCGGGCGAGCTTCGACGCCTCGTAGCCGGTGCGGGCCTCGACGTCCATGCTCTCGGGCGAGGGCTCGGTCCGGTCGCCGTAGATGGAGGAGGTCGTGGCGTACACCACGGTGTCGCAGCCGTCCTGGCGGACCTGCTCGACGGTGTTGGCGAACCCCTCGACGTTGACCCGGGCGCCGCGCCGGAGCCCCTCGAGGCTCTCCTCGTGCATCGTGAGCGACGACAGCGCGGCGAGGTGGAAGAGGACGTCGACGCCCTCGGTCGGGAGGTCGTCGTCGAGCACGCTGACGTCGCGGAACTCGACCGCGTCGTCGAGGTTCTCGGGAGTGCCGAGATAGAGGTCGTCGACCGCGATCACGTCGTTGTCCTCGGCGAGGTAGTTCGCCAGGTTCGACCCGATGAAGCCCGCGCCGCCGGTCACGAGCACACGTTTGTCCTGCATACGTCGACTCACCGGCGCCACCGTCAAATCGGTATCGCTCCGCCGACGCGGTCGAGTCGGTGTCGTCGCCGTCGGACCCTCCGAATCGACGCCGCTCAGTCGTCGCCGCCGAACCGGTTCCGCTCCATCGGCCGGTTGGAAAGCGTCAACTGAAGGATACCGGAACTGTACGTTCGGGCGGCTGTGTCACCCGGTCCGCCGCATTTAAGGCAGTCAGTTGCCAACCTTTTACTAATGTCGTCAATCGAACTGACCGCGAGCCAGAAGAAGATTCTCCGCGCGCTCGTAGACCTCCACCGGGAGACCGAGGACGCCGTCAAGGGCGAGGACATCGCCGATGAAGTCGACCGCAACCCCGGCACCATCCGGAACCAGATGCAGAGCCTGAAGGCCCTCCAGCTCGTCGAGGGCGTCCCGGGCCCGAAGGGCGGGTACAAGCCGACCGCCAACGCCTTCGACGCGCTCGGCGTCCAGGACATGGACCAGGAGGCCGAGGTGCCGCTGTTCCTCGAGGGCGAGGAGGTCGACGAGGCCAACGTCGAGGAGATCGACCTCGCCAGCGTCCACCACCCCGAGCTCTGCCGCGCGGAGATCCACGTCCGCGGGTCGGTCCGCGAGTTCCACGAGGGCGACTCGGTCCGGGTCGGTCCCACGCCGCTGTCGAAGCTCGTCATCGAGGGGACGGTCGACGGCAAGGACGACACCAGCAACATCGTCATCCTGAAGATCGACTCGATGGAAGCGCCGGCCGAGGAGCCGGAGCACTAACTCGCGGTCGTTCGTCCGGGCTGCGGACGGGGCGGCACCTCGTCGGCGGGCGGACCGCCGCCCGGACCCGATCGGATGGAGAACCACTGCCCGGGCGCGCTCGCCGCCGAATCGCACGCCCGATGCTTCAGATCTCGTTTATCCCCTCTTCTCCGACCCCACTTGGGAGACACTCACACTCATCCGGTGCGTCTTTCAAAGCCTTTGTATCCGAGGACTTCGGAGTTCTCGGTATGACTGAGAAGGTCGTCGTGCTCGGCGCGGGTTACGCCGGTGCAGGCGCGGTCCAGCGGCTTGAAGACGAGCTCGAGCACGCGGACGCCGAGCTGACGTGGATATCGGAGCACAACTACCACCTCGTCCTCCACGAGGCCCACCGGGTCATCAGCGACCCGAGCGTCGAGGACGACATCACCATCCCGGTCGGCGACATCGCCGCCCCGAGCACCAGGTTCGTGCAGGCCCGGGTCGAGGGCGTCGACACCGACGACCAGACGGTCGAACTCGACGACGGCGACGCAATCGACTACGACTACCTGCTGGTCGCGCTCGGGAGCCAGACCGCCTACTACGGCATCCCGGGGATGGAGGAGAACGCGCTGACCCTCAAGGGCCTCGACGACGCCCACCAGATCCACGAGCAGGTGAAGGAGGCCGCCTCGACGGCCTCGCGCAACGACCCGGCCCAGGTCGTCATCGGCGGCGCGGGCCTCTCGGGCATCCAGAGCGCGGGCGAGGTCGCGGAGTTCCGCGACGAGCACCGCGCGCCCGTCGACATCTACCTCGTGGAGGCCCTCGAGGAGATCATGCCCGGCCAGGACTCAGAGCTCCAGGGGACGGTCCGGCGCCACCTCGAGGAGGCCGACGTCGAGATCATGACCGACGACCCCATCACCGAGGCCACCGAGGACGCCATCCACTTCGACGAGGGCGACCCGCTCGAGTACGACGTGTTCGTCTGGACCGGCGGCATCACCGGCCAGGACGCGCTCGACGACTGCGACCTCGACAACGAGCACAACCGGGTCACCTGCGAGTCGGACTTCCGGACCAGCGACGACCGGGTGTTCGCCATCGGCGACTCGGCGGTCATCGACCAGGGCGACGACCCCGCGCCGCCGACCGCCCAGGCCGCCTGGCAGGCCGCCGAGGTCGCGGGCCAGAACGTCGCCCGGGCGATCAACGACCAGCCGCTGAAGACCTGGACCTACGAGGACAAGGGGACGCTCATCTCCATCGGCGAGAACGCGGTCGCCCACGACGTGAAGGCCGGCGGCGTCTCGGTCCCGATCCGGACGTTCAACTCCTACCCCGCCCAGTTCCTCAAGAAGGCGGTCGCGGCCCGCTGGATCGCCGACATCAGCTCGCTGCCGCGCGCGCTGAAGGCCTGGGACTCGCTGTAGGCCTAGGACTCGCTGTAGAATCAGACGGTCGAGCTCGGTTTTCGGACTCTGTTTTCGGTTCAGTACTGCGAATTACGAAAGCGGCGTCAGCGGTCGCCCCGTTCCTCGAGGATCCGGTCGATGATGCGGCCGGTCGAGAGCAGTTCGCCGTCGTACTCGGGCTCGCGCGGACTGGCGCGCCGGACCTCGCAGTCGACGCCCCGGTTGGCGAGCTCGTCCTCGATGGCGGCCTCGTCGTGGTGCTGGTCGTGGCCCAGGACGATGACGTCGGGGTCGAGCTCCTCGATGGGCGCGAAGATGTCCTCGGGGTGGCCCACGACGGCGTCGTCGACCGCGTCGACCGCGGCGACGACGTCCCGGCGCTGGCGGTTCGGCAGAATCGGCGGCTCCTTGTGGGTGACGTTCTCCCGGCGGGCGACGATGACGGTGAGCCGGTCGCCGAACGCGGCGGCGTCCCGGAGGTAGTGGACGTGGCCGGGGTGGAGGAGGTCGAAGGTGCCCTGTGCGATGACGTGCGTCATGGTGAGTCCTCGTCGGTCATGCTGTGGTCTCGTCGGTCGTTCGGAGTCCAGCGTCGCCGGTCGCGAGCCGGCCCGGTCATTCGGGGTCCTCGCGGAGGTCGTAGTCGAGTTCGGCGTCGATGTCGGCCTGCGTGAAGTCGAAGAACGACTCGCCCTCGGGCAGCGACACGTCGAGGACGTCGAGCTCGGTGGGCTCGCCCTCCCGGTCGAACGCTTGCCAGTCCTCGTCGTCGTAGGGGTAGCCGATGATGATGTGGACCTTCCCCTTGCCGAACGTGGCGAGGTCCTCCTTGCTCGGCTTGAGGACGCCGTTCGGGTGGGAGTGGACAGACCCGACGGAGTTGAAGTCGTTGGGGATCATGCTGGTCTTGACCGTGGCACTCACGGGGTTGGACTCGGTGCCCGGGATGACCAGCACGTCGGTGATGACCGTCCCCTCGCGCTCGAGCCCGAGCGACCGGGCGTCCTCGCCCCGGAGGAAGCCCATGTACTCGTGGGGGTGGGCGTCCTCGGACGCCGCGAGCCCGAACTGGAGGGCGTCCTCGGCGATGCCGAGTATCTCGCTCGACCGGAACAACCGCATGGTGGAAACTCCGGGCGGGCGCGTTCTAAAGGTTGCGAACCGGGAGGGGAAGGTGGGGAGGTTGCCCGTGCCGTCAAGAGTGGTACCTCTTCGTAATACTTTGATTGGCTGTGTCGAACCGCTCTCGGAGTCAAACTCGGAACCACAGTGGTGTCCTCCTCGAAAGCCCCTGCCCGGTCGCGGTCGCCTGAACGCCGTCGGACAAACCGCGTCCGACGAGCCTCCACCGTCAGAGCACGCGCTGACGAGCCTGCACTCGCTACCCCTCGTGCAGACCTCGCGCGCTTGGCGCGACATGACGCGCCAGCGCGCGCCGAAGTGGAACAGGCCACCGAGCGTCGACCGGTCCAGCAACCACCGCTAGGCAGGGCTGAAAGGGGCCGGTCGATCGCGTTCACTTCAGTCGTCTGAGCGACCCCTATCCGAGACGAGTGTAAACGAGCCGAGGATATGTCGTTCAGCGACCGCAAGCGGCCGGGGGCTTTCGGAAACGAAAGTCCGGTACCTTCGTCGGAGTCGATTCCGCCGGAGACTCGGGTCAAATCGTCGGTTCTGCGCTCACGAATCCAGTTGCAAACCCTTAAAATCGGCCGAACCGAAACCCCGAACAAGAATGGCATCTACCGACACCTCCGGCGAGGCCGACACCGTCGTCTACGACCTCGACCCGGACTGCACCCTCGAGGACGTCGAAGAGGGTAACTACTACCACGCCACCGTCAACGGCGTGGTCGACTACGGCGTGTTCGTCGACCTCTCCCAATCGGTCTCCGGACTCGCCCACGAGTCGAACTACGAGGGCAGCTACGAGGTCGGCGACGACCTCGTGGTCGAACTGACCGAGATACTGGAGAACGGCGACCTGAGCTTCGACCCGGTCGAACTCGACGAGTACGAGACCGTCGCGGTCGACCACGACTACGACGTCTCGGACGCGGGCGAACTCGGCGACGCCGTCGGCGACACCGTCCACCTCGAGGGCGAGGTCGTCCAGATCAAGCAGACCGGCGGCCCGACCATCTTCCACGTCAGCGACGAGACCGGCGTCGTCCCCTGCGCGGCGTTCGAGGAGGCCGGCGTCCGGGCCTACCCCGACGTCGAGATCGACGACGTGGTCCGCATCACCGGCCTCGTCGAGGAGCGGGACAACTCCCTCCAGGTCGAGGTCGACAACCTCGACGTGCTGACCGAGGACGACGCCGCGGACGTCCGCGAACGCCTCGAGGCCGCTCTCGAGGAGCGGGCCGAGCCCCACGAGACCGAGCCCCTCGTCGAGTGGCCCGCGCTGACCCAGATGTTCCCCGACCTCGAGAAGGTCGCCAAGCAGCTCCGCCGGACCGTGCTCGAGAGCCGTCCGATCCGGGTGCGCCACCACGCCGATGGCGACGGGATGTGCGCCTCGATTCCGGTCCAGTACGCCCTCGAGCGGTTCATCGAGGACACCCACCAGAACCCCGAGGCCAAGCGCCACCTGTTCAAGCGCCTGCCGAGCAAGGCGCCGTTCTACGAGATGGAGGACGTCACGCGGGACCTCAACTTCGCGCTGGAGGATCAGGCCCGCCACGGCCAGAAGCTCCCGCTCCTGCTGATGCTCGACAACGGCAGCACCGCCGAGGACGTCCCGGCGTACAAGAACCTCGCGCACTACGACATCCCCATCGTGGTCGTCGACCACCACCACCCCGACCCCGAGGCGGTCGAGCCCTACGTCGACAACCACGTCAATCCGTACCTCTACGACGAGGACTACCGCATCACGACCGGGATGATGTGCGTCGAGCTCGCCCGGATGATCTGGCCGCCGATCACCGAGGAGCTCCGCCACGTCCCCGCGGTCGCGGGCGTCTGCGACCGGTCGAAGGCCGACGCGATGACCGACTACGTCGAGCTCGCCGAGTCGGAGGGGTACGAGGAGTCGTTCATCCGGGAGATCGGCGAGGCGCTCGACTACGAGGCCCACTGGCTCAAGTACGACGCCGGCCGCAACCTCATCAACGACGTGCTGAACGTGGGCAACGGCGACGGCGACGAGCGCCACCGCGAGCTGGTCTCGTTCCTCTCGGAGACCGCCGAGTCCGAGGTCGACGACCAGCTCGAGGCCGCCATGCCCCACGTCGAGCACGAGCGCCTCGACAGCGACGCCCACCTCTACCGCATCGACGTCGAGAACCACGCCCACCGGTTCACCTACCCCGCGCCGGGCAAGACCACCGGCGAGATCCACGACCGGAAGGTCGAGGAGACCGGCGAACCGGTCATCACCATCGGCTACGGGCCGGACTTCGCGGTCCTCCGGAGCGACGGCGTGCGCCTCGACATCCCCGAGATGGTCTCGGAGCTCAACGAGGAGGTCGTGGGCGGCGGCGTCTCGGGCGGCGGCCACCTCGTCGTCGGCTCCATCAAGTTCGTGCCGGGGATGCGCGAGGAGGTGCTCGACGCCCTGGTCGAGAAGATGGCCGACGCCGAGATAGACGAGGAGCTCCAGAGCACGACCGTCGGCCACGAACAGGACGACTGAGCGACCGAGTGCGTTCCGGAGCGACCCGCAATCCCACCTACTTCTCGAACGCCACCTCCCGCCGCGAGTACAGTATCGCCGCGAGCGCGCCCACCGCCACGGCCGCGAGCAGACCGACCGGCACCCGACCGCTCCCGCGACCCTCCGCACTCGCCCGCCAGTCGGCGTCGAACGCGCCGGCGTAGAAGCCGCCGGCCTCCCGGCCGCGTAACACGACCGCGACCTCCCGGTTCGCCCGCGCGGAGTGGTTGTTCCAGTTCAAGCTGCCGACGACGGCTGCGTCGCCGTCCACGACGACGCCCTTGGCGTGGATCTTCTCGTAACGTCCGCGGGGGTCCGCCAGCCGGGCCTCCAGCGGGAGGTCCTCGGTTTCGGCGCGACGGTTCAGCCACTCGACCAGCGCCCGGTTGTCCTCCTCGACGTACCACGCGCTGCTCAGGAGGATTCGAACCTCGACGCCCCGACGGGCGGCCCGGAGCGTCGCCCGAAGCAGCGAGTGACGACGGCCGCCGACCGAGACCTGCTGGACCCGGATCGACTCGTCCGCGCCGCCGAGCAGGTCGAGGAGGGCGCTCTCCGCGTTGTCCGGGGCGACGAGCACGCTGCTCGACGACGCGTTCACGACGGTCGGCGCGATCCGGGACGGGTACGTGCCGTCCGCGGGTCCGGCGTCCGCCGGCTCGAAGACCCGCCCGCGGCGGAACTCGGACCACGTGGTCGCGCCCCGCCACCCGGCGTCGGCATCGAACACCGCGGCCAGGCGGCCGGCGACCGACTCGCTCCGGACGACCGCGCCCCAGCCACGACTCGAGCGGCCGCCGGTGCCGGCTGGCTTCCAGTTCTCGGTCGTCACCAGCGCACGGTCGTCGACGACGGCGTACTTCGGGTGGTGGAAGTCGTAGCGGGCCCGCGACCCGCCGAGGACCCGGACCGCGACGCCGCGGGCGACCAGCGAGTCGAGGAGTCGGGCCTCGCGCCGGGGCAGCCCGCCGACCGGCGCGGCGTCGACCAGCACCCGGACCGAGACGCCCCGCCGACTCGCCGCCGCAAGCGCGTCTGCGACCCGCCCGGACGTGAAGGAGTATCCCGCCAGCAGGACCCGCCGGTCGGCCCCTCGAAGTGTCTCGACGGGAACGTCCGGCGAGTCGGGGAGCACGAACGCGCGAGTCGTCGTTCGGTCGGTCCGGAGGACGTCGAAGTCGGTCGCACCGAGCGGCGTCCACCGCCAGCAGGAGTCGAGGTCAGTCTGGTTCGGGGAGCATCCGGAACGAGTGGCCTGGCTTCCCGACTTCCGCCCTCCGTTCTCGACGCGGTGCCAGCGCTCGCCCTCTGGCGCGTCTTCGTAGGTCACCGTCTCGCCGATAGTCGCGTTTTCGTTCGTTTCAGCGCCGCTCGCACCCGTCTGCCGCTCGACCAGCCGAACGGTCTCGCCGGCGTTCGCGAGCGGGAGGTCGCCCGTCAGTCTCACGACCGGCGCGTCGGTCAGGGTTCGGGCGGTTTCGGGGTCGGTCGACGCCGCGACGCGGCCGGAGACGGTCGCGTTCGGCAGGCGGGCCGCGGAATCGTCGTCGGCGAGCGACCAGTTCGCGAGATTCGTTCGCTCGGGGACTCGGATGACGACGAACTCCCCGGCGTCGCCGTCGGTCGCCGGGTTCGGGTAGACGGCGACGATGCCGGGCGTCGTGGCGTTCGGCGGAGTCGTGGTGGTGTTCTGGGCGGGTCGAGAGCCGGGTGACGGAGTGGTGGTCGGCGCGAGGCGGGCGGCCCTCGAAGTCTCCGGAGTCCCAGAAGTCGTTCCTGCGCCGTCTCCGGCCAGCATCGGTGACGCGTCTGCGTCGACCGCCGCCGGAACGGTCGCCGGCGCGACGACTGCGAGCAGGACCGCCGCGAGCACCGGCAGATCTGGCGCGGAGCGGGGCACGGGCGGAGTTGGTCCCGGCTTCGGTCTTAAACCCTCGGCGACCGGTGGCTTTTTGCTCGACAGGTTCGCCGGTGTGGGTATGGTAGACCTCGTGTCGGCACTCGAACTGTCGGGTTACGCGCTGGGAGCGCTCGGCGCGGCGCTGCTGTTCTTCGAGTTCTTCCAGTTACCGAGCTACGTCGAGTACAGCGAGGAGTACAACGACTACAGCGTCGACATCTCGCCGATGGAGGTGACCGAGCACACGTGGATCGGTCGCATCGGCGCGTTCCTGCTCATCGTCGCGTTCGCGGTGCAGTTCGTCGCCGCGCTACTCGGCTGACGGGTGGACCACGTCCCGGCAGTCGGGACACTCCGCGAAGCGGGCCGGGCGACCCTCGGACTCGTACTCGATGAGGAGGTAGTCGCTGGTGATGGCTTCCCCGCAGTTCGGGCAGAGTCCGAGCGTTTGCGTATCGAACACCATAGTTCGCCTACGTAATACGACGAAAAGGGGTGGCTTTGTTATGGTGTGGCTACGAGACGGCGCAAGCCGGTATCGTCGTACTACGACGGGCGCGCAGCGAGTAATGTAGTACTGAAAGCGAGGTACGGAGCGATTACGCCGGGGTTTCGGACCGACCGTCGGCCGCCTTCTCGGCCTCGACCTGCACGAGGTACGCCCGGTCGTCGGCGTAGGGCCGGACGGCCTCGAGCGCGCGCTCGGTGCCGATCTGGTTGAGCGCCCAGGCCGCGCTGGCCCGGACCTCGTCGGCGTCGTCGTCTTCGAGCACGTCGGCCAGCGGATCGATGGCCCGGGTGTCGCCGAGGAGCCCGAGCGCGCGGGCGGCCTGACTCCGGACCGAGGCGTCGTCGGCCGCGAGCCGGTCCGCGACGGGCTGGGTCGCCTCCTCGCTGCCGATCTCGCCTGCCGCCTTTAGCGCGGGCCTGGCGAGGCCGGGGTCGGAGTCGATGTAGTCGAGCACCGCGTCGAGGCCCTCCTCGCTGCCGATCTTGCCGAGGATGCGGATGGCGGGCTTGTCGCGGCGGCCGGCGCGCTCGACCATGGCGTCGAGCGAGTCTGGGTGGCCCATCCGCTCGAGCGATTCGAGGCAGTGTTCCTCCATGAAGTTCGACTGGAAGTTGTCGAGGCCGAGCAGGATCATGTCGGCGCGGCCGCGCTTCTCCCAGACCTTCAGCGCGTGCCACTCCGGCGGGTAGTCCTTGCGGTGCTCGAGCGCCTCGTAGAACCCCTGGGCCTGGAGCTGCTCGCGCGTCTCGAGGTCGTCCCACTCCTCGGCGTCCTCGACGCCCGCCTCCAGGTCGGCGGTGGCCTCCTCCAACTCCGCGATGGTCTCGGCGTCGTCGTCGGGGTCGAGTCCGGCCTCGCCGACGACGACCGCGGTCTCCTCGAGCGCATCTACGAGGTCCTCGACCTCGGGCGAGACGGTCACGCCGACGCTCGTGTCGAGAATCTCCTCGACGTCGGCCACGAACGCGTCGACCACGTCGGCCAGCTCCTCGCGGCCGGTGTCGGTCCACTCGGTGTCCTCGATGGTGGTGCCCGCCGCGGTGACGTCCTCGACGACGTCCTCGGCGTAGGGGCCCCGGGCCTCCTCGAGGTCGCTCCGGAGGTCGGCCAGCCGGTCCTCGAACCGCTCGCGGGGGTCCTCGGCCTCCTCGTCGTCCTCGTCGGGCTCCGGGAGGTCGGCGCGCTCGATGTCGGCCTCGACGTCGTCGAGTTCGGCCTCCACCTCGTCGAGGTCCGCCTCGGTCTCGGCGGCCTCCAGGTCCTCCTCGGCCGCGTCCAGTTCGGCCTCGATGTCCTCCTCGGTGAGCGCCGGTTCGACGGCCGTCTCCTCGGCCTCCGACTCTTCGACCTCCTCTTCCGGCTCCTCGGCCTCGTTCTCCTCGGCTTCCTCGTCGCTCATTCGACCCACCCCGCAAGGCTTACCGGACTCATATGTGCAAAACTCGGTGCGTACACCTCAAGAGCGTTTCCCTTCCACCTCGCGCGGGCTCACGTCGCGCTCCTCGAAGTCGCGGTCGGTCTCGCGCCAGTAGTACCGCGGTCCGAGCAGCAGGTACGCCAGCGCGGCCGCGAGCAGCAGTCTGGGGAACGCGCGGTCGAACGCCGCGGGGGCGAGGATGGCCAGCGCCTGGACGCCGCCCATCGCCACCGCGTCGCGGGCGAACAGGTCGGGGTAGGTCACGCGGGTCACCATCAGGTACGCGAAGACGGCCGTGGCCGCGACCAGAACCGGAGCGTTCGCGACGCCGGCGAGCACCGCGGCCGAGAGCACCGTCGCCGCGAGCGTGCTCGGGACGCCCTCGGTGTGGCCGTTCCCGACGTCGTAGGCGGTGTAGAGTCCGAGCCGGACCACCGCCATCGCCACGAAGACGGCGGGCACGCAGAACGCGACGACCGCCATCGGCGAGGGGTCGGCCAGCCCCCAGCGCTGGCGGGCGAGCTCGAACACCACCATGGCGGGCGCGACCCCGAACGAGGCGACGTCGGCCAATGAGTCGAGGTACTCGCCCGCCGGGGTCGACCCCACCTTGCGGGCGACCACGCCGTCGAGGCCGTCGGCGACCGCCGCGAGCAGCACGAGCTGAGCCGCCAGCCCCGGGTCGACGGTCGCGACCGCGGCCGCGAGGAAGCCGACCGCGGCGTTGGCGACCGTCACCGCGTCGGCCAGACCGAGCCGACCCACGAACCGGGGTTCCATACGTGTCGCGTGTGCGACGGCCGTTCATACGTCTTTATATCCGGCCGACTCTCGCCCGCCGGACAGGTCCGGCGACCGGACCGTCCCGACCGCCGGCCGGTGCAGTTCCGCATGACCTAAATCGCTCGCGTGCCGAGTGTCGGGCATGGACCGCCGAACGTTCCTCGCCGGAGCCGCGGGCGTCGGATCGCTTGGGTTGGCCGGCTGCACCGCGCTCGGGGGCGGGGGCGACGCACCGAGCGACTACGACATCGGCATGGGTGCGGCGTTCTTCCGGCCCCCGGAGCTCGAAGTCCGGGCGGGCGAGACGGTCGTCTGGGCCAACACAGGCAACCGCCGCCACACCGTCACCGCCTACGAGAACCAGATCCCCGACGAAGCGACCTACTTCGCATCGGGCGGCTTCGACTCCGAGCAGGCCGCCCGCGACGGCTGGATGGACGGCTTCGAGGGGCGCATCAACGCGGGCCAGACGTACGAGCGGACCTTCGAGATCCCCGGCGAGTACCACTACTTCTGCATCCCCCACGAGCCGAGCGGGATGGTCGGCAAGATAATCGTGACGGAGTAGCGACTCGGCGCTCGGATAAAACGAGAATCGAATCGGCCCGACCGTTCGGGTTCTGAATCGAGTTCCGACGTCCGCGCTCAGACCTCGACCTCTTCCTCGTCGACGTCGACGGAGGTCTCCTCCTCGGCGGCGACCTCCTCGGGGCGGGCCTCCAGCGTCGCCTTCTGGACCTCGACGCGGCGGAGCGGGTAGATGGTCTTGGCCTCGCCGTAGATGGCCGACGAGAGCCGGCCCTCGACCACGCTGTCGATGAGGGCCTCGAAGGTCCGGTCCTCGGCGGCGTCCTCGACGATGTCGACCATCGTCTCGCGGATGGCCTTCTCCTGGCTCGCGTCGGCGTCCTTGGTCGTGAACGCGACCGGCTGGACCTGGACGCGGTAGTCGTCGGTCGTCAGCACCGTGACGTACGCCTCGACCTTCGAGGCGCCGCGGCGCACGAGGCTCCGCAGGTAGTCGCGGGTGAGCTCGTGCTTGATGAACTCGGTGTACGCCGAGTCGCTGCCCACGTCGTTGATCTTGAACGTGAGCTTGGTGTTGTTCTCGCTGGCGTCGCCCTTCAGCTCGCCCAGCGTGGTCTCGACGTTGCGGCCGAGCACCTTGTCCGGTTCGTCCGCGGGGGTGCCACCGAGCTCCTGTCGGTCGAACTGCTCGGGAGCGTGGATGGTGTACCACCGCTTCTCCTGCTTCTGCTTGGATACGGATCGTTCGCTCATGATTGGGTTTCGTCTGTGTGGTCTGCTTCGAATCGTTTCGCTGCCTGTACGACTTCCTGCGCCACCGCGAGGTTCACGACGTAGTCGTCGACCGTGGTCCGGAGGCCGCCGGTCGTCCCGCGCTCGATCGACGTCTCGACGACGCCGCCCTTCGCGCGAGTGTCGATCTCGGGCGTGTTGTCCGGGCGAACCGACGCCGCCAGCACCGCGGCGTCGTCGACCTCGGTCCGGATGGTCGCCGAGCGACCGGTCTGCTCGTCCGCGCCGGGCCGGCCGGCAGCCTCCCCGGCATCGGGTTGCCGACCGGTCACGGTCTGGCCTCCCGGAACGCGGCGAGGAACTCCGTGGCCTCTGTCTCGGGGTCGAAGCGGGCGTAGCCGCGGTCGGCCGCGCCGCCGCCGGTGCCGCCGACCGCGCGCGCGGCGTCGGTCATCGCCGGCCCGACGCGCCCGTCGGCGTCCGCGACCGCCGCCGCGGCGGCTTCGGACTCGCTCACGACCAGCGCGACGGGTTCGGGCGACCGGAAGTCCCGGAGGAGCCGAGCGACCGTCTCCACGGGCGCGTCCTCCGTCCGGAGCGCGAGCAGGCCGTCGTACCGCCCGGTCGTCCCCTCGCGGAGGACCCGGTGTGCTCGCGCGGCGTGGTCGCGCCACGCGTCGAGCGCGTCGGTCCGCGCGCCGTGGCCGAGCGCCAGGGCGACGCCGGTGCCCGGGCGCTCGCGCGCGACGGCGTCGAGCACGTCGGCGTAGCCCTCGACCGTCGCGAAGGGGCCGGCCGAGCTCCGGTCGTCGGACTCGTCGTCGGTGATCGCGTGGGGTCGGAGCGCGCGCTCGACCGACTCCGCGGCGCGGTCGGTCGCGCCCTCGGCGCCGGCGACCGCCAGCGCGTACTCGGAGGCGACCCGGCGGTGGGCCGACTCGTCGAGTTCGGCGGGCAGGCCGAGTTCGGCCAGCGTCGCCTGGGCGGCCTCGCGGTCGCCCGAGTACTCGGCGTGGGCCAGCGTCGAGTGGGCCAGGCCGTCGGCGAGGTCGTCGGTCGGCACGCCGACGCCGGGCCGGCGCTCGATCGCGGACTCGCCGGCCTGTTCGAGGACGTGGGCGCTCTCGCCCGCGCCCGCGGGGTGGCCCGCGGCGACCGCGCCGGCGAGCGCCAGCACGGGGTCGGGCGACGCGCCGAGGTCGCGGGCCGCGTCGAACGCGGTCACGCTCGCCGGCGCCGCCTCGCCCGGCAGGCTGACGTCCGCGGCGTCGTCGAGGCCGATGCCGACTGTGGTGTCGTCGGGGTCTGCCGGTCCGCGTCCGTCGGTCTCGTCGCTGTCGGCTCCGGCGTCATCGCCGGGGCGGGCGAGCGTCTCGCCGAAGCGCCCGACCCGGATCTGGTAGGGGACGCCGCGCTCGGCGAGGGCGCCCGCGAGCAGCCCCGCGGCCGCGAGGCAGTCGCCGTCGGCGCGCGCGAGGACGCGAACGAAGTCGGCCTCGCGCAGGCCCGCGGCCACGTCGCCGGCAGAGGGGGCTGGCCCGTCGGTTCCGCTTCGACCCGAGGTGGACATCTACTCGAGGAGTTCCTTGGCGGTCTCGTAGGAGTACGAGAAGTCCGCGTCGAGTTCGTCGCCGCGGTAGTAGTCGACGAGCCGGCGGACCTTCGACTGGGTGTTCTGGAGCGCCCGCTTGTTCTGGGCGTCCTGGGGGTTCTCGTCCATGTGCTCGCGCAGGCGGACGGCCCGCTCGAGCAGGTTGCGGAGGTCCTCCGGGATGTCGCCGTCGGCGTCGTTCTCCTCGAGGATCTCGGTGACCTTCTTGCCGGTCGCCAGCTTCACGTCGGGGACGGGCGTGCCCTTCACGCCCTCGTCGCGCAGCTTCAGGCCGATCTCGCTCGGGCTGTGGCCCTGCTCGGCCAGCTCGACCACGCGGTCCTCGATGGCGTCCTCGTCTACGTCGCTCCACTCCGGCGGTTCGTCTGCCACGGGCTTGTCCGAGTCGGACGACCCGCGGCGGCGGGTGTGCATTCGTGCCATGGTTATCGGATTGGAACTGCACAGGCCGCTTATCGCTGACGCAGAGAGCGTCGGCGTGCAAATACGTCGGTGAGACGCGGCGCACGTCCGCAATCCCGAGCCGAGCAAGCGCCCGGCGAGTCAGATTTGCGGCTGTGCTGTTCCCGTACTCGGTACGGAGTGGGCGGAGGTAGTTAAATGGTAAGATTCCGCCGCGGGTGTCGTACCCTCTCCAGGTGGTCGGATTCCGAGAGGTTTATCAGTACCCCCGGACAACGTTGGGATGCGTTCGAGGGCTCGTAGATCAGCGGTAGATCATCCCCCTGGCACGGGGAAGGCCTCGGGTTCAAATCCCGACGAGTCCACTTCCTTCCCTCGTTTCACTCGGTCAGTCGTGGACTCGTCGACCTTCGCGAACAAACCGCGTTCGCTCAGTCCCGACGAGTCATTCTCCCAAAATTCTGTCCCCTGATCATGGATTCATTTGATTGTACCACCGATCTCGTAACTCCCTTTCAGGACTACAAATCAGCAAGAACTGTACATCATACTCTTCAGCATGCTCTGAATGGCCGGTTCGCTGAATCGGCCAAAGCAAGCCCTGGTATGGATACGTTTCACCGTACTTTGCTGCGCGGACAGACTGAATAACGTGACTTCGACTTCCCCAATTATCGGTTGAGGTTTCACCGCGGAACTTCACATCACCAATTTGCCCTGCGACTTCAATATAGGTCTCTCCATCCACATCGCTTTCAAAGGGCTTCGTAGAAACTTCACAAGAAAACCGATATAGCTGACTTAGGTCAAGACCTTCCTCACTAACCTCCGAAAGACTCGGTATCTCCTCGTCAGAGAGAATTTCATTGGCTAGCTTTTTGGCCTTTAGCATGTCATCATCGAAGTTTATACTGTGAATCTCAGATTTTGTCACCTCACCAGAAACGGTGCTAGAAATGAACGAGAAAAATGAGCCGAGTTTACCACGAACAGACCCCATAACACGCGACCCACGCTCTATCTCTATTTGTTCAACATCACCGTATAACTCGGAATAGGCTTGCTTTACTGCGCTTTTAGAAGCATACATCACATGTTGATAGTCAGTCATACGAGCTGTAAAATAGTATAAGAAGATAGAAGATAAAACCCTTTTGCAGATTTAAATATAATTTAATCCGTCAATAGAGATCATAGTGGGGATTGAGATTCGCCGGCTCTTAATTGATTCTCAGAAGTCCATAACACCCTTGTACAGTTGCTTCACCGTCAGGTGGTCCCGCTCGACCTGCTCACGCACGTCCTCGTAGAACTCGTCTCTCTCACGAACAACGTCGTCGCTCACGTCGAAGTCGTGCTCCTCGTAGAACTCCGAGGTGGCGCCCATGTTCCGCATGACCGTGTAGAAGTCCGGTAGCGCGAAGATCTTGAGTTCCGCCAGGTGGGTGGCGTCCGCGGTGTCGACGGTCCAGTCGTACCCGTACCGGTCGAACTCGTCGGCGACGAGTTCGGTCCGAGGGCTGCCCACCGCCGACCGGACGTCCTCCCAGAACTCGGTGTCGCCCGAGGCGTACTCGTAGTGGACGCCGATGAAGTCGTGGATGGACTCCCAGGTGCGGGCGACCGAGGTGCTGAACGCGTCCCGGAGCGCGTCGTCGGCGACGCGGCCGTGCGACGAGAGGAGGTTGGCGAACTGGAGCGCGAGCGAGGCGTTGGCGGTGAGCGCGGTCGACTGGAGCGGTTCGACGAACCCCTGGGCGTTCCCGATGGCCAGGCAGTTGTCGACCCAGGCACGCTCGTAGTAGCCCGACGAGAAGTCGTAGCGGTCGACGTCGTCCGCGGAGATGTCCGGGTCGGCGCCGTCGGGGGCCACCGACGCGACGAACTCCCGGAACTCCGCGAGGGCCGCCTCGTCGTCGGCGTACTCCGAGGCGAAGACGTACCCCAGGTCGCGGTCGTCGTAGGTGTCGATCTGCCAGAACCAGCCCTGGTCGCCGGTCTCGATGACGGTGGCGGGCACGACGTCGTCGAGCGACAGGGGAATCCGAACGTTGAGCGCCGCGTCGAGCGGGAACCCGAAGTCCCGGAACGCGACGTCCTGCTCCCGTCGGAGCACGCGGTTGAACCCCGTCGCGTCGACGAACAGGTCGGCCTCGTAGCTCTGCTGCTTGCTCCGGACGCGGTCGACGCGCGACCCCGTCGTCTCGACGGCCGTGATCTCGTCGTCGATTAATGAAATGCCGCGCTCCCGGCAGAGTTCCCGGAGGAAGCCGTTGAACCGCTGGGTGTCGAGGTGGTAGGCGACCTTGTCGTACCGGTCGAGGTCGCCGTCGGGCCCGTAGAACCACGGCGACTTGCCCTGCGCGACCAACTGCTCGCACTTCGTCAGGTGGTCGGGGCTGTCGTAGAGCTCGTCGTAGTGGTGGTAGTAGTGCTCGACCGCGTTCGGCGTGTCGGCGTCGGGGTACTTGTCCGGCGGGTCGAACGGGTACTGGAACTCGGGGGAGTCACACCAGTCCCGGAAGTACACCGACGCCTTCCAGACGGGCTTGACCTCCGAGACGAACCGCGGTTCGTCGATGCCGAGCGACCCGTGGAGGATGGTCTGTATCTCCCGGTAGGTGCTCTTGCCGACCTGCGGCACCGCCTGCTGGAAGTCGTCGACCACCGACACGTCGACGCCCGGGTTCATCCGCCGGACGGCCAGCGCCGTCAGCAGCCCCACGTCGCCCCCGCCCGCGATGGTCACGTCGTCTACCGTGCCGTTCATGACTACTACATCGCGGATACCCGCGGACAATAATAGCTTCGACGGTTCAGTGCCGCGGTAGCATCCCGCAGTGACACGGGCGGCGTCCCGCGCGCCTCTCGAAATCGAGGGACGCCCGTGCACACTCTTTATTTCCAACATCATTCGCGGTAATTTTGGAAACATATTTACGAGCTTGTTCGGTAAAGATATCCTGAATGTCGGACAGGCAATCATCCCCGTCGGATTCTCCGATCTCGGTCCTCTACGTCGACGACGACGAGCAGCTCCTCGAGCTCACGCGGGAGTTCCTCGAGACCGAGAATCCGCGGCTCGGCGTCGAGACCGCCGCGTCCCCGCAGCGCGGCCTCGAACTGCTCGACCGCCGGGAGTTCGACGTCGTGGTCTGCGACTACCAGATGCCCGAGATGGACGGCCTGGCGGTCCTGGAGACCGTCCGCGAGGAGCGCGGGAGCGACGTCCCGTTCGTGCTGTTCACCGGGAAGGGCCGCAAGGAGGTCGCGATAGACGCGCTAAACCTCGGCGCCGACCGGTACGTCCGGAAGGGCGGCGACCCGACCGCCCAGTACGGCGTGCTCGCGGAGGCCGTCCGCCAGGAGGTCGACCACCACCGCACGCGGAACCGGCTCGAACGCCGGGAGGGGAACCTGCGGCGGGTCCTCGAGTCCATCGGCGACGCGGTCATCACGACCGACGTCGACGGCCGTATCACCCGGATGAACTCCGTCGCCGAGGAGCTCACGGGGTGGACGTCCGCCGACGCGGTCGGCCGCCCGCTCCCGGAGGTGTTCGAGATCCTGAACCAGGAGACCCGCGACCCCGAGCCGAACCCGGCCGAGAAGGTCCTCGACACCGGGCGGATCGTCGGGCTCGCGAACGGGACCGTCCTCAAACGGAGGGGCGGGTCAGAGCGGTTCATCGCCGACAGCGCGGCCCCCATCGAGAACGAGGACGGCGACGTCCTCGGGGTCGTCATCGTCTTCCGGGACGTCACCGACGAGTACCGGGCCCGCGAGCGCCAGCGCGAGCAGCGACGGACCGTCATCGACCTCTCGGTCGACGACGACATCTCGGCGGGCGACCTCGACCGCGGCGCGCGGACGATAACCGAGGCGGCGGCCGACGCCCTCGACGTCGACCGCGTCGGGCTCTGGCTGTTCGAGAACGGGAACGCGGTCCTCCGGAACGTCGACCTCTACGAGCGGGCGACCGACGCCCACGAATCGGGGGCCGAACTGACCGCGAGCGAACTCCCCGACTACTTCGACGCGCTCGAGAGCCACAGGGTCGTCGACGCGACCGACGCCCGCACCGACCCGCGCACCGCGGAGCTCCGCGACGAGTACCTCGACCGGCTCGGCATCACCTCGATGCTCGACGCCACGGTCCGATCGGGCGGCGAGGTCGTCGGGGTCCTCTGCCACGAGCACGCCGGCGAGCCCCGCGAGTGGACCGACGACGAACTCCGGTTCGCGGGCGAACTCGCCGACCAGGTCCTCCGGCTGCTCAACAACCGGCGACAGCGGGCGTACGAGGCGGCCCTGAAGGAGCTCCACGACATCGCGACCGACATCACGTCGTACGACACGCGCCGGGAGATCTGCCGGCGCACGGTCGACGTCGCCGAGACCATCCTCGACTTCGACCTCTGCGTGGTCAACCTCGAAGAGGACGGGACCCTCCCGATAATGGCCATCTCCGAGGACCTGCCGCCGGACGCCGCGACGCCGATGTCGGTCGACGAGGGCATCGCCGGGAAGACCTACCGGGCCGGCGAGTCGTTCCGGTACGACGACGTGCAGTCGGTAGACGAGGCCAACCCGCAGGGCCCGTACCGGGCGGCGCTCAGCGTGCCTATCGGCGACCACGGGGTCTTCCAGACCGTGAGCGAGCGCGTCGGGGCGTTCGACGAGCACGACCGGGAACTGGCCGAACTGCTGGTCTCCCACGCCGCCCGGGCGCTCGACCGACTCGAAGGCGAGCGCGAGCTCCGCCGCCGGAACGAGCGGCTCGACGACTTCGCCGGCATCGTCTCCCACGACCTGCGCAACCCGCTGAACGTCGCCCAGGGCCGGCTCGAGCTCGCCCGCGAGGAGTGCGAGAGCCCGCACCTCGACGACGTGGCCCGGGCCCACGACCGGATGGAGACCCTCATCGACGACCTCCTGACGCTCGCCCGCCAGGGGCGGACCGCGACCCGGACCGGCCCCGTCGACCTCGCGGAGACGGTCGAGCGGTGCTGGCGGAACGTCGAGACCGAGGGCGCGACGCTCGCCGTCGACGCCGACCGCGACGTCCGGGCCGACGACGGGCTGGTCCGACAGCTCCTGGAGAACCTCTTCCGCAACGCCGTCGAGCACGGCGGCCCCGACGTGACGGTCCGGGTCGGCGTCCTGGAAGATGTCTCCGCGAGCAACGCGAGCGGAGGCTCGACGGACGAGTCCGTCGGCGGGTTCTTCGTCGAGGACGACGGTCGCGGCATCCCCCCGGAACGGCGGACCGAGGTGTTCGAGATGGGGTACTCGACCGAGGAGGGCGGAACGGGGCTCGGGCTCTCCATCGTGAAGCAGGTCTGCGACGCCCACGGGTGGGACGTGACCGTCGCCGAGGGGACCGACGGCGGGACTCGACTCGAGATCACCGACGTCACCGTACTGACCGAATAGAGCCTCCGTTCTCTCGACGCAACGCCCTGCCCCGCCAGCGTCGGCCGCGCCCTATCGGAGCGACGCCTCGTCCGTCCGCAGGTCCGACCGGGCGTTCACGTTCCGGAACGTGGCGCCGTCGGTGCGCTCGCGGACCGTCGCCTCCGGAACGACGACCGGGTCGAGGCGGTCCAGGACGCCGCCGAACCCCGCGTCGGCCTCCGAGTCGAGCGCGGCGACGCACGCTTCGACGGTCGGCTCGACCCGGTAGACCGCGGCGAGCGGTTGCCGGCGACCGTCGAACGTCGGGACGGCGCCGGTAGCGCCGCGAGCGTCCGCGAACAGCGACGCCAGGAACGCCGGGTCGAGAGTCGGCATGTCGCAGGCCGTCACGACCGCGACGGGCTCGTCGGCAGCGCGGAGACCCGTCGCCATCCCGGCCACGGGTCCGCGGTCGGGCACCGCGTCGACGGCGAACCGCGGGTCGTACGATGCGTCCGTCAGGGCGCGACGGAACGGGTCGACCTGCCCGGCGCGGCAGTTCACGACGAGTTCGTCGACGACCGCGCTCACCCGGTCGGCGGTCCGGCGCAGGAGCGGGTCGCCGTCGAACTCGGCGAGCGCCTTCTCGGAGCCGCCGAACCGCCGCGACCGGCCGCCGGCGACCACGACGCCCGCCCGCGTCGTCACGTCGGACCCTCCGGCCGCGTCATCGCGTCACCACCTCCGCCCGCATCGTCACGGGGACCGCTAACTGGGTCGTCGCGCGGGCCACCCTCCGCATCGTCAGGTGAGGAACCCCGCTCGCCCGGTGAACGCCATGTAGAGCGCGAACACCGTGAGCAGGATTGCGATGACCATCTCGGCGTAGAGGACCGCCTTGCCCCATCGGTACCAGGCGCCGTACTCGGCCATCAGTCGTCGCCTCCCGGGACGGTCGCGGACTGCCCGTCGTCCGAGAGCCACCGGCGGGCCGACCCGATGCCGCGCTCGCGGGGGTCGTCCTCGTGGCGCATCGCCCAGACGTAGAACAGGACGAACGGGACGAAGAACACCGCGGCGACCACCGCGTAGCCCAGGTGGATGTTCGGGACGTAGCCGTACACCAGCGGGTAGACGATGCCGCCGCTGGTGGAGACGCCCCCGATGAACCCCGAAGCGGTGCCCGGTCGCTCGTCGAACAACACCGGCACGATGGCGAAGACGCCGCCGGTGCCGAAGCTGACGGTGACGCCGAAGACGGCGAGCACGACGACCGACGCCGGCAGCGCGCCGGCCAGGCCGGCGAGCGTCAGCGCGACCATCGCCGCCGCGATGAGCACCAGCGCGGTCATCAACCAGTGGACCCGCGGGGAGTACTCCTGGGTCGTCGACAGGAACGGGTAGGGCGTCCACCCCTTGCGCTGCCACAGGTCCGAGACGTAGCCGGAGAACGGCCGGAACAGCGAGGCGTTGAACGACTGGACCGCCGCGAAGGTGCCCGCCGCGGTCTGGATGGCCGCGGTCTGGATGGCCGCGGTCCCGGCGAACCCGAGGTCGCCGATCGCGGCGTCGAACCCCTCGGCGTAGTAGCTCGGCAGCCAGGAGTTCATCGCGATCTCCAGGCCGAACGACATCGCGTAGGCCAGCATCAGCCCGATGGCGGCGTAGCGCGTCCAGACGAACAGCGTATCGCCCAGCGAGGCGTTGCGCCTGACGGTCTCGGCGGTCTCGACGTCGCGGGCGGGCTCGCCCCGCCACTTGTAGACGACCGCGATGAGCAGCGCCACGATACCCAGGTGGAGGAAGGCGTCCGAGAAGTTGGTCTCGTACACCCGCGGTAGTACGAGCGCGCCGACGCCCGCCCCGGCGTTGCCGGTGCCGGCGTACAGCCCCTCTGCGGTGCCGATCTCGTGCTCGTCGAACCACTGGGCGACGTGCTGGATGCCCACGACGAAGCTGATGCCCGCCGACGCCACGACGAGGCGCTCGACGAACAGCACCTCGTAGGACGCCGCGAACGACGAGGCGATGCTCATCAGCCCGGAGTACGCCAGGATGACCGCGAAGACGTTGTGGGCGCCGAGCCGGTCGGCCGCCCAGCCCGCCAGCACCCGGCCCGGCGGCGCGAGCCAGATGGCCGAGCTCGCCAGCAGCGCGAGCTGGCCGGTCGTGAGCCCGTAGAACGCGCCGATGCTCGGACTGAACGCGGCGGTCGAGAACCACATGAGGAACGCCCAGAAGAAGCCGACCGTCGCGATGACCAGCTGCTCGATCTTGTTGGTCACGCGAGCTCACTCCCCGCGGTCTCGACCGCGACCGCCTCGCGGGCGGCGACCAGCCGCACCGCGCACTGCTTGAAGTTCGGCTCGTCCGACCGGGGGTCGGTCGCCGGCACCGTCAGCTCGTTGGTCGCGGGGTGGTGGACGGGCAGCCAGACCAGGCCGGGGCGGACCGCCTCGTCTACCTCGATCCGAGCCCGGACGCTCCCGCGCCGGGACTCGACGCTGACGGAGTCGGTCTCACCGGAGTCGTTCTCGCCGAGGTCATTCTCGCCGGTGTCGGCGAGATGCGCCGCCACCGTATCGGGGTGGATTCGGGCGACCAGGTCCCCGGGGTCGTCGGGCGACTCCCGACTCCGCACGCCCGTGTTGTAGCCGTCGGCCTCCCGCGCGGTCGTCAGGGTGAGCGGGTACTCCTCGTCGGGCGGTTCGGGGAGCTCCCGGCCGGTGCCGCCGGCGAACCGGGCCCTCCCCGAGGGCGTCGGGAACGACCACTCGCCGTCGTGGTGGTACCGGTAGCCCCCGCTCACCTCGGCGTCGGGTGCGGGCCATCGGACCGCGAGCTCCGCATCGAGCCGGTCGTACCCGATGCCCGAACAGTCGGCGGGCGTCCCCGCGGTCAGGGCGGCGAACTCGGCGAACACCGACTTCGGGTCGGTGTTCTCGCCGAACAGCCCGTCGACCAGCGCGTCCCCGACGGTGGTGACGATGTCGAGGTCGGTCCGGATGCCGCTCGGGAGGTCGGTCGCGGGCCGGACCCGCGAGACGGTCCGCTCCATGTTCATCGCGGTCCCGTCGGACTCGCCCCAGGTCGCGGCCGGCAGCACGACGTCGGCGAGTTCGGTGGTCTCGGTCCGGAACGTGTCCTGGACCACGAGGAAGGCGTCGTCCAGCTTCGCCGCCGCATCCGAGGCATCCGGCATGCCCGCGACGGGGTTGGTCGCCACGGCGTACACCGCCTCGACCGGGCCGTCCGCGACGGCGTCGAGGGTGCCGACGGGACCCGGCCCGGAGTCGTCGGGCAGGCGCTCGACCGGGACGTCCCAGGCGTCCGCGACGGTCGCTCTGGCGTCGGCGTCTCCGAAGTCGCGGTGACCGGGCCAGGTCCCCTTCGAGGAGCAGACCCGCGTGCCCATCGAGTTGGCCTGGCCGGTCAGCGAGAACGGCCCGCTCCCCGGCCCGAGGTTCCCGGTCGCCAGACAGAGGTCGATCAGCGCGCCCGCGGTGTCGGTGCCCTGCGTGCTCTGGTTGACGCCCATGCCCCAGTAGACCAGCGTCGGTTCCTCGAAGGCCGCCGCCAGCGTCTCGACGACCTCGGCGTCGACGCCCGCGCGCTCGGCCGCCGTCTCGGGGTCAGGCAGGTCGGCGCGAAGTTCCTCGAAGCCGGCGGTCGCCTCGTCGACGAACGCCTCGTCGACCCGGCCGGTCTCGACGGCGCGGGCGAGGACGGCGCGGGCCAGGTCGAGGTCGCCGCCCGGTTCGAGGGCCACGTGGGCGTCGGCGACCGCCGCCGTCTCGGTCTCGACGGGGTCGACGACGATCAGTTCGCCGTCGTCCCCGCCGGCGCTGTCGGCGATCCACCGGAACATCACCGGGTGGGCGACCGCGGGGTTCGCGCCCCAGACGACGTGGGTGTCGGCCTCGGGGACGTCGTCGTAGGTCGGCGGCGGCGCGTCGCTGCCGAACGCGTCGTAGTAAGCCGTCACCGCGCTCGCCATGCAGAGGGTGGTGTTCGCGTCGTAGTACCGGGTGCCGAAGCCGCCGCGGGCGAGTTTCCCGAGGGCGTAGGCGGCCTCGTTGGTCTGCTGGCCGCTCCCGAGCACGGCGATTCCGTCCCGGTTCCGCTCCAGGATCCGGCCGAACCGCTCGACGATGCGGGCCAGCGCGAGGTCCCAGGTGGTCTTCCGGAGCTCGCCGTCGCGCCGGACCAGCGGCTTGGCGAGCCACTCGCCGTCGGGGTCGGCGGTCTCGCGGACGCCCCGCTGGCAGGCCAGCCCGCGGTTCACCGGGTGGGCCGGGTCGCCCCGAACCGTGTCGAGGCCGTGACCGACGTCGACCCCGCGCTGGACGTGACCGCAGCCGACGGCGCAGCGCATGCACGTCGTCGAGGTCCACTCGGTCACGCCCGCGTCACCTCCCGAGCGGGGTCGGGGCGGTCGATTCGGGAAGCGAGCGGTCTACCGGCCGCTGTCGAAGTCGGATTCTGTTGTGTCGTCATTCGTCTCCTCCGGTCAGCCCCGCAGGCGGCGGGGGCGCTCGCTCCCCTCGTCGTCGATCGCCTCCTCCAGCGCCTCGACCAGCGTCCGGGCCTGGTCGGCCGTGAGCGAGACGCTGTGGGCGTGGGGTTCGACGCGCTCGACAGAGGCGGGGTCGGGTTCGAAGTCGAGGACCACGGTGTCGGGCTCCTCGACCGGCGACCGCACGTCGAGCACCGCGGTCCCCTCCTCGCGCCAGCCGTCGCCGCGGGTCGCCGCCTCGACGAAGTCGAGGGTGGTGTAGGCGGTCACGTCGAGCACGCGGCCCGCCATCAGTCGCCCCCCTCGATGGGCGTCCCGTCGGCCGCGGTGGGCGCGGGGCTGACGCCGTCGTCGAACGGGTACCACGACTGCTTGGCGTCGTGGAGGCAGGGGTCGTCGTACCCGGAGACCTCCTCGGGTTCGGCGAGTTCCACGATGGTCTCGTGGCCGGTGGCGTCGACCCACTCCCGGAAGGTCTGGCCCTCCTCGCGGAGCGCGGCGAACGCCTCGACCAGGTTGCGGATCATCCCCGGCACCTCGTCGGCGGGGACGCGCTGGCGGACCCACTCGATGAACGTCGGCTCCTCGCCGATGCCGCCGCCGACGCCGACGTCGAGCGCCTCGACCATCTCGTCGTCCTTCCGGCCGCGCATCCCCTGGATGCCGATGTCGGCGGTCATCGCCTGGCCGCAGTCGGCCGTGCAGCCCGAGTAGTGGATCTTGATGCGGTCGACGTCCGGCGGGAGTTCGGTGTTGTCCCGGAGCCACCGCAGGGTCCGGGCCGTCCGGGCCTTGGTCTCGGTCAGCGCGAGCGAGCAGAACTCCGTGCCCGTGCAGGCCATCGCGCCCCGGGTGAAGGGGTTTGGCTCGGGCTTGTGCTTCTTTAGCAGGGGCTCGTTCAGCAGGTTCGCGAGGTTCCCGTCGGGCACGTCCGTGATGATGGGGTTCTGGCGGCGGGTCAGCCGGACCTCGCCCGAGCCGTAGGCGTCGGCGAGGTCGGCGAGCTCGATGGCCTCCTCTGCCGCGAGTCGACCCACCGGCACCGAGAGGCCGACGTAGTTGCGGCCGTCCGTCTGGTCGTAGACGCCTACGTGGTCGTGGGCGCCGCGCTCGGTCGGGCGGCCGGCGTTGTAGGTGTACTCCCCGCGGAAGCTCGTACCGGCCCGCTCCAGCTCGAAGTCGAGTCGGTCTGCGAGCGCGTCGCGGATCTCGTCGGTGCCCCATTCGTCGACGAAGAAGCGCGCCCGGTTCTTCGAGCGGTTCTGTCGGTTCCCCTCGTCGTGGTAGAGTTCGACGAACGCCCGGACCGTCTCGTAGGCACGCTCGGGCCGGACGAACAGGTCGAGCGACCGGGCCCGACGGGGCTCGCGACCGCCGAGACCGCCGCCGACCCGGACGTTGAAGCCCTTGACCTCCTCCCCGTCGACGAACTTGTGGGCGGGTTCGAGCCCGACGTCGTTGATGGAGTCCTGGGCGCAGCCCTGGCGACACCCCGTCACCGAGATGTTGAACTTCCGGGGCATGTTGCAGAGCGCGTCGTCTCCCCGAATCCCCGCCTGGATGTCGTCGAGCAGGTTGCGGGTCTCGACGTACTCCTCGGCCTTGCCCGCGACCGGACAGCCCGAGATGTTGCGCATGGTGTCGCCGCCGGCCGAGCGCGAACTCACGCCGACGGACTCGAGCTTCTCCCAGATCGCGGGGACGTCCTCGAGCTTGATCCAGTGGAGCTGGACCGACTGACGGGTGGTGAGGTCGATCCACGCGTCGCCGAACTCGGGGTTCTCGACCGGGCCGGCGGCGTACTCGCGAGCGACCTCGCCGATAGCCCGGAGCTGGCCGGGGTCGAGCACGCCGCCGCAGTTGGTCAGCCGCATCATGAAGTAGCTCTCCTGGCCGCTGCGCTGGTGGAACACGCCCCAGAACTTGAACCGGGAGAACCACGCGTCCTTCTCGTCCTCCGGGATGGCGTCCCAGCCCCGGTCGGCGAACTCGAGTATCTTCTCCCGCACCTCGTCGCCGTACAGCCCCTGCTTGTACTCTTCTTTTTTATGAGCCATGACCGCCCTCCGACTTACGAACGTCTAGAACGGGCTCGATTAGCTCCTCGTATGTACACGAATTCACGGTTGATATCGAAAATGAACGCTTCCTAAAGGCTACTGCTATTACGTCCTAATATTCTCCTTTCTCACGTGAAGAGTGCATACTAGGAAACAAGTGGGGTTCCAGAAAGGGAAAATAATCCCTGGATAGTTTTAGAACGTCATTTTCTGGCAATGGCTCTGAGGGGCGGGCGAGCGCGCCAGCCGTCGGTCTTCAGATTCTCAAATAATTCAGCCCCCTCCACCGCAAGTACTGCCACCGACCCGGTCAATCACTCGACGCCCCTGTTGTCGGAGACGGGGCGCTCGGCCCCGCCGACGGCGCCGGTCGCGCCCGCACCCCGCAGGTACTCCGCGACCCGGCCGCGGACGTCGACCACGTCGCCGACCACGGTGACCGCGGGCGGGTCGACGCCGACTCGGCGGGCGCGCTCGACGATGGTATCGAGCGTGCCGGTGACGGTGAACTCCGCCTCGCGGGTCGCCCGCTCGACCATCGCCGCGGGCGTGTCGGCGTCGAGGCCGCGCTCGCGGAGCGCCGCGACGTTGTCGGGAAGCCGGCCCACGCCCATCAGGACGACCAGCGTCCCGCCGGCCGCGACGTTGCCCGCCAGCGACTCCCAGTCGAGCGCGCTCTCGGCCTTGGTCGGGTCCTCGTGGCCGGTGACCACGGTCAGACTCGAGGCACAGTCGCGGTGGGTCGGCGGGATGCCCGCCACCGCGGGCGCGGCGACGGCGCTCGTGATCCCTGGGACCACCTCGAAGTCGACGCCGGCGGCCGCGAGGTGCTCGCTCTCCTCGCCGCCCCGGCCGAACACCGTCGGGTCGCCGCCCTTGAGCCGGACGACGTCGCGGCCGCTCCGCGCTTTCCGGACGAGCAGGGCGTTGATCTCCTCCTGAGTGGTCCGCTCGCCGTCGGGGCCGGGTTTCTTGCCCACGTCGACGACCTCGGCGGAGTCGGGACACGTCGCGAGGACGTCGTCGCCGGCCAGCCTGTCGTGGAGGACGACGTCGGCCTCGTCGAGCAGGCGCCGCGCCTTGACGGTCAGCAGGTCGGGGTCGCCCGGCCCAGCGCCGACCAGGTACACGGTGCCGTCGCTCGCGAGGGTCACCTCGCTCCCTCCCGGAGTCGGTCGCGGTCGAGGCGCGCTGCGGTAGTCATCGTCTTGGCATCGCCGACCATCCGTAAAAAATTTCGTGTGCGTGCAGATTATCCGATTGTTGCATCCCATTCCACACCTATAATCCGATTATACACGTTGTATGTATTGTGATTGGGTAGGGAAGTCGACGTTCGGTCTGCAGTCCTCGGGGTCATCGAAATTGCCAGTGCGCCGCATGCGGTGACCGTCGCGCGCCACTCGGCCCGGCGGTGGCTATCGGTTACCGACGAGCGGACAGCGAGAAACAGCCGCCGTTGTCGACCTCGTCGGAGTCAGACGTTGATGTGACCTTCGCGCCGGAGTCAGACGTTGATGTGACCTTCGCGCCGGAGCTGGTCCTGCGCGGAGCCGTCGTACCGCCACTCGATGTCGGCCTTCTCGTCCTGCCAGTCCCACGGCTCGCACAGCACGATGTCGTCGCGACGGATCCAGATGCGCTTGCGCATGCGGCCCGGAATCCGGCCCATGCGTTCAACGCCGTCGTTGCAGCGAAGGCGCACGCGGTTCTTGCCGAGCATCTCCGTCACGATGGCGAACTGCTCGTCGTCGTCGGGCATGCGGAGGTTCCGTCGTCCAGATTCTTCACTCACAAGCGTGATAGGTGGCGAGGACTTTTAAACGGTTCTATCGTGGGACGGAGTGACGGGGCCCGTTCGTACGGGCGAGTTTGCGGTCCGTACCCCGGTCGTAGGGGGAACCAGGGTCGGACGAGCGACGCCGAACCGACCCCGGAGCGTCTCAGAAATCCGCCCGGGAGATCCACTCGCGCGCGACGGTCACGAACCACGCCATCCACACCGCGAACGCGACCAGCCACGCCGCGTACCGGACCAGCGGGTCGGCGGCGACGAACGCGACGGCGAGAATCGCCCCGACGACGGCGAGCGCGGCGAGGTTGCGATAGGTCGGTCCGAGGAGTTCGCGCATCCGGCGGACGTACGCGGCCCGACCACATCACTGTTGGCCGCGAGCGGACCGACGACCGTCGGACTATCTCATTCCGGTCGGCCCGCGCGGCGCCGCGGTCCCGGTCGGCCGGGTTCGCCGCCGGACTCGCTCGTCCCGCCGCGGATAGCCACGCCACCGCGCCGAGCGCGAGGACATGACGATGCTCGCCGTTCCGATGACGACCAGTCGGACGTCGTCGCCGGTCCCCCGACGGCGACGACCTGCAGCACCGCCGCTCCCACCAGAACGGCGACGAGTCCGACGAGTCGTCGGTCGAAGCGGTCCGAGACGGTTGACACGTGCTACCGCATCAGCCGCACCGTCGAAATACTGTCGCCGGATCCGCCCGAAAGGAGTGACTGGAGAGTCCGGCCCACAAATACAGGCGCGCGTCGCCCTTACTCCTGGACGACGACGCGGCCGCTCGAGTAGACCGTGACCTCGTAGACGTCGTACGGGAACGACACCGAGAGCTCGTCGCGGAGGTCGCCGTAGCGTCGGGTGTGGAACAGCATCTGGAGGGCGTCGCAGTCCACGACCGAGCTCAGGGGCGTCATCCGGGCGGGATCGCGCTCCACGATCTCCGAGAGCGCCATCGCCAGACCGGTGCACACTTCGCCCGCCAGCATGTGATCGCTGATGTCCAGGACGTAGGTAGAGGTGACCCCGCCGTCCCCGGACGGTGACTCGATCTCCACGGGCTCTATGTTGTTTCTCGACATGCTCATTCGATAGCTATGCTCTCTCAGGGTGGACCCTACAAAGGTCTACCGGTAGTCCAAAGTACCAGATGGCGGCCGATTTTCGGTCCTGGTTCGACGGCGTCGCGTCGGCTACCGGTCGGCGAGCAGGTACACCCCGATACCGACGAACATCACGAGACCGCCGAGGATGAACGTTCCCGGAATCGGGAGGACGAACAGTCCGGCGCCGAGCAGCATCACGACTGTCGAGATGTTGGGCACACGTCCACTACTGTCGACACGCGGGTATCAGTTGTGGGCGGGCCCCTCGGTAGACGGGACCGGCGACGGACCGGACTGCCACCGGCGACCCTGCGGTCCGTTCCACCGACCAGATGATCCGGACCGCGGTTCCGTCCCGCCGACCGGACGACTCGACTCGCGGACCCATTCCACGGACTCCTTCCGACGCCCGGTACCGATCGGCCGCGCCGAGCGAACCGGAAGGGCGGCGTCCGACCGCAGATTCGCGGTCCGATTGCCCATCAGATTTAAGCTATCCGGCCCGAAACGAAGCGGAAACATGTCGCGAGCGAGCGGTTCGCCGGACCGGGGCCAGACCGAGACGCTCGGCGTCGTGCTGCTGCTCGCCGTCACCGTCGCCGGGACCGGCCTCATCCTCGGCTACGGCGGGGCGTCGCTGGAAGACACCCGTTCGTCGGCCGAGCTCCGGCAGGCCGAACTCGCCATGACCGTCTTCGACTCCCGGGCGGCGAAGGTGGCGCTCGGCGACGCCGACGTCCAGACGGTCGACTTCGGCGGAACGACCGGGACGTTACACCCCGAGCCCGGAGCGGGGAAGGTGACCATCGAGCACGTCAACTACGACGGGAACGGCAACGACAGAGTCATCAACGAGACCACCCTCGGGGCGCTGGTGTACGAGAACCGGGACACGGAACTCGTCTACCAGGGAGGCGGCGTCTGGCGACGCGACGGGAACGGCGGCGTGTCGATGGTGTCGCCGCCGGAGTTCCACTACCGCGGGTCGACGCTGACGTTCCCACTGGTTCGAGTGACCGGCTCCGGCGGCGCCTCGGGAAGTTCGACCGTCCGGGTGACGTCGGGCGCCGCGATGGAACACGTCTACCCCAACGCGTCCCGGACGTATCCAGACGGGACCGCATACGCGAATCCCTCGGAGCACGGACAGGTGCGGATATCCGTCGAGAGTCGGTTCTACGAGGGGTGGGCGACGTACTTCCGAGAGCGGACGACCGCCGAGGTCGACGCCTACGAGGGCAACCAGACGGTCGTCGTCAGACTCATCAGCACGGGCGACACGGGCTTCTTCGAGATGCCGGGCGAGGACAGTTCGGTGGACGTCCGGGGCGTCGGCGGTCACGGGATGTCGAACTTCCGGGTCACCGTCCGGCCCGACGACGCCGACAGCGCGAACTTCGCCAACCTCAAGTGGTCGATGTACGTCGACGAGGGGGCCACGGAGTTCGAACTCCACGTCCGCAAGAGCGGCGGTTCCGACTGCAGCATCACGGCGTCGGCGACGGTCTACTACTCGACCGACGACGGGAACACCTACCACGGATGGTACGCGCCGGACGCCTTCGAGTCGGAGTGCGGCGACTTCGACGCCGACGGGGACGACGAGATCCGGATGGTGCTGGACTTCGCCGACGACGACCCGGCCGAGTCCGGCGGCATCCACGACGTCGAGACCGGCGACCCGATGCTGACGTACCAGGGGCTGTCTTCGGGCGAGACTCTGGAGTTCAATCCGTCGGGCAGCACGCTCGACGGCTCGGCGAGCCTCGGCGGCCACGGCGTCTACTGGGAGTCGAAGTCCTACGCCTCGGGCGATCAGGAGTCGCTCGACCGACTCCTCAATCACTACTTCTCCGAGCTGGGCAGCTTCGATCTCACCGTCGCCGACAAGGGAGGGGACACGGTCAACGAGGGCGCGTCGTACGGCACCATCGAGTACGGCGGCGGCGGCAGGTACATCACGTACCTCCACGTCACCGAGAACGAGATCGAGGTCGAGACGAAGTAGTCGCGCGCCTCAGGTGAACGAGACGTCGACTCGGACTGCGGTGACGTACAGCCGCTGGACGTCGAAGGTGCAGATGACGGTGTCGTCCGGGGCCTCGCAGGCGTCGTCGGTCCACGGAATCCGCTCGTTGAGGGCAGCCACCCACAGCTGTGCGCGCGTCGGGGTGGTCTCCATCGTGTACGTGACCTCGTACTCGTCAGTTCCGTCACCGTCGGGGTCGCTCGACGGGGTCCGGTGGGCGCCGAGCACCTCCGACCCGGCCTTGTCGGTCCGGATGCGAACGGTCGAGGAGCCCCCGACGCTGGCAGTCCCCGTCCTGCGCGTCTGGACGAGCGGAATCACCGCCGTCCGCGTCGCGCCGTCCCGGAACATCGCGCCGGACTCGTGGCGGACGACGCCGCCGACGCCGGGGCGCTCCCGGAAGACGGCGCCGTTCTCGTAGACGAGTCGCGCCGGCGAGTCCGCCGGCGCGTACGCGATCGGTTCGAGGGTGGTGCTGTAGGACGGCGTCGGCGACCCGGCGCCGGCCACCTCGACGGTCAGGGTGGTCTCGTCCCCGTAACCCAGCGTCGCGTCCGAGAGCTTGATCTCGGTCGCCCGGCTGGGCGCGCCCCTGTGGTGGAGGTCGGCGACGTTGTCCGCCAGGATGTCGAACGCCCGCTCGGCGTTCGAGAGCCGCTCCTCGGCCCGGACGTCCTGGAGCCCGGAGAACCCGACGGTGTAGACGATGGCCGCGGTCGAGGTGATCAGCGCGAACACCAGCACGAACCCGACCACGTCGCTGACCCCGCGTTCAGTCATCCGCCACCTCCAGCTCGTAGGTCGAGTCGGCGTCGGGGTCGGCGTACCGAATACTGACCCGGCCCCCGTTCGTCGACGACGACGCGACCGAGATCTCCAGCGCGAGCGGGAGCGCCACGGTCACGTCCGACCCCGTCGCGGTCAGCACCAGGCACGTCTCGCCCGGACAGGGCTGTCCCGGGCCGGGTTCGACGAGGTCGACGGTGTACGACCGGCCGGCGACCTCCCGCGGGAGCCGTCGCTCGATCCGGACGGTGTCGCCCGCGTTCGCGGTCGCGGCGAGCTCGTCGGCCGCCGAGAGGTCGGCCGCGAACTGCTGGCCGACGACCCGGAGCTCCGACCGGACGGTCTGCTTGCGCTGGTCCTCGACGATGCCGCCGCTGGCGACCAGGAGCCCGGTGACGACCAGGGTCGCCACCGTGAGGTTCAGCACGTAGCCGAGCGCGGTGGAGACCCCGCGGTCGTCCCGGGCGAACAGCCGGCCGGTGTCGCCCCGGCTGACTCCCCGCTGCGAGGCGCCCCTCACGGCGGACACCCCGACTCGTCGCCGTCGTCGTCGTGGCGCTCGGTCGCGCCGCGCTCGTTGCCCGCCGCGTCGGTGACCGTGATGCGCACGTCGTAAGTCGAATCGGCCGCTCCCGCGTCGGTGAGCGTGGCGGACCCCGGGCCGGCCTCGGCGCCGCTCAGTCCCTGGGTCGTCGACGCCACGACGGTGCCTGCGGTGTCGAGGAGTTCGATCTCCAGGCTGTCCAGGTCGCCGTTCGGGTCGGCGACCGCCCAGTCGACGGTGAACGCGCCGTCGTCGGCCGTCGGGTCGGTCACTTTGAAATGGGTGACGACCGGCCGGGTCGCCCCGGGCCCGGGTTCGCCCGCCGCGGCCCGCACGTCGGTCTCGTAGGTGACCGACTCGCTGTCGTACCGGAACTCGACGGTGGCCGAGTAGACGGCCGCGGTCGCGTAGGGCGACCCGCTTCCGGGGCCGTCGGCGTAGGTCGGTCCCTCACAGTGCAGGCCGTAGTTGGCGTCGTCGACGCGGTCCTTGAGCGGGTCGTCGGTCCGGTGGCCGGCCCGGTCGACGGTGAGCTCGTAGGTGCCCGCGACGTCGTCGCCGTTCACGTAGTAGACCGCGACCGGTCCGTTCGCCTCGTCGAGGAACGAGAGGGGCTCGCAGGCCCGGCCGTCGACCGTCGCCCCGGTGAGGTCGACGGTCGCCGTGCCGTCGGCGGCGCAGGAGCCCACGGCCGACTCCTGGTCCTCGTCGCGGACCATCACGCCGACGCCGCCGCCCGCGTCGTACAGCGCGACCTGCCACTCGTTCGAGCCGGTGGCCTCGCGAACCTCGACGTAGAAGACGTCGGACGCCGTCTCCGGATCGAAGGGCGCGCTCGCGCCCGTCAGGTCCGAGGCCGATACCTCGGCGAGCCGGAACTGCCGGACCTCGACCGGAGCCGCCACCAGCCAGTTGGGAGCGGCGTAGCCGAGCGGGTCGGCACCGGCGGTCCGCGGCGTGAACTCGGCGACGCCGTCCTGGGCGATCCTGGTCCCCTCCATCCCGCGCGCCCGGGTGACCCGGAACGTCCGGCCGGCGACCGCCCGGTGGCGGACCGCCATCGGTCGCCAGTCGGCCAGCGCGGTCGGGAGCCGAGTCCCGTAGAGGGTGGCGTAGTCGTCGCCCGCGTGGTTCTCGTTCGCGCGGTCGGTCAGGCCGCCGACGCCGTCCCGGACGCTCTCCCTGACGTCGACCGCCGCACCGACCCCGGCGTCGTCGCTCCGGCTCGCCAGGTTCTCGGTGTAGATGGCGGAGTTGAGCACGACCGCCACCGCGACGAGCGAGACCGCGAGCGTGAGCGCACCGACCAGCACGAGCTGTCCCCGGTCGCGTCCGCCGGCGTCGGTCACTGGCGCCATACTGTCACCTCCACCGCGACGACGTTGTAGACGCCGCTGCTCGTCCCCGCGTCGGGCGCGTAGAACGAACTGCCGGACAGCTCGGTGTCGGTACGGTCGGCGACGCCGTCGCCGTCGGGGTCGTCCCGGAGCACGTCGTCGTCGTACAGCGTCAGTGCTGTCGTCGCGGTCGCCGCGTTGTCGCTCGGTTCGCCCCGGTAGAGCATCCGCTGGCGGTGGCGCCGACCGTCCGAGTCGACGTAGACCAGGTGGACGTTGACCGAGATGCCGCGGTCCTCGAACGCCCGGGTCAGCGCGTCGAGGAACCGGTTCGGCGGCGTCCCCGGGTCGGTGTAGTGCTGTCCGTTGTCCGCGCCGCGGAACTTCGCGTTGGTGGCGTCCCAGAAGAGGACCGCGCTCCGGAGCGCCCCCGACTCCTCGGCGGTCTGGAGGACGCCCTCGGCGGTGGCCCGCTGCTGGTTCTCGATGTGCTGGCTCGACGTGCTCCCCGAGAGCGGCGTGACCGCCGTCACCTGGTAGGCGAACACCAGCGCGCTGACAAGCAGGAGGCCGGCCACGACGCCCTCCAGGGTGTGTGCCTGCGCCCGCACGGTCACCACGTCCTCACGAGTAGGGTCGCGTCCCCGTGTTGTATCGAGACCACCCGGCGAGCGACCGCGACCGAGCCGGTGTCGTCCGGCGGGGCGTCGCCGGCCTCGAAGGTCGTCGCGCAGGACTGGTCGCCGGTCTCGTCGATAACGACGTCACCGTCGCCGTCGGCGTCTCCGTCGGAACAGAGCAGGTCGGGGTCGCCGTCGCCGTCCGCGTCCTCGCCAACGAGCCGGACGTTCACGTCCGCGTCGTTGGCCAGACCGAGCCGGTCGCGGAGCGTCGTCCCGCCGTACCGGCAGTCAGCCGGCGACGATTCGGCCGGCGGACCGCTGTCCGCGAAGAACGCCGCGGTGCACGACGCGTCGAGGACGAACGGCTCGGCGCCCGCGGCCAGAAGCCGCCGACCGAGCTGGTCGGCGACCCGGTCGGCCGCGACGACCGCGGGGCCGTCGCCGCCCTCGAACGGCTGGAACATGCCCGGCAGGAAGGTGACGACGAACGCGACCGTGACCAGGAAGATGCTCATTCCGACGGCGAAGTCGAGAGTGGTCTGTGCGCGCATGGTTAGATGAACGAGAAGACGACGAGCGCGACGGTCGGCAGCACGACGGCGAACTTCACGCCCGACAGCAGCGAGGCGTCCCGGATGTAGCCCGCGATGAACCCCGACAGGACCGCCTGAAGCGTCACGGCGTGGAAGAACAGCATCGACAGCAGGTTGGTGTCGATGCCGCCGCCGAACTGGGTCGCGCCCGAGCCGCCGCCCGACGAGGCGGCCTGGCCGGCGAGCCCGGCCATCACGTCGAGGAACTTCACCTTCAGGATGGCCATCACCGCCAGCAGGGTGAGGTAGGTCATGATGATGATGACCACCTGCATCCGGGAGCGGGACTTGCGCTCGCGGGCGATGTCGTCCTGGTTCTCGCTGGCCTGGGCCGCGGTCGAGAGCACCGCCGAGATCTGGCTGGAGGCCTCCTGGGCCTTCGAGACCAGCTTGACCGTCCGGGCCAGTCGCGGGATGTGGTACCGGTTGTTGAACTCGATGAGCGCGGCCTTCAGGCTCATGCCGTACTCGACCTTGGCGTGGACCACGTCGAACTCGTCGGCCAGCTTCCCCGAGGAGGTGTCGGCGACCGTCCGGATGGATTCCAGCAGGGTCAGCCCGGTGTCGTTGGCCGACGACAGCTTCCGGAGGTTGTCCGAGAGCTTGTCGACGACCCTGTTCCGCGACCGGACGTTCCAGGTGTGAAAGACGGCCAACGGCAGGAAGTTGACGTACACCGGGACGTAGACGTAGATGAACGTGCCCCAGATGGGATTCGCGACCATCCCGTCGAAGGTCCGGGGCGCGACGCCGGTCCAGACCGCGTTGCCGACCAATACCAGCGACGCCGGGACCGTCAGCCCCAGGATGAACAGGGGGTGTTCCCGGAAGAAGACGTGGGGCTGCTTCAGCAGCGAGACCGTCTCGTAGGTCCCCTCGCGGCTCTTGATGCGGTCGAACACCGAGAACTCGCCGACGTACCGCTCGACCAGCCCGAGGTGGAGCAGCCCCGCGCCGGTGGTGGCCTCCAGCCGGTCGCCGCCGTCCGAGGGATTGAGGTAGCCGTCGCCGGGGTCGTCCTGCTTGACCGTCGAGACCAGCACGAGGAAGCCGACGCCCGTCAGCGGAATCAGGCCGTAGACGGTCGCGTACAGCATCGACTCCTGGGCCTGGCCGAGCATCGACATGATGACCAGGATGATGATGAGCAGCAGCGGGAACAGCGAGAGGGTCATGTACATCTCGCCGAACAGCTCGAGGGTCTCCAAGGTCATCTCCTGCTGCTGCTTGGCGGTCCGCATGTGCTTGTCCTTCTTGTCGTCGAGGAAGTCGCTCATGTCCCCGCCGGAGTTGACGATCGAGAGCATGTCGGTCAGGAACTGGCCGAGCTCGTCGCTCGGGGTCTCGAGCGACCGCTTCCGGATGGCGGTCCGGTAGTCGGTGTCGAAGTACTCGGTCTCCTGGACGATGGACTGGAACTCCCGGGAGACCTCGCCGTAGGTGTCGTCGGCCTTCGCCATCGCCTCCAGTATCTCGAGCTGGTTGAGCCCGCCGACCGACAGCGCGTACATGAACGAGATGGCGTCGGGCAGCAGCATGTTGATCTCGCGCTCGCGCTCGCTGGCGCGCATGTACGGGATGCCGACGACGACGCCGAAGCCGATGCCGAAGCCGATGGCGCCGAAGACCAGGCCGCTGACCGCGACCAGCGAGGGAATCTTGAACGTCCTGATGATCCACGCAACCGTCTCGTTGGGCACCGGGACGCCGATGAGCACGCCCACCTCGACCACGCCGGTCACGAAGAGGACGTAGCCGACGAGCGTGCCGAGCAGCCAGAGGACCACGCCGGCGAGGACGCCGACGGCCAGCCCGCGAGAGAGGTACAGCTCGACGGTGTCGGGCATCCGGGCCTCGGCGAGCTTTGTCTCGACGTCGGCCACGAAGTCGCCGTCGGCGTCGAACAGGTAGTCGAACAGGGGGTAGAACGCGTCGGCCAGCGAGTCGGCCGACCGCTCCGGCGAGGCGGCGTTCCCGGTGCTCATCTGGCGTCCTCCTCGCCGTCGCCGTCGGTGGACTTCCCGTCGCCGTCGTCGAACGCGGCCTCGAAGTCCCCGAACGCGTCGTCGCCGGCCCTGTCGATCTCGTCGGCGTCGCCGACCTCCCCGTCGGCGCTTCCGACCTCCCCGTCCGCATCGTCGGCTCCTCCGTCCGCATCGTCGCTATCGTCGTCTGCGGCGGCCTCGTTGTAGACCTCCGGGAACTTCCCGAGCTCTCCGGCGTCGTTGACGTTTCGGACGCTGTCCTCCGGGCCGACCGACTCGGTGTCCTCGAACCGACTTCCGCCGTACGGATCCGCGACCGATCCGTCGCCGTCGAAGGCCTCGCCGAGGTCGAGGTCGGCCTCGCCGGACTCGGTCTCGGACCCGTCGTTCGCGCCGGGTTCGGCCTCGATCTCGGCGGGCGCGTCGGTCGGCTCGGCCGACTCCGCCAGCGCGACCGCCAGCCCCTCGACGTCGGCGTCGGCGCCCCGGTAGTCGTCGAGCAGCCGGTCCTCGGCCTCGGCGAGGATGCCCTTCGAGAGCTCGTAGGTCTCCCGGCCGGGGTCGGGCCGGGGCACCATCTCCTCCTTCTTGGGGTCGACGTCGATGGAGACGCTCTCCATCTCCCGGAGGTCCTGGAGGCTCTCTTCGAGCTTCTCGTTGGCGACCAGCGTCAGGATGGTGTCGGGGTCGTTGATGAACGCCTGGACCGTGGCGGCGACCTGGGTGTACTCGTTGAGCCCGTTCTTGATGAGGTACGCCAGGATGACCCGGCGCTTGAGGATCTCGCGTTCGAGCTGGTCGCGGTCCCATCCGCGGTCGAACATGATCTCGTCCATGGTGTTCGACCCCGACAGGCGCATGAACTCGTCGTCCTCGGCGCGCCACTGGAAGATGTCCTGGACGTTGATCTCGTCGTTCTCGGCGTTGTACTCGTTGATCTCGGTGAGCGACTTGTTCCGGCGCACCTTGCTGCCCTGGACCCGGGTCTGGGTCTGGATGGAGACCAGGTCGAGCGCGGTGAACAGGGTCTTGGAGACGTTGATGGGCTCGGTGGTGAACCGCTTGAGCACCTCGCCGACCGTGTCGGCGTGGAAGGTGGTGTAGGTGGTGTGTCCCGTCGACATGACCTGGAAGAGCGTGCGGCCCTCCTCGCCGCGGATCTCGCCCATCACGATGTAGTCGGGGCGCTGGCGGAGCGCCGCCTCCAGCAGGTCGAACTCGTCGACGTCGCCCTTGTCGTCGTCGCTGAACGACGGGCGGGTGACGCTCGCGATCCAGTTGCGCTGGGGGAGTTCGACCTCCCGGGTGTCCTCGATGGAGACGATCTTCGAGTTGCTCGGGATGAACAGCGACACCGCGTTCAGGCTGGTGGTCTTCCCGGACGCCGTCCCCCCGGCGAAGATGAGCGACTTGTGGTTCTCGATGGCGAGCCACATGAACGCCATCTCCTCGAGCGAGAAGGTGTTCCAGTTCACCAGGTCGACCGGGGTGAACGGCACGTCCTTGAACTGCCGGATGGTGTAGTTGGTGCCGTGGTCGCTCACCTCGCGGCCGAGCGTCAGCTGAGCGCGCGAGCCGTCGGGCAGCGTGGCGTCGACCTGCGGCTGGCGCTTCGAGATGCCTTTCCCCGACCGCTGGGCCATCTTGACCACGAAGTCGTCGAGTTCGCCCTTACCGTGGTAGACGTTGGAGATGACCTGCTCGTGGTCGGTGTGGTAGACGAAGACCGGGGAGTTGTACCCGTCGACCGAGATGTCCTCGACGTTGATGTCGTGCTTGATACCGTCGATTCGCTCGTAGCCGATGAAGTCCCGCCGGAGGTAGTACAGCAGCTTCTCGGTCTGGTACTCCGAGAGGGTCTCGTCGTCCTCCTCGATGAGCACGGGCTCGGGCCGGACCATGATGCCGTCGAGACCGCCCTCGTCGTCGGGCTCCAGCTCATCGATCTTGGCCTCGACCGCGGCCCGGACCTGCTCGCGCAGCGACCCCTCGGCCTCGAAGTCCAGGTCGAGGTACTCGTCGAGCCGGATTCGGGGGCCGTCGTCCGCGTCGGCCTCCTCGTCGGCGGTTTCGAGGAAGTCGGCCTCGTCGTCTTGCGCGTCCGGCAGGTCGGCGTCCTCGCCCGCCCCGGCGTCGGCGTCTCCGGTCACAGGTGACTCTGGCGATTCAGGTGAGTCCGATTCCTCGACGACACCGGTCGCGGTTTCGGGATCGGAAGTCGAGTCGTCGCCAACTGCTCCCCCGTCCGCGACGACCTCGTCGGTCTCACCGTCGGCGTCCGGCGAGGGTTCGGCTCCGGCGTCGGCCTCGACCGTCGACTCCTCGTCGACATCGCCGATTGCTTCGCCGTCCGGCGCGTCTTCGGCAGCGTCCTCGCCGTCGTTTGCGGCTGCCTCGGCCGCCCTTCGCTCCCTGTGTTCTTCGATGGCCTCTCGGAGCGGTTCGACCGCGGCGTCGGTCTCCTCGCGGAGCCGGTCGACGTAGGCCGAGACGGCGTCTCTGGCGTCGTCGTAGCGGTCGAGCAGCTCCCGGAGCTGGCGGGCGCGCTCGCCGTCGTTCTCGGCGTAGAGGTCGTAGCGCGCGAGCAGCCGGAGGGTCTCGCGCTCGATGACCTCCTCGCGCTCCTCGGCCTCGGCCTCGACCACGACGTCCTCGCTGGAGTACTTGATCGACGACCGGAGCTTCCCGGTCAGGAACTCGGTGAGGTCGTCCTCGATGGGGGTGCAGTAGGGCTCGACCAGGTAGTACTTGGTCTCGTTCTCCTTCTCGGAGTGGAAGATGACCACGAACGAGTAGGGCTTGTTGACCCAGTAGCGGTCGACCTCCCGGAAGTGCTGCTTCTTCGGGAGCGCGACCTCCTTCTCGAGGTCGTAGCGGTTCGCCACCGTGGTGTGGCCCTCGACCGTCGAGAAGAACGCGTCCTCGTCGAACTCCTCGGGGACGTCGAGGGTGCGCTCGTCCTCGATCTGCAGGAGCTTCCGGGCGTCGTGGGCGCCCTCGGCGAGCAGTTCCTCTAGGTCCTCCTCGGGGAAGCCGAGCCACTCCTCCTTCTCGAAGCGCTCGATCTCGCCCGCCTCGTCGCGGGGCCGCTCCGGCGCGGTGACGCTCGTGTCCGCGTAGTAGTACTCGTACTTGAAGTGCTCCCAGTAGTACTCGCCCTTCGTGACGGGCGTGGTCGCGGGGTCGAGCCACTCCTCGAACGACGCGCTCAGGTCGGTGACCGCGACCCCACCTTCGAAGACGCTGTCCGGGACGTCGTCGTGGCCGGTCCACTCGCTGCGGTCGAACGGGACCACCTCGCCCGACTCGTCGCGAGGCCGGGCGATTCCGTCCTCGTCCCGGTCGTAGTAGTACTCGTACCGGAAGTGCTCCCAGAGGTAGTCGCCGAGCGATACCGGCGTCGCCTCGGGGTCGAGGAAGTCCTCGAAGTAGGCGCTCAGCCCCGCAGCGGTCTCGGCGGCGCCGGCGACCCGGTCGCCGGTCTCGTCGGGGTCGTGGCCGAGGTGCTCCTCCGGGTCGAAGGTGTAGGGCTTGCCCCGCCAGTTGGTCGGCGGGCTCCCGTCCTCGTAGAAGAACTCCTCCTTGAACGCGTCCCAGTCGTACTCGCCGACCGTGACCGCCGCGCTGGCCAGTTCGTCGTCGCTGATGTCGAGCGGTCCCGGGCCCGCGTCGTCGTCCTGCGATACATCGTCGCCTTCGGACGACGCTTCGTCATCGCCTGACGGTCCCGCGTCGCGCTCGGACCCGTCGTCGCCTTCGGGCGAGTCCCCATCTTCCTCGGTCGCGTCCGACTCATCCCCCGGTGAGTTCCCGTCCCCTTCGTCCCCGTCACCATTCTCTCCAGCCACGTCGTCCGCGCCCTCGTCGTCAGAGTCCGCTTCGGCCGCGTTCTCGTTCCCGCGGTCGGCCTCGGCCCCGTCCCCGTCGCTGGCGTCGACCTCGCCCGTGTCCTCGTCCGGACCGTCCGCCTCTTCGTCCCCGTCGTCGGCGTCCGCGCCGTCTGAAAACGAGATGCCGTCGTCGTCGGGCGGGTCCTCGCCGTCGGCGTCGCGTTCGTCGCTCATTTGCTGTTCCCCTCGGCTGATACCGCAAAAATCCTCGTAACAGAGAAGAGATACGTCCCCATACTTACGATACATGCTCAAGGGAGAGGTAATGAAAATTGTGGCCGATAGGACGATGAATTGATACTTCGAAGTCCGCGATTTTGCCGCGACGGTGGCCGATTACGCTGAGAATCGTTCAACAAGTAACAGCTGCACGTCGCGCAGGGGTCGTCGGAGTCCAGTCACTGACGATACGTGTAGATAAAATACAATTAATTCGTTCGCCGGCGTCAGCGCGGTTCGGCGACAGGCCGGGGCGAGGTCAGTCCGAGAGCGAGGCCGACTGCTCGAACTCGTCGCCGGTCTCGGCCTCGTGGAGCAGACAGCTCGCCTTGTGTCCGGGCTGGGTCTCGGTGTACGTCGGCTTCCGGGTCTCGCACACCGTCTCGAACTCGGTCGAGAGCAGGTCGTCGGCGCTCTCGAAGTCGCCCGCCGCGACGTGCTCGAGCCCCTCCGCGAGGACGGCCTCGGCGTCGGCGTCCGGGAGCGGGTCGGGGACGTCGAACTCGTCGCGGATGACCGCGTCCATCTGGTCGGCCGTCACCGCCTCCTCGTCGATGTCGCCGTCGTGCTCGCCGACCACGTACTCCCGGACCGCCTCGACGTCGATCTCGTGCTTGCCGATGCGGTCGCGGAGTTCCATCACCGACCGCCAGTGCTCCTGCTCGAAGTCGTAGCCCTCGGGCTGGATGACCTTGGGACACCGGGTGTGGAAGCGACAGCCGCTCGGCGGGTTCGAGGGCGACGGGACGTCGCCCGAGAGCTCGACGCCCATCCCGCGCTGGCGGGGGTCCGGCACCGGGATCGACGACAGCAGCGCCTGGGTGTAGGGATGCTGGGGGTTCTCGAACAGCTGCTCGGTCGGACCGAGCTCGACGATCTCGCCGAGGTACATCACGGCCACCCGGTCGCACACTTCCCGGACGACGCCCAGGTCGTGGCTGATGAACAGCATCGACAGTCCGAACTCCTCCTTGATGTCGTTCATCAGCGAGAGGACCTCGGCCTGCACGCTCACGTCGAGCGCCGACACCGGCTCGTCGGCGATGATGAGCTCGGGGTTCAGCACGAGCGCGCGCGCGAGCCCGACCCGCTGCTTCTGGCCGCCCGAGAACTCGTGGGGGTACCGGTGGTAGTCGTCGGCCGACAGCCCGACCCGTTCGAGCAGGTCCTCGACGATGGCCTTGCGGCGCTCCTTGTCGTCGAGCCCGTGGACCCGCAGCGGTTCGGCGACCGACTCGCCGATCGTCATCCGCGGGTCGAAGCTCGAGGAGGGGTCCTGGTAGATCATCTGGGCCTGGCGCCGGAACTCCTTGAGCTGCCGGTCGTCGAACTCCGTGACGTCGTTGGGGTGCGGGTCGGCCGACGGGTCGGCCACGGGGTCGTACTTCTCGCTGTTGAAGATGACCTCGCCCTCGGTGGGCTCCTCGAGCTGGATGATCGAGGAGGCCGCGGTCGACTTCCCGCAGCCAGACTCGCCGACCAGCCCCAGCGTCTCGCCCCGCGCGATGTCGAAGCTGATGCCGTCGACCGCTCGGACGCGGCCGACCTCCCGCGAGAGGATGCCCTCGGTGATCGGGTAGTGCTTCTTGAGGTCGCGGACCGACAGCAGCGGTTCGCCGTCAGTCATCGTCGGCACCCCCCTTGAAGCCGGCCGACGCGTCGCTCGGGTCGGTCCCCGACACCACGGACTCGTCGTAGCTCGGCTGGTAGTAGATGCACGAGGCGCGGTGGTCCTCGGCGTCGGTCGCGACCAGCGGCGGCTGCTCGCCCTCGCGGCAGACGTCTATGGCGTGGGGGCATCGCTCGGCGAACCGGCAGCCGTCCGGCGGGTCCGTTGGGTCTGGCAGCGACCCCGGAATCCCGTGGGTCTCGTTGCCCCGACCGGGCAGACACTCCATGAGCGCCTGCGTGTAGGGGTGGGCCGGGTTCTCGAACAGGTCGTAGACGTCGCCGGTCTCCATCACCTTCCCGGAGTACATCACGATGACCCGGTCGGCGACCTCGGCGACGACGCCCAGGTCGTGGGTGATGAGCAGGATGCTCATCCCGAGCTCGTCCTGGAGCTCGTTGAGCAGCCGGAGGATCTGGGCCTGGATGGTGACGTCGAGCGCGGTGGTCGGCTCGTCGGCGATGAGCAGGTCGGGCTCGGTCGCCAGCGCCATCGCGATCATGACCCGCTGTTTCATCCCGCCCGAGAACTGGTGGGGGTAGTCGTCGAACCGCGCGGTCGCCTCCGGGATGCCGACCTGGTCGAGCAGGTCGATGGCCTTCTCGCGGGCCTCGTCCTTCGAGAGGTCGTCGTGGAGCCGGATGGCCTCGACGATCTGCCAGCCGACGGTGTAGCAGTGGTTGAGCGCGTCCTGCGGGTTCTGGAAGATGTGGGCGATGTTGTTCCCGCGCACCTGCCGGAGCTCCTCGTCGCCCATCTCGTTGATGTCGCGGCCCCGGAACCGGATCTCGCCGTCGATCTCGCCCGGCGGCGTGTTGATGATCCGGGTGATGGATTCGCTGGCCACGGTCTTGCCGGAGCCGGACTCGCCGACGATGCAGACCGTCTCGCCCTCGCGGATGTCGAAGTCGATGCCGTCGACCGCCTGAACGACGCCTTCGTCGGTCGTGAACGTCGTCCTGAGGTTGCGAACTGAGAGTAGTGGTTCGGTGTCAGTCATGATTACGTCTCGGACTCCGAGTCGGCTTGCGGGTTGAGCGCGTCGAGCAGCGCGTCCCCGAGGAAGTTGTACGCGAGGATCGTGAAGAACAGGAAGATCCCCGGAATCGTCGAGATCCACCACGCGAACGAGAGGTCGCTCCGCCCGGCGGCGATGACCTGGCCCCAGGACGGGACCGTCGGGTCGCCCAGGCCGAGGAACGACAGCGACGCCTCGAACAGGATGAACGACGGAATCAGCAGCGTGAGGTCGGTGATGATGCTGCTGGCGGTGTTCGGGATCAGGTGGCGCCGGATGATGTGCCACGTGCTCGCGCCGCTGGTCTTGGCCGCCTTGATGTACTCCTCTTCGGTCTTCTGGAGCGCGTTCGAGCGCACGTATCGCGCGTTGTTGCCCCAGGTGAGCCCGCCGAACATCAGCACGAACAGGAACAGGCTCGGCTCGTACATGTAGGTGATGAGCAGGTACGCGATGAAGGTCGGGAAGACCATCTGGATGTCGACGTACCGCATCAGCACCTCGTCGACCAGCCCGCCGGCGTACGCCGCGACGGTGCCGACGACGCTGCCGATGACCATCACCAGCAGCGCGGAGATGAGCCCGATCTTCATGCTGACCTGCATCCCGTAGACGACGATCTTGAAGATGCTCTTGCCGTCGCCGGTCGTCCCGAGCGGGTACTGCGTGCTGCCGTGGCACAGCCCGTTCGACACCTCGCCGGCGCACTCGATCACGTACGACGTGTCGACCGCAGTGAACATCGGCGGCTGGTACTTCTCCAGCAGCGCCAGTTCCGGCTTGCTGATGAACAGCGGCCCGACGATGCCGACGACGAAGATGGTGATCAGATAGCCCAGACTCACCATCGCGGGCCTGTTCTTCTTGAACTCCTCCCAGTAGTACCGCGTCATCCGCGGGTTCTGGTACATCGGGACGACCGCGAAGAAGAACAGCGCCACCAGCGTCAGCGCGAACAGCCAGTCGAGCTGGGAGACGCTGTACGACCAGCCGACGGCGCCGAACGTGGGTTCGCCGTCCGGCACGATCAGGGCGTCGTAGATGAACAGGCCGGTCATCGCGGCGAGCACGGCCGCCAGCCCCTTGTCCCGGGTCGAAAGCGAGAGGCCGTGACCGCTCGTCTCCTCGTCCCAGTCGACGTCCTCGAACGTGTCGTTCGGAGAGTTCTGCGTCGCCATCACCGATCACCGTACCCGATGCGCGGGTCGAGCAGCGTGTACACGATGTCCTGCAGGAGGTTGCCGATGACCGAGGCGAAGATGCCGATGAACGAGGTCCCGATCACCAGGGCGGTGTCCTGGGACCGGATCGCCTCGATGGTCAGCAGGCCGAGCCCGGGAATCCCGAACACGACCTCGACCAGGTACGACGAGCCGATGAACAGCGCGATCATCGAGCCGACGAACGTCGTCGACATCGGCACCGATGCGGGCCGCAGGATGTGGCGGGTCAGGATGCGGGTGTTGTCGGCACCCTTCGCGCGCGCCGTCTTGACGAAGTCCGTGTTGAGATACTCCGCGGCCTCGTTGCGCGTGACCCGCATGTACGTGCCGATGGAGCCGGTCACCAGCACGAACACCGGCAGGATGAGCTGCTTGACGTTCGCCCAGCTGAACACCGGGACGTCGCTGTTGTAGATCACGGGTACCCAGCCGAGTTGGACCGCGAACACCAGCAGCAGCATGATGCCGAACCAGAAGTTCGGGATCGACATCCCGAAGAACGCGAAGAAGGTCGCGACGTGGTCCTTCTTCGTGTACTGGTTGACCGCCGAGTAGAGGCCGACGCTCGCGCCGATGACCATCGTCAGTATCGTCCACGGGATGGAGTACTGGGCCGTGTAGTACAGCGAGGTCAGTATGGCCTCCGTCACGGGTTGGCCCCTGCTGTCCGACCACCCCCAGTTGAGGGTGAACGTGTCGACCATGTAGTCGGTGTAGCGCTGCCAGAGCGGCCGGTCGTACCCTCGCAGCTTGTTGAGGCGCTCCTCCGCCGCTTCGGCGCTCTGACCCGCCTGTGCGGCCTTCTGCTTGGCCTCGATGATGTCCTTGTCCGGTGCCGCCGCGAGCAGCCCCCAGGTGATGGAGATGATGATAAACGTCACCACGAACGTCCACATCAACCTGCGAGCCACGTACCATCTCATGCCCATAGTTGAAAGTCTCGTATCTGAAGTACTGAAATCGGAGGGAGTTCGGTCGGCGCTGCGCTTACTCGTCGTTACGGTGCCACGTCGAGAAGTCCCAGCCGCTGAAGAACTCCTCGATGGGGCCCTCGATGCCCTCGCGGTAGCCGTAGATGTCGGAGTTGAGCGCCAACATCCCCATCGGCTGGTCCTTCGAGAGCTTGCCGAAGATCTCGGCGAGGATCTCCTTGCGCTTCTGGGGGTCGGTCTCCTGCTTGGCCTGGCTGAAGAGGCTCGCGAAGTCGAAGGACGGGTAGTAGCCGTACGGGTTGTACGTGCCGTCCTTCTTGAAGAAGACCTCGTTGGTGGTCGGCGTCATCGGGTAGGTGTTGAGGCCGTAGACGCGGGCCATGTCCCAGCCGTTCTTGCTGGTCGCCTTGTCGCGCGGGCCGGCGTTGTACGCGCCGTGGCTCCACTCGAACGAGTCCGCGTTGTCCGGCACCTGCTGCTGCCAGTAGTCGCGGACGAACTTGGTGGCGCCGACGCCGTTGAGCTTGACCTTGATGCCCGCGTTCTTCGCGAACTCCTGCTTGACGAACTGGGCGGTCGCGACCTCGGTCTGCTGGCTCGACTGGTACATCAGCGTCAGCTCGACCTGCTCGTCGTTGCCGTCGACCAGCGTGTCGCCGTCGTAGCTGTACTCGGTGTCGCTGAGCGCCTTCTCCATCCGCGAGCGGGTCGCCTCGGGGCCGTAGAGGTCGCCGGTGCCGTACTTGACGACCTTGCTTTCGTCGTACCAGGGCGACCACTTGGGCTGCCAGGTGTACTCGGGCTCGGCGTAGTCGCGGAACACGCCCTTGACGAATTTCTTCTTGTCGATGGCGCAGCCCAGCGCCTGCCGGACGCCCTGCTTGCGGAACGGCTTCCAGCCGTTGGCGCGCTGGTTGTAGAACAGCGGGACGTTGTACGGCTGGGGCGTGACGTTCAGGTAGACGTCCTCCTGCTGCTTGAAGTTCGAGGCCTTGTTCGGCGGAATCTGGGCCTCGTCGAGTTCCCCCGTCTTGAGCGCGGAGAGCCGCGAGCTCTCCTCCTTGATGATCTGGGTCTCGACCGTCTCGAAGTACGGGGCCTTCGAGAACGCCTTCTTGACGTCGTCGGCCTCGCGCAGGTAGTACTCGTCGTTGCGCGTGAAGACCATCTTGTTCTGGCGCTTCCAGCTGTCGAGCTTGTAGGGGCCGAGGTTCCCGGTGAACGACAGCGAATTGAGCTCATCGTCCTGCTCCAGCCCCTCCGCGTCCTGCTCGTCGACGTAGGGCTTGAGCAGTTCCTTGGGCGCCGTCTTCATCAGCCACATGGCCGGCCGCTTGGGGAACGCGGGGTCGACCTCCGGAAGCTGAATCTCGAAGGAGTACTTGCCGGTCTTCTCGACCGGGATCGGCTCCTCGTCGATGTACCAGTCGCCTCGGGCCGCGCTGCCGGCCCACTCGGTCTGGTGGACGTTCTTGATGAGGTAGACGTAGTCCTCGGCGGTCAGCTGGCCGTAGGGGTCGCTCCACTGGAGGTTCTCGCGGAGCTTCGCCGTGTAGACCCGGTTGTCGTCGGTGGTGAGTTCGAGCCACCGCGGGAACATCTGCTGGCCCGGTTTGAAGCCGTAGGCGCTGTCCAGGGTCAGCGTGATCATGTCGTTCGTCGTCGACTCGGTGTTGTAGATGAAGTTCAGCGAGTCGAAGCTGGAGGAGACCGCCTGCGTGTAGGTCCCGCCGACCTCGGGGAGTTCGCCAGCCTCGGTGGTCGTTCCTTCGGTCTCGGTCTCCTCGCCGAACCCGACGTCGTCGGTCGTCGTCGACCCGGTCGTCGTGTCCTGCGGACTGTCCGAGCCCTGGCAGCCGGCGAGACCGGCGACGCCAGCGACGCCCAGCGCCTGGAGCCACTTCCGCCGGTTCATGCCCGGACTGCCTTGTTCTGTGGTATCAAAGCCGTTGTTGCCAGATGGCATATCCTTTACCTAATCCTAGCTCCCTATATAAGTGTCGATTCGTTCGATTCGTTCCGATTCTGGTAGGTAGAATAGTCGAATGTATGTGCTAACTACCTAGCGTTTTTACGAAGATTCTAAACTTAGATCGGGTTGAAACACCACGATGAACAAACATGTGCAATAATGCATATAGATACGGCCCACAGGATTATGACAGGAAGAGCGACGAGTCGGTCGGCCGCGGACCGACGGGTTACGCCGGCCGGGTCACGCCGAGCGCCTCGACGAGCGCCGTCACGCCGGCGTGTGACGACTCGGGCCCGCGGGCCGTGATGAGGTCGCCGTCGACGGTGACGCTCTCGTCGGCGTCGAGTTCGGCGTCCCAGTTACCGCCGGCGGCCGTGACCTCGTCCTCGACCCAGTAGGGCAGTTTCCGGCCGTCTGGCATCAGGTCCTGGTCGTCGACGATGTTCTCCTCCCACTCGTTGGGGAAACCGGTCACGTTCCGACCGTCGACGAGCATGCCGCCGTCGCTGTCGCGGGCGAACGCGAGGAGGCCGACCGCGTGACACACGACCAGCGCCTTCTGGTCGTCGCCCTCGACCGCTTCGCGCAGCAGGGCGCGGGCGTGCTTGTCCTGGTTGACGTCCCACTCGGTGCCGTGCCCGCCGGGGAACACCACAGCGTCGTACTGGTCGGCGTCCGCGGCGGCCAGCGGCATCGGGTTCTGGAGGCGCTCGTCGGAACTGTGGACCTCCTCGACCCACTCTGCGGTCTCCTCGCCGACGTTCTCCGGGTCGACGGAGCGGTCGTCGACCACCGGCTTGCCGCCGGACGGCGTCGCGACGTCGATGCTGGCCTCGGTCTCCGAGAGCGTCTCCAGCGGGTCGACGCACTCTTCGCCCCAGTACCCCTCCTCGCTCACGACGAACAGTACGGATGTCATCGGGGAGCCGTAGTGGCTGGCGGCCAATAAAACGTTGCTTACCGGTCGTCGTGGCCGGTCCTTCGGCGGGTTACGCCGAAAGTGTAGACTGGAATAGACGAGGCATAATCACTGTCAGGCTCGATATTCACGCAGTGCTCCCTACAGTCCGGCGATCCGATTCCGGGTCTGTTCCGACTCAGAGACTGCTCGACGAAAAGAAGGCTCGCAGTGTGAGTTCGCTCAGAAAGTAGCGGGAGGTAGATTTGAACTACCGATCTGCGGGTTATGAGCCCGCCGGAATCTCCTGGCTATCCCATCCCGCTACCATTTCGTAGCGCCGTCCGACAGATAAGGATTGTGATTCGGTCGCCGTGTGCGAATTTATGCCGGTGGCGTCGCCCCGTTCGACGACTACAGGAGCCGCGATGACTGGCGCCACTACGGACCGTAATGCTACTTCGATCCGGTCCGTCGCGTTCGCGAAACGGTCGTGGTACGGGGTCGAACTGTGCCACCCGCAACGAGAGCTAATCGGCGGTTACGCCCCGCCTGTCGGCGCGAACGGCCGGAGCGGCGGTGAGACGAACCCCAAGACGTTTATCGCTCGGTCGCACGACTACGTATCGAATGGAGTACGCGCTCGTCCTGCTGTGGTTCGTCGCCTTCCAGGCGCTCGCGTTCGTCGCGCTGCCGCTCGCCGCCCGGCTGTTCCCCGGCTTCCCCGACCGGGGAGCGGCGTTCGCCCTCCCGGTGGCGCTGGTGGTCTCGACCCTCGTCGCCTACTGGGTCGGCCACCTCTCGTTCGGTCGGTGGACCGCGTTCCTCGGCGTCGGCGCCGTCGCCGCGCTCTCGGGGGTCGTCCTGTGGAGCGACCGTTCGCTCCGCCCCGGTGCGGACGACGCCCCGCCGATGGACACGCGCGCGTACGTTGAAACAATAATCGTCTTCGGCGTCGCGTTCGCGCTCCTGGTCGCGGTCCGGGCCGTCGACCCGTCGGTCCACCCCGGCGGCGGCGAGAAGTTCCTCGACTTCGGCATCCTCAAGTCGCTGTTGCGGGCCGACGTCCTGCCGCCGCAGGACATGTGGTGGGCCGGCGAACACGTCCTCTACTACTACGGCGGCCACCTCATGGCAGCCCTGCTCGCCCAGCTCACGGGCACCGAGGCCGAGTTCGCCTACAACCTCGCGCTCTCGGGGTTCTACGCCGCGCTGGTCACGGCGGCGTACGGACTCGCGGGGGCGATGGCCGACGCCCGCGGCGCCTCGCGCCGGATCGCGGGCGCGCTCGGGGCGTTCTTCGTCGGCTTCGCGGCCAACCTGGTCACGGCGGTCACGGGGCTGGTCTGGCTGCTGCCGGCGCCCACGGACCGGCGGGTCGCCGACTGGCTCGCCGAACCGCTCGGCGACTCCTCGTCGAGCGGCCTCGTGGCCGACGGACTCGACGCGTTCGGCTACTGGGCGCCGAGCCGGGTGATCCCCGGCACCATCAACGAGTTCCCGCTGTTCTCGTTCCTCAACGGCGACCTCCACGCCCACATGGTCAGCACGCCGTTCCTGCTGCTGGTCGCGGCGCTCGGGTTCGCGTACTACCGGACCCGGCCCGGCGCGCTCCGGCGCCGGCGCGCGCTCGCGTTCGGCGCCTTCCCGCTCGTCGTCGGCCTGCTCGGCCTCGTCAACGTCTGGAGCTTCCCGACCGGCCTCGGCGTGGTGTGGCTCGCGGTCGTGTTCGCGCCCGCCGACCCGCTGACGCTGTTCCCCGGCGTCGCCGCCGACGAGGCGGCCGAACCGGTCACCGACGGCGGAGCCGGTGCGAGCGCGGGCGACGGAGCGGCGAGCGGAATCGACTTCGCACTCCTAGCGGAGGCCCGTCGGGTCGGCGCCGCGTTCGCCGCCACGGCCGCGGTAGCGGTCGCCGCTATCGCCTGGGTCGCCCCGTTCGTGTTCGGCATCCTGCTGCGCTCGACCGGCAACCGCAGCATCGCGGTGCTGCCCGAGCAGTCCAGCGCCGTCGGCCTGCTGCTCGTCCACGGCGCGTTCATCGCGACGTTCGCGGCGTTCCTCTGGCCCCGGGCGAAGGCGGCGTTCGACGTCGACCCCGTCCGGTTCGGACTGCTGGCCGCGGCGCTGATGGGGTGGGCATGGGTCGTGGACTACCCGGTGCTGGTGCTGGTAGTCCCGCTGCTGGCGGTCGGCTGGCTCATGCTCCGGACGGTCGGCGACGCGGTCGACGCCGGCGGCGTCGGCTACGAGACGGTGCTGGTGGTCGCGGGCGCCGGCCTCGTCACGCTGGTGGAGTTCGTCTACGTCCAGGACAGCGCGGCGGGCGGCCGGTTCAACACCGTGTTCAAGGTGTACATGCAGGTGTGGGTGCTCTGGGCGACCGCCGCGGGCGCAGCGCTGGGGACCCTGGTCGCCTCGTCCGGTCCGACAGACTGGGCGCTCCCCCGCGTCGGAATCGACCGCTCGGACGTCATGGGCGGGCTGGCGGCGGTGCTGGTCGTCTCGACCGCGCTGTACGGCGGACTGGCGCTCGGCGGTCACTTCACCGCCGAGGGCCACCGCACCGACGACCCGACGCTGGCGGGCAAGGCGTTCGTCGAGGACCGTCACCCGGGCGAGGCGGCCGCCATCGCGTGGCTCGACGCGAAGGCGGGCCAGCCTCACATCGTCTCGACGCCCGGCCGGGAGGTGTACACCTGGACCAGCCCCGCCTCGTCGCTGACCGGCCTGCCGACGGTCATCGGCTGGGTCTACCACGAGGGCATCTACCGGGGCCACGAGACGGCGGAGTTCCGGGCCGAGGAGGTCGACCTGATCTACACCGGGACGTGGGCCGACCGGGCAGAACTGCTCCAGAAGCACGACGCGAAGTACATCTACGTCGGCCCCCGGGCCCGCGAGCGGTACGCCGCCGAGAACCTCCGCTTCGGCCAGTACCCGGGCATCGAACCGGTGTTCGACCGAGGCGAGGTCGTCATCTACCGCGTCCACCAGTCGCGGCTCTGAGTACGTTGAGAGAGAAGCGACCGAAACCCGAGAACCGTTTTCCGCGCCCAGCCCTGCCGATTCAGTCGTCGGCGTTCTCGACGTCGACCCACGCCGTGCGGCACGCCTCCGAGCAGAAGTCGTAGATCTCGACGGTGCCGTCGTCGTCGCGGACGGTCGCGACCGGATGCCACTCCTCGGCCGGAACTGGGCTCCCGCACCGAGCGCACTCGTCCGTCATGGCGTAGGCGTCCCCCGATTCGTCTGTCGCCGCCGGGTGAGCCGGGTCACGGCTACGCTGCACCGGGCCTCCGTCGTGGGTGTCGGAACGTCGTCATCGTTCGGGGGCGCTCACCGGGTCTCGTCGCCGAGCCCGGTCGCGACGGAGTGCTCGGTCACCTCCACACTGCCGCTTCCCCGGACGACGACGTCGCAGCCGGCGAACGCGAACTCCACGTGGCCCCCGTTCCGGCCGCCCGCGCCCGTCGCGGCGAACAGCCGGTCGAGCGCGTCCGGGTCGATGACGTGGTAGAGAGGTCCGACGTCGGTCGGGTCCCTCCCCGTCGCCTCGGCGACCGCATCGATGACGCGCTGGCTTACCGACTCCTTCCCGAAGGTGTCCCCGCTGATGCTCTGACTCATGTTCTATACACCAGTCTATAGTACGACGTAGGATAGCGATTAACGATAGATGCATACGCGCTTTGGCTCCCTCGGGGTTATACATCTAAATACGGGCAGAGAGCGTCCGACTCGTCCCGGGGTGACAAGTGGCCACACTGCCGGATGACCGGAGACGTTACTCGTCGAACAGCAGGCCGAACAGGGTTCGTTCGGCGCCCCGGATGTGGCGGCTGACGGTCGGCTGTGACACGTCGAGCGAGTCGGCGACCTCCTGGGCGGTGCTCTCGCGGGGCCACTCGAAGAAGCCGCCGAAGTAGGCCGTCCGGAGCACCTCCGCCTGGCGCTCGGTGAGCCGGTCGGCGAGTTCGGACTCGAAGTCCTGCCGGGTCATCACCGGTTCGTCGAGCTCCCGCCGGGCGACCAGCTGGGCCTCGCCGTAGTACCCCTCGAAGAGGTCCACGAACGTCCGGACGTTCGCGCTCTGTGGAACCCGTATCACGAACCGGCCCTCGTCGGGGGTCGCCGAAATGGACCGGGGCATCCCGCCGCGGTCGACCAGCGACCGGAGGAACGACTCGTCGGTCAGCACGGCCTCCAGAAGGAGCTCGCCGTCGCGCTCGGTCACGAGGCGGACGTCCTCGACCCACGGGACGTCCGCGGCGAAGTCGAGCGCCCGGTCCGCCGGGGCACCCCGGATGGCGTAGAAGACGTGCAGGCGGCCGTCGCTCCGCTGGACGGCGTCCTGGAACTCGAACTCCGCGCCGGTCTCGGCCACGAAGGCCAGGACGGGGTTCTTCGTGCCCCGGATCCGGAAGTCGAGCTCGACCGACCGCTCGCTGACCAGCGCCTGCTTCTGTTCCAGGGCGTTGAGCGCGTAGCCGATGGTCTCGCCCAGTTCCGACAGCACGGTCCGCTCGCGGTCGTCGAACACGTCGGTCTCGCCGGCGTAGAGGTTGAGGACGCCCCGGAGCGTCCCGGCGTAGACGACCGGCACGGACGCGCTCGCTCGGTAGCCCCGCTTGAGCGCCTCCTCGCGCCACGGCTCGAACGGCGGGTCGCCGAGCAGGTCGTTCTGGACCTGGGGCTCCTTCGTGCGGACCGCCCGGCCCGCGGGACCGCGACCGTGCGGGTCCGAATCGTCAGCGTTCACGGTGACGGCGTCGAGGTAGCCGTCCTCGACGCCCGCCCGCGCCCCGGGCGCGACCGCGTCGGTGACGCGGTCGTGCGTGCCGAACCACGCGAACCGGTAGGGGCCGGCGTCGGTCAGCCGTTCGCACACCGCCTGCATCACGTCCTCCCGGTCGGACGCCTGGGTCAGCGCCTTGGTTATCTCCCGGATGACGCTGTTGAGTCGGTTGACCCGCTCGAGCTCGCGGTTCTTGGCCTGGAGGTCGTTGCGCTGCTCCCGGAGCGTGGCCTCCCGGTCGGCCCGGTCGAGCGCCGACCGGACGTTCGAGCACAGCACGTCGGCCAGCGACCGGTCGGTCGCGTCGAACGCCGCCCGGTCGGGCGACGCGGCGAGGAACACCCCGTGCTTGCCGAGCGGGACGACCAGCGCGCTCCCCATCTCGGTGTCGGCGTCCACCGCAGCGGGGAGGTCGTCCAATCGCTTCGGCTCGTTCTCGACGAACGCGCGCCAGGCGACGTCGTCGCCCCGACCCCCGAAGAGTTCGTCGTCGATATTGCCGCGCCACCGCCGCACCGTCGAGGCCAGGCTGCCGCCCTCGCCGTCGTACAGCGCCACAGCGGCGTTCGGAAACCCCAGCACATCGACCGCCGCGTCGACGCCGAGGTCGCAGATATCGGTCCGGCTCTCGGCCTCGGCCAGCGACTCCAGCATCTCGTTGAGCGCGGTGAGCGTCTCCTCGCGGCGCTTCCGGTCGGAGACGTCCCGGACGACCCCGACCCGGCCCAGTTCGCCGCCGAGGTCCAGCGGCGCGATGCGGGCCTCGACGGGGACCGAACCGCCGTCTGCGGTCGGTAGCTCCCCCTCCATCGTCGCCACGCCGCCCTCTTTCTCGAGGGTGGCCTGTATCCGCCGGCTCTCCTCGATCCGGTCGTCGCCGACGACCATCGATGCGGGCGCCCCCAGCAACTGCTCGCGGTCGTACCCCGTGAGCTCGACGTAGGCGTCGTTGACGGCGACGAACCGGGAGTCGGCGTCGAGCGCGTACACCCCGTCGCTGACCGCGTCGAGCATCGCCTCGGAGCGTTCGAGCCGACGCTCGCGCTCGCGGCGCTGGACGACGGCCGCGAGGATGTGCGCCATGCTCTGGACGAACTGCACCTCGTGGTCGGCGTAGGATCTCGTCGCCGTGTCGTGAGTGCCCAGGATACCCCACGGGTCGTCGGCGGACCCGATGATCGTCGAGATGCCGCTGCGCACGTCGTGGGACGTGAGCAGCTCGGGCCCGGTGAACCGGTCCTCGGTCTCGAGGTCCTCGACCACGACCGGTTCGGCCGACAGCAGGGTGTAGCCCGCCTGCGAGTCGCGCTCGGTGCCGACGGTCGCCGACCCGACCAGCCCCTCGCGCCAGCCGACGCCCGCCCGGAGCAGCAGGTCGTCGCGCTCGGGTCGGAGCTCGAGCACCTTGCAGTAGTCGTTGCCGAGCGCGTCGGCCACCAGTTCGACCGCCGCGTCCGTGAGGTCGGCCAGCGACTCGTCGCCGAGCGCCCGCTGGGAGAACGTCGCGAGCGCCTCCTGCTGGGCCACTCGGTCCCGGAGCTCCGACTCCCGGCGCTTGCGCTCGGTGACGTCCCGGACGACGCCGGTGAACCGCCGCTCGCCGTCGGCGGCGAACTCGCTGAACGAGACCCCGAGCGGTATCTCGGTGCCGTCCCGGCGCTCACCCGTGAGTTCGACGTAGCGCCAGTCGACGTGGCGCTCGTCCTCCCGCAGGTAGCGCCGTATCCCCTCGCGGTGGCGCTCGGCCAGGTCCGGCGGCATAAGTTCCGTCAACTGCTCGCCGACGAGTTCCTCGGGCGCGTAACCGAACAGGTCCTCGACCGCCGGGTTGGCGTAGTGAACGACGCTGTCGGTGTCGACGACCAGGACGGCGTCCGCAAGTTCCTCCGCGAGCGCCCGGAAGTGCTCGCCCTCGACGCCGCCGTCGGCGACGGCGTCGCCGGTCGACCCGGTGGCGGCCGCGAACGGGACTCGGGCGAGGGAGAGAGGCGCCTTCCCGTACCGATACGGGCCGTTCATCGCTGGGTAGACACTCCCGCTGGTCGATTGCCGGTTTGTTTCACTGGAAGCTCGGGTACGTCCACGGGTCCGACTCTGACGGAAATCCAACGAGCCGATTCCAAAAAAGCCCCTCGGCCGGACGGGAGTCAGTCCTGGCCCGTCTCGATGTCGACGTCCTCGAACGTGACGGTGACCGGCTCGCCGTACCGGTCGCCGTTCTGCTCGTCGTGGCGCTTGAACTCCGGCGGTTCGACGTGCACCTCGACGTCGTAGGCCCCCTCGCCGGGCACCGCGAGGTTCTTGCCGTAGTGGTACAGCCCCGGGTGCCAGAGCAGCGGGAGTCGGGTCGGGCCGACCCGCTCGCCGCCCTCGTCGATCAGCGAGGCGAGGACGGTGCACTCCGGGACGAGTCGGCCGTCCTCGGCGTCGCAGACCGCCACTTCGAGGTGGCAGTTCTCGTCGTCGGGTTCCACCCACTCGAACTGTCCCTCCTTCTGGAGGACGTACATCCCCTCGGCCTCCTCCTGGGCGAACCCGACGACGTACTCGCCCGCCTCCTGCTTTCCGCCGGTGTGAGCGACCTCGTTGGCCATGTAGTCGAGCGCCTCCTGGTAGGCGTCGCCCGCCTGCTGGGCGAGATCGAGCTGCTTCTGGTCTACCTCCTCGCTCGTCTGCTTGGCTGGATTGTCGGGCATGCGGACGGGAGAAGAACGACAGGCGCGAGATTAAGGGTTGTGGCGGTGAACGAGGTCCCGAGCGGACGAACTGGTGGTCGACGTGGTTTCCCGAAGAGTGCGCCGGCCGGGACTTGAACTCGATGGCGAGACTCGCTCCGCTCGCCTCGCGTAGTTCAACCCCCGCTGGCGGTTTTCGTCTCGCTTCGCTCGACAGAAAATGCGCCGGCCGGGACTTGAACCCGGGTCGATGGCTTGGAAGGCCATAGTCATACCACTAGACCACCGGCGCACTGCGTTCGCTTCGCTCACTTGTGCGCCGAGGCTCGCAAATCCTCCGGATTTGCTCACCACCGGCGCTCACACGTGCCGAGTGTCGACGGCTGTGGTCCGTCTGACTGCCGGCACGCGTCGTGGCATCCCGAAATTCGCCACCCGGCAATAAGGGCCTTACTGTTTCGGCGCGCGAGCGACGCCGTAGCAGTTCCCGCTCGAGAGCTCGAAATCGACCAGCTCCAGGGCGCTCTCGGCCACGTCGTCCCGGAACTCGGCGGGCGCGTAGATGTGGTAGAACCGCTCGACCGTCTCACCGCCGGGCAGGGTCCAGTCGACGGCGGTGTCGAACCCAGTCTCGGCCTCGCTCGCCGGTCGGTCGAACCGGTCGTGGGCCGTGCTCCACGCGCTCACGAGCGCGCGCCCGCCCGACGCGAGGACGCGCGCGAGCTCGTCCAGACTGTCGACCCGGGCGGCGCGGGTCGGCAGGTGGTGGAGCGTCGCGACGTACACCGCCGCGTCGATACTCGCGTCCCGGATCGGGAGGCGGGCGGCGTCGGCCTGGACGAGGTCAACGTCGAACGCTCGGTCGGTGGCCCGCTTGCGAGCCGCGTCGAGCAACCCCCGGCTGACGTCCGCGCCGACCACGCGGTCGGCGCGCTCGGCGAGGAGTTCCGCGTGACGCCCGTTGCCGCAGCCGAGGTCCAGCGCGGTCTCGGGGTCGTCAAGCGCCGCGACGAACTCCTCGACCTCCGGCCAGGCGTACTCGCGGGTCTCTGCGAAGTGGTCCGCGATGTAGTCGTAGGTCGCCCGGACCTCGGCGCGTCGGTCGGCGTCAGTAGGAGAGCCGCCGAAGTCGCAGTCCGCCTCGTCCATGTGGCTCCGTGGTGACAGGGCGTGAAAACGGCACCGATGCCGACGAGCTACTCTCTGTACGTCTTCACTGTGCTATAGTCGGTTCACGGTTGGTCACTGCTATTCGGAATGTCAGTTGAACAAGTAGTTTCAAAAACTCGACAATGAGCGGGTAGCTAGCTACTGCCGTCACATATGTCCCGCAACCGCACCGGGACCGCGACAGCCTCACACCTCCCCAGCCTCTTGCGGTCCTCGCACCGGAAGACTCGCTCTGCTCGTCTTCCGAGCCTCGCTTCGCTACGCTCAGCGAGACTCCGCTGCGGTCCTCATCCCTCGCACGACGATGGCGCGACACGGAGGTCGCGCCAGCGCGCGCCGACCGGTAAATAACGGGCCTCGTCCGTCGGACGTGGATGCGTTCGCTCAGAGCACCAGGAACACGCCGTACGCGATGGCGAGCATGACCGCCGCGTGCTTGGCGCCGTTCCGGACGCTCCCCTCGCCCATCTGACCGGCGACCAGCCCCGAGCACACCGACTGGACCAGCGCGGCGTGGAAGAACAGCAGGGTGTAGGCGTCGGTGTCGACGCTGGAGATGTTCGCGAGCGGCCCGCCCCCGACGGCGCTGCCGGTCGACGTGGCCGCGTCGGTCGGCAGGTTCGGAATCAGGATGGCGTCGAGCGCGGCCACGATGACCAGAAACACCGCGAACGAGAGGTAGATGATGACCACGTAGGTCACCATCTCCTGGCGGCGCTGGCGCTTGAGCCGCCGGGACGCCTGGGCGTCGTCGGCCGCGATGCGGAGCACCCGCGCGACGTCGCCGCTGGCGGCCATCGCGTTGGCGATGAGCGAGACGACCCGGGTGATGGTCGGGGTGTCGAGGCGGTCTTCGAACCGGTAGAGCGCGGCCTCGGCGTCGACGCCCCACTCGATGTCGGTCCAGAGCCGGTCGACCTCCTCGTCGAGCGCGCCGAGGTCGCTCCGGGCGATCCGGCCGAGGCTCTCGACCACCGACATCCCCGCCTCGTTGACGCTGGCGAGGCGGTCGAGGAAGTCGGGCACGGCGGCCTCGATGGCCGCGATGCGCCGGCGGTGGAGCTCCTGTACGACGGCGAACGCGCCGACGACGACCAGCGCGGCCTGGACCACGAAGTCGTCGGCGACGCGGAGCGAGAACGTCCCGGCGACGAGGTGAGGCCACGCCCGGACCAGGACCGAGAGCAGGCCGAGCGGGACCGCCGCGTACAGCACGACCGTCGGGTCGTCCCGGACCGTCGCCACCGGGTCGGCAAGCGCCTCGCGGATCCAGCGCACGTCCTCGAAGGCCCGCAGGCGCTCGAAGTTCAGCACGGCCTCGTCTGCGACCTGGCCGCCGTCGCTGCGCACCGCTTCGGTCGCGACGACGGCCTCGCCGTCGACGTCCGGTTTCTGGACACCCGTCCGCTCGGCGGTGTCGTCGTCCGTGCGCCGGACGCCGGCGAGCGCCGCGGACGCGAGGTCGACGTCGCGGGCCTCGCGGGTCGCCCGGAGCGACTCGGTGATGCTGTCGAGGTAGACCACGAACCCGACGTTCGCCAGCGGAATCGCGGCGTACGTCAGGAACTGGAGCAGCGGCAGGGTGTCGCCCAGTGCCATCAGTCCCATGATGACGAGGATGGTGATGAACAGCAGCGGCGCGACCACGAACACCGAGACGTACGCCTCAGCGAGCGTGGCGAGGAGTTCGAGGAACGACTCCTGCTGGGCCTCGGCGTCCTCCTGGTAGCGCCGGTACTGGTCGTCGAGGTAGCCCGAGATGCTCTGGCCGCTCTGGAGGACGCTGGCGAGGTTGTCGGCGAACTCGCCGAACTTCTCGCTGGGGGTCCGCTCGGCGGTGCGCTCGATGGCCGTCAGCACGTCCAGCCCGGCGTAGTCCATCGCTTTGACCGCGACGCCGAACTCCTCGGCGGCCTCGCCGTACACCGCCCGGTTGCGGGCGAGCGTCCGCAGGATCTCGGGGAACGCCATCCCGCTCCGCGAGAGGGCGTAGACGAACGCCACGGTCCGGGGCAGGCTCTCGTCGATCTTGCGCTCGCGGGCGTTGGCCCGGTACGAGAGCGTCTCCCACCGGAGCCAGTAGGTGAGGCCGCCGGCCGCCACGCCGAGGGTCGCGCTGCTGGTCAACAGGAGCGCGAACAACTGCCCGAGCGACAGGTCCGGGAGGACCAGGAGGCTCGCCAGGAAGTCGAGCCGGGTCGGTAGCGCCGCCCGCATCGCCTCGGGGGAGATCCGGAGGACGGCCAGCGCGCCCGCGGCCAGGTAGACGCCGAGGACGCTGCCGGCAACCCCCGCGACCCCGGCGTACAGCCAGGTCTTCGCGGCGTAGGTCCGGTAGGTCTCGCCGACGTGGACCGCCTGGAGCAGTCGACGACGCCGGGCCCGATGGCGACCGCGACCCCCGACCCAGCCGCCGAACGCCGTCAGCGCGAGGTGGGCGACCGCCCGGTCGACCCGCCGGGAGAGCGGAACGACTGCGAACGGCGCGACGAGGCCCGCCACCAGCGCGAGAGGGAGGAACTCCAACATCACTCGAAGCCGGTCGAGACCTCTTCGTCGAGGTCCAAGGTGGCCAGCACGCGGTCCGGCTGGGCGTAGTACTCGTTTACCATCGCGGTGAACCGCCGGTAGTCCGAGACGCCGCGCTCGCGGAGGTACTGGAGAACGCGGGCGCGGTCCCGGAGCTCCCGGAGGAGCTCGCCCCGCGACCAGCCCCGCTCGTCCTGTATCTCGTCGAGGACGCTGCTGTCGCTCTGTCGGAAGGTGTCCTCGTCCGGGCGCCACGAGAACGCGGTCGAGTAGTCGAGGTCGCCGGTCCGCTGGTCGATGCCCTCGATTTCGGCGACGACGCGGTTCCGGCGGACGCGCTCGTCGCCGACGTACGTCAGGGTCTGGACCGAGAGGACGTCGAGGCTCTGTATCATCGCCCGCGGGACGTTGATGGGGTCGTTCTCCAGGCGGTTGATGACGGTCTGGACCGAGTCGGCGTGCATCGTCGAGTAGGTGGTGTGGCCCGTGTTCATCGCCTGGAACAGGGTCATCGCCTCCTCGCCCCGGACCTCGCCGACCACGATGTACTCCGGGCGGTGTCGCAGCGCCGACCGCAGCAGGTCGTACATCGTGATGTCGGCGCCCTCGCCCCGGCGCTCGCGGGTGACCGACGAGAGCCAGTTGTCGTGGTAGAGCGCGAGTTCGCGGGTGTCCTCGATGGTCAGCACCTTCGAGCGCGGCGGGATGAACATCGAGATGGCGTTCATCGAGGTGGTCTTGCCGGAGGCGGTCCCGCCAGCGAAGATGAGCGACTTGTTGTTCTCGATGGCCAGCCAGAGGTAGGCCATCTGGTCGAGACTGAAGGTGCCGTACTCGACGAGGTCCACGGGCGTGAACGGCTCGTCGGCGTACTTCCGGATGGTGAACGCCGACCCCCTCGGGGTGACCTCCTCGCCCAGCGCGAGTTCGGCCCGGGAGCCGTCCGGCAGGGTGGTCTCGACGACGGGGTCGCCGATGCTGACGTGGCGGCCCGACTGCTGGGCGAGCCGGACCACGAGGTTGTCGAGTTCGGTCTCGTCGTAGACGACGTTGGTCTCGATGTCGGTGTACTCGTCGTGGTAGACGAACAGCGGGACGTCGTAGCCGTCGCAGGAGACGTCCTCGATGTGGGGGTCGGCCAGCAGCGGGTCGAGCCGGCCGAACCCGCGGAACGTCCGGAAGAGGTAGTAGAACAGCCGGTAGAACGACGCCGCGTCGACCTCCACGCCGTACGTCGAGAGGAGCTCTCGCAGTTCCTCTTTCAGCACGGCCTCGGCAGTGGCGTCGTCGTCGGTGTTCGCGCGGGCGTCGCGCCGGTGGATGAGCGAGTTCCGGATGTCGGTGAGCAACCGGTCGAGCAGGTCTGTCTCGAGGTCGTCGAGTTCGGGCTCGACGACGTGGTACCGGTGCTCGTTCTCGGCGTCGTCGTAGTTGATGGAGACGAAGGCGAACGGCGCGTCGACCCAGTAGCGGTCGACCTCCTCGTAGCCGTCGAGGCCGGAGAACGTGACCAGCGGTCCGTGCTCGGCGGGGTCGTACTCGTCGGTCGAGATCGACGACCCCCGGAGCACCTCCGCGGTCCGCCGGAGCGTGCGCTCGAACTCCCGGACGCGGATTCGGACGTCGTCGGTCCACTCGGACAGGGGTGACTCGGACATGGTGGGTCGCGTCGGGCGGTCCGGCCGCCCGCGACAGTCACGCCTCACATCACAGCGGTGGTACTTAAATCACCGGTCGGACGACGCGGAGGCTCGAAATGATTGACGAACTCCCCGTCGGTAGTGGGGCCACCGTTTTCGGGGAGTGTCTCGGAGAAGCCGGTGAATACAGATTCCGTACTACCCGGTTGACAGAACTTATTTATCTGATACTGCCGTCGACTCAGGTAACTCTCATGAGCGCCGCCCTGTAGCCGGGCCCCATGCACGCGGGCCCACGGTCGGTCGCCGTGACCGAAAGCGACGGCCTTCCTGAACCGACCCTCGCCGCTGGCGCTTCCCTGGCGGCGCTCACTTTGGCGCCCTGCGTTTTCGCACACCGATAGCGAATCGTTCGACGACCACGCCGTCCGACGAGACACACAAGAATCTCGATGAACAGATCGCAACGCAGTCAGTCAACCAGACCGCGGCTCTCGATTCGAGAGCGAGCCGCGCACAGTCGAATAGCCCGATTATTCGTTCGGGGTAACCTCCGAATCGCCGTCGGGGGTGGAGAGTGACGGACGCCTCCGCTGACCGGGCGGATCGATTCACCCAGGGTTCGATTGTTCGGCCACTACTCGCGCTTGCCGGGCCTCTCACTGCGACGCAGTTGCTTCAAGTGGCGTACAACCTCACCGATACGTTCTGGGTCGGTCAACTTGGTGCCGATGCAGTGAGTGCGCTCTCCTTTTCCTGGCCACTCATCTTCCTGCTGATAAGCATCGGTGCGGGAATGACCAATGCCGGAACGATCCTCATCTCGCAGAATGTCGGTGCGGGCAACGACGACCGACTCGGTCACGTCGCCGGTCAGACGATAGCGTTCGTCGGCTCGCTCTCGGTCGGCATGGCGGCGCTCGGGGCGGTGTTCGCTCCGCATTTACTCCAGGCGATCGGTGCTCCCGCGGAGACGACGGTTCATAATCTTGCCGTCACGTATACACGAGTTATCGTCCTTGGGATGCCCTTTACCTTCGGGTTTTACGTCTTCATGGCGCTGCTTCGTGGCTGGGGCGATACAAAGACGCCGATGTACCTGATGGCACTCAGCGTCGGCCTCAACATCGTCCTCGATCCGTTTTTCGTCCTCGGATTCACCGGAAATCCGCTGTTTAGTTGGGTGGGCCTCGGCGGTCTCCAGCAGTCGCTGTTCACCGCCACTGGCTTCACCGGATTCGGGGTGACGGGTGCGGCGGTGGCGACGGTCCTTTCGCGGGCCGTAGCAGCAGTCGTCGGCCTATGGCTGCTGTTCGGTGGACGCGTCGGCCTGCAACTCGGACGGCGAGACCTCTTGTTGGAATCAGAGACCGTCGCAAAGATCGTCCGAATCGGGGGCCCCGGAGCCATCGACCAGAGTACCCAATCCGTCGCGGCCATCGTCGTGACGGCGCTGATCGCCACCGTCGGTACTGACGCCGTCGCCGCATACGGTATCGGCAACCGATTCGTCTCGCTCGTTTGGCTTCCCACTGTGGCGATGGGAATGTCTGTCGAGACAATCGTGGGACAGAATCTCGGTAGCGGTCACCGGGAGCGAGCACGCCGCACGGTGTACGTCGCTATTGTAATTCTCGCAACGGCCTCCCTCGTCGCCAGCGTCGTCACTGTCTGGTTCGCCCGGTCTATCATCGGGATGTTTATCGCTGGCCCGGAGGTCGACCCGATAATCAGCCACGGTGCAACCTTCCTCCGTATCGTCGCACCGACGTGGGCCATCATGGTCTCGTACCACATGATGAACGGGGCCTTCTACGGGTCCGGGTCGTCCCGGATTGCGATGGGTATCGGAGTAACGACGCTGTGGGGAGTCCGTGCCCTTACTGCCGTCTTGCTCGTACTCGTGTTCAGTCTCGGTGCGACCGGTGCGTGGTACGCCATCGCGCTCTCCAACGTCACCGCAGCCATCACAGGGGCGGTCTTCTTCTTCCGTGGCCGGTGGCAGCAGGATGTCCTCGGAGACGATTCGATGGAGGAAACGACTCACGGCGTAGACACGAAAGCAACTGACTGACCCGGGGGCCCCGTGCTGTACCGATCGGGTCACCAAGAGGCGTCCGATCAGTAAGCACCCCCAACACGTCACTCGCAGCACCCCAGTGGTCGGTTCAGAGCGTGAACTCAGCAATCGGTAGATGGGGGAGAACCCGGCTCACGGACATTGAGGCGGTAGGATTCTGATATTCGGCTCACTGGTCTTCCTTGAGGAGGTAGGAGTCGTTATCTAGTTCTGCCCAGACGTCAACGGCCTGCTGATCGGGCCGGCCTGCTTGACATGCTGGCGAAGCGTGTCAGCCTCCGCTGGCGCTAACTCGGCTTGAGTTCGGCATCGTCGATGAGTTCCTGAAGGGGTCGACCTGCTACCGCATCACCTGGACGGGCATTGTCGGGTATGGGGTTTAAGTAGCACGCTACGGGAGTTTGGGGCCCTATCGATCGAGGAGAAGGCGATGGGGCAAGGCGGTGCGCTCGGAAACGAACCCCTTCGAGAGAGCCGACAGTCATCGAAATGGCATCGGAGTGACTCGGGCGGGCGAGCCGATTCACCCGGTTCCTTAATAGAACAGTTAGCGTGAAAATGTCGTGGTTTGTTACGGTTCGCAGTCGTGCCTTCTCGCGTCGCCGAACCATGTGACCGAGAGATGGAGTACGTTCGTCTCACGCGAATCACGACCATGACACGCCCAACTAATTCTGCGTCACTCGACGCCATGTTCGACACGCTGAGTGACGTTCAGCGCCGTCGCATCCTGGTGGCGATCTCCGACCACAACCCACGCACCGAGGACGAGTTCGTACCCGACAATATCGCGCCAGCCGAGGCAGATGATGCCGACCGCGACCGATTGAAAGCGGAGCTACAACACGTTCACTTGCCCAAATTGGCCGAGCAAGGCTTTATCAAGTGGGACGCGGAGGCACGGACGATACGACGTGGGCCGAAGTTCGACGAGATAGCGCCACTCCTCCGACTGATGGACGACCACCGCGACGATTCATCAGAGGGCGAACTCTAGTGACGTACGAGCAACAAGGTTCGCGCACCACGCAGCACCGGAAACGGGTACATCATCACCTGCGGGCGGCGCTGTCCGCCGACGAAACCGCCGAGAAACACTTCCACATTCGAGAGGCCATGCAACTGCTCACCATCGAAGAACGATAGGTGTGCAGTGTCCACTCACCGATTCCGCAACGGTAGTGGTGAGCCTCTCGATCCGGGATTCTACAGAGAATCGAGCGACGGTGACGAAAACGAACCGGAAGAAAAGAGGTCCAAGAGGCGGAAGAGACGCCGATTAATCGGCAGGTTCGAAGGTCGCGGACGAGGAGTCGGCAGTCGCCGTCGGAGACTGGGTATCGTCGACGGGACTGTTGACGAAGAGAGCGTGGCCGATGAGCGCCACGGGGATGCTCGCAGCCAGCGGCACGGCGGCGGTGATCGAGAAGCCGACGACGCTGAGCGCGGCGGTCACACCGATGAGCGAGAGCGGAATCAGTCCGAGGATGAGGTCGTAGTACCCAGTCATAATCCATTACAGAATATGCGGGGTAGGTATATAATTCTTTCCCGTAGTTGAGCGAGCAGTTTCTGATATGCGAATCTTATGTATTCGATTGAATATCCATAACTTATGGATACGCTACGAAACTGTTTCCAGTCGAAAACGGCCTGAAAGTAGTCTCTCGTCGGGTCTCAGTCGCCGTCGAAAATTTCTCCTGGTTATCGTCTCGTGGTCGGCGAGCGACTTCATTCGAGGTCGGCCGGAGTTACCACCGGATGGAGTGTCGAGGCGAAGGCGGCCGAGCGAAAATCGAAGGCGGTAGTCGAACGGAGCGTCCAGGCCGGACGACAACGCAGAAGCGGTCGGTCCGGAGTCGGTCGATCCGAGAAACAACGGAGGAGGAGACGTCGCTACGCGGCCGGCTCCCGGAGGACCAGCGCCGCGAGACCCGCGAGTACCGCGAGCCCGCCGCCGAGGGCGAAGGCGGTCGGCCAGCTCGTCCGGGTCACGAGCCAGCCCGCGACCCCGCCGCCGAAGACGCCGCCCCACATCTTGCCGGAGTACAGCAGCGCGTAGTTGGCCGAGGAGTGGCGCTGGCCGTAGTAGTCCCCGACCACGCTCGGGAAGAGGGTGTACTGGGGGCTCCAGAAGAACGTGGCCAGCACCACGGCCGCCAGGAAACCCAGCGAGGTGTTGACCACGCCCGACCAGACCACCGCGAACAGGCCGAGGCCGCAGAGGGTGAACGAGACGGCCATCGCCCGCTCGCGGTCCACCCGGTCGGAGAGGTCGCCGACGACGAGTCGGCCGACCCCGCCCGCGATCGGGAGCACCGTCGCGCCGGCGGTGGCGGTCAGCGCGGTCAGCCCGACGTTCTGGGCGAACGACACCACCTTCGCGGTCAGCATGAGCCCCGCCCCGGAGACGCAGACGAACATGGCGTACATCAGCCAGAACTGCCACGTCCGGAGCATCTCGCGGGAGGTGTACTGTCCCTCGGCGGTGGCGTCACTGTCATCCGTCGCCGCGTCGGCTTCTGCGACCTCCTCGTCGGCCCGACCGTCAAGCGCTTCGGCCCACCCGGTCGGCGGGTCCCGAAGCACCAGCGCGCCGACGAGGACCCCGACCCCGATGAGCAGCCCCATGTTTCGGAGGACGTCGGGGTAGCCGCCGACGCTCGCGTTCGCCCGGACGTACGGGACGAACAGCGCGCTACCGCCGGCGAACGCCATGGTCCCGAGCCCGGTGGTCAGCCCTCGGCGGTCGGGAAACCACTTGAGCGCGGTGTTGACAGCGACGGTGTAGACGATGCCGACGCCGACCGCGCCGATCGAGTAGAGGGCGTAGAGCTGCCAGAGCTCGGTCGCGTAGGCGAGTCCGAGGTAGCCGCCCCCCGCCAGCACGCCCGCCAGCAGGGTCAGCCCCCGCGGCCCGTGGCGGTCGCGGTACCACCCGACCGGGAACTGCGACCCCGCCTGGAAGATGACGAACAGCGTGAACACGAACCCGAGCGCGGTCGGGTCGAGTTCGAGCGACCGGGCGATGGGCGACTCGATGGACGACCAGACGTACTGGTACGGGCTGATGAGTCCCATCATCACCGCGGCGGCCGCGACCTGCCACCACCGCGAGAACCCCAGCACGTCCCGCGCACGGGCGGCGTAGTCGATGTCGGACTGCGACGACGCTGTCATTGATTGGAGGTGATGGCCCGCTCCAATCAGCGTTGTGCTTTCGGCAGTCCTGGGCGAGCAAACCGACCGAGGGCAGCATCGTCCTCCGGCGAACAGGCGATTCGGCCGCGCTCAGTCCGGCGAGAATGGCCGCCAGTCGGAGTCCGCGCCGACGCCGCGGACCCGGAGCTCCGACCCGCCGCCGTCGGCGCCCCGGACCTGGATCTGGCCGTCGAACAGCTGCTTGAGGGTGCTCATCGTCTGGCGGTCGTGGGCCGTCTCGTCGATGACGAACACGCCCAGCGCGTCGGCGCTCTGGACCCGGCCGGTGAAAACGTGGAGGAACCGGAAGACGGTCTGGAGGTTCGAGTACATCAGCAGCGTCGACAGCGAGTGGAGCAGGATGCGGTTGCGCTCGACGCCGGCGTCCTCGTAGAACGTCCTGAGGAGCTCCGAGAGCTGGATACCGATGCCGGTCATGTCCTCCGGCGAGGAGACGTAGGTTATCTCGTCGGTGTCCGCGGGAGCCACCCCCTGCTGCTTGGAGACGCAGTCCACGATGCCGACCGGACCGGAGTCGCCGTCGCCGACCCGCCCTCGCAGGCGCTCGAGGACGTCCCCGCCGCCGTCCTTGGTCGTGACGACGATGGAGCCGTCGCCGCGACGACTCCCGTGCGCGAGAATCTCCAGCGAGAGCGGTCGTTTGCCCGTCATCGGCGGCCCGGTCACCAGGAGGTTCGTCCCCGGCTCGACCTCGACCCCCGGACAGACCTCACCCAGTCCGTACATGGCAGTTCAGTTCGGTGCAGCGGGGTCCGGGGCGGGACCCGGCCGGTCCCGGCCCCGGTATCGTCTGGCAATAAAGTATCCTGTTCCGCTTATATTCTTTTTGATTACTATCGGGCGAGTGGTACGCCGGCCGGGCCCGCAGTTCCTCACGGCCGCATCGCCTCGATGCGGTCGACCGACTGCTGGCGGATGTACTCGACCGCGATGCGGGTGAGGTGGTCGTCGGCGTCGGCGCAGGCGTCGGCCCGGTCGAGGTACGCCTCGACGATGCGCCGGACGCGGGAGACGCCCGCCGCCCGGTTTTCGGCGAGGTTGAACTCGGCGGTCACCGGCGTGAGCTGGGTCCGCCTGTCCTCGGGGTAGTCGTCGGTGTCGTCGAGGCCGACCTGCGCGCCAAGCACCATCAGCACGATGGCGCGCTTGAACCCCTCGCCGAGGTCCAGGCCGAGGTCGGCCTCGTACATGTTGAGCATGTCCTCGTAGAGGACGCCGACCCGGGCGTACTGGGTGGCGAAGTACGGGAGGTCGGCCGCCTCCTCGAAGAGATCAGCGTCCTCGGCCTCGGCGAACTTGTACCGCTCGCGGATGGCGTCTGCGGCCGCCTCGCGCTGGTCGGCGCCCTCGGCGGCGTGGAACCGGTCGAGGAGCTCCCGGAACTGCTCGTCCTCGTCCTGGTGGCGCTCGGAGAGGCCGACCGCGTGCTCGTATGCCTCCCGGACCGCGTCGGGGGTCTCCTCTGTCTCGAACCAGGTCTCGACGCCGTCCTGGAGGTGCCGCTGGGCGAGTTCGGCGACGCGCTCTCGCGGCCGCAGGTTGGTGTCGAAGTCCTCGTACTCGTCGTCGTTGATGGCGTCGCGCATGTCGCCGTCGAGCAGCGCCCGGACGACGTTCCGGGTGGTCTCGCGCCCGCGGGCGATGAACTCGTAATCGACGTCCGAGCCGACCCGAAGCAACGGGACGTCGCCCGCCTCGACGTGGATGCGCCCGAGCGTCAGCATCGCCGGCAGGACGAGCCGGGTGTCGTAGTCGAACCGGGCGGGCTCGTCCTCGGCCCCGGGAACCGCCTCGAGTTCGCCGGCCTCCCGGGCGTCCTGGAGGCTGCGCTCGACGCTCAGGAAGAGGCGCTCGGTCATCGACTCGATCTCGGCCTCCGCCTCGTTGCGGAGCAACACCATCGCGACCACCCACGGGTCGCGGGTCTCGGCGAGGTGGGTCGCCAGGGCTCGCGCCGCCGCCGGAATCCGTGACCGAACGCTACCCATGTGGTCGGAGAGTCGCCCGGCGCGGTATATCAGGGTTGTGGAACCGACCGCCGGGGCGTCGGGACTCGCCCGCGGAAGCGAGCGTTTTATCTCTCTGACGTGGGGTTGTGGGATGTATGACGAGTCTGGACGGCGCCGCGCGCCTGCTCGGTCGCGCCGGGCGCGGCGCCTCGCTGGCCGCGCGAACCGTGCTGCCCGTCGACACGAACCCGGTCCCGGCCGACTGGACCCACGTCACCAAGGTCGACCCGGAGGACGCCAAGAAGCTCCCGCTGCTGTACCCCCTCTACCTCCGCCACACCAGCGCGGTGTCGGTCGGCGGGTCGGCCGACGTCACCGCCCGCAACACCGAGCAGACGTTCGACCTGCTCGCGCCCGCGTCGGTTCCCGTCTTCCACGAGCCCAGCGGCCCGCGCCACGTCACGCCCCGGACCCGCGAGCGGGCCGACCTGCTGGCCATCCCGGAGGTGCTGAACGGCGACTCGGAGTCGCTGGTCGGCCAGCTCGGCGCGGGCACCGAGTACATCCGCGAGGAGCTCGTGCCGGACCTGCTCGCCGACGCGCTCCCGTGGCTCCCGGGGTTCGCGGCCGACGGGCTCGCCGACCTCGCCACCTCGTGGCTGCTCGCCGACGCGGTGTTCGAGGCGTACATCATCCAGAACCCCGACAGCGCGGCGGCCCGCGAGGCCAACGTCACCGAGGCCGACCTGCTGTCGCCCCGGGAGGCCAAGCAGCGGGCCATGGCGGCCGAGCGCCACCTCGAGAGCGAGCTCGTCTACCTCGAGTACTCGGGCACCTACGGCGGCGAGGAGGCCGCCGAGACGCTCGCGGCGATTGCCGACGGACTGACGTGGTCGCGGCTCTGGTACGGCGGCGGGCTCGACTCGCGCGAACACGCCGCGGCGATGCTCGACGCCGGCGCCGACGCCGTCGTGGTCGGCGACGCCTTCCACCGGATCGCCGACGAGGAGGCCGACGTCTGCGAGCGAGCGGTCGACGCGCTGGACGCGGACGCGTCGGAGTCGGCGGTCCGGGAGTGGATCCGCGAGAACGCCGCCGTCGCCGACTCGCACGCCGCGAGCTACCTCGCGACGATTCCGTGGCTTGCCGACCCAGAGCGGCGGGCCGAGCGCTACCTGATTGCCACCGTCCGGACGTGGCTCCGCTTGCGGGAGCTGGCCGACGCGGGAGACGGAGCCGTCGCAGGAGATCGGGCGGGCGGGCGCGACCGGGGCGAAGCAGAGGGCCGGAAGGCCGCCGCGGACATCTCGACCGCTCGGCTGCACCTCCGGCGCACGCTCGGCCCCGACGCCTTCGACCGACTTGACTCCGCGGACGCTGCGCTGATTCGGCGGTACCTGGGCGCGCTGCTGGCCGAGCGAAACGACATCTCGGCGCATCCGGGCGATCTGACCGACGGCGCGACCGACCACCTGGCGCTGTCGCCACAGCGACGGTAGCGGCCGGCAGCACTGCGATTTCGGCACGCTACAACGGCGATATTTCTGCGTGCTCAGGCGCTCTTCGTTCCTTTCGCGCCTCGTCGAATGGAAAACGTCTTAACTCAGTTCGTAGAAACGCTTCTCCGTGGCGGTACAGTACGCATGAGTCTCACCGATAAAATCGCACGTGTCGTCCGCGCTACCGGCGACGAGTCGGACGAGACGTACGAGTGCAAGACGTGCGGCACCACGTTCACGCTCGACCGCCAGACGTGTCCCGACTGCGGCGGTTGTACCATCGACCGCATCGACTGGGACGGCGTCGTTTCCGGGTGAGGCTCCGGGACGACCGCGCGCGCTCGGCCGAAACCGCGGTGTTTAAACCGGGCGGACCAGTACGACCCGATGAGGGCGCTTAGCTCAGTCTGGACAGAGTACTTGGCTTCGGACCAAGCTGTCGCGGGTTCAAACAATCGTCCATCCAGACCACTGCTGGTAGTTTTCTGGCCTTCACAATGGCAAGACAAACCCATGTGCAAGGCTATCCAGATTCACCGAAATCCGTCACCCCTACGACGTATAGCGAATCCGACTAACAGTCATTCTTATGAGGGGTGTACCCTCTATGACTGATGGCGATTTGACCACAGAAGTAAAAGGTATCTCCCTTATCACAGAACAAGCAAGGGAGGTACTCAACCAACGGCAACTCATTGACTACCGTGATCACCGAGAAAAGTTGATTCGATGGATGCTAAATCTGGGCAAAGATCCTTCTTCTGCTGAGGGATACGCCTATCATACAGCACGACGCCGTGCTGATGACTGTGACAAGTTCTATCGGTGGAAATGGAGTGAGGGTGGTTACACTACCGAAGTTACTCACGACGATGCTGACGCCTACATGAGGGAGTTAGTCTATGGGGATAGAAGTGCCAGCTACAAGACGAACATCCAAAAGACCCTCAAAATGCTATTCCGTTGGCGGTCATGGGAATACGACGAGGACAGATGGGAACCAGAATTGTCGATTAGTGATAGTCGTGGAGCGACACAGCCCCGTGACTTCCTAAGTCGAGAAGAACGTCAACAGATACGTGAAGTAGCCTTAGAATACGGGAGTGTTCCGCACTATAACTCTCTATCCCCAACAGATCGAGATAAGTGGAAACGATACTTGGCGAGACGTTTCCGCAAACCTATGTCCGAAATCGCGAAGAGTGATTTTGAACGGGCTAATGGCTTCAAGATACCCTCGTTGGTATGGACGTCACTGGATGCTGGTCTCCGTCCTATTGAGGTAAAACGAGCACAAGTTCAATGGGTTGACACGGACAATGCCGTTTTGCGTGTTCCCGCCGACCAAGCTGCGAAGAACAATGAGCACTGGACGGTTAGTCTTCAACAGCGTACCTTCATCCCTATTTGCATTCTTCAAGATGACTATACACGGTCATATATTTATTGGGGAGACAGTCCTTACAATACATCGATCCCGTACTATCATCCGCCCATTGTATACAAACTACTGAGTCCGATGTACAGTTCCCACAACTACCCCAGTTTGGCGTTAGTACCATCCTCCCCCCCCATGTATTAAAGCCCTCAACACCACCCCAATTCGCGCCACGAACATGGTAATAACACAGATTGCATGAATACGGTTCACATCTCCATTTTGTTCCTTCAATTTCGTGGGCAGTGTCGGGACTGATTTCTTGATATACTTCGTTTTGTCTGCATTCTGGGCAATACCACGTTGTCTCGGGGTCCGCAAGCGGCATTAGACAAACATCAAATATTCAGTTGCGATAACAGTGTTGGTTATGTTTAGGAGTAGCTCCGTACCAGCCAAGACTCTACTTCCTCAATGCCCTCACTACCAGCTACCTCATTTTCCATAGCCGTATTCTTTACAGTACTCGTCCGCACATCGCCCACAGAACCACAAATCTTCACCGACCTTCTCTAACATCTCCTTCGGGACGAATTGCCGTCCGAGATATCGGCGTGGGATGTCTTTTATCGTTATCTGATGGCAGTCGGGGATGGTGTGAAAGCAATTTGGTGCATACCAGTATGCCCATGGCTCTACCACCCAGAATTCGATCTCCTCAATGTCCTCATCTTCAGCTTCGTCACTTTCCATAGCCGTATTCCTCACAGTACTCTTCCGCGCAAACGGGACACCACCAGAGTTTCTCACCATTCCCTTCTATCGTAGCCACTGGTATGAACTTCCGAGCCAACGCATCTTCTGAAATCTCGTTGGCTTTGAGTTGACGGCAATCGGGCTTAGTGTGATGGCACGTCGGGGTCTCTTCGTCTTGGTATGTGCAAGTGTAGAACAGTACTGATTCTGGGAATGATTTGGCTAGCATTGTTCATCACCTTGGAGGCCTATGACCGTTCTCCGCCACATCTCTATGAGCTCAACAAAACCTACTCCGTAAAACGGCCATTCTATGAATCCCGCTAAGGGTAGAGAGCATCTTTGTTATGGACTATCAATATCGTGGCAAGAAGTTCTTGAAGGAGGGCAATCATCGAGACCACCTTAGATTGGGAGTGAACAGTTGCTAGACTAAAGAAGCAAACTCGCACACAAATCTAGAATCAAAATCGCTACAGAAGTAAATAAAAAGATAGTAGTTCCAACTGCGAAAACTTTCTCCAGACGAGTAAATTGATTTGGGAACCGGCCACCGTCCTCTTGCAAGAGTGCTTGACCTAACGATGTGTATCCCCCCTCATCTTCTGATGGAGAGAATAGACCATTCAATACAATTGCGGAAATGGATGATGGTATAACTAAGGATGCGTTAAACAAAATTAAATCCCACAAATCAACTGTTGATAGCTCGTTAAGAATCTGGATTGCAGTGAAACCGATGACAATGCTAGCGGGTACTCTTATTAGCGCCATTTTGAAATCCCGCCAACTAGTACGGATTATATTCTGGTTAGATACTACTGAAACATTTAGGTGATTTTGGAAAGTAGGTATATCCATTTGGTCGTGATTTAACACACTCATATCTTCTAAGACAACAATATCGTTCTTCCACAAACGAGGTTTCAAAGGCGGACTGGCGGCTATATCATACCATTTGTATAAAGAATAGAGTATTGCCACTATCGCTAAGCAAATAAGCGATAGACAGAGGAGATAGTTAAAAGCAAAAAAGAATGAAACCCCAATCCAACTGAAGATCGAGTCTCTAGCAACCGCTCTTACATCAACCAGAATCGGAATAGGTACGGAAATAACCTTAGACGTATTTACCCAGATGGACACTAAAATAGCCAACAGTGTTAGAACACCGCCAAGGAGAGCTAACGAGAGGTTTTTGATATGATGATGTTGATTCTGCTGCCAGTTCACCAAATAACGAATATCATCATAGCTACCGTACAAAGTATCCTTGTCGGATTCCCCATCCATCTTTCTCCGTGGTCATTCTATTCGCTTGATGTAAATATCTCTCTATTTCAGTTTGTTTAATACTGGAATCAAGAACTGAGAGAAGATAGAGATCGCCATATATCTATACGCGGAAACCCAGATATTGTCATCGGTCGGGTTGAGTAATGCCCGTGAGCCGACGAGAGCGAGCGTCGTGAAGCAACCATCTCCGTCTGAAGGTAGAAGTTTGTCTGTCGAAGAAGGGCCTCATCCTACACTGTGGCACCAAAATCGTGTCTCTCGGGGAGAGAAATGGACCCCCACCAGTGGAGCAAGGGATGTTAGTTAAATAATATAGTTTTCACGGGGCAGTATCGGGGTGGGATCACGGTCGTTGATATGATAGTCGTAAGAATGATAACTTCTATTAGTGTTCATTCTACAGTTTTCAGACTATGATTCATCGAACCATGTATCACTGGACTACTGAAGAAGGTTGTACCCACATCTTTATGGATAATCACATGCCGCCGAGCACGGGATTTGGTTGGGGAAGTCTATGTGACGAATGGCAACTCCCGATTGAGGGAGAACATGTTGAGGTAAAAGAAAACCCGAGCAAAGGATTCATCTCGTGCAAATACTGCAAAGAAAAAGTCAATGAGAGGAACATTGATCTTGACGATGAGGACGTTTTGGGAATACGTTGTAGCAACCATCCCATGACGGACATTGTTACGGGTATAGGAGGTTGCGTGGCAAAAGACCAAGGAGGGAACGGTAGCTCACTAGCCGACTTGAAAACAATTTGCCATCGCAAACCCCTACATCATGAAATCTCATTTGAACCAGAGGAGGTAAACGGAGATCCCCGAAATCAAGTTGAGAACGTATGTGACGAATGTCTGCAAAGCCTTGTTGAACGCGAATGGAGTGAGTGGACAGAAGAGAGTGAGTTGGCTGTTGAGTGCTGGACAGATACTGGTAAGAGGATCTATTATGCGGAATCCATTGAGTCAGTAGCCGGAATGGGAGAGCCCAAGCTTCGTCTTTCGAGCGAAAACGGTCTTACAATGGAGATTCCACGAGAAAGAATAGAGTCGATCACTCTCACGGAGGCGCAAAGAGTCATTCATTAGAAGTTCAGCGATAATCAGAAAAGGAGGATGGACGATGGCCCAACGGTCGTAGATTGTGAGGCCCGTGAATGAGATACACGTCAGAGATAGTCCTATTGTGATGCATAGGTGAGTCTATCTCGGTTACTGGAACTACTCAATAAATCCACATATAGGTCGACTTCATGCGGTTTTACATAACTCTCTCCTCGTAGTACTACTAATTTATTGCCTTCATAGAAATAGAGCAGAAAATAAGTATGTAATATGATATTGTGCTACCCACTACTGGAGTGACTCACCTCGATCACAGTATGGTCAGACGAGTTTAACCAACGAGACGTAGATTAGACCGAGGATGTTGGTTAAGGAACACACAGCCGTCTCAAGCCATTCCCTTACGGGGATAATGCCCTTCACTCGGATTGTCAAAGAAGCCATCTACTGACACTCACGGGCCTCTGATACCCTCTGAAGGAAGGTCACTGTGCTTCTCGGTGTTAACGTAGAACCCACGACCATCTACTCACAGTCTTGAAGCTATGAGCTTAGGGTCGTACAATCATATAGGTGTTTGCTCACAACTACTCCGTGAAGCGGTCGATGGAGTAGGTGGTGGTCCCGTGGAGTCGAAGACGGAACACTCGGCCACCTACTCCATCGAAACACTACTGCGGTCACGGACGTTTGCTAATGGTCGTTATTAGACCGTAGGGGAAGTCCGTAAATCTATGATAAAGCTAGATTCATTCACTCCCATTCAGAATTTGGGATTTGAATGGCCTTCTACACACGGTCTTAGTATCAAAAATATAGGATCGAATGTAACGGATTCAGCCACTCCATTAGTGAGATATTAATTAATTGTCATTTAGGTCTCTTCTTCACTACGGGTCGTTGCTCACTATCTTACACTATCCGATAAATTTATGCATTATACATAATCTGTACTTGATATGAACGTACTCGGTCTAATTGGCTCGGTTGATGAAATTGTTCGTTTATTAATCAGAGTCCTACCTCAAATAAGGGAACTTGTATCAAATTACGGCGGATTCATCATACTAGGAATAAGCTTTTTGATATTTCTGTCTGCCGTTTCTGATTTCCTTGAAGGATGGGGGGAAAGTAATGAAGTGAGTGAGAAGAAAAGTTCGGGTCCTAAAAATACGGGCCAATGTTCTGTTTGCCAAGGAAACTTCTCGAAAGAACAGTTGCGGGTGGTGAACTTGAATAATGGATACCAAGCAGTTTGTTGCTTAAACTGTATCGCTCAATCCCAATAAGGAGATAAAATTTGGTATATAGGTGGCATGTTGATACGCTCGTTCTCCTTCTAGAATTACTCCGTATCCAAAACTACAATTGACGTCCATCGCAGTAACCGAATCACCACCAACTCTGGATACCGTTTGACCCCCTACTACACATGAACACAGCCATCACCAATGACGATCATCCTTAATCGAGTCTAAGAAAGAGTGCATCTCTGGAGGGAGAGATTTATTGCATGAGAAACGTTCAGTGACAGTGTGGAGGCAGAGAACTGTCAGCACTGGAGTTGGGCTATCACCAGTCAATTGGTGTCATACGGCCTAATACGCTCGGCCGAAACCGCGGTGTTTAAACCGGCCGGACCAGTACGACCGTACGAGGGCGCTTAGCTCAGTCTGGACAGAGTACTTGGCTTCGGACCAAGCTGTCGCGGGTTCAAATCCTGCAGCGCCCATATATTATCGAACAGTCTTCCCTTCTGAGACGGCGGCAGATTGACTCGGTATTCTCTGCCTCCGGGTATCCTTCAGCAGTGCGAATCTGGCCAGATGGCGAACTCCGGGCCGTCGGAAATGGTCGATAGGGTGAGTGTGACAGTCACCCGTTTCACTGACCCGATTGGTCCGTCCTACCTCTGCAGCGAACACTCCTGAGGAGACGACCGTTGAACACGTTCAAGGGACCCGGACTAACACATAAAATCCGTCTGCATAAGTACGTAAGAATAAATATCGGTTGAGCGGTGAGGTGGCGTTCAGGAAGACGTAAGGTCACGATTCCACCCGGGATCGTGACCAGTGCGGTCGATGAGGTCCGACCGACACGCCGGGCAGTAGTCAGGGGTGAGCGATTCGCTCCGAGGGACGTACACCGCGCCGCCGCACTTCACGCACGCGTCCGCAACGATGGTCGCGCAGTCCGCGCAGACGTTGAAGTCGTCGACTGTGAGGTCGCGCAGGGGTTCGAGTTGTTTGTCCAAGATGTACTCGTCGATGGCCGCCTGACAGCTTTGGCACGGTTTCATGGCGATGCACGTCGCACCATGCGACCGTCACGTAAATAGCTGCCTTCGGGAACTGATGGACTCGCTGTCGTCCGGGCGAATAGTGTCTCTCCTAGAGGTGTCGCTCGCTCTCGACCAGCGCTTTCGATTCCTCCCGACGGGCGGATTCCTGTACGACACACCTCAGTGGACCGGCTGACCATTACACCTGCGCACCGATTGTAACGAGGGTCCGTGATACCGCATCTCTCGGAAGTGTTATCCGCGCCCCGGGACTACGTTTATTCGTAATGGCAAACGGTAAGGTTGACTTCTTCAACGACACTGGCGGCTACGGTTTCATTTCGACTGACGACGGCGACCTCGACGACGACGAAGACGTCTTCTTCCACATGGAGGATGTCGGCGGTGAGGACCTGACGGAAGGTACTGAGGTCGAGTTCGACATCGAGTCCTCACCGAAGGGGCCTCGCGCGGCGAACGTCGTCCGTCAGTAATCCCGAGACATACCCGTCGCTCGCAGCGACGACCAACGACCTTGATTTTTCGGACGGCATCGCGTTCTAGCTGACGCTGTTCGTATACCACATACAATCGCCGGGTAGCATGGCTGATATCGATCGAACGGGTTCGCTCCTACGGCAACGCCGTCCGGAGGTCCTCGCGGAGGTCGTCAGCGTCCTCGATGCCGACCGACATCCGGACAAGGGTCTCGGGGACCCTCGCCGTGGCCTCCCCATGGCTGATCTCGTCGGGAATCATCACCGACGGCACCTCGACAAGACTCTCAACCCCACCGAGACTGGCTCCCGGAGTGAACACCTCAAGCCCCTCGATGAATGCCTCGAGTTCGACTAGCGTGCCGTCGAACTCGAACGACAGCATCCCGCTGTACCCCGACATCTGTTCGCTCGCGAGGTCGTGTTGCGGGTGACTCGCAAGACCCGGATAACAGACACGAGCCACCCGGTCGTGGGCCTCGAGGAAACGAGCGACCGCCATCGCGTTCTCCTGGTGGTGTTCCATTCGTGCTGGCAGCGTCTTGATGCCTCTCGAAACGAGGTAGCAGTCGAACGGCGAAAGCATGTTCCCGAGCCCAATCCGCTGAGCGAACGCCAATTTCTCGAAGACCGCTCCGTCGTCGGCGATAACGGCACCACCGATCGAGTCGGAGTGCCCGTTGAGATACTTGGTAGTGCTGTGGACGACGATATCGGCACCCAGTTCGAGCGGGGCCTGGAAGTACGGACTCGCAAAGGTACTGTCCACCCCGAACGGGATGCCGTGATCGTCGGCGATGTCGGCTATCGCCCGGACGTCGTACAGCCGCATCAGCGGGTTCGTCGGCGTCTCTATCCATATCAGCTCGGTGTCCGAGTCGACGACGGCGGCGACGTTATCGGGGTCGCGGGCGTCAACGAACTCGACATCGACGCCGAAGTGACCGGCGACGAGTTCCGTGAGCAGTTTTTCGGTTCCGCTATAGAGCGAGTCCGACGAGACGAGGTGGCCCCCCGGAGGGACCAGCGACAGTACCGTTGTCGAGATGGCAGCCATCCCTGAGGCGAACGCCAACGCATGCTCGCCGCCTTCGAGGCGGGCCAACTGCTCCTCTAGGGCCGCTCGGGTCGGGTTGCTCTCACGCGAGTAGTCGTGTCTATCGGCATCGTCCCCCTTGCTCCACTCGAACGTGGTCGAGAGGTGTATCGGCGGGACGACGTCGTTCGTTCCACCCCTGTGGGGACGCGTCGCGGTCTCAGATGCGCCGACCGCGATGGTTGCGAATCGATTCTCGTTGGACCGGTCGTCGCGTCGTGTCATAGGTGATTCACCACAGGACCCACTCGGGGATGTGACAGGCCTCCGAGACGGTTGGGCAGTTCATGACGAGTGTTCTCCGTAGGGATGGATAGTTGTGCAGGTCGAGGCGAGACTGGCCATGGACGAAAAGCGAGATAGGGCGCCGGGTCAGTGAGCACCATGTGGCGGAAGTTTGCGCTCACGGAGCGAAATTATCTTATCCGCGTGGGTGAGTGAGTACGTGGTAATGTATCTCGTTACGTTCCGTCTCGATCCGGGGGAGTACGATGAGGAGTTTCACGAGTTGAACGATGCGATACAGGCGGCCGCCGAGGACACAGAAGGGTATCTGGGCAAGCGGACGTGGGACGCTCCGGAGAGTGAGGAGGTTCTCGTCATTTACTACTGGGAGTCACTGGACGCACTGGAGTCGTTCGGTGCGGATTCTGACCACGAACGCGCGAAACAGCGGTGGACAGAGTGGTACGACGCGTACGAAGTCACCGTTACGGAAGTCGTCGAGGCGTACGGGAGCGGATTCGGTGACGATGCTGACCCGCCCGCGTAGCTCACCGAGACGCTGCCGACCGCTACGGGCGTGGATACAACGGGTAGGATGGGTGAATACGACCGACTGTTCTCGTTCGGTGCGAACGTCTGATAGACACAGGGTGGGGCGTTCCAAATACTGTGGCCTCTAGTGGTACGGGCCTGCCGTCATACCCCCGGGTGCGCAGGCGTCCGCGGCGGGGAGTCGGTCGACGATGCCCCGCTAACCGACCGCTCCCCGAGACTGGGGACTCTCCCGCGTCACTCGGTGGTCGTCGTCGCGCCGCTCGCGGTCTCGCTCGGGTCGAACTCGCTCGCCGGCGGCGTGGCGGCGCTCACGGTCTCGTCGGGGCGCCCCGCCGGCGAGAACGCCCACCGGAGGCGTTCGTCGGGGTCGCTCGGCCGCCAGGTGGCGGTGAACGTGTGACGGCCCGGCCGGAGCGTCCCCGGCGGGGCGTCGGGCGAGTTCCCCGCGGCGAACTCGTCGGCGGCCCGGACCACCACGGTCGCCGGGTTGACGTACACGAAGGTCACCTCGTACTCGCCCGGTCCGGCCGCGGCGACCGACTCGACCGAGAGCGTCGGTGGCTCGGGCGCCGTCTTCGCCAGGCACCCCTGGGCGGGGTTCTCTACGGACAGGTCGGGTCGCCCGCTCGGACTCCCTCCTGAGACGTCCTCCCACGCGTACACCGCCTTCACGTGGAAGTAGTCGCTCCGGTCGACGTCGTGTGACGGGAACACGTCGGGGTAGCCGACGACCGTGTCGCCGGACACCGACCCAATCGGGGCCCGCGGCCCGCCGGGCGCCCGTCCCTCCGCGTAGACGCCCCACTGGACGTACACCGCGTCGTACTCGCCGACGATGCGGAACCGCGAGCAGCCCAGGAACTCCACCGGGTCGGTCGGGGCCGCGTCCGAGTCGTCGTCCGAACTCCCGTCCGAACCGTCGCTCGAATCCGAATCGGCTGTATCGCCGGAACTGTCGCCCGAGCCCTCGTCCGGTTCCGCGTCCGAGTCCGACGGTGAGTCCGAGTCACCTCCGGAACCGCCCAGCGACGACGGTCCCCGCTGCTCGCCGTTCCAGAACAGCGCGTACTCGCCGTCGGCCCCGTTCGTCTGGAACCCGGTGACGTCGCCGAGGACCTGATACGAGTCGCTCTTGCCCCGACCGGTGACACCGGACGCGCGGAACGTCTCGTCCGAACGTGCCTCGACGGTGTCGTTGCCGGTCGGTTCGGCGCCGGCGTCGGGAGGGAGGGTGACCGGAATCACCCGTCCGTCGGCCGCGAACTCGTAGCGGACCTCCCGGGCCTCGGGAGCCGTCCGAATCACGAACCGATTGCCGGGCGTCGGCGGGGAGACCGCTTCGCCGTTCCAGACCAGCGCGTACTCGTCGGGCGACCCGACGGCGTTGAACCAGACCAGGTCGCCGCCGACCCGCCAGGTGTCGCTCTTGCCCCGACCGGTGACCCCGACGGCGCGCGAGAAGGCGTCGCTACTGACCTGGACCGCGTCGTTGCCGTCCGGTTCGGCCGCGACGGCCTCCGGCCGGGTGACGGCCCGCACGGGACCGGCGGCCGCGAACTCGTACCGTATCTCCCGGGCCGCGGCGACCGTCCGGACCTCCAGGCGATTGGCGCCGTCCGCGGACTGCCGTGCGGCGGACCGACCGCCGGCGTCCGCGGCACCGACGCCGCCGAGCCCGACCGAGCCGGCGCCGACGTACCCCAGTACCTCCCGTCGAGTAGCTGTTGGTCGCATATCGGTCCCGGAGCGACACCGCAGTGCCGAATAACAGTTGTGTATGTGTTCCGGTCTGTCGCCCGCGTAATTACCGGACTGCGACGAGGTCGGCCCGCGGCGGCTCCCTCGGTCGTCGACCTGACGCCGAGAGTCGCCCGACTGCGCCGGCCGGGAGCGACCGACTTGGGACTGGCGGACCGCGAGCGAAGACGGCCGAGAGCCGGGCTTACCCTCTGAACCGGGCCAGCGCGACGGCGAGTCCGAGCGCGACGAGCGCGAGGGGTCCGGTGAACCCCGGTTGCGACGCCTCGCTGGAGGTCCGGCCGTCGTCGTCCGACCGCTCGACCGTTTCCCCGGCGGCTCCGCCGTCGGTCCCGGTCGGCGACTGCGAGGCGTCCGGGTCGCCCGTCGCGGCGCTCCCATCGTTCGCGGTCGAGTCGGAGTCCGATCCGGAATCTGTACCGGTGGTCTCGCTCGGCGCGGTTGAATCGGTCGACGTCCGGTCTGTGCCAGGGTCGGCGGCCGGCGCGCCGTCGGCATCGCCGGCGCCGCCAGTCTCTCCGGACGACGGTTCACCCGCGGATGCGGACCCCGAACCGGCCGCCGGGGCGGACCCGACGTCCGACGACCGTTCGGTCGTCAGCGCGACGGTCGTCCAGTAGTCGGTCGCCGTCGGCCGGACCGTGGCCGAGGGCGTCACCGTGGCGTGTCCGGTCGTCGCGGGAGTCTCGCCGGTCGTCGACGAAGGGGTCGCTGTGGAGGCTTGCCTGGTCGTCGCGAACCGCGCGGTCACGGTGGTCGGTTGCGCGGTCGGCGTCGCCGTGGCGGGGAGTTCGGTCGCGGTGGATCGCGTCGTGCGCTCGGTGACCGTCGCTGTGGTCGAATGCTCGGTCGCGGTGACCGTCTCGGTCGCGGTGACCGTCTCGGTCGTTCGCTCGACCGTGACGGACGCGTCGTCCGCGACGACTCGGCTGTCGACCGCGTAGAGGCCGTCGGTTCGGCCGTCAGAGGCCTCGAAGTCGTAGGTCCGGTCGGCGTCGGTGTCGCGGTGGGCGACCGCCACCAGCGTCTTCGAGGTCGACACCGGTTCCCGCAGGCGGACCGTCACCTCCTCGTGGGTGCCGGCGCCGAGGAACGCCGAGACGCCGACGACGCTGTCGAGGACCGCACCGGACAGGAACCGGCTGTCGTGGACGACGACGAACCCGCCGTCGGGGAGGCGTACCTCTGCGATTGTGACCGCGGCCCCGGTCGAGGTCTGGTTCCGGAACGTCACCGACGCCTCGGTCGGTGCGCTCGGTGCGTCGCTGTTCGAAGCCGCGCTTGCGATGCTCGCGTCAGCGTCGATTCCGCCAGTACCGTCGGGACCTGCCACTGCGGCGGGGGCGACCGCGGTGACCGCCAGCACTGCGAGGGCGGCGAGGACCGTCAGGGTCGGCGTGTCGCGTCTCTGGGTCATCGGTGTAGTCGGGCGCTCACATTCAAATGCTATAGCTTTAACTCATAAGTAAACTGAATCGGGCCGCGCACGGACCCTCGGCGCTCCGGAACCGGGTGACGTACATATTAGATCGGTTATCATTTTGTTCCGACCGGCGGAGTCGGTCGTCCGCTTTCATGCCGGGGATTCGCCGGCGAACGAACACCAAAGATTGATACGGATATCTTGCCAATCAGTAACAAATGTTTCGGGCGAAGCTCTACCTGGACCTCCGGACCGACTGCGTCCTGAGCGAGGTCACCAGCCGGTGGAACACCTCGTTCACCGCCAACCACGAGGAGCTGCTCGACGACGAGCACATCAACTTCGTCATCGACGCCGGCGACAAGGTCGAGGAGTTACTCGCCGCGTTCGAGGAGGCCGAGCAGGTCGAGGACGTCGAGCGCGTCGACGACACCCACATCAAACTCACCAAACAGTCCTGCGGGGCGCTGCCTATCATCCGGCGCAACCACGGGATGATGCAGTGGTGGGACCGGGTCAACGGGAGCCAGCGCGTGTTCGACATCGTGGTGTTCCGGCGCGACGACCTCCGGAACATCGTCGCCGAACTCCGGGAGATCGGTTCGGTCCGCCTCGCGCAGCTCACCCCCTACCGGGCCTCGGAGGGCCTGCTCTCGGACAGGCAGGCCGAGGTCGTCGCGACCGCGCTCGAGGGCGGCTACTACGAGTGGCCCCGCGAGGCCGACGCCGAGACGCTGGCCGCCGAACTCGACATCAGCCACACCACGTTCCTCGAACACCTCCGGAAGGCCGAGCGCACCCTGCTGCGGAACGCGCTGAACCGGGAGGTCCGCGCCGACGCAGCCGACGGCGACGGGCCGGCGTTCGTCCGCAACTCGCCCGTCAGCGGCGATGACTGAGCGCGAGTACTTAAAGAGCCAACGAGTGAAGGGGAGAAGACCTTCCCCACGTAAGTATGGTATATTCTCTCATGGGTTCCGACACACCGACCCGACGGCGGTTCCTCCAGTCCGCGGGGGCTGCGACCGTCGTCACGGCGGCGGGCTGCATGGGCGGTTCGAACGACGGCGGCGAGTCGAGCGGCGACGGCGGAACGACGGCCGGCTCGATGAGCGGGGGCGGCGCGCAGTCGAACACGATCAAGTACCTCTCGGACAGGGGCGACTCGAAGCAGGTCATCGACCAGATCATCTCCGAGTTCGAGAGCGAGCACGACTACACGGTCGACGTCACGTACACCTCGAAGGGGACCTCGACCGACGAGCAGCTCCAGAAGATGAAGGCCGCCGGCAACCCGCCGGACATCGTCTTCGACACCTCGGCCGACGCCTACCGCTACCAGCGCAACGGCAACCTGGCGCCCGTGAGCGAGGCGGTCCAGGGGACGGGGCTGCCCGACCCGGTCAACGTCGACGGCGAGTCGTACTTCGCCGCGACGATGGTCGAGCCCCTGATGGGGTGGTACCGCAACGACCTCTACCAGGAGAACCCCACGAACTGGGAGACCTGGCGGTCGGAGGCCCAGCGCGTCACCGAGCAGGAGGGCATCAACGGCTACGTCGTCCAGTCGGGCCAGACCAACAACGCCGACACCCAGATCACCCAGTACCACTGGCAGAACGACGTGAACATCTACGGCGGCCCCTCGGGCGACATCGAGGTCACAATCGACAACGAGCAGAACCGCCAGGCGGCCGTCGACACCTACCGGTGGATCCAGCAGATGAACGAGTACTCCCCCAACGGCGCCGGGTGGGAGTGGGGCGACGCCATCGCGGCGCTCCAGCAGGAGAACGCCGCCGCCATCATGAGCGTCGGCGGGCTCCCCATCCTCACCATCCAGTCGAACCGGCCGGACCTGGTCGAGCGGCTCTCGCCGACCGCGTTCCCCGTCCCGAACGGGAACCAGCAGGACAAGTGGTGGGCGTACATGGAGGGCCACGTCGTCTGGAACGACGGCAACGCCACCAAGGGCGCCAGGGAGTTCGTGAACTTCTTCAGCAAGTCCGACAAGTTCATGGACTTCGTGCTGTCGGCGCCGCTGTTCCAGTTCCCGCCGACCAGGGAGGGGCTGGACAGCGACGCCGTGAAGAACAACGAGGTCATCCAGCAGCACCCCGACGTGATGGAGCTCGTGCGGAACAACTGGGACGCGTTCACCTCCATCCTCGCGACCGGGCAGAACGGCCAGCCCAACATCCTCGCGGCCGACGCGTACGGCCAGCAGGTGTTCGGCCAGTCGGCCGAGCAGATGCTCGTCGGCGGCAAGTCGCCCGAGCAGACCGTCGACTGGGTCGCCCAGAAGCTCCGGAGCCTCCAGGGCTGACCGCCCGCTTCTGACTCCAACTCTATGAGCACGGTAACATCGGTCAAGTCCTCGGTCGCCAGTCTCGACGAGCGACGGCTGCTGCTGCTCGCGACGTTCCTCCCGTTCGCGGCGTTCTTCACCCTGGTCTGGCTCATCCCCATCGGGTACGCGCTCTGGATGAGCCTGCTGAACGATCCGACCGGCGCGGCGACGTTCGCGGGGCTGTCGAACTACGTCGAGATACTGACGGGCCAGGGCTTCCTCAAGTTCCTGTGGAACAGCGTCGTCTACGCCGTCTCGACCACCGTCCTCAGCCTCGTGGTCGGCCTCGGGCTCGCGCTCGTGGTCAACCAGGAGATACGGGGCGGCGGCGTCCTCCGCACGATGATGATCTTCCCGTACCTCCTGCCGACGCTGGTGGTCATCTTCATCTGGAAGTTCATCCTCGACCCGAACGTCGGCGTCCTCAACCAGTGGCTGGTCCAGGCCGGCCTGGTCGAGGACCCCGTCGCGTTCTTCTCGACCCTCCAGTGGGCGATGCCCGCCGTGGTCGTGACCAGCGTCTGGAAGTTCGGCTCGTTCGCCTTCTTCATCCTGCTGGCGCGGCTCCAGGCCATCGACCCCAACCTCTACGAGCGGGCCCGGGTCGAGGGCGCCTCGACCTGGCAGGCGTTCCGGGACATCACCGTCCCGCACCTGCGCGGGGCCATCCTCATCATCCTGCTCGTGCGGGGCATCTGGATGTTCAACAAGTTCGACATCATCTACCTCTCGACGCGGGGCGGCCCGCTGGAGGCGACGACCACCCTCCCCATCAGGGTGTACCAGATCGCGTTCGACGCGGTCGACTTCGGCGGCGCGACCGCCCTCGCCGGCATCATGTTCTTCCTGCTGGCGGGGGTCGCGGTCGTCTACTTCCGCGTCTTCGAGCCCGAGAAGGAGGTGGCCCACTGATGTCGCTGGGCGACCGCACCGGCGTCCTGTCTCGGCTCGGCGAGGGTGCCGCCGGCTCCTTGCTCCCCCAGAACGTCCAGCAGCGCGTCAAGCGCGCGGCGGTCATCCTCACCGCGCTGGCGGTGGCCGTGTTCGTGACCATCCCGGTCTACATCATGGTCGCCATCGCGGTCCAGTCGCCCGCGGAGGTGTTCGCGGGCGGGGACGTCAACCTGCTCGTCGACTCGGTGACGTTCCGGAACTTCCAGGTGCTGCTCGAGGACACCAACACGGTCCAGTACTTCACCAACAGCCTCATCGTGACCGCGAGTTCGACGGTCATGTCCACCGCGCTCGCGGTGGCGGCGGGCTACGGGCTCACCCGGTTCGACTTCACGGGCAAGACGCTGGCAGCGCGGGCGGTGCTGTTCGCGTACATGTTTAGCCCCATCGTGCTCGCCATCCCGCTGTACGTCATCTTCTTCACGCTCGGGCTGCTGAACAGCTACTTCGCGCTGGCGATGGCGCTGACCGCCATCTCGGCGCCGTTCACCATCTGGCTCATGTGGCAGTACTTCCAGACGGTTCCCATCTCGCTGGAGGAGTCCGCGTGGGTCCGCGGAGCCAGCCGCACGCGAACCCTCTGGGACGTCGTGCTGCCGGTCGCGCGCCCGGGGTACATCTCGGCGGCCATCTTCGCGTTCGCGGTGGCGTGGAACGACTTCACCATGGCCCGCGTCGTGATGAGCAGCGACGAGATGTACACCATCACGGTCGGGGCGAGCCTGTTCCTCGACCGCGTAACCATCGGCTGGGGCGAGACGATGGCGGTGTCGCTGCTGATCTGCATCCCGCCGTTCCTCATCGCCCTCTTCCTCCAGAACTACCTGCTCCAGGGGTTCAACGTCGGAGGTCTCGAATAATGGCACGTCCAATCCACCTCGACTCGGTCGACAAGGAGTATCGCTCCGCCGGCTCGGTCCACGTCGCCGTGGACGACCTCTCGCTCACCATCCCCGAGGGGTCGTTCACGACGCTGGTCGGCCCGTCCGGCTGCGGCAAGACGACGACGCTGCGGATGATCGCCGGCCTCGAGACCCCCACCAGCGGCCGGATCTCGTTCGGCGACCAGGACGTCACCGACCTCTCGCCCCAGGACCGCAACTGCGCGATGGTGTTCCAGTCCATCGCGCTCTACCCCCACATGAGCGTCCGGGAGAACATCGGCTACGGGCTGAAGGTCCAGGGCGTCCCGAAGGACGAGCGCGACCGTCGGACCGGGGAAGCCGCCGAGACCCTCCAGATAACCGAGCAGCTCGAGAAGATGCCCGCGGAGCTGTCGGGCGGCCAGCAGCAGCGGGTCGCGCTCGGCTCGGCGTTCGTCCAGGACCCCGACGTCCTGCTGCTCGACGAGCCGATGAGCGACCTCGACGCCAAGCTCAAGGCCGAGCTCCGGGTCGAGGTCCAGCGGCTCCACCAGGAGCTCGACGCGACGATGGTGTACGTCACCCACGACCAGACCGAGGCGATGACGATGAGCGACCACGTCGTGCTGCTCAACAACGGCCGGCTCGAGCAGTTCGCGCCACCGGGCGAGCTGTTCGACCGCCCGGTCTCGGAGTACGTCGCGCGGTTCATCGGCACCCCCTCGACCAACATGCTGCCCGCGGCGGTCGAGCCCCGCGACGACGGCTACGCGCTCGTCGGCGAGGGATTCGACGTCCCTGCGCCGGCCGAGCACTTCGCCAAGCACGAGGGCGAGACGGTCACCCTCGGCATCCGACCGCAGTACCTCTCGGCAGACGGCGGCGACCACCGGTTCGCGGTCATCGCCGACGTGGTCGAGCAGCTCGGTACCGAGTTCGTCGTCCACGGCCAGACGCCCGAGGGCACCGACGTCGACGTGGTCTCGTCGACCTTCGGCGACGTCCAGCACGGCGACGAACTGGCGGTCGGCTTCGACGCCGGCGACCTGTACGTGTTCGGCGACGACGGCGCGACCATCTGCTACGGCGACGAACTGGCGAACGACTCCCCCCAACCCCAGCGCAACCCCTGACCCCCACCATGACAGACGACGACATCCGACCCGCGGCGAGCGACCGGACCGCAGACGACACTGACTCCGGCGACGAACGCAGAGTCCTAACTGACGGCGGTGAGCGACTCGACGAGTCGCGAATCTCGTCAGAGCGAAGCTCTGACGGCGGCCGCGTCGCGCCGGGCCTGCTGCCGGGCGCCGGGGGCCAGCCGCTCTCGGACGTGACGGTGCTCGAACTCGGCCACATCATCGCCGGCCCGTTCTGCTCGCTGCTGCTGGCCGACCTCGGCGCCGAGGTCATCAAGGTCGAACACCCCGAGCGCGGCGACGCGGTCCGGGACTCGAATCCGGTCGGCAACAGCTCGTTCAACTACGTCAACCGGAACAAGCTCGGCGTCACAGCCGACCTCAAGACCGAGGAGGGCCGGACCGTCCTCCGTGACCTGGTCGAGGAGGCCGACGTGCTGGTGGAGAACTACGCGGCCGGCACGGCCGACCGACTCGGCGTCGGCTACGACGAACTCCGGCCGGTCAACGAGGAGCTGGTCTACTGCTCCATCAAGGGGTTCAACCCCGGCCCGTACGAGCAGTTCCCGGCGCTCGACCCCGTCGCCGAGGCGCTGTCGGGGATGATGAGCGTCACGGGCCACCCCGGCAGCTCGCCGGTCCGGAGCGGGACCAGCGTCGCCGACATGGCCGCGTCGCTGTACGGCGCGCTCACCGTCGTGGCTGCGGTCCGCCAGCGCGACGCCACCGGCGAGGGCCAGCACGTCACCGTCCCGCTGTTCGAGAGCAGCGTCGCGCTGATGGGCTACTGGCTCGCGTTCACCCAGGCGTACGACGAGGTGCCCGAGCCGATGGGCGCCAGCCACCCGAGCTGGGCGCCCTACGACGTGTTCCGGTCGGCCGACGACGAGTGGGTGTTCGTCGGTCCGTCGTCGGACCGCCAGTGGCGACGGTTCTGCGAGGCGCTCGAGGTCGACCTCCACGAGGACGACCGGTTCGCCGCGCTCGACGACCGGCTCGACAACCGCGAGGCGCTGAAGGAGGAGGTCCAGACGGTCTGCGCCGACTACGAGGCCGCCGACCTGGTCGAGCGCCTCCAGGGGGCGGGCGTCCCGGTCGCGCCGGTCAACGACACCGCCGACGTCTGCGAGGACCGCCACCTCGACGCGACGAACGCGCTGGGCGAGGTCCGGGCGACCGAGGGCGAGGGGGGCCGGATCCGCGTCCCGCGGTTCCCCGCCCGGGCCACCGGCTTCGACCGGGTCGAGTCGAGCGACCCGCCGGCGCTGGGCGAGGACACCGACGAAGTGCTGGGCGCGCTGGGGTACGACCGCGAGCGCATCCGGCGGCTCCGCGAGGAGGGCGTCGTGTGAGGCTGCTCGACCTGACGCTGCGCGAGGGCGAGCAGCGCCCCGGCGTCCACTACTCGGTCGACCGGAAGGTCGCGGCCGCCCGGGAACTCGACGCGCTGGGCGTCGACCTCCTCCAGGTCGGCTTCCCGGTCGCCGACGACCGGACCGCGGCGTTCTGCGACCGCGCCGACCTCTCGGCCGCGGTCACGGGGCTCGCCCGGGCGATTACCGGCGACGTCGAGGCCGCGGTCGACGCCGGCGTCGACGTGGTCGACCTGTTCGCCCCGACCAGCGACCGACAGCTCGACCGCGTCCTCGGGAAGGACCGCGCGACGATGACGACCGCCGCGGCCGACGCCGCCGACCTCGCTCGGGACCGGGGCGCGACCGTCCACTTCACCGCGATGGACGGCTTCCGGACCGACCCGGCCGACCTCGACGACCTGTTCGCCGCGGTGGACGCCGACTGCTACACGGTCGCCGACACCGCGGGGAGCCGAACCCCGGCCGGCGTGGTCGACCACCTGGAGGCGCTCGAGACGGACCTCGCAGACGTCGGGGTCCACTTCCACGACGACCTCGGCGTCGGGACCGCGAACGCGCTGGCGGCCGCCCGGCTCGGCGTCGGGAAGGCCGACGTCTCGGTCGCCGGCCTCGGCGAGCGAGCGGGTAACGCGGCGCTGGAGGAGGTCGTCGCCGCGGCCGCGGTCGGCGACGAACCGTTCGAGACCGACGTCGACGAGGACCGACTCCTCCCGGTCGCCCGCGCGGTGCTCGACGCGCTCGACGAGGACACCGAACCGGGCAAGGCGCTGCTCGGCGACGCGGTGTTCTCCCACGAGTCCGGGCTCCACACCGCGGCGATGCTCGACGACCCGACCACCTTCGAGCCGTTCGACCCCGCCCGGTTCGGGGGCGAGCGCCGGCTCCTGTTCGGGAGCGACACGGGCCGCGGTGCGGCCCGCCGAATTCTGGAGCGGGCCGGCCGGGAGCCGACCGACGACCGGGTCGAGCGACTGCTCGCCCGACTCGACGCCGAAGACGGGGAACTGACCCTCGACGAGGCGGTCGCGCTCGCGGCGGATCTCGACTGAGCTGTCGGAGCGGCCCGGCCGGAACGCCCGGCGGCGGATCGCGCAGGTGGTCGCGCTGGAGGAGACGGCTGCAGACCTCGAAGCGAATCTCGGGCTGGAGCGGAGTTCGTGAATCGCGGACCCCCGCCGGGGTCTACAGTGCTCGTCGGTCAGTCTCGTCGGGGCGCCTCGTAGACGGCGACCCGGCCGTCGCTCTCGACGGCGACCTGGTACCCGGCGACGCAGAACGAGAACGACCAGCCGTCGCGCGGGTCGGATGCGGAAGACGGGGGCCGCGAGGACGCGTGCCGGAACAGCGCGTCGAGCGCGTCGACGTCGACGTTGCGATAGAGTTCGAAGTCGAGGTCGGTCGGATCCACGCCCTCGGCGTCGGCGAGCGCCCGGTACACCGTCCGGCTCAGGGGGTCGTCGGTCGCGACGTGTCGTCGCTCGGCGACGGGCGGCGATTCGAGGTCCAGTGCGGTGGAGGTCGTGATTGCCACACGCGATAGTGGGTCGCACGGAGAATAAATCCCTATCAGACGACTGTCAGACGCGCGTGAGACGGGGGACCGCGGCGAGTGGTGGGAAGTTCCCCACCTCCGGGCGTCCGCGCGGACCTGCTCCATCAGTTCGAGCACCCACCGGCTGTGGGACAGCGGCACGGGCGGTTGCCCGCCGCGTTCGAGCGCCATCGCGGCAATCGGGCTCCCTCGAACTGTACGAGCCGGGAAGTCGGTCAGCGCGGCGGCCAACCCGGTGGCCGCGGCGGGGACCTGGCGCTCGACGATATTGTCGGCGTCGACGCGTCGCTTGGACTGGATGACATTGTGGCGGTAATCGGTGTTGCGGAACGCGGGACGCTGTGATGCGTCCCGCGTGACCACCACGCGAAGGACACGGCGGGTGACGTCCCAACCGTCACGACCGGGATGAGTGGGCCCCTCGTGATCGGGGCGCGAACGCACAGTGCGTAGCTGAATTCGTCCATAGGGATCACTCGCTAACGGAATCGGTCTTCCGGGAACGGGGGAGTCGACGGGTGGGAGTGACGTCTCCCGGTCGGCACCCAGTATCGCCCGACGCGCGCCTCGTCGGCCGGCGGTCGGTTTCCGAACACTCCGGTAAAACCAATTTCTTAAGGGCGCGGCGTTCATTGAACAACGGCGAGAGAGTACACACTGTGCGTCCGCTGTCATCGGTAGCGGTACCAAAACAGGACAGTGGTGTCCGGACCTGTGCGGGAGGCCACAGCAGGCGGGGCGCATCACAGAGTTCACACTCGCTGCGCTCCCAGACATATGACCGAACACAACGTGCCGGACGACGAAGACGACCAGCGCCCGGAATCGACCGCGCTCCTCAGACACGGCTTCGACCCGCGACGCGACTCGGCGAGCGAGGAGCTCGTCCGGGCCGTCGCCGCGGTCGACGACGCGGACCCGATCGACCTCCCCGTTCTCGCAGAGGCAGTAGACCCGGAGGCCCTCGACCGGCTCTTCGGCCGCCGCCCCGACGGCGCCCCCCGCGACACCGACGGGCGAATCCGTTTCGAGTACAGCGGCCACCGGATTCTGGTCGCGTCCGACGGCACTATCGCCATCGATCCGTGCGAGTCGGCGGGCGACGACTGACCGGCGGCGGCTTCCCCAGTTTATCCGGGTGGCCGCCGTACCCTCGTTCGGAGTGGGGCGACTCGACAGACTCGAGTCGGGGGTTCGCGCGGTCGTCCTCGAGATGCGTCGGGAGGACGTCACCTTCATGGCCGCCAGCATCGCGTACCACGCGCTGGTCTCGATGCTCCCGCTCCTGTTCCTGCTGGTGCTGGTCGTCTCGACGTTCGGGAGCGCGGAGCTGGTCGACACCGCGCTCGGACTGACCCGGTCGTTCCCCCCGACGACCGGCCGGCGGATCGTCATCGACGCGCTCCGGAACGCCACGGACGACACGGGGCTGTCGGTAATCGGTATCGCCGTCGGCGCGGTGCTGTTCGGCACCGTAGTCCGGATTCCGCCGACCGTCCCGTTCGCGGGGTCGCTCGCCGACCTGGTCGGGGCCCTGGCGCTGGCGGTGGCGTTCCTCCCGATATTCTCGGTGTTCCCCGACACCGGCGTGTCGCTCCGGGAGGCGGCCCCGGGCGTGGTCGTCGCGGCGCTTGGATGGGCGGCCTTGGAGTGGCTCTTCCACCGCTACGTCGCGTTCACGAACAAGCCCGACATCTACGGGCTGGTCGGCACCCTGCTGCTGGTGACCTGGCTCTACGCCGGGAGCCTCGTGCTGCTGGTCGGCGCCTCGGTCAACGCCACGCTGGCGGGCCGCGACGGCAAGCGGGAGGCCGAGCGCCGCTCCAGGCGCACGTTCGGCCGGCGGGTCACCGACGCCGGCAGCTTCGCGGACCGCCTGGACGACGTGGTCCACCGAGCCGACAGCGCCGGCGTCTCGGCCGAGGAGATCCGGCGAACGCTCCGACAGCGGGCCGACGACGTCGAGACACCGGCGGAGGCGGAGGAGGACGCCGAAGACAGCACGGTCGGCGAACCCGCTGCCTCCGCAGAAACAGACGGGAGCCGCGAGTGACGCTGCTGGGTCGGGCCGAGATGGCGGCGGTCGACCGGCTCGGGCGGGAGCGGACCACGACCAGTTTAGGGGGTCGGCGTCCAAGCCCGACCATGGAAGACCGCGACGAACTGCTGATGACGCCCGGTCCGACAGCCGTCCCGCCCGAGGTCCGGGAGGCGACGAGTCGCCCCATCGTCAACCCCGACGTGGAGCCGGAGTTCTCGCCGTTCTACCGCGACCTGCTGGGCAAACTGGCGCGGGTCTACGATACCGACGACGACGTGCTGGTGCTGAGCGGCGAGGGGATGCTCGGCCTGGAGGCGAGCGTCGCCTCGCTGATGGCGTCGGGCGACGAGGTGCTGTGCCTGGCCAACGGCATCTTCGGCGAGGGGTTCGCCGACTTCGCGGAGATGCACGGCGGGGAGGCGACCGTCCACGACGCGCCCGCCGACGCCGGGTTCGACCCGGAAGCGGTGAAGGAACGCGTGGAGGACCGCGACTTCGCGGTCGCCACGATGGTCCACTGCGAGACGCCGACCGGCGTCCTGAACGACCTCGACGAAGTGCTCGGAGTCCTGCAGGACGCGGGGGTCCTGACCGTCGTCGACGCCGTCTCGTCGCTCGGCGGGACCCCGGTGCCGACCGACCGCATCGACGTCTGTCTGGGCGCGTCCCAGAAGTGCTTCAGCTCCCCGCCGGGGCTGACCACGCTGTCGGTCAGCGACGGGGCGTGGCAGAAGGTGGATGCGACCGAGCAGGACACCTTCTACACCAGCCTCGAACCGTGGCGGGACGTCGACATCCCCGAGGAGGCCCCGCCGCACCTGCCGTACACCCACTCCATCTCGAACCTCTTCGCGCTGGACGCGTCGCTCGACCTGCTGCTCGATGAGGGGCCGGAGGCGGTCTACGACCGCCACGAGTCGGTCGCCGAGCGGTGTCGCGAGCGCGGCCGGGACCTCGGGCTGGCGCCGTTCGCCGCCGACGAGGCGCTCTGCTCGCCGACCGTAACCGCGTTCGAGGTCGAAGGGCGAGCGAGCGATCTCCAGCGGCGGCTCGCCGACGAGCAGGACGTGATCCTCTCGACCGGACTCGGCGACCTGGCCGACGACGTGCTGCGGGTCGGCCACATGGGGTACAACGCCGACCCCGAGCGCGTCGAGCGGACGATGGACGCGCTCGCCGCGGTCCTCGACTGACGGGATTCGGTCGTACGACGGTCTCAGACCAGAATCAGAAGTGCTGCGTACGCGCCGGCGCCGGCGCCGAACGCCCAGAAGTTGCTGTTGCGCTCCTCGGGGAGCTCCTCCTTGACGACGTTGAGGACGACGCCGCCGGCGAGGAACGCGAACAGCGCCGACACCGCCGCGTGGGTCAGCGCGGTCGCGACGCCGACGACGGTCCCGGCGATGACCCCGCCCGCGAGTAGCCACCGGCCGGTGTCGTCGTAGGCCTCGTGGTGGTGCTCGCGGAGGCCGTGGTCGTTGACCACGAAGTGCAGCGCCATGGCGACCGCGAAGAACGCGAGGCTCGCCGGATCCGACTCCTCGCGGTGGACCAGCAGGTAGCCGACGAGCAGGTTGTACGCGGTGAACGAGCCGACGTGGAGCCAGAAGACCCCCGCGGAGGTCTCGGTCGGCTCGCCGCCGATGGTCTCGGGGCTCTGGGACTCTCGGGCGAGCCGCTCCAGCCCGTAGAAGGCCGCGAAGCCAGTCAACGCGAGCAGGTAGACGTGGTGCTCGAGGAACCCGACCGCACCGGTCTCGAAGGCGCGCTGACGCTCGCCGAGTTCGGGCAGGACGTGGACGAACACGTAGGCCACCGAGACCCCGCCCGCTCCGGACAGCCAGTAGCTCCGCGGGACGGCCCGGAAGCCGAGTCGGCCCGCGAAGAGGTGGACGACCGCGAGGACGAGCGAGAGCGCGACCTCCGCGACGAGGACTGTCCCGGCCACGGCGGGCGTTGGGGTCGGCCAATCTAACTCGTTACGGCCGTGCGCGCGGCGGTCTCGGGCCCGAGGGTGACGCCGCTTCGACGGGTTTAAGTTTCGCATGACCATTCTCTCGGAACGAGACAGGCGTTTACTGTCGACTGTCGTTCGGTCACGGATTCGCCGTCCTGGCGAACCGTGACGACAGCGCCAGCAGACAGTAACCTGTTTCACTGACCCGTAGGAGCGTCCTGCGTACTACGGAGGTGAACAATGGCAGATCAGGAGATAGAGCAAGCAGTCTCTCGCGCACTCGAGGATGCACCCGAGCGGAACTTCCGCGAAACGGTGGACCTCGCGATAAACCTGCGCGACCTCGATTTGAACGAACCGTCGAACCGCGTAGACGAAAGTATCGTCCTCCCGTCCGGCACCGGACAGGAGACGAAGATCGTCGTGTTCGCGGAGGGCGAGACCGCCCTTCGCGCCGAAGACGTTGCCGACGAGGTCTTCGACGGCGACGACCTCGAAGACCTCGGCGACGACGACGACGAGGCGAAGGACCTCGCCGACGAGACCGACTTCTTCATCGCCGAAGCGGCGCTGATGCAAGACATCGGTCGCTACCTGGGTACCATCCTCGGTCCGCGAGGGAAGATGCCCGAACCGCTCCAGCCCGACGACGACGTCGTCGAGACCGTCAACCGGATGAAGAACACGGTCCAGCTCCGGAGCGGCGACCGGCGAACCTTCCACACCCGCGTCGGCGCGGAGGACATGTCCGCGGAGGAGATCTCGGACAACATCGACGTCATCCTCCGTCGACTCGAAGCGAACCTCGAGAAGGGGCCGCTCAACATCGACAACATCTACGTCAAGACGACGATGGGCCCGTCCGTGGAGGTAGCCTAAGATGTCAGCTGAAGCCGAGCGCAAGACCGAAACCATCCCCCAGTGGAAGCGCGAGGAGGTCGACGACATCGTCGACCTCATCGAGGGGTACAGCAGCGTCGGCATCGTCAACGTGACGGGCATCCCGTCACGCCAGCTCCAGACGATGCGTCGCAATCTCCACGGCAGCGCCGAGCTCCGGATCAGCCGGAACACGCTGCTGAACCGGGCCCTCGACGAGGTCGACGAGGGCGTGGAGGCGCTCAAGGAGTACGTGGCCGGCGAGGTCGGCCTCATCGGCACGAACGACAACCCCTTCGGGCTGTACAAGCAGCTCGAAGCGTCGAAGAGCCCCGCCCCGATCGGCGCGGGCGAGGTCGCGCCCAACGACATCCTCATCCCCGAGGGCGACACGGGCGTCGACCCGGGCCCGTTCGTGGGCGAACTCCAGTCCATCGGTGCGGCGGCTCGCATCATGGAGGGTTCCATCCACGTCACCGAGGACAGCGTCGTCGCCGAGGAGGGCGAGGAGGTCTCGGAGGACGTCGCCAACGTGCTCGCGGAACTCGGCATGGAGCCGAAGGAAGTGGGCCTGGACCTCGAAGCGGTCTTCTCCGACGGCGTCATGTTCGAGGCCGACGAGCTGGCCATCGACGTCGAGGAGTACCGCGCCGACGTCGAGGCCGCGGCGGCCCGCGCCCGGAACCTCTCGGTCAACGCGGTCTTCCCGACCGCCCAGACCACGCCGACGCTCGTCCAGAAGGCCGAGGGCGAGGCCAAGAGCCTCGGCCTCCAGGCCGAGATCGAGAGCCCGGACGTCGTGCCGGACCTCGTGAGCAAGGCCGACGGTCAGCTCCGCGCGCTCGCGGCGCAGATCGACGACGAGGAGGCGCTGCCTGACGAGCTCGCCGACGTCGAAGCGCCCGCCGCGGGCGCCGAGACCGAGGCCGAGACCGAAGACGAATCGAGCGACGAAGACACCGAATCCGACGCCGACGAGGCCGACGCCGACGAGGAGGACGACGATGACGACGACTCCGGCGGTGGCGAGGGCCTCGGCGCGATGTTCGGATAACCAACCAACCTTCAGACTACAACAATGGAATACGTTTACGCTGCACTCATCCTGAACGAATCGGGCGAAGAGATCAACGAAGACAACCTCACCGGCGTCCTCGACGCCGCCGGCGTCGACGTCGAGGAGTCCCGCGTCAAGGCGCTCGTCGCCGCGCTGGAGGACGTCGACATCGACGAGGCCGTCGAGCAGGCCGCGGCCGTGCCCGCCGGCGGCGCCGCCGCGGGCGGCGCTGCCGCCGAGGGCGGTGCCGACGAGGATAGCGAAGAGGCCGAAGGTGGCGAGGAAGAAGAAGAGGAAGCGGCCGAAGAAGAGGAAGACGAGGACGAAGAGGCCAGCGGCGAGGGCCTCGGCGAACTCTTCGGCTGAGTCGGCTCGACGCCCAGGAACTCGGTTTTTCTTTCGCGAGCAACCAGGGAGCGGTAGCTACGTGGCGACCCCCGCCGTCAGAGACCTCCGGTCGCCGACCAGCGCACGAACCCTTAAATCCGAGAACGGGACGAAGCCGTCCCGATGGAGGCACTCGGCGCGAGAGTCGGACTCGAAGTGGGAGCGTCAGTCGCGGTGCTGGCGTTCGTCCTCGGCGGCATCGCGCTCGGCGCGCTCAGCGGGCTGACGCCGGGCCTCCACGTCAACAACCTCGCGCTGCTGCTGGCGTCGGTCGCGCCCGCGGTGCCCGGCCCGCCCCGGCTCGTCGGCGCGGCGATGCTCGCGGCCGGCGTGGTCCACTCGTTCCTCGACGCGGTGCCGGCGCTGGCGCTCGGGGTGCCCGACGCCGCGATGGCCGCCACCGCCCTGCCGGGCCACCGCCTCGTCATCGCGGGTCGGGGCCGGGAGGCGGTGCGGCTCTCGGCGCTCGGGAGCGGACTCGCGGTCGCGTTCGCGGTCCCGCTCGCGATTCCGGTCACCCGCGCCATGACGGTCGCCTACCCCGTCGTGCGCGCCCACCTCCCGATCGTTCTCGGGCTGGTCGTCGCCTTCCTGCTGCTCACCGAGGGGTCGCTCCGGGCGACCGCGGGGGCCCTGGCTGCCTTCTTCGGCAGCGCCGCGCTCGGTCACGCGACGCTCGACCTCGCGCCCGCCGCGCCCCTCGACGCCGGCGGGATGCTCACGCCGCTGTTCGCCGGGCTGTTCGGCGCGCCGGTCCTCATCGAGGCCTGTTCCGGGTCCGGCGTCCCCGAGCAGGCCGACGCGGAAATCGCGACCTCCCGGCGGTCCGTCTGGGTCACGGCACTGACCGGGAGCGTCGCGGGCGCGGTCGTCGGCTACCTCCCGGGGGTCTCGGCCGCGGTCGCAGCTGTATTGGCGCTGGCGGTCGTCCCCGGGTCGACCGACGCCCGCGGGTTCGTGGTGACCACCAGCGGCGTCAACACCGCCAACACGATTTTCGCGCTGTTCGCGCTCGCGGCGCTCGGCACGCCCCGGACCGGCGTCATGGTCGCGCTGCGGGAGGCCGGCGCGCCCGTGAACCTCCCGCTCCTGCTCGCGACCGCGGGCGTCGCCGGGGTCGCGGGCTTCCTGCTGGTGCTCGGGGTCGGCGACCGCTACCTCCGGGCGGCCGGGGCGGTCGACCAGTTCCGGCTCTCGGCGGCCGTGCTCGTCCTGCTGGCCGGACTGAGCTGGCTGTTCGCCGGGGTCGTCGGGGTCGCCGTCTTCGGCGTGGCGACGCTGGTGGGCCTCGTCCCCGCGCGGTACGGCGCCCGCCGGGTCCACCTGATGGGGGTGTTACTCGGACCGCTGATGCTCGGCGCGTGAGTCCCCGTCGGCCGGTCGCCAGCCCTCGAGAGCCCGCCTCGTCCGGCGGTGGCGCTCGCGGAACATCGGCTCGAAGCCCAACCGGCCGAGCGGTCCGAGCAGGCCGCGAACGATCGGAAGCTCGTACGTCACTCGGTCGCGGACGAGCGTGGTGCGCTCGTCGACGGCGTAGAACTGGTGGGCGTGTCGCCACGCGGGGAACGGGCCGTCGTCCATCACGTCCTCGAAGACCGCCGCGCCGTCGCTCTCCTCGCTACGGACGATGCGCGACGTCCACCGCTGGCGGGGCCCGACGCCGAACGGTCGCACCGACAGGTCGATTTCGGACCCGGCCGTCAGTTCGGCGTCGGCGTCGCGCTCGTCGCCGTCCGGCCCGCGGACGCCCTCGACCCGGAGGTGCATCCAGTCGGGCGTAAGTGCCTCCAGTCCCCCGATTCGGGAGTGGAACGCCCACACGTCGTCGAGCGGCGCGTCGACCCGGACCTCGCGCTGGTAGGTTGGCACGGTCGGAGGTAGTGCCACCGGCGACAAAACTCTCGCGGCGGTGACGGATTCGACCGGCAAATACTGACTGTCACATCGAGGGTTTATATTCCCGTACCGTCTTGCCTCTCTACATGGTTTCGGAGCGCGCGACTCGGACGACCCCGTTCGCCGCGATGGACGTGCTCGAACGGGCCAACCGGATGGACGACGTGGTACACCTCGAAGTGGGCGAACCCGACTTCGACACTCCGGCGGCAGTCACCGAGGCAGCGGTCGCAGCGCTCCGCGCAGGCGAGACCGGTTACACCTCCTCGCGGGGCAAGCCCGAGCTCCGGCGGGCCATCGCGGCCTACTACGACCGGCGGTACGGCGTTGACGTCGACCCCGAGCGCATCGTCGTCACCTCGGGGTCGTCGCCCGCGCTGCTGCTGGCGTTCTCGTCGCTGGTCGACCCCGGCGACGAGGTGGTGCTGACCGACCCGTACTACGCCTGCTACCCCAACTTCGTCCGCCAGACCGGCGGGCGCATCTCGACGGTCCCGCTGTCGGCCGACGAGGGGTTCCGGCCGCGCGCGAGCGAGTTCGACCGCGTCCTTGGCCCGGAGACCGAGGCGCTGCTGCTCAACTCGCCCGCAAACCCGACCGGCGCGGTGCTCGAGGGCTCGACGCTGGAGGAGCTGGTCGACCTGGCCGCCGAGAACGACGCCACCGTGGTCTCCGACGAGGTGTACCACGGGCTGACCTACGAGGGCGAGGACCACACCGTGCTGGAGTACACCGACGACGCCTTCGTGCTCGACGGCTTCTCGAAGCGGTTCGCGATGACCGGGTGGCGGCTCGGCTGGATGGTCGCGCCGCCGGAGTACGTCGGTCACGTCAACCGCATCGCGCAGAACACGCTCATCTGCGCGCCCAACTTCGTCCAGTCCGGCGGCGTCGCGGCGCTCGAATCGGGTGCGGACTTCCTCGACGAGGTCCGGGACACCTACCGCGAGCGCCGGGACTACCTCGTGAGCGAGGTCGAGGACTGGGGGCTGAGCATGGGGTACACCCCCGGCGGCGCGTACTACCTGCTCATCGACGTGAGCGATCTACCCGGGGACGCCTTCGACGCCGCGGACTTCTTCCTCGAGGAGGCGGGCGTGGCGATGACGCCCGGCCCCGACTTCGGCACGAACGCCGAGGAGTGCCTGCGGGTGTCGTACGCCAACAGCGCCGAGCGGCTGGCCGAGGCCTCGGAGCGCATCCAGCGCGCGCTGGCGAGCGTCGAGCTCTCGGCCGCGGACTGAGAGCGGAATCGGATTCGGTAGCTATCGGTTATCCCGAACCGTCGATGCCGACGGACGCAGTCCTCGTCGTCTTCGAACGTCGATTCCTCGTCGACCGTTAACAGCTGTAGTGGGACCTTTCCTGGCTGGGCGAGACATTCCGCATCCCCGGAATCACCGACCCTTGTGGAGATAACCCCGGCCCCTGGGAAGGGAACCCCACCCCTGCGAAGGAAACCCCGGCTTCACGGCCTCCGAAAGGACCCTTACTTCAGACGCTCCTGGAGGAACGACGGGTGGGCCGCGGTCACGCCCTCGACGTTCAGGATCTTCTCGCTGATGACCTCGCCGACGGCGTCGCCGTCCGCCGCCCGGACCTCGGCCATGAGCATGTGGTCGCCCGACGAGGAGTAGAGGGTCTCGACCTCGTCGAGCTCCTTGAGTTCGCGGGTCGCGTCGACGTACTCCTCGCTGGCGACCTCGATGCCGACCATCGCGATGGACTTGCTGGAGAGCTTCTTCGGGTCGATCTCGGCGGAGTACCCCACGATGACCCCCTCGTCTTCGAGCTTTTCGATGTACTTGCGGACCGTGGGCTTCGAGACGTTCGCCCGTTCCGCTATCTCGGCGTAGGACGCCTGAGCGTCCTCTTCGAGGACCGATAGAATCCGGTCCTCCGTGGACTGCGTGCTCATTACCAGTGTATTTCGGATACGGGAAAAAATACCTTCCGAATGGGAAAACGGTTTGCGTTCCGACCGAACGCGCGTTCGGCCGAGTTGCGTCGAGCTTACTCCGGTCCGTCGAACGGGAACGAGTCGTTGCGCGGACCCACCGACCGCAACCGGACGAACGCGGCGGAACGGTGGCAGCCGTCGGGCCGGAACGGTACCCTCCCTTTTCGGAAGTCGGGGGCGTTCGCGCGGTATGGTCCGACGCTCGCGACGACGATTCGTTCGACTCTCGCTCGCCGGAGCCGTCGCCGTACTCGCCGGCTGCGGGATGCCCGGCGGTGGCGGTGAAGAAGGCGGTGGCGAGGAGGGCGGAGAGAACGGCGGGGAAGAAGGCAGCGGGGAGGAGGGTGGCGAAAGCGGCGGAGAAGAAGGCGGTGAGGAAGGTGCGATTGGCGGTGGCGGAGAGGAAGGTAGTTTGGGCGGCGAGGAAGGCGGAGATGGAGAGAGTGGCGGGGAAGACGGCTAAGAGAAGGGAAGCTGTCGAAGCGAACAGAGCTCTCTCGCAGTCCGCGACGAGTGACGCAGTCGCTGACGGGATAAAATACGAAGAAAGCGGCGGGGCCGAACCACGAGCGCGGCTTACTTGTGGCGCTCGAGCAGGTCGTAGCTGCGCTCCCACTCGTAGTCCTCGTCGAAGTACCGCTCGGCCAGCGGTTCCTCGGGCATGTCGCCCGTGGCCTGCTTCTCCTCCTGGTAGGACGGACGGTCGGCGTCGCGGTAGAACCGGCCGGTGAGTACGGTGCCCTCGTAGAGGGCGTCCTCGGCCTCCTGCATCATCTCCGACGCCTCGCCGCGGTCGGTGATGTCGAAGTCGTAGTCGTCGCTGTCCTGCACGTCGATGTACGGGACGTACTGCTTGGCGTCCTTGTTCCAGGTCGGACACTGGGTCAGGAAGTCGACGTGGGCGAACCCGTCGTGCTCCATCGCCTCCGCCAGGATCTCCTTGGCCTGGTTGGGGTTGACCGCCGCGGTCCGAGCGACGTACGACGCCCCGGAGGTCAGCGCGAGCGACAGCGGCCGGATCGGCTGCTTTGCGCTACCGTGGGGCTGGGTCTTCGACTTGTGGCCCTTCGGGCTGGTCGGGGACGTCTGGCCCTTCGTGAGCCCGAAGATCTCGTTGTCGAAGACGATGTAGGTCATGTCGTGGTTCTCGCGGGCGGTGTGCATGAAGTGGTTCCCGCCGATGCCGTAGCCGTCGCCGTCGCCGCCCGCCGCGATGACCTCGAGGTCGGGGTTGGCGAGCTTCGCCGCGCGGGCCACGGGGAGCGACCGGCCGTGGATGGAGTGGAAGCCGTAGCTCCGGAAGTAGCTCGAGAGCTTTCCGGAACAGCCGATTCCCGTGACCAGCAGGGTCTCCTCGGGGGTGCGGCCGACCTCGGGCATCGCCTGCTTCAGCGCCTTCAGGACGCCGAAGTCGCCGCAGCCCGGACACCACGTCGCCTGGGGCTCGATCTCCGGGGTGAACTCGTCTCTGTCGATCTCGCGCTCCTCGCCGATTGCGTTGAATGCACTCATGTTAATCACCCGTCGCGGACTCGATGCGGACGTTGTACTCGCTCAGGTCGGCCTCCCCGCCGAGCCGGCTCTCGAAGCCGGAGACGACCTCCTCGGGCTCGAAGGGGTTGCCGTCGTACTTGAGCAGGCTGTACAGCTTCTCGCCGAAGCGGCCGAGCTGGCCCTGGACGTGCCGGCGGAACTGGGCCGACGCGTTCATCTCGACGACCAGCGCCTCGTCGACGTCCTCGAGGAACGCGGTCACTTCGTCCTTGGGGAACGGCATGATGTCGCTGACGTTCATCGACTTGACCGAGTGGCCCGACTCGTTTATCTGGTCGACCGCCTCCTCGATGACGCCCTTGGTCGACCCGAAGCTGAGGATGCCGTACTCGGCGTCTTCGGGGCCGTACACGGGCTGATGGTCCGAGTTCTCGTCCAGGTCCTCGCGGATGGCGTCGAGCTTGGCCATCCGGCGGTTCATCTGGATGGTGCGGTTGTCGGGGTCCTCGCTGATGTGGCCGACCTCGTTGTGCTCGTTGCCCGACGCGAGGAAGTTCCCGCCCTTCTGGCCGGGGAGCGATCGGCGGCTGACGCCGCCGAAGCCGCTGCCCTCCTCGTCGTCGTACATGTACCGCTTGAACCGGCCGGCCTCCTGGACCGCGTCCTCGAGGTCCTGCTCGGTCACGACGCTGCCGAGGTCGGGGTTGGGCTCCTCGTCGAACACGCCCTCGGGCACGGTCTGGTGGCCGCCCGACAGCTTCTGGTCGTAGAGGACGATGGCCGGAATCTGGTAGTTGTACGCGATCTCGAACGCCTTGCGGGTCTGCTCGTAGCACTCCGCGGGGTCGCCCGGCGCGAACACGACGCGGTTCGAGTCGCCCTGGCTCGTGTAGAGGACGTGCTCGAGGTCGCCCTGCTCGGGCTTGGTCGGCATCCCGGTCGAGGGGCCGGCCCGCATCGCCTCGACCAGCACGATGGGCGTCTCGGTGATTTCAGCGAGGCCGAGCGGTTCGGACATCAGCGCGAACCCGCCGCCCGACGATCCGGACATCGCCTTCGCGCCGGCGTGGCTCGCGCCGATCGCCAGCGACGCCGCGGCGATCTCGTCCTCGACCTGCTCGGAGATGCCGCCCATCTCCGGCAGATGCTGGGTCATGATGGTGAACACGTCGGTCCACGGGGTCATCGGGTAGCCCGAGATGAACCGGCAGCCCTCGTCGAGCGCGCCGTACGAGATGCCGTGCGAGCCCGAGACGAGGACCTGCTCCTCGTCGTGGCTCCCGGTCGGCGCGCGGAGGTCGTGGGTGTGCTCGTAGTCGTCCTTCACCGACTCGTACGCCTCCTCGAGGATCTGGAGGTTGGCCTCGAGCACGTCGCCGCTCATCGCGTCCTCCATCAGCCCCTCGATGTGCTCGAGGTCCATGTCGAGCAGCGCCGCGGTCGCGCCGACGCCCGCGGTGTTGCGCATGACCTCCCGCCCGTGCTCCTTGGCGAGGCCGCGCAGGTCGAGGTCGTACACGTGCCAGTCGTTCTCCTCGGCGCGCTGGTCGAAGTCCTCAATCTCGTCGGTGTCGAGCAGTCCGGCGTCGTAGACGATGACGCCGCCCTCGCGGAGCTCGTCTAAGTTCTCCGACAGCGGCTTGATCTCCTCGTTGCCGTAGTAGGCCTCCTCCTGGGGGTTCCGGGCGAAGCTGTCGCCCAGCGCCAGCAGGAAGTTGTAGTTGTCTCCCCGGGACTTTACCGGCTCGTCCTTGGCCCGGATCTCCACGTACGTGTGACCGCCGCGGATGCGCGACGGGTAGTGACGGTGCGTGAAGACGTTCAGGCCAGACCGCATCAGCGCCTTGGCGAAGTTCTGGCTCGTCGAGTCGATCCCGTCTCCGGAACCGCCCGCGATTCGCCAGATGAGTTCGTCGTCAGTCATATTCGTAGCTCACGGCCGTTTGGGCCAGTGTTTGGTGGTAGGTGGGTGAATCAGTAAAGCCTTTGCTATAGATTAGCAAGGATTGTTCATGAGGAATCGGCGGTAATGCCGGGTTTCTTACCGGTTTTCGACCGTTCGCAAAACTTGCTTCGTCTGCCGAATTCTGTCGTTGGATGGTATTGTATTATCCTGCTCTAAACATGTATTTTATAAGTGAAGAGGGCAGAACGTACCCCCATGTCGAAGTGGATATCGGTGGCGCTGCTCGTAGTATTCATCTCGACTACTGCTGTAACTACGGCACTTCCTCGGACCGCTGCTCCCGCGAACGAACCGCCGCTCGCTGATGCAGGCCTCGACCAGGACGTCACGAAGGGTGCGACCGTCCTCCTCGACGGGTCCGGTTCGCGTGATACGGATGGCCAAATCCGACGCTACGAGTGGTCGATACGGACGCCCGAGGGTCGGGAAATTGACCCGGACTGTTCCGACTGCGCCCGGACTCGATTCACGCCGACCGAGACCGGTCGGTACCGGGTCACGCTCACCGTCACCGACGACGACGGTGCCAACAGCTCCGACACGCTCTTCGTTGCGGTCTCGCCCGGAACGGACCCGTCGGTTTCGCTCTCCGGGCCGACCCGACCGACCGCCGGCTCGACGGCGAATTTCACGGCGGACATCGATGCCGGCGCCGCCGCCCTCGACTATGTCGTCTGGACCGTCGACGGCGTGCCGTTCGCCAATCACTCGCTGTCTGCCGGACAGCGGTCCGACGCGGCGACGAAGCTCTTTCCGAGCCCGGGAGACCGGACGATTACCGCGACCGTCTACGACGTCGACGGGCAGTCCGACGCGGCGTCGCTCGAAACGGTCGTCTCGACGGGACCGGACACGCCGCCCTCGTGGCGATCTCGGGACTCGGACTCGTCCGTCAACATCGCCGAGCGGGCCTCGCCCGTCGTCGACGGCGACGCAGTCGTGACCGGCGCGAGACCGCTTTACGGTCGGTACGACGTTCGATTGGACGTCTCGACCGCCAGCGTCCGTTCTATCACGTGGCGAAACACCTCGTCAAAGGTTGGAAGCGGTACCGTCCTTCGCCGGACGTGGGAACCGGGCGACCACAAGCTCTATGCGGTCGTCATGTACGTCGACGGCTCCCAGAACGTCGCGACGTTCGCCGACGGTAGTACGACCGTCGTCGTCGATCCGAAGCCGAACGTGTCCATCGAATCGCTCGAGCGATTCGGCTCGATTTCCGGGACCGTCGCGGGGTCCGACGACTACGAGAATCTCGACTCAGTCCGCGTCGAGGTCGACGGAGAGACGGTGGCGACGACGGAGTCGCGGGTCCGCCAGCGGTATCGTTCCCGAACGGGCGCCAGGCAGTCCCTGTCGTTCTCGCACTACGATTTCACGCCCGGAAAGCGGTATCGGGTGACCGTCGTCGCGATTGACGACAGAGGGCAGACGCGGCGGACGAGTGCGTACATTGAACCGGTGAAAGAACCGGAAATCGTCAAGTCGGAGTTCGTCAACGGGCCTGTCGATTCGTATCACGAGCGTATCGACCCGAGTCGGTACAAAGCGCATCACGTTATGAAGATTGATCTTAACGGAGTTGATGAGGAAAATATTACTATAAATATACGGCATGAATCTAATAAAATCGTGGAAATTAGAAGTAAGAAGCATGGTCGAGAAAAGGAGAATAGCCTAATAGTCAACTCAATTTGGGCCGGACAAATTCCGAAATATTATCAGATAAGAATACGATACCAAACATCTTTCCAGCAAGTTACTTGGGAAGGTTCCAAAATTAGTAAATTCCAAGTAACTCCAAGTAAACCAGAGTTGCGACTCGATGTCATCAATGACGGAACAAAAAATTACATCACAAGGGACCATGGTATCCTTATAAATGCAAGCAGTTCATTCGACCCCGATAAGACGGATTTAAAGTATATCTGGAAATACGGTGCAACACCGACGAAACCGGACAATACAACTGCAAAATTCCGTGCTTACGAAAGAGCAGCGAGTATCATCGAAGATGGGTTCGATTTACAAACAAAACGGAACTTCGATTTCCTGGATTATTTCGTCCCGGAGATTACGTCAAGTAAAGTTGTGACAGAGGGACCATACTACCCCGGCGACGAAGTACGTCTGCGAGTCGAAACGGACGCCTATCACCTCTCAAAGCAGACGTACTACGACGATCTTCACGTCGGCATATCAACCTCAGTTCAGGGAGCGAATGTGGTGAAATGGGAGACGGTCAAAGCACCGAAGAGTGACCACTCGGAACCCACAGAATACGCCCGCCGCTACGTCGGTATCGTCGAGATTCCCGCATCGGCACTCTCCGATCAGCGTCCGTCGGTTACCGTGTACAACAAGGAGAATCGGCGTAAAGAGAGCGAAGTATCGTTCCCCGCTGTAGACGTGTTTGTCAAGGATGGTCGATATTGGCCGGATCCCACCTTGACGAACCTGAGCTACCGCATCGAGAAGCAGCGCACGGAAATAGTGACTGCCGAATCGAGAGGCGAGCGCGATCGATATCTCTCGAAAGGGTACAAACTCGAAGAGAAACGACACAAACCAGAATTCGTGCTTGAGAGGCGAGTGAAAGAACAGGATGCGAAGTACGAAACGGTGACGAGGAACTTCTCGTCGAAGCGAATCCGCGATATCTTCCTCGCCTCCGAGTGGAGTGCATCCGGGACGAATCTTCGGGAGGTCACCAGAACGGAAACCGAGACGTACTGGCGGGACAACGTCCGGTCGGAATGGCGCGATTCGAACCGCTGGAACGGTGAGTTCACGGGAGATACCCGTCAGGTGGTTGATCCTGCCGAACATCGTACTGACAAGCAGTACGAGTACGAACAGGAAATACAGAAAACCGGTACGAGGACCGACTGGGAGACGAGAACGGTGACCGTTACCCACACTGACACGCACACCGTGACTCGGTGTCACGGGACCTTCGCTTGTACCGAGGTCACCGAGACGTACACGTATCAGACCTACGAGACTTACCGCTACCCGACCACGGAAACGTACACCTACACCGTCACGCGTACAGAGACGTACTGGGCACCCTTCCCGACCGACCAGCATCACCACTTTACAGGGAAAACGAGGCAAGTAAAAATAGAAGACGAAACCCAGAAGACACAGTACGAAATCACGGAGAAGAGTAAATACACGAACCTCATCACACTGTATGAGGCCGAACGCCAGAAGCAGGTAAGCCCACCAAAGTACGAATGGAAGGTGACGTTAACAACTGATGATCGACGGTTTGCTGTTCGCAAAGCCAATGCCAACGATGGCATCAGACTTGGAAGGTCTCGGAACAAAACCGTCTGGGTCCTGAACAAAACGGAGACCACGGAATTTGACGCTCCGAGTTATGAGAAGGAAGAAAACGTCGTTGGAACCTCTGGTAAGGTTACTGGCGATGTTGTTCAAAGATATTTAAACCTACAAACTGGTGAAATAGCGAGGGAACGGATCCCTGATCAAGATAGGATATTCACCTATCAAGAGGCGAAGAGCCGTCAAGAAATCCGATCTGACTTCAAATACATCCACCAAGAAAAATCTCCCTGTGAGGGGGTTTCAATGTGCTCTGATTAATAAAATTTAAGTAAATATATTCTGTATTATTTTCATACATATGGTAAGCCAAAGAAAGTTGGTATTACTTATGACTGTTAGTGTTTTATTGATTTCCGCAGCCAGTGGAGGTCATGCTAATAGAAACAACACGGTTGATAGAATAGTAATAGATCCTGCAGGTGTCCTATACAAACTTGACTTTGAGGGCGGCAATAATACCCTTACTGTGGTAGCGATGAATGAAGAACAGTCAAACAAAAAAAGCGGATATAATGTAGTTGTCGACAATAGAACGGTCTACAATGCAGACCTGAGACTAGATCAAAACAAGACTCACACCAAAGAGATATCCATCACCTCCGGACTCAACGTCAACCAGGACAACCACACCGTCACCTTCGAAACGTACGGGAACTCCACACAGTTCAACTTCACACGAGAGATAAACTCGAGCGACCCCGCCGGCGTCCCCAGACCCCACATCACGAACGTCGAGGTGACGAACGGCAACGTCAAAGGCGAACCGTCGGCGGTCGCCGAGGTGACCCTGGTCAATCCCTCAGACCAGATTTACAGCACGAAGCTCTTCGTCCACACGACCGATACAGACGGGAGCCTGTACCCGGCGTCGGTCCGACCCGGGGATACTCGGACGATCACCGTCGAACTCCTCGACGAACGCGGTTCCAAGATCGCGGGCGAGGCTCGGTTGTACACCGGAAACCTGACCACGAAGGACGGTGCGATGGACCAGGTAGAGTTCGCCGGCCAGGCCGGATCGGATACCCGGACGTGGAACACCTCGTACGAACCAGTCCGGCCGACGTGGATGAGCGACAACTATCAGTACCGCAACGACAGCTACGCCCGAAGTTTGGGTGAGAAGGTCAGCGGCGGGTACGAGGTCGGCGGTGTCCCGTTAGCGTACGTCGGCCTCGCACTCGTCGGCGGATTCGCGATTCTCAGGAAATTGCGATAACGGTTCTACGACTCCTTCGTCCGGATGATCTCCCGCATATTGACGTAGATGTCTCGGGGAGATGTCTCCTCGTCGGGATCGTAGAGGTCGCTGACGCGGTAGAGCATCGCCGCGACAAGCTTGCTCTCCGAGGACTCGCCGCGGACGTCCTCGGCGGTCTCCCGTAGCGTCTTCGCGCGTTCCGCGTCCGGCCCGTAGGAGCCCTGGTCGTGCGACATGGGTCAGCGTTGCTGTCGGCGCTTGATAACGCCGACGTTGTTGGCGACGTTCTCGGTCAGGACGCGGAACGCGTCGCCGGTGTCGCTGTCCTCGTCGAGCACGATGGGCCGGCCCTCGTCGCCGCCGGTCCGGACGGACGGGTCGATGGGAATCGAGCCGAGGAACGGCATGTCGTTGTCCTCGGCGAACTTCGCGCCGCCGCCGCGGCCGAAGATGTCGTGCTCGGAGCCGCAGTCCGGGCACTTGAAGGTGGACATGTTCTCGGCAATGCCGAGGACGGCGGTGTCGTGCTTGCCGAACATCCGGAGACCCTTGCGGGCGTCGTCGATGGCGACCTCCTGAGGCGTCGTGACGATGACCGCGCCGGTGACCGGGACGCTCTGGAGGAGCGTGAGCTGGGCGTCGCCGGTCCCCGGCGGGAGGTCGACGACCATGTAGTCGAGGTGGCCCCACTCGACGTCCTCCCAGAGCTGGGTGAGCACCTTGTGGACCATCGGACCGCGCCAGATCACCGGGTCGTCCTCGCCGACGAGGAACGCCATGCTCATGAGCTTCACGCCGAACTGTTCGGGCGGAATCATGGTCTCGTCCTCGGTGGCCCTGGGGACGTCGTCGGCGTCGACCATCCGGGGGACGTTCGGGCCGTAGACGTCGGCGTCGAAGAGGCCGACCCGGGCGCCGAGTTGCGAGAGGCCGGCCGCGATGTTGACCGCGACGGTCGACTTGCCGACGCCGCCCTTGCCGGAGGCGACCGCGATGATGTTCTCGACGTCGGGGAGCACCTGCTCGTCGGCGCTGATGCCGTCGTCCACGCGGGCCGAGAGGTCGGCTTCCATTCCGTGGTCCGAGAGGACCTCGCGGACGCGATTCGCAATCTGGGTCTCGTGGGGCGAGTAGGGCGCGCCGAGCGCCAGGGAGATGCTGGCGGTGTCGCTCTCGACCGCCACGTCGTTGACGAGTCCGAGCGAGACGATGTCGTCCCCGAGGTCGGGATCCTCGACCTCGCGGAGTAGCTCGCGTACCTCTGATTCGTCCATATCGAGGGTACGGGCCGAGGCGTCGATAAGCCTTGTCAACTTCCGGGTCGCTCCGAGCGGGTTCGAAGTGCGAGACACAGGTAGCCCCAGCGAGAGGTAACCAAAACCGGTTACGAAGCCGGCGGTGTCGACAGCGATTTTAAGGACTCTGACGCGAAACGTCCACAAGAGATGTTGGAGGACGATTTCGGGCGCGAAGTCTCCGGCGTTCGGGTCTCGCTCACCGACCGGTGCAACTTCGACTGCGTCTACTGCCACAACGAGGGGCTGGGGGACACCCGGGGGCCGATGGATCCCCAGGACGACGAGATGACAGCCGACGAGGTCGTCCGCTTCCTGGAGGTGGCCCGGGAGTTCGACGTCGAGAAGGTGAAGTTCACCGGCGGCGAGCCGATGCTCCGGGACGACCTGGAGGAGATCATCCGGCGGACGCCCGACGAGATGGAGGTGTCGCTCACGACCAACGGCACCTTCCTCCCCGGTCGCGCCGAAGGCCTTGTGGACGCGGGCCTGGAGCGAGTCAACGTCTCGCAGGACGCCCTCGACCCGGAAGCGTTCGCCGAGGTGACCCAGAGCGGCGCCTACGACAAGGTCATCGAGGGCGTCCACGCCGCCGTCGACGCCGGCCTCGACCCCGTGAAGCTCAACATGGTCGTGTTCGAGCACACCGCGGGCTACGTCGAGGAGATGGTCGAGCACGTCGCCGAGAACGAGGGGCTCCAGCTCCAGCTCATCCAGTACATGCCCGAACTCACCGGCAAGCCCGAGTGGAACATCGACATCGGGCGCGTCCACGACTGGCTGGCGGACATCGCCGACGAGGTCGAGACCCGGGACATGCACAACCGCAACCGCTACTGGGTCGGCGGGACCGCCGCCGACGAGTCGAGCGGGATGGTCGAGATCGTCGACCCGGTCGAGAACCCGCAGTTCTGCGCGAACTGCCATCGCGTGCGCGTCACGCACGAGGGATACCTGAAGGGGTGTCTGAACCGCAACGACGACCTCCGGCCGATGGGCGAGATGTCGAAGGAGGAGATTCGCGAGACGTTCCGGGAGACAGTGGCGAACCGGGTGCCCTACTACGGCGAGTACATGGTGAAGGGCGACGACGGCGAGTGGGAGATCAACGACAAGTACGTCAGCGGTCTCGAAGCCTGAGCGACTTTCCTGCCCGCAGCTGACCCGCGAGCGGCGGTCGTTGAATTCGGTCGGTTCTTCGCGGTTACCGAACTGCACGGCTCCCGGCCCGCACGCTTAACCGCGACTCCCGTGAAGGCCGACCCATGAGCGAGTCCGAACTGGTCGAGCGCCTCGGCGAGGCCGACCTGAACGACCGCGTGCGCGTCGCGCTCGCGGACGGGACCACCTTCGAGGGGCCTGCGAGCCCCATCGACTACGTGCCCGAGGAGTCGCTCCGGGTCGAAGTCCGGCCCGGGGACGGGTCCACCGAGCGGTACGAGCTCTCGGCCGAGTACGACGACGGCTGGGGAGACCTGTCGGTCCGCCGCTCCGACGCCGCCGACGGTGACGCCGCCTGGGAGGAGTTGGGACGGGTCGAACAAATAGAGGTCGGGGGTGACGAGAGCGACTGGGACTGGGGCACCTCCTGAACGGTCGAACGACTAGCCTCGCGGACAACCGAACTGGGCCGCGTTCCGCAGTGGGAGCCCGCCGCAGGGAGTCGGCGTTTCGTTGTATTTATATACCCGCCACCGGTACGTTTACTCGCAAACCTGTAGGGGCGTCGGGTCCCGAGTCCGGAAGGGCGACAGTGAATGCACGCGTGTCGAGGTAGCCTAGTCTGGCCCACGGCGCAGGGTTGCTAACTCTGTGGCGTCAAGCCTCGAGGGTTCAAATCCCTCCCTCGACGCTTTCCAGTATCCAACCATGAGCACGGAAGAACCACAGGAGGAAGACGAGGACCTCCGATACTTCGTCCGCATCGGGCAGACAGACCTCGATGGGACGAAGTCCGTCGAGCGGTCCCTGTCGGAACTGAACGGGATCGGTCGCCGAGCGGCGCGCATCATCGCCGAGCAGACAGGCGTCGACCGCACGGCGACGTTCGGCCGACTCGACGACGACGAGATCGAGACCGTCGTCGAGGCGGTCGAGAGCTTCGGCGACAAGGTCCCCGAATGGCTCGCGAACCACCGCAACGAGTACTTCTCCGGCGAGACGACCCACCAGACGGGCAACGACCTGAACATGACCCGTCGGCAGGACATCAACCGGATGAAGATGATCGACTCGTACAAGGGCGTCCGCCACAAGCGCGGTCAGAAGGTCCGCGGTCAGCGCACCCGCTCGACGGGGCGTACCGAGGGCACCATCGGCGTCAACGTCGAGGAGATCAAGGAAGAACAGGCCGCCGAAGAGGCGGCCGAAGAAGAGGGTGGTGAGGAGTAATGGCGCTCGGCGAGAACACCAAGTTCTACGAGACGCCCAACCATCCCTACCAGGGCGAGCGCATCTCCGAGGAGCGCAGCCTGGTCGACCGCTACGGCCTCCAGAACAAGGAGGAGCTCTGGCGGGCCCAGTCCGAGCTTCGGGGCTACCGCCGCGAGGCCCGGAACCTGCTCGCCCAGCGCGCGCAGGGCGACACCGAGGCCGAGGAGGGCCAGGAGTTCGTCGCCCACCTCCAGCGCATCGGCGTCCTCGACGACGGCGACGAGCTCGACGACGTCCTGCTGCTCGAGGTGACCGACGTGCTGGAGCGCCGGCTCCAGACGGTCGCCTACCGGAAGGGCCTGGGCAACACGCCCAACCAGGCGCGTCAGTTCGTCGTCCACGGCCACGTCACCGTCGACGACCAGCGCGTCCAGGCGCCCTCCTACAAGGTCGAGGTGGCCGAGGAGAGCACCGTCGAGTTCGACGAGAACAGCCCGCTGGCGGACGAACTCCACCCCGAGCGAGCGGAGGGTAACGAATGAGCGAATCTCAGGACGACAAGTGGGGCGTCGCCCACGTGCACGCATCGTTCAACAACACCATCATCACGGTCACCGACCTGACCGGCGCCGAGACCATCGCGAAGAGCAGCGGCGGGACCGTCGTCAAGCAGAACCGCGACGAGTCCTCGCCGTACGCCGCGATGCAGATGGCCGAGACGGTCGCCGAGGAGGTCAAGGCCGCGGGCATCGAGGGCGTCCACGTCCGGGTGCGCGGACCCGGCGGGAACCTCCAGCAGAACCCCGGCCCGGGCGCGCAGGCGACCATCCGGGCGCTGGCCCGCGCCGGCCTCGAGATCGGTCGCATCGAGGACGTGACCCCCATCCCGCACGACGGCACCCGCGCCCCCAAGGGCAAGAGCGGATTCTAACCCATGACCGAAGACTACGAGGTTGAGTTCGTCGAACGCGGGGACCGGGAGGCCCGGTTCCTCGTGCGCGGCGCGACCCCGGCGTTCGCCAACGGCATCCGGCGGGCCATCGTCGCCGACGTGCCGACCCTCTCCATCGAGACGGTGCGGATGGTGGAGAACTCGTCGGTGATGTTCGACGAGCAGATCGGCCTGCGACTCGGGCTAGTCCCGCTCAGCACGCCGCTGGGCGAGTTCGAGGAGGGCGACACCGTCACCCTCAGCCTCGACGTGTCGGGCCCGGGGACCGCCTACTCGGGCGACCTCGTGAGCTCCGACGGGATGGTCCAGCCGGCCGACGGCAACGTCCCCATCATCGACCTCAAAGACGGCCAGCGGCTCGAACTCGAGGCCGACGCCGTCCTCTCGACCGGGAAGGACCACGCCAAGCACCAGGGCGGCGTGGCGGTCGGCTACCGGCACCTCCAGCGCGTGGAGGTCGTCGGCGACCGCGACGAGTACGACGAGGAGGAGACCAACATCCTCCGCGGCGTCATCGAGGAGGACGGGGAGCTCGTCCCCACCTCCGAGTTCGACCACGACCTCACCGAGCGGTACCCCGGCAAGGAGGTCGAGGTCCACGACGTCGACAACGCCTTCGTGTTCCACGTCGAGACCGACGGGTCGCTGACCATCGACGAGCTCGTGACCGAGGCCGCCGCCTCCATCGGCGACCGCGCGGCCGAGCTCGAAGAAGCAGTACAGCTATAGAACCATGCAGGGCACTTCAGACCGCGTTTCGGCGTTCGACGCTTCCGGAAAGTCGCAGGACTCCGCGGCGACGACGGGGCGTCCAGGGTCGAGTCAGACCGAAACTGGTTTGAAGGGCCACCCACTACACACTGATGCCCGCGACGGGCTGCACGTGTGTTCTCAGACGTGCAGGGATAGCCAAGTCAGGCCAACGGCGCAGCGTTCAGGGCGCTGTCTCGTAGGAGTCCGCAGGTTCAAATCCTGCTCCCTGCACTCCAGTTTTCGATTCCATCAGGAGGAAGTAGTATGAGCAAGACGAATCCGAGGCTTACCAGTCTCATCGCCGACCTCAAGTCGGTGTCCCGCGATTCGGACGCCGACGTGTGGAGCACTGTCGCGGACCGCCTCGAGAAGCCCCGGAGCACCCACGCGGAAGTCAACCTCGGCCGCATCGAGCGGTACGCCGAGGAGGACGAGACCGTCATCGTGCCCGGCAAGGTTCTCGGAAGCGGCGTCCTGCAGAAGAACGTCACGGTCGCCGCCGTGGACTTCTCGTCCAGCGCGGAGACCAAGATCCAGCAGGCCGACGGTGAGGCGCTCGAACTCGAACAGGCTATCGAACAGAATCCAGACGGCTCCGACGTGCGGGTGATCCGATGAGTCTCGCAGAATTCGACGCAGACGTCGTCGTCGACGCCCGCGACTGCATCCTCGGTCGCGTGGCCAGCAAGGTCGCACAGCGCGCGCTCGACGGCGAGCGCGTGGCGGTCATCAACGCCGAGGACGCGGTCATCACCGGCAGCGAGGAGGACGTCATGTCCACCTACGAGAAGCGCGCCGAGCTGGGGTCGGACAGCGGTCCGTACTACCCCAAGCGCCCCGACATGATCTTCAAGCGTTCCATCCGCGGCATGGTCCCGTACAAGAAGGACCGCGGCCGCGAGGCGTTCGAGAACGTCCGCGTCTACGTCGGCAACCCCTTCGACGAGGACGGCGAGGTCCTCGAGGGCACGTCGCTGGACCGGCTGTCGAACATCCGCTTCGTCCAGCTGGGCGAAGTCAGCGAGAACCTGGGTGCTAACGTCACATGGTAACCAACACGAGCGGCAAGAAGAAGACGGCCATCGCCCGCGCCACCGTCATCGAGGGCGAGGGCCGCGTGCGCATCAACTCCCAGCCCGTCGAGCTGGTCGAACCGGAGACGGCCCGGCTCAAGATGCTCGAGCCGTTCCGCGTCGCCGGCGAGGACGAGCGCGACAACGTCGACGTCGAAGTCGACGTCCAGGGCGGCGGCATCAGCGGCCAGGCCGACGCGGTCCGCACCGCCATCGCGCGCGGGCTCGTCCAGTACACCAACGACGCCGAGCTCCGGGACGCGTTCATCGAGTTCGACCGGTCGCTGCTGGTCAACGACTCGCGTCGCTCCGAGCCCAAGAAGTGGGGCGGTCCCGGCGCTCGCGCCCGCTACCAGAAGTCCTACCGGTGATCACCATGACAGGAAACCCGCGGTTCCGAACGGAGGCCCGATAACATGATGGTACCCGTCCGCTGTTTCACGTGCGGCAAGGTCGTCGGGGAGTACTGGGAGGAGTTCAAGGCACGGTCGGCGACGAAGGAGGGCGACGAGGACCCCGAGAAGGTCCTCGACGAACTCGGCGTCGAGCGACAGTGCTGCCGCCGGATGCTCGTGTCGCACAAGGACCTCGTCGACATCGTCGCTCCCTACCAGTAATGGCTCAGCAACGCTACTCCCGCTACGAGAAGGCTCGCATCATCGGGGCTCGCGCCCTGCAGGTGTCGTACGGCGCGCCCGTGCTGACCGACACCGACCAGACCGAGCCCATCCTCATCGCGGCCGACGAGTACGACGCCGGCGTCCTGCCGTTCACGGTGCGCCGGGGTGAGCGATGACGCTCGTCAGCGACGTGCGGCTCCGCCAGATCCTCGACTCCCGGGGCAACCGGACGGTCGAGGCCGACGTCCTCACCGAAAGCGGCGGCTTCGGCCGGGCGGCGGCGCCGAGCGGCGCCTCAACCGGTGAGTACGAGGCCATCGAACTCGACCCGAGCGAGGCCATCGCGTCGGCGCGCGAACATGCCGTCCCCCGGCTCGAAGGCAAGGTCTTCGTCGGCGACCAGCGCGACGTCGACCGCACCCTCCGGGCCGCCGACGGTACCGACGACTTCTCGGAGATCGGCGCGAACAGCGCGGTCGCCGTCAGCATGGCCGCCGCGAAGGCCGCAGCGGACGTGCTCGGCGCGCCGCTGTACCAGCACCTCGGCGGCGCCTTCCGGGGCGAGGAGTTCCCCACGCCGCTGGGCAACGTGGTCGGCGGCGGCGAGCACGCCGCGGACGCGACAGCGATCCAGGAGTTCCTCGCCGTCCCCCTCGGCGCGCCGAGCGTCCAGGACGCGGTGTTCGCCAACGCCGCGGTCCACCAGGCGGTCCACGACCTGCTCGACGAGCGGGGCGTCGCGGCCGGCAAGGGCGACGAGGGCGCGTGGGCGCCCTCCATCGACGACGAGGAGGCGTTCGAGATCGTCGACGAGGCGACCGAGACCGTGGCCGACGAGTTCGGCTTCGACGTGAAGTTCGGGCTCGACGTGGCCGCCTCGGAGATGTACGACGAAGACGACGAGGAGTACGTCTACCGCGAGACGACCCGGTCGACCGACGAGCAGATCGCGTACGTCGCCGACCTCGTCGACGAGTACGACCTCGCGTACGTCGAGGACCCCCTCGACGAGAACGACTACGAGGGCTTCGCGGAGCTGACCAAGCGGGTCGGCGACCGGACGCTGATCTGCGGCGACGACCTGTTCGTCACCAACGTCGAGCGACTGGAGACCGGCATCCAGCAGGGAGCCGGCAACTCCATCCTCGTCAAGCCCAACCAGATCGGCACGCTGTCGGACGCGGTCGACGCCGTCGAGCTCGCCGTCGAGAACGGCTACGAGCCGGTCATCTCCCACCGGAGCGGGGAGACCGAGGACACGACCATCGCACACCTCGCCGTGGCGACCGGCGCCCCGTTCATCAAGACGGGCGCGGTCGGCGGCGAGCGAACCGCCAAGCTGAACGAACTCATCCGAATCGAGCAAAACGTATCACGACTATGAGCGAGAACGACCCCGAACAGGTAGAAGACGAGGAAGGCCTCGACGCCGCGGAATCGGAGATCGACCCCGAGCCCGAGGGCGCGGGCGGTGCGGAGCCGGCCGAGGAGCCCGACGAGGACGTGGCGGCGGAGGCCGACGACGAACAGACGACCGACGAGCCGGCCGAGGCCGAGACCGAGGAGGAGGCCGACGCGGGCCCGGCCCTCGACGAGGACGTCATGGAGAACCAGGAGGAGGCCGACCTCCTCATCCCCGTCGAGGACTACCTCGGCGCGGGCGTCCACATCGGGACCCAGCAGAAGACCCAGGACATGGAGCGGTTCATCCACCGCGTCCGGACCGACGGGCTGTACGTCCTCGACGTCTCGAAGACCGACCAGCGCATCCGGACCGCCGCGGACTTCCTGGCCAACTACAACCCCGAGCAGATCCTGGTGACCAGTTCGCGCCAGTACGGTCGCTTCCCCGCCGAGAAGTTCGCGGAGGCGGTCGGCGCGCGCGCCCGGACCGGCCGGTTCATCCCCGGGACGCTCACCAACCCCAAGTACGACGGCTACATCGAGCCCGACGTCGTGGTCGTGACCGACCCCATCGGCGACGCGCAGGCCGTCACCGAGGCCATCACGGTGGGCATCCCGGTCATCGCGATGTGCGACTCCAACAACAACACCAGCAACGTCGACCTCGTGGTCCCCACGAACAACAAGGGCCGCAAGGCGCTGTCGGTCGTCTACTGGCTGCTGGCCAACGAGACGCTCGACCGCCGCGGCGCCGAGCCGACCTACTCGCTCGACGACTTCGAGAGCGAGATCTAGACGTCAGTTTCGAGTTTTCGTTTTCCGCAGTTCCGTATCACACGTAGCGGCGCGTCAGCAGGCGGAGTCGCGACGGTTCTCGAAAAAGGGAGTCGTCCCGCGAGCGGTCGCTGGCCGGGTCACTCCGGTTCGTCGAGGCAGTCCTCGATGGGAGCGATGACCTCGTCGGCCACAGAGTAGGGGTCGGTCTCGCGCTTCCGAACGCGCTCGACCAGGTCGTCCATCCCGCCGTGGCGCTCGATCTCGCCTTCCAGCATGTCGCCGACGTCCTCGCGGAGCAGGTTCCGGATCTCCTCGGCGTAGCGCATCCGCTCCTTCTCGGCGAGCATGCCCGACGATTCGAGGTGGGCGCGGTGGTCGGCCAGCGTCTCGACCAGTCGCTCGACGCCCTCGCCGCTCTCTGCGACGGTCTCGACGATCTGGGGCTCCCAGCCGTCGGCTGCCTCGTCGCCAGTAGTGTCGTCGTCACCGCTCTCGTCCGCCGGAAGTCCTCCCGCGCCGTGGTGACCGGTCGCGAGCCCCGCGGTGTGGTCGTTCTGCATGTGGACCATCTCCCGGAGCTCCTGGACGGTGCGGTCCGCGCCGTCGAGGTCGGCCTTGTTGACGACGAACACGTCGCCGATCTCGAGGATGCCGGCCTTGAGCATCTGGACGTCGTCGCCGCTCCCCGGCGGGACCAGCACCGCGACCGTGTCGGCCGACTTCACGATGTCGATCTCGTTCTGGCCGGCGCCGACCGTCTCGATGATTACCTTGTCCTTGCCGAACGCGTCGAGCGCCTTCACCGCGTCGGTGGTCGCGGTCGAGAGCCCGCCGAGGCTCCCCCTCGCGCTCATCGACCGGAAGAACACGTCCATGTCGCCGACGTTGCTCGCCATCCGGATGCGGTCGCCCAGCACCGCGCCGCCCGTGAACGGCGAGGAGGGGTCGACCGCGATGACGCCGACGGTCTCGCCCCGGTCGCGGTAGTAGTCGGCCATCTTGTCCACGAGCGTCGACTTGCCGGCGCCGGGGCTGCCGGTGATGCCGATGACCTCGGCGTCGCCGGTGTGGTCGTGGAGCTGGGAGACCAAGTCGCGGTAGCCCGGCGCCCGGTTCTCTATCTTGGTGATGACCCGCGCCAGCGCCCGGTGCTTGCCTTCCAGCAGGTCCGCGACGAGGTCGGCGTGCTCGTGCTCGGCACTCATCGCTCGGGGGCGTTCTCCCGGACGAACTCGATGGTCTCCTCCATCGGGGTGCCGGGGCCGAACACCTCGGCGACGCCCATCTCCTTGAGTTCGGCCTTGTCGTCGTCCGGGACGACCCCGCCGACCAGGATGAGGGTGTCCTCGAAGGCGTCGTACTCTTTGAGGCCGTCGATGATCTTGGGGACGAGCGTGTTGTGCGCTCCGGAGAGGATGGAGATTCCGAGGACGTTGACGTCCTCCTGGACGGCCGCCTGCACGATCTCGTCGGGGGCGTTGTGGAGGCCCGAGTAAATGACCTCGAACCCTGCGTCCCGGAACGCGCGGGCGATGACGTGGGCGCCCCGGTCGTGGCCGTCCAGTCCGACCTTGGCGACGAGGCAGCGAATCGACTGCTGTTCCTGGTCTGCGCTCATACCCGTGTTTTCAACACGTTCGGCTTTGACAGTTACGGAAACCCTGCTGAAAGTTCGTTTGGGTTCGTGAAACCGTAGTTGTAGAACGGGGACGGCGACGCGTTGTACCGCGGGTGAGCTATCGCTTCTTCCGACACCGGCGCGCACTGGCGCGGGCCTCGTGGCCGCGCCGACGTGTGCGAGGGACGAGCATCGCAGGCCGGAACGGAGTGGAGGCCGAGAAGCGCAGGCGGCTGGGGAGGGGTGAGGCCGTCGCGGTGCGGGGCGGTGCGGAAACTCATCGGTGACGGCAGTAGCTAGCTTCGTGGTGTCGTCCGTCCGCTCACCGTCGAGTGGTGTCGGAAAATGATCTGCACGTGGCAACTCGAACTTCCAAAATCGTTCGAGGACGGACAGCAATACACTTGAGTCGATAGTCCCAACGACCGGACATGGCGACCACAACCGCAAAGCGCCGGGTGAAGGACAACCCGCGCGCCGCGACTGCGGTCCTCTCGATACTCGGCTACGTGCTCGTGCTCGGGACGTTCGCCGGCCTCCTCCCCATCTACCCGGAGCTCGAACGCCCGACCGTGGACCTGCTGAGCCACGCCATCGCGGTCGTGAACACCGTCGCGCTCACATCGCTGCTGCTCGGGTGGCGCTGGATCCGCAAGGGCGAGGTCCGCAAGCACCGCGCCGCGATGCTGACCGCGTTCACCCTCATCCTTGCCTTCCTGGTGCTCTACCTCGTGAAGGTCGGCGGGGGCGGCGAGAAGTCCATCGCCGTGACCGGGCCGGTCTACTACGCCTACCTCGCGATGCTGGCGATCCACATCGTGCTGTCGGTGGTCGCGGTCCCCGTGGTGCTCCACGCCGTCGTGCTCGGACTGACCCACACGCCCGCGGAGCTCCGGGACACCGCTCACGCGAAGGTCGGCCGCTGGGCGGCCGGCGCGTGGAGTCTGAGCCTCGCGCTCGGCATCGTGACGTACCTGATGCTCAACCACGTCTACGGCGTCGACGAGTACATGGCCGCGGTTGCGCCGTTCGTATTTTCGCTGCGACGGTAGAGAGTGCGGTCAATTCGATTCCGAAGACGACTGATTCGGTGGAGCTAGCTACTGCCGTCACCTCTGTCCCGCACCGCCCCGCACCGCGACCGCGAGCCTCGTCCCTCCCCAGCCTCTTCCTTCGCTCCCTCCGATCGCTCAGTCATCCCTCGCACGCACTGGCGGACCACGAGGGTCCGCCAGCGCGCGCCAGCGGTGAAAAATCGGTCGAGCGCGAAAGGACGACACGGCGGCGTCCGATTTCCTCAGTCCGTCCGGGGAATCGCGTACGCCCCGGCAGCGAAGAACACCAGAGTGAGCGCGGCCAGCACCGCGAGGTTCGCCCCCCAGCCTGCGACCAGCGGATCGGCGCCCACCACGCCGGACTGATATGTCAGGTCACGGACTCCCCGGGCGAAGTAGGTCAGCGGCGAGAGGTTCATCGCGGGCCGGAACCACCCCGGCAGCAGCCCCGGCGAGACGAACGTGTCCGAGAGGAACAGCAGCGGGAGCGCGATGGTGTTGCTCGCGGCGATGACGCCGTCCTGAGAGTCGGCCAGGCCGCCGAGCACCGCGCCGAGACCGCAGAACAGCGCGACCGCGAACGCGACGAGCACCGCGACGAGCGCGAGGTTCGCCGGGCCGAGCGCCAGGCTCGCGGTGCCGGTCACCAGCGCCATCAGCCCGAGGATGAGCAGCCCCGCGATGCCGATGATGGCGACGTTGACCAGCGTGTGGGCCAGCAGCCACTCGGCCCGGCCCAGCGGCGTGGTCGCCAGCTTCTCGAACCGGTTGCCCTCGCGGTGGCGCGCGACCTCCGAGCCGACCCGCGAGAGCGGCGTGAACAGCACCACGACCGCGAGGTAGCCAGGCAGGTAGTAGCCCGGCGGCTGGGCGAATAGGCCGCCGCCGCCCGGGTTGGTCTGGACCAGCACCGCAAAGATGAGGATGAGGATGACCGGGAAGAAGAACGTGAAGAACACCGCGGTCCGCCGCCGGGTGAACGACCGCCACGCCGCGCTGGCCTCCGCCCGGACCCGACCCGCGGTAGTCATCGCTCGCCTCCCGCGAGGGCGGTTTCGCTGTCGCCGCGCTCCTGACCAGCCAGGTCGCTCTCCCGACCGACCGTAGCGTCCGTGCCGCCCGCGACCGACCGCCCGGTCAGCCGGAGGAAGGCGTCCTCGAGGTCGGGCTCCTTCCAGGTCAGCGACTCGTAGGCGACGCCCGCGTCGTTCAGGGCCTCGACCACGTCGCCGATGTCCTCGGGGGCGACGCCCGCGACGACCAGCCCCTCGTCGGTCACCTCGGCCTCGAAGTCGGTGTCGGCGAGCGCCTCGACCGCCGCTTCACCGCTGCGCTCGGTCTCGACGACCACCCGCGTCCGGCCGCCGTGCTCGGCAACCAGGTCCGTCGGGGTGCCGACCGCCGCGACCTCGCCGTCGGCCAGCAGGGCCACCCGGTCGGCGAGCCGGTGAGCCTCCTCCATGTAGTGGGTCGTCAGGAACACCGTGGTCCCGCGGTCGGCCAGGTCCTCGATGAGGGTCCAGAGCGCGCGCCGGCCCGCGGGGTCGATGCCCGTGGTGGGCTCGTCGAGGAAGAGCAGGTCGGGGTCGTTGACCAGCGCGGTGCCGACGCAGGTCCGGCGGCGCTGGCCGCCCGAGAGGTTCTCGTACCAGGTCGCGTCGGCGTCGGCCATCCCGACCTCCGCGAGCACCGCCTCCGGGTCGCGGGCCTCGTCGTAGAGGCCGGCGTAGTAGTCGACGAGCTCGCGCGCGGTGAGCCGCTCGGGCGGGTCGAACGACTGGGGGAGCAGGCCGAGCCGCTGGCGGTCGACCGCGGTCGGGTCGGTCCCGAACACCGACACCGACCCCGCATCCGGGTCGGTCGTCCCGGTCAGCGACCGGACCAGCGTGGTCTTGCCGGCACCGTTCGGCCCGATGAGCGCGAACACCTCGCCCTCGCCGACCGACAGCGAGACGCCGTCGAGCGCCGTCGCGTCGCCGTAGGACTTCCGGAGGTCCTCGGCGACGAGTACCTCGCTCATGGGCGGAGATTGTTGCGGTCGGCTGGTAAGCCGTTCGATTCGCTACTCGTCGTACTCCTTGAGGTTCTGCTTCCGGCGCTCGAACTCCTCGGTCGAGATGAGCCCGCGCGAGTGGGCGTCGCCGAGCCGGCGGAGCCGCTCCTCGACGGTCTGGCTCTCGGTTCGGGACACGTCGCCGCCGCCGGTGTCCGGCGTCTCGGCCTTCCGTCGGTAGGTGGCGTATTCCGCGGCCCGGGCCACGTCGTCGGCGTCGAACCGGCCCGGAATCCAGAGGTAGTACGCCGTGTCGGCGACCGACAGGTCGATGCGGTGGCGCTTCGGCCCGTCGCGGTGACCCACGCCGTCGATGTCGCCGTAGGGGAGGCTCAGCGACTTGTCGCCGGTCTCGCCGACGCCCAGCTGGAGGTACACCCGGAGGTCGGTGAACAGGAATGCCCCGCCGCGCTCGGGGTCGACCGTGTCGTCGGGGTCTCCGAGGCCGACGCCCTCCCGGGCGGCCTCGAAGCAGAACCGCGGGCGCTCGCCGTCCGCGAGGTGGGTGACGAGCGCCGACTCGAGGTCCGCGACGCCGTCGGTCGTGCCCGCGAGCCGATCGGCCGTGACCGATGAGTGGTCGGCGTTGTCGGCCAGCATCGCGGCGAACCGTCGGGCGTCGTCGCCGGGCGGAGACATGGTCGTCAGACGAACGTCTGACGCGGAGTCAATTATAGTTGTCCGTCATTATCACGCAAAATAATCTCGTCTCCGCGGCGGTCAGAACCGCCCGCCGAAGGAGGGGCGCCACCGGAGCAGCGCCACGGTGACGACGAACGCGACCGTCCCGAGGGTGTACGACCACTCGCTGGCCGCGGCCGCCACCGCGGTGCCGCTCCCGACGACGCCGGCCGCCAGCGTCGCGGCGACCGGCCACGTGCAGCTGACGCACGAGACCAGGCCGAGCAGCCCCGACACCGCCGACCCCGCTGCCTCCAGCACCGTGTCGTAGACGAGGTACGCGAGGGTGAGGTAGCCCACCAGCTTGTACGGCATCACCGAGAGCTTGACCGCCGAGCCGGTGTACAGCAGCGCCGGCCCCCATCCGGGCGGGAGCCACGCGACCCGCCAGCCGAGCGCGTGGTGCCCGCCGGGCCCGACGATGCCGCCCGCGTACGCCAGCAGCCCGAAGTAGCCGACGGCCATCGCCGCCGCGACGTAGCGGTCGCGCGGCGACTGGGCCGCCGGGTCGGTCCGGACCAGCGCCCACGCGCTGACGTTGAGCCAGACGAACGGGAAGACGAGGTACCGCCACTCGGTCACGGTCACGTCCGCGAGCAGCAGGTACGCGAACGTCAGGATGAGTTCGGTGTTGATCAAAAGTCCGGCCCACAGCAGAGCGTCGCGACTCGGGCGGAGTCGACCGACGTCGAAGCCGAGCGTTCGGGTCATGGTCTGAGTCGAGTGTCGTAGAGTCCGTTTCTGCCGAGGTCAGAACACCAGCGCGTCGGCGACGACCGCGAGCAGCAGTGCGCCCAGATAGGCGTTCGAGGCGTGGAACGACCGGAACGCCGCCTGCTCGGTCTGCTCGTTGTGGAGGCGGACGACCGTCCAGAGGAAGACGCCGCCGAAGGCGACGCTGGTTGCGGCGTAGAGCAGGCCGAGCGTGGTGACGGCCGAGAGCAGGCCCGCCGCCAGCAGGGTCGCGCCGAGGTACAGCAGGATGTGCTTGCGGGTCACGGCCTCGCCCCGGACCACGGGCATCATCGGGAAGCCCCCGCGGGCGTAGTCGTCCTTGTACGCCAGCGCGAGGTTGTAGAAGTGGGCGGGCGTCCACAGGAAGATGACCCCGGCGAGCACGATAGCCGGGAGGCCGATCTCGCCCGTGACCGCGGCCCCGCCGATGAGGGCGGGCAGCGCGCCGGCGAAGCCGCCGATGACCGTGTTCTGGACGGTGTTGGGCTTGAGCACCAGCGTGTAGATGACGCTGTAGAACAGGATGGCGAACATCCCGAGCGCGGCCGCCAGCACGTTGACCGTCAGGAACGCGACCAGCGAGAGCGCGGCCAGCCCGAGGCCGAACGCCACGGCGTTCCGGACCGGGGTCCGGTCGGTCGCCGCGGGGCGGTCGGCGGTCCGGTTCATCTTCCGGTCGACGTCGCGCTCGAGGACGTGGTTGAACGTGCCCGAGGCGCCGATGGATAGCACGCCGCCGGTGAGGGTGGCGACGACCGTCTCGACCTCCAGTGCGGGGCCGGCGGCCAGCGCCATCCCGGCCGAGGCGACCAGACAGAGCAGCCACATCAGCCGGGGCTTCATCAGCCGGAAGTAGGCGAACCCGGTGCGCTTCGCGCGGGCCAGCGGACCACCGGGGAGGTCGGCGGTCGGCGCGGGACCGGACTCCGCGGCGTCGGGAACCTCGTCCGGGTCCGCGACGCCGGTGGGTTCGTCGAACGTCTCGGGTTCGAGCGTCCACGCGAGCGCGAGGACGATGCCGCCGAAGATGGCCATGCCGCCGACGAGGTGGACCGCCGACAGCAGCGCCGGCGTGCCTGTCGTCGCGGCGAACGCGCCCAGTGCGACCTGGGCGGGGTAGAGCACCGCCGAGGTCGCGAGCGCGGTCCGGACCCGGCGGTCGGCGTCGCCGGTCCACGCGAGCGCGGTCGTGACCGCGAGCCCGGTGCCGACGACCAGCGCGGCGACCCGGTGGCCCCAGGCAACCGCGAGCGTCGGCCGGTCGAGCGGGACCAGCCAGCGACCGTTGCACGCGGGCCACGTCGGGCAGGCGGCCGCGGCGTCGGTCAGGGCCGTGGTCGCGCCGACGACCACCAGCAGGTAGACGCCCAGCGCCGTGCCGGCGAGCATCGTGACGAACCGCCGAGGCGTGTGTCCGGTCACGAGAATCTCCTAGTCGGTTGTGGGGACTCGTCGTATTTAGAAGAACCGAATCGCGGGGCGGACGGCCCGTCGAATCCGACGTCTCGAATCGGGAAGTCAGTAGGTATTTATGAGTCTCGTCCCAATTCCTCACCGACATGAGTGCAAAGCGGACAGCGTTCGCAACGCTACTGGGGATCGCGGGGCTCGCCCTGTTCGCCGACCCGGTGCTCGCGCAAGGGTACGACTCCACGACGGAGGCGCTGATACAGTCGCTGAACACCCAGCTGCTGTACATGGCGATACCCATCACGGTGCTGGTCGAGGGCATCCTCGTCTACACCGTGTGGAAGTACCGGAAGAACGACGACCCCAAGCCGACCAAGGAGAACCGGCGGCTCGAGATCTCGTGGACCATCGCGACCGCGCTGGTCCTGCTGGTCGTCGGGTACGCCTCCTACGGCGTGATGGCCAACGAGTACGTCGCCCAGCCCGAGAGCGCCTACCAGCCGACCGACGAGGCGGTCGAGGTCGAGGTCGTCGGCCAGAAGTACCTCTGGAACTACAACTACCAGGACGCCAACGTCTCGACGACCGGCACGCTCGTCCTGCCGCGGGGGAAGAACGTCTACCTCAACGTCACGTCGAACGACTGGCTGCACGCCCTCCACGTGCCCGAGATGGGCCTGAAGCAGGACGCCGTCCCCGGCACGCACAACACCATCAAGACCAAGCCCACCAGCCTGGGCACCTACCAGCTCTACTGCGCGGAGTACTGCGGCGTGGGCCACTCGAAGATGCTCGGCGAGGTCGAGGTCGTGACCCAGGAGGAGTACCAGGACTGGCTCGACGAGCAGCAGGGCAACAGTTCGGCCTGACGTCGCGCCGCTCCGCCTCGCTTCTCTCGACACCGCTCCCTTTTCGTTACACCGTACTCCCAGCAGTCGATAGCTACTCGGGAGATAGCGCTCAGTCGGCCGTCGGGCCGGGCTCGGCGACGACGACCACGTACTCCGTTCCGGCGCCGTCGCCGGTGACGGGCTCCGCGCGCCGGACGTCGAACCCCGCCGCGTCGACCAGCCCCCGCCAGTAGTCCACCGGGTCGGCGTCCGCGCCGTGGGTCAGCGGAAGCTCCAGGACGCCGACCACCCCGTCGGGCCGACACGCGCGGCGGGCTTCGGCCAGCGCGCGCTCGGCGTCGGCCCGCGGCAGGTCGTGGAGGACCCGGCAGGCCGTGACCGCATCGGCGGTGTCGTCCCCGAGGGGGAGCCTGCTCGCATCGCCCGCCACGGGCGCGACATCGAGGCCGGCCCGCGCCGCGTTCCGGCGGGCGAGCGCGGGACCGTTCCCGAGGATGATCCGCGAATCGAACACGTCGAGCCCCACGACGGTGGCGTCGTCGGGGAGCCACGGTGCGAGGCCGACCAGCGAGCGACCGGTGCCACAGCCCACGTCGACCACGAGGTCGGCGTCGGCGACGGGGAGCGCCCGGCCGAGCGCGTCGTACTTCTCCCGCTCGACCGTCCAGGGCGGCGGCGAGAGGAGCCGCCTGACCGGAGCGTAGCCGCGCCACACGGCCGCGAGCGCGAGGAGAATCGCCGCGGGGCGGGTCGAGCGACCGCGGCGCCACAGCAGTCGGCTCGCCGCCGCGAGTGCGAGCGCCGACGCGATGCGACGGAAGCGGCGTCGCCAGTGGTACGCGCCGAAGTTGTAGGTGGGCCCCATCGCCCGGATCGACGGGGCGGAAGGAGAAAAAGACCGGAGCCGAATCGCCTCTCGGCGGCTCGTAGGGTCGGTCGTAATTCTGTATCGGTCAAAATCCGGCGGCGGAATATTTCACGACCGAAAAACGGTTGGTGGAGCGCCCGTGCCGAAAATGGTCACGACCGACCCTATCAGACCGCGATCTCGGCGCCGGCGTACAGCACGACGACGAGGAAGATCCAGACCGCGTCGACGAAGTGCCAGTACATCGAGACCGTCGTGACCGACAGGTCCTGGTCGGCGGTGTACTGCCCGTACAGCGCGCGGACGAACACGATGCCCAGCAGGACCGCGCCCATCGAGACGTGGAGCCCGTGGAGGCCGGTCAGCGCGTAGAAGGCGCTACCGAAGATTCCGGACCCGAGGTTGAAGCCCTCGTGCTGGATGAACTGGTAGTACTCGTACACCTGCCCGCCGATGAAGACGATACCGAGCACCAGCGTGGCCGCGAGCCCGACGAGGAAGTTCTGGCGGTTGTCCTTCCGGAGTTCCACGTGGGCCCAGTGGAGCGTGATGCTGGACAGCACCAGCAGCGCGGTGTTGATGAGTACCAGCGACCCGAGCAGGTGCGGGAGCCCTTCGGTCGACCACGTTCCCACGCGGATCCAGAAGTAGTAGACGAACCCGGCGCCGAACGTCGCCATCTCGGAGCCGAGGAACAGTACCATGCCCCACTTGAGCGCGTTGCCGCCGTGGCCGTCGCTCGACCAGAACGCCTTGACGAAGGCGTGGTAGACCCACCCGTACAGGCCCACGAGGAACAGGGTGACCGCCCCGACGAACGCCACGGGACCGTAGATCGGGTCGACGACGGGCTGCTGGCCCCGCCCGAGCAGGAACAGGGCGGCCCCGATGTAGATGCCCGCACCGCCCAGCGCGGTGACGAAGGGCCACCAGCTCGCCTCGCCGAACCCGCGCGGCCAGTCCTCGACGGCCGGCAGGTGGTGGCCGTGCTCTTCCGATGAGTCGTCCGCTACTGTCATACCCGGACCTTGCGGGTCGAATAGTAAAAAGCCACCTGAACGCGGCCGCGGGCCGGGGCGACTCCGCGACGGAGACCCGGCCCCGACTGCCGGACCGCCGTCCCCGACTACCGCTCGACCTCCGGTTCGTCGACGACCTCGCGGCGCTGGCGCCGCAGCGTTTCGGGCGTCCGGGCGTAGACGTGCTCGAAGATGTCGTCGACGTCCATGCCGGTGCGGTCCTCGACGTTCACGACCGCCTCGGCGACCCGGTCGTCGGCCCACTCGCGGACCTCCCGCTCGTCGTCGTCGCCCCAGTCGTGGGCCTCCTCGAGGTAGTCGCGGGTGCGCTCGAGCGGGTCCTTCTGCTGCCACTCCTCGACCTCCTCGTCGTCGCGGTACTTCGAGGGGTCGTCGGTGGTGGTGTGGGCGCCCCGGCGGTAGGTGACCGCCTCGATGAGCCGCGGCCCCTCGCCGTCCTTCGCGGCGTCGAGGGCGTCCCGGACCGCGCCGTACACCGCGAGCACGTCGTTCCCGTCGACGCGGACCCCGTCGAAGCCGTACGCGTGGGCCTTCTGGGCGATGGTCGCCGAGGCGGTCTGGCGCTCGCGCGGGACCGAGATGGCCCACTGGTTGTTCTGGCAGAAGAACACCGTCGGGGTCTCGAAGACCCCGGCGAAGTTCATCCCCTCGTGGAAGTCGCCCTCGCTGGTCGCGCCGTCGCCGAAGCTGACCAGGGTCGCGGAGTCGTCGCCCCGGTAGTCGGCCGCCATGCTCGTGCCGACCGCGTGGGGCAACTGGGTCGCGATGGGGATGGTCGGCGGGAACGTCCGGAGGCCCTCGGAGTCCTCGCGGTCGACGTAGTTGCCCTCGCCGAGCAGGTGGACCAGCACGTCCTCGAGTTCGAGCCCCCGCGTGAGGTACATCGCGTGGTCCCGGTACGTCGGGAAGCAGTAGTCCGACTCCGAGAGCGCGAAGGCCGCGCCCACCTGGGCGGCCTCCTGGCCCTGGAGGGGCGCGTACGTCCCGATACGCCCCTGGCGGTGGAGTTTCACCGCCTTCTCGTCGAACGTCCGGGCGAGTACCTGGAGCCGGTAGAGGTCGGTCACCGCCGACTCTGTGAGGTCGGGGACCGTTCGCTCGTCGACGGTTCCGTCCGGTTCGACCACGCGGGTCACGTCGGGTGCCTGTATTGCCATATCGTCGATCACCGACCGTCTATGGCAAAATGTGCCTCCATCGTTATAAAGTATTGTTGGAGGCTCAAAATGTCTTAAACTGGCCACCGTCTTTAAAAGCTCCTCCCCGAATCTTCTAGGAGTCGTTGGCGAGAACCGGGTTCGAGTGACGAATCGTCGGAACTTTCGATTCGAAAAACTTACGCCGTCACCCGATTCATGCGGTGGTATGACACAGTGGATCGGCGAGACGTTCGCAAGCGACGCCGGATGGGACCTCCTGGAGTCGCTGGTCGACGTCGGCGACCGGATGGCCGGCAGCGAGGGCGAGCGCGAGGCCGCCGAGCTCGCGCGCGAGGCGCTCGACCGCGTCGGCGCCCGGAACGCCCGCCTCGATGAGTTCGACGTCCAGGGCTGGACCCGCGGCGACAGCGCGGTCCGGGCCGGCGACACCGTCCAGGACTGCATCGCACTCCCGCGGAGCCCCGCCGAGACCGCGGCGGGCGAACTCGTGGACCTCGGCCACGGGCTGCCCGAGGACTTCGAGGACGCGGACCTCTCCGGCAAGGTCGTGATGGCCGCCTCGAACGTCCCGGACTACTACGACCGGTTCGTCCACCGCCGGGAGAAGTACTACCACGCCGTCGAGGCCGGCGCGGCCGCGTTCGTCTTCCGGAACCACGTGGAGGGGTGTCTCCCGCCGACCGGCAGCGTCGGCACCGACGAGGACCCCATCGGCGACGTGCCGGCGGTCGGCGTCAGCAAGGAGGTCGGCGCCCGGCTCGCGCGGCGGTGGGAGGGCGAGGAGGTCGAGGTGGCCGTCGAGGCAGATGCCTCCGAGGCGACCAGCCGGAACGTCCACGCCGAACTCGGTCCCGACACCGACGAGGAGGTCCTGGTGACCAGCCACGTCGACGCTCACGACATCGCCGAGGGCGCGATGGACAACGGCGCCGGCACCGCGATGGTGGTCGAGATGGCGAGGGCGCTCGCGGCCCGCGAGGACGAACTCGACACGAGGGTCCACTTCATCGCCTACGGGGCCGAGGAGGTCGGGCTGGTCGGGTCGGGCCGAGACGCGGAGAGCCGGGACCTCGACGACATCAAGGCCATCGTGAACAACGACGGGGTGGTCCGCGGGCGGACGCTCTCGTTCCACACGCACGGCTTCGACGCGCTCGACGAGGCGGCCGAGGCGGTCGGCGACGACTTCGGCCACCCGGTGACGACTATCCCCGAGCAGGGCCCGCACAGCGACCACTGGCCGTACGTCCAGTGGGGCGTGCCGGGCTACCACGTCATGAGCGAGACCGGCGACGAGGGCCGCGGGTGGGGCCACACCTACGCCGACACGCTCGACAAGCTCGAGGTCCGGGACCTCCGCGAGCAGGCGATACTGCTGACCGAGCTGACGGTCCGGCTCGCGAGCCAGGAGTTCGACGTAGAGCACAAGGAGCCCGAGGAGATCGCGGCCGCCCTCGAGGCCGAGGACCAGGCCGAGGGGATGAAGATCATCGGCGACTGGCCGTACGACGGATAGCGTCGCGGGGCCGCCGGCCAGCCGACTCCGTATGCTTTTCACAGATGGCGACGCAAGGAGGTACCAATGGGTAGCGCGAACGCCGAGGAGGCCGGACGGGGATGACGCTCGGAATCGTTGGCGAGGGCGCGCTCGCGGACCGGATCCGCGACGCGGTCGCGGACGAGGCGTCGGTTGTCGACGGTCCCGCGAGCGAGGTGGTCGCGGCCGACCCCGACGCGGTCGCCGCGGTCGGCGAGTCGGCGCTGCTGAAGCTGGTCCGCGCGGAGGTGGACGCGCCCGTTCTACCGGTCGACGCCGGGCCGGGTTACGGCGGAATCGCCGGGGACCGGGCGGTCGACGGCGGGGACGATTCGTTGTCGGCCATCGACGCCCTGCTCGCGCGCGAGTTCGAGACCGAACCGCGAGCGGTCCTCGGGGTCTCGGTCGGGGGCGAGCGCGTCGGGCGCGCGCTGGCCGACGTGATGCTGGTGACGACGGAGCCCGCCCGCATCTCCGAGTACGGCGTCCGGTCCCGGGGCGAGCGGGTCGCGCGGTTCCGCGCCGACGGCGTGGCCGTCTCGACGCCGACCGGGAGCCACGGCTACGGCCGGAGCGCGGGCGGCCCGCTGCTCGAACCCGCGTCGGGCGTGGTCGGGGTCGTCCCGGTCGCGCCGTTCGCGGTGAACGTCGACCACTGGGTGGTGTCGGCCGACCGACCGGTGGAACTCACGGTCGAGCGCGACGAGGGCGCGGTGTCGCTGCTGCTCGACGACGAGGCGGTCCGGCGGGTCCGGCCCCACACGCCGGTCTCGGTCCGCGAGGACGGTCACCTCGACCTGGTCCGGGTCGCCGATAGCCGGCCCTTCTTCGAGCGGTAGCCGGCGGGCGACGGCGATCCGAGGACCAATGGAAAGGATATAATACGTCGGCTTTCCGAATATCGTGTATGGAACCGCTGTCACTGCTCGGACCCATCGACGTGCTCGAACCCTACGTCGAGTACGTGGTGTTCGCGCTCGTGCTGGTCAACATGGGCACGCGCTGGTGGGCGTACCGGGACTACCGCAAGCAGGCGCGGAGCGACGACCGCGAGGAGGAGCTCGACCGCAACTGGCTCCACGAGCTGTCGAACGTCGTCCTCGTGCTCGGGTCGTTCTACCTGCTGACGCTCCACCACCACGCCGGCATGGTCCTCTCGTCGCTCGTCCTCGGGCTGTTCATCACCGACTTCTTCGAGTTCGAGTCCAAGGAGGTCGAACTCCGGCGCGACGAGAAGATCACCAGCCCCAAGGGGTCGATAACCGCCTCGGTCCTGGTGCTGCTCTACGCGGGCTACATCAGCCTGTTCTTCCTCGTCGACCAGTGGTGGAACGCGGTCGTCTGAATCCGGTCGTCTTTGCTCTCGGTCGTCTGGTTCTTCCTCGTCGGTTGGCGGTCGCAGCCTATTGGCCCGCAATTCTACGCTCCACTCCGCAATCCTGTGCTCCACTCTCATAGCTGTAGAACCGGCAGGTGACAGCGCACATCGTCGGTTGCTCGTCCGGTTCGCGTCGCCGCGCATCCGATAGCTCGACCTTCCTCCTCGCCGTTTCGTTCCATTGCCGACGGACTGCGTCGGCGATATCTTGACGGCGTCAGCACGACGACGTCCCGTATCCCCAGGACCTGGGTCCCGGGGGTAGTAGTCGAAGGGACGTACCGGACCGTTACCCGCTGTACCGAGTCGGCGTCCGTCACGTAGTGCGGAAGAAGGGGCGTCGTCGGCCGGCTCGGAGGGGCGACCGAGGCGAGAGACCCCCACCGCGGCGTCGACTCGACGCGCAACCCGCGCGTGCTGAATCGGAGCGTCGACCGGAGGGCACGCGCGACGGCCCACAGCAAGGCGGCGCGGAGACCGACGGTTCGGGGTCGGTGAGCGAGCCGGGGCGGTCGCCGGCGAACGAGAACCGCAGAAGGGGTCGGCTGTGGCCGCGGTCGCGGGACGGGGTCGGTCTACGACCGGGCGCTGCGGAGCTGTTCGATCGCGGGGATGACGACCCAGAAGGCCAGGACGCCGAGGATGATGAACCAGGCCAGCACCTCGCGGAGGGCGATGGACACCTGGCCGTACGTGTCCAGGTTACCGGGAATCTCGCCCCAGAGCTGTGCCTCCTCGAAGCCGGGCGTGGTGTACCAGCCGGACAGCACCATCCAGAGCAGGCCGCCGCCCGTCGCTATCGCCAGTCCCTTCGCGAATTCGTCAGCCATCGTTCGAAGGTTCGTCGGAGCCGTCTTTAGGTTTTCCCATTCCCTCGGCGCGGAACCGGGTCGCGAAGGCGTACACCGCCGCGCCCGCGGCGATCATCGCCACGCCCAGGACCGCCAGCGGCAGGTCGAGCTCCGACAGCGAGAGGGTCGCGCGCTGGGTCGCGGTGTCGAGGACGATGAACCCGCCGACGACGAACGCCACGGCGAACATGGTCGAGAACACCGTCACGACCTTGTAGAGTTCGAGCGGCACCTCGACCTCGCGGGCGCCGGACTCCCCGTCGGTGTCGTCGGTACTCGGATCCATGAGGCGAAAAATCGCTACGGAGTCACTTCGGCGGTCGGAGCCGGTAGTACCGCCGGTTGAGGTCGAACATGTACCCCTCGCGCATCGACCGCAGGACCGCGTACGTGATGGTCGCTCCGACGATGGGCAGGAGGAACGAGAGGTCGAACAGCAGGTGGGAGTCGATGGGGACGAGGTTCTTGATGGACACCAGGCTGATGGTCCACGCGAAGATGAAGCCGGCCATCCCGACCGCGGCCCAGAACGGCTGCTCGACGGGCCGCCGGGCGCTGCCCTTGTTCAGGAACGGGACGATAGCGATGAACCCGACCACGACGATGTTGGCGATCACGCCGTACGTCCGGTCGGCCATCAGCTTCTCGCCGCCCAGGATCGCCAGCTCGGGGTTGAGCGGGCCGAGCTTCAGCAGGCCGAACGACCAGTAGAGGTACCAGTCGGGCAGGATGACCGCGGGGGTCGAACTCGGGTCGGCCGGCGCCCCGAGGTGGGGCGGGAGCGTCGCCGACAGGAAGATGATCATGCCGACGAAGAAGCTCGTCAGCGAGAGGTTCCGGATCATCTCGTGGGGCCACACCGGGAACGCCAGCACGTCGCGCTCGACGTAGCTGGACTCCTGGCGGAGGTCCTGGTCCTCGCGACGGGCGCGCTCGAAGTACTCGTAGGTCAGCCGGGAGAGCCCCTGCGTGCGCTCCTTGCGCTCGCGCCACGTCGGGGTCTCGTCGTCGGGCGGGACGATGCCCGTCCCGCCGCCGTCGGTCTGTGCGTCTCCGCTGCCGTCGGTTCTGGTTTGTTCGTCTGACATTGTTTAGTGGGGTTCCGCGATGCCCTGGATCCACACGATGGCGATGTGGACCGCGACGAGGGTCGTGACCACGAACGGGAGCAGGAACACGTGCATGATGTACATCCGCTGGAGCGTCGCGGCGCCGGGACTGAACCCGCCGAACACGAGCTGGGCGACCCACTCGCCGATGAGCGGGATCGAGAGGCTCATCTCGACGCCGATCTGGCTGGCCCAGAACGCCAGCTGGTCCCAGGTGAGCAGGTAGCCCGAGTACCCGAACACCATCGTCAGGCTGATGAGGATGATGCCGAGAATCCAGTTGAGCTCGCGGGGCTCCTTGTACGCTCCGGTGAAGTACACCCGGAGCATGTGGAGGAACACCGCCGCGACCATCACCTGGGCCGACCACCGGTGGATGGACCGGAGCATGAACCCGAAGTTCAGCTCGGTCATGATGAACGTCAACTGGTTGTACGCCAGCGACGCGTCGCCGGACGCCGACACCGTCCCGGGCGCGTAGTAGAACCCGAGCAGCGCGCCGCTCAACGCGGCGACGACGTAGGCGATCGTCGAGAAGCTCCCGAGCGCGTACAGGGGGTACCAGTACCAGAACTTGTTGTCGAGGTTGTACTGCTCGGTGTGGCTCTTGGGCATCTGCATGTTGACCCTGTAGTAGAGGGTCTCGAGGATCTCGAGGTAGTCGACGATCCGGAAGCGCTTGTCCATCCAGATGAGCGCCGTGAGGAACGTCGTCTCCACCGGCGTGAGCTCCTTCTCCTGCATCCACTCGCCGTGGTCGTGCTCGTCCTTGCGTTCGATGCTCATGTTAGTCGTCCTCCGGTCGCGGGAGCGCGACGAACGATTTCTTCACGATGTTGAACGGGTCGTACACCGACTGGTGACACTGGCAGTAGATCATGTCCTGCGCGCTCGCCACCTTCGACCCGGCCAGTCCCTTGAACGACGGCACGCAACAAAAGTGCGTGCATTTGTTCAGGTTGGCGATGAATCCCTCCGAGGTGCTGGCCTTGAGCCACTCGTCGTTCTTGGCCATCTCCTCGACCCGCGTGCTCCGGATTACCTGGATCGGAATCGTGCCGCTCGGCGGGACGTCCTGGGAGCGCCAGGTCCCCATCGCGGGCTTGCCGAGGCCCGCCTTGCCGATGCCGTTGCCCCAGGACTCGTAGTCCGAGAAGTCGTCGACGTGGATCTTGGCGCCCTGCTCGACCTCCTCGTTCTGCCACTCGAACTTCGAGTTCCCGCTGTAGCGGAAGTAGTTGTCCTGGTCGGCTTCCGGCTGGACGCCGGGGTAGGTCTGGACGCCGCAGTACTGGAACCACTCGTTCGAGTACGTGACGCCCCCGAGGTCCATCTCGGCGATCGTGACCTCGCGGCCCTGCTGGGTGACGGTCTCCGGTTCGGGCCAGAGCCCCTTGAGGTACCCCTCCGAGTCAATCTCGACCGGGATCTGGGGCATCCCTCGCGGGGCGGGGCCCGCGGTGTTCTCCATCGCCATGAACTGCCGGATACCCCCGCCCTGGCCGGTCGGCGCGGTGGCGGAGTTGATCCCCGCCGCCGCGGCGGTTCCGACGCCGGCCAGCGACGCGCTCCCGACGACGCCCTTGACGAAGCGGCGTCGACCTGTGCTGTCTGGATACTTGTCGTCTTCACCTGGCATTGTTATCGCTTGTAATACGGATAGACTGCGCGCTTGACCTGGTCCCACGCGTCACCGAGGGTCTCGGTGCCGTACTGCTGCTCTTCGCGAACGTAGAGGTCCTCCCACTTGCGACGGCGCTTCTTGACGATCATCACGTCCGGGAGGAACTCCTTGCGGTACAGCAGAAGGATGAACGCGAGGTCGACGAAGATGATCGCGAGCACGAATCCGAGGTACATGTTGCCGATCTCGCTGTACCCCCAGCCGCTCACCAGTCCGTAGGTGAACAGGCCGACGAACACGACCTCCACCACCGTCAGCAGGACGATGGCGATGGCCGCGGCCGTGCTCTCGCGGGCCGGTTCGTAGCGGTGGATGTCGCCGTAGGTTGAGCCTGTCGATGACATGGTTATCGGTTACTCCCGCTCGCGTGCGGCGATTCGCCGTACTTCAGGAGGAAGAACGTGTAGATGAGCGAGACCGCTATCATCAGCAGGGTCGCCAGCCCGACGAAGTGGGCCTGGAACGGGACCCCCATGTGCTCGGGGTCGGCCTCGCCGCCACCGCCGCCGCCCGTCGAGGCGCCGCCCTCCTGGACGGTGATGGTGCCGGTCATGCCGGCGGTCTCGTGGGGTTGGCAGTAGTACTCGTAGGTGCCGGTGGTCTCGAAGGTGTGGGAGTACTCGTGGCCCGTGTTGTACGTCTTAGTCTCGCCGCCCGCGGTCCCCTCCCAGTTAGCGCCCTCCGGTTGGCTGGAGGGAACGACGTTGTGGTTGTCCGACTCCCACACGAAGTGGACCGTGGTGCCGGGCGCGATGGTCAGGTCGGCGGGCTCGAACACCAGGCTCCCGCCGGGACCGACTATCACCTCTTCGGTCGGACCGCCGCCGCCGGACGCGCCTCCGCCCGTGGCCGTCCCGTTGGCGGCGGTCGTGGTCTCGTTTCCGGTGGCAGTGGTGTTGCCCGACGACGTGGTGGTCGTCTCCTGGGCCGCGGCGGCCGCTGCGCCCGCCCCGGCGCCGCCCGCAACACCGGTTGCTGCCGTCAGAAAGTCCCGCCTCTTCATACGGATGAAAGTCAGGACAGGAATCGCTTAAAGCCACCGATGCTACCGTAACGGAGTCTGCGCGGCGGACGCGCCGGGAACTGCCCTAACTGCGGCCGTCGGACGCCGACGAAACGCCGGTGCCGGCCGCGTCGCCCGACCGGCCGGTCGCGTCGTCCGGGAGCGAATCGTCGCTCTCGTCCGGGAACGAACCGCTTTCGCTACCCGGCGCCTCCTCGCCGCCCTCGCCGGGCAGGAACTCGGGGCGCTCGTCGTCGTCCAGCCCGACCGCCCGGAGCCGGTTGCGGTACTCCTCGGCCCGGAACCGGTCGGAGAGCCGGGCGTTGGCGACCAGCAGGAAGACGAACACGCCGAAGACGAAGAAGCCGACCGCGGCCACCGCGGCCACGAGCGGGAGACCCATCGCGATCCACGCCGCGAACAGCGCGACCCCGGCGAGCACGTGGACCCCGGCGACGACCTGCATCAGCTGGTTGCCGAGTTGACCCGAGCCCTCGGGCACCTCGGCGGGGTCGGGGAGCACGTCGCCCTCGGGCACCTCGGGCACCTCGTAGCTCTCCATCGACGACAGCGCGACCGAGGGCTTCACGTCCCGGAGTACGGTGCCGCTGCCCTCGACGCTGCCGTCGGGGTAGACCACGGCGTACCCCTCGTCGGAGTACGCGAGCAGTTGTGGCTCGCCCTCCTGCTCGATGCGTTCGACCACCGCGAACACGTCCCGGTCGGCGACCCGGCTCTTGAGGTCGGCCTCGACCCTGTCGAGGAGGGCGTCGCCGGTGATCCACGAGTCGTGGTCGAACGCGACCTCCCACTCCTCGTAGCTCATCTCGGCCATGTCCCGCGGGCCGAAGTCCTCGAAGTCGTACTTCTCCTCGACTTCCTCCGGGGAGGGCCGGTCGCGCTCCGCGTCGGCGTCGGTCGGCGATCCGCCGCGGCCGCCGTCGTCGGGCGACTCCGGGGCCGGTCGCTCTGGCGCGTCCCCGTCTCGCGTCTCGGCGTCGTCACCCCGCGCTCCGGAGGCGTCCCCGTCCCCGGCCGGCGCGGCGTCACCGGGGCGGTCGCCCGGCGGGTCGTCCGAGGCGTCGGTCATAGCTCGAAAGTCAGAGGCGTAGCGGTATAAGCGCCCCGACGTCGACTCGGCGTCGCAGCGCGGTCAGTACGACGTCCAGCCCCCCGGCTGGTCGGAGAGACCGCGTACGCGGAGCCGGCGGTTCCCGTCGTCGCCTTCCCGGACGTCGACGCGGGCGTCGCAGAACTGGGTCATCGTGCTGACGACGCGGTCGTCCTGGGTCGCGGGGTCGATGAGGAACACGCCCAGCCCGTCGGTCGCCGAGATGCGCCCGCCGAGGGTGTGGACGAACCGCGAGACCGTCTGGAAGTCGGTGTACATCAGCAGCGTCGACAGCGAGTACAGGCCCGTCCGGACGCGCTCGGTGCCCGCCTCGCGGAGGCGCCGGCACCACCCCGAGAACTCGATTCCCACGCCGGTCAGGTCGCCCGGGCTCGACACCGTCTCGACCCGGTCCGAGGGAACGGGGTTGCCCTGCTGCTTGCTCACGCAGTCGACGACGCCGAACGGGGCGTTCGCGAGCCCGGTGCACAGGTCGTCGCACTCCCCGAGCAGCGTCTCGCTGCCCTTGTTGGTGGTGAGGAGTATCATCCCCTCCCCGCGGTCGTTCCCGTCGGTCACCAGTCGGAGCGCGAGCCGGCGCGCGCCCGACATCGTCGGTCCGGCGACCAGCAGGGTCGTCCCGGGGTCGACCCCCTCCAGCGGCAGGTCGGGAGCGAACTCGTACCGGGCGGCGCGGTGCTGGCTCACGAGCCATCACTTCCGACGGTCGACGCCGGGGCGTCGTCCGGACCGTCCCGCAACTGGGTCACCTCGAGGTGGAGGTCGAGGATGCTCATCGTCACGTCGGCGAGCCTGTCGAGGAACTCCCGGTCGTCGGCCGAGAAGGTGTGGGGCTCGCCGTCGTAGGCGCAGAGCGTCCCGATGGAGAGGCCGCCGCCGGTCGTCAGGTCGGCGCCGAGGTACGACCGGATGCCGAGGTCGTCGAGGCTCTCGTTCTCGGCGAACCGCGGGTCCTCCTTGACGTCCTCGACCGCCGTGACCGTCCCCTCGTCGGCGATCGCGTAGGTGCAGATCGACTGCTCGCGGGCGGTCGGCGTCCAGTCGGCCCCGTGGCACACCAGGAACTCCTGGCTGTGCTCCTTGATGAGGTTGACCGACGCCATCGGCACGTCGAGCCGCTTGGCCGCGAGGTCGGTGACGCGCTCGACGTCGGCCCGCAGGTCCTCGGAGTCGAACTCGTAGGAGTCGAGCGCGGCGAGGCGGTCGGTCTCGTCCTGGGGGAGCGGATACGCCGTCTGGACCCGGAACGTCGACGTGAACTCGACCAGGTTCCAGAGCCGGTCGGCCGCGTCGGCCGCGTCGGCCGCGTCCTTCGAGACGTACTCCGTGACGGCGTCGGCGTGGGTCTCGGTGTCGAACGCCGCCCGGTCGGTCCGGGTGAAGAGGACGCACCCGGCGCTCGGCCGCAGTTCGCGGACCCGGTCGGCGACGTCCAGCCCGGTTCCATCGGGGAGGTGGTACTCGGTCACCACGCAGTCGACCGCGCGCTCCCGGAGCGGTTCCTCGACGCCCGCCAGCGTTTCGGCCTCGAGCAGCGTCGGGTCCCGCGCTTCGCTTCTGAGGCGGTCGAGCGTCGCCGCTCGGTCGGACTCGTCGGGGTCGACGCAGATGATGGTCGGACCAGGCATGTCGTCGGTTCGTGCGTTGGCTCACACCTGGAATGGATTAACCTTGCTCTCGCGGGCCGAGAGCCTCCTCGCCCGACCCGTCGGGGTCGCGACGCTTCCGGACCCCTTAACCCACCGCGCTCCCAACCGCCGCGCATGGCGAGCGAGCCCCTGGTCGCGGCCGCGATAGCCCTCGTCGTCACCGCCAGCCTGCCGTTCTACCTCTACGGGGCCTGGTACATCCTCGACCAGGAGGTGGTGACCTGGGACGTGCTGATCCACCACCTCAAGTTCATCGCGGTCGGACTGCTGCTGACCACGGTCCCGATGGTGACGTGGATGCTGCCCCGCTTCTTCGACCAGATAGGCGGGTTCGCCGCCCTCCACGCCTTCCTGGGCCTGCAGGCGTACGCGATGCTCATCGTCGCGCTGACGGGCATCGTCCGCATCTTCCAGGTCAAGCGCAGCCACGACCTGTACGCTTCGGACACCGACCGCGACGTGGAGATAAACGACCTTCACGAGAACATGGGGGCGTGGCGGGGCCGGCTCCGGGTCGGGGTCGCGGGCTACGTCCTGTTCTGGCTGCTGGCGTGGCTCATCGGCATCGTCCGGTTCTTCCTGCGGTACGTGCTGTACTGACCGCCCGCGCACCGGCGACACGCTCGGCCGTCGCCGCGTCCGGCGACGGTCAGGCGTCCCACGGCTCGCCGCTGGCGAGGTCGACCTCGTGGTCGAGCCGCGAGGACGGGCAGACGTCCTCGAGCACGCAGTCGCCGCAGTCGGGGTTGCGCGCGGTGCAGGTCGCCCGGCCGTGGCTGATCAGCAGGTGGGTGTACTGCTGCCAGTCCTCCTCCGGAACGACGTCGAACAGGTCCTCCTCGATGGCCTCGGGACGCTCCTCCTCCGTGATGGCGAGCCGCCGGGAGAGCCGCTGGACGTGGGTGTCGACCACGATGCCCTCGACCACGTCGTGGCCGTGCTGGAGGACGACGTTGGCGGTCTTGCGCCCGACGCCCTTGAGGTCGGTCAGCCCCTCCATCGTGTCGGGCACCTCGCCGTCGTGCTCCTCGAGCATCGTCCGGGCAGAGGATTTGATGTAGTCGGCCTTGCTGTTGTGGTAGGTGATGGAGCCGATGTCCTCGGAGAGCTCGTCGACGTCGGCGTTCGCGTAGTCCTCGACGGTCCGGTACTTCTCGAAGAGGTGCTCGGTCTCCTTGTTCACGCGCTCGTCGGTGCACTGGGCCGACAGCATCACCGCGACGAGCAGTTCGAGCCTGTTCGAGAAGTCGAGCGAGATGGTGGAGTCGGGGTACTCCTCGTAGAGCCGCTCGATGACCTCCTCGGTCTGGGCCTCGCGCGTGTCTAGTGGTTCTCCCATGCGCGAAGCCTGGAGTGGAAGGGGTTTGAGCCATTCGGCTTCGGATCCGCCGCGAACCGGATCTGCCGACGCCGGCGACGACCGGCGTGCAGAGCGGGGGCGCGCCCGACCCGGACCGGTGGGGCGGTACCGGGAGTTTTATCGGCCCGAACCGCCGCGTTCCACGCATGAAGGCGACCGCGAAGGCCCACCCGATCCAGGGGCTGGTCAAGTACCACGGGATGCGAGACGAGGAGCTGCGGCTCCCGTACCACGACTCCATCAGCGTCTGCACCGCGCCGAGCCACACGAAGACCACCGTCGAGTTCGATCCCGACCTCGACGCGGACACCTTCGTCGTCGACGGCGAGGAGCTGGCGGACCACGAGGCCGACCGAGTGATGAACGTTGTTTCACGCGTGCGCGAACTCGCCGACGCCGACCACGTCGAGCACCCCGTCCGGCTGGAGAGCGAGAACTCCTTCCCGTCGAACGTCGGACTCGGCTCCTCGTCGTCCGGGTTCGCCGCGGCGGCGATGGCCCTCGCGGAGGCCGCCGACCTCGGGCTCTCCCGCCCGGAGATCTCGACCGTCGCGCGCCGCGGATCCTCGTCGGCGGCCCGCGCGGTCACGGGTGCGTTCTCGGACCTCCACACCGGCCTCAACGACGAGGACTGCCGCTCCGAGCGCCTCGACTCGCCCCTCGAAGACGACCTCCGCATCGTGGCCGGGCTGGTGCCCGCGTACAAGGAGACCGAGCACGCCCACCGCGAGGCCGCCGACAGCCACATGTTCGAAGCCCGGCTCGCCCACATCCACGAACAGCTCGCGGAGGTGCGCGACGCGCTGCGCGAGGGCGACTTCCGCCGGGTCTTCGAGACCGCCGAGCACGACTCGCTGTCGCTGGCGGCCACGACGATGACCGGGCCCGCCGGCTGGGTCTACTGGAAACCGGCCACCCTGGAGATCTTCGACGCCGTGCGCGAGCTCCGCGAGGAAGAGGACGTGCCGGTCTACTTCTCGACCGACACCGGTGCGAGCGTCTACGTCAACACGACCGCCGAGCACGCCGACCGCGTCGAGGAGGTCGTCGCGGATTGCGGCGTCGAGACGATGGTATGGGAGGTCGGTGGCCCGGCCGAGGTCCTGCCGGAGAGCGAAGCTCTGTTCTGATTGCGATTCGGTTTTCCCGCACCGCCCGACGCCGTCGACTCGCTCGTCCCTCACTCCTAAGCCCGCGGGCGCCGTACTCCAACGAAATGGAAGTCGCTGTCCTGGGTGCGGGCTACGCCGGCCTGACTCTCGCTCGAAAGCTGGAACGCAATCTCCCCGACGACGCGGCCATTACGGTGGTCGAGCGGACCGGCCGCCACCTCGTCCAACACGAGCTCCACCGGGTTATCCGCCGGCCGTCGCTGGCCGACGACATCGCGGTCGAACTCGACGAGGTGCTCGACCGCGCGGCGGTCCGGCGGGCGGAGGTCGCCGACGTCGACCCCGACGCGGGCGCCTTCACCCTGGCGTCGGGCGAGACCGTCGACTACGACTACTGCGCCGTCTGTCTCGGGGCCGAGACCGCGTTCTACGACCTGCCCGGCGTCGAGGAACGGGCCACGCCGCTCAAGACGCTCGACCACGCCGAGCGCATCCGCGCGGAGTTCCTCGACGCGCTGGCGGCCGGTCGCGCCGCCGAATCGGCCGGCCATGACGGTGAGCCGTCCGGTGACGCGGACGGGTCGACCGCTCGCGTCGTGGTCGGCGGCGCGGGCCTCTCCGGCGTGCAGGTCGCGGGCGAGCTCGCCGCCTTCGCCCGCGAGGAGGGCGCCCGCGACGCGGTGACGATAACCCTCCTCGAGCAGTTCGACAGCGTCGCGCCCGCGTTCCCCGAGAACTTCCAGTCGGCGGTCCGCGACCAGCTCGAGTCCCGCGACGTCGAGATACGGACCGGTACCGCGGTCGCCGCGGCCGACGACGAGGCGCTCGAACTCGACTCGAGCGAGCGGCTGAGCTACGACCAGTTCGTCTGGACCGGCGGCATCCGGGGCCCCGACGCGCTCGACGGCGAGCGGCCCGAAGTGAAGAACACCATGCAGGTCGGCGACGGGACGTTCGTCGTGGGCGACGCGGCCCGGGTGGTCGACGCCGACGGCGAGGCCGTGCCCGCCAGCGCCCAGGCCGCGGTCCGGGAGGCCCGCGCGGTCGCCGACAGCATCGCCCGCCTCGCCGAGCACGACCGCGATGGCGACGGCGTCTTCGAGCCGCGGCTCGACCCGTTCGCGTTCGACTCGCCGGGCTGGCTGGTGTCGGTCGGCGACGGCGCGGTCGCCCAGGTCGGCCCGACGGTGCTCACCGGCCGGGCCGCGAAGGCGCTCAAGACGACAGTCGGCGCGGGATACCTCTCGTCGGTGGGAGCGATCAGCAACGCCGCGGACCTCGTGAGCGAGGAGCTTGGATACGAGCGGTAGAAAGCGTGTGCGGTCAGAGCCCGGGGACGCCGAGCGCGCCGGCCGCGAGGATGTCCAGTACGCTCAGCACCACCAGCACGACCCAGACCGTGACGTACGCGACCAGCGCGATGCCGAAGGCGCTGCCCCAGCCGCCGGGGTAGCGCGCGTTGATGACGTACACCCACGCGAGCAGGCCGAACACCGAGCCGAGCAGGCCGCCCACCAGCGGGAGGATGCTGAGGATGCCGGCGACCAGCCACCAGACCACCGCCCCGACGAGCGCGGTGAGTATCGCGTACTCGTAGTCGTCCCGGTCGGCGATGACGCGCGCGCCGACGTAGATGCCGAACGCGCCGATGAGGAGGCTCACCACGAAACCGATGAGGTAGTTCAGGAACCCTACCATGTGTGCGTATCTGATTCGAGCGTGCATTTATAGGTGGCGTCTGTCGGTCGGCCCTGGGGCGTTCCCGCGGCGGTGACAGCGAGGTTGCACGTTCTCGGACGTCCGGGATTCTGTTGGTTTTCCGCCGTCAGTGGGTTTAAGTTTGTGCGCCGTCCTCGGGAGCGCATGGCACGCGAGACTGCGCGGATGGACAAGGCGCTCGCGGGGGCGGTCGGACTCGCCGCCGGAGCGGTGATCGGCGCGCACGCGCTGCGGCTCTACCGCGGCGACGAGAGCGCGAGCGTCGTCTGTACCGAGTGCGGCGAATCGATGCCGGTCGACGAGGTGCTCGACCCGACCGTGACCTGCAACTGCGTCGCGCCGCGGGACTCACACGACTTCTGGTAGGAGGGTTTACCCGCTTCGCGACCGACGACCCGGTATGGACGACGCGGAGCTCCGCGAGCGACTCGAGCAGCGCCTGATGAGCCACGGCGTCTACGTCACCGACCTCGCGACCGACGGCGGCACCTTGCACATCGGCTACGAGACGGCGGCGCCCGGCGACGGCGTTCCCCACCGCGAGGTCGGCAGGGTGCTGAACCGTCTGCTGGACCTCCAGGCGGAGGAAGAGTGGGAGCCGACCGACGTGCGGGGCAGCGTCACAGACCTCGACGGAAACCGCCGCGGGACGTGGCGGGCGGACGAGGAGTGGCTGATCGCCCACGACCGGGGCGACGTCTCTGACGTGGAGCTCTCACAGCGCGTCCTCGACACCATCGAGGAGGCGTGACGGCGTTCGGGGACGCGTGTCGGTGACCCCGGCGGTACGGGGCGGGAGCTGTCATCCTCCGCGGCGGTGGCACCCCTCTGCCCCGCGGCCGAATTCCGTACAGAGCCCGCCCGCCGGAAGTTTTACGCCGGGTTCGGCCCAACCTCGGCGCGTGGACAGCGTCGAACTCAGCACCGTCGTCTACGTGTCGCCCGAGGAGGCCTACGAGTTCCTCGCCGACTTCGAGGGGTACGCCGACTACTCCGAGCACTTAGACCGGGTGACCCGCCACGGCGACGGCGGTCCCGGCACCGAGTACGACATCCACCTCAAGTGGTGGAAGCTGAACTACGTCGTCCGGTCGGAGGTGACCGACTTCGAGCCGCCCGAGCGCATCGCGTGGCGCATCGTCAAGGACCTCGACGCCCACGGGAGGTGGGTGGTCGAGCCGGCCCCCGAGGAGGCACCGCCCGACCGAGAGTCCGCCTCGCAGGTCCGACTGGTCATCGAGTTCGACGCCGACTCGGCGAGCTCCGACATGATCGACCTGCCGCGGCTGGTCTCGCTCGACTGGGTCATCGACAAGGTGAAACCGCTCGTGCTGAAGGAAGCCCGGAAGGTCGTCGCGCGCATCGTCGAGGACCTCGAGGGCGAGCGCCGCGAGGTCGACCTGACGCTCCACGACTCGCCCGACACGATCTGAGAATCCGGGCCGCGAGGCGACGCGCGACCGGTCGGTCCCGAAACCGGTCGGTCCCGCGGCTGGTCGGTCGGCGGACCGAAAAGGGAACGGAGCCGCGCTACTCCTCTATCTGGCCGTAGTCGCCGCCGTACTTCATGAAGAAGTAGGCGAGACCGAGCGTGAACACCAGCGCGGCGGTCGTGGCGATGCCGAGGGTCTTGGCGCTGCTCGGGATGGCGGGACCGCCGCCGCCCGTCGAGGCGCCGCCCTCCTGGACGGTGATGGTGCCGGTCATGCCGGCGGTCTCGTGGGGTTGGCAGTAGTACTCGTAGGTGCCGGTGGTCTCGAAGGTGTGGGAGTACTCGTGGCCCGTGTTGTACGTCTTGGTCTCGCCGCCCGCGGTCCCCTCCCAGTTGGCGCCGTCGGGCTGGCTCGACGGGACGACGTTGTGGTTGTCCGACTCCCACACGAAGTTGACCGTGGTACCGGGCGCGATGGTGAGTTCGGCGGGCTCGAACACCAGGCTGCCGCCGGGGCCGACGACGACTTCCTGTGCCGCGCCGCCGCCTCCGCCGCCCTCCTCCTGGGCTACGGCGGTGCCGGCCGCCCCGGCGGCGGCCGCGGTCCCGGTTGCGGCTCGCATGAACCCGCGCCGCGTGACCGACTCGCTTCCTTCCGTGCTCATGGTCGGGAGTTACGGTGGCGGGTACTCTATACTTTCGATACAACCCCACCTTTTTTCGTCGTCGGGTGTCCTCGCTCACTTCGCTCGCTGCGGGAACCCTTCTCGAAAAAATGTGGATCAAAAAAGGGCCGCTCGCTCACTCGCCTCGCTCGTTCGCTCGCGGTACAGCTAGCTGGTGGTCGGACGGAAGGCGAGCCGGAATCGCGACTCCGGGCGTCGAGAGCGAGAACCGGTCGCCGGCGACTACAGGCTGTAGTCGTGGTCGCCGGTCTCGGTCTCGAGGAACGCGGTCAGCAGGTCGATTGTCGCCTCCACGTCGGCGTGGTGGACGCTCTCGGTGACGGTGTGGAGGTACCGGGTCGGGACCGAGATGGCGCCCACGGGCTTGGCGCCGTTGGTGTTCTGGAAGCCCGCGGTGTCGGTCGCGCCCGAGGGCAGCACCTCGAGCTGGTGGTCGATACCGCGGTCCTCGGCGACCGAACGCAGCCGGCGGTGGACCTTCGGGGTCGTGACCACGCTGGAGTCCTTGAGCTTGACCGCGGCACCCCCGCCGAGCTCCGTCACGTACTCGCTCTCCTTCCCGACCGCGGGGATGTCGTTGGCGACCGTCACGTCGAGCGCGACCGCGAGGTCCGGGTCGAGGTCGACGCCGAGCGCCGGCGCGCCCCGGACACCGAGCTCCTCCTGGACCGTGGCGCAGAAGTGGACCGTCACGTCGGGGTCGTCGAGCCGCTTGGCGGCCTCGAGCATCGCGAACAGGCACACCCGGTCGTCGAGCGCCTTGCCGGTCACATGCTCGCCGACCCGGGTCGTGGTCTGCTCCATGCTCACCAGGTCGCCGACCGAGACGCGCTCCGCGACCTCGTCGGCGGGGAGACCGAGGTCGATGGCCACGTCGTCGACCGAGAACTCCTCGTCGTCGTCCTTGACGTGGGTCGGGATCGACCCGATGACGCCAGTCATGTCCTCCCCCTCGGCGTGGACGGTCACGCGCTGGGCCCGGAGCACGTCGGGGTCCCACCCGCCCAGGGTGTCGACCTCGAGGAAGCCGTCGTCGGTGACGTGCTTGACCATGAAGCCGATCTCGTCCATGTGGGCGGCGACCGCCACGGAGTAGTCGCTCGCGCCCTCCACGGTCCCCACGACGTTTCCCATCGCGTCGGTGCGGACAGCGTCGACCGCACCGTCGAACTCCCGACGGACGAGTTCCCGCACCCGGTCCTCGTACCCGGGGACGCCGCTGGTCTCGGTGAACTCGCGGAGGAGGTCGAAGTCGAAGCCGAAGTCGGGGTCGGAGTCTGCGCTCATGCGAGCTACTGACCGCCCGGCGGCCATAAACCCGTCTCTTCGGGCATTCGGACCGACCTCTCGGGATTCCGGCCGGCAGTTTGCGGCGATTGACCGGTCGATTGGGCGCCTGTACCGCGTCGGCGGGTCTCGGTTGGGCGCCTGTACCTGCGACGACGGCCGACCCTAGGTCGACCCTCCGCGGGCAGGCGATTCGACAGCCGACCCATAACAAAAGGTCGCAGGGACGTACCTCGGCCGACGTGACCGCGCCCAGCGCGGGCAGCGACCCCCAGCGAGACACCGAACAATGTACAACGGAAACACAGTCGGCGTCGTCGTACCGGCGTACAACGAGGAGGGGCGCGTGGGCGACGTCGTCGACACGCTCCCCGAGTTCGTCGACCGGGCGTACGTCGTCGACGACCAGTCGACCGACGGGACGTGGCAGGAGATACAGGAACACGCGGAGAAGGCGAACCGGACCGCGCCGACCCCCGAGCCGGTCCCGGCCCTCGCGGACGGCGGCGTCGGCGTCGACGCTCCCCGGAAGGTGGTGCCGATCCGCCACGAGACCAACCGCGGCGTCGGCGGCGCGATAAAGACCGGCTACCGCCGGGCGTACGCCGACGGGATGGACGTGACGGCGGTGATGGCCGGCGACGGACAGATGGACCCCGACCGGCTCCCGCGTCTGCTCGACCCCATCGTGGCTGGCGACGCCGACTACGCGAAGGGGACCCGGCTCCTCGACCCCGAGTTCCGCGAGGGGATGCCGCCGTTCCGGCTGTTCGGCAACCGGCTCCTGTCGGTGCTGACCAAGTTCGCCAGCGGCTACTGGGGGACGACCGATCCCCAGAACGGCTACACCGCCATCTCGCGCGACGCCCTCGGCAGCCTCGACCTCGACCGGCTCTACGACGACTACGGCTTCGCCAACGAGCTGCTCGCCCGGCTGAACTCCCGCGGGATGACGGTCGCCGACGTGGCGATGCCCGCGGTGTACGGCGACGAGGAGAGCACCATCCGGTACCGGAGCTTCGTCCCGAAGCTGTCGTGGCTCCTGCTGTCGAACTTCGTCGAACGTCAATGGACTCGATTCGCCGACGCCGGCGACCGGGTGACCCCGATCTGCTACGCGCTCGGCGCGCTCGGGCTGGTCGCCGCGGTCGTCGCGGGGCTGGCCGGCAGCGCGGGCTCGCTCGCGGCGCTCGTCGTCGGTAGCTACCTGTCGGTCGGCGCGGCGGTCTACCTGGAGCGGCGGCGCAGCCAGGACATGGAACTGCGGGTCACGGACGGCGAGTAACCGGAAGCTCCGGTTCTCGCAACGACTTTTCCGCTAGGTGAGAAGAAGAGCGCCGCGTCCGGACCTCAGTCGGCCGCCCGGCCCGCGGCCTCGTTCGGCATCCGGTCGTAGGTCCGCCTGGTCGGCAGCGACCGGAGGCTCGTCGGGTCGGTCGCCACGTCCACGATCAGGTCGGTGAGGTTCACCTTGTCTGCGAGGAACGCCTCTCGCTTGGCCGCCCACTCGTCGGCGACGCCCGACGCCGCGAGCAGGTCGGTCGCCGTCTCGAGCACCGCGTCGAACTCCCGGAAGTTGTAGATGAGCCCCTCGCGCTCGAGTTCGGTGAAGTTGCCCATGTCGTCGTCGCCGACGAAGGAGTTCGAGCGGACGGCGGGCGTGCCGAGGAGCGCGGCCTCGGTGACCATGGTCTGGGTGTCGGCCACGAGGAGGGAGGCCTCGGCGAGCGCGTCGTGGAGCAGCGCCGGGTGGAGGTCGAACGGTCGAGCGGGGAGCTCCGAGAAGTCGGTGGCCCCGCCCTCGTCTGAGACGAAGACGGTGGCGCGCTCGGCGAGCCGGTCGACCAGTTCCCGTCGCTTCTCGGGGGTGAAGCCGGCCTGGCCGACGTCGTGGTGGGAGCCGAACGCGTTCAGCCGCACGACGGCGAACTCCTCGTCCGGCCCGACGTCCAGCTCCTCGCGGATGTCGGTCTGAGGCTCCCACTCCTCCGGGTGGAGGTACGCGCACTCCTTGAACCCGCGGAAGACGTGGTGCTTCTCGCCGAGGTCCTTGTCGAACGTGTGGGGCGTGAGGTAGGCGTCGGCGAAGGGCCGGGAGACGGCGTGGTCGAGGTGGGTGTTCTCGGAGTCGGTGACGAGCACCGTCGGCGCGTCGGCGGCCGCGCCCGCGTGGGCGGCGTACGCGCCGACCCCGAAGATCCGGTCGGGGTCGTACTCCCGGACGTGCCGGAGAATCGTCACGTAGTGTCGCGGGAGCTGACGCGCCAGCGAGTACTTGCTGGTCGCGAGTTCGCCGTAGACCTCGTGGGGTACCTCGTAGTACTCCAGCAGGTCGAGGGTGCAGCCGTAGTCGCGGGCCAGCACCAGCGCGTCGTGGCCGCGGTCCCGGAGCTCTCGGACGGCGTTACGGTAGAGGTGAACGTGCGCGGGCGTGTTCGCGAAGAACAGATAGTTCATGTCCCGACGGCGGTTCGACGCCCCCGGCCATTGTTCCACGCCGCGTTCGCTCGCGTCAGTCCCCGTCAACTGACGGCACGCCGGCGGGTACGGACGGTTTGACGCGCCGGTAACTGCGACCTGTCGGCGCCGCTCCGGGCGTGATTCTGTAGATTCACGCTGGTCGGTCGCGCCGACCCGGTCTCGCCGAGAAAAGACGCCAGCGTCGACCGGACACCGACCGCGGTCGAGAGCCGACGGGTCGTCCGACGGAGCCGAATCAGGAGCCGTCGCGGACCTCGACGGTCGCGGGGCCGTCGAGCCGGAACGCGGTGATCTCCCCGGAGAACCGGAAGCCGTCCTTCCCGCCGATGACCCGGCCGGATATCTGACCGTCCTTAATCGTGTCGTGGCGGTTGACCGACCCGAGCGCCGCGCTCTTGCGGGCCGCGCCGCTGACCTCGAACGTGTAGGTGCTGGCCCTGCGGGGCGCGTCGCTCCCGTCGATGACGAGTTCGTTCGGCAGGACGAGGTCGCCGACGCCGACCTCCTCGCCGCCGTACCGGAGCGTCCACTTGCTCTCGTCGAGGTCCATCGAGACGACGTCGCCGTCGACGAGGTAGGAGTCGCCGTAGCCGTTGCCCGAGACGCCCGAGACCGTGACCGTGCCGTCGCCGTTGTCGGTCACGCTATCGTTGCCCTCGGACTCGACACCGCCGGTCGCGGACGTGCGCTTCGTCACGCTGCCCTCGACGGTGAACTCGTAGGTGACGTTCGACGTGTTCTGCCCGGCGACGAGTTCGAGCACGGTCCCGGTCGCGTTCGAGTCGTCGGGCTCGCTCGTCTCGGGGGTGCCGGAGCCGGTACTACCGCCGCTGGCGGTGCCACTGGCGGCCTCCTCGGCCGTCATGGGAACGCCCGACGGGACCCGGTCGGTGTTGGCGTCCGAGCCCCAGCGGGTGTTCGTCGAGGAGATGGAGGGCTCGCCGGCCCGGCTGTCCGCAACCACGCGCGACCCTTCGATGTCCGAGTCCTTCACCTCGACCGGGCCCCACCAGGCCCACACGCCGCGGGAGTTGGTCGCGCCCGGGGAGGAGCAGCCGACGCCGCAGGGCCGGGTCGTCCCGGTCCGGACCACGCAGTTCTCGACGCGGCAGGTCCGGCCGTCGATGGAGCCGACCCGGATGTTCGAGATGTTGTTGCTGTCGAAGAAGCTGTCGGAGACGTTCACCACCCCGCCGTGGCGGCCGTGGTAGGAGTAGCCCGGGTCGGTGCCGTAGAGGCCGTTGTCGATGAAGTGGGCGATGTGGACGTTCCGGAAGTTGAGCGTGCCGTAGTGGTCGTGACCGTTGACCCAGATGCCGCCCTTGCCCGAGCGCGCGGTCTGGCCGTCGCCCATGTAGAGGTTCTCGACCGTGGCGGTCCCGCCCTCCGAGACCGCGGGCGTGAACAGGTAGTGGCCGCCGGGATGCTCGCCCTTGAAGGCGACGTTCCGGACGGTCCAGTCGTCCCCGTTCGCGTGTATCTTGGCCGAGGCGCCCTCGGCGGTCATGTCGATCAGGAGGTTCTCCAGCGTCTCGCCGCTCCCGACGCTGAACGTGCGGGTATCGCCCGCCGAGACCGTGACCGTCCGGTACTCCGCGGCGTCCGCCGCGCCGGTCGCCAGCGAACCGACGCCGACCGCGGCGGCGACGCCGGCCCCTGCGGCCCCGAGGAAGGAGCGCCGGTCCACCGTTACGTCTGACTGTTCGTCTTCGCGTGCCGTCGTGTCGCGTGCCATGCCACTTTCAAAGCTCAGTTACTATACTACAAGCCTTCCGGTTTCAGTTCAATGTGGAATTACTCATTTATTACTGATGTGGCGTTCGAGCCGTATACGCCGTTTCCCGACGCCCTCCGGTGAATCGCGTGACCCGAGCGTGCGACAAAACGCCGACTACTCAGCGAAGTCCCCTCGACTGCCAGTAGGACCAGCAAGCCGGCGTTACCGTCTTCTTACCGAAGAATAAGCTCGCATTTCCGGCGTCGTCACCCTCTGCCTACCGACGGCACCGCCTCCCAATCCGGAGTGGGTGGCGATGCGGACGAGAGCGGACCGCGACGTTCGGAGAAACGGACAACGAGTTTTCCGTTGTTCCGGAACGTTTTTGCCCCAATCGACACACATCAACGGACATGGCAGACGAAGAAACCGAAGCCGAACTCCGCGAGCAGTTCACCGAGGCGTTCGAGGGCGCCGACTACCCCGTCAGCAACCCGATGGACCTCGTGCCCGCACTCCCGGACGGCCCGGGAACGCGCTTCGAGGCCGGCGACGTCAGCTTCACCGCGATGGAACTGTCCACGAAGCTCGGAAGTGACCAGGACTTCCCCTACGACGACGTCGACACGCTGGTCGACGACCTCATCGAGGGGCTGAAGTCCAACGACATGCTGTAGCTACTCCTCGCCATCCTCGTCCTCCTCGTCCGGCAACGCGACGAGGAGGACCTCCCAGACGTCGTACTGCTCGTTGAAGTGGCTGTCGAGCACCCGGTCCTTCTCGCCGATGGGAATCGGCTGCTGGGGGTGGGACACCTCGAGCCACGTCACGGTCGGCTCGGTGATGTCCATCTCGGCGATGTCGTCGGGCTGCTTGGCGGTCTCGGCCTGTTCCCCGAAGTCGGGCTCTCCCGGACCTGTCGGTGTGCCTTGGCGTTCCACGGTAATCTCCCCGGCCCCGCTACCACACCGACCTACAAAGACCTGCTGGCGGTCGCCCGACTCCGGAAGCGACAAGTCCCGACCGGCCCAACCACCGACGATGAGACGGCCGAACGCCCGAACGCTCGCGCTCGCGGCGGCCAGCCACGCGGCGGTCGCCGGAACGCTGTTCGCCGGGACCGCGCTCGCCCACGGCGGCGGCCTGCGCGCGGCCGCCGGCAGCCTCGCGGTGCCGACGTGGCTGTTCCTGCTGACCGGCGGCGGCGTCGTCGGCGCGTCGTTCCTGCTGGCGAGCTTCGTCACCGACCGGGCGTTCGTCCGCGCGGTCCACGACTGGCGGCGGGTCGTGGGCAGCCGGCTCGACGGCGCGGCGACGCTGACCCGCGTCGCCTCGGTCGCGGCGCTGGTCGGCGTCGTCGCCGTCGGCCTCTTCGGCCCGCAGTCGCTGTTCCGGAACGCCGCCATCCTGTTCGTCTGGGTCGGCTGGTGGGCCGGCTACGTCGCCACGGTGTACCTCGTCGGCAACAGCTGGCCCGCGCTCAACCCCTGGCGGGCGGTCGCCGAGTGGCTCCCGTCGCTCGACCGCGACTACCCCGAGCGACTGGGCGCGTGGCCCAGCGTGGTCGGCATCCTCGCGGTCGTCTGGCTGGAGGTCGTGAGCCCGCTGGCCGACGACCCCCGGCTGCTCGCGTGGGTCGTGGTCGGCTACTCGGTCGTCACGCTGGCGGGCGCGCTGACCTTCGGCCCGGACCGGTGGTTCGGGAGCGTCGACCCGGTCGCCCGGCTGTTCCGGTACTACGGGCTGGTCGCGCCCGTCCAGCGCGACGAGGACGGACTGACGCTCCGGACGCTTGGCGCGGCGCTGACCGACCCGGGCGTCGCCGACGGCCGCGACGAGGTGGCGTTCGTGGTGGCCATCCTGTGGGTCACCACCTACGACGGCTTCGTCGGCACGCCGGTCTGGGTCGCCATCGCGGAGACCGCGGTGGGCGCCGGCCTGCCCGCGGCGGTGCTGTACCCGCTCGCGATGGTCGTCGGGTACGCGCTGTTCCTGGGCGTCTACTGGCTCGCGGCCCGGTACGCCCGCCGGACCGCCGACACTTACCTCACGGCCGACGCCATCGGGCAGCGGTTCGCGCCCACGCTGCTGCCCATCGCGGCCGGCTACCACCTCGCGCACTTCCTCGGGCTGTTCGTCTCGCTCTCGCCCGCGCTGCTCGCGGCGCTGTCCAATCCCCTGAACCCGCCGCTCAACCCCTCGGTCGCCGTCCTGCCGGGCTGGTTCGGAATGCTCGCGGTCGCGTTCGTCCTGCTCGGTCACCTGCTGGCGGTGTGGGTCTCGCACGCGAGCGCGTACGAGGTGTTCCCGGGGCGCCTCCAGGCGGTCCGGAGCCAGTACCCATTCGTGGTCGCGATGGTGCTGTACACCATGACCAGCCTCTGGATCGTCTCCGCGCCCAGCGCCGAACCCCCGTTCGTCTGAACCCATGACCGACGAGCTACCCACCTACCAGACCGACGTCCCGCCCGGCGAGTCCCCAGCCGAGTGCCCGTACTGCGGCCGACCGCTGGAGAGCGAGGAGCTGCTGGTGCTCCACGAGGGGCTCGACCACTGGCGGCGCCTCGACGACGACCGGCGCGAGCAGTTCCGCGAGGCGTACGCCGGCGAGAGCGACGACCTGCGGACGTTCCGGCTGAAGATGCTCGGGCTGCTGATCGTGGTGTACTTCGTCTTCCTGTTCGTCTACTCGTGGGAGACAACCGACCCGTACAGCGTGGTGGCCCTGCCGCTCCTCGGGATGCGGGCGGCCCGCCGAGAACTCGCGCGTCTGGTCGGGAACGGTGGCCTTTAGTCTCGGGCCTCCCGATTCGTACGTATGGATGAGCAACCCGGGTTGAGTGACGAATACCGCAAGGCGAGTCCGTGGCCGCTGTTCGTCGCCTTCGGCCTCGCCATCTTCGAGGTCGGCATCGTCTGGCCGCTGTTTCCGGTGGCCGTCGGCGGACTCCTGCTGTTCGTGGGGAGCGTCGTCGGCATCCTCCGGGAGTCGGGCTACGTCGCCGACCCCTGGAAGGGACTGGTCACCGCCTCGGTGGTCTGCCTGGCGGCCGGCGGCGCCATCGCCTACTTCACGACCGGGTCGGTCCACCTCCGCGGGGTCGCCATCCTCGTCGGCGGCGTCATCATCCTGTTCGGCGGCGTCTTCGGGTCGTTCTGGCAGCCCAGCGCGGTCTGAGCGGGTACGCCGCGTCGGACGCCGGTCCACCCCGCTCGCGGACCGACCGAACCGGACTGCAAGCGGCCCGAACGAGGCCCGCCGCCGTTGCGAATCGCCAACCTATTTGATACCCCGGTGGGTACCCTCGTACATGGCAACCCCCGTCTTCGACAAGGAGACCTGGCTCGACATCTCCGTCAACATCATTCCGCTGTGCATCATCGGCTTCTTCGTCGCGCTGTTCGCGGGCGCCTCGCCGTGGGCCATCGAGGGGCTGACGTCCACCGTCGGGTTCGCCCTGCTGGTCGTCCCGTTCCTGCTGCTCGCGTACCTGACCTACTTCGCGGCCAAGCTCATCGAGAGCGCCGAGTCGGAGTAAGCGAACCGATTCCCCGGTCCGTTCCGCTACTCGTTCCGCGGTCGCTCGTCTTGTCGGGAATCCGACCTCGAACAGTGACGGATGTCCAACACGAAGCGGTAATCTTTGCCACCCTATCGCACGCAAATCCCGGATGCGACGGGGGCGTATCCTAACCTTTCTTTACCTTGTAGTCCTGACCATCGCGCATGGCAGAAGCCGGGCAGATCGCACTCACCGTCGTCATGGGGGTGCTCCTCGTGGGAGTCGCCGCGTTCCTCACCAGGCTCGAGGACTGGCGCTCCTACGCGCCCCTCACGACCGGCGGTAGCGGTTACGTCGGCGAACAGACCGGGCAGGCACACACCGAGAAGCCTGCCGGAATCGTGCGCTGGTTGACAACGGTCGACCACAAGGACATCGGCATCCTCTACGGCGTCTACGCCCTCGTCGCGTTCGCGTGGGGTGGCATCGCCGTCCTGCTGATGCGGGCCGAGCTGGCCGCGCCCGCCGAGAACTTCATCGGGGCGAACTTCTACAACGCCCTGCTGACGACCCACGGCATCACGATGCTGTTCCTGTTCGGGACGCCCATCATCGCGGCGTTCGGGAACTACTTCGTCCCGCTGCTCATCGGCGCGGACGACATGGCGTTCCCCCGGATCAACGCCATCGCGTTCTGGCTCCTCCCGCCGGCGGCACTGCTCATCTGGGCCGGATTCCCGCTCGCGTCGCTGACGGGCAGCATCGACCCCGCCCAGACGTCGTGGACGATGTACACGCCGCTGTCGGTCGAGCAGACCAACCCCGGCGTCGACCTGATGCTGCTCGGGTTGCATCTCTCGGGGGTGTCGGCGACGATGGGGGCGATCAACTTCATCGCGACAATCTTCACCGAGCGCGGCGAGGACGTGGGCTGGGAGAACCTCGACATCTTCTCGTGGACGATGATCACCCAGTCGGGACTCATCCTGTTCTCGTTCCCGCTGCTGGGTAGCGCGCTCGTGATGCTGCTGATGGACCGGAACCTCGGCACCATGTTCTACGCTGTCGAGGGCGGCGGCCCCATCCTGTGGCAGCACCTGTTCTGGTTCTTCGGCCACCCCGAGGTGTACATTCTGGTGCTGCCGCCGATGGGGCTCGTGAGTCTCATCCTACCGAGATTCGCTGGCCGGAAGCTGTTCGGGTTCAAGTTCGTCGTCTATTCGACGCTGGCCATCGGCGTGCTCTCGTTCGGCGTCTGGGCCCACCACATGTTCGCCGTCGGGATGGACCCGCGCATCCGGGCGAGCTTCATGGCGGTGTCGCTGGCCATCGCGGTGCCGAGCGCGGTCAAGACCTTCAACTGGATCACCACCATGTGGAACGGCCGGCTGCGGCTCACGTCGCCGATGCTGTTCTGCATCGGATTCGTCCAGAACTTCATCATCGGCGGGGTGACCGGCGTCTTCCTCGCGTCGATTCCGGTCGACCTGGTGCTGCACGACACCTACTACGTGGTCGGGCACTTCCACTTCATCGTGATGGGCGCCATCGCGATGGCCGGCTTCGCGGGCATCTACTACTGGTTCCCGCTGTTCACCGGCCGGATGTACCAGCGCACCCTCGCGAAGTGGCACTTCTGGCTGTCGATGATCGGGAGCAACGTGACGTTCTTCGCGATGATCCTACTGGGCTACGGCGGCATGCCCCGGCGTTACGCCACCTACGTCTTCAACAACGCTGAACTGGTGTCGATGTTCACCAACCTCCACCTCATCGCGACGGTGGGGGCGTTCATCATGGGTTTCGGTCAGCTCATCTTCGTCTACAACCTGGTGACCTCGTGGCTCGAGGGGCCGCGGGTCCGGTCCGGCGACCCGTGGGATCTCGAGGACGACGGACTCAAGACCAAGGAGTGGGCGTGGTTCGAGCGCAAGCGCGAGAACTCGGTCGCGGTCGCCGACGGCGGTGAGTCTCTCGAAGAGGGACGAACGTCGAACGACGAGTAGCGAGTCGTTCGGAAGCGAGCCGACCGACGACGAGTAGGGACGAAACCTCTTCTCCGATTCGACTGCCTCGCTACCGGCGGGTATCGTTCGATGTCGTCCGCGAGGTCGCGGACAGCTCCTGTGGTTTCGGCGCGTCGGCCGTCACGTCACCGCCAGGACGATGCCCATCGCGAACATGAGAACGGCGATACCCCCGAGCAGGTAGGCCAGCATGTCTTTCTCGGTCATACCGGACGTAGGGAGCGAGCGGATGAAAAGGCTAATCCTTCCGCCGTGCCGATTCTCGAACGTGAGCGAGACGCTCGGCGGACGGACGTTCGTGGTCGGGTTCTACCTCGTCGTCGTGGCGATCACCGGCGCGGTCGGCGCGGCGCTCGGCGCGGCGGGGCCCGCCGACCTCACCGCGGTGAAGCTCCTGGGGTTGGTCGAAATCGCGCCCACGCCCCTCGGCCTGGCAGTCTACGGCATGGTCACGGTGGGGCTGGCGCTGGGCGTCCCGCTGGCGCTGGTCGTCCTCGTCTCCCGGCGGGCCGGCGCCGAGCGCGCCGGCGAGAACACCTGACCGCCGAGCGGGAGGCGGCCCCGACCGCGGCGGCTCGGGCCCGTTCCGGAGCGACCGAGTTGCCCGGGCCCAACACCTAAGGCACCGTTCCGCGTCGGTACGAACATGTACCACGTCGTCATCGCCGTGGACGAAGGTGCCGAGCGAGCGCGCAAGCAGACCCGGGCGGTCGTCGACCTGCCTGCCGCCGACAGCGAGATACGGGCGACCCTGCTCCACGTCTTCACCGAGAATCCCGGCGGCGCGTCGGCGACGCAGGTCGGGTCGGTCCGGCGCGCCGAGGAGCTGCTGGAGGAGGCGGGCGTCGACGTCGAGGTCGCCGAGCGCAGCGGCGAACCCGCCGCCAGCGTCCTCGACTTCGCCGACAGCGAGGACGCCGACTGCATCTGCGTGGGCGGCCGGAGTCGGTCGCCCGCCGGCAAGGCCATCTTCGGCAGCGTCGCCCAGTCGATCATCCTGCAGTCCGACCGGCCGGTGCTCGTGACCGGATCGACGGAGGAGTAGCCGGAGTCAGTCCCGTTTCTGAAGACCGAACGCCGAACGCGGAGCGCCGGCGGTCGTCCCCGGCGTGACCAGCGAGCCGGAGAGTTCCTCGCGTAGCGTCTCGGCGAAAAATCCCGAACGGGACCCGACGCCGAATCAGGCGCCGAAGAAGCCCCGGAGCGCCGCGGCAGCGCCGTCGGCGTCGGTCTCGTCGATGACCCTGGTGTCCGACCCGTCGATGGCGACGAACCGCGGGGCGGCCTCCACGCCGTGGGTCCGGCAGAACTCGCCGGCGATCTCGCCGTCGACGCCCGCGACGTCGACCCCGTCGGGCACGGCCGAGAGCACCGCGTCGAGGTCGGCCTTCAGCGCGTCGCAGGGGTCGCAGAACCGCTTCCAGACCGACACCACCGCCCGGTCGCGGCCCGCGAGGAACGCCTCGGGGTCGTCGGTCACGTCCTCGACTGCCGGCGGGACCGGCGAGTCGGGGACGGCCTCCCAGACCATCCCGGCCATCGTCGTCAGGTCGTCCGCCGCGACCCGGCGGTCGAGGTGGGACCTGACCGCGAGGTAGCAGACGAACTCCCCGCGGTCGATGCCCCGCTCGCCGACCAGGTCGGCCGCCGCGTCCGCGTCGGGCAGGCCGAACGTCGAGGCGACCGCCTCGTGGAACTCGGTCTCGCCGACGCCGAGGTACGAGTCGTGGTAGATGGCCTGCGTGTCCTCGAACGCGTCGGTGGGACCGACCTCGCCGTCGTCGCCGACCGCCAGCACGCCCTCCTCGACCAGGAGGTCGAACAGCGCCTCGGGGTCGCCGATGGGCGCCGGGTCGGCCGCCTCGTCCGGCGCGTCAGACGCCGAGGTATCGCTCTCTCGTCTCGTCATCCTGACGTAGTTCGTCCGCGCTTCCCTCGAAGACGATACTCCCCTGGTCGATGACGTAGCAGCGGTCGGCGATGTCCATCGCGGCGACGGCGTTCTGCTCGACCAGCAGGATGGTCGTGCCCGACTCGCTGATGCCTTCGATGGCGTTCTCGACGTCCTCGATGATCTGGGGCGCCAGCCCCTCGTAGGGCTCGTCGAGCAGCAGCAGGTCGGTGCTCTGCTTGAGCGCCCGGGCGATGGCGAGCATCTGCTGCTCGCCGCCCGACAGCGTCCCTGCCTGCTGGGACTGGCGCTCGTCGAGCCGCGGGAACTCCTCGTACACCTGGTCGGTCGTCATGCCCGCGTGCTCGACCTCCGGAATCGTCCGCCCGACCGTGTTGGACGCGTTGTTGGTCACCTCGGCGAGGTGGAGGTTCTCGCTCACGGTGAGGTTCGGGAACACCCGCCGCTCCTCGGGTACCAGCGAGATGCCCCGCGAGGAGATGTCCTCGGGCGAGAGGTCGGTGATGTTCTCGTCCTTGAACGTCACGCTGCCGTCGCGGACCTCCGGCGGCCGCGCGCCCGAGATCGACCGCAGCGTGGTGGTCTTGCCCGCGCCGTTCCGGCCGAGCAGCGCGCAGATCTCGCCCTCCTCGACGTTCATCGTCACGTCGCGGAGGATGTGGCTCTGGCCGTAGTAGGAGTCGACGTCCGACAGTTCGAGCAGGCTCAAACCTCGACACCTCCGAGATACGCCTCCTGGACCTCAGGATCGCCCTGGACCTCCTCGGGCGTGCCCTCGGCGATGACGCTGCCGCGGTTGAGCACGACGATCCGGTCCGAGACGTTGAACACGATCTCCATGTCGTGCTCGACCAGCATGACGGTCAGGTCGAGCTCCTCCTTGACCTCCTCGATGAGTTCGACCGTGTTGGCCGTCTCCTCGGGCGACATGCCCGCGGTCGGTTCGTCCATCAGCAGCAGGTCGGGCTCGCTGGCGAGCGCGATGCCGATCTCCAGCCGGCGCTTGTCGCCGTACGGCAGGTCGGCCGCGGTGACGTTGCGCTGGCTCCAGAGCCCGACCGCGTCGAGCATCCGGCGGGCCAGGTCGTCGACCTCGCCGTAGCTGTCGCGCCGCCGCAGGAAGTTGAACCGGAACGAGCCGTGCTCGGCGGCCAGCGCCGCGATCTGAGCGTTCTCCTCGACGCTGAGCTCGGGGAAGATGGAGGCGGTCTGGAACGACCGGCTCACCCCTCGCTGGACGACCTCGTGGGGCTCGGCCGCGACGATGGAGTCGCCCTTGAACCGGATGTCGCCCGAGGAGACGTCGAGCATCCGCGTGATGAGGTTGATGAGCGTCGACTTGCCCGCCCCGTTGGGGCCGATGACGCTGACGCTCTCGCCCTCCTCGATGTCGAGGTTCACCTGGTCGACCGCGGTCAGCCCGCCGAACGACTTGGTGAGGTCGGTGGTCTCGAGCAGCCCCATCTACCGGTCACCTCCCGTGCGACTGCGGACCGCCTCGCCGACGTCCTCGAACAGCCCCCAGAGGCCGCGGGGGAACAGCGCGATGACCAGCACGAACACCAGTCCGAGGATGAGGTGCCAGTACGCGCCGAACCCCTCCATCAGTACCACCGGCTCCTGGACCAGCGTGAGCCACTCGGCGGGGCCGGTGAACGGCAGGGTCAGTGCCTGGACGCCGCTGATGATGTTCTCGACGTAGAGGTAGATGCCCGCGCCCACGATGGGCCCGAACAGCGACCCCACGCCGCCCAGCACCGACATGATGACGATTTCGCCGCTGGTCGTCCAGTACAGCGACTGGAGGGGCACGTACGCGCCGTAGATGGTGAACAGGCTGCCGGCGATGCCCGCGAACGCCCCGGAGATGACGAACGACATCAGCTTGTACCGCCAGACGTTCAGTCCGACGAACTCCGCGCGCTGCTCGTTCTCGCGGACGGCCCGGAACACCATGCCGTACGGCGAGTTGAGGATGCGGTAGGCGACCGCGACCGCGGCGACCGCCACGACCCCGACGAGCACGTACTTCCACGTCCCGACCAGCCAGCCCACCACGGGCACCGGGTACCGGAGGTCGATGACGCCGAGCAGCGACCCGATCTCGACCGCGGTGTACCCGTTCTCGCCGTTGGTGATCCAGGCCATCGGCGACAGCGCCATGTAGTAGGCCATCTGACCGAACGCCAGCGTGAGGATCGAGAAGTAGATGCCGCCCCGCCGGAGCGAGATGAACCCGAGCACCCACGCCAGCAGCGCCGCGAAGACGGTCCCGGCGAGGATGATGAGAATCGGGCTCGACGACACCAGGTTGCTGAAGATGCCGGCCGCGTACGCCGCGCCGCCCCAGAAGGCGGCGTGGCCGAACGACAGCAGGCCGGTGTACCCCAGCAGCAGGTTGAACCCCATGGCGAAGATGCCCCAGATGAGCATCAGCGTCGCGAGGTCCCGGTAGCCGTTGAGGAAGCCGCTGATCACCGGCGCGTCGGAGAACACCCACGGGAACACCGCGACGAACGCGGCGAACAGGCCGACGACGAACAGTTCGCTCTCCATGAGCGCGTCGAGCGAGAACAGTTCGCCCTCCGCCGCCCCGACGACGGTTCCTTCGTCGGCGGCGTCGGCGTGCTCGGTCTGCTCGTCGGTCATGGCGTCACCTCCTCGACGCCGAGCAGGCCCTGGGGCCGCGCGAGCAGCACGACGGCCGCCAGCACGTAGATGCCGACCTGGGACCACTGGGGCGCGACCGCGACCAGGATGGCCAGCGTCTCGCCGATGAGGATGCCGCCGATCACCGCGCCGGTAATGGAGCCGACCCCGCCGATGACGACGACGAGGAACGCCGGCACCAGCACCTCGGTGCCGATGTTGGGGTTGACCGCGTACAGCGGCCCGCCGACCACGCCGGCGACGCCCGCCAGCGCCGCGCCGACGCCGAACACCATGAGGTACGGCCGGGTGATCTTGATACCGAGGAGCTGGACCATCTCGGCGTCCCGCGTGCCCGCCCGGACGACCAGTCCGAAGTCAGTGTACTCAATGAGCAGGTAGACCCCGGCGACCAGCACCGCGGTGATGCCCAGCACGTACAGCCGCCACTGCGGGAAGCTACCGATGACGGGAACCGAGACCGGACCGCTCGCCCACGCCGGGCGCGCGAAGTTGTAGCTCTGGCCGCCGAACAGGATCTTGAACAGCTCCTGGACGACGATAGCCAGCCCGAACGTCAGCAGTATCTGGTCGGTGTCCGGCCTGTCGTAGAACGGCCTGGCCACGAACCGCTCCATCACGATGCCGACGACGAACACCACCGCGGGAACGATGATGAGCGCCGGCAGGAAGCCCCAGCCGAGTCCGAGTTCGGTGTACCCCCACTCCATCAACTTCCCGCCGGTCAGCTGCACCTCCAGCGTGATGAACAGGCCGACGTACGTCCCGATGAGGTACAGCGCCCCGTGGGCGAAGTTGACGAACTTGAGCGTGCCGAGGATGATCGACAGCCCGATCGCGACCAACACGTAGATGGCTCCCTGCTGGAGCCCGTTTATCAGCACTGTAGCCACTTGGGAAACAAGACTCACGCTTCTCCCCCCGAACGCTGTCTCCGTCCTTCGTCACTGCGCGTGTCCATGTATAAGTCTACCATGTGTTTGGTATCCTCTATCTACAATAAACGTTGGTGAATAACTGCGGCGAGCGCGCTATTCGTACGAACCGAGTTCGCACTCTCCGGCCGGCCCTTCGTCGCAACCGTAGCCGAGTTCGCTCCGCGAGGTGAGGTTGACCAGGTCGAAGAACTGCCCCGAGCCCTGCTCGGACCCCGGGAGGCCCTTGACGACCGGGACCGCGCGCTGGGCCTGGTGGTCGCACTTGCGCATCGTCTCCTTGCCCATCCCGAGGTTGTTGTAGCTCCGACCCTCGAGCTGCTTGATGATCTCCGGCGGGTAGAACGTCCCCGCCCGCTCGGCCGCCGCGGCCCACTGGAGGGTCTGGGCGTACGCCAGCTGGGCCGGCCCCGACGGGACCCGACCGCTGTACTCGTCGCCGAACGCCTTGGTGAAGCTGTTCGACGGCTCGTTGTCGATCTGGGCGTCCCACGCGACCGTGCCGTAGATACCCTCGATGGCGCCGCCGGCGGCCTGGGCCATCGGCCGGTTGTACAGCGGCATCACGATCTCCATGTCCTCGTCGAGCCCCATGTCGATGGCCCCGCCCAGCGAGTTCGCGCCGTCGAGCCCGTAGTGGTTGAGGAAGATGGCGTCGGCACCCGAGTTCCGGGCCTCCGAGAGGTACGACTGGTAGTCCTTGGTACCCAGCGGCGTGGGCACGCTGTCGACCTCCGACCAGCCGGCCTCCTCGAAGAACTTCTTCATCGAGGCCTGCTGGGTCTTCCCCCAGCTGTAGTCGGCGTACAGCTGGTAGAACTCGAGGTCGTCGCCGTACTCCTCGGTGACGACCGGCGCGAGCGCCTGGCCGGTCATGTAGGCGTTGAACATCTCCCGGAAGCCGTACCGGACGCAGTTCTTGCCCGTGGTGTCGTTCGAGTGGGTCAGGCACGCCATGAACATGACCTTCTCCTGCTGGCACAGCTCCTGGACCGCGATGGCGACCGCGCTCGACGACCCGCCGGAGACCATCTGGACGTTGTCACGCTGGATCATCCGGCGGGCGGACTGCCGGGCGGTGTCGGCGTCGGTCGCGGTGTCGCCGGTCACGTAGTCGACCGTCTTGCCGAGCACGCCGTCGGCCGAGAGGTCGCTCCAGCCGTCGACCCAGCCGCCGCCGTTGTTCAGGTGCTTCACGGCGAGCTTGTACGCCCGGAGCTCGTCCTTCCCCTCCGAGGAGTAGGGACCAGACTGCGGGACGTTGAACCCCAGCATCACCGTGTCGCCCTCGACGGGGTAGTTCCCCAGCGCGGGGTAGTCTTCCGATCCGCCGCCTCCGCCACCGCCGAGGCATCCCGCGATCGAAGCGATACTCGCCGCGCCCGTCGCGCTCGCTGCCTTCACGACATCGCGTCGCGTAGGGCCACCGTTAGCTTGTGGCATGGTGTCTGCAAGCAACCCTTGCGTAATAATTGTTACTGTTATATAATTGGGAACAGCGGCGTGTTCCCGCGAATATTGCCAGAACTGTCCGGCCGATGTCGTGTTCGCCCCGAAAAATGTGGTTCGGACCGGTCGGACTACTCGTAGGGGCCCAGGTCGCACTCCGCGGCGGGCCCTTCGTCGCAGCCGTACCCGAGCTGGTCGGCCGGCGTGAGGTTGACGATCTCGAAGAACTGCCCCTGCTGCTGTTCGCTCTGGGGCAGCCCCTTGACGACCGGCACCGCGCGCTGAGCCTGGTGGTCGCACTTACGCATCGTCTCCTGCCCCATGCCGAAGTTGTTGTACTGGTACCCTTCCAGTTGCTTGATGACTTCCGGCGGGTAGAAGGTGCCCGCCCGCTCGACCGCCGCGGCGTACTGGAGCGTCTGGGCGTACGCGAGCTGGGCCGGTCCCGACGGGATGCGCTCGTACTTCTCCCGGAACGTCTGCGTGAAGTCGTTCGAGGGCTGGTTGTCGATCTGGGAGTCCCAGGCGACGGTCCCGAAGATGCCCCCGATGGCGCCGCCGGCGGCCTGGGCCATCGGCCGGTTGTACAGCGGCACGACGATCTCCATGTCCTCGTCGAGCCCCATGTCGATCGCCTGACTCAGCGAGTTCGCGCCGTCGAGCCCGTAGTGGTTGAGGAACAACACGTCGGTCCGCTGCCGGGGCACCTGCGAGAGGTACGACGAGAAGTCCTTCGTCCCGAGCGGCGTGGCCACGCTCTGTATCTCGTTCCAGCCCGCCTCGGAGAAGAACTGGCTCATCGAGGCCTGCTGGGTCTGGCCCCAGCTGTAGTCAGCGTACAGCTGGTAGAAGTTGTTGTTCTGGCCGTACTCGTTCGTCACCGGCGGCACCAGCGCCTGCGCCGTCATGTAGGCGTTGAACATCTCCCGGAAGGAGTACCGGACGCAGTTCGAGCCCGTGGTCTCGTTCGAGTGGGTCAGACAGCACTGGTACTGGACCCGCTCGCGCTGGCACAGCTCCTGGATGGCGATGGCGACCGCGCTCGAGGACCCGCCCGAGAGCATGATCGCCTGGTCGCGCTGGATCATCCGGCGCGCGGTCTGGCGGGCCGTGTCGGCGTCGGTCGCGGTGTCGCCGCTCACGAACTCGATCTGCTGGTCCAGCACGCCGTTCCCAGAGAGGCCGTCCCAGCTGTCGACCCAGCCGCCACCGTTGTTCAGGTGTTCGACGGCCAACTCGTACGCCCGGAGCTCGTCCTGTCCCTCCGAGGAGTACGGTCCCGACTGGGGCACCGTGAACCCGAACGTCGGGTTGCCCTGAATCGGGTAGTTCCCAATCGGCGGATACTCCTGTGCGCTCGCGCTTCCGGCGACCCCGGCGACCCCCGCGATACCGGTCGCTCCGGCCATCTTGACGACGTCTCTCCGCGTCACATCAGTGTCATTTCCCCGTGACATCGTATCACAGGACTACAACATCATTAATAATTATACGGGAAGATTCCGCCGCCGCAGATGTAAAATATCGCGGACGTCGGGGCTTGGACGAGCGGAAACGCCGGATTGGGGTCAGTTTTCCGCGAGCCGCCCATCGATAATTCTTCCAATACGTTCCGGCCGGTCGGTCGGGGTCGGGCTGGCGGCCGGAAGTGAGCGCCGGCCGACAGCTACAGCGACTCGGCGAGGTCGGCGAGCGACTCGACTGTCAGGTCGGCCTCGCCGCCGATGCGTTCGGCGGGTTCGCGGGCGCGGTTCACCCACGCGGTCGACATGCCGGCCTGCGATGCACCGGCGACGTCCCACGCGTTCGAGGAGACGAGTCGGCAGTCGCCCAGCGACCGGTCGAGCCGGTCGGCGGCGTTCTCGTACACCGCGGGGTCGGGCTTGAACGTCCCGACCTCGTGAGCGCTGACGACGTCGTCGAGGTGGGTCGTCAGTCCCGCGTTCTCCGCGAGCGTCTCCAGCATCTCGGGGTTACCGTTCGAGAGCACGACGACGGTCGCGCCGGCCTCGCCGAGTCGCTCCAGCGCACCGACGGCGTCGAGGTACGGGTCGAGGTGCTCGTAGGCGCCGATGATTCGCTCCTGGGCCGCCCGGTCGACCGGGAGACCGTGGAACTCCAGCGCGTACTCGAGCGCCCGTTCGGTCACCTCCCAGAACGTCCGGTAGTCGTCCATCAGCGCCGACTCGGTGGCGTACTGGAGCTGCTTCTGGCGCCACAGCTCGTCGACGTTCGCCACCACCTTGTCGGTCAGGTCGAGCTCCTCGCCGAGCGTCTCGGTGACACTGCTCGTGTCGCAGAGCGTCCCGTACATGTCGAAGCAGAGCGCCTCTTCTTCGGGCATTGGTATCAGGTAGCTCGATTCGAGGCGTCTTGGGTCTTGGGCTCTCGGAGGAAGGTGGACGTGGAGTTTAGAATTACTAATCGTTCTTGGGTAAAACAGGACTAGCTACGGCGCGCGCTGGCGCGAGTTCATCTCGCGCCCTCATTGCGCGAGGGATGAGCGAACGAAGTGAGCGAATCGGCTGGGGAGGGACGTGGTGCCGTGCGGTCTGCGGTGGGGTGGATGAAAGGGGCTGCCCGCTCGCGTGCAATTCAGTCGCCTCTGCGGGCCACTATTCGCGGCTGGCGGTGCAGAGAGCCGCGAATATCTCGCAGAGCGACCGCGAGCGGGCGGGGGCTTTCGAGGAGGTCTCCGTTCGGAGGTTGTTGTGTGTTCCTGCGAGTCAACAGTCGCATACCAGTCAATCGGGACTACCTGCGAAGAATCGAGAGAAACAGAGTCGGCCTAGAGCCTTCCGACCTACCCCTCGCCGACCATTCGGTCCTCGTCGTCCCACTCCCGCTCGCGGAGCTCGTACTTCTGAATCTTCCCGGTGGCGGTCGAGGGCAGTTCCGCGACGAACTCCACGCGCTTGACCGCCTTGTAGGAGGCCATGTGCTCCTTCGTGAACTCCCGGATCTCCTGTTCGGTCACGCCCGGGTCCTCGGGGTCGCCCGACGCCGGGACGACGAACGCCTTGGGCTCCTCGCCCCACCGCTCGCTCGGGGCCGGGATGACCGCGACGTCGCTCACGTCGTCGTGGTCGAACAGCGTGTCCTCGATCTCGATGCTAGAGATGTTCTCGCCGCCCGAGACGATGATGTCCTTCTTCCGGTCCTTGATGGCTACCATGCCGTGCTCGTCGACGCTCGCGAGGTCGCCGGTGTGGAACCAGCCCTCGCGCTTCTCGTTGAACGCCTCCTCGGTCGCCTCGGGCTTCTCCCAGTAGCCCTCCATCACCTGGTTGCCCCGGACCACGATCTCGCCGATGGTCGAGTCGTCGCGGGGGACGTCCGCGCCGTCGTCGTCGACGACCGCGACCTCGGTGCCGAGCACGCCCATCCCCTGGCGCTTCTTGAGCGCGAACCGGCCGTCGTCGTCGGCGTCGAGCAGCCGGCGGGCGTCCGACATGGTGATGAGCGGCCCGGTCTCGGTCAGGCCGTAGAGGTGCTTGAGGTACCAGCCGAACTCGTCCTCGACCGCGCGGATGGTCGCCTCGGGCGGCGCCGACCCCGCGGTGGTCACCCGGACGTCGCTGTCGCCGGTCATCTCGGGCTCGCCGTTCTCCTCGTAGTAGTCGATGAGCATGTTGAGCACGGTCGGCGCGCCGCAGAGGAACGAGACGTCCTCGGACCGCACCGTCTCGACGATGTCGGCCGCGTCGACGCCGCGCGTGCAGACGTGCGTGGCGCCCATCCCGGTGACGGCGTAGATGTGACCCCAGCCGTTGACGTGGAACATCGGCAGGGTCCAGAGGTAGACGTCGTCGTCGTAGATCTCCTGGTGGACCGAGAGCACGTAGGCGTGGAGCGTCTCGGTCCGGTGGGTCCGCATCACGCCCTTCGGGTCGCCCGTTGTGCCGGAGGTGTAGTTGATGGTGACGACCTCGTCCTCGGACATCTCGGGCCGGGTGAACCCGTCGGGGTCGGCGTCGGCGACCACCGCGTCGAACTCCTCCCAGTCGCCCTCGGTCGCCTCGGCGTCGTTGCTGACGAAGACCTCGGTGGGCACCTCGTCGCGGACGGCCTCGATCTTCTCGGCGTACTCGTAGTCGGCGACGACCGCGTCCACGCCGGCGTCGTTCAGGATGTACTCGTAGTCGTCGGGCGTGAGCCGGTAGTTCAGTGGGGTGTGGACCGCGCCGAGCTGGAAGGCGGCGTACGCGGCTTCGAGTTGGTAGTGGGTGTTGGGGTCGAGCACCGCGACCCGGTCGCCCTTCTCGATGCCCCGGTCGGCCAGCGCGGCCGCGAGCCGGTCGACCCGGTCGCCGAACTCGTCGTAGGTGTAGCGCTCGCCGGTCGTGGCGACGACCGCCTCCTGGTCGCCGTAGTGGGTCCGGGCTCTGTCGAGGAAGTCGGTCACGAGCAGCGGTTTGTGCATGGTAGAAAAATAACCAACTTTCAAGATATAAATTCCGGTGTCGGTAAGTAACTCGGCGGACGGAACCGCCGTGCGCCGGTCGCCGATAAGAGATAGATAGCTAACTGTTCCGGAACGGTCGGGTGGGCCGACGCCCACCAGCTATTCCCCGCCGAACGCCGACCATCCGCCATGAGCATCAAGCAGTCGATGCGCGACATCGACCGTGCGGTCGAGGACGTCATCGGGAGCCACGAGCGCTACGAGGCCGACAAGGAGGGTCGGTCCCAGCGCCGGGCCTACGAGAAGTCCATCGGGGAAGTTTCAGAACTGGCGGGCAAGACCGAGGCCGAGCGACTGGCGACGTGGATCGAGACCACGATTCGCGACGAGGAGGATTTGCCGTCGAGCAAGCGAGTTCGGAAGCAGGGCGCGAAGATCTGCCGGGACGCCGGACACTCGGTCTCCACGAACGACTGGCTCGGTTCCTGAGGACGAGCGTGGGAGTGGGAGAACTGGCGGTGTGGTCGCTCAGTCGCCTGCGACCTTCCGCTGGATGTCCTCGACCACGTCGGGGTTGCGCAGGGTGGAGGTGTTGCCGAGTTCGTCGCCGTTGGCGATGTCCTCGAGCAGTCGGCGCATGATCTTCCCGGAGCGGGTCTTCGGGAGCTCCGGCGTGAAGACGACTGCCTCGGGCCGCGCGATCGGCCCGATGGCGTCCTCGACGCCCTCGACGATGCGGTCGCGCATCTCGTCGTCGCCCTCGTAGCCGTCCTCCGTGATGACGTACGCGTAGACTGCTTCGCCTTTCACGTCGTGTTCACCGCCGACGACGGCGGCCTCGGCGACGCCCTCGACGCCGACGATAGCGCTCTCGATCTCCATCGTCCCGAGGCGATGGCCCGAAACGTTGAGGACGTCGTCGACCCGGCCCAGCACCGTGATGTAGCCGTCGTCGTCGATCTTGGCGCCGTCCTCGGGGAAGTACACCCAGTCGTCGGGATCGTCGCTGTCCGTATCCGAGTACTCCGCCCAGTACTCGTCGATGTAGCGCTCGTCGTTCTTGTAGAGGGTCCGGAGCATCCCCGGCCACGGCTTCTGGACCGTGAGGTAGCCCGCTTGCCCGGCCTCCACCTCGTCGCCGTTCGCGTCGATGACCTGCGCGTCGACGCCGGGCAGCGGCGGGCCCGCGGAGCCTGGCTTCATCGTCTTGACACCGGGCAGGGTGGTGACCATCATGCCGCCGGTCTCGGTCTGCCACCAGGTGTCCACGATGGGACACTCCTCGTTCCCGATGTTGGTGTAGTACCACTTCCAGGCGCGGGGGTTGATGGGCTCGCCGACCGTCCCGAGCAGCCGGAGGCTCGAGAGGTCGTGGCGGTCGGGGAAGTCGCTGCCCCACTTCATGAACGCCCGGATGGCCGTGGGCGCGGTGTAGAGCTGGTTCACCTCGTAGTCCTCGATGATCTCCCACAGCCGGTCGCGGTCGGGGTGGTCCGGCGTGCCCTCGTACATCACCGAGGTGGTGCCGAGCGCGAGGGGTCCGTAGACGATGTAGGAGTGGCCGGTGATCCAGCCGATGTCGGCCGAGCAGAAGTACGTGTCATCGGGCTTGACGTCCAGCACCGCCTGGGAGGTCCAGGCGGTCCAGGCGAGGTAGCCCCCGGTGGTGTGCTTGACGCCCTTGGGTTGGCCCGTCGTCCCCGAGGTGTACATCAGGAACAGCATGTCCTCGGCGTCCCGCGACACCGGCTCGACCTCCGCGCCCTCCTGCTCGGCCACGAGGTCGGCGTAGTAGTGCTCGCCGTCCTCGAGGTCGTAGCCGTGGCCGTGCTCGGCGAGGCGGTCGACGACCACCACGTCGCTCACCTCGTGGCTCACGCCGCCGAGCCCCTCGCGGGTCTTCTCGAAGTGGTCGAGGGGGTCGCCCCGCCGGAAGTAGCCGTTGGCGGTGACGAGGTACTCCGAGTCCGCGCTCTCCATCCGGGTTGCGAGGGCGTCGGCGGAGAAGCCCGCGAAGACCACCGAGTGGGGTGCCCCGATGCGAGCGCACGCCAGCATGGCGATTGGAAGCTCGGGGATCATCGGCATGTACATGGTGACGACGTCGTCCTCGCCGACGCCCATATCCCGGAGCGCGGCTGCGAATTCGTTTACCTCGCGGTGCAGTTCCTCGTAGGTGTAGGTCCGGTTCTCCTCGTCGGTGGGTTCGCCGATCCACTCGATGGCGGCCTCGTCGCCCCGCTCGTCCAGATGCCTGTCCAGGCAGTTCGCCGAAGCGTTGAGTTCGCCGCCGGTGAACCACTCGTAGAACGGCGGGTTCGAGTCGTCCAGCACCGTGTCGTACTCGGTCTCCCAGTCGAGGAGCTCGGCCGCCCGCTCCCAGCACCCGGGCCAGTTCTCCTCGAACTCCTCGTAGACGGAGTCGTCGGAGACGTTCGCCTGGGCGACGAACTCCTCGGGCGGCTCGAACTCGTCCTGCTCTTCGAGCCGCGCTTCGAGTTCGGCGGTATCTTCTGACATGGGTACGTCGTATTACTCATTAAGGAGAGCAATAAAGGTTGGCGCGCGTTAGCACGCCTGATTCGAGGGAAAGCCGCGTGTTCCCGACCGCAGGCGGCGGGAAACGCCGGATTAAGCCCGGCTTTCCGCGTCGAATCGCACCCGTCTCAGGTCAGCGCGTCGACCTCGTCGGTGAGATCGGCGGGTTCGTCCACGGGGCCGTTGACGAACAGGCCGTGGGCGATAAATAGGGCCGCGAAGGTGGTACGCGAGACGCTGGAATCCGGCCCGAGAATCGCAGGCGGCTTCGAGGGCTCGCGGCCTCAGGCGACGCTGACGGTCTCCTGGTAGCTCCCGTACTCGGCCTCGAACACCTGCATGATCTCGCCCATCGTGGCGTAGGCCTTCACGGCGTCGACGATGGCGGGCATCACGTTCTCGTCGCTCTGGATGGCGTCGTCCAGGTCGTCGAGCGCGGCCTCGACCGCGGCGTCGTCGCGCTCGGCCTTGACCTGGGCGAGGCGCTCGAGCTGGCGCTCCTGGACGTCCTCGTCGACCGTGAGGATGTCGGGGCGGGTGTCCTCCTCGATCTCGTACTTGTTGACGCCGACGACCGTCTCCTCGCCCTCCTCGACGCGCTCCTGGTACTCGTAGGAGGCGTCCTGGATCTCGCGGTGGAAGTACCCCTGCTCGATGCCCGCGAGCACGCCGTCGCGGACCGAGCCGTCGCCCATCTCCTTTATCTCCTCGATGTAGGCCATCGCCTTCTCCTCGGTCTCGTCGGTCAGGCTCTCGACCGCGAACGACCCGCCCAGCGGGTCGGCGATGTCGGCCGCGCCCGACTCGTCGGCGATGATCTGCTGGGTCCGGAGCGCGACCCGGACCGCCTCCTCGGAGGGCAGCGCCAGCGCCTCGTCGAAGCTGTTGGTGTGGAGGCTCTGGGTGCCGCCGAGCACGCCCGCGAGCGCCTGGATGGTCACCCGGACCACGTTGTTGAGCGGCTGCTGGGCCGTGAGGCTCTGGCCGGCGGTCTGGGTGTGGAACTTGAGCTGCTTGCTGGCCTCGGCCTCGGCGCCGTACCACTCGTCCATGACGTTCGCGTAGATACGGCGGGCCGCGCGGAACTTCGCGACCTCCTCGAAGATGGAGTTGTGCGAGTTGAAGAAGAACGAGAGCTGGGGGGCGAACTCGTCGACGTCGAGCCCGCGGTCCATCGCGTCCTCGACGTAGGCGAAGCCGTCCGCCAGGGTGAACGCCAATTCCTGGATCGCGGTCGACCCGGCCTCGCGGATGTGGTAGCCCGAGATGGAGACCGGCTTTATCTTCGGAGTCTCCTCGACCGCGAACTCGACGGTGTCGGTCACGATGTCGAGGCTGGGCTCCGGCGGGATCACCCACTCCTTCTGGGCGATGAACTCCTTGAGCATGTCGTTCTGGAGGGTACCCCGGATCTCGTCGCGGGGAACCCCCTGCTGGTCGGCCAGCGCGATGTACATCGCGTAGATGACCGGCGCGGAGGGGTTGATGGTGAACGAGGTCGAGACCTCTCCGAGGTCGATGCCGTCGAACAGGATCTCCATGTCCCGGAGCGTGTCGACCGCGACGCCCTCCTTGCCGACCTCGCCGTCAGAGAGGGGGTCGTCGCTGTCCTTGCCCATCAGGCTGGGCATGTCGAACGCGGTCGACAGGCCGGTCTGGCCCTCGTCGATGAGGTAGTGGAACCGCTCGTTGGTCTCCTCGGCGGTGCCGAACCCCGCGAACTGGCGCATCGTCCAGGTCCGTCCGCGGTACATCGTCGGGTAGACCCCGCGGGTGTAGGGGTCCTCACCGGGAAAGCCCAGGTCCTCCTCGTAGTCGAGGTCGGCGACGTCCTCGGGGGTGTAGAGCCGGTCGACTTCGAGGTTCGAGACCGTGGCGAACCTGTCCCGTCGCTCGCCGTAGGCGTCGAGGACCGGGTCGAGGGTCTCCTCCTCCCACTCCTCCTTGGCGTCGCGTATCTCCGCGAGGTCGTCGTCGTCGAACATACCCGTAATAATTGCCGGACAGTCCATTAAGATTCCGCACCACCGTCGGCCTCGTCGGGGTCGTCCGGTGTCCCCGGTCTGCGCCGCGGGTCGCTCCTCGAAAATGCCAGGCTGCGAGGGCGGCCGTCGATATCGCTCGCCGACGGCGACGAGGAGCGGCCCTTCGGTCACTGCAGACGCTTGGTAGTCTCGACCAGCGGGTGGCGGGCGTAGTCGACCACCTGGACGTCGTCGAGCGACTCCAGCCCCTCCTTCTCGGCGGTCTTGGCCATCCCGAGGTCGACGTCGTCGTCCACAAGGATGACGTAGGCGTCCATCTCGTCGACGTCGAGTCGGTCGGCCGCCATCACCCGGTGGTGGCCGTCGGCGAGCAGCAGTTCGCGCTCGCCGTCGCCCGAAACGCCGCCCTCGGGAGCGCTGTCGATGACCACCAGCGGTTCGGCCAGGCCCCGCTCGAGCTCGTAGGTCCGCCCCTCGAGCTCGTCGGCGTACACCTTCCCCTGGGTCGGGGTCAGGTCGGCGAGTGGGACCTCCCGGCGGGTCTGCTCGACCTTCGTGTCGTGGATGGACTCGAGGGTCCGCATCAGCTTGCCGACCTTCTCGGGGGTCGCGCGCTCGATCTGCGAGCGGATGAAGTCGGTGTTCGAGATGATGCCCACGAGGTTGCCCGCGTCGTCGACCACCGGGAGCTTCTGGATGCCCGACCGGAGGATGACCCGGGCGGCGTCGTTGACGTCCATGTCGGGGTGGGCCACGATGAGGTCCTTGCTCATCACCTTGAAGATGGGCTCCTGGTCGTCGGCGAGCAGGAGGTCCCTGGCGTTGACGAACCCCTCGACCCGCCGGCCGTCGCAGACCGGGTAGCCGTTGTGTTCGTCGCTCTCGACGATGCGACGCGCGACCTCCTCGACGGTGGCGTCGGGCGACACCGTCGCCACCTCGCGGGTCATGTAGTCCTTGACCGTCGGCTTCCCGTCGGCGGTCCCGCCGTCGGCTGCCGCCACGTCCATGCCTACTTCCAGGCGGCCGCGGGTCAAAAAGGCTTCCCGCCCGGCGGGAGTCGGCCGACCATCGCGGACCCCGTCGGCGAGCGGCCCGACTGGCCCGGCGGGACGCCGCCGCATCAGGCGGGACGCCGCCGGCTCAGTTCTCGGGCTCGACCACGGTGGCGTCGAAGCTCACGTCGCCGCCGTGGGCGTACTCGCCGCCGCTCTCGGGGGTCGACTGGATGGTCTCGAAGAAGCGGTCGGTGATGACGTCGCTGACGACGCTGGCCAGCGAGGCCTCCTCCTCCTGCTCGACCGTGCCGAGCAGTCCGAGCGAGATCTGTGCGCCCGCCATGTCGGCGTGGCCGCCCGCGCTGCCGATCTGGCCGAACGCGGCCCGCATCGTCTCGCCGAGGTCGATGTCGGTCCCGCGGGCGCGCGCGGAGACGTACACCGTCCCGTCCCGGAAGCCGTACACCAGCGTCGTGGTGATGTCCTCCATGTCGAGCAGTTGGTCGGCCGCCTGCGCGAGGGCGTCGCGGTCGGCCAGCTTCCCGACGCAGGTCGCCAGCACCGGGCCCTCGACCCGGCGGTTCCGGATGGCCCGGGCCATGGTCTCGTACGTGTCGGCGCTCACCGACGGGCTCTCGACGCGCTCCAGCAGCCCCACGTCGGCGTGGGGCAGCAGGTAGGCGGCGGCCTCGAAGTCGGCGGTCGAGACCTCCCGCGAGAAGTCCTTGGTGTCGACCCGGATGCCGTACAGCAGCCCCGTCGCCACCGCCTCGTCGAGTTCGATGCCGAGTCGCTGGACGTGCTCGGCCAGCAGCGTGGAGGTCGCGCCCACGTCGCTCCGGAGGTCGACGAACGCCGCCTCGGGGGCCTCCTTCGGCGGGTGGTGGTCGACGACGATGTCGACCGCGGTGTCGGGCGGAAGCTGGTCGTTGATGCCGGGCCGGGAGTGGTCGACCAGCGCGATGCCGCCGAACTCGTCGGGGTCGAACTCCTCCGGTTCCAGGTTCCGGAGGTCCAGTTCGAGCAGATTGACGAACGCCCGGTTCTCCTGGTGGGAGATGTCGCCGAAGTAGCAGGGTTCGGCCTCGACGCCGACCTGCTCGGCGATGCGACACAGCGCCACCGCGCTGGCGATGGCGTCGGGGTCGGGGTTGTCGTGCATGAAGACGCCGAGTTTACCGTCGATCCCCCGGAGCGTCCGCCGGAGTAGCGCCGTCCGGACGGCGTACTCGCCGAGCGCGACCGCCAGCACCTGGCTCGCGATGGCCGCGGTCGGGTCGACGACGTGGTCGGCCACTGACGCGATGGCCCCCCGCTGGTCGTCGTCACACCCCTCGCCGAGGAACCCGACGACGTAGGCGTCGGGGAACGACTCGACCGCGAGTTCGGCCGCGCGGCGATTGACCTCGGGGTCGGGATCGGCCACGACCACCATTTCGGCGGTGCTGGCGCTCCCTCGCACCGTCTCCGGGTCCGTCGGGTCGCCGAGGGTGGCCGAGACGCCCTCCTCGCGGAGCGCGTCGATGCGGTTCTCGGCGTCGTCGATGACTAACAGGCTCCCCGGTTCGTCGGCTATCGCCTCCACGAGGTTCTGTCCGACGGTTCCACACCCCAGAATCAACCGGGAAACCATCCTACACCGCGCTTCCCGTTGCGCGGCCTAAAGTCTACCGTCTACCGTCGCGCTCCGCGGCCATCGCCGTCGGTTTCCGGACTGGAGTCGCCGGAGGCGGTCCCGCGGCTCGCGGAAACGGGACTCCTGAGAACGCGGAAAAGCGGAAGCGAGTCGCGCTACGCCACGAGCGCCGCCGCGGCGTCGGTGGCGTACTGCCAGACCGGGCCGAACCCGGGCAGGACGAGCACGGTGACGACCGCGGCCGCGACGAGCGCGGCGTAGAGGCCGGCCGGCTTCGACTCGATGTCGAAGTCGCCCGACGGCTCCTCGATCCACATCGCCTTCACGACCCGCGAGTAGTAGTACAGCGACAGCGCGCTGTTGATGGCGCCCACGGCGGCGAGCCACCAGAAGCCCGCGCCGACGGCGGCGCCGAACAGGAAGTACTTGCTCATGAAGCCGCCGCCGACCGGGAGGCCCGCGAGGTTGAACAGCAGGACAGTCATGACCGCGCACGCGAACGGCGCCTGCGTGGCCAGACCGTTGAAGTCCTCGAAGTACCGACCGACAGACCAGTACTCGGTCAGGGCGATGAACAGGAACGCGCCCGTGTTCATGAACCCGTAGACGAGCAGGTGGGCCATGCCGCCGGCCAGCACCAGCTGGTCGTCGCCGCCGGTCAGCGCCGCGAGCCCGATGAGGACGTAGCCCGCGTGCCCGATCGACGAGTACGCGAGCATCCGCTTGACCTCGTCCTGGGTCGCGGCCGCGAAGTTACCGAGGGTCATCGTCACGACCGCCAGGACCTGGGCCGCGAGGACCCAGTCGACGCCGGCGGTCGCGCCGGTCACCAGCTGGTCGACCGGGAACGCGACGGTGAACACCCGGAACGCCGCGGCGAACCCGGCGGCCTTCGAGGCCGACGAGAGGAACGCCGAGACGGGCGCGGGCGCGCCCTCGTACGCCTCGGGCGCCCAGAAGTGGAACGGCACCGAGGCGGTCTTGTACGCGAACCCGCCCAGGATCATCAGCACGCCGATGCCGAGCACGCCGGTCAGGTCAGTCCCGCCGACGCTGCTCGCGATCTCGGGCAGCAGCAGCGAGCCGGTGACGCCGTAGACGAGGCTGACGCCGTACACGAAGATGGCCGACGACAGCGCGCCGATGAGGAAGTACTTGAGTCCTGCCTCGACGCTCCCGCGGTTGCGCTTCAGGATGGCGACCAGCGCGAACGACGGCAGGCTCGAGAGCTCGAGGCTCACGAACACCACCGCGAGGCTGTTGGCGGCCGCCATCAGCGTCATGCCCGTCGCCGCCAGCAGGACCAGCGCGTAGTACTCCGCCTGGTAGGAGTGGTCGCGCATGTAGTCGTAGCTGGCGACCACGACCAGCGTGGTCACGCTGGCGAACACGAAGGCGAAGAACAGCGCCATCGTGTCGACGACCAGCGAGTTCTGGTAGAGCCGGATGGGCTCCTCGCCCGTGCCGGCCAACAGGTACCACCCGGCGAGCCCGACCGCCACCAGCGACCCGAGGGCCGCGGTGCCGGCCAGCAGCCCCCGGTCGGTCCTGTCCGGGGTGATGCTGTCGAGCACCAGCAGCAGCAGGCCGGTCACCGCGAGCGCGAGCGTCGGACCGAGCGACATCCACGTCGGAAGCTGGTACGCCATCTATACACCACCTCCGGCCGCCGGAACCAGCGGGTTGACCGCGTCCTGAATCATCGTGTAGAAGATGTTCGGGTCGACGCCCAGCAGGATGACCAGCAGGATGAGCACCACGAGCGGCGCGACGTCGTGGAACGCGGCCGGGCCGACCTCGTAGTCGGTCTCGACCTCGAACGTCCCGAACAGCGTGCGCTGCATCGCGAACAGCAGGTAGCCCGCGACCACGACGATGCCGAACATCGCGGCGGCCGTGAACCACACCGAGCCCGCGAACGCGCCGAACGAGCCGAGGAAGATGAACAGCTCCGCGGCGAAGCCGGCCATCAGCGGCAGGCCCATGTAGCCGAACGCGCCCGCGACGAGCACCGCCACGGTGATCGGCATCTTGCTCGCCAGCCCGGACATGTCCGACACCATCCGGGTGTGGGTCGTGTTGTAGATGACGCCGACCGCCATGAACATCAGCCCCGAGATGAGGCCGTGGGCGACCATCTGGAACGTCGCCCCGCCCATGCCGTACAGCGTGTAGGCCACCAGGCCGAGGATGACGTACCCCATCGACGACACCGAGGAGTACGCCACGATGCGCTTCAAGTCCGACTGAGCCAGCGCCAGCATCGCGCCGTAGATGACGCTGACGACCGCGAACAGCGCGATGATCTGGGCGTTCTGCTGGGCGACGTCCGGCAGCATCGTGAAGTTGAACCGGAGCAGTGCGTAGGTGCCCATCTTCAGCAGCACGCCGGCCAGCATGATCGAGACCGGCGTCGGCGCCTCCACGTGGGCGTCGGGCAGCCACGTGTGGAACGGGACGACCGGGACCTTCACCGCGAAGCCCGCGAACATGGCGACGAACGCCGCCGTCCGCAGGGCGTCCGCGCCGACGGGGCCCAGACTACCGAGTTCGCCCGCGCGCAGCGCCTGCGCGATGGCGGGCATGTCGAGGGTCGTCACCGAGTCGCCGAGGCCGAACACCAGCGCGATGAACCCGATGAACATCACGAGGCTGGCGATGTTCGTGTAGACGAACATCTTGATTGCGGCGTACTTCCGGCGCGGGCCGCCCCAGACGCCGATGAGCACGTACATCGGGACCAGCACCATCTCCCAGAAGACGAACCACAGGAAGAAGTCCAGCGCCGAGAAGACGCCGAGCAGGCTCGCCTCCAGGAAGAGCATCAGGCCGTAGAACTGGCTCTGACGCTCGTCGATGGGGGTCCACGACGCCAGCAGCGCCAGCGACGTGAGCACCGTGGTCAGCGCGACCAGCGGCATGCTGATGCCGTCGAGCCCGACGTGCCAGTTCAGGCCGTACGGGCCCGCAGTGACCCAGCGGAACTGGGTCTCGAAGGCCAGTTCGCTACCCGCCAGCAGGGCGTTCCCGCTGGCCTCGTAGGTGCTGTACATCCAGAGGCTCCCGGCGAGCGGGAGCAGGCTGAGCGCGAACGAGAGCTTGGCCGCCACCTTGTTCGGGGCGACGAACACCACGAGCGCGCTCGCCATCGTCACGGCGATGAGTGCTTCGATCCACATTCAGAACCAACCTCCCAAGAGACCGATGGCGACGAGCAGGACGACGAAGCTCGCCGTCAGCAGGAAGGCGTAGTTCGACACCACGCCGGTCTGGACCCGCCGGACCCGGTTGCCGCCGAACAGGCTCACGCTCGAGACGCCGTTGACCACGCCGTCGATGACGCCCTGGTCGAACTTGTCCGCGGCGCGGGCCAGCGGCAGGGTGAGCCCCTCCGCGAGCCAGACCTGGTACTCGTCCTGGTAGTAGTTGTTGTACAGCACCGTCTTCGCGCCGCCCAGCTTGTCGGTGTACTCCTGGGGCTCCGAGGCGTACAGCCAGTAGCCGAGGCCGGCGCCCGCCAGCGCGAGCGCCAGCGAGACGAGGCCCGGCAGGATCGGCGACAGGTCGGCGTGGTGGACGCCGGCCGCCTCGAGAACCTCCACGTAGTGGTGGACCGATGTGGCCGTGATGGGCCCGTCGAGCCAGGCGTGCAGGTACTCGATGTGGAGGCCGGTCAGTTCCGCGACCGGCACCATGTTGACGAGTCCGGCGACGGCGGCCAGAATCCCCAGGACCGCGAGCGGTCCCTTCACGTTCCAGCGCACGCCGTGGGGGTCGCGGGCGGTGTCCGACCGGGGTTCGCCGTGGAAGGTCAGTGCGACCATCCGGAAGGTGTAGAACCCGGTGAAGAACACCGCGAGCAGTCCCATCGCGTAGGCCGCGAGCAGGAGTTCGTTCTCCATCCCGCGGGCCAGCGCCTCGTAGAGGATCTCGTCCTTCGACCAGAAGCCCGCGAACGGGACGATGCCCGCCAGCGCGAGCGACCCCGAGAGGAACGTCCAGTAGGTCACGGGCATCCGCTCCTTCAGGCCGCCCATGTCCCACATGTCCTCGTTGTGGTGCATCGCGATGATGACCGACCCGGCGCCGAGGAACAGCAGCGCCTTGAAGAACGCGTGGGTCATCAGGTGGAAGGTCGCGGCGACGTAGCCGCCGGCGCCCAGCCCGAGCATCATGTAGCCGTACTGGGAGATGGTCGAGTACGCCAGCACCTGCTTGATCTCCTTCTTGACGACGCCCATGGTCGCGGCAAACAGGGCCGTGAAGCCGCCGACGAACGCAATGAGCGCCAGCACGTTCGGCAGCAGGGCGTAGAACCCGTAGATGCGCGCGACCAGGTAGACGCCGGCCGCGACCATCGTGGCCGCGTGGATGAGCGCCGACACGGGGGTCGGACCCTCCATGGCGTCGGGCAGCCAGGTGTGGAGCGGGAACTGGGCGGACTTGCCGACGACGCCGCCCAGGATGAGCAGCCCCAGCACCGCGAACCACGCCTGCGGGTCGAGCCCCAGGTACGTGGTTATCCCGGCGGTCTCGCCCTCGACGAGGGCCAGCTCGGCCAGGTGGGGGAACGACTGGAGCGCGTGCTCGCCGCCCTCGCCGCCCGCGACGAACATCGACGTGCCGAAGGTGGCGAAGACGCCGACCAGGCCGACGAGGAAGAAGTAGTCGCCGAACCGGGTGACGAGGAACGCCTTCTTCGCCGCGCTCGGCGGCGCGTCGTCGCGGAACCAGAAGCCGATGAGCAGCCACGAGCACAGGCCCACCAGCTCGAAGAACATGAACGCCATCAGCAGGTTGTCCGCGAAGACGAACGAGAGCATGCTCGCGGTGAACAGGCCCAGGCCGGCGTAGTACCGGGGCAGGCCCGTCTCGCCCTCGTCGTTCATGTACCCGAGGCTGAAGATGTGGACCAGGAACGCGACCAGCGAGACGATGACGAGCATCATCGCCGATAGCGGGTCGACGAGGACGCCCAGGTGCAGGTCGAACGTCGCCTCGCCGGCGCCCGCGACCCACGTGATGTACTCGTGGTAGGTCTCGCCGCCCGACACCGCGAGGAACGCCCACAGCGACAGGAGCAGCGAGCCGCCGGTCGCGATGATGCCGGGGATCGCGCCGCCCTTGGGGAGCAGCCGCGGGGCGAACGCGCCGACGAACAGCGCGATCAGGAACGATACGAACGGCAGGGCCGCGATGGCCGGAGTCAGTTCGAAGGGGAGTGCTGCCATCGTTTCACCACCTCATCGTTGTCGCTTCGGTCACGTCCACGTTCGCGAAGTTGCGGTACAACACGAGGATGATGCCGATGCCGACCGCGACCTCGGCGGCCGCCAGCGCCAGCGTGAACAGGCTGAACGTCTGGCCCGTCAGGTTGCCGTGGAACCGGGAGAACGCGACCAGGTTGATGTTGGCCGCGTTCAGCAGCAGCTCCACGCTCATCAGGAACAGAAGCGCGTTCCGGCGGGTCAGGATGCCGAACACGCCGATGCAGAAGATCGCGGCCGACAGCAGGAGGTAGTACTGGATGGGTACCATCAGTCGTCCACCTCCTCGCTTCCGACGGACTCGCTCCGCTCGTCCGTCGACGTTCGCTCACCGCCGTCCGCCACGACCTCGCCGGGCGTCGACTCCTGCTCGACCGCGTCCGAGCGCAGCGCCGACGTGATCTCGCCGCCGTCGTCCCGGCGGGCCAGCATCACCGCGCCGACCAGCGCCGCGACCAGCACGAGGTCGATGACCTCGAAGGGGATCAGGAACCCCTCGCTGGGCACGGCGTTCTGGGCGGCGATGTTGAACATCGCGTAGCCGATGCTCGCGGTGACGCCCGCGTCGCCCGCGAAACTCGCGGCGGCCTCGCCGAACTCGGCGCCGACGAAGACCCACGCCATCACCGCGAACAGCGCGACCGCGGCCACGCCCGGCCACAGTCGACCTCGGTCGCCGACGTCGGGGTCGGCGCTGAGGCCCCGCTCCTCGCGGTCGTCGTCGTATCCGCTCATGCGTTCGATACCTCCTCCGTGTCAGCCTGGCGCGTCAGCATCACGGCGAACGTGATGAGGACGAGTACGCCGCCCACGTAGACCAGCACCTGCATCGCGGCGAGGAACTCGGCCTGTAACATCACGTAGTGGACCGCGACTGAGAGCAGCGCGACGCCCAGCAGTAACGCCGAGTGCCACACGTCCCGCGCCAGGACGACGCCCAGACTGCTCGCGATCGTGACGAGCGCGAACAGTCCGAACGTGAGTGTCTCGTATACCATTTCAGTCACCTTGAAATTCTCGTAATCCGCCTTTTAACGTTTCGAGACGGACTTACTGGTAGTCCACCTCGCCCTCGCCCTCGCCGATCCACGCGCCGCGGTCGGGTTCGCGGGATTCGAGGGGGTCGATGTCCTTGTACCAGGGGACGTTCTTGAGCTGCTCCTTGTTGTACACGAGGTCGTCCTTGGTGTCGCCCGTGAACTCGAAGTTCTCGGTCAGCAGGATGGCGTCGACCGGACAGACCTCCTCGCACAGCCGGCAGTAGATGCACTGGCCGATGTGGAGGTTGTACTCCTCGCCGTTGCGCTGGTCGTCCTGCACGATCTGGATCGTGTCGTTCGGACAGACGTTCTCGCACTGGCGACACCAGATGCAGCGCTCCTGGCTGAACTTGTGGACCCCGCGGAACCGGGGGCTTACTTCGGGCGCCACGTCCGGGTACTCGACCGTGAACGTGGACCCGTCCAGTGCGTGCTTCAGCGTCGTCGCCATTGACTTGAGGACTCCGATCATTAGAGCATCACCCCGACGATGACGGCCGTGAGCACCAGGTTGGCGAAGCTCAGCACGAGCATGCCCTTCCAGCCGATCTCGATGAGCTGGTCGATGCGGACGCGCGGCACGGCCGACCGCGCCCACTGGGTGAACAGGAAGACGGCCCAGATCTTGATGAGGAACCAGACGAACCCGGGCAGCACCGGACCCGCGGGGCCGCCGAGGAAGAAGGTCGTGATGATGGCGCCGCCGAGGAAGATGTGGATGAACTCGCCCATGTAGAACAGGACGAAGTAGATGCTCGAGTACTCGGTCATGTACCCGGCCACGATCTCGGTCGGCGCCTCCGGGATGTCGAACGGGTTGCGTCCGACCTCCGCGAGGTTCGCCACCACGAACAGCACGAACGCGAACGGGTTGACGAACGCGAACCACGACGGGATCGTGATTCCGGCGACCGTCACCAGCGGTTCGGCCTGCTGGGCGACGATCTCGCTCATCTGGAGCGTGCCCGTGAACAGGATGACCGACGCCGCGGTGACGACCAGCGGAATCTCGTAGGCGATGTTCTGCGCGATGGCGCGCAGGCCGCCCATCAGCGAGTACTTGTTGTTCGACGCGTAGCCGGCCATCGCCAGCCCGAGGGTCGCGATGGACGCGGCCGCGAAGATGTACACCGCACCGCTCTCGGGATCGGCCAGCTGGAGGTTGATGCCGAAGATCGACCCCATCGGGACGACCGCGAACCCGATGAGCGCCGACGACGCCAGCACGATGGGCGCCAGGTCGTACGCCGGACGGTCGACGCCGTCCGGGATGATGAGCTCCTTGGCCATCAGCTGGACCGCGGCGGCCGGGATGATGAGCAGCCCCGCGGGACCGTGGCGGTTGACCGCGATGCGGTCGGTGAACGCCGCGGTGATCTTCCGCTTGGCCCACGGTCCGGCGACGCCGGCGTTGGCCAGCATGATGTTGGCGATGATGAACGCGCCGATGAACGCCGCGATGGCCTCCTGCCAGATCGCCAGGTCCCCGCCGAACAGCCACCGGCCGATGGTCTCGGGCAGCAGCGGGCCGGCCTGGTTCTGGAGGGGGACGAGCGGAACCATTAGCGGTCCACCTCCCCGAGGATCACGTCGAGGCTACCCAGCGCGGCGACGAGGTCCGGGACGTACTCGCCCTCTGCCATCGCCTCCAGCGAGTGGAGGTTGTTGAAGCAGGGGCTCCGGATCTTGAACCGGCCGGGCTTGTCGGTGCCGTCCGACCGGATGTAGATGCCGAGCTCGCCCTTCGCGCCCTCGACGGCCCGGTAGACCTCGGTGTCGGGGTCGGGCTTGAGCGTCCGGGGGACGTTGGACTGGATGTTGCGCTCGTCCTCCGGCCAGTCCTCGAGCAGGTCGACGCACTGGCTGATGATCTTCGCCGACTCCTCGACTTCGCGCATGCGCACGAGCAGCCGGGCGAAGTTGTCGCAGCCGTCCTCGGTGACGACGTCCCAGTCGAGCTCGTCGTAGTAGCCGTAGGGGTCGTCGCGGCGCAGGTCGTAGTCGACGCCCGAGCCGCGGGCGACCGGCCCCGTGCAGCCGTACTGCTTTGCCACCTCGGGTTCGAGGACGCCGGTGTTGATGGTCCGGGTCTGGAAGATCTCGTTGCCCGTGATGAGGTCGTGGTACTCCTCGAGGGTCTCGGGCAGGTCGTCGATGAAGTCCCGGATCTTCGCGAAGAACTCCTCGCGGGGCTCGGGCAGGTCCCAGACGACGCCGCCGAGCCGGAAGTAGTTGAACATCATGCGCTGGCCGGTCAGGTCCTCCAGGATGTTCTGGACCTTCTCGCGGTCGCGCATGGCGTACATGAAGATGGCGGTGAAGTCGCCGTAGATGTCGAGACAGAACGTGCCGAGCGCGAGCATGTGGGCCGCGATGCGGCAGAGCTCGGCGCCCATCGTCCGGACGATCTGGGCGTACTCGGGCACCTCGATGTCGTTGAGGTCCTCGGCCACGCGGGCGTACGCCCACTCGTTGAGCAGCCCCGCCGACGAGTAGTCCCACCGGTCGGGGTACGGCATGATCTGGTGGCGGTACGTACCCTGCTGGGCCATCTGCTCCTCGCAGCGGTGGAGGTAGCCGATGTCGGGTTCGACGTCGGCGACCTGCTCGCCGTCGAGGACGGCCTTGACGTGGAGCACGCCGTGGGTCGCGGGGTGGTGGGGCCCGATGTTGAGGAACATCGTGTCCGACTCGCTGTCCTTCGAGGACTCCGCGAGCGGGTTGACGTGTTCGTCGAGCGTGACCAGCTGGGGCTTGTCCTGGTCGTAGTCCGAGCTCAGCGGGTGGCCCTGCCAGGTCTCGGGCAGCAGGATGCGCCGGAGGTCGGGGTGGTTCTCGTAGTCGACGCCCACGAGGTCGTACGCCTCGCGCTCGTGCCACTCGGCGGTCTTGTACACCGACGCGGCCGACTCGCTGGTCGGGTTCTCCGGGTCGGTCGGGACGACCACGCTGACCTCCTGGGTCCGGTCGTCGTACTTCGTGAGGTGGTAGATGCTCTCGTAGCGGTCCGGGTAGTCCTGAGCGGTCACCATCGAGAGGTGGTCGAAGCCCGCCTCCTCCCGGAGGAGCTCGAGCGTCCCCTCGACCTCGTCGGGCCGGACGACGAACCCCTCGGCGTTGAGGTGGGTCTCGCGGTCGATGACCCGCTCGCCGAGCAGCGCTTCGAGTTCGTCGTAGTCGACGCCGTCCTCGGTGACGCCGACGTCGGCGCTGTGCTTCTCCAGGCTCATGGCGAATCAGCCCAGTTGTACCGCATCACGAGGGTGTCCTCGTCGATGTCGTCGGCGAGCTTCTCGACGAGCTCGTCGCGCTCAAGGTCGCCGAACTGCTCGAGCTCGTAGGGCTTGACCGTGACCGGGCTCGACTCGCCGTTGGCGATGCGCTCCTGGAGCTTCACGACGCCGTAGACCAACGCCTCGGGGCGGGGCGGGCAGCCCGGGACGTGGATGTCGACCGGGATGACCTCCTCGGCGCCCTTGATGACGTTGTACCCCTCCTGGAACGGGCCGCCCGAGATGGCGCACGAGCCCATGTTCACGACGAACTTGGGCTCGGGCATCTGGTCGTACACCCGCTTCATGCGGGGGGCGAACTTCGAGACGATGGTCCCGGGCACGATCATCACGTCGGCCTGCCGCGGCGACGCCCGGGGGACGCCCGACCCGAAGCGGTCGAGGTCGTGCTTGACCGCGTAGGTGTGCATCATCTCGATGCTGCAGCACGCGATACCGAACTGCAGCATGAACATCGACGACCCCCGCACCCAGTTCATGAACTTGTCGAACTTCGTGAGGATGAACGGCGACGAGCCGAACGCCTCCCGGAGCTTCGAGTTGAAGCGGTTGTCGAGGCCCGGGCCCGTCCGCGCCTCCCGGGTCTTGGTCTGCGGGTCTGTGCTACCGTGAATGTTCTCCCGTGGTTCGTTACTCATTGTCGTTCCACGCTCCGTTGCGAACGCTCGGGGTTCTTCACCCACCGGACGGCGCCGTTGCGCCACGCCCAGCCGAGACCGACGACGAGAACGCCGATGAATATCAACATCGGCAGCAGGGCCCCCGTCAGGCCCACGCCCTCCATCGAGACCGCGCGCTCGTAGATGACCGTCCAGGGAAAGATGAGGACGGTCTCGATGTCGAACACGACGAACAGCAGCGCAACCATGTAGTACTGGATGTTAAAGCGGATGCGCGTGCCGCCCGTCGGCACCTCGCCGCTCTCGTAGGTGGTGGTTTTTCCTTTCTCGGGCACGGTGGGCCGGAGCAGGCTGGACAGGGTCATCATCCCCGCCGGAATCAACAGCCCCACCAGCGCCAGCGCGCCAATCGCTATCCATGGATTCATGCCGATATTCTCCTACCATCCCGAGATTATGAGCGCACCCCTATAAGCGTTGATTCTTGCGATTCCGACGAATCTGGCCGCCTCGGCTCCCTTTCGCCGGCTTGGCGGTTTCTGTCGGGAAACGAAATGTTTCCGTGCGGGCGTCCCGACCTCTCGGCGCTAACCGGCGCTACGTCGGGGTCGTCAGTTCCCCGGACTGACGTTAAGCCCGGCAAACCGGCGGAACCGGTGGGACGAACCGCGATACCGGTCGATATCGCCGTCGAGAACGAGTCGACGCCGACGGGCGACGTCTCGGGTCTCCTACTCTCCGTCGCGGAAGCCGGGCGTCCCTCGCTCGTGGAGCCGCCGCGAGACGTCGGCGACGCCCTCCCGGAGGTCGTCGTGGTACGCGACGAGTTCGTCGCGCAACTCCTCGTGCTGGCGGGCCAGCACCTGGACCGCCGACAGCGCCGCGTTGAACGACTTGCCGGCGTCCACCGCGACGATGGGTGCGCCCGTCGGCATCCCGACGACCGAGGGCAGCGACTTCTCCTGGACCGGGACGCCGACGACGGGAAGCGGGTACGCCAGCGACGCGGTCATGTTCGGCAGGTCGGCCGACTTGCCGCCGGCGCCCGCGACGATCACGTCCAGCCCGCGCTCCTCGGCCGTCTCGGCGTAGGCGTACATCAGTTCGGGCGTGCGGTGGGCCGACACCACGTACGTCTCGAAGGTGAACCGGGCCTCGGGCGGGTCGTCGTAGTCGGTGACCTCCTCGAAGCCCAGGTCGGTCAGCGCGTCGTAGGCGCCCGGGGAGTCGTCGGACCCGGCCATCACGTCGAGGTCCGAGTCGCTCCCCATGATAATCCCGATTTCGGGTGTGTCCTCGGGGTCTCTGTCGGTCTCCGCCTCGGCTCGCAGGTCGTCGATGAGTCGCTGGAGTTCGCTCTCGCTCATTCGAAGGTCACCTCGTCGCGCAGGTCGCGGGCCGCCTGCAGCAGCCGGTCAGGACCATCTTCGTCGCAGCCGCCCACCAGCGTGAGGTGGCCCATCTTCCGGAGCGGGTACACCTCGTGCTTGCCGTACCAGTGGTAGCTCGCGCCGGGCGCGGCCAGAATCGCCTCCTCGCCTGATGTCTCGGCGGGCCGGCGCTCGCCGTCGTCGCCGAGGATGTTCGCCGACACCACCGGGCTCCGGAGGTCGGTCGCGCCGAGCGGCCGACCGGTCACGGCGCGGGCGTGCTGCTCGAACTGGGAGGTCAGCGCGCCCTCGATGGTGTAGTGGCCGGAGTTGTGGGGCCGGGGAGCGATCTCGTTGACCAGGATTTCCCCATCAGGGGTTTCGAACAGTTCGATACCGTAGACGCCGCGTCCAGACAGCAGGTCGAGCACGTCCTCGGCTACCTCGCGGGCGCGGTCGGCGACTTCCTCGTCGGTCCGGGCCGGCACGACCGTCTCGCGGAGAATCTCCTCGCGGTGGACGTTCTCGCCCAGCGGGAAGGTCGCGGTCTCGTCGTCCCCTTTCACCCCGATGACCGAGACCTCCCGCTCGAAGTCGACGAACTCCTCGACCATCGCGCGCGCTCCGTCGCCGTCGGTCGTGGCCTCGATTTCGGCCAGCGCCTCGTCGATATCGCCCTCGTCTTCGACCGGGACGTTCCCCCGGCCGTCGTAGCCGCCCTCGCGGGCCTTCAGCATGACCGGGTAGCCGAACGCGTCGACCGCCGCCTCCAGGTCCTCGCGGTCGTCGACCCGCCGGAACTCGGGCACGGGAATCCCGGCCTCGCGCAGCGTCTCCTTCTGGACCAGTTTGTCCTGGATGGTCCGGAGCGTCTCGGGGTCGGGGTTCACGGGAACGCCGTACTCGCGCTCGACGGCCGCCAGCAGGTCGGGGTCGGCCAGTTCGATCTCGTAGGTCAGGTAGTCGGCGCGCTCGGCCAGCTCCCGGACCGCCGCCTCGTCGTCGAACTCGCCGACGACCTGGTCCCGGGAGACGAGGGAGGCCGGACAGTCGGGCGTCGGGTCGAGCACGACCAGTTCGACGCCGAGCGGGGCGGCCGCCTCCGCCAGCATCCGGCCGAGCTGTCCGCCGCCCACGACGCCGAGCGTCTCGTTGTCGCTCATCTGGGCGGTACTTGTGGACGCCACTGCATAAGATTTGCCAACTCGGCCAAGAGATATACACGTTCGTGGCCACTGGGCAGCAGGTCAGTCGCTCGTAGTCGGTGGCCTCACTGTAGTTCGTAGTCGGCACTGTAGTCGATGGCAACCGGTCACACGCTCGGTGGAGCCACGCTGCGCTGCTGCTGGCCCCCGGCGCCGCCCGCCGACCCGAGGTACTCCCGGTCGATGAAGAAGACCGTCCGGCTGCCCCAGAGGGTGAGCTCGTGCTCGAACGCCCGGTAGCCGTCGAGTCGCTGCGCCACGGCCTCCCGGTTCTCCGCGCGGGCGACGACGACCGGCGGCGGGTTCGAGGCGACCTCGTTCAGGTCCGTGGTGCTGTCGACTTCCGCGCCGTACTGCTCGGTGTACCACGGCAGCGGCAGCCGGTCGTACCAGCCGCCGCCCGCAGCCCAGCGGTCGTTCTCCGTCTCGTCGGCCACGTAGAAGTCCGACCCGTAGTACAGCACGTCGGTCCCGTCGTTCCGGTTCACCGCGTAGCGCACCCGTTCGAGGGTCGGGCGGATTCCCTCGGCGGGCTGACCGTACTGGAGCAGTTTGTTCTCGTTCTGCTCGGCGTCGTCGAGGTACCGGTCGGCCGGGTGGAGGTACGTGGTGTCGACCGCGGCGGCCGCGACCTGACCGGCGAGCGCGAGCACGAGGAGGGCGGTGAGCGTGGCGCTCACCGCGTCGCCGTCGGCGACGAACTCCGCGCCCCACCGGACGAAGATGGCGAGGCCGACCCCCGCCGGGATCGCCAGCGGGATCACGGCGTGGACGACCTCCCACGGGAAGGCGTTCTCCACGATGACGGGGTAGCCCAGCACGCTGACGAACCCCCAGTAGCCGGCGAACGCCACCAGGTCGCGCGGCCGGTCGCCGGCGAACCGGTCGACGACGAAGCCGACGACCGACAGCGCGAGCAGGACGGGCGCGCCCGCCCAGAGCACCGCGCCGAGCGACTCGAGCGTCCCGATGTACGCCGTCTGGTTACCCTCGCCCCACTTGCCGACGAACGACTCCCACGACCCGACGGTCGCCTCCTCTATCACCGCCGGGAACATGCCTGGGTTCGAGAACGCCTTCCAGAGGCCGGGTTCGGGGATGCCCCGCGACCGCGGCGCGTAGAAGAAGATTACGACCGCGAAGAAGAAGACGAGTCCGGCGACAACGTGGATGGTCCACCGGCTAAACAGGACCGCCCGTGCGACAGGAACGACCACTTCCCGGTAGAACGCCCCGAACCGTGTCTGGCCGTCGTCGCGGGCCGACCGATAACCCCGGACCGCGTCGGGGAGCGGCCCGGGCAGTGCCGCCGCCCGGTCGTCGGCGAGCCGGAGCCGGTGGTCCAGCAGCAGGACGGCGGCGCCCAGCCACGTCACGACGTAGACCAGGACGTTCTCCTTCGTGGTGAACGCCAGCGCGAGCATCAGCGTCCCGGCGTAGAGGTACCGCGGTTTGCGGGTGTCGAACAGCCGGACGTAGAACGCCAGCGCGTAGATCATGAACGCCGCCAGCAGGACGTCGTTGCGCATGAACCGCGAGTAGTACAGGGAGATGGGGTTGACCGCGAAGAACAGCCCCACCGCGACCATCTCGACCCGGCCGAGTCGCTCGCGGAACAGCCACGCGGTCGCGGGGAGCAGCCCCGAGACCACCGCGACGGGCACCCTCGCCACGAAGTCGCTCGCGCCGAACAGCCAGAACAGGTACTTGTTCACGTGGTAGAGGAAGGGACCGTGGATGACGGCGTGGTACTCCCAGATGCCGTTCTCGGCGTAACGCAGGATCCAGTAGCCGACCCGGCCCTCGTCCCAGTGGAACACGCGGGCGCCGAGCGCGAAGAAGCGAAGCGACAGCGCCAGCAGCGTCACCGCGACCACCGCGATGGCGGTGCGGGTGCCGACCGTCCGACCGAACGCGGTCACGGTGTCGGGGGTCCACCGCCGGGCGCTCGCGGACTGCTCGTCTGCGGTCATCGTTTCCGGGAACCATCCCGAGGGATACAAGTTTTCCGGAGAACGGTAGTTCTTTTACCGGTCCAGTCCTCGTCCCGAGCATGGTTGCTCTCGGGCTCGTCGTCTCGCGATTCAACCGCGAGGTGACCGAGCAGATGGAGGAACGCGCCCGCGAGGCGGCCGGCGACCGCGGCGCGGAGGTGGTCGACACGCTCCGCGTCCCCGGCGCGTACGACGCCCCGCTCGCGGCCGACCGGCTGGCCAGACGCGAAGACGTCGACGCCGTCGCGGTGGTCGGTACCATCGTGACCGGCGACACCGACCACGACCGCGTCATCGCCGACGCGACCGCGAAGGGGCTGACCGACGTGAGCCTCGACCGCGACACGCCGGTGACGTTCGGCGTGAGCGGTCCGGGCATGTCCGGAGCGGAGGCCCGCGAGCGCGTAGAGAAGGGTGCGGAGGCTGTAGACGCGGCGATCGATCTAACGGAGGAACTCTGAACATGGACTTTTCGGACCGAATACAACGAGTCGAACCGAGCGCGACGCTCGCCATCAGCAACCTCGCGAGCGAACTCGAGGCCGAGGGTGCGGACGTCGTGGACCTGAGCGTGGGCGAACCCGACTTCCCGACGCCCGACAACGTCGTCGACGCCGGCCAGGAAGCGATGGATGCGGGCCACACCGGCTACACCTCCTCGAACGGTATCCCCGAACTCCGCGAGGCCATCGCCGAGAAGCTCCGTGACGACGGCCTCGACCACGAGGCCGGCAACGTCATCGTGACGCCCGGCGCGAAGCAGGCGCTCTACGAGGCCGTCCAGACTCTCGTGGACGACGGCGACGAGGTCGTCCTGCTCGACCCCGCGTGGGTCTCCTACGAGGCGATGGTGAAGCTGGCGGGCGGCCGGCTCAATCGCGTCGATCTCTCGCCCCACGACTTCCAGCTCGAACCCGGGCTGGACGACCTCGGCGAGGCGGTCTCGGACGACACCGAACTGCTCGTGGTCAACTCCCCGAGCAACCCCACGGGCGCGGTCTACTCCGACGCCGCCCTCGAGGGCGTCCGCGACCTCGCGGTCGACCACGACGTGACCGTCATCAGCGACGAGATCTACCAGGAGATAACCTACGGCGCGGAGCCGACCAGCCTGGGCACCTTCGACGGGATGGCCGAGCGGACCGTCACCGTAAACGGGTTCTCGAAGGCCTACTCGATGACCGGCTGGCGACTCGGCTACTTCGCTGGGCCCGAGGAACTCGTCTCGCAGGCCGGGAAGCTCCACTCCCACTCGGTCTCCTGCGCGACCAACTTCGTCCAGCACGCCGGCGTCGAGGCGCTCCGGAACACCGACGAGGCCGTCGACGAGATGGTCGAGGCGTTCGCCGAGCGCCGGTCGTTCCTGCTCGACCGCCTGGGCGAGGAGGGCGTCGAGGCGCCCGAACCCGACGGCGCATTCTACCTGATGATGCCCGTGGCCGACGACGACCAGACGTGGTGCGAGCAGGCCTTGGAGGAGGCCCACGTCGCCACCGTGCCGGGCAGCGCGTTCGGCGCGCCCGGCTACGCCCGCATCTCCTACGCTAACAGCACCGAGCGCATCGGCGAGGCGGTCGACCGGCTCGTCGACGCCGACCTCCTGTAGAACCACGCCGGATCGGCCGTCTTCTTTCTGTCCCCGGTTCTCGCGATCCGAGCAGTGTCGCCCGTATTAAGGAAGTACGGGTCGTACCGCCGCGGTACGAGTCACCATGTACGACACGCTCCTCGTTCCGACCGACGGCAGCGAACACGCAGAGCGCGCGGCCGAGCACGCGCTGACCCTGGCACGGGCGTTCGACGCGACGGTCCACCTCATCAACGTGGTCGACGTCCAGGACGCGGGCGGACTGTTCAGCGCGGGCGGCGTCGACGAGGCGTTCGTCGGCCGTCTCGAAGACGAGGCCCGCGACATCATCGCGGACCTCGAAGCGCTGGCCGAACCGGGCGACGACGTTCAGACCGCGGTCGTCCGGAACAGACCCTCGAAGGGCATCCTCGCCTACGCCGACGAACACGATGTGGACCTCGTCTTCATGGGAACGCACGGTCGGACCGGCGTGAACCGGTACGTCATGGGGAGCGTGGCCGAGCGCATCGTCCGGCTCTCGGAGGTGCCGGTGTTCACGGTACGGGCGACCGAACGCAGCGTCCTCGACGACGGCTACGACGACGTCATGATTCCGACCGACGGCAGCGACTGCGCGGAGCTCGCGGTCGACCACGGCATCGCGGTCGCCGAGAAGTTCGACGCGACCGTCCACGCGGTGTACGTCGTCGACATCCGAGCCGCGGCCACCGCATCGGACGCCCCCGGCGAAACCGGCCTGCTGTCGCGGCTCGAAGAGCAGGGTCGCGAGGCGACCGACGCCATCGCCGAGCGGGCGCGCGAGGCGGGGCTCGACGCCACGACCGCGGTCGGAGAGGGCGTCCCGGCGAGCGGGCTGGTCGACTACGTCGACGAAGAGGGCGTGGACCTGGTCGCGATGGGGACCCACGGCCGGACCGGATTCGACCGGTACTTCATGGGCAGCACCGCCGCGAAGGTCGTCCGGACCTCGGAGGTGCCGGTCCTGTCGGTGCGGGCGGCGGACCGCGACGACGAGTGACGGGGTCGGGGGGAAGGGCTCAGCCCTCTCGGGGTAGTCGGACTGGCGGTCGCAGGTGCCGACTCTGGCCGACCGCGCGAGGCGTCCGGCCGAGATTCGTCCCGCCTTCGCATTTAAAATCTCGCAGACGACGCCGTGGGAGCTATTCCAAACTCAGCCCGGGGTGCCACCACTCGACGTCCGCCTCCGCCTTCGTCGCGTCCGATCCCACCTTTTTCCGTCTCGGGTATCCTCACCCCTCGCGGCGCTCGGAGTTGCGGGTACCGCTCGGCGCGAAAATCCGGACCAAAAAGCGCTGCTCGCTCACTTCGTTCGCTCGCAGTACAGTGGCGCTCAGTCGAGGCTGAGACCAGAATGCCACCGCTCGACGCCGGCCTCCGCCTTCGTCGCGTCCATCTGCGCGAGCAGCTTCACCGCGAGGCTCGCGGTCTCGGCCGCGCGGTTCTCGCCCTCGGTCAGGAACTCGCCGGTCTCACGGTTGGCGAACACCGAGCAGACCGCACCCGCCCGGAGGCCGTAGATGCTGGCCAGCGTCATGATGGCGGAGGCCTCCATCTCGATGTTCTTGACGTTCGCGTCCTTCAGCGTCTCGACGAGTTCGTCGCTGCCCGCGGCCTCGAACCCCTCGAACCCCGGCCGGCCCTGACCGGCGTAGAAGCTGTCGGCGCTCATCGTGACGCCGGTGTGGTAGTCGTAGCCCAGACGTTCGGCGGCCGCGACGAGTGCGGAGACGACCTCGTAGTCGGCGACGGCGGGGTAGTCCTCCCGGACGTACGCGTCGCTGGTGCCCTCCTGGCGGACGCCGCCGGTCGAGATGACGAGGTCGCCGACCGCCATGTCGGGCTGGATGGCGCCGCACGACCCCACGCGGATGAAGGTGTCCGCGCCGACCCGGGCGAGTTCCTCGACCGCGATTGCCGCCGAGGGGCTGCCGATGCCGGTCGAGGTGACGCTGACGGGCGTCCCCTCGTACTCGCCCGTGACGGTCCGGTACTCGCGGTGGCGGGCCACCTCCTCGGCCGAGTCCCAGAACTGGGTTATCTTCTCGATGCGCTCGGGATTGCCCGGCAGGAGGACCGCGTCGGCAACGTCGCCCTCGCCGACCTCGATGTGGTACTGCACGTCGTCGTTGGGGTCTTCGCTGTCGCCGGTCATGCCGTTGGCTGACTCGGTCGGCGAGTATAAAGGGTTCGTCGCGCCCCGGGGCGGCGTGGTGTCGACAGGAAAACACTCATGGAGGCCGTGTGAGAGTTCAGAGTGATGCCCTCCAGACGCAAGCTTCTCGCCGCTCTCGGTGGCGCGACCGCCGCCGGGCTCGCGGGCTGTAGCGCCGCCGAATCGGGCGGCTCGGACACGATCGACTGCCAGACCGGTGCGCTCGAACACGGAGACGGGGACGTTCTCGACAACGGGGCGCAGGCCTACGTCAAGGACGACGACGTCAGACTGTCGGTTCCGTTGTACCTGGACGACGTGCGCTCGAAGGGGGTCGATTCGCTCCGGGTCTACGGTGCGTCCGGTGAGCTGGCGTACGTGGTTCCGGTCTCGGCGGGCGACGCCGACCTGATGGCGAACAAGGACCGGGTCGGGGAGGGACAGCTGCTGTACGAGCAGTACCTCGGCGAGCGACCGCTCCACAACCAGTACAGGATCGTCGCGGTGAACGCCCGCGACGAACCCCTGGATTCGGTGACGGTCGAGTTCAACTGCTTCCCGGACGTCTCGGCGGAGTAGCCGATTCGAGGTCGTTACTCCAGCATCTCCTCGGTGATGGTGTTCGGCAGGAGCTCGCCGAGCGTGTACTCCGCGACGTCGTCGCCCTCGTCGCAGACCACCGGCATGTCGTCGTCGCAGAACTCCGAGAGCGTCTGGCGGCACATCCCGCAGGGGGTCACGCCGTCGCGCCGGCCCGAACTCACCGCCAGCGCGTCGAACTCGCGGTGGCCCTGCTTGACCGCCTCCGCGACCGCGACCTCCTCGGCGTGGAGGGAGTTACTGTAGTTGGCGTTCTCGATGTTGCAGCCGACGTAGACGCTGCCGTCGGCGGTCCGGAGCGCCGCGCCGACCGGGTAGTCCGAGTAGGGGACGTGGGCCTCGTCCTGCACCTCGCGGGCGGCCTCGATGAGTTCGTCCATGGTGGTGGAGGTTGGGAGGCGCGGGCCATATATCTCCCGCCCTCGCCCGACAGGTCCTTGCGAGCGAAAGCGAGTCCCGAAGGTTGAAATGCGAAGTCGGGACGAATCTCGGCCGGACGCCTCGCGCGGTCCCGAAGGAGGGCAGTCTGCGCGCACTGGGGACCGCCAGTCCGACTACCCCGAGAGGGCTGAGCCGACAGCATGGAGCGGTCGCAGTATGCGGGGCAGCAACAGAGTCCGGCGACGGAACACGCGGGCGCTACTCCTCGCCGGACTCGTAGTGCTCGCCCGCGGCGTCCGGAATCCGGGTGTGACCGACGAACGCCAGCACCACGACCACGGTCACGTACGGGATGATGCCGATGAGCTCGCTCGGGATGCTGTAGCCGAGCTGCTGGAGCCGGATCTGGAGCGCGTCCAGGCTCGCGAACAGGAACGACGCGCCGAACGCCCCGAGCGGGTTGTAGTTGCCGAACAGCAGCGCCGTGATGCCGATCCAGCCCCGGCCGTTGACCATCGTCGCCCCGCCGCCGATGAACTGGCCGACGCGACCGAGCGCCAGGCCGGCGCCGCCGAGCCCCGAGAAAAACCCGGACAGCAGCACGCCCGAGTACCGCACCTTCCGGACGTCGACGCCCACGGTATCGAGCGCCTTCGGGTTCTCCCCGCTGGCCTCGATCCACCGACCGAAGGCGGTCCGGTTCAGCGCGTACCACGCCGCGGGCACCGCGACCAGCATCATCACGACCGGCGGGTTCACCTCGGCCACCAGCAGGTCGAAGTTGTTCAGCGTGGCGACCGGCGGGCTGTTGACCTGGCCCCAGATGACCTTGCTCGCGAACGGCGCGAGGCCGAGCGCGATGAGCCAGACCGCCAGGCCGGCGATGATCTGGTCGGCCTTGAACTCGATACAGACGACCGCGAACAGCAGCGAGAACAGCACGCTCGCCAGTACCGCGGCCCAGAAACCGAGCCACAGCTCGAGTTGCGTGGGGCTCCCGCCGCCAATGGTCGCGGCCACCGCGACCGAGGTGAACGCCGAGATGATGAGCAGCCCCTCGAGTCCGATGTTGATGACGCCGCTCTTCTCGGCGAAGATGCCGCCGAGCGCCGCGAACGCGATGGGGACCGCGAGCCGCAGCACCGCTCGCACGTAGTTCGCGTCGACGATGCGGACGATCTCCGACACCGGGCTCTCCGGGAAGAACAGCTCGACCGCGACCAGCACGAGCGCGACCAGGGCCGCCGCGCCCCCGAGCCAGCGGCGCTTCCGCGAGGGGCCGGCGTAGCTCATCGGTCGTCACCCCCGCGGTCGTCGCCGGCGGCGTCGGTCGTCTCGCCGTCAAGGGCGTCCGTCTGCCCGCCGACCGGGCCGTCTGTGGTCCCTTCGACGCTGTCGCCCCCAGTTCCGCCGCCGCCGTCGGTCGCCACCGACGGCTGCTCCTCGCCGAACCGGAACCGCGCGCCGACCATCCGGAAGAACTCCGGCATGGCGACGAACAGGATGATGAGCCCGCGCAGGACCCCGACCAGCTGTTTGGGCACCGCGAGCTGGAACTCGATGGAGAGGCTCCCGGTCTTGAGCGCGCCGAACAGCAGCGCCGCCGGGATGACCCCCAGCGGGTTGTTGCCCGCGAGGATGGAGACGGTGATGCCGTCGAAGCCCAGCGACGGGATTCCGGTTCGCCACCGCGAGGCGACCATCAGGACGTACACCGCGCCGCCGAGCCCGCCGATGGCGCCCGACAGCGCCATGCTCGAAACCATCGTCCGCTCGGCGTCGACGCCGCCGTACTCGGCGGCCTCCGGCTGGACGCCGCTCGTCCGGAGGTCGTACCCGAACGAGGTCCCGTTGAGCATCCAGTAGATGGCACCCGCCAGCGCGAGCGCCCCGACCAGCGCGTAGGCCGAGAACGAGAACACCGACTCCCCGAAGAAGACCGGCTGGAACCGCGCGAACTCCGGGACCGCCCGGGTCTGGACGGTCTGGCTGTTGGGGTCCTTGAACACCTCCGAGACCAGCGTGAACGCGATGCCCGACGCCACGAAGTTGAGCATGATGGTCGTGATGACCTCGTTGGCGTCGGCGTAGGCCTTCAGCGCGCCCGGAATCGCCCCCCAGATGCCGCCGACGACGGCGCCGGCGAGCAGGCCGACGGTTATCAGGATCAGCCCGCCCACCGCGCCCGCGGGGACCACCGGCGCCACCCAGACGACCGCCAGCGCGGTCCCGAGCGCGCCCAGCACCAGCTGGCCCTGGGTCCCGATGTTGAACATCCCGGCGCGGAACGAGACCGCGACCGCCAGCCCCGTGAACAGCAGCAGCGTCGTCTCCTTGAGCGTGAGCGCGAAGTTGTACGACGGGAACAGCGCGCCGCCGAGCATGACCCGGTAGACCGCGACCGGGTCGTAGCAGAACGACCCGACGCCGGAGGCGGCGAAGAACGGCGAGTCGCAGGTCGCCACCCACCCCGACGCGAGCACGACCAGCGCGCCGACGACCACCGACAGCGCGAGCGCCGCGAGGCTGATGAGGATCCGTTCGACCGCGGAGGCGTCGACCAGCCGCCCGAGCGCGCGGTCGGCCCGGCCCTGCCACGAGTCCTCCGGATTCGGGTCGGTCTCGTCACCGTCGTCGCGGTCCGGCGCGTCGTCGGGACCGCTCGAACTCATCGCTCACCCCCGACGGGGTCGGCGATGCTGGGCGCGTCCTCGGGGTGTTCGCCCGCCATCAGCAGGCCCAGCTCCTCCTCTGTCACCGCGTCGGGGTCGACCACGTCCATGATCTCGCCCTCGTACATCACGGCGAGCCGGTCGGAGAGCTGCTGGACCTCGTCGAGCTTCGAGGAGACCAGCAGCACGGTCTTGCCCGCACGCCGGAGGTCGAGGATGCGCTCGTGGATGAACTCGATGCTCCCCACGTCGACCCCGCGGGTCGGATGCGAGGCGACCACCACCTCGGGGTCGCGGGCGAACTCCCGGCCGACGACGAACTTCTGCTGGTTGCCGCCCGACAGCGACTCGGCCTCGGCGTCGGCGTTCGGCGGCCGCACGTCGTACTCCTCGATGACGTCCTCGGCGTGGTCGCGGGTCTGGCCCCAGTCGATGCGGCCCCCGCCGGCGAACGGCGGGCCGTGCTGGCTGCCGAGCAGCCCGTTCTCCACCAGGTCGAACTCCATCACCAGCCCGCGCTCCTGGCGGTCCTCGGGGACGTAGGCCATCCCGGCGTCGATGCGCTCGCGGCGCGAGAGGTCGGTGACGTCCCGGCCGCCCATCGAGACCGACCCCTCCTCGGGCGCGGCGAGCCCGGTGATGGCCTCGACGAGCTCCGACTGACCGTTGCCGTCCACCCCGGCGATGCCGAACACCTCGCCCTCGCGGGCCGCGATGTCGACGCCGCCGACCTGCTCGACGCCCCGGTCGTCGGTGACCCGCAGGTCCGACACCGACAGGCCGACGTCGCCCGGTTCGGCGGGCTCCTTGTCGGCCTCGAGCAGCACCTCCCGGCCGACCATCAGCTCGGCGAGCTCCTCGCGGCTCGTGGCGTCGGCGTCCACCGTCCCGACGTTCCGGCCGTCCCGGAGCACCGTGATGTCGTCGGCGGCCTCCATCGCCTCGCCCAGCTTGTGGGTGATGAAGATGATGGTCTTGTCCTCGGCCGCCAGCTCGTCGAACACCTCGAAGAGGTCCTCGACCTCCTGGGGCGTGAGCACCGCAGTCGGCTCGTCGAGGATGAGCACGTCGGCGCCGCCGTACAGCGCCTTCAGAATCTCGACGCGCTGCTGGACCCCCACGCTGACGTCCTCGATGCGGGCGGTCGGGTCGACGTCGAAGCCGTAGCGCTCGCTCAGTTCCCGGACGTCCGCCTCGGCCTGCGCCCGGTCCATCGCGAGTCCGCCCCACTTCCGGGGCTCGTGGCCGAGCACGATGTTCTCGGCGGTGCTCAGCGTGTCGACGAGCATGAAGTGCTGGTGTATCATCCCGATGCCCGCGTCGATGGCGTCCCGCGGCGTGTCGAACTCGCGGGGCTCCCCGTGCACGTGGACGGTCCCGCCCTCGGGCTGGTAGAGACCGTACAGCACGTTCATCAGCGTCGTCTTCCCCGCCCCGTTCTCGCCGAGGAGGGCGTGGACGCTCCCCTCCTCCACCGCGAGGTCGACCTCGTCGTTGGCGACGACGCCGGGGAACCGCTTGGTTATCCCCTCCAGGTGGACGGCTACGGTCATCTTTGGTCGGTGTTCACGACGGGTCCGCTTAAGATGCGTGATTTGTAGAGGAGCGTTCGGAAAAGAGACACGTGTTCGCCTTATCGCCGGTCCCGCTGTCGATTCGACAGGCCTACCCCGTGGTCGGCGTGCGAATCACTGCCTGGCGGTCGGCGTCGGGGTCACTGCGTTGTGGTCGTCGACTGCCCGACCTGTGCCGGTGCGGTCGGCACCTCGATCTCGCCGTTCACGATCCGCCGCTCGGACTGCTGGAGCGCGGACTTGACCTCCTGGGGAATCTCGGACCCCAGCTGCTGGCCGTACACCGCCTCGACGCCGTTCTGCTCCAGCCCGAGCCGATTGACCGAGCCGCCCTCGAAGTTGCCCTCGACGACCCCGCGGATGGACCGGAAGACGGCGTTGTCGACGTGTTTGACCATGCTCGCCAGTATCACGTTGGCGTAGTCCGACAGGCTCTGTGACTGGTCGGCGTCGACGCCGATGCCGTACCGGCCCTGGTTCTGGGCCGCCCGGAACACGCCGTTGCCGGTGCCGCCCGCCGCGTGGTAGATGATGTCGGCGCCGTTGTTGTACATCGAGTTGGCGATCGACTGGCCCTGCGCGGGGTCGCTGAACGACCCGGCGTACGCCGAGAGCACGTCGACGTCGGGGTTCGCGTGCTTGACGCCCGCCATGTAGCCCGCCTCGAACTTCTTGATGAGCGGGACCTCCTGGCCGCCGACGAACCCGACGGTCGTCGCGTCGTTGGTCTGGCCCGCCCCGGCGCTGAAGTCCATCGTCGTCATCAGCCCCGCGAGGTGACCGACCTGGAACGAGCCTTGGTGCTCCTTGAACGTGTAGCTCGCCACGTTGGGCTGTTCGACTACCGTGTCGACCACCATGAACCGCTGGTCGCGGAACCGCTGGGCGTTGCGCTGGAGCCCCTCGGCCTGCACGAACCCGATGCAGCAGATCAGGTCGTAGTCCGGGTTCTGCGACCGGGCGAACCGGCGCTGGAGCGACGTCACGTCGCTCGGACTCCCCGGTTCGGCGTTCTGGAACTCCACGTCGAACTGCTCGGCGGCCCGCTGGACCCCGGTGTGGGCCATGTCGTTGAACGAGTTGTCGCCCAGCCCGCCGGTGGCGTACACCATCCCGACGTTGGTCGTGCTGTCCTGCAGGAACCCGGTCGTCCCGAGCGCGGCCGTCCCGCCCAGCGCTCGCAAGAATCGGCGTCGTCGCGTGTTTCTCCCCCACATACCACACGGACTTCAGCGCCGACGGTCATGAAAGCGACGCTTTGTTGAGAGACAGACGGCGCGAAAGAGAGAAGAGCGACCGCAGAGAGCCCGTTCAGGCGTTCTTCGGGTCGGTCGGGACCTCGATGTCGCCCGCGACGATCTTCTCGCGCGAGGACTCGAGCTTCGACTTGACGTCGTCGGGGATCTCCGAGCCGAGCTGCTGGCCGTACACCGCCTCGACGCCGCCCGCCTCGAGTCCGAGGCTGTGGGACGACCCGCCGTCGAAGTTCCCGTTCACGGTGTTCTCGACCGACCGGTAGACCGCCTCGTCGACCTGCTTGACCATGCTCGCCAGGATGACGTCCGCGTAGTCCGGCAGCGTCTTGGACTGGTCGGCGTCGACGCCGATGGCGTACCGGCCCTGGTTCTGGGCCGCCTTGAACACGCCGTTGCCGGTGCCGCCCGCGGCGTGGTAGACGATGTCGGCGCCGTTGTTGTACATCGAGTTGGCGATCGACTGGCCCTGGCCCGGGTCGCTCCACGTGCCGGCGTACGCAGACCGGAACTCGATGTCGGTGCTGACGTGCTTCGCGCCGGCCTTGAACCCGGCCTCGAACTTCTTGATGAGCGGGATCTCCTTGCCGCCGACGAACCCGACGGACGCGGTATCCGTGGTCTGGCCCGCCCCGGCGCTGAAGTCCTGCTGGGTCAGCAGCCCGGCGAGGTGGCCGACCTGGAACGAGCCCTGGTGCTCCTTGAACGTGTAGCTCGAGACGTTCGGCTGGTCGACCACCGTGTCGACGACCATGAACTTCTGGTCGGAGAACCGCTTGGCGTTCTTGGTGAGCGCGGTGTTCTGGCCGACGCCGATGCAGCTGATGAGGTCGTAGTCGCCCGACTGGGCGAACCGACGCTGGAGCGTCGCGATGTCGGAGGGACTGCTCGGCTCGGCGTTCTTGAAGGTGACGCCGTACTCGGACTCGGCCTGCTTGATGCCCTTGTGGGCCATGTCGTTGAACGAGTTGTCGCCGAGTCCGCCGGTCGAGTACACCATCCCGACGTTCAGGGAGTCGGACGCCTCGGTGGTCGTCCCCGAGTCGGTCGTCTCGCCGCCGGACTCGGTGGTCGTCTCGTCGGCCTCGGTCGTCGTCTCGCTCCCGCCGCTGCCGCCGCCGAGACAGCCGGCCAGGCCGGTACCGACGAGCCCCGCGCCGCCTACCTTGAGGAACTGTCGCTTGCCTTGGTCTATCTTCGTCATCTTGGCTCACAAACTTCGGCAACGCGCTATAAAACCGTCGTTTCGCGATAAAACCATGCTGAAATCTGGCATAAACCACGGTAGAACGTCACGGATACGACGCCGAACCGAGACCGGGCGACGGGTCGGCAGACGACGAGTCCCGGCGCCGGCTACGACTCGGCCGCGACCGCGTCCTCGACGACCTCTGTCGCGTCCGCGACGAGGTCGTCCACGTCGTCGCTCTCGGCGTAGATGCGGACGTACGGTTCGGTCCCGCTCGGCCGGACCAGCACCCACGACCCGTCGGGGAAGCTCGCGCGGACGCCGTACTCGGTCGCGACCTCCGCGTCGGGGAACCGCTCGGGAATCGCCGACTCGAGCCGCCCCATCGCGTCCGCCTTGACGTCGTCGGGACACGAGACGCTGACCTTCCGGTACGGGCGCTCGGTGACGGGCTCCCGGAGCGGGGCGAGGCCGCCGGCGTCGGCCACGAGCCGGGCGACCACCGCGGCGCTCGCCACCCCGTCGATCCACCCGCCGAACCGGGTGTGGACGTGCTTCCAGGGCTCGGCCGCGAAGGCGACCGCGGTGTCCTCGCCGCCCTCCTCGCGGGCGGTCGCGATGCCCTCGTGGAGCGCGCCCAGACGGACGCGCTCGACCCGACCCCCCGCGGCCTCGACTCGCTCGTCGATGCGGCCCGAGGCGTTGGGGGTCGTCACGACGACCGGGTCGCCGGCGTCGCTCCGCTCGGTGTAGTGGGCGGCCAGGATGGCGACCACCGTGTCCTCGTGGACGACCGCGCCGTCGCCGTCGACCACGACGATGCGGTCTGCGTCGCCGTCGTGACCGATGCCGAGGTCCGCCTCGGGGTCGCTCGCGAGGAACGCCCGGAGGTCCGCGAGCGACTCGGGCGTCGGCTTGCTCTCGCGGCCGGGGAAGTGGCCGTCGACGTTGGCGTTGAGCGCGACGACGTCCGCGCCGAGCCGCCGGAGGACCTGGGGCGTCGCCACCGACGCCATCCCGTTGCCGCAGTCGACGACGACCCGCAGGCCGTCGAGGGGCGCGCCCTGCTCGGCGGCGTAGGCCGCGACCGCCTCGCGGTACTCCTCGAGGACGTCGACCCGCTCGCCGTCGCCCCACTCGTCCCACGCCACCGGCGGGTCGTCGGCCGCGACCTGCGACTCGACGGTCTCCTCGGCGGCGCGGTCGTACTCCTCGCCGTCGACGAACAGCTTGATGCCGTTGTCGGTCGGCGGGTTGTGGCTCGCGGTCAGCATCGCGCCGCGCCGGCCCCGCGAGGCGAACGCGAGCGCCGGCGTCGGCAGCTGGCCCGCCCTGCGGACGTCGGCGCCCGCGCTCTCCAGCCCGGCCTCCATCGCGGCCGCCAGCGCCGGGCCGGTCTCGCGGCCGTCGCGGGCGACGACGAACTCCCGGCCGTCGGCGCCCGCGGCCCGACCGACCGCCAGCGCGAGCTCCGGCGTGACCGTCTCGACTGCGCTCCCGCGGATGCCCGCGGTCCCGAAGAGGTTCATGTCCCGAGTTCGGGGAGCCGGATACTTAGCTTTCCGCGGTTCGCGGCGAGTACGTCGCGGTCGGGGTCGACCGCTCCCGGTAAGGGATTCGGGGCGAACGCGGAGCGGCCCGGGCGCGTTTCGTGAAAATTAAACCGTGGGTGGGCGTAGCTCCGGATATGGGCATTCCGAGTCTCACCGACCCGCAAGGGCTGTTCGACATCGTCATCGTCGGCATCGTACTGCTGTCGGCCGTTATCCTGGCGTACCTGCTGCTGTTCGGAGCGTACTGACGCCGCGAGAAGCGTCCCAACGGTGGTTGGTCGTCCGGGGCTCCGTCGGTGGTCCGGCGGAGGGTCGCCGACGAGCCGCGAGTTCAGAGTTCGACGCCGCTGGGGATGAGACTGTGCTGGCGGAGCAGGTTCCCCTCGTCGTTGTAGACGAGGAACGTGCTCTTGTCGTACTCGACGAGGTCGTCGCCGTTGATGCTGATCTCGACGTGGTAGCGGCCGTCCCGGTCGCTGGTCGCCTTGCCGTACTCCCGGGCCGCGGTGATGAACTTGAGCACGTCGTCGGCGTCCTGGTTGAGTTCGAGCACGAAGTCTCCCGTGATGCGGTTGGTGACGCTGACGACGCCGGTCGTCTCGTCGTCGTCGACCGGCCCCTGCAACCGGAACGCCACGTCGGTCTCCCCGGCGTCGAGCAGTTCGTCCCCTGTCCCCGTGAGGCGCTCGCGGAGCGTCGAAGACGGACCCTCGAAGTCGATGATTACCGTCGGCTTCTCGGCTTCGGCGTCCTCCTCGACCCAGTCGACGTTACGCACCTCCAGCGTGAAGTAGTCGCGCCTCATTCCGTACGACCCACTACGGTCCGGCACGTCATGAACGTAACGCCACTGGCAGGGGAGAACACGACCGACGGGCGTCAGACGCACCCGTTCGCCGACCGGTCCCGCGAGCGGACGTTCGGAGGCCGAGACGGGTCCCTACTCCCGGCGGGCCACCAGCAGCGTCCCGCCGAACAGGTACAGGAGCACGACCCCGACCGGAATCGGCAGGCCGGGGAGCCCCCGGGTCCAGAGCAGCCACGTCGCGGCGGTGAGGACGACGCCCGCGAGCGCGAGCAGGCCGCCCATCAGTCGGACCGCGTCGACGGTCGCCTCGACGCGCTCCTCGTGGAGGTAGAGCAGGACGCTCAGCGCCACCGCCGTCCCGACCACGGCGGCGCCGACCGCCCACGCCGCGTACGCGACCGCGATGGACTGGCCCTGCTGGTAGGCCAACGCGCCGAGCGGCGTCGAGACCGCCAGGCCGTCGGCGGGGGAGATGCCCGCGACGTACCGGACCTGGAAGAACGGGAAGCGGACGAACAGGACGCTGCCGACGCCCGCGAGCGTCGAGTAGGTGACGTTCCACGGGAGGAGCGCCGAGAGCCACGCCGACACCACGGCCAGTTCGGCCGCGTACTCCGTCCGGACCCAGACCATGCGGGGGACACCGGAACCAGGGGAGTAAAAGCTACCGGGTCGCTAGGGAGAAAGTCGTTACATCAGGGTAGTTCCTGCAGAGGCGACTGCATGAAGAACGGCCACGAGAAGGGGAGGAGACGGTGAGCTAGCGACTGCCGTCACCAATGAATTTCCGCACAGCACCGCGACAGCCTCACACCTCCCCAGCCTCCTGCGGTGCTCACTGCGCTGCGCTCCTCGTCCCTCGCGCAGTGATGGCGCGACACGAGGTCGCGCCAGTGCGCGCCGGTCAGTCTGTCGGGGCGACGCGCATCCTCCACCTTCACGTTTGTCCCCGGCCGCTTTCACCGCGATGCCTCAACGACTTTGGGGCTGGACTGTGTTGTCCCGGCTATGACCGATGCGCTGTTTCTGACGAGCGAGGAGGTCGCCGGGCTCGCGACGCCCGGCGAGTACGTCGACGCCGTCCGCGAGGGCTATCGCCAGCGCGGCGAGGGCGCCCCGGCGCGGCCGCGCGCGAAACTCACCAACGAGGAGCCGCCGGGGATGCTCACCGACTACTCGGCCGTGCTGCCCGAGACCGGCGCGATGGGCGGGTACATGTACGCCGCCGGCTTCGGCGCGCAGGACGCGTGGTTCATGGCGCCGCTGTTCGACGCCGAGTCGGGCGAGCCGCTGGCGCTGCTCGACGGCGCGAGCATGAACCCGTTCAAGACCGGCGCGGCGGGGGCGGTCGGTGTCGACGCGCTGGCCCGCGAGGACGCCTCGACGCTCGCGCTCATCGGCAGCGGGTCGCAGGCCCGCGGGCAGTTACGGGCGACCGCGACCGTCCGGGACTTAGACAGCGTCTGGGTGTACTCCCCGACCAAGGAGAACCGCGAGTCGTTCGCCGCGGAGATGAACGAGCAGCTCGACCCCTCGGTCGCGGCTGTCGCCTCCAGCGCGGCCGCGGTCGAGGAGGCCGACATCGTCGTCACGGCCACCACCGCGAGCGAACCCGTGTTCGACGGCGGCCTGCTCGCCGACGGGACTCACGTCACCGCGATGGGTCAGTACCACCCCAACAAGCGCGAACTCGACGCGACGACCATCGAGCGTGCGACCTACGTCCCCGACCTGCGCGAGCGCGTCACGAACGACGCAGGGTCGTTCCTCGCCGCGCTCGAGGAGGGCGCGGTCTCGGAGGACGACATCCACGCCGAACTCGGCGAGGTCGTGGCCGGCGCGGCGCCGGGCCGCGAGTCCGACGAGGAGATCACCGTCTTCGACAGCGGCGGCACCGGCATCGAGACGGTCGCGTCGGCCCACATGCTCTACGAGAAGGCGAGCGAAGCGGGGCTCGGAAGCGAGATCTCGTTCGCGCCCGCGAGCGAGGCGCTGACGGGGCGGTGAGTCAGTTGGCCCTCAAGCAGTAATCGTCCGCTGGCACTATCTGGGGGATAGCTCGTAGTTACGGAGTTCGGAGAAGGAACCGGCAGTTGCCTGGTTGCACGGCTACGCTACGCCGCGATCATCACGGCCGCGATGAACGACGAGTTCGTTCCGGCCTTGGTCTCGTTCTTCTTGTGCTCTACGTCGGTCATGTTTCGGGGGTGCTGCCATCGCATATCTATACAAAATGTTTACTCACACTTGAGTATGTTGTTCCCGTTATGGGTTGTGACGGTCTCGCAAATCATTTGTGATGGCGTATCGCGGCCGGTCCGCGGCGACGGGGCACACCCCTTGGCTCACCGATAGGTTTTCGGCGGTGGCATCGAGAAGTCGACTCATGGTTCCCGCCCCCGACGAGGACCCGACGCGACGCGCCGACGGCGCAGACGCTCCGCGCGAGACCGACGACGGCGGCGCCGGCTTCGACGAGGCGGCGCTCTACGGCGTCGTCCGGAAGGCCGTCGAGGACGCCATCCTGGGCGTCATCGGGACGCTGCTGTTGCTGGGCGTCGCCGCCGTCGTCCTGTGGACCGGCGTCGCGGTCGCGATGCAGTCGACGGGGCCGACCGGCACGGCGCTCGGCGGCGCTGCCGTCCTGTTCGGCCTGTACCTCGCCGCCGCGACGTTAGAAATCATCCCGCCGGCCCGCGAGTGGTTCTGAGCGAACCGTCGGAGAACGAGTAGAAAGCGGTCCGTTCCGGCTCGACTACAGCCCCAGCGCCTGCACCAGCGTCATCCCGCTGGCGAGCGCCCCGACGAGGTACCCGCCGATGGCGCCGCCGTTGAGCAGCGGCAGGCCCGCGTGGGCCCGTCCCTTCATCACCATCCAGAGCAGCGCGAGCAGGCCCGCCGTCGTCCCGACCATCGCGGTCAGCGCGGGCAGGTTGAGCGCGATGCCCGAGACCAGCGGCTCGGCCGGCGCGAAGAACGCCGCGCTGGCGACCATCACCGTCGGCATCACGGCGTCGCCCAGGCCGATGAAGAAGGCGTCGCGCTCGCCCATCTCGGGGCGCTCGGCCTCGGCGTCGGACTCGGCTTCGGGTTCCGAACGTTCGCGTCCGCCGTCGGCCGCGCTCGCGTCGGTCTCGCCTTCGGTCGGTCGATTCTCGGTGTCGGTTCCGTCGGACGCCCGACCCTCGCCGGACTCGGCCTCCGCAGCCGTCCCCTCGTCGAGGAAGGAGTAGGAGAGCGACATCGGGATGACGAGGATGACGGGGATCTTGAGGTCCATCACGCCCGAGGCCAGCGTCAGCATGTGCTCGGTGCCGTAGACGCTGATGGCGTCATAGACCGCGAGCACGGCGAGCAGGAGGATGGCCGGCAGCAGGCCGAAGCTGATGCCGAACAGTCCGCCCGCGCCGGCGCCCATCAGGACGCCCGCCGCGTCGATGACGTACCACTCGGGGTGGACCGCCAGCGCCACCGCGACCGCCGCTGCCAGTCCCAGCGCGACCAGATTGAGGGGCGCGCCGCCGACATCGACGACGAGCCACCCCGGCACCACGACCGAGAAGACGTACCACGAGAGCAGCCCGCTGGTGAGGATGATCGCCCCGCGGAGCAGCCACTGCACGTCGAGCTTGATGATGGCGAGCATCACCCCGGTCATGACGAGGATGGCTCCGACGTACACCAGGCTGTTGGTCGGGTCCGAGGGGTTCTCGACCTGCTGGTAGCCCGCCCGCTGGAACGGCTCGACCAGCGCCAGCGCGCCGAGCTGGACCAGCAGAAAGATGAGGACGGTCAACCCGGTCGCGGCGAACACGCGCGTTCGATTCTCCATGTCGGGTGGGTCGCACCCCGCCGCCTTTGGGGTTGTGGTCTGCTCGCGGCCGCCGTCCGTCACCGTCGTTCGGGACGCAACCAGTACGCTTTTGCGAGCGCATCCCCAGTTCCGTGGTATGGCAAGCCACGGGATGCAGGGACAGTCGCCGGCGACCGCGCGCCTCCCGAGCGCCCTCCCGTTCGCGCTCCCCGCGGTGTCGCGGCTGAGCTGGGACCTCGGGTCGCGGGTCGTCGCGGACGCCCGACTGCTGGGTTCGTGGGAACACCGACGCTCGGGCCGGACGCTGTCGGCGTACGACGTGACCGACAACACCGTCGTGCTCGGCGTTCGGACGCCGGCCGGCCGCGAGCGCTTCTACGGCGCGGCCGAGGCCGACTTCGCCGAGAAGCGGCCCCGACTCGCGGAGGCGGCCGACTGGCGGTGCCGCGAGTAGCGGGGGAGGAAGAGGGACCGGTGGAGCGAGAACGGAGAGGGAACCGGAGCCGACCTTATCGGGCGTAGAGCTTCTTCCCGAGCAGCGTCGCCAGCGCGACCCCGTCGTCGGGGGTGATTGCGACGTAGGGCCGCGAGACCGGCCCGAACACGTCCACGACCCGGCCGGCGACGTTCAGCTGGTCGTCGACCGCCTCGGTGCCGACGTCCGGGGGTTCGTCGTCGGGACACCGGACGACGGCGAGTCCCTGGGCGGTCCGGACGACCTCGCCGAGACGCTGCATCGCCATCAGTCTCTGAGCGCCGCGACGTAGGCCGCGACCGCCTGTATCAGGTCGTTCTTCGAGGAGTCGTCGGCGTTCCGGACCAGCACTCGGCCCCGCTCGTTCCAGTTCTCGCGGGAGTAGGCCTTGTCGCGTTCGATCACCGCGTCGTAGCCCACCTGCTGGACCGCCTGGGCGATCTCGTCGACGGTCGGCTCCTCGACGGCCATCTCGGCGGCCACCCGGCGCCCCTCGTTGCGGCTCCTCGCCGCGTCGAAGTACGCGGGCCACAGAACTTTCTCGACCATACCCCAACGTCTCGCCCCGGCCGTTAAACACCTTAGGAAAGAGAACGCTCGGCGAGCCGCCGCGCGTCAGCGGCGGCGCGCGAGCAGCGCCGCACCGGCGAGCGCCGCGAGCGCCGCGGGAACGCCGAAGCCGGGGACGCCGCCGTCACTGGACTCGGTCGTCGTGGTCGACGCGTCCTGGTCCCGCATCGCGCCCTCTTCAGTCGTCGTTCCGGGCGCGTCGGTCGAGGTCCGCATCGGTTCGGTCGTGGTCTCGGGCGACTCGGTCGTCGCCATCGTAGTCGTCGCGTTCGCGTCGGCGTAGGCCTCGGGGTGGAACGCCTTCGCGAGCTTCACGATACCGTCGACCACTCGCGGCGCGGGCTGGCTGATGTGCTGGTCGCTGACCGTGACGACCCGGTCGTTCCGCACCGCGGCGGTGTTGTTGTACGCCTCGGTCCTCGGGTAGGCGCCGTACTGGCCGAGCTGGACGATCCACTCGGGGTCCTGCTGGACGATGACCTCCTCGCTGATCTGGCCGTAGCCCGAGACGTTGGCCGCGGCGGCGACGTTGTTCCCGCCGGCGAGCTCGATCATGTTGCTGACGAAGGTGCCGTTCCCGGCGGTCCAGCCGCCGCCGACCGAGATGAACACGCTCGGTCGCTCGGAGTTCTCGACGGCCTCCTGGACGGTCTCGACGCGCTTGCGCATCGAGGCGACCGTCTCGTCGGCGCCCTCGCAGTTGCCGGTGAGCTGCCCCGTGAGCTCGGTCTTCGCGTAGATGTCCTCGACCGACGTGGCGAAGCCGAACCGGAAGACGGTCAGGCCGGCCTCGCGCAGCCGCTGGACCGTCTGGTTCGTGATGACGTTCGGCGCCAGGACGAGGTCGGGCTCGGCCGCGACCACCTTCTCGACGTTGACCTGGGTCTGGCCTGCGCCCGAGACGTTGGTCCGCGACGCCGCACCCTTCAGGTAGGTGGCGTACTGGGAGACGCCGACGACCTGGGACTCGCCGCCGATCTCCCACATCGTCTGAGCCGCGCTCGGCGAGAGCGTGACGATCCGCTCGGGTCGCTGCTCGACCGTCACCTCGGTCCCCGTCGCGTCGGTCTCGGCGACGGGGAACGAACAATCCGACTGCGTCGTCGTGCTCTGGGCCGCGACGGCGGCCGACCCGCCGGCGGCGCCGACCGGGGCGGCGCCGACCGACACGCCGCCGGCCGCGACCAGCAGCAACAGTACCGCGAACAGACTCGTGACCTTCCGTCTCATGCGTCCCGAACTCCGGCCGTATCCAATAAGTATTTACCTAATGCAAGTCGGATTTCAGACGATGTGGCAACGCGCGCGGATCGTCGGCTGGTCGGGCGGACTCGCGGCCGTGCTGGCCGCCGTCGTGGTCGCCAGCGCCGCGGTCGGGCCGGTGGCGCTCGACTACGTCGCGGTCGCGAAGGTGCTGCTGAACGCGCTGGCGGTTCCGGTCGGCGTCGGCCTCGTCGACCGGACGCTCAGAATAGCTGGACTGGCGCTGACGGCGCCGACGCCGTCGGTCGCGTTCGCGCCGCTCTTCGACTTCGCGGCGCCCGACACCGCCAGGACCATCGTGATGACCATCCGCCTGCCCCGGATCGCGCTCGGGGCGGTGGTGGGTCTGGCGCTGGCGACGGCCGGCGTGGTGATGCAGGGGTTCTTCCGGAACCCGATGGCCGACCCCTCCATCATCGGGGTCTCCTCGGGCGCGGCGGTGGGCGCGGTGGCGACCATCGCGCTCCCGCTGTCGGTCCCGTTCTCGCTGCCGACCGCGGCGTTCCTCGGCGCCGTCGCGGCGGCGTTCGGGGTCTACCTGCTCGCGACCGAGGACGGCCGGACGCCGGTCGCCACCCTGCTGCTGGCGGGCGTGGCGGTCCAGACGTTCCTCGGGGCGGTGGTGTCGTTCCTGCTGCTCCAGACCGGCGAGAGCATGGAGCAGGCGGTGTTCTGGCTGATGGGCCACCTCCACCTCGCCTCGTGGGAGGACGTGACCCTCGTGCTTCCGGTCGCGCTCCTGGGCTTCGGCGTCCTCCTGGCGTACGCCAGGGACCTGAACGTGCTGCTGCTCGGCGAGGAGGACGCCCACGCGCTCGGCGTCGAGGTCGAGCGCACCAAGCGCCTCCTGCTGGCGGTCGCCAGCGTGATGACCGGCGCCGCGGTCGCGGTGTCGGGCGTCATCGGCTTCGTGGGCCTGGTGGTCCCGCACGTGATGCGCCTGCTGGTCGGCCCGGACCACCGCATCCTGCTCCCGACCTCCGCGCTCGCCGGCGCGTCGTTCCTGGTCGCGACCGACACCGTGGCGCGGTCGGGCCCGGCGGAGCTCCCGGTCGGCATCGTGACCGCGTTCCTCGGCGCCCCGTTCTTCCTCTACCTGCTCCGGACCCGGGAGGTGCACGCGCTGTGAAGTGGTCTCACCACCACCGCACCCGACCGGAGAACCGCCACGGGTGTGCTCGGGCCGACTATCCACCGTTTGGGTGGATGAAAGGGGCCGCCCGGTCGCGTTCACGTTGGTCGTCTGAGCGACCACTATCCGGAGCGAACGAGGTGAGCGGAGGATGTGTCGCTCAGCGGCCGTCTCGTGAGCGAAGCAAACGAGACCTCGGAAGTCGCAGGCCCGCGCAGCCGAAGGCGAGCAGGAACGTCTTCCGGTGGCGACCGGGCGGGGGCTTTCGAAGACGATACAACTCCAGCAGGAACAACGGTTGTATAACGAACAGAATGGGCTTCGAGACCAACGTTCCATGATAGAGATAGACGACGTCGCCGTCGAACTCGGCGGGAACCGCATCCTCGACGGCGTCACCACCGCCATTGGGGGCGGGCAGTTCGTCGGCCTGGTCGGTCCGAACGGCGCGGGCAAGACCACGCTGCTCCGGACCGTTCACGGCGCCCTCGGCCCCGACCGCGGAGAAGTCCGAATCGACGGCGACCCCATCTCCGGGCTCGCCTCGAAGGCCGCGAGCCGCCGGGTCGCGGTCGTCCCGCAGGACACCTCGCTGTCGTTCGACTTCCCGGTCGAGGAGGTCGTGGCGATGGGCCGCCATCCCTACCGGTCGCGGTTCGGCGGCGGCATCGGATTCGGCGACGGTGGTCGGTCCGGCAGCGCCGAGGCCGCCGGTGCCGACCCCTCCTCCCCGGCCGAGGCGAACGCCGCCATCGACGACAGCGAACGCGTGGCGGCCGCGATGCAGCGCACTGAGGTGGATCACCTCGCCGACCGCTCGATCACGGCGGTGTCGGGCGGCGAGCGCCAGCGCGTCCTGCTCGCCCGCGCGCTCGCCCAGGACACTCCCGTCCTCCTGCTCGACGAGCCCACCGCCAGCCTCGACATCAACCACCAGGTCCGGACGCTCGAACTCGTCCGGGAGCTGGTCGACGAGGACGGTAAGACCGTGGTGGCGGCCATCCACGACCTCAACCTCGCCTCCCACTACTGCGACGAACTCCGGCTGCTCGCTGGCGGCGGGATTCGTGCCAGCGGCGACCCCGAGACCGTCCTCTCGGAGGAGCACCTGGAGGCCGCCTTCGACACCCGAGCCGTCGTCTCCAGCCACCCCGTGACCGGGTCGACGTACGTCACCGCGCTCCCCGAGCGCCCCGCCGAGCGCGAGGGGCGGGTCCACGTCGTCGGCGGGGGCGGGACGGTCTCCCGGCTGCTGTACGTGCTGTCGGCGGCGAGCTACGAGGTGTCGGTCGGCGCGCTGAACGAGGGCGACTCCGACCTCGAAACCGCCCGGACGCTCGGCCTCGACGTCGTGACCGAGGAGCCCTTCGCGCCGGTCGGCGAGGCGGCCCGCCGCGAGGTCGAGGCCCGCGTCCGGGCGGCCGACGCGACCGTCCTGGCGGACGTGGAGGTCGGCGCGGGCAACCTCGCCAATCTCCGGGCCGCCCGCGCGGCCGACTCGGTGGTCGTTGTCGAGGAGCGGCCCTTCGCGGAGCGCAACTACGCCGGCAGCGAGGCGGCCGCGCTCTACCGAGAGCTCTGCGAGCGCGGCCGGGTCGTCGGCCCGGACGAACTGCTCTCGGCGGTCCGCGAGGCGGTGGCCGCGACGGCCGACTCCGCCGCCGCGGAGTCAGAGTGAGCGCCCGGGCTCCGGCCAAAGACCGGACCTGGGTCGACCCCAGACGCCGGTTGGTACCGACTCTCACGAACGCTTTTCCCACTGCTGGCTGACAGTTCTCCCATGTCCGATCCGTTCGGCCGCGCCATCCGCGACCACCACCGCGACGAGCGCGAGGAACCGCTGATTCAACGCGACGGCGAGTGGGCCCGCGACCACCCTATCGAGGAGTTCTACTTCGGGACGTACACCGGCGGCGACGAGGGCGACGAGTGGCTGACCGGCCGGCTCGACGGCCCCCTGCTCGACCTCGGGGCCGGCGCCGGCCGGCACTCGCTGTACTTCCAGGACCGGTTCGAGACGGTCGCGATAGAGGTGACCGAGCCCCTGGTCGAGACGCTGCGCGACCGGGGCGTCGAGGACGCCCGTCGGGGCGACATGTTCACGCTCCGCGAGCAGTTCGACCGCGACCGGTTCCGGTCGGCGCTCGCCATCGGGACCCAGCTCGGGCTGGCGGGCTCGATGGACGGGCTCCGGCGGTTCCTCGCCGACCTCGCGTACGTTACGACGCCCGACGCGACCGCGGTACTGGACTGCTACGACCCGACGCGCGAGGAGACCGCGGAGATGCTCGGATTCCGCGACGACCCCGCGCCGGGCCTGGCCTCCCGCGTGATGTGGTTCGAGTACGAGGGCGAGGCGAGCGACGTCCTGCTCTTCCGACTCTTCAGCCCCGACCGCGTCCGGGAGGCCGCCGTCGCCACCGACTGGACGGTCGAGGACGTGCGGTACGGTCCGGACGAGGACGCGGTCCACTACCGGGTCGCGCTCGAGAAGCGGTAGAATCGGCGAGACGTCGGCGACGGTGGCCCTAGCTCACCGCCCGCTCTCGCTGCTGGGAGAGTTCGAACAGCATCAGCGCGGCGAACACGCTGGCCGCGAGCATCACCATCCCCGCGACGCCGACCTCGACGTTGGGCGCGGCCAGGCTCGCGGTGCCGAGGACGACCCCCGACACCAGCGCGATGCCCACCCGGCCGGGCCGCGAGAGGTCGGCGCACCGCTGGGCCAGCGTGGGGTCGAGCCCGACGATGCGGGTCCAGACCACGTAGAGAGAGACCACGAAGAGAAAGGCGAGCAGACCGACCCCCAGCAGGAGGGCGAACTTCGCGGGGTTCATTTCGCGTTTGCAAGAGGGTAATCGTTCGGGTATAAATGTATCGGTGATAGGTATGGAAGCTGATGCTCTGGCGACGCTTCGGGCGTCTGGACGGGTCACCGGGCGTCCGCGCCGGCCCGAGCCGGTCCGTCGATTTATGTGTTTCCCGCCCCGACACCTCGGCATGACACTCGCCGACCGGTCGGTGGTCGTCGTCGGGAGCGGATTCGGCGGGCTCGCGACCGCCTGCTACCTCGCCGACGCCGGGGCCGACGTGACGGTCGTGGAGAAGAACGAGCAGCTCGGTGGCCGGGCGAGCGTGCTCGAGCGCGACGGGTTCCGGTTCGACATGGGGCCGTCGTGGTACCTGATGCCCGACGTGTTCGAGCGCTTCTTCGGCCACTTCGGTCGGCGCCCCGAGGAGTACTACGGCCTGGAGCACCTCGACCCCCACTACAAGATCTTCTTCAAGGACGGCGACGCGGTGACGGTCACCGCCGACCGGGAGGCGACCAAGGCCGCCTTCGAGGAGTACGAACCCGGTGCGGCCGCCGCGCTCGACGCCTACCTCGCGGAGGCCGAGGAGACCTACGAGATCGGGATGGAGCACTTCGTCTACACCGACCGACCCCGGTTCCGCGACTACGTCGACTGGGACGTCGCCCGCCACGCCCGCGGACTGACGTTCCTCGGATCGATGCAGGACCACGTCGAGGACTACTTCGACCACCCGAAGCTCCAGCAGATCATGCAGTACACCCTGGTGTTCCTCGGCGGGTCGCCCAAGAACACGCCGGCGCTCTACAACCTGATGAGCCACGTCGACTTCAACCTCGGCGTCCACTACCCCGAGGGCGGGATGGGCGGCGTCGTCGACGGCATCGCCGAACTGGGCGAGGAACTGGGCGTCGAGTACCGGACCGACAGCGCGGTCGAGGCCATCCTGGGGTCGGCGGGGAACTTCCGAGTAGAGATCGATACCGAGGACCGGGCCGACTATCTCCGCGCGGACCTCGTGGTCAGCGACGCCGACTACGCCCACACCGAGCAGGAGCTCCTTCCGCCCCAGAGTCGCCAGTACGACGCCGACTACTGGGAGTCGCGGACCTACGCGCCCTCCGCGTTCCTGCTCTACCTCGGCGTCGAGGGCGACGTCGACCCCCTCGAACATCACACCCTGGTCCTGCCGACCGACTGGAACGACCACTTCGACGGCATCTTCGAGGAACCGGGGTGGCCCGACGACCCGGCCTACTACCTCTGCGTACCCAGCGAGACCGACGAGACGGTCGCGCCCGAGGGCCACAGCAACCTGTTCGCGCTGGTCCCCGTCGCGCCCGGCCTCGACGACGACCCCGAGACCCGCGAGCGCTACCGCGACTTCGTGCTCGACGACGTCGCCGAGAACACCGGGGTCGACCTCCGGGACCGCATCGTCGTCGAGGAGCGGTTCTCCGTCTCGGAGTTCGCCGACCGGTACAACTCCGTCCGGGGCACCGCGCTCGGCCTCGCCCACACCCTGCGCCAGACCGGCCCGCTCCGGCCCAACCGGCGCTCGACCGAGGTGCCGGGCCTCTACTTCACGGGGTCGTACACGACGCCCGGCATCGGGGTCCCGATGTGTCTCATCAGCGGCCAGCACACCGCCGACGCCGTCCTGGAGGACTACGGCGGGTAGCGCCATGTTCGGACGCGCCTCGGACGCCGCGGCCGGCTACCTCCTGACGCTCTCGCGGCCCCGGTTCTGGCTCTACCTCGCCGGGCCGGTGCTGGTCGGGGTCGCCTACGGCGCGTCCGCCCCGGCCGAGCTCTTCGACTCCGCCGCGGTCGCGCTGTTCGCGTACTTCCTCGTGCCCGCGAACGTCTACCTCTACGGCGTCAACGACGCGTTCGACGCCGACGTCGACGCCGAGAACCCCAAGAAGACGGGCGAGGACGCCCGCGAGGCGCGGTTCCGCGGCGGCCGGACGGTCACCGCGGTCGTGGCGGCCTGCGGGCTCGCGGGCGTCGCGCTGGCGGCGTGGCTCGTCGCAATCGACAGTGCGGGCGCGGCCGGCTGGGTCGTCGCCTTCCTCGTCCTCGGCTACGCCTACAGCGCGCCCCCGTTCCGGCTCAAGACCGTCCCGCCGCTCGACTCCGTGTCGAACGGGCTCTACGTCCTGCCGGGCGCGGCGGCCTTCGTCGCGGTGGCGGGTCGCCAACCCCCGGCGCTCGCGCTGGTCGGCGGGTGGCTCTGGGCGATGGCGATGCACACCTTTTCGGCGGTGCCCGACGTCGAGCCCGACCGCCGGGCCGGCATCCGGACGACCGCGACCGTCCTCGGAACTGGCGGCGCACTGGCGTACTGCGCGGCCTGCTGGCTCGCGGCCGCGGGCGCCTTCGCCCTGCTCGACGTTCGAGCGGGGGCGCTCCTGCTGGTCTACCCCCTGCTCGCCGCGGTCGTGGCGGCGACCGACGTCGACGTCTCGCGGTCGTACTGGTGGTTCCCGGCCGTCAACGCGGCGGTCGGGATGGCCCTGACGCTGGGCGGCCTCTGGGGGGTCGTGCGTGGGTAGGTCGCCGAGCGGCGACCCGGCGTCCGCGTCGATGGACCGTCGGGCGGTCGAGGCGAGGCTGTCGGCACTGGTCCGCGACAACCGGTTCACCGTCGCGGTCGTCTTCCCGCTCGTGGGGGCCGCGCTCTTCGTGGCGAGCCGCGAGGGGCTGCTGCCGGGCTGGCTCGCGATGAACCCCGCGCTGGTCCTCTTCGGGACGGTCGTGATGCGCCTGCCGCTGGTCGCGGGGCTCGCCCCGGTCGTGGACCGCCGGGCGGGGCTCGCGCTGCTCGCGGTGACCGCCTACAGCTACGCCATCGAGTACGTGGGCGTCCACTACGGCGCGCCCTACGGCGAGTTCAGCTACCGGCTGGAGCTGGGGCCGATGGTCGGCGGGGTGCCGGTCGGCCTCCCGGTGTTCTTCCTCCCGCTGGTGGTCAACGCCTTCCTGCTCGTGGTGCTCCTCCTGCCGCGGGCCGGCCGGGCCGGCCGGATGCTCGCCGCTCTCGGAGTCGTCCTCCTCGTCGATCTGGTGCTCGACCCCGCGGCGGTCGGCCTGGGCTTCTGGGCGTACGACGGCGGCGGGATCTACTACGACGTCCCCCTGTCGAACTTCCGGGGCTGGCTGCTGAGCGGACTGGTCGCGGTGTCGCTGGTCGAGTGGGGGTTCGACCGCGAGGCGGTGGCCGCGCGGCTCGCCGACTGCGAGTTCGCGCTGGACGACCTGGTGAGCTTCGTTCTCCTCTGGGGCGCGATGAACGTCTACTTCGGCAACTGGATCGCCGTGGCGCTGGCGACCGGGCTCGCGGCGGGCCTCGTCCGGACCGACAGGTTCGACGTCGCCGGCCTCGGTCGAGAGCGACCCGAGCAGAGCTGATCGGAGGCAGTCGTGCGGCTTCCGCCAGAATCCGGGGCGCGGTTGCCGGACGTTCAGTCGGCCTGCGGGGCCCCCTCGGTGCGGTTCGGGCGAGCGCGGACCCCCTCGGCGTCGGGGACGGCGCTGACGGTCCGAAACACGGTCACCGGGTCCCGGGACTGCTGCCAGTACCACCGGGTCTTCGCCCAGAGCCACGCCGCGCGGACCGGGCCCACCTCGGGCGGCGACGAGAACACGTCGTAGTCGCGCGCCCGGATGAGCCGGTGGTGCTCGGCGTAGAGCACCGCTGCGTACAGCACCGCGAACTGGCAGTCCGCGGGCAGGTGCTCGATGCCGGCGACCCCCTCGCGGTACTTGCGCTCGGCCCGCCGGAGCTCCTCGGCCATCGCGGTCCGGAAGCCGTCCGTGGGGTCGCACCGCCTGACGTCGGTCTCCGTCACGCCGTGGCGCTCGCGGACGTCGCCCGGCAGGTAGATGCGGTCGCGCTCCACGACGTCCTCGCGCACGTCGCGCAGGAAGTTCGTCAGCTGGAACGCCTCGCCGAGCGCGACGGCGTGGGGCTCGGCGCGCTCGGGGTCCTCGACGCCCATCACGTGCTGCATCATCACGCCGACCGCGGCGGCCGACCCGCGCATGTACGCCGCCAGTTCGTCGCGGGTCTCCCAGCGGCGCTTCTCGACGTCGGTCTGCATCGCGGCGAGGAACGTCTCTACCTCCTCGTCGGGGATGCCCCGGTCCTCGCGCACCTCGCTGAAGGCCGCCAGGACCTCGTCGTCTGTCTCCCGGCGACCGAGCGCCTCGGCCCGGAGCCGCTCGAGTCGCTCGCGCTGCTCCGCCGGCGACGCGTCGCCCGGGTCGTCCACGACCTCGTCGGCCACGCGGAAGAACGCGTAGACCACGTAGGTCGGATGGCGGACGCGCCGCGGAAGCAGCCGCGTCGCGAAGTGGAACGTTCTGCCGGTCCGCTGCTGTATCGCCTTGCTTCGCCGGAGTTGGTGGTCAGTTACCATGCTTTCTCCCGTGCCTGTGCAGAGTCCGGCCGAACGGCACCCCCGCGCAGCAAACGGGCTAAGGGTTCCGCGGGGTTAATTGTTGGCGTCCCAGAAGGTCACCTCCCCGCTCCGGACGTAGATTTTTCCGCCAGGAGGTTGTCACTCGGTGCCACATGTCTAGAACCGGAGCGAATCCGGGGGATGCGCCGTGACCGACGACGACAACGCCGATTCCGAGGGCACCCCCACTGATTCCGAGGACGCCGTCGCGACCGATTCCGGTGACGCTACCGACGACGACGACCGGTCGACCGACGGGGAGGGCCGACCCGAATCGTTCGATGACGCGGTGGTCGAGCTGACCGAGCGCGTCGACCAGTTGGAGCGGACCGTCGCGTGGATGGCGCGCCAGCAGGCCGCCGAGACCGGCAACAGCGCCTGTCCGGAGTGCAACACCGGCGGGTCGCTGCGTGTCTCGCGGACGCCCGCCGGAAAGAAGCGGGTCGAGTGCGTCAGCTGCGGGGAGACGCTCAACTGAGTGGAGGCGTCTCGATTCCGGTCCGGAGCGCCGACTTCGGGGCCATCGCCCACGGTCGGTTGGCGACCCAGACGGGTTCCAGTGCCCACGTCGGTCGTCGCCACCACGCCTATCTGCATCGACACCCTCCGTTCGTACACATGAGTTCTTCCGACCCCGTTTCCGAGACGCTCGACCAGAGGAGCAACGGAGTCGCCCAGCGAGTCGGATCGCTGGCCGGGACGGTCGCACCGAAACTGGCCCGCCACGCCGAGTCGGGTAACCTCGCGGCCGCGTCCGGGGTCGTCTCACTGGTCCGGGCGGGCCGGACCTTCCTCCGGGGCGACCGCAAGCGCGGCGCCCTCCAGGCGCTGGCCGGCCTGTTCTGGGTCGGGGTCGCGCTCGCCCAGCGCCGGTCGGGCGGCGACGGCGGGGGTCCGGGCCGCTCCCGGACCGACGTCTCCGAGGTGGCCGACACGTCGCCCGATGTCGAGGACGCGGTCGAACCCGGCGGCCGCGACGCCGACCACGCCACCGGCGGGGACGTCGTCGACACCACCGACGCCGACATCGACGAGGCCGACACCGCGCCCGAGATCGACGAGTCCGCGGAGGTGGCCAGCGACGTCGACGAGGGGGACGTCGACCAGCGCGACGTGACCGGCGGTACCGACGTCGGGGACGCCGCCGAGTCCGGCGACGCGGACGAGACAGAGTCGGGGGCGGACGAGGACGAAACCGAATCGGAGGCGGGCGAGGACGAGACCGACTCGGCGGCCGCCGCGGACGCGGGCGAGTCCGACGAGCGCGTCGAGACCACGTCGGGCGAGTAATCTCGGTTTCAGAGGGGGTACGGAGTCGTTCCGCAGTCGATAGCGGAACGACGAACGGTCGCGCGGACCGTCCGACCGGCCGTCCCGCGTCGGCCCCGCGAGTTTTACGCGTCACCGTGTAATCGGGGGTCGTGACCGACGAACTGCTCATCTACGGGTCGTACGGATACACGGGCGCGCTGGTCGCCCGGACCGCGGTCGAAGAGGGACTCGACCCCGTTCTGGCCGGCCGGACGGCCGAGAAGGTCGAGCGTCAGGCGACCGACCTCGGCCTCGACCACCGGGTGTTCAGCCTCGAATACCCCGAGGTCGTCGAGCGGCAGGTCGGGGAGTTCTCGGCGGTGCTGAACTGCGCCGGACCGTTCTCGCGGACCGCCCGCCCGCTCTACTCGGCGTGCCTGGACGCCGGGACCGACTACCTCGACATCACCGGGGAGATAGACGTGCTGGAGGCGGAGGCGGGCCGCGACGCCGAGGCCGAGGCCAACGACGTGACGCTGCTCCCGGCGGTCGGGTTCGACGTCGTGCCGACCGACTGCCTCGCCGGCTACCTCGCCACGGAGCAGGAGTCGCCGACCCGGCTCTCGCTGGCGATCGACGGGCTCGGGACGTTCTCGCCCGGCACGGCCAAGTCCATCGTGGAGGGGCTGACCCGACCCGGCGCGGTCCGGCGCGCCGGCGAGATCCGCACGGTGCCGCCTGCGTGGCGGACCCGCCACCTCGACTTCGGGCAGGGGCCGAAGACCGCGGTGACCATCCCGTGGGGCGACGTCTCGTCGGCCTTCTACACGACCGGGATTCCCGACATTGAGACGTACGCCACGGTCCCGGAGTACGCCGCCACCGTGATGGCCAAGACCGGCCCGCTCGCGTCGGTGTTCGGACTGGGACCGGTCCAGCAGGTCCTGAAGTCCGTCATCGACGCGACGGTGTCGGGCCCGACCGCCGAGGAGCGCGCCCAGAGCGCGAGCCGCATCTGGGGCGAGGTCGAGAACGCGGACGGCGAGCGGTTCGCCGCCCGGATGCGGACGCCCGACACCTACGACCTGACCGCCGAGACCGCGGTGGAGTCGGCCCGGCGCGTGGTGGAGGGTGAAGTCGAACCGGGGTTCCACACGCCGGCGTCCGCGTTCGGGCCGGACTACGTGCTGGAGTTCGACGGCGTCGAGCGCGAGGACGTCGACCGAAGGTCGACGGTCGGGGTCAGCGTGAAGGAGTGACGGCTCGGAGTCGACTTCGGTTTGAAAAAGAGCCGGTGGAGGGATTTGAACCCTCGGCCTATTCCTTACGAAGGAATCGCTCTAGCCAGTCTGAGCTACACCGGCGCACTTCGCTTCGCTCGTGCGCCGAGCCTCGCCTCACTGCGTTCGGCGAGACACCGGCACTCGACTACACCTAATTTACCCCCTGCGCACGAAATAAGCGTTCCGGAATCGCACGACGCTAGCGAGTCAATCGCACGTCGAGACAGACGTTGAGTTCGTGGGGCGCGTACGACCGGACGACGTGGCGGGTCTCGACCGAGACGTCGTACTCCGGTTCGGCGGCGTCCCGGATCGCGGTCTCGCCCGGCCCGAAGGGGTCGTCCTCGTGCTGGATGTCGTAGTAGTGGAGGACGCAGTCGTCGCCGGCCAGCGTGACCGCCGCGTCGAGGAACTCGTCGGCGCTGTGGGGGAGGTTCATCACCGCGCGGTCGGCCCAGTCGGCGTAGTCGGGCGCGATGTCCCTCACGTCCCCCTGAATCGCCGTCACCCGGTCGGCCACGCCGTTCCGACGGGCGTTCTCCCGGAGGTACTCGACCGCGCGCCCGTTGAGGTCGACGCCGACCACCTCCGCGCCGCGCTCGGCGAACGGGACGACGAAGGGGCCGACCCCGGCGAACATGTCGAACGCCTGCTCGCCCGCCTCGACTTGCTCGGCGACCCGGTGGCGCTCGGTGGCGAGTCGCGGCGAGAAGTACACCTCGGCCACGTCGACCAGGAACTCGTTGCCGTACTCGCGGTGGACCGTTTCGGTTCCCTCGCCGACCAGCACCTCCCAGTCGCGGACCCGGAGTTCGCCCTTGACCTTCGAGGCGCGGTTTACGACGCCCTCGACGGGGAGGTCCGAGGCCATCACCGCGTCGGCGATTTCGCGAGCCCGTTCGGGGTCGTCCTCGTCCAGGATCACGATGTCGCCGAGTCGCTCGTAGGTCGGCTCGTAGCCCAGGATGTCGGCCGGCGTGTCGGGCGTGTCGCGCTCGCCGACCGCTCGGGCGACCACCGAGAGGTCCGCGGGCACCGCGTCGGCGTCTGTCACAGGAAGGTAGAGATACCCCTCCGCGACTTCGATTTCGAACTCGTCGGCGAGGAGGCCCGCGTCGGCCAGTCGCTGCCGGGTCTCCTCGCCCCGCTCGCGATCGACGCGCACGCACGGCACTTCCATACCTATCGGTTCGCGGGGCGGCCGGTAAGGGTGACGCTTCGTAGTTACCGGTCTTCGGCTCGTATCTCCACATGTATCTCCACGTACTCTCTCGCGCGAACTGCACTCGAAAGCCTATAGCACCCGCCGGCGCTACCACCGCTATGCTCACATTCGTCGGACTCGGTCTCTACGACGAGCGCTCGATCACCGTCGAGGGCCGCGACGCCGTCCGCGACGCCAACCGCGTCTTCGCCGAGTTCTACACCAGCAAACTGCTCGGCGCGACCGTCGAGGATCTCGAAGCCTACCACGACGTCGACATCGAGGTCCGCGACCGCGCGGGCGTCGAGCAGGACCCCGAGGCAATCCTCCGTGCCGGCGAGGACGGCGACGCGGTCTTCCTCACCGCGGGCGACACGATGATCTCGACCACGCACGTGGACCTCCGGCTCCGGGCCGAGGAACGCGGCATCGACACGCGCGTCGTCCACGCGCCGACCGCAGAATCGGCGGCCAGCGGACTGACCGGACTCCAGAACTACCGGTTCGGCAAGGCCACGACGCTCCCGTTCGACTACGCCCACGGCGCCGACGGCGTCCCGGCCAGCGTCACCGACGCCGTCGACGAGAACCGCGAGCGCGGACTCCACACCCTCGTCTATCTGGACATCAAGGTCGAGAACGACGAGTACATGACCGCCGACCACGCCGCCGCCCTGCTCGCCGACGAGTACGGCGACCTGTTGGGCGTCGTGGTTGCGCGCGCCGGGAGCCCCGACCCACTGGTGGTCGCCGACCGCATCGCCGCGCTCGCCGACCGCGAGTTCGGCGACCCGCTCCACCTGCTCGTGGTACCGGGCGACCTCCACCACATCGAGGCCGACGCGCTCCGCGAGCTGGCGGGCGCGCCGGACGAACTGCTCGACGTCGAGTAGCGAAGTCGCCGTCGAACAAAATAGCCCGGGCGGCTACTCGCCCTTGCCGTCCGCCGCGACCGGGCGCTCGGTCCCGACCGCCTCGTGGAGGTCGTACTCGTCGCCGGTCACGACGTAGAGCACGTCCTCGCCGACGGTCAGCAGCTCCGGCACCTCGCGGGCGACCGCCCACGAGATGCCGACCAGCGCGACCACCGAGAGGCTCTGGGCCAGCACGCGGTCGGAGATGAAGTACGACACCATGTTGGGGTTCTCGTAGCCGACGAGCGCCATCGTCGGCTCGACGAACACCTGGAGCCACTGCTGGCTGAACGCGAGCGTGATGAACACGACCCGCAGCAGGTTCAGCGCCCAGATGACGGAGACGGCGACGGCCAGCGCCCGGAGCTTCCGGCGCAGCGGCGCGCGGACCGCCGCGATGAGCCCGCCGAAGATGGCGATGCTACCGAGGCCGGTGCAGGCCAGCAGCACGTTGACGGTGAACTCGCCGTGGTTCTCGGTGGCGAAGAAGTACGCACCCCGGATCGTCTCCTCGCGCTGGATGACCTGGAACTCGTAGCCCAGATTTCGCATGACGACCTCACCCTGCCACGCCACGGTCTCGATGAGCCACTCCTTGGCGGGCGCGATCATCGTGAACGGCATGTAGATGAGTCCCATGAACGCGACGGCTCGCGAGAGCAGGAACAGGGTTTCCCGACCCTGCACGAGCAGGTAGGCCACGTACAGGCAGGCCGGGAGCGCGGCCAGACTCAGCGCGCCCTCGATGAAGCTCTTCTGCTCGAAGGCGAAGTGGGGGAACAGCGCGGCCCAGAACACGCCGAAGAGGACCCACGCCCCCGCCGCGAGGTAGCGCGCCCGGCCGCGGCCGCGGTCGTCGTCGTACCAGTCGAGCGCGGTGGCCGCGGCGAACACGCCGATGGTGAGCCACGCGAGTCCGTCGGTCAGCGGCGATGTCACTGTTAGCGTTGTGAATGCGGTCCTCGGATAAAGAGTTGACGGCTCGGGGGCGGGTTAGGTAACGTCGGCCTACCGATGCGGAAACGGATCGTTTCGCTGCACGGGTGCAGTCGCTACGGGGTTGAGCGCACGAAAAATGTGGAACCGCGAAAGACCGGGGAATTCCCGGCGGTTAGTCAGCTATTCAGTTGCTGCGGCGGAGTGCCAGCAGCGCAGCCGCGACGAGGGCGACCAGCGAGACGGCCACGCCGAAGCCGGGGATGCCACCGTCACTCGACGTGGTGGTGGTCTCCTCGGTCGTAGTCTCCTCGGTCGTGGTCTCCTCGGTCGTGGTCTCCTCAGTCGTGGTCTCCTCAGTCGTGGTCGTCGTGGTCGTGGACGTGTCCTCGCCACCGTCGCTGGTGGTGGTCTCGTCCGTGCCATCGTCGACCTGCTCGACCACAACGGCGTCAGCCGTCGCCTCGGTGTCGGAGTCGGCCGACAGCAGCGCCGAGAGCTCGGTGCCGACGTCCTGACCGCTCAGGTCGAACATGGCGCTGATCGTGCCATTGTCACCGACCTCGACGGTCTTGGTGAACAGCTGGCCCGACGACTCGAGTTCGACGTCGACCGTCGTACCGGGCGCGAGGTTGGTCGTGCCCTCGACGGACGCATTCTCACTCGCTTCGACCTCGAGGATGTCGCTCGAGTTCAGGTTGCTGAACTCGATCGAACGCTCGGCGACCTCGAACTCCGCAGACGCGTTCTGGTCGTTCTTGTACGCCGCGTTCTCCTCGGGGACGTGGAAGTCAGCCTTGTACTCCTGACCGTCGGAGAAGTCACCGCTCTCGTCGGGGAAGACCGCGTAGACGGTGTTGTTCCCCGCGTCGAAGTACATCTTCTCAGCGTCGCCGCCGTACAGCACGTTACCGTTCGTGTTCGGGCCGGCGTTCTGCTGGGTCAGGTTCAGGTAGACCGCACTGTCACCCGCGTCGGTACTCAGCTTAGTGTCAGCGTCGGCGAAGTCGTCTGCCGAGCTGACGTAGCCGTAGATGCCCGAGACCTGGGTTTCGACAACGACGTAGTCGCCGTTGGCGATGGTGTCGGTCTCCGCGACACCGTTGAGCAGTTCGTCGAGCTCGTCGTCGTCAGGCAGGTTGGTTGCACCGACGCCCTCGTGGACCCACGTGTTGACCTCGTCGACCGACGGGTCACTCACGCTCAGGATGGTCTTCGAGTCGCGGTCGTCGTTGGACTGCGAGACAACCAGATCGTAGTTGCCCGCCGCCATCGGGTTGTTCAGCGCGTCGTCGCTGTTTTCGACGAGCGAGAGCGGGTCACCGACGTAGACGCCGTGGTCGTCGCTCATGGCGTTCGCGCCGGAGGTCGCGATGAAGTCGTCATCACTGGTGACGCTGACGAAGCCGTTGTCACCGGTGATGGCGGTCGCACCCATCGAGTCGTAGGTGTTGATCGAGAGGTTGACGTAGCCGTTACCGTCCTCGTCAACCACCGTGAAGTTCGCCTTGAAGTTGCTGGAGTCGCCGCCCAGCTGGACGTAGGCGTCGTCACGGTTCTCGAGTTCGATCGAGACGTTCGCCACGTCACCGCGCTCCTCGTAGATGGTGTCCTGGGGGACACTCACCGATGCGTCACCAGCTGCGGTGACGTTGAGCGTGTCGGTGGTCGTCTCAACGCTCGTAGCGTTGTGGACGACACGGACGACGTACTCGCCAGCGCCCTGGTCCTCGATCTCGGAAACGTTACCGAGGTTGACAGTCGCCTCGCCAGTCCCGTCGAACGACTCAGGGACCTGCGCGAGCGGGGCGTTGTCCTCGAAGTCCGTGCCTTCCTCGTAAATCTCGGCGTAGAAGTTACCGCCGAAGTCCGCGGAGGAAGCATCGACCACGACGTCGTCCTCGGTCGTGAGGTTGACGTCCTGCGCGGACGCCTCGAGGTTCAGCGCGTTGACCTCAAGCTGAGTCTCCTCGGAGTCGGTGTCCGGCTCCTGATCGTCGTAGGTGACAGTGTACTCACCTTCGAGGTCGGACGTGTCGTAGTTTACCAGAGTACCGGGAGCAGTCGAGAACCGGTCGACCTCCTCCCAGTTGGTGGTGTCGCTACCAGTGTCCTCGTAGATGGTGACGACGTCACCCGAATGGCCGGAGGTGTCGAAGGTGATCGTCTCACCAGCGTAGATGGTCGCCGAGTCGTCGCCGCTGAACGTGCGGTCGTCGGCAGCCGGGTCGATGACCTTGAACGCAGCCGTCTCACTACCGCTCAGCGAATCGTCGCCGGAGCTGATGCCGTAGCGAATCCGGCTGTCGGACTCAACGTTGTCGCCCGTCGCGTCGAGCTCCAGCGTAGCCGACACCGTTTCGTCGTTGACGCCGTCAGCAAGGTCGAGCGTCAGCGTGTCGCCCGACACCACTTCGCCGGTGGACGTGGTCGCGTCAGCGCCTGTATCGACATTCGAGCTGTACCCAGTGACGGTGACGTCAAGACCAGCATCCTGGGCCTCGCTAATGTCGATTGTGACGGTCTGGTCGTTACCAGCGTTAGTCACGCCGTTGATGTCAATTGTTTGGGATTCAGTGCTATCGATAAGGATGTCGCCATTGTTCGTGTTTGCAGAGGCATCGTCCGCCAGGTCTGCACTTGCAGACATGGGAACGACCGCAAACACGGACATGACGAGGAGTGCAGCGAGTAAGACGCTGCGAACCTTGTCTGTTGTCGTTGTCATGGTTTGGTTGGTTATTCGGTCGGCGACAGCACCTTTCCCGTGGCCCTCGGGGGAACCCGGCACCGCGCCGGAATCGGACCACCTGTACTCGCTACTGCCACCATGGGTAGGGGTACAGAAGAATGGTTATGTCCTGATTATAAGTGCTTTGTGGTCTGCGATTCGGCTCGTTACTCCATTTCACGGAATATTATCGTCGCGTTTCCTGGCTTTCTCAGGCTCTAAAACCCAAGAATTACCAGATTTGTCGGCAGAGTATCCTGTGGACATCTCACACGGGCGCGTTCGCCAACTCGAGCCGTCGATACGGCCGGAAACGAGCAATTTCGGTCAGCTGCGATGCCGGAGCCACAGCGTGCGCAGACCTAACTTCCCACTTATAAAAGAAACATGGTAGCCGGTCTTCGGTCAAACACTGCTCCGGAACTTCGGCAAAAGAAAATCGGTCGCTTGAAATCCTACTGCGTCATCGACTCCGCCGGAGCGCCAGCAGCGCGGCCGCCGCGAGCGCGACCAGCGTGACGCCGACTCCGAAGCCGGGGATACCGCCGTCACCGCCCTCCGTCGTGGTTGTCTCCTCGGTCGTGGTCGTCGTCTCTTCAGTCGTAGTCGTCTCCTCGGTCGTCGTTGTCTCTTCAGTCGTGGTCGTCGTGGTGGTCGTCGTAGTTGTCGTCTCCTGGGCCGCGGTCGTCTGCTGGGCAGCCTGGACCAACACGGCGTCGACCCGCTCGGTGACGGTTCCCGTCGTGATGCGGGCGTCGATCTCCGAGCCGGGGTCGAGGTCGCTCAGGTCGAAGGTCGCCGTGAAGTTGCCGTCCTGTCCCACCTCGACCGTCTGGGTGAACAGCTGGCCGGCCGACTCGACCTCGACGTCGACGTTCGTGCCGGGCGCGAGGTTCGACGTCCCGGTCACGGTCGCGTTCTCACTCGCCTGGAGTTCGAGGGTATCGTTGGCGCCCAGTCCAGTGAACTGGATGGACCGCTCGACGACCTCAAACGTGGTCGAGGCGTTCTGGGACTCGGTGAACACCGGGTTCGCCGCCGAGGCGTGGAACGTGGCGTTGAAGTTCTCGCCGGCGTCGAGCTGACCCTGCCCGGTCTGGAACGCGGTCAGCACCGTGTTGTTCTCCGCGTCGACGTACACAGCGCTCGCGTTCGTACCGTACCACGTCTCGGGGTTGGCGTTCGGACCGACGTTCTGCTGGGTCAGGTTGAGGTAGACGTTGTACGCCTGGCTCGTGTTCGACCCGAAGTCGTTAACGCCGTCGAGGTAGGCGTGAACGCCGGACACCTGCGTTTCGACGACGACGTAATCGCCGGCCGGAATCGTGTCGGACTGCGAGAGGCCTTGCTGAAGCTCTCCCAGTTCGCCGCTGTCCGGCAGGTCCTCACCGCCGTACACCCACGTGTTGACGCCGTCGACCGACGGTTCGCTGAGACTCAGAATCGTCTTGGCGTCGCGGTCGTTGTTCTCGAGCCCCGCGATGATGTTGTAGCTCCCCGCGGCCATGGGGTCCTGGAGACTACCGGGCTGGAGCGGATTGCCGACGTAGAGGCCCTGTTCACCGTATTGGGTCGTGCCGTCGTCGCCGTTCGCGACGCTGATTGAGTCGGTGTCGCTCACGGAGACGAAGTCGGTGACCGAGTCCGCCGACGAGTTGAACGTGTCGACGGAGACGGTCACGTTCGTGTCGTCGTCGCTCCCGTCCTCGACCGTGAAGTTCGCGAGGAAGTTGCTCCCCTGACCGCCGACCTGCACGTACGCGGTGTCGGTGCTTTCGAGGTCGACGGTGAACTCCGCGACGTCGCCGCGCTGCTCGGAGATGGTCCGGGTCGGGAGGCTGACTGACCGTTCGCCGGCATCGGTGACGTTGACCGTGTTGGTCGTCACGCTGATTCCCGTATCGAGGTGCGTGACGCGGACGACGTAGTCGCCGGCACCGACGTCATCCATACTCGCCAGCGTGTCGAACGTCACCCTGGCGTTGCCCGTTCCGTCGAACGTCTCGTTCACCGACGTGATGGGTTCGGTGTCGTCGAAGTCCGCGCCCTCCTCGTAGAGCGCGGCGGTGAACTGGCTTCCGAAGTCGGCCGAGGAGACGTCGACCGTGATGTTCTCCTGGGTCGTCAGGTTCGCCTCGACTGCCGAGGTCTGCAGGTTCAGCGGGTTCACTCTCAAGGCGACTTGCTGATTATCGTCGGAGTCGCCGGGCTCCTGATCGTCGAAGGTGACGGTGTACTCGCCTTCGAGGTTCGCCGTGTCGTAGTTCACCGCGTTACCCGGACTCGTCGAGAACCGCTCGACGGAGACCCAGTTGTTGTCCTGCTGCTCGTAGATGGTGACGACGTCACCGACCTGGTCGGTCTGGAACGTAACCACTTCGCCCGAGTAGACCGTCGCGCTCGAACCGCTCCCGTCGAGCGAGGTCGACTGCACGTTGAGTGTCTTGAACGCCGCGGTCAGGGACTGACCGTCGGCGGTGATGTGGTACCGGATGCGGTTGTTCTGCTCGACGGCCGACTCGTTCGACAGCGTCACCGGAATCTGGACCTGCGAGTTGGCACTCGAGGGGGTGACGGTGAACTCGCCGTCGCTAACCTGAGTCCGGTCCGCGATGTTCGACCCGCCACTGCCGTCCACGCTCACACTGAAGCCCGCTTGTTGGACCTCATTGACGTCGACAGTGATGGGGTCGGTATTAGATATCGCCGAAGCCTCGACAGTAATTGTCTGTCCCTGTTGTCCGTCCTCGATCTGGTCGAACGTGAGTGTGTGTCCGTTACTGACGTACGTCGAACCTTGCGCCTGTCCGAAGGTCATCGTCGGAACGACTGCGAAGACTGACGTCACTAGTAACGCCGCCAGGAGTCCGCCACGTAGCTTGTCTGTTGTCGTCGTTGTCATGGTTTGTATCGGTAATCTGTCGGCGACGGCTGCTTTCCCGGCCCCCTAGGAAGCGACTACCATCCGAGCGAGGGCGCCCGTACTCGCCGCTGTCACCGTGGGTAGGGGTACGACTCAAGTAAACCGGAGGAATTTATAAGTGCCTTGTGGCGGCGGCATCGCGGAATCAGCCAATACGAGGCTCGTAAGCCGCTATTACTGGCGTTCTTCGATGACAGATTATACCGATGTGTGAACGTTATTCTAAGTGGTCCGTAACTCTCCAGCAGGGATCGTGTGCGGACATCTAAACCACCGAGTCGGAACATCCCATCCCGGACGAACAGCTGGCAGTCGGAAACGGAACCGTCGAAGAAAATCCGCGAGGGTACCTACTCGTCGCGCTCGATAACCTCGATTTCGTGACCGTCCACGTCCTTCGTGAAGGCGTACCGGTTGTCGCACGACTCGGGGTCGCGGTAGTCCTCGGCGTCGCGCTCCATCAGCGCCTCCCAGTCGTCCTGGAGGTCGTCGGCGCGCACGGCGATGTGCCCCCACGCGTCGCCCATCTCGTACGACCGGCCGTCGTAGTTGTACGTGAGTTCGACGGCCATCGCTTCGTCGGCCGCGCCCTCGGGCTTCATGAAGTAGTTCGCGAAGGTGTCGGACTCCCAGCGACCGGTGTGCTCGTACTCCAGCTTTCGGGTGTACCAGCCCAGCGCCGCGTCGGCGTCCTCCACGCGGATCATGGTGTGGTCGAGGCTCCAGCGCGCGCCGTGGTCGCGCTCGACGACCTCGATCTCGTGGCCGTCGGGGTCCGTGACGAACGCGTACGAGCCACCGCAGGAGTCGGGGTCGCGGTAGTCCTCGACGCCCTCGTCCATCAGTTGCTCGTAGGCGTCGTACACGTCGTCGACGCGCACGGCGATGTGCCCCCACGCGTCGCCCATCTCGTACGACCGGCCGTCGTGGTTGTAGGTGAGTTCGAGGACCGCGCCCTCCTCGTGGACGTCCTCGGGCCCGAGGTAGACGTTGGTGAACGTGTCGGCCTCCCACCGGCCCTTCTCCTCGTAATCGAGGTGGGTGCCGTACCAGTCGAGCGTCTCCTCCAGGTCCTCTACGCGCATCATCACGTGGTCGAGCGTCGCGTTCATGACGGTTCGAAGTTGGAGGTTCCGGCGCGAAAAGGCTACGGTTCGCGGAAACGAGGAGGGTGTTTCGGGGCCGACGGTCGGCCAGTTTCGACGAGGACTACATCTTCCATCGTGACCGGGTCGAAACGCCGACGCAACCACGTCCGTCGGAGATGTCGCGCAACGGCCGCGACCGGGCGGGTCGTTCGGGGCAATCTCGATTACGGTTTCCGATCGTGTTCCACCACCTATCGCCACAGCGCCGTCCGCAGGTCCGGCCAGTGGAACCACCACGCAGCGGTCCACAACAGCACCGATCCGACAGGCACAGCTACCAGTCCCGGCCGAGTCAGTCCGAGCGCGAACCAGAGGTCGGACGCGCCCGCCAGCGTCAGGAGTCCGCCCGTCACTCGCCGGTCTTCCAGCCGGGGGGCAAGTCGGCCGAGGAGCGCGTTGGCGACCGCGAGCAGGTACAGCAGGACCGCGACGGGCCACGCGAGCAGACGGTTCGGTAGCCCGCGCGTGTGGACAAACAAGTAATCGGGCAGCGTCGTGACGTGGAGCGGGTCGAGCGTCGCCAGCCCCCACGCGAACACCAGGTCGCCGGACGAGAGCACCGTCCACGGGAGCGCAGAGATGGCGGCGAGTGCGAGAAGGCGACGGGAGACTGCCATCCCACTACTTCCGGACGACCATCCGGAGCACGTCCTCGTCGGCGAGTTCGTGGTCCTTGCCGACCTGCTGCTCGTCGTGCTTGGCGCTGGGGCCGGAGACGCGGGCGAACCGGAACCGGTCCTCGAGTTCGCCCCCGAGCTTCCGGGCGGCGTCGCCGACCGTCGACCCCTTCTCGAGCACCAGCGGCTCCTCGTAGTCGACGCCGCGGCCGGGCTTGTCCATGTAGATGCGCATCAGGCCCAGTTCCTCCCAGACGGTCTCCTTCAGCGAGTCGAGCCCGCGTTCGGCCTCCGCCGAGATGAAGATGGCCTCGTCGGGGTCGATGCCGTACTCCCGAAGCTCTTCGTTGACGGTGTCGACGTAGTCGGGTTCGATGAGGTCGACCTTGTTCACGGTGACGATGGAGGGGATGTACTCGCGGTTGTCCATCACGCCGTCGACCAGCCGGTCGATGTCGACCTGCTCGCGGATGGTCACGTCGGCGTTGACGTAGCCGTGCTCCCGGAGGACCTCCTCGACCACCCGCTCCGAGAGGTCGAGGTCGACGCTCGACGTGACCCGGATGCCGCCCTTGCCCTTCTTGGATATCTTGACGCTCGGCGGCGTCTGGTCGAGTCGGATCTTGTTCTCGTAGAGCTCCTTCCGGAGCCGCTCGTACTGGTCGATCTCGAACACCGAGAGCACGAACACGACGAGGTCGGCCGCCCGGACGACCGAGAGGACCTCCTGGCCGCCGCCCCGGCCGTGGGCCGCGCCTTCGATGAGGCCGGGCACGTCGAGCAGCTGGATGTTCGCGCCGTTGTACTGGAGCATGCCGGGGTTGACGTTGAGCGTCGTGAACTCGTAGTCGCCGACCTCGCTCTCCGCGGCGGTCAGCGCGTTCAGCAGGGTGGACTTGCCCACGCTCGGGAAGCCGACGAACGCGACGGTGGCGTCGCCGTGCTTCTCGACGTGGTAGCCCTCGCCGCCGCCGGCCGAGGACTGGTTCTCGAGTTTCTCCTTCTTCTCCGCGAGCTTGGCCTTCAGCCGCCCGATGTGCTCCTCCGTGGACTTGTTGTACGGAGTCTCGGATATCTCCTCGCGGAGGTCCTCGATTTCTTCCTCCAGTCCCATTAGGAGTGAGTCGGCCGTGCGCGCCGAAAAAGGCTTTCTTTCTGCGGAGTTGCCCGTCCGCGCCCGCGACGATACGCCCTCGACCGCAATTCGTCGAGGAGTCGTACACGGAGGCGATGCGTCGACAAGTACCACGGCGGGAATCGCGTCGCAGCGGTCGCGTACGTCCGGCCGACAGTATAACTTCGATACGTTAATACGTCGGTAGCGGAACCACCCGGACGACGATGCCGGACCCCGCCACGCTCCGCGACAGCACCCAGATCGTCATCGCCGCGGCGGTGCTGGAGGGGTTCCGGGACGACCTCGACGAGCAGTTCACGCTGACCTTCTTCGAGATGAACGTCGACGCCGAGAACCGGACCGACGACGCGAATCCGACCGCCGACGGCGACCACGCCACCGGCGACTACGTCCGCATCATCGGCAGTCCGGTCGAGATCAAGGGCGCCAGCGAGTTCCTGAGCCGGCAGGGCGTGAGCGTCCGCTGAGGCGCCGACCCGGCGGTGCGCCCCGTGCGACGACGCGGCGCGCCGACCGCAGACCCCCGACTCGCCGAGCGTCCGAAAAGCAAGCCTTAAAACTGCTCCGAGGTGTTCGTTTAGGTATGGCTGAGACGATAGAAGTACTCGTCCCCGGCGGACAGGCCGATCCCGGTCCGCCGCTGGGCCCGGAGCTCGGACCGACCGCGGTCAACGTACAGGAGGTCGTCAACGAGATCAACGACCAGACAGAGGCCTTCGACGGCACCGAGGTGCCCGTGACCATCACCGTCGAGGACGACGGCGGCTTCGAGATCGAGGTGGGCGTCCCGCCGACCGCGGCGCTCATCAAGGACGAGGCCGGCTTCGAGACCGGGAGCGGCGAGCCCCAGGAGGACTTCGTCGCCGACCTCTCGATCGAGCAGGTCAAGACGATCGCCGAGCAGAAGAAGCCCGACCTCCTCGCGTACGACACGAGGAACGCCGCGAAGGAGATCGTCGGCACCTGCGCCTCGCTGGGGGTCACCATCGAGGGCGAGGACGCCCGCGAGTTCAAGGAGAAGGTCGACGCCGGCGAGTACGACGACGTACTCGGTGTCGAGGAAGCGGCGGCGTAGCGAGCGCACGTCGACCGAATCCACGGCGTACCGCCCGACCAACTGCTCTCCTGCTTTCCTCACGCGACGTCGCCGACTGACCGGCCACCGTGTCCGAGTGACCGTTCCGAAGAGAGGTGCCCAAACGGCGGTACCGAAGGACGGGGCCGAAGAAATGGTGTCGAAGTGGCGGTACTGTAGGGACGGTATGCGCGGGGACGGGAGCAACCCCGGCCGGACGGCTCGGGAGTCCGCGGTGCGAAGAATACGAAACCGTCGTCGGTCGTCGCGGGGCCTGGTCTCCGGCGGGCGAGGTCGCGGATTCGCGGGGGTCAGCGGAGTCGCGTGCGTATCGGGGTCCGCGGTGCGAGGGCCACCGGATCCGATCCGCGGCTCACTGACTCACTTCGAGGCCGCGCAGGTTCGAGGTGCGGCCCGCCCGGAACAGCTCGGGTTCGCGCTCGCTCGTGCACCGGAGCAGCGGGTCGAGGTCGTCGCCGTCGTCCGCGAGCTCCACCGCGCCTCGCTCGCGGTCGTACTCCACGGCGCCGGCGTCTGCGAGCTTCGGCAGGTGCGAGTGGACGAGCGACACCTCGACCGACTGGGGGTCGATCTCGTCGCCCTCGCCCGACTGCCACGCGGCGATGCGCTCGGCGAGCTCCTCGACGGAGGTTCGGCCGTTGCGCTTCAGCGTGTAGAGGACGCCCCGTCGACGCGCGTCGCGGAGGAGGTCGAAAGCCGCACTTACGTCGTCGATCGGCTCGTTTCCGTGGTGGTCCGACATACAGGACACTCCTGGTGCCGGGGGTACATTAACCGGCCCCTCACTCCCGACGGTTGCAAACGGTCCGTTTCGACCGTTCCGACTGTTTCAATGTAAGCTTACCAATTTTTAAGGGATGCCGGGAGTCGTCGCCGCCGAATTCGAACCGTCGGCGACGCGCGGCGTTGCAACCCGCACCTCTTTAACCTATCAGGACCCGAACGTCGGGTAATGCTCGCGGGAACCAACGTCGCGCTCGGGGTGACCGGCAGCATCGCGGCGGTCAAGGTAGTCGAGTTGGCCCACGAACTCCGGCGGCGGGGCGCGTCGGTCCGCGCGGTCACGACCGGGGCCGCGCGCGGTATCGTCCACCCGTGGGCGGTCGAGTTCGCCACCGAGAACCCGGTCGTCACCGAGATCACCGGCGCGGTCGAGCACGTCGAGCTGTGCGGCCGCGACGGCTGGGCGGACGTGTTCCTGATCGCGCCCGCGACCGCGAACACGGTGGGCAAGATCGCGGCCGCGGTCGACGACACGCCGGTCACGACCTGCGCGACCACCGCGCTCGGCGCAGGGGTCCCGGTGGTCGTCGCGCCCGCGATGCACGAGCCCATGTACGACCACCCGGGCGTCCTCGACGCCATCGACCGCGTCGAGTCGTGGGGCGTCGAGTTCGTCGACCCCCGCATCGAGGAGGGAAAGGCAAAGATCGCCACCGAGGACGCCATCGCGCTCGACCTCGCCCGCGCGACCGCGCCCGACCGCTTCGACGGCGCGAACGTCGTCGTCACCAGCGGCGCGACCAGCGAACCCGTCGACCCGGTGCGCGTGCTGACGAACCGGTCGTCGGGCAAGACCGGTCGGGCCGTGGCGCGCGCCTGCTACGCTCTCGGCGCGGACGTGACGCTGGTCCACGACGGCGACGACGTACCCTACGCCGAGGTCGCCAGCGTCGAGACCGCGGCCGAGATGACCGAGGCGGTGCTCGACCGCGTAGAGGGTGGAGCGGCCGACGCCGTCGTCTCGGCCGCGGCGGTATCGGACTACACCGTCGAGGCGGCCGACGAGAAGATCCGGTCCGGCCAGGAGCTCGCGCTCGACCTGACGCCCACGCCGAAGCTCATCGACGAGGTCCGCGAGACCGGCGACCTGCCCGTCGTCGGCTTCAAGGCCGAGACGTCGGGCGACGACGAGGCGATGGTCGCGGCGGCCCGCGAGACGCTCCGGCGGGCCGACCTCGCGTTCGTGGTCGCCAACGACGCCGGGGTCATGGGCGACGACCTGACCCGGACGCTGTTCGTCCGCGAGCACAGCGTCCGGGAGTACGAGGGGTCGAAGGAGCGACTGGGCTGGCGGGTGGCCGAACAGCTGGCCGACGAACTGTGAGTCAGTCCGACCCCGGTTCGTCGACTTCCTCGGGCCACTCGGCCTCCTGGCCGTAGAACGGGACGCCCATCTTGTGGGCCGACCGGGAGATGAGATGGGCGCCGGTCGGCGCGGTCAGGAACAGGAAGACGATGCCGACCAGCGAGGTCAGGCCCGCGCCCTGCGGCCCGTAGTAGGCGAATCCCGCGAGGAGTATCGAGGACGCGCCCAGCGTGGTCGCCTTGCTGCTGGCGTGCATCCGATTGTACACGTCGGGGAACCTGAGCAGGCCGACCGTGCCGATGAGCAGGAAGAAGCTCCCGACGGCGACGAGCGCCGCGACGACGAACTGTTGGATGGCGTTCATGGTCACTCGATGATGTCTCCTTCGATGACGTACTGGCTGACCGCGATGGTGCTGATGAACCCGATGATCGCCAGGACGAGGCTCACCGTGACGAACAGCCCCTCGCCGGTCGTCAGGGCGTACAGCCCCGCGATGGCGACGACGTTGGTCGCGATGGTGTCGAGCGCGACCACCCGGTCGGGCACCGTCGGGCCCCGGACGACCCGGTAGCCCGCGAACAGGGTGAGCGCCGCGGTGAGTACGATCGCCCCGTTCAGGACCGCCCCGAGCAGGTCACTCGCCATCGGACTCACCTCCCTCGGAGGCGTCGGCGGCCGGGTCACGGTCGTCGCCCGCTCCGTCGCCCTCGCTCCGCTCGCGGGCGCCACCGTCGGCGCGGCCCTCCCGGGTCGCGACCGGGACCTCCGGGACCGGGTCGCCGGGCTTGCGCTCCTCGTCGAAGATGACAAGCGCGTAGTCCTCCCACGCCCGGATGGGCTCGACCACGGCCTCGCGGTTCCGGCCGGTGATGCCGTGGACGTACAGCGTGTTGGTCTCCTCGTCGTGGTCCATGGTGAGCGTGCCGGGGGTCAGCGTGATGGAGTTGGCGATGGTGGTGACGGCCGCGTCGGTCTCGACCCGGAGCGGGACGACCACCACGTCGGGCTCGATGGGCATCCCCGGCGCGAGCACGCGGTAGGCCACGTCGAAGTTCGCGGTGAGCAGTTCCTTGAGGAACAGCCCGACGTAGACGGCCGCGTAGGGCAGCGCCCGGAGGTTCCGGGTGAGGTCGGTCCGCTCGGTGTAGAACCGCCGGAACGCGAACGCGACCGGCAGGCCGAAGCCCAGTCCGATGAGGAACTCGCCCAGGATGGCGGCCGGGTCGAGCGCGACGCCGCGGACGAACAGCCACAGCACCGCGAGCAGGACGCCGACCACGGGCCACTTGCGGGGCTTCATCAGTGACCACCTCCCCCGCCGGTGGCGGCGCTCTCGGCCCCCGAGAGGACCGCGTCGATGTACCCCTGGCGGTCGAGCGCGGCGTGCGCACCGGCCTCGGCCGCCCGCATCACGACGTCGAAGCCGACGCCCAGCACGGCGATGGCCAGCGCGAGCGCGACCACGACAGCGACCAGCGAGAACCGGGCCTCGCCGTGCTGGACGAGCAGCGAGGGCTCGCCCCAGAACCCGCGGTTCCAGGCCCGCGAGAAGTACGCGATGGTGAGTATCGCGCCGAACAGCGCGACGGCGATCCCGACCGTCGAGCCCGTCCGGCCGGCCGCGTCGAAGACGAGTAGCTTGCCGAAGAAGCCCGACAGCGGCGGGATGCCGATGAGCGCGAGCGCGCCGACGAAGAAGCCGGCCGAGAGCCACGGCGCGGTCTCCGAGAGCCCGCCGAGGTCGGGGAACTCCTCGGTGCCGACCGCGTCGTACACCGCGCCGCTGGCCATGAACAGCAGGCTCTTGGCGAAGCCGTGGTTCAGCGCGTACACCAGCGCGGCCGCGACGCCGAGCACCCGGATCTCCTGGCTGGTCGCGGTCGCCGCGATGGCCAGCGGCAGGACGATGAACCCGACCTGACCGATGGAGGAGTACGCGAGCAGCCCGTCGATGTCGTCGCGGCCGACCGCGCCCAGACCGCCCACGACGATGCTGGCGGCGGCCATCAGGAACAGCACCGGGCCGTAGAACGACAGCAGGGCGCTCCCGCCGTCGGGGACCGACAGGCCGGGCAGCGAGAGGCCGGAGATGGCGGCCCCGGCGAACACCGTGAAGTACACCCTGATGATGGCGTAGACGCCGACCTTCTTGACCACGCCGGCCAGCATCGCCGACACCGGCGCGGGCGCCGCGCGGTACGCCGCGGGCACCCAGAACTGGAACGGCGCGAGGCCGGCCTTGAGCGCGAACACCGCGAACAGCAGCGCCGAGAGACCGAGCACGGGCGCGACCGAGAAGCCGCCGTACGCCGCGGGGTCGGCCACCCGCCGCGAGAGGTCGGCCATGTTGAGCGTCCCTGTGGTCGAGTAGATGCCGCCGATGGCCAGCAGCATCACCGCGCTCCCCACCAGGTTCAGCACCACGTAGTGGAGCGCGGCCCGGGTGTGCTCGGGCCCGCTGTAGAACACCACGAGCACGTAGCTCGACATCAGCATCACCTCGAACCAGACGAAGAGGTTGAAGATGTCGCCGGTGAGGAACGACCCCGTGACCCCGACCAGCATGAAGTGGAACAGCGGGTGGTACGAGACCCGCTGGCCGAAGCTGTCGACGTACGACGCCGAGAAGACCAGCGCGGCGAGCGCGACGACCGCCGAGAACGCGAGCATGAACGCCGACAGCGGGTCGGCGACCAGCGTGATGCCGAACGGCGCCTGCCAGCCCGAGAGCTGGTAGCTGACGACGTTGCCGGCGCCCAGCGGGTCGACCGACGAGACCAGCCACGCGACCGCCGCGACGTAGCCGAGGCCGCCGAGCAGGCTGAGGGTGACCTGCGCCCTGCCGAACCGCCGGGTCAGCAGGGTCGCGATGGCGGTGACCAGTCCGACGAGCAGCGGCGCGATGACGAACTGCTGGCTCACGCGCGATCACCCAGTTCGAGCAGGTCGATGGTGCCGTGCTCCTCGTACACCCGATAGGTCAGCACGAGCGCGAACGCGGTCGTGCCGAAGCCGATGACGATGGCGGTCAGCACGAGCGCCTGGACCAGCGGGTCGGTCGCGGCGTGACCGCCGCCGTGACCGCCGTGACCCAGGATGGGGACCCCGCCGGCGAACCCGCCCATCGTCACGAGGTAGACGTTCGCCGACTGGCTGATGATGGTGACGCCCCAGACCACGCGCACGACGTCCCGGCGCAGCACGAGGAAGGTCCCCAGGGCGAACAGGGTCCCGAGGACGACCGCGAGCACGAACTGCGGTTCGGTCGCGGTCATTCGGTTCCCACCACCGCGAGGATCGTGAGCAGCGCGCCGACCACCACGAAGTAGACGCCGAGGTCGAAGGCGAGGGCGCTCGCGACGTGGAGTTCTCCGTAGATCGGCAGGGCCGGGAGATACCAGTGGGACTGATAGAGGAAGTTGTACCCGAACAGCAGCGGCACGAGGCCGGCGACCGCGGCGACCGCCAGCCCGACCGCGAAGGCGATCTGGTAGTTGGCCACGATGCCGTGCTGGAACGACTCCAGCAGCGGGTCGCGGAACTGGTGAAGCAGCTCCTCCTGCAGGTAGTCCAGTCCGTAGATGACGTATATCACCGCGAACGCCGTCACCGTGAGCACCCCGCCGATGAAGCCGCCGCCGGGGAGGTTGTGGCCCTGCAGCAGCAGGGCGACGGCGGTCACGAGGATGAGCGGTACCACTGTCCGCGTGACTGTCCGCGCGATTACCGTGCTCATTGGGTCTCACCTCGCTCTCGCATCGCGACCAGCGTCAACACCGAGAGGGCCGCCATCGCGACGACCGATATCTCGCCCATCGTGTCGAACGCCCGGAAGTCCACCAGGATGACGTTGACGACGTTGCCGCCGCCGCCCTCGGGGACCGACAGCTCCAGGAACTCGCCGGCGATGCTCTCGGCGGGCGCGGCCGCGGTCGAGACCAGCACGGTCACGAACACGGTCGCGCCGACGACGACCGAGAGCGCGCCGTCCCGAACCATCTTGCCCCGACCCGCGTTGCCGTAGAACGCCGGCAGCTTGTCGAGGACGAGCAGGAAGATGACCAGCAGGAGCGTCTCGACGACCAGCTGGGTCAGCGCGAGGTCGGGCGCGTCCGCGAGGACGTAGAACACCGCGACCATGAACCCCAGGATCGAGAGGGTCAGCACGCCCGAGATGTGCGAGGGCGCGATGGACACCGCGAGCGCGCCGACGATCGCGACCCCCAGCACGAGCGCCATGGCCAGGGTCACCGAGAAGCCCGAGAAGCCCGGGACGCCCACGCCCGCGGCGGCGTAGCCGGCGAGCGCGAGCGCGGCGACCCCGGCCATCGCCCACGTGGCGTACGTCCGGAGCAGGCCGTTCTGGATGCGGCCGGCCGCGGCGTCGCTCCAGCCGTTGACGCCGAACACCGCCGAATCGTAGTACCAGTTGGCCCGCAGGAGGTCGACGTCGGTCAGCCGGTTCACGCCGCGGTGGAGCCGGTCGTAGAACGGATAGGCCGCCGCGCCCAGCGCGATGGTGACCGCGCTCATCGCGGCCGCCGGGGTCAGGTGGGTCGGCACGTAGTAGTGGAACGCGTGGCCCTCGGCCGCCGGCGGGAGGGTGCTGGCCCACACCTCGCCGACGAAGTGGTCGAACGGCGCGAAGTGGACGCCGAACGTCCCGAGGACGCCGCCGATGCTGATGGCGCCCGCGAGGACGCCGAGCAGAAGCGGCGGCGCGAGCATCACCTTCGGCGGCGAGTGGACGCTGTGGAGGCCCGTCGGCTTCTCGCCGAAGAACAGCATCAGGAACTTGATGGAGTAGAGGAAGGTGAAGACGCTGCCGAAGACGGCGACCGCGGGGTAGAGCCACGCGAGGCCGCCCGCGTGCGCGGCGGCCTCCCACGCGGCCTCGAAGAGGAGCTCCTTGGAGTAGAAGCCGTTGAACGGCGGGACCCCCGCCATCCCGAGCGCCGCGACGGCGGTGATGGCCCCCGTGACGGGGAGGTCCTCCCAGAGCCCGCCGAGGTTCTCAATCTTCCGGGTGCCGGCCTCGTGGGCGATGATACCGGCCACGAGGAACAGCGCGGCCTTGAACGCCGCGTGGTTGACGATGTGGAACGCGCCGGTCTCGCCGCCGAGCTCCGAGACGAAGCCGAACCCGGCCACGATGAGCCCGAGGTGGCTGGCGGTCGAGTACGCCAACAGCTCCTTGATGTCGGTCGCGCCCACCGCCAGGATGGCGGCGACGGTCATCGTCGTCAGGCCGAGGACAGCGAACAGCAGCTGCCACTCCTCGCCGACCAGAATCGGCCGGAGCCGCCCGAGGAGGTAGACGCCCGCCTTGACCATCGTCGCCGAGTGCAGGAACGCCGAGACCGGCGTGGGCGCCTCCATTGCGTTGGGCAGCCAGATGTGGAGCGGGACCTGCGCGGACTTGGCGGCCGCGCCGATACCCACGAGCGCGAGGACCGGCAGGAACATCCCGGCGGCCCGCAGCTCCTCCTGGACCAGTTCGGCGTTCTCCAGCATCCAGACGATGTTGAACGCGTTCGACGCCGTCGTCACGTCGAGCAGTACGTCGTGGAGCAGCAGGAAGCCCACGAGCATGAAGAGGCCGCCCGACACAGTGATGAGCATCGATTTCCGGGCCGCGTACTGCGAACTCCCCTGTCGCTGGTAGTGGCCGATGAGGATGAACGACGAGAGGCTCGTCAGCTCCCAGAAGACGAACAGTGCGACGAGGTCGGCGGCGAACGCCACGCCGAGCATCGACCCCATGAACGCGAGCAGCGCGGCGTAGTACTTGGGCTGGGCCGGTTCCCCGTGCATGTAGCCGCCCGAGTAGGTGAGGATGAGGACGCCCACCCCGCTGGCCAGGAAGCCGATGAGGAGCGAGAGCCCGTCGACGTAGAAGCTCACCGAGACACCGAGCGAGGGAATCCACGGGACCGTGACCGCGCCGTGCGCGCCGTACTGGCTGGCCACGAGTCCGAAGCAGGCCAGCGCGACCGCGGCCGCGTAGTAGGCGGTGCGCTCGCCGAGTGCGCGGTAGACGAGCGGCACCAGCGCGGCCGCGGCGAACGGCAGGAACACGACGGCGAGTACCGCCGACGCTGCCGGGTCCGGTGTCTGTAGCACGTGCGAGACTCACCGGGGACCGGACTTAACAGTTCTCAAATCGGGTGTCGATTCGCGGGGGTACGACCGGACGGGCCGGCCGACGACTGGCGGTCGAGTCCGTCGCTCGGGGTTCCGGGCGGGTCCGAGTGCCCGGGTGATGAACCGTGGGGACGCCTCGCGTGCGAATCGGGCCCGCGGGCGCCCGATTCCGTCACCTTTTATTGACCCGTCGAGTACCCCCAACATGGATAAGCTCAAGCGGTCCCTGTTGGACGCCCCCATCATCGAGAAAGACGGCTACCACTACTTCGTCCACCCCATCAGCGACGGAATTCCGGTCCTCGAACCGAGTCTGCTGCGCGAGATCGTCATCCGGATCATCCGGAAGGCCGAACTCGAGGACGTCGACAAGATCGTCACCCCCGCCGCGATGGGAATCCACATCTCGACCGCGGTCTCGCTGATGACCGACATCCCGCTGGTGGTCATCCGCAAGCGCGAGTACGGCCTCGAGGGCGAGGTCGCGCTCTCCCAGCAGACCGGCTACTCCGAGAACGAGATGTACGTCAACAACGTCCACGAGGGCGACCGCGTCCTCCTGCTCGACGACGTGCTCAGCACGGGCGGCACGATGAAGGCCATCACGGAGGCCCTCGAACACATCGGCGCGGACGTGGCCGACGTGCTGGCGGTCATCAAGAAGGAGGGGCCGAACGAGCTCGACAACACCGACTACGACGTCAAGACGCTGATCAACGTCGACGTTCGGGACGGCGAGGTCGTCATCACCGACGAACACGGCGACGGATAGGACGAACGTGGCGTCAGATAGGTAGTCGCGCACGCGCTGTCAGCTGTCTATTTTTCAGTCGAAGAACAGAACGGGCGAGAACAGCGGCCGGTCAGTTCGACAGCCGCGACCGAACCGCGGAAAGTTCCTCCGAGAGGCTCCCCGACAGCGACGGCGAGCGGAGCGCCGCGATGCCCGCCCAGAGGACGCCGGTGAGCAACGACCCGGTGGCCGAGAACGACATTCCCATGGTGTAGAAGCTCGCGCCGTAGACGACGCCGATGAGCGCCGACGGGAGGCTGGTCCCGAGCGGAACCCGGGCCGTGTGGTCGCGCAGCGTCGGGGCGAGGAAGACGATGGAGAGCACGCTTCCGACGAGGAAGACGAGATCCTGCCAGATCACCGTACCACCGTTCCCGGGGCGAGAGATTTCGTAGTCATCACTCCTTCGTAGGGACGACGACCGTGTAACCCTACCCCGTATACGTATTCGAGGGGCGGCCGGCGGGGTGTTCGATAGCTAGCGTTGCGAACTGCTGGCGCGGAACGCGTGCGAGTGAAGACCGTGCGGGACGGTCGGGCGTGCGATCCTTCTGGCCGTCCCGAATCTGCAATGTGAGAGCTCGAATCCGTACACTTTGCTTCCGGTCTCGCGTCGCTCGACACGAGAGCGGGCGTGACGGGACCGAGCGAACGCGGTTTGTTCGCGAGGGTCGTCACGCCCGCGAGGCTGAACGCAGTGAAGCCGAGCGGGCGTGACGGGATTCGAACCACGGTCGGACGTGCTCGCTCCGCTGCGCGCGACCTCCCTGATTCGAATCCCGCAGGCTTCGTTCTCGGTCTCGCGTTGCTCGACACGAGAACGGGCGTGACGGGATTCGAACCCGCGATCAGAGGGTTAGGAACCTTCTGCCCTATCCACTAGGCCACACGCCCCACAAAAAAGCGGTCAGTTGGTGTTGGTTTCCGTGTCGGTCTCGGTGGCCGTGTCGGGCGACGCGTCGTTGACGGTGTCGGTGCTGGTCGCGTCGGGGTTCTGCATCTCCTGCAGTTCCTCCTCGACTTCCTGACGGCCCTTCTTGAACTCGCCCATGGCCTCGCCGGTCGAGCGGGCCAGCTTCGGGATCTTGTTCGCGCCGAACAGCAGGACGGCGATGAGGAGGATCACCATCATCTCCATCCCGCCGGGCACGGGTCCGAACAGTGGAATCATCTGTACCATCTCTACCTGAGGATAGCTGATTCTCGACTATAGGCTTTTTGCTAGTTCTCCGAGGTCGAGGGGGTGCCGAACCTGTTCGGTAGCGACATTTCCGGCGGCGCGAACGCGGTGTGCGAGCGAGTTGCCGGCGACGGGACGCCGCAGCCGCCCGTCCGGATTCGGAACTGACTTTTCCCCGACGCGTTTACCGGTGACCGTATGGTCGAAGTAGGCGACGACGCACCGGACTTCACCGCACCGCTCGCGAACGGCGACGTCGAGGAGTTCACCCTCTCGGAGCAACTCGACGACGGACCCATCGTCCTCGCGTTCTTCCCCGGCGCGTTCACCGGGGTCTGCACCACCGAGATGGCCACCTTCGAGGAGGAACTCGACGAGTTCGACGAGGCGGGCGCGACCGTCTATGGGATCTCCGTGGACGCGCCGTTCTCGCTCAACGAGTTCCGCGACCAGGAGGACCTGAGCTTCGGGCTCATCAGCGACTCCAACAAGGAGATCATCGACGACTACGGCGTCGAGATGGACTTCGCCGACATGGGCTACTACGGCGTCGCCAAGCGGTCGGTCTTCGTCGTCGACGACGACGGCACGATCGCCGACAAGTGGGTCACCGACGACCCCGGCGTCGAACCCGACTACGACGCGGTCCGCGAGGCGGCCGCCGACGCGGCCGAGGCCGCCGACTGATCGCCGCCGCCGCGGACCGGCCCTGAACCTGCCACGTGTCGGTACCGAACCGTCGACCGGCGCGCGGCGACCTCCCGACTCCGGGCCGAGCCCTTTTTCCGCTGGGGGTCGAGGTATTACGTATGAGCGAGACCGACGAACCCGAGCACTCCGACGACGAGGGTCGGGAGTACGACCCGACGGCAGACCACGCCTTCCCCGACGAGCGCCTCAACGAGGTGCTGGAGTTCGTCCACGACGACCCCGAGATCCAGACCTACCTCCGCGCCCAGAACGTCAACCCCGTGGTCCGGAAGGGGTACAACGACCACGGGCGCAAGCACATCTCCATCGTCCGGAACCGGGCGCTGGCGCTGTACGACCTGCTCAAGCAGGGCGGCGTCGACTTCAACGGCGCGTCCGAGCAGGGACTCGAGGAGGCCGACGAGAGCGTCATCGTCGCGCTGGCCGCGACCATCCACGACATCGGCCACGTCGTCCACCGCGACGAACACGCCTACTGGTCGATCCCGCTCGCGGCCGACCTGCTCGACCGAATACTCCCGCAGTTCGACTTCTACGACACCGAGGAGGTCGTCCGGGTCAAGGGCGAGGTGCTCCACGCCATCCTCTGTCACCACACCGAGGAGGACCCGCTCACGACCGAGGCGGGCGTCGTCCGGGTCGCCGACGCCCTCGACATGGAGAAGGGCCGCTCGCGGATGCCCTACGAGAAGGGCGGCCGGGGCATCGACACCGTCTCGAGCCAGGCCATCCAGCGCGTCTCGCTGATGCAGGGCGACGCGGTGCCGGTGCTCGTCGAGATCGAGATGCTCAACGCCGCGGGCGTCTACCAGGTCGACAACCTGCTGAAGGCGAAGCTCCGGGACTCCGGGCTCGAGGACGACATCCGCATCATCGCGGTCAACATTCGCGAGGACGGCAACCAGCTGGTCGAGCGCGTCGAACTCTAGAAGCGGACCTCGAAGCGCGCACCGGTCAGTTCCCCGGTATCGACTTCCTCCCCGGCGACGCGTATCGACCACCCGTGGGCATCGACGACCCGCTCGACGATGGTGAGGCCGAGCCCTGTCCCGCCTTCGCCCGTCGAGTACCTCGCGTCGAAGACCGACTCGCGTTCGGCCGGCGGGACGCCGGGCCCGTCGTCCTCGACGTAGAAACCGTTCTCGAGCGCGCCCACCCTGACGGTCGTCGCGCCGTGCTCCACCGAGTTCCGGAACAGGTTCTCGAAGACGTGGCCCAGCAGGTCCGGGTCGGCCTCGAATCGGACCGACTCGCCGAACGTCAGGTCGATTGCCCCGGTGTCGACCTGCCGCCACGCCCGTTCGGCGCTCGCGGTCAGATCGACAGCTTTCGTCTCCTCGACCCTGTCCCGACGGGCCAGCAGCAGCGCGTCCCCGACGATGGCGTCTATCCGCTCGAGCGACTCCACCAGCGGGTCGGCGTGCTCGGACTCCATCATCTCGACGCGACCCATCGCCACGGTGAGCGGATTCCGGATGTCGTGGCTGAGAACGTTCGCCACGGTCTCGAGCCGGTCGTTCTTCTCGCGGACCTCCAGTTCCGCCAGCTTCCGGTCGGTGATGTCGAAGTGGACGACCAGCAGGTACTGTTCGCCGTCGTGGTCGAACACCTCCGCGCGCATGACGAACCAGCGGTCCCGGTCCGGCGCGTGACAGGGGTACTCGACCGAGACCTCCTCCCGCTCCCCGTCGACGAGTCGCCGGAGCGCCGCGGCGGTCCGAGCGGCCTTCTCGTCGTCGCTCGCGTCACAAACCGCCAGGTAGTTCTCGCCGACGTGGTCGGGTTCACCGCCGTTCGTGGTCCCGAACTCGCGCCACGCCCGGTTCGTGGCGAGAATGCGGCCGGTCGGGTCCAGAATCGCGGCCTGACCCGGAAGCGAGTCGAATGCCGAGCGCACAACCGCGTCTGAGATAGTCACGGTTTCGAATTCCGCCAGAGGGCCTTGTACGGTTCGGTGCGTGTCACACTTGCAACATCGGTCACCGGATGCGGTCGTAGACGTCACGCAACCGGTCGACCGCCCGCTCGACGCCCACCTCGTCGCGACGGGCCAGGCAGGTCTCGCGGAGCGCCTCGCGCTCGGTCAGCGTCCGGCGGACGGCGGCTCGGAAGTCCGCGACGTCGCCGCTCTCGTAGTGGTAGCCCGTCTCGCCGTCGTCGATGGTGTTGGCCAGTGCACCCGCGTTCGCGCCCACGACGGGCGTCCCGCAGGCGTTGGCCTCCAGCGCGACCAGCCCCTGGGTCTCGACCGGGCTCGGGAACGCGAAGGCGTCGAGCGCCGAGTAGAAGGCGGCCATCTCCTCGCGGTCGAGGAAGCCCAGGAAGCGGGCGTCGGCTCCGAGGTCGGCGGCCTGCGCTTCGAGGTCGTCGCGGGCCGGGCCGTCGCCGCCGAAGACGACGGTCACGTCCATCTCCGCGGCGGCCTCGACCAGCTCCGAGAGGCGCTTCTCGTAGCCGTGCCGGCCGGTGTAGCCGACCAGCGGTCGGTCGCCGTCCAGGTCGTGGCGGGCGAGGAACTCGTCGGGGTCGACCGGCCGGAACCGCTCGGTGTCGACGCCGTTGGGCACCACCTCGACGGTCGTGTCGACGCCGACCTCCTCGATCAGGTGGTCGCGGGTCGCCGCGGAGGGCGCCAGCACCGCGTCGGCCCGGCCGAAGAACCACCGCTCGTAGCTCTCCGAGATGCGACCGACCACCGAGGCCACCGTGTCCGTGGGCGAGACGTACGAGGCGTACTCGCTGGTGGGCGTGTGATACGACGCCACGAGGGGGACGTCCTGGTCGCGCGCGAGGCGCAGTCCGCCGAGCCCGAGGCCGAACGGCGTGTGGGCGTGGACCACCTCGGCGTCCCGGACCGCCCGGGGGATCTTCGGCGTGCCGAGGCGGAACCCGTCGTAGAACGGGAACGGCAGGCTCCCGACCGGGTGCTCGCCGTCGGTCGGTCGGTGACCGTCCGCCTTGGGGTAGACCACGTCCATCCGCCCGCCCGCCCGCTCCCACCGCTTGCGCCACGACGCGATGGTGTAGGTCACGCCGTTGACGGTCGGCAGGTAGGTGTCGGTGAACGCGGCGACCTGTTCCATTGTTGGCCCCTTTGGGAACCGGTACTTAAGACCTTTTGAAGTTCGCTCGCAGTTGAAATCAGCTCTCGATCCGAGGAGAGACGGGCTGCTACGCCAGATCGCGGTACAGCGAGACGAGGTCGTCGCCGACAGCGTTCAGTTCGAACTCCGAACTCTTCGCGGCGGCGGCCGCGCCGAGGCGCTCGCGCAGGTCCGGGTCCCGGAGCCGGTCGAGCTCGTCGGCGAAGTCCCCGACCGCGTCGCCGGCCTTCAGGCAGTGGGTCCCGTGGTCGAGCCAGTCGTAGGTCGGGATGTCCCGGATGACCAGGGGCTTGCCGCAGGACATGGCCTCCAGCAGCGCGATGCCCTCGTTCTCGTTCTTCGAGGGCCAGAAGAACGCGTCGCCGGCCGCGAACGCACCCTCGATGTCCTCGACGTAGCCCGTGAACTGGCAGTTGTCGGGCGCGCTCTCGACGAGTCGCTTCGTGTCGCGGCTCTTGAGGAACCGGTCTAGCTCCCCGCCCGCGGGGTTGAGGTAGCCGAACCAGACGAAGTCGAGGTCGGGCATCGCGCGGGCGGTCTCGACGAACGCTTCGAGCCCCTTGCGCTTGATGACGTGGCCGACGTTGAACACGACCGGCGGGTCGAGGTCGTAGCGGTCGAGGTACTCCTCGCGGAGGCCCTCGTCGTCGAACCCCGCCACCTTGTCGGGGTCGAACCCGTTGCTGATGACGGTCTTGGGCGCGTCGGCGTAGTCCTCGACGACCCGACGGTTGTGCTCGGAGGGGCAGACCAGGTGGTCGGCGAGCGAGTAGGCGTACTTCAAGTAGGGCTTCATCGGGCGCGCGAGCGCGTTCGAAAGCGCGAAGCTCTCCCGGAAGTCCTCCGCGGTCTGGTGGGCGTGGACCAGCACCGGCACGTCGGTCCTGCGGGCCCGCCGGGCGTAGTAGACCGACTTCGGGCCCATGTTGTTGAGGTGGAGCAGGTCGGCGTCGAGGGTCGGCTCGGTGGTGTACTCGATGCCCCGACGGTCCAGTATCTTGCGCTGATTGTCGACCGACTGGGCGTGCCCGCCGGTGATGTACTCCTCCCACTCGAAGTAGTGGCTCACCTTCATCGGTGGAATCCGCCCCCGAAACTGCCGATTCCGGGGTCGCTACGTGCGCTCACTGTCGGACGGAAAACGGGCGCGGGACAAAACGCTACCGGAACGCGGTCCAGCGGTCACGGACCGCGGTTCGCGCCGGCGGTGGCAGATCGTCACGTCCCGTTCCGGAGTCGGTTCCGCCGGGGAGAAACCAAAAACTATTTTACCCACTCGGAGAATGCTCCCCTTGGGGCAACACAGGAACCTTCTATCCTTGTCCTGTCTCGCCCCGGAAACCCCCACCCCCCATTCCCATATTGCATGACGATAGCCGAAGAGCGCATCGAGCGCCTCGCTACGCTCGCCCGCGACGCCGCCGCGGAGTGCCACGACGACCGCGCCCGCGAGTACGTCCGGCTCGCCCGTCGCCTCGCCGAGCGCAACCGCGTCGCGCTCCCGAAGCGGCTCAAGCGCTTTTCCTGCGACGCCTGCGACAGCTACCTCCGTCCCGGAAAGAACGCCCGCGTCAGGACGCAGGACGGCCACGTGGTCCTCACCTGCGACTGCGGCGCGCAGTCGCGGTATCCGTACGAGTAACCCGCGTTCGCACGGACTGAGTTCTGTTCTCGCGGGAGTGTCGGCACTTCGGGCTATGCTGCGAACCGCCTGGCGAGGAGCGCGCTCGACGCCATCTCGACGACGCCGAACACCACCGCCGGCAGCGACGCGCTCGCCGGGAAGCCGGCCGCGGTCACCAGCGCGGCAGCGACCGCGAAGTCCCGCATCCCGACCGAGAGCGCGCCGGCGACCCGCGCCGGACCGTCCGCCGACCGCGTGCCGACCCAGCCGAGCGCGTAGCCCGCGAGGTTGAGTCCGAGCGCGCCCGCGCCGACGACGACCAGCAGGTCGGTCTCGCTCCGGATCAGCGACGCGTTGGCCGCGGTGACGCCGCCGATGATGAGGATCACCATGAGCGCGGAGACGGTCGGGTAGTAGTCGTCGTACCGGCCGACGCGCGCTTCCCATCGGGTCCGCGCGCCGACCGCGACCGCCATCGGCGCGACCACCGCGACCGCGAGGCTCTGGGCGATCTGCCAGCCGTCGACGCGGACCCCGGAGCCGAGCAGTAGTCCGACCGCGAGCGGCGTGAAGACGGTGCTCCCGACCCCGATGACGACGAGGGCTGTCGAGGCGAGCGCGGCGTCGCCGTCGGCGAGCGCGGTCATCGTCGGCGTCACGAGTTCGGGCGTGACCGCGCCGAGGAGGACGAATCCGGCGGCCAGCGGGGGCGACAGGCCGAGGACGCGCGCGATGCCGAACGCGACCGCCGGCATGGCGGCGTGGCCGAGGAGCACGCGGCCGAGCGCCGACCGGTCGACCGACGCGAACGCCGAGGCCGAGAGGGTCAGCGAGACGCTGCCGACCATAATCGCGAGGATGGGCGTCGAGAATCCCGCGATCGCGGCCAGGCTCGGAAACGCGACCCCGAGCGCGACCGACAGCAGGACCCATCCGAACAGGTAGTCGTTGACGATGCTCGTGACGTCCATCGCGCGACGGTTGGGCCATCGGCGGGATAAAGCCCACCGACCGCGCGCCCGACGACCGCACCTCCAGCAGCCCGACCGTGCGCGAGCGTCCGTCCGCCGACTGGGTGCAAGCGTTTTAAGCCCGTCCGCTCCCCAGTCGGACGTATGACCGACGAAGACCTTCGGAAGCGGGCCCACGACCTCGACGTGACCGTCTGGGTCGGGAAGTCCGGCATCGACTCCGTGACCGACGAACTCGCCGACCAGTTGGCCGACCGCGACCTCGTGAAGGTGAAGTTCCTCCGGGCGGCCCGCGGGGGCACCACCACCGACGAGCTCGCCGACGAACTCGCCGACCGGGTCGACGCCGACCTGGTCGAGACGCGCGGGAACACCGCGGTGCTGCACTGACCTTCCGGGAGACGCCTGAGTCCCGCTGTTCTGCCCGAGACAGTAGTTTTTCCTTCCGCCAGGACTCTTTGGCAGTATGGTCGAACCACTTCCGATAATCGACAGCTTCCTGCCGACGGCGTACGCGCTGGCCGTCACCCAGGCGCTGTACTTCGTGGTGGCTTTCCTCGCGGTCTATCTGATCGGGCGGGCGACGGTGATTCCGCTGGCCGGCCGGTTCCTCGACCGGCGGAACGTCGACACCCACGCCAAGAAGCCGCTGGTCCGGATCGTGAGGTTCGGGGTCGTGTTCGTCGCCGTCTCGGTTGCGTTCGGGTTCGCCGACTACGGCAACTTCCTGACCTCGCTGGCCACCATCGCGGCCGCGGCCACGCTCGCCATCGGGCTGGCGACCCAGGACGTCATCAAGAACTTCGTCGCGGGCGTGTTCATCTACACCGACAAGCCGTTCAAGATCGGCGACTGGATCGAGTGGGACAACGACACCTACGCCGGCATCGTCGAGGACATCGGACTGCGGGTGACCCGCGTCCGGACCTTCGACAACGAACTGCTGACCGTGCCCAACTCCTCGCTGACCGACGGCGTCATCAAGAACCCCGTCGAGGCCGACCGGCTCCGGCTGAAGTTCCTGTTCGGCATCGGCTACGACGACGACATCGACCGCGCGACCGAGATCATCGTCGAGGAGGCCGAGACCCACCCCGACATCCTGGACGACCCGGCGCCCTCGGTGCGGCTCACCGAACTGGGCGACTCGTCGGTCGGCCTCCAGTCGCGCATCTGGATCGCCGACCCCTCCCGGAGCGACTACGTGAAGACCAAGGGCGAGTACGTGACCAGCGTCAAGGAGCGGTTCGACGAGGAGGGCATCGACATCCCCTACCCGAACCGGACCCTGGGCGGCGGCCTCGAACTCGCGAACGTCGAGGCGGTCTCCGCGACAGCCGACGACTGAGCCCGCTTTCGTTCTCGTCCAGGCGCGACGGCCGGATCGCCCGCGTCGCCGCGCAGTCACGAATCTTCACCGCCGACGCCGCCCTTCGGTCAACGACGAAAGCCAACTTATAAAAGGCGGATTCGAGATGCTGCTACCTGCATGGCACGCGAGCGGTCGGAGATTCCCCCTCCACGAGCAACGGTTAGTAGCGACGCCCCCGGCAGCGAAGCGCCCGCCCCGCCGACCCGCGGTGGTCCGCCGCGATGAGGTCGGCTGCGGCGGCGGTCGTCGCGCTGCTGGTAGTGGCGACGCTGAGCACCGGCGCGCTGGCGGGTCTCGACGACGGCGACGGCGTCTCGACGGTCGACGAACTGCTGGGCCCGACCGACCCGCTCAGGTCCGACACCGACGGCGACGGTCTGGCCGACGGCGCGGAGCTCGACCGCGGGACCGATCCGACAGTCGCCGACACGGACGGCGACGGCCTCGACGACGGGAGCGAGATCGATGCGGGGTCGGACCCGACTAGCGTCGACACCGACGGCGACGGTCTCGACGACGGACCCGAAGTCCACGACTACGGCACAGATCCCGCGAACCCCGATACCGACGCCGACGGGCTGGCCGACCGCGCGGAGGTCGTCGAGTACGGGACCGACCCGACCGAGAGCGACACGGACGGGGACGGCCTGTCTGATAGCGCCGAAGTGAACGACCAGCCGACGGACCCGACGGATCCGGACACCGACGGGGACGGGCTCGCGGACGGCGCGGAACTCGACCGCGGAGCCGACCCGACGGTCGCCGACACCGATGCCGACGGCCTCGACGACGGCCCCGAGGTCCACGACCACGGCACCGACCCGACCGACCGCGACACCGACGGTGACGGGCTGGGCGACGGCGTCGAGGTCCGGGCCGGGGCGCCGCTGGCGGCCGCCGACCCTCTGCGCAAGGACGTGTTCCTGGAACTCGACTACATGCGGGGCACCACCGCGCCGACGGAGAAGCTGAAGAAGGTCGAGCGCGCGTTCGCGAACGCGCCCGTCGAGAACCCGGACGGGTCTCGCGGTATCGACCTCCACGTCGGCGTCGCCGACGAGCCGGTCGCGCCCGCGGCGAACACGTCGCTCGCGGAGTACTCGAACGGGTACTACCGGTCTGCGTTCGACACCCGGGGCCGCGGCTACTTCCACGCGCTCATCGTCAAGGAGGTGCCCGACCGCGGCGGCGGCAACCGGGTCGGCATCACTTCGACAGGCGTCGACGGGATGATCGTCGAGGACCGGCCGAGCCGAGTCCGGGTCGTCAAGACGCTGATGCACGAACTCGGCCACAACCTCGGGCTCCACCCCGGCCGACACCGCGGCATCGACTCCTACGCGGTCCAGCCCCGGCGGTATCCGAGCGTGATGAACTACCACCGACTCGGCGGCTGCGACTGCAACTACGACTACTCCGACGGGACCAACTCCCCCGACGACTTCGACGACTGGGGGTACATCGCGTCGGCGCTGGCCGAGGAGACGCCGAACGCGACCGCAGTGCGGGCACAGGTCGAGTAGCCCGCGCTCCGCCGCGTTCCATCGCAGCGTGGTGGGGTCGACGGCGCGATCGCTGTCGAAAGCGTGAATGACGAAGTATGAGTGCGGACGACCCGGAATTGCCCGGCGTTCCGTGCCGGGGAATCCCGGTCGCGTCCTCCACCCCGCAACCCTGCGAGCGATAGCTGTCCAGTGGTCCGCTGCTCGCTTCCGCGCCTGACGGATTACCACCGGCTAACTCCGACCGCAGCACTCCTGCGAGTGCCCGCCGGAGACCGCTATCCCCGTAGGACGAGGCTTCGAAGTCGGCTTCCGGGGCCCGGCACGGTCTGACCGGACGCCTCCGGGGTTCGGTCCCCGCTGAAGACCGTAGTGCGGGTAGTGAGCAGGGCCTAACTGCCCGACCTAGTCCATCTTCTACTAAGCGGCCGGGGGCTTAAGGGCCTTTCGCTAATCGCGCGACGGCAGGGCCCGGACGGCGGCGATCAGCCGTCGGAAACCGGCGCGGTCACGCGGCGGCCATGATGGCCCACGCGTTGGCGACCACGACCACCAGACCGACCAGGAGGTAGGCCGCGCTCCCCGCGCGGAACGTCCGCCGGGCGTCGCCGGTCACGCCCGGCAGCAGCAGGAGCACCACGGCCGCCATCGCCTTCAGCAGGACGAGACCGCCGAGCCCCGCCTCGGCGATGACCGCGCTCGCGACCGGGTTGGCCTCCTCGAGGCCCATCGCCATGCCGACGCCCGTGGTTATCACGTCGCCGACCATGAGCGCGAGTACCCCGCCGAAGAGGACCGGCGAAACGTAGCCCCACCACGACCGGCCGTCGTCGCGGAGGACGTACTCGCGGTCCTCCTCCAGTAAGAACTCGTCGTCCCGGAGCATCCAGCGCTCGCGGGCCGCCTCCGACTCCGCGAGGTCGCCCAGCCCGCCCTCCCCGGTCGCGTCGTCGCCGGCCGGGCCGTTGCCCAGCCCGCCGGTCTCGACGGCGTCGTTCTCGGACACGGACCGAGTTACACGAGGACTGGGCTTTGTTATGCATCGGCTGACAGGACGTCACGCGGGGGCTGGGACCGAGTAATCGGTCGCTACTCCCGGCGTACCGAACCGCTCGGACAGCGAGCCTCCACCGCGACGACTACAGCACGTCGCTGGCGTACCAGCCCGCGCTCGCGGCGACCGCGACCGCGGTCGCGAGCAGCACCCAGCGGTGGTAGTCGAACGCCGCGTTGTCGGTGAGGCTGCCGACCAGGCTGCCGGCGGCGACCGCCCACCACAGCACCACCAGCGCCATGAACCCGCCGAGGACGACCGCCGCGCCCGCCGCTGTCGGCGGGTCGGTCCGGCCGTTCCGGCCGGCGGCGAACACCACGACCGCGACCATGGCGAGCAGGCCGACCACGAGGTGGACCGGGAGGGGCGTCGGGGCGCTGTAGTAGACCGCGGCCTCGGTCGCGTCGATGAGGAAATACGGCGCGACGACGGCCGCGATGACCGCGAGCGCGGCGACGACGCCGACCGCCGGCGCGGGGGTGTCGGGCAACTGCTCCTGCGAGAGGCGCTCCTGGGACATACGCGGGCGTTCTCCGGAGGCCTCATTAAGCCCGGCGGTCGAGTCGGAAAAGTCACGTATCGGGCGACCCAACTCGTTGGCATGGGACTCGGAAGCACGGCCAAGAAGGTCCAGAAGCTCGCCGACACCGCCGAGAAGCTGTACAGCAAGCTCAACGAACTCCGCGACCAGGTCACCGAGATGCGCGAGAAGCTCGACGCGACCAGCGAACGCGTCGAGCGACTGGAGCGGGAGAACGCCGAACAGCGCGCGCTCCTCGAGGCCATCGCCGAGGACCGGGACATCGACGTCGACGACGTCGAGGCCGACCCCCTCGACGCCGGCGGTGACTCCGCGGAGACCGAGGACGCCGAGGCCGAGGCGTAGGGTCGTCGTTTCTTCAGAACGCCGGAGCCGCGTCCGAGCGAGACCGCGACGAGGAGGAGTTTCGCCGCGGTCCCGAAAACCACACAAAAAAGGTTAACCGCCCTCCCAACTTTTGCCTACCCGATGACCGACCACCGGACGCCGCTCGATTCCGTGCTCGACGCGGTGGGCGAGACGCCGCTCGTCCGCGTGCACGCGGCACCCGACGAGGTGCCGGTGTACGCCAAGCTGGAGTCGTTCAACCCCGGCGCGAGCGTCAAGGACCGCATCGGCGAGTACATGATCCAGGAGATGCTCGACCGGGGCGACCTCGAACCCGGCGGGACCGTCATCGAGCCGACCGCCGGCAACACCGGCATCGGGTTCGCCGTCGCCGCCGGCCAGCTCGACGTCGACGCCGTCTTCGTCGTCCCCGAGCGGTTCAGCGTCGAGAAGCAGCAGCTGATGGACGCGCTGGGCGCGGAGGTCATCAACACCCCGACCGACGAGGGGATGGGCGGGGCCATCGAGCGGGCCCACGAGCTCGCCGAGGAGATCGAGGGCGCCGTGGTACCCCAGCAGTTCTCGAACCCCCTCAACGTCGAAGCCCACTACGAGACCACCGGCCCCGAAATCTTCGAGGCGCTCGACCGCGAGGTCGGCGCGGTGGTCGCGGGCTGCGGTACGGCAGGGACGCTGATGGGAATCGCGAAGTACGCGCTCGAACGCGATTCCGACACCCACATCGTCGCGGTCGAGCCCGAAGGGTCGGTGTACGCCGAGACCAAGGGCGAGGACGTCGAGGAGGGCGCCTACAAGATAGAGGGCATCGGCACCCACGACCTCACGACGAACGAACTGTTCGACCCGGAGCTGGTCGACGAGGTGCTCCAGGTCCCCGACCGCCGGGCCCACGACGAACTGAAGCGACTCGCGCGCGAGGAGGGCCACCTGGTCGCGTCGAGCGCGGGCGCGGCCAGCGCGGCGGCCAGCCACGTCGCTGAGCGGATCCGCGACGGCGAGATCGACGCGCCACACGACGCGGTCGCGACGATCTTCCCCGACTCCAGCGAGCGCTACCTGTCGAAGGGCATCTACCGGTCGTTCGAGGAGTGGGAGGGCTGACGGCTCGCTCCGGGTGGGCGAAAGAAGCTGAAGCTGTCCCGGTCTGGCGGTCGTGCGGTCACAAGTCGCGGATTACCGTCTCTTATCTGTCGACGAAGGCCCTCGTTCGGCTCGACGGACCGGTGATTACGGTTCCAAAAAGTAGCCGTCGGATGACCCAGTATTCCGGAACGAATGCGCGCCAGAATAGCTGTATCTGGAAAACATGTCAATTTTCGCCGATAAGGTTTTACTCCTAATACTATAGAGGACTCGACAGTGCGCGATACGGGCATCCGATGTCGCCACAGTGAACCATGGCACGCGAGAACGCAACCGAGGAATCGAACGACAGCACCGACCCGGGGGACGCGAGTGGGTTCCGCGTCCGGTGTCCGAACTGCGAGGCACGGCTGACCGCCGGCCGACCGGAGGCGCCGTGCCCGGAGTGTGACACCGCCTTCTTCGTCCGGGTGTACGACGAGTTCGCGCTGGTCGAACGAGACGGCTGGACCGTCTCGGTGTCGCTGGGAGCTCCGACCCGTCCGGGAGTCCTCGTCGATGGATGACCTTCGAGGGCGCCTGACGGCCTCGCTCGACGGTCCTGCCGCGACGAGCGTCTACGAGTGCGCCCACTGCGGCGTCGAGAGCGAGCGGTGGGACGAGGACTGCCCGCGATGCGGCGGCGTGCTGATGCGGGTCGTGACCGGCGCCTGAGCCCGCTTCAGTCGCTTTCGGTCTGAAACGGGTCGTCGCCCGCCTCGACGCGGGTTTCGTCCCGCGCCGAGGGAGCCGACGACCGGCGATACTCAGTCGCGCTTCTGGAGGAGATACCCCCACAGCACCGCGCAGACGACCGTGACGAGCAGCGCGACGACGTACACCGTGCTGAGTCCGACGCCGGACGCGTCGGCGGACGCCGGCTGTCGGGCGGCGTCGGCCTGCTCGCTCCGGGAGTCCGCCGAGTCGGGTCGTGCGGCAGCCCGCTCGGTCGTCGCGTCCGTCCCGTCGGCGTCGGCCGCGGTCGAGCCGTCACCTGCGGACGAGTTCCGGTTCCCTTCCGGGTGCGGGACGCCGATGGCGAACGTCGAGAACCCCGGGGACACCGCGCGGAACACGACGGCGTCCGAGGCGTTCCGAACGACCGACGTCGACAGCGCCGACCACTCGCCGCCGTGGTTCCGGTACAGCGTCACCGCGCTCGGGTCGACGCCGCGGTCGTCGAGGACCGCGGTCCCGACGCGGAAGGTGAACGTCGCCGTCTCGATGGCCGCGTTGTCGATGCCGTCCTTGTGGACGGTGAGATACGAGAACGCGGTTTCCACGGGCGGCGCCGCGACGTTCGACGGGCGCGACTCCCGCTGTCGCGTCCGGAGCTCGAACGCCTCGCCGACGTCCGCGCCCGAAGACTCCGGCGGCGTGGCCAGGTCTATCGCCTCGAACGCGGCGGCCGACTGCGGTCCGGATTCGTCGGGGAGCGAAATCGACATCTCGCTCCCACCGGTCACGTTCCGGACGGTCACCGTCGCGGCTCCCGCCTCGCCGGGTCGGACCCGCACCTCCGGACGCGGTGGCCCCGACTCCGAGGCGTCTCGCTGCCCGTTACCGGCCGACGGGTCCGAGCCTCCGCTACTGCCGCCACTGCCGGCGCTGCCACTCGCACTTCCACCGCTGCTACTACTTCCACGGCTTCCGCCACCGCTACTTCCGCCATCCCCGCTGCTGGCACTACTGCTGCTACTACTGCTACTTCCACCGCTGCTGCCGCCACCGCCGGTGCCGGCCCCGCCGGTGCTGCTTGCGCCGCCGGGGCTGGCCCCACTGCTCCCGCCGCTACCGCTCGAACTGACTCCGGTGCTACCACTGGTACCGGCACCACTGCTGCCGCCGGCACCGCCGGTACTGCCGCCGTCATCGGTCCCGTTCGCCTCCCCGGAGCCGTCTCCGGTGGAGTCTGACGCGACCGCGAGCGTCGCGTTCGCCGCGTCGCTGCTCGCCTTGATGTCCACCACCTCGACGGTCACGTTTAGCTTGAGCGGTTCGGTGACGTTCGACGGCGCGGCGAACGTCAGCGACGGCGACTCCGTGACCCTGGTCCGGGTGACGTTCCGGAGCGCGGAGTCGTCGGTCTCCGTCGCCGGCTCGACGTGCCAGGTGTACGTCTCGCCGACGATGCCCTCGGGGACGGACGCGTTCAGCGTCACCGTGGCGTTCGCGGCCACGGGCTCGGGTGTCGGGAGCGAGATCTCGGGGCGCGGTATCACGGACACCGGTGCGGACACCGGGGAGGGCTCGCCTCGCGTCGTGTTGAGCCGGAGCGTCACCGGATACGTGCCGGTCTCTGGATAGCTGTGGTTCGGCGAGCGGTTCGCGCTCGTTCCCCCGTCGCCGAACCGCCACCGGTACTCGGTGACGGCGTCGCGTCCGTCGGCGACGTTCGACAGCGCGAACGGGACCGTCTCGTTCGGGTAGGCGTACGGCTTGTACTCGAAGTCCGGGGCGGGTCGGACGGGGACCGAGACGTTCCGCTCGGCGGTCCGGCCGTGCTCGTCGGTGACAGCGACGCTGCCGTTCACCGTCGTCGGGAACAGCACCTCCGGCGCGGTGAACGACGCGGTCGCGCCGTCGGCGTTCGCGAGCGAGACGTTGGTCCCGTTCGTCCGGGTCCAGTTGTACGTCAACGGCCCGTCGGCGTCCCTGTCGGTCGTCCCGCTCGCGTCCAGGGTGACCGTCGACCCGGCCGTCGCAATCTCCGGGACGTCGACGCTGACGTTCGGCGGGTAGTTGACGACCCGGACGGTCTCGTTCGAGGTGGCGGTGAGCCCGCCGCTGGTCGCCCGCAGGATCACCTCGTACGTCGTGTTGTGGCTGACGTCCGCGACCGTCCTCGTCGTGAAGTTCGCCTCGGTCGCGCCGGGGCTACGCGTGTCGTTGTACCGCCACTCGTAGGTGACGTTCGGCGCCCGGCGCGCGACGTCGAACCGGACCCGCTCGCCGACGCCGACCGTCGTGGCGCTCGCGCGGATGGTCGCGTTGGGATGGACCGTCACGTTCCGGGTCGCGGTCGCGGTGTTGTTCGCCCCGTCGACGACCTCCACCGCGACCCGCCGGTCGCCGATTGACTCGTACGCGGTCCGGAAGGTCGGCGACGCGGTCACCGCCTCGTACGCCTCGTCGCCGTCGGTGTCCCAGCGGTACTCCGCGATCCGGCCGTTGTCCGACGCGCCGCTCGCGTTCAGCGCGACCGTCTCGCCGACCATGGGGCTCCCGTCGGTGAGATTGATCGCCGCCTCGGGCGGAATCTCGTCGACCACGGGAATCCGGACTTCCGTCGTATCGTTCCGGCCCGCGCCGTCCACGACGGTGACGCTCACGTTGTAGACGCCGGTCGTCGTCAGGTACGGCGTCGTGAAGGTCGGACTGGGCGTCGTGAAGTGGTTGTACGGGGTGTCCCAGCGGTAGAGCCTGATGGCGGTGTCGTCGGTGCTGTTCGCCGCCGTGATCGTGGTGTTCTGCCCGACGTTGACGGGCGATTCGAGAACCGCCGTCCGCACGGTCGGCGGTTCGTCGTCGACGAGGAGTTCGAGCGTCGCGTTTCCGGTGACGGTCCGCCGCTCGACGGTCGTCCGAGGTCGGTCGCCCGACGCTTCGACTACGGTCGAGTCCGCGACTTCGAGAGCGGTCCCGTACGCTTCGAACGCGGCGAGTCCGTCGGCGGTCGTCGTCCCGTCGACGGTGATAGCGGCCGCCGAGCCCTCCTCGTCGCCGGAGAGCCGAAGGCTGACGCTCCCGTTCGAAACCGGCGAACTCCCGTTCCGGACGCTGACCTCGACGGCGTGCGCGTCCGGGAGCGATTCGTTCCCCAGGTCGACGCCGGTCGAACTGTTCAGGTCGGGCGCGACGACGTGAACGTCGGGGACGCCGTCCGGACCCGCGGCGGTGACGTTCCCGCCGGTCCCCGACGAGTGGTTCGGAGCGCGCTGCCGGTAGACGAGCGTATAGGTCCGGTTCGGCGACGCGCGGAGCGCGAACGCGCCGCTCTCGTTCGTCAGCGCGCGCGTCCGGTTCCCGTCGGCGTCCTCGACGTACACAGTGTCGTCGGCGAGCGGCCGGCCCGTCGTTGACCGGAGCGTCCCGCGGATCCACGCCGTCTCATTAGACGCGTTGGTCGTCTCCTCGGTCACGTCGACCGTCCCGTCGTCCGCCGTAGCGTTCCCGGTCGACGTTCCCTCGACGGTGGTCGTGTTTTCGGCCTCGGGCTCTCGGACGGTGGTCGTGGTCTCCGGCGTCGTGGTAGCGGGTGCGTCACCGCTCCCGCCGGTCGTGGCGGTGGTTCGTTGGGTAGTCGTCGTTGGCGACGTCGCAGTAGTCGTGGGTTCGGTGGTTGCAGTAGTCGTGGTTTCTGACGTCCCAGTTGGCGTAGATGTCGCAGACGTGGTTCCGGACGACCCGTTCGTACGGGTCGTCTCGTTCGCCGGTGAGAACGAAGCGGAGGAGAGGTCCGCGTCCGCGGGCGGCGGCGCCCCGCGTTCCGGACCGTGGGCCGTAGGGCCGAGAGCGACCGCCCCCACCACCGGAGCGGTGAGGCAGACGAGGCTGGCGAAGAAGACGGCCAGCGTCCGCGTCCGGCCCGAAATCGGTCGAGACAAGGTGGTTCGTCCCATCGTCGGTTGCTGTTCGTCCCGTCAGAACACCGCATATTTAATGTTCCGGTGTTTATTCCTGTTTTATCGATAGAGTACTCAGTATAGTTTGAAATAGTGGTGTAATTTCCTAGCTTTGAGAATGAATATCCCGAGAGAATGTTATTGTCTATGCGCTCTCGAACGCGTCGAAGAGGGCCTTCCGCCCGCTGAGGTCGATGAGTTCGTCGAGCGTCTCGTTCTCAGAGATGCCGGTCGCGGAGAATATCCCGAGCGGGACGCGTATCAGGGAGGCGTCGGCGTTCCCGGCCACGTCGTAGGTGTCGTCGAAGGCCTCCTCGAGGACGTCGACCGCGTTCATCCGGACGTCGTCGGTCTGACACGAGATGACGATGGTCTCGTCGTGGACGCCGAACACCGCCGCCGTCGTGACGCCCTCGACGCGGAGCAGCGTGCTCGCGGCCTCCTCGAGCGCGCTGACCGTCGGGACCAGCCCGACGTTCGTGACCGCGAAGCTCGACCGGCGCTCCCGGTTGATGATGGCGTCGCCGATGACGTCGAACGACTCGTCGCTGATGCTCGGCGCGTGGAGCTCCTCGACCCGGCCGAGGTCGGCGAACGAGTGGAGGTAGCCCGCGGCCCGGTGGTCGTTCCCTCCCGTGGGGCGGCGGAACTCCCCGGTCCCGGCCCGGATGCCGTACAGCAGCGCGGTCGCGACGTGCTGGTTCGGGGTGAACGCCGCGCGCCGGACGAGCTCGGTGACCGTCGTCGACGTCGCCCCGTCCTCGGGTCGCGTGATTGTCAGTGCGCTCTCGTCGGTCAGCTGTCGGTGACGGATGACGGCGACGACGGGGATCGACGCGACGCCCGGAATCGCGCCGGCCCCGCCGATGACGACCGCGGCGTCGCAGTCGGAGATGCTCGGGTCCGCGCCGCCGACCGGCGCCGGGTCGAGGTCGAAGAGGTTGCAGAAGGTCTTGCTGTCCTCGCTCGTCAGCTCGCCCTCGGCGAACAACTTGGCGGTGACGCCGAACTCCCGGCAGACCGCCTGGAAGCCGAGGCCCGCCGCCAGCGCGTCTATCGACGCGCCAGCGGGGAGGACCACCGCGAGGTGGTCCTGGGCGGACACGATGCGCCGGAGCTCCTCGAACGACTCGAAGTCGTCCCCGTCGTCGCGGTGGAGCAGCGATTGGATCACGTAGAATGCGAGGCCGCCGACGAAGAGCATGGCGGCGCTGACAACGACCAGTAGTTCCGTGGTGTTGCTCGCGATGGAGGAGGCCATTAATCGAAGACTCCGAACCGTATTTCAAGTATCTTCTGGATTTTAAATAGATAACTCGCGGACGTGTCGCACTTACGATGGAACGGAATCGGCCGACCCGTCGGTCGGGCATCCGATATTCGGAAGAAACGGTACGAGGATCTGTCGGAGACGGCTCAGACCCAGGGCGGGTCGCGCAGGTCGTGCATCGACGCGATGGTGTAGTGCGGGGAGAACTCCGCGGTCGCGTCGGCCTGCTCGAGCCACACCGAGGTCAGGCCGGCGGCGTGGGCGCCGGCCACGTCCGAGCGAAGCGAGTTGCCGACGTGGACCGCCCGGTCGGCCGCGAGGTCCATCGCCGAGAGGGTGCGGCGGAAGTGGTCCGGGTCGGGCTTGACCGGCCCGCCGGGCTCGGTGAACGTCGCGGCGTCGAACCGGTCGGCGATGTCGAGCGCCGCCAGCTTCGCGGTCTGGGTCTCGCGGTCGCCGTTGGTCACCAGCGCGAGGTCGTGGCTCGCGCCCAGCGCGTCGAGCGCAGACTCCGCGCCGGGCAGGAACTCGACGTCGGTCGGGTCGGGGTCCTCGTAGGCCCGGGCCACCGCGAGCGCGTCGTCACAGCTCCGACCCCGTTCGTCGGCGATGCCGGTGAAGCACCGCTCGCGCAGTTCGACCGCGGAGTCGGCGGTCACCTCCGGGAGCCACCGCCGGAAGTCGGCGACGTCGAAGAACGGGTCGACGCCCGCGGCTTCGAAGGCGTCGGCGAGCCGGTCGGCGGTCGACCCGGGATGCGTGCAGATGGTGTCGTCGAGGTCGAGAAAGACGGCAGCGACGTCCGCGTCGGTCATCGAGCGGGAGTAGGAGCCGACCCGTTAAAAGTGGTCGGTCCGAAGTGGCGCGTCAGGCGACCAGCCGCTGGTGCTCGACCTTGATGCACTTGTCCTGGACGACCCGGAGGCCGGCGTCCTCGGCGCGTGCGGCCGCCTCGTCGTCGGCGATGCCGAGCTGCGTCCAGACGACCTTCACGTCGTCGCGGGCGAGCGCCTCGTCGACGATGCCCGAGACCTCGTCGCTCGGCCGGAACACGTCCACGACGTCGACCGTCTCCTCGACGTCGGCCAGCGAGTCGTAGGCGGTCCGGCCGAAGATCTCGTCGGCGGTGGGGTTGACGGGGATCACCTCGTACCCGCGCTCCAGCAGGTACTTGGGTATCTCGTGGGCGTCCTTGCCGGGCGTGGACGAGCAGCCGACGACCGCGACGCGCTCCATCCCGAGCAGTTCGCGCAGTTCGGCGTCGCTCTCTACGGGCATACGTCAAAGCCTGGTCGCCGGCGTGCAAAAGGGTTGAGGTAGCCGGCGGAACTGTCGCGGTTTCCGGACTGCCGCTCCCGGCCCGGACCCCACATTTATATCCCGAAGCCGACAACTCCCGGATATGAACGTCCGACGCGGCTACGCGGTCGGCGGCGCGCTCGTGGCGGCTTCGGCCGTCTTCGGCGCGCTCGCGTACCCCGAGATGCCCGCCGAGATGGCGACCCACTGGAACGGCGCCGGTGAAGTGGACGGCCGGATGCCCAGGCTGCTCGCCCTCGGACTCTTTCCCGCGCTGATGGCGGCCCTGCTCGGACTGTTCGCCGCGCTCCCGCGGGTCGACCCGCTCGGCGAGAACGTCGCGGAGTTCCGCGCGCAGTACGACACCTTCGTCGTGCTGGTGCTCGCGTTCCTGGCGTACCTCCAGGCGCTCGTCGTCGGCGTCAACGCCGGATACGAGTTCGAGATGATTCAAGGGCTCGCGCCCGCCGTCGGCGCGCTGTACTACTACGTCGGCGTCCTCTCGGCCCACGCCGAGCGCAACTGGTTCGTCGGCATCCGGACGCCGTGGACCATCTCCAGCGACGAGGTCTGGGACCGGACCCACCGGCGCGCCGCGCCGCTGTTCAAGCTCGCGGGCGTGGTGGCCGCGCTGGGCGCGCTCGTTCCCGCGTACGCCGAACTCCTCGTCGTCGCTCCCGTCGTCGCGGTGTCGCTGTACGCCACGGTCTTCTCCTACGTGGAGTATCGGCGGGTCGGCGCGGAGTGTCGGCCCGAATTCTCAACCGCCAGTTCCACCTCGGTCGCTCAGCGCAGGAGCGCCACCGCCGCGCGCCAGAGCGAGAAGGAGACGACGCCCACACCGGTCACGACCAGCGCGAACGACAGTGGCGACTGGCCGTGGAAGAGCTCGGTCGACCGGAGCAGCAGTCCGATGGCGGCCGCGGGCACCCAGGCGGCCACCGCGCGGACGACCGCCGACTTGACGGTGCGAGTGGCGCCGGGAGCGTACGCGCCGGCTGCAAAGGACGCGACGATCCAGCCGACGAGGAACGGCGCCACGGTGTCGGCGACAACGAGGGGTTGCCGAATCGGGTCCACGCCGTGGCGGAGCTCGCCCACGATCAGGAAGCCGACCAGCACCAGCAGGTCCCCGAGCGCGAGCAGCGCGGCGCCCGACGAGCGCTCCACCCGCGACCGGAACAGCCCTTCGGCGTTGCTCATGGCTGCGAGTTGGACCCCCGCGGTTATGATTCCCGCGATGCGGCTCGCGGACCCGGCCCGTGGAACCGGGCGGTCGCGGCCGGGATTCGGCGAGTCAGGCCCGGCCGACGACTGCCCGCGTCACCGCACGTCCGGCGCGGCCTCGTCGAGGAACCAGTCGACCAGCTTCCCCTCGGCCCGGTGGAGGACGTCGCTGGCGGTCGCCGTCGTGACGCCGAGCGACTCGGCGACCTCGGTGAGCGTCGCGGTCCGGGGCGTCTCGTAGTACCCCAGTTCGACCGCGGCCCGGAGCACCTCGAGCTGGCGGTCGGTCAGGAGGCGGTCGGCCGGGGTCGCGTCGACTCGCCGGACGTGCTCGACGTCGAACTCGACGCCCGCCTCGACGAGCGCCTCGCCGAACGCCGACAGCCGCTCGTCGGTGGTCGTGGTCTCCCACGTCGTCCGCCCGTCCCGGATCTCGAACGGCAGCCGGAGGGGCACGCCCGCCCGCCAGACCGGGGCGAGCGGCAGCGGGTCCGCGGTCTCGACCTGGAGCAGCGCCTCGTCGTCGCGCTTCCAGAGGAGCGCGAGGTCGGTCACGTCCGGCTGGCGTTCGATGTCGGTCACGACCGGGACCGGGTCGTCGGTCACCAGTTCGACGAGCGCGACCCCGGTCTCCTCGCCGCCGAGGGTGGCGACGACCCGGAAGACGGCGTCGGGGTAGGCTTTCGACAGCGAGGCGATCCACGTGTCCGCCGGGAGCGTGACGGTTAGTCTGGCCCGTGGCATCGGGAGTCTCCGTCCGGAAGGAGCGGCCGCGGTCCGGTAAAAGTGCAGTCTAACATGCTAGGACGGGGCTGGCTGCTTCGTGCGAAGCGCTACCCAGCGCCCGTCCCGAGTCTCCGGTATGACATCGAGGATGCGACTCCGAACCAACCCGTTCCTGCTGATGGCCGGCCTGTACCTGACGGTCGGGCTGGCGGCGGTGGCGGGGAAGCTCGCGGTCGAGGCGGGACTGATCGACGCGCTCCCCCGGCTCCGGTGGCTGACGATACACTTCGTGACCATCGGCGCGATGACCCAGGCGCTGTTCGGCGCGCTCCCGAACCTAGCGGCCGCGGTCGGCGGCGGTGAGACGGTGCCCTCGCGGGGCCGCTGGCTTCAATGGGTGACGCTGAACGCCAGCTATCCCGTCGTGCTGCTGGGGATGGCGACCGGGTCGACCGCCGCGGCCGTCGCCGGGGCGACCGGCGTGCTGGCCGCGCTCAGCCTGCTCGTCGTCTCGGTGTACCGGACGAATCTTGGGGCGGTCGCGGGGCGCGACGAGGGGCTGGTCCGCTACTACGCGGTCGCGCCGTGGTTCCTGGTCGTCGGCGTCTTCGCGGCGTTCGGCATGCTGCTGGGCGTCCACGGACCGGGCGGCTACTTCGGGAGCATCGAGGCCCACGTCCACGCGAACGTCTGGGGGTTCCTCGCGCTCGTCGCCGCCGGGACGCTGCTCGCCCTGGTGCCGAGGCTGGCCGGGGAGCCGCTGCGCTACCCGCGGCTGAAGCCGGTCACGTTCTGGGGCGTGACGCTCGGCGCGACCGGCCTGGTCGCCGGTCCGTGGCTGGCGGCAAAGGCCCTGACGATGGCCGGACTCGCGGTGTACGTGGTCGGGACGCTCGCGCTGCTCGTGAACCTCGTCGGGACGTGGCGACTCGGCGGGTGCGCCAGGGACGCCCGATTCGGCCACGTCGTCGGCGCGTACCTCTGGCTGGTGTTCCCCGTGCCGTGGGCGCCGCTGGTGCTGCTGTTCCCCGAGACGGTGCCGGCGGCCGGCATCGAGGCGGCGGCCATCGAGGGGCTGGTCCTCGGCTGGATGCTCCAGCTCGCGATGGGGCTGCTCCCGACCGTGGCGGTCGCGCTGCGGGAGGCGCCGACCGACCTCCTCGCGTCCCTCGATGCGAGCGCCCACCGACCGCGGTGGGCGGGCGTCGCCGCCGTCAACGCCGGGATGACCGCGCTCTGGCTAACCGCCTTCCCCGCGTTCGAGGGGGTCGAAGCGACGCTGACGCTCGCCGGCTACGCGCTCGTCGGACTGGCGTGGCTCGTGTTCCTCCCCGACCTGTGGCGCGCCCTGCTGGACCGGCCGGCTGACGACCCCCGCATGGGCGCCGGCGTCACCGATGACGCGGAGAGCCCGGTCGACTGACCGTGGCGGTCCGCCGGTCGGGCAACCGTGCGGTCTGCGGTGTCACTCGGTTCCGGGCAACCGCCCTACGACGGTGTACTCGAACCCCGACGACCGGAACTTGGCGTCGAGGCCCGCGACCGCGACCAGGCGGCCGAGGTCCGCGGGCGGGAAGAACGTCGAGTCGAAGCCGTAGGCGTGTTCGCCCCACTCGACGACCCGGCCGACCGGCGACGCCGGGTCGATCTCGCGGACGACGAGCACGCCGCCGGGACGCAGGACTCGCGCGGCCTCCGCGACCGCGGCCTCGGGGTCGCCGAAGTGGTGGAGCGCGTCCACGACGAGCACGGCGTCGACGCTCTCGTCGGCGAACGGAAGCCGGGCGGCGTCGGCCCGGACCGCCTCGAAACCGTTCCGTCTGGCCTGCCGGGTCATCCCCGGCGCGGCGTCGGCGACGATTCGCTCGCGAGCGTCGAGCGCGCTCGCGCCCCGGCCGGTACCCCCGCCCACGTCGAGGACGCGCTCGACGTCCCGCTCCGCGAACGAGAGGGCTTCCCGGAACTCCGCGGGGTCCGGGGACGGCGAGAACCAGTCGTAGAACCGGGAAGCGCGGTCGAAGGTCGCGACGTCGCCCGCGTGACTCATGGTCGAGTCGACGGGGCGACGGAGCAAAAAACTGGCCTCCAGTTCGAGCGTGTCGCCGGGGGTCGACGTCCGGCAGTCGCGATACCGCCCCGAACGAAGCACAGTTACCGCGCCGGACCCAAGCCGTCGGCATGGAGTACGCGCTGGTCGGGTGGCCGGACGACGGGCCCCGACTCCGGCTCGACCACCGCGAGTTCAGCTACGCCGGGAAGTTCGTGATGTCGAACACCGGGAAGGCGGTGGTCCGCGACCCCGAGGCCGAGGCGTCGGACCACGGCGACGACGCGCCGGTCGCGGACGACGGCACCCAGGTCGCGGACGCCGACTGGATAGCGGACGACCGAATCGTCGGCGCCATCGCGTTCAACGGGGACAGGACCGACCCGGCGACGGCGTGGCTCCGGTACGTGACCGTCCGGCGGGACCGCCGCGGCGATGGATTGGGGGCGCGGCTCGCGCGGTTCGCGACCGAGCGCCTCCGCGAGCGGGGCTACGACCGGGTACAGATCGCGGTGAACAACCCCTTCGCCTTCCACGCGCTCTCGAAGGCCGGGTTCGGCTCCGCCGGCGAGGAGACGGGGCTAGCGGAGCTGGTCATGGTCGCGCCCGCCGAGCGCACGCGGGAGCGGTACCAGTCCGGCCTCGACGTCTACCGCGAGCGCGAAGGGCTCTCGACCGTCGAACGGGAGTTCCTGACGGCAAAGGCCGGAGTGGACCCGCCCGACGCGGTCCCCGACCCCGAGCAGCGGTTCTGCGGCGGGAAACCGGACGGACAAGTGGGCCACCGGGGTTAAGCGCGCCGAGGCCGAATCGGGACGCGGTTCGGGGGTTCACATGGGTGAGAGAGACGCGCTTCCCGGGGAGGGCGCATCGCTGTGGCTGGAGACGACCGAGCGCACCGACTACCCGCCGCTCGACGGCGACCGGCGGGTCGACACGGCTGTCGTGGGCGGCGGCATCGCGGGCGTGACCGCGGCGCTGGAGTGCGCCGAGGCCGGCCAGTCGGTCGCGCTGCTCGAGTCCGACCGCATCGTCGAGGGCGTCACCGGCAAGACGACCGCGAAGGTGACCGCCCAGCACGGGCTGCTGTACGACGACCTCCTCGACAGGCACGGCCGGACCGCGGCCCGGCAGTACGGCGCGGCCAACGCCGCGGCCGTCGAGGAGATCGCCGACCGGGTCGAGACCCACGCCATCGACTGCGACTTCGAGCGACTCCCGGCGTACACCTACGCCGCGAGCGCCGACCAGCGCGCCGCGGTCGAGCGCGAGGCCACGGTCGCCGAGGGGCTCGGGCTCCCCGCCGCGTACGTCGACGACCCGCCGTTCCCCGGCGAGGCGCACGGGGCCGTGAAGTTCGCCGACCAGGCCCAGTTCCACCCCCGGAAGTACCTGCTCGCGCTGGCCGAGGACCTGCCGGACGCGGGCGACGCCTCCGTCTTCGAGCAGACGAAGGTGACCGACATCGAGGACCGGTCGGGGGTCGGCGGGGGCGACGAGACGCCCTGCCGGGTCGAGACCGAGCGCGGGACCGTGACCGCCGACAGCGTGCTGGTGACCACCCACTTCCCCGTCGAGGACCCCGCGGCGTACTTCGCGCGCCAGTACCCCAAGCGGTCGTACGTGCTGGCGGTCGAACTCGCCGAGGAGCCCCCGGCGGGCATGTTCTACCAGGACGAGTCGCCGTACTTCTCGGTCCGGCCGGTGCCGAGCGCCGACGGCCCCGTGGCGCTGGTCGGCGGCCAGAACCACAAGACGGGACAGGGCGGGTCGACCGCCGAGCGGTACCGCAATCTGGAGCGCCAGACGCACGACCACTTCGACGTGGAGGAGGTGAAGTACCGCTGGTCGACCCAGGACTACGTCTCGGTCGACAAGATCCCGTACGTGGGCGACCTCGGCCCGACCACCGACGGGGTCTACGTCGCCACCGGGTTCGGCGGGTGGGGCATGACCAACGGCACCGCCGCGGGCCGGATGCTCGCGTCGTACGCGCGCGGGACGACGCCGAAGTGGGCCGACGCCTTCAACCCTCAGCGCATCGACCTCGACGCCGCTGGCGAGGACCTGCTCTCGGAGAACCTCGACGTCGGCAAGGAGTTCACCCGCGACTGGGCGAAGGCGCCGTTCCGCGGCGAGGACCCCCAGGTGGCGCCCGGCGAGGGCGAGGTTGTCCGCCGCGGCGGCAAACAGTGGGCGGTGGCCCGCGACGAGGACGGGGAGCTCCACGTCACCTCGGCGGTCTGCACGCACCTGGACTGCATCGTCCACTGGAACGACGCCGAGCAGTCGTGGGACTGCCCCTGCCACGGCTCGCGGTTCTCCGTCGACGGCGAGGTGCTCGACGGCCCGGCGGTGGCGGACCTGCCCAAGCGCGGGGAGTAAAATAGATCCGTATTTCCGAGGCTATTATAATTCCAAGTGCTCAAGCGGACCCCGAAGCTCCGATTCAATCACTTTGCGTGCTTCGGAATATGCTTCTTGAAACGCGTCTTCCTGGAATTTATCAGCATATTCTGAATCCGAGCCGTTTGATTCGTTTTGAATATGAATACTGGATTTTCGCACTTCATCGATGAAATTATAGAGTTCTTCAGATTTTGAAGGTGGGAGAAAGACGTTTGCTTTTCTTATTGCCTCAAGGGAGTCAACGTACATTTCTGGGATTTCTTGAGGATGCTCATATTCCTCCCCCTCCTGTATGGTGATAAGATATCGTGTCACCTCACGATGTGTTGCTTCCATCTCTGCATAGCAATCTAGTAAAATGTCTACCTTCCGCCCAAGGATATGCTCAGCGACTTGGCGTTTATTTTCCAGTATCTGTCTCGTAGCTAAACGTTTATCAGTGGCCTCCTGTTGGCGCTTGTTCCGAAAATGTGCTCCTACTTCACTAATTCCTGCTCCGACAATCACGCCCAGTATACCAATAACCGTAGAGTCTATCATTATTGCTCGGGAATTAATATCCCCGGTATATAATTTGTTTGTCTGATACAATGTGCTTAGAATGCTGTATCCAAGTGACTTCCCAAGTCTAATACAGAGGAGTAGGTTTCAAACCCCCGCGATTCCTACCCCGTAGTAATGGGAAACACGGACCTGCGCCAACTGGCGGTCTTAGAGGAGGTCCCCTTCGACGAACTCGACGGCGACACCGTGGCGGTCGACGCCCACAACTGGCTCTACAAGTACCTCACGACGACCGTCAAGTGGACCACGGACGCGGCGTACACCACCGACGACGGCACCGAGGTCGCCAACCTCATCGGCGTCGTCCAGGGGCTCCCCAAGTTCTTCGAGAACGACCTGACGCCCGTCTTTGTCTTCGACGGCGCGGTCACCGACCACAAGACCGCCGAGATCGAGCAGCGCCGCGAGGAGCGCGAGAAGCGCGAGGAGCAACTTGAGCGGGCCCGCGAGGAGGGCGACGCCGTCGAGATCGCCCGGCTCGAGGCCCACACCCAGCGACTGACCGCCACCATCCAGGAGACCACCCGGGAGCTGTTCGACCGCCTCGACGTGCCCTACATCGAGGCCCCCGCCGAGGGCGAGGCCCAGGCCGCGTACATGAACCGCACCGGCGCGGTCGACTACTGCGGGACCGAGGACTACGACGCCCTCCCGCTGGGCGCACCGCTGACGCTGCGCCAGCTCACGAGCAAGGGCGACCCCGAGCTGATGGACTTCGAGGCCACCCTCGAGAAGCACGACGTGACCTGGGAGCAGCTGGTCGACATCGCCATCCTCTGCGGCACCGACTTCAACGTGGGCGTCTCCGGGGTCGGCCCGAAGACCGCGCTGAAGGAGGTCAAGGAGTACGGCGACATCTGGGGCGTGCTGGAGAATCGGGGCGAGAGCATCGAGAAGGACGTCGACGTCATCCGGGAGCTGTTCCTGAACCCCACCGTCTCGGACGACTACGCGTTCGACGCCGAGATGGACCCGGACCTCGACGCTGCGAGGGAGTACGTCGTCGACGAGTGGGGCGTCCACGCCGACGAGGTCGAGCGGGGCTTCGAGCGCATCGAAGAGTCGGTCGTGCAGACGGGGCTGGACAACTGGACGTGAGGAGGGCACGGGGTGAGGCGCCTCAAAGTTAGATTCGACCGCCAGAACGCCTATCTGCGGTTCCGACGTGGGTTCGACTGTCGAACGACATGTTCGAGTTCCGGCATCCACTGAGGATAGGATTGCTCGCCATCGGGCGTCTCCTCACCATCGGGCGTCTCCTCACCCTCGGCCTCCTCGCGACCCTGCCCGTCGCGCTCCACACCGTCTGGGTTCGGCACGACGAGTGGACGAGGAAGCGGAAACTGTACAAGACGTTCGCGCTGCTAGCGTGCGGGAGCGTTCTCGTCGTGTTCAGTGGTACCGTGGGGATTCACGTGCCGCGACTGTTCGAACTCGCGGTCCTCGGAATCGGATTCGTCTCGCTCGCGCTGTGGGCGTGGTTCGGCGCGGAAGTGCGTCGCGACCGCGCGGCCTGAATCGACTCGTACTCCCGAGAGGTAGCCCCGCGAATGAACCAAAGTTTATAGCCGAGAGCGCGCGATTCCGAGGCATGACCACCGCCGAGTCGACCGAGTCCGAACCCACCTCGGAGAGCCCTCCCCCGATTGGCACGTCGCGGAACGTCTTTAGGTCCCGGACGCAAACGACGAATCGATGACACGGGTGATACACACGGGGGACACCCACCTCGGGTACCGCCAGTACCACTCCCCCGAGCGCCGGGCGGACTTCCGGAGGGCTTTCGAGCAGGTCGTCGACGACGCCATCGCCGAGGACGTCGACGCAGTCGTCCACGCCGGCGACCTGTTCCACGACCGTCGCCCCGACCTCGACGCCCTCCACGGCACCATCTCGATTCTGCGAAAGCTCCGGGACGCCGACATCCCCTTCCTCGCCGTCGTCGGCAACCACGAGGGCACGCGCGGGCGCCAGTGGCTCGACCTCTTCGAGATGCTGGGGCTGGCCACGCGCCTGCGCGACGACCCCGAGGTCGTCGGCGAGACCGCCTTCTACGGGCTCGACCACGTCCCGAAGTCCAAGCGCGACGACCTCGACTACGCGTTCGAGTCGCACGACCAGCCTCACGCCGCGCTGGTGAGCCACGGACTGTTCAAGCCCTTCGACCTCGGCGACTGGGACGCCGAGGGGGTGCTGACCGAGGCCGACGTCGACTTCGACGCGATGCTGCTGGGCGACAACCACGACCCCGGGACCAAGGAGGTCGCCGAGACGTGGGTCACCTACTGCGGGTCGACCGAGCGGTGCAGCGCCGACGAGCGCGAGGACCGCGGGTACAACATCGTGGAGTTCGACGGCGACGCGACCATCACCCGGCGTGGCCTCGACGTCACCCGCGACTTCGAGTACGTCGACGCCGACCTCGCCGAGGGCGAGGGCATCGACCGGGTCCGCGAGAAGCTCCGGGAACGCGACTTAGAGGACGCAGTCGCGATCATCGACATCGACGGCGAGGGCGAGGACGTCACGCCCGGCCGGGTCGAGGAGTCCGCGCTGGAGCGGGGCGCTCTCGTCGCTCGCGTGCGCGACCGCCGGGAGGTCGAGGAAGAGGATGGCGAGGTCGACGTCTCGTTCGCCGACCCCGACGACGCCGTCCGGGAGCGCGTCCGGGACCTCGGCCTGAGCGAGGCCGCCCGCGGCATCGACGAGACGGTCCGCGCGAGCAAGATCGCCGACTCGAACGTCCGGGAGTCGGTCCAGAACCGCGTGAGCGAACTGGCCGAGGACGGCGACCTCGCGGCCTTCGAGTCCGGGGACGAAGTGGCGGACGACGACTCAGTGACGGACGCGAACGAGGGCGAAGTGTCCCCACGGGACGGCGAGGAAGGCGGCGACGCCGCGGCGTCCGACGAGCGCGAGGACGGGGAGCGAGCGCCCGACCCCGACGACCCCGAAGCGGTCGAGGCGGTCGCGAAGGCCGCCGCGGACCCCGAGACCGGTGACGCCGCGGCCGAACCCGAAACGGACGACGCCTCGTCGGGCGAGACGGACGCCCCGGACGGGACCCTGGAGGAGTACCTGTGAAGTTCGACCGCGTCCGCCTCCGGAACTTCAAGTGCTACGCCGACGCCGACCTCGACCTCGACCCGGGCGTCACGGTCATCCACGGGCTGAACGGGAGCGGCAAGTCCTCGCTGCTGGAGGCGTGCTTCTTCGCGCTCTACGGCGCGAAGGCGCTGGACCGCACGCTCGACGACGTGGTGACCATCGGCGAGGAGGAGGCCATCATCGAGCTGTGGTTCACCCACGACGGCGGGGACTACCACGTCCGGCGGCGCATCCGGGCGACCGGCGAGCGCGCGACCACCGCCGAGTGCGTCCTCGAGACGCCCGACGACGCCGTCGAGGGCGCCCGAGACGTGCGCGAGGAGATCACCCGGCTCTTCCGGATGGACTCGGAGGCGTTTGTCAACTGCGCGTACGTCCGGCAGGGCGAGGTCAACAAGCTCATCAACGCCACGCCGAGCCAGCGCCAGGACATGATCGACGACCTGCTCCAGCTCGGCAAGCTCGAGGAGTACCGCGAGCGCGCCAGCGACGCCCGGCTCGGAGTCAAGTCGGTGCTCGACGACAAGGAGGGCCGGCTCGCGGGGCTCGACGACCAGATCGCCGAGAAGGAGGAGAAGAACCTCCACGAGCGGCTGAACAACCTCAAGTCGAAGCTCGCGGACACCCAGGGCGAGATCGAGCGGTTCGAGGGCAACAAGGAGACCGCCGAGGAGACCCGCGAGCAGGCCGTCGAGGTGCTGGAGAGCTACGAGGAGAAGCGCGAGGAGCTCGAAACCCTGTCGTCGGACATCGAGGAGCTGGAGTCCGAGATCAGCGAGACCGAGCGCGAGCGGGCCGACCACGGCGAGCAGGTCCGGGAGCTCCGCGAGCGGATTGAAAGTCTGGAGGAGACCGTCGCGGACCTGCTGGCCGAGACCGACCTCGACTCGGCAGACGAGGACGCCATCGGCGACAGGCTCGACGAACTCGACGCCGAAGACGAGGTGCTCGCCGAGGAGCTCAACGAGGCCCGGACCCAAGCCCAGATGTTCGGCAACCAGGCCGGCAACCTCGCCGAGCGCGCCGAGGAGCTCGAGGCCCGCGCGGCCGAGAAACGCGAGCGCGCCGACCGGCTGACCGACGAGGCAGACGCGGCCGAGGCCGACCTCGAGGAGTACCGCGAGAAGCTGGCGACGCTCGGCGAACAGATCGACGCCGAGAAGGCGGCGTTCGAGGACGCGCCCGTGGCGTTCGGCGAGGCCGACGCCCGCCTCGACGAACTCCGGGAGGAGCTCGAGGACCTCCGGGAGCGCGAGCAGGAGCTGACCGCCGAGCTCACCAGCCTCCGGGACGGCATCGAGGATGCCGAGGAACTGCTCGAGGAGGGCAAGTGTCCCGAGTGCGGCCAGCCGGTCGAGGACTCGCCGCACGTCGACTCGGTCGACGAGGACCGCGAGCGCGCCGCCGAACTCGAAGCCGAACTCGAGTCGGTCCGCGAGGACCGCGAGGCTGTCGAGGACGACGTCGAGTCGGCCCAGCGGCTGCGGGAGGCCGAGCAGACCGTCGAGAGCAAGCGGGAGAACCGCCGGAACGTCGAGCAGCTGGTCGAGAACAAGGAGGCCGCGGTCGCCGAGAAGCGCGAGGAGGCCGCCGAACTGCTCGAGGAGGCCGACGAGCTCGCGGCGGACGCAGAGGACAAGCGCGGCGACGCCGACGACCTCCGGGAGAAGGCCGACGAGCGCGAGGCCCGCGTCGAGGAGCTCGAAGCCGAGCGCGAAGCGGTCGCCGAGAAGCAGGAACGCCTAGAGGAGATCGAATCGGTGCGCGAGGACGTCGCCGACGCCGAGGACGAGGCCGAGCGCCACCGCGAGAAGCGCGCCCACCTCGAGGAGGTCAACGACCAGCGCCGCGACCGGCTCGAGGAGAAGCGCGAGCGGCGGGCCGACCTCCGGGAGAGCTACGACGAGCAGAAGGTCCGGTCGGCCCGCGAGGACAAGCGGGAGGCCGAGGACTACCTGGAGAAGGTCGAGGCGAAGCTCGAGGAGCTGGAGGAGCGACGCGACAACCTCCAGAGCGCCATCGGCGGCGTCGAGAGCGAACTCGAGGAGCTCGAGACCCTCCGAGAGAAGCGCGACGATCTGGCCGCCCGCGTCGAGGCTCTGGCCTCGCTCCGGGAGGAGACCGCCCAGCTCCAGGAGATGTACGGCGACCTCCGGGCCGAGCTCCGGCAGCGCAACGTCGACCAGCTCGAGTCGATGCTCAACGAGGTGTTCGACCTGGTCTACCAGAACGACTCGTACGCCCGCATCGAGCTCGACGGCGAGTACGAGCTGACCGTCTACCAGAAGGACGGCGAGCCGCTCGACCCCGAGCAGCTCTCGGGCGGCGAGCGCGCGCTGTTCAACCTCAGCCTGCGGTGCGCCATCTACCGGCTGCTCTCGGAGGGTATCGAGGGGGCCGCGCCGATGCCGCCGCTCATCCTGGACGAGCCGACCGTCTTCCTCGACTCGGGCCACGTCTCCCAGCTCGCCGAGCTCATCGCGTCGATGCGCGACCTGGGCGTCGAGCAGATCGTGGTCGTGAGCCACGACGACGAGCTCGTCGCGGCGGCCGACGACGTGGTGTACGTCGAGAAGGACGCGGTGTCGAACCGCTCGACGGTCGAGCGCCGGGACGCGCTGCTCGAGGCCGCCGACTGAGCGCTACCGCCTTCGAGTCGTTTTTCCTTGCTCACTCGCCGGTGAGCACCGCGAGCCCCTCGTCCGCCTCCTCCGTCGTGGCGTAGCCCCGCTCGCCCAGCACCTCCGCCTCCTCGACCAGCCCGGCCGCGCGGAACTCCGTCAGGGCGCCGAGCAGGTCGCTCTCGCAGAGGTCGGTCGCGTCGAGCAGGTGGCGGACCGAGTGGGGGCCGCGCTCGCGCAGTTCCACGAGCAGCCCCAGCGTGCGCTCGTCGGGCGTCGCTGTCAGGACTCGCCGGGTCGGCTCCGGGACGGCGCGGGCCGCCGTCGCCAGCGGAGATTCCCCCTCGACCGGTTCGAGGGCGTCGCCGTCGCGGTAGGTCTCCTCGCCGGTCTCGGGGTCCCGGACCTTGCAGGCGTCGCTGGACTCCTTGACGAGCAGGTAGACGGCCCCCGACTCGTCCCGGACGGTTCGCATGGACCGGCGTAGGCGCGGCGCGCGGTTAGTCGTTGCGGAGTAGCGAGTCTGGAAGAGTTCGGGCGGACGGCTCGTCGGCGTCGGATTCGCCGCCAGCGTGCTGCAGGCGTTCCCACGCGTTCTCGCCGCTATCCGTCTCGCCGTCAGCTCTCCGCGTCGGCCTCGTCGACGGCGTCCTCCGTCGGGTCAGTCTCGTCGTCGCCGGCCTCGTCGGTCGCCCTCCGGTAGCCGTACCATCCGCGAGCGAACGCGAACGCGCCGACGGTGACGAGCCCGCCGCCGACTTTCCACCGCCCCTCGAAGCCGATCAGCATGACGCCGAGGCTCAACCCGAACAGCGCGACGTTGAACAGCAGGACGAGCGACCAGAAGTCGCGCCGAAGCTCCGGGTCGGCGTCGTCCGCGGAGAACTCCGGGACGGCCGGCGGGTCGGGCGCGAGCCCCTCCGAGGGTTCGTCGGGGAGCAGGTCGGCCTCGGGGCCGGGGCGGTCCTCGGGCAGTAGCTCGCCGGCCGAGCGCTCGGACTCCTCGGGGGTCGGGTCGTCTGACGGCACCGTTCGACAGTGGAGAGGGAACGAGGAAAAGCGCTTCGTCCTCAGAGCTGCTCGCTGAGTGTGAGCGGTCGGCCCGCCTTCAACCACGCCAACGGGTTGTCCGCGTCGTAGAATACGACGCCGTCCTCCGTCTCGTAGGACTCGACTGTCGCCTCCCCGTCGTCGGGTTCGGGAAGCGCCGCTTGCGCACGGTCCAGCTCGTCACCGGTGTCGACGTGGTCGGACATTGGCGTCACCTCCTTCTTTGGTATGTGTTAGCATGATATATGTCTTTCCTTCGCGGTAACCGCCCCGCGGACCGCCGCGAGCCCCCGCGGTCCGCCGAAAGCGAGGGTTTTTAGCCGAATGCCCCAAACCCCGAATACATGAGCGATTCGGGGTCTTCGACGACACTCACCGACTTCTCCGACGGCGGCGACGGACGCGACGCCGAGGCCGAGGCCCGCGCCGTCGCCGGCAGCGACCACCAGGCGGCCGACGCGGTGGTCGGCGACGACGACTGGCTCCCCGACCCCGACGGCGAGGTCGAACTGTCGGTCGTGCAGGTCGACTACACCGTCGAAGGCTCGGGCGACGACGAGCGCCCCGTCGTCCACGTCTTCGGGCGCACGCGAGAGAACGAACTCGAACACGTCCACGTCGTCGGGTTCCGGCCCTACTTCTACGCGCCGACCGCGTCGCTTTCCGGCCCGCCCGAGGAGGAGTACGACGTGCTCACGGGCAGCGAGACCACCGACGAGGACGGCGAGCCCTACGAGAGCATCCGGGGCGAGCGCCTCACCAAGATCTTCGGTCGGACGCCCCGCGACGTCGGGAACGTTCGCGACGAGTTCGACCACTACGAGGCCGACATCCTCTTTCCCAACCGCTTCCTCATAGACAAGGACATCAAGGGCGGTATCCGCATCCCCGAGCGCCGCGACGACGAGGGCGACCTCTACTTCCACGACGGCCTCGACGACCTCGAGCCCGTCGACGTCCAGGCCGACCCCCGCGTCCACTACTTCGACATCGAGGTCGACGACCGGTCGGGCTTCCCCGAGGAGGGCGAGGAGCCCGTCGTCTGCCTGACGACCTTCGACTCCTACGACGACCAGTACGTCGCGTGGCTCTACGACGCCCCCGTCGGCGACGCCGCGGTTCCCGAGGACCTCTCGGGGTACGACCCCATCGAGGAGGCCGACATCGAGGTGCGGTCGTTCGACGACGAGCGAGCGATGCTGGCAGCCTACATCGACTACATCGAGGACACCGACCCCGACATCCTGACCGGCTGGAACGCCGACGACTTCGACGCGCCGTACCTACTCGACCGGCTCGGGGAGCTCGACGGCCCCCACGAGTACGACCTCGACGTCGAGCGGCTCTCGCGGGTGAACGAGGTGTGGCGCAGCGACTGGGGCGGCCCGTCGGTCAAGGGCCGGGTCGTCTTCGACCTGCTGTACGGCTACAAGCGGACCCAGTTCTCCGAGCTCGAGTCCTACCGGCTCGACGCGGTCGGCGAGGTCGAGCTCGGGGTCGGCAAGGAGCGGTACCCGGGCGACATCGGCGACCTCTGGGAGGACGACCCCGAGCGCCTGCTGGAGTACAACGTCCGGGACGTCGAACTCTGCGTCGAGCTCGACCGCAAGCAGGACATCATCTCGTTCTGGGAGGAGGTCGCGTCGTTCGTCGGCTGCAAGCTCGAGGACGCGACCACCCCCGGCGACGCGGTCGACGTCTACGTCCTCCACAAGGCCCACGGGGAGTTCGCGCTCCCGTCGAAGGGCCAGCAGGAGAGCGAGGACTACGAGGGCGGCGCGGTGTTCGAGCCCATCACCGGCGTCAAGGAGAACGTGACGGTGCTGGACCTCAAGTCGCTGTACCCGATGTCGATGACCACCATCAACGCCTCGCCGGAGACCAAGGTCGACCCCGACCGCTACGACGGCGAGACGTACGTGGCGCCCAACGGCACCCACTTCCGGAAGGAGCCCGACGGCATCATCCGGGAGATCATCGACGAGACGCTGGCCGAGCGCGAGGAGAAGAAGGAACTGCGGAACGAACAGGCGCCCGACACCCCCGAGTACGAGCGGTTCGACCGCCAGCAGGCCGCGGTGAAGGTCATCATGAACTCGCTGTACGGCGTGCTGGGCTGGGAGCGGTTCCGGCTCTACGACAAGGCGATGGGCGCCGCCATCACGGCGACCGGCCGCGAGGTCATCGAGTACACCGACGAGACCGCGACCGAACTGGGGTACGAAGTGGCCTACGGGGACACCGACTCGGTCATGCTGGAACTGGGCGCCGGCGTTTCCAAGGAGGACGCCATCGAGCAGTCGTTCGAGATCGAGGAGCGCATCAACGCCGCCTACGACGAGTTCGCCCTGGAGGAGCTCAACGCCGAGACCCACCGCTTCCAGATCGAGTTCGAGAAGCTCTACCGACGGTTCTTCCAGGCGGGCACGAAGAAGCGCTACGCCGGCCACATCGTCTGGAAGGAGGGCAAGGACGTCGACGACATCGACATCACCGGCTTCGAGTACAAGCGCTCGGACATCGCGCCCATCACCAAGAAGGTCCAGAAGGAGGTCATCGACATGATCGTCCACGGCGAGGACTTAGACGAGGTGAAAGACTACGTCCACGACATCATCGAGGACTACCAGGCCGGGAACGTGAACCTCGACGACGTGGGCATCCCCGGCGGCATCGGCAAGCGACTCGACGCCTACGACACCGACACCGCCCAGGTCCGGGGCGCGAAGTACGCCAACCTCCTGCTCGGCACCAACTTCCAGCGCGGGAGCAAGCCCAAGCGGCTCTACCTCGAGGGGGTCCACCCCGACTTCTGGCGCCGGATGGAGGACGAAGAGGGGTTCGATCCCGCCGGCACGTCGAAGGCCGACCGGCTCTACTGCGAGTTCAAGCAGGAACCCGACGTCATCTGCTTCGAGTTCGCCGACCAGGTGCCGCCGGAGTTCCAGGTCGACTGGGACAAGATGCTCGACAAGACCCTCCAGGGACCCATCGAGCGCGTCCTCGAGGCGCTCGGCATCTCGTGGCAGGAGGTCAAGACCGGCCAGGAGCAGACCGGACTCGGCAGTTTCGTCTGAGTCGGCGTCCGTCACCGACGGCCGAAATACACGCCTGAGGCCGTTTTACCGGCGAATTCGAGGCCCCGGACGGCCGTCGGCTAACGTGACAGCTTTTCTCATTCCGAAAAGTAATTTTCCAGACCGAGAAACCATTTACGTGGGAATGCGAAAGCATTATGGGTCGGACAACCCATTCTTCGAACGACTTAGGTGAACCTACAATGGCAACGCTAGAACTCAAAGATCTACACGCAGAGGTCGTAGAGGCCGACGAGAAGATCCTCAACGGCGTCGACCTCGAGGTCAACTCCGGCGAGATTCACGCCCTGATGGGCCCCAACGGCAGCGGGAAGTCCACCACGGCGAAGGTCATCGCGGGCCACCCGGCCTACGAGGTGACCGACGGCGAGGTGCTGCTCCACCTCGAGGAAGGGGAGTTCGGCGACGAGGTCGACATCCCCGAGGACATGCGGACCTGGGACCTGCTCGACCTCGAACCGAACGAGCGGGCGGCGCTCGGCATCTTCCTCGGCTTCCAGTACCCGGCCGAGATCGAGGGCGTCACGATGGTCAACTTCCTCCGGCAGGCGCTCAACGCCAAGCTCGAGGAGCGCGAGGAGCTCTTCGAGGACGAGGCGGAAGCGGCCGAGGAGGACGACGAGGACGCCGGCTACGAGACCAGCCCGATGGAGGGCCCCGCCGACGAGGGCGAGGTCGACGTCGCGGAGTTCCAACAGATCCTCTCGGAGAAGATGGAGCAGCTCGACATGGACGAGACGTTCGCCCAGCGCTACCTCAACGCCGGCTTCTCCGGCGGCGAGAAGAAGCAGAACGAGGTGCTCCAGGCCGCCATCCTCGAGCCGTCCATCGCGGTGCTCGACGAGATCGACTCCGGGCTCGACATCGATCGGCTGCAGGACGTCTCGAACGGCATCAACGCCCTGCGCGACGAGCAGGGCACCGGCATCCTCCAGATCACCCACTACCAGCGCATCCTCGACTACGTCGAGCCCGACCGCGTCCACGTCATGCTCGACGGCGAAGTCGCGATGAGCGGCGGCGCGGAGCTGGCCGAGAAGCTCGAGGACAAGGGGTACGACTGGGTCCGCGAAGAAGTGTACGAGGCCGCGTAAGGTGATAGCATGAGTTCCGAACAAGATCAACTGAAAGAGACAAACACGGAGGAACGCTTCGCGTTCAAGAAGGAGGAGAGCGCGGCGGTCAAGTCCGACAAGGGGCTGACCGAGGAGGTCGTCCGGCTCATCAGCGAGGACAAGGACGAGCCCGACTGGATGCTCGAGCGCCGGCTCCGCGCGCTCGAGCACTACCAGAACATGCCGATGCCGACCGACTGGCCCGGCCAGCCCGACCTCTCCGAACTCGACGTCGAGGAGATCATCCCGTACATCCGGCCCGACGTCGACAAGCGCGAAGGCGCCGATAGCTGGGACGACCTGCCCGAGGACATCCAGGACACCTTCGAGAAACTGGGGATTCCGGAGGCCGAGCGCAAGGCCCTCTCCGGTGTCGGTGCCCAGTACGAGTCGGAGGTCGTCTACCAGAACATGCAGGAGCAGTGGGAGGAGAAGGGCGTCGTGTTCTGCAACATGGACGAGGCCGTCCAGGAACACGAGGACCTCGTCAAAGAGCACTTCATGACCTCCTGCGTGCCCCCGAGCGACAACAAGTTCGCCGCGCTCCACGGCGCCGTCTGGTCCGGCGGGAGCTTCGTCTACGTCCCCGAGGACGTCACGGTCGAGATGCCCGTCCAGGCGTACTTCCGCATGAACTCCGAGGGCATGGGCCAGTTCGAGCACACCCTCATCATCGCCGAGGAGGGCTCGGAAGTCCACTACATCGAGGGCTGTTCGGCGCCCAAGTACGGCACCCACAACCTCCACAGCGGGGGCGTGGAAGTCTTCGTCGGCGAGGACGCCCACGTCCAGTACTCGACGGTGCAGAACTGGTCGAAGAACACCTTCAACCTCAACACCAAGCGCGCCCTCGTCGAGAAGGGCGGCCGCATGGAGTGGGTCTCCGGGAGCATGGGCTCGAAGGCCACCATGCTCTACCCCTGCTCCATCCTCAAGGGTCGCGGTGCCTCGGCGAACCACATCTCGATTGCGTTCGCTGGCGAGGGCCAGGACATCGACACCGGCGCGAAGGTCTACCACAACGCGCCCCGCACCAACTCCACCATCGAGTCCAAGTCCATCAGCAAGGACGGCGGCCGCACCAACTACCGCGGCCTCGTCCACATCTCCGAGGGCGCTACCAACTCCTCGACGTCGGTCGAATGTGACGCGCTGATGTTCGACAACGAATCGACGTCCGACACCATGCCGTACATGGAGATCGACGAGAGCACCGTCGACGTCGCTCACGAGGCCACCGTCGGCAAGATCGGCGACGAGGACGTCTTCTACCTCCAATCGCGGGGGCTGGACGACGACGACGCCAAGCAGATGATCGTCTCCGGGTTCATCGAACCGATTACCGAGGAACTGCCAATCGAGTACGCCGTCGAACTCAACCGCCTCATCGAACTCGAAATGGAGGGGAGCCTCGGATGACCGCGGCGCAGGTACACGAGACCATCTCGGAGGAGACGGTCCGCCAGATATCCGACGAGCTCGGCGAGCCCGACTGGCTGCTCGAGACGCGGCTGGACGCGCTCGACGCGCTGAGCGACCTCGAGATGCCCGACGTCATCCGGACGCCGGGCCGCGACTGGACCAACCTCGACGCGCTCGACTACGAGGACTTCGTCGACCCGCTGAACGCCGCCGAGGACAAGGACCAGGTCGGCCCCGATGAGGCCGAGGTCCTGCCGTTCGCCGAGGCCGTCGACGAGCGCGAGGAGCTCCTGAAGGAGCACTTCGGGTCGGTCATCGACCCCCAGGAGAACTACCTCACCGCGCTCTCGACCGCGCTGTTCAGCACCGGCACGCTGGTCTACGTCCCGAAGAACGTCGACGCCGAGGACGTGACCATCCGGACCACCCAGAACTCCCAGTCGCTGTTCAACTACACGCTGGTCGTCACCGAGCAGTCGAGTTCGGTGACTATCCTGGAGCGCCAGGACACGGGTGAAGACGGCGTTGCGCCGGACGCGCAACGAGGCGAAGGCGGCGAAGCCGCCGGAGCAGACGGCGACCGCTACTACAGCGGCATCGTGGAGGTCGCCGCGGGCGAGAACAGCCACGTCCAGTACGGCTCGCTCCAGGACTTGGACGAGGAGACGTACCACTACTCGCTCAAGCGCGGCGAGGCCGCCGACTACGCCACGGTCAACTGGGTCGAGGGCAACCTCGGTTCCCGGCTGACCAAGTCCTCGGTCGAGACGAACCTCGACGGCGAGGGCTCGGAGACCAAGACGGTCGGCGCGTTCTTCGGCCACAACGACCAGCACTTCGACATCGCGGCCCGGGTCTGGCACAACACGGCCCACACGACCGCCGACCTCGTCACCCGCGGCGTGCTCGACGACGAGGCGCGGTCGGTGTACGAGGGCGTCCAGGACGTCGGCCGCGAGGCGTGGGACACCAACTCCTACCAGCGCGAGAACACCCTGATGCTGAGCGACGAGAGCGAGGCCGACGCCTCGCCCAAGCTCATCATCAACAACCACGACACCGAGGCGAGCCACTCGGCGACCGTCGGCCAGATCGACGAGGAGGACATGTTCTACATGACCTCACGGGGCGTCGACGACAGGTCGGCCCGCAACATGCTTGTCGAGGGCTTCTTCGTGCCCGTCCTCGAGGAGGTCGAGGTCGAGGAGCTCCGCGACGACCTCGACACCCGCGTCAGCGAACGGCTCCGGGAATAGACGCGCCCGCCCCTTTTCTGCGGGAACGAGCGCAGCGCGATACGTGCCAGCGGACCAAACCTGTTAAGTCGCCGTGCTCCTCACTATCCCTTGATGACTGTCGTATCGACGGACGAACGCGGGTGGTCGGGATGACCGTCAACGACCGCGTCTCTACGGACACCCAGCTCGCCCGCCTGCTCCAGATCGGGGTCGTCTTGGAGGAGGTCGTCGAGATCCGGGCGGCGCGCCACTACGACACGCTCTCGCCCGAGGAGCGCGACGACGCCATCGAGGAGCTGCTCGAGGACGCCCGCGAGGAGTCGGCCGACCACCGCGAGCGCCTCGAGGCGCTCATCGACCGGCTCGACGCCGAGCCGGTCCCCGTCGAGGAGGTCCAGGCGCTGGTCGAGGGGACCTACGCCCAGACCGGCCCCGAGGACTTCGACGGCGTGCTCTACGACCAGCTCCACGGCGAGGAGACCGCCTACAAGTTCTACGACGACCTGATCGACGCCATCGAGGCCAGCGACGCGGAGTACGGCCTCGACCGAGAGGAACTACTCACCATCTTGAAGGCGATCCGAGAGGAAGAGGCCGAGGGCGTGGAGGAAGTGACCGCGGTCATGGAGGCCAGAGAATGAACACCGCAGACCAGTACCTGAAGGCGATCTATCTCGTGCAGCAGATGGAGAACGGTCCGGCCTCGACCGGGGCGCTCGCCGACCGACTCGACGTGAGTCCCGCCAGCGTCAACGAGATGATCGGCAAGCTCCAGGACCGGGGGCTGGCCGACCACGAGAAGTACAAGGGCGTCACCCTCACCGACGAGGGCATCGAGCAGGCCCGCGACGCGCTCCAGACCTACTGCATCATCGAGCGGTTCCTCCACAACGTCCTCGAGGTCGAGGAGTTCCCGAGCGAGGCGAAGGCCTTAGAGAGCGTCATCGACGAGACCGTCGCCGAGCGCCTCGACACCATCATCGACCGCGAACCCCAGTGCCCGGACTGCTTCGACGCCGAGGCCGACATGTGCGCCGAACTGGTCCGGCAAGAGGGCGAGGCGGACTGAGTCTGCGGAGCGGTCTCCGGATTTCTCGGCGGTTTTCGATTGCGATACGTTCAAGTGGTTCATCGCGCTAGAATCGGGTGCGAACACGCCGAAGTCCCGTGGTGGTGAGCAGTTCCGAAGGAACTGCGAGGCACGCGGGACGACGCGTGAAACGAGGAGTCCCGTGGTGGTGAGAGAATCCGAGGATTCTCGATGCTCACGGGACCAGCGAACGAAGTGAGCGAAGTCCCGTGGTGTAGTGGCCAATCATATGGGCCTTTGGACGTGTCGAGTTACGAGTCGATGCGGAAGAGAGCCCATGACGGCGGTTCGAATCCGCCCGGGACTATGGCGAACCGGGATTCTCTACCGGACGTTCGTATCTCGCCGTACTCTCAAAACCCTGTAGTCCCGCTTCAGGGCATCCTCCCGTAGGTCAGTCTGCACTCTGTCCGCGTTGGCTCGCCCGATCAACGGCCAGCGGATTCGCGTCGCTGCTCGCCGCCACCAGTCGAAGGAACGCCCCGGCGTTCCCCACGAGCTTGTTCTCCGCCTTCCGGAGGTGCTCCTCGTACGTCGACCGGGCGACGGACGTCTGCGCGGCCAGGTCGCGGAGGGAGGTCTCTCGGGGCTGCTCGTAGTAGCCGTTCTCGAGCGCCAACTGGAGTGCTGCCAGTTGCCGGTCGGTTACGTCGTCGAACAGTCGATCGACCGGCGCAAGCATACTGTGGGGGAGTTGCTGCTCCGCGATCGCCGTCTTCGACAGGACCTCGATGTCACGGTCCTCCTCGAGGTTCCGGTGTAACGCTCGAACGTCGGCTTCGTCGAACGCGATCACCGTGTAGTGTTCCCAGCCGTGCCGGTGGATCGTCGGCGGCTGGTACAGGCAGTTGAACTCCTCGAATCGCTCGAGAATCGATTCCTCGAGCGAGCAGAGGCAGGACTGCGTGACGACGTGGAGCCCCGAATCGTCGACCGATTCGTGGAGCGTCGTTCCCAGGCGGTCGATCTCGTCGAGCAGGTCGTCCGTCGGGGCCCGGTCGGCCGTGATCTCGAGAACCTGGCAGTCGCTGAGGTACCACTCGCGTATCGTGAGGTCCGGGTGACGTTTCGAGAGCTCCCGGTAGGGACACTCGTGTTTCACCCGGAAGGAGGCCTCGTACAGGCTCATGCAGGAGTATCGGAGCTCGTCCGGGTTAACGGTGCCGGTCATGTCCGGCAGGACCTATATGCAGGTATTCCCCCTACGGGGGAACATCGATGGTAAACACGAGCGCCGCCGAACTCGAACAGGGAATCCGCGAACACCTCGGACAGTTCTCGCTGCACGTCCTGCTGGTGTTCGCGACGGGACTGACCATCGGCTCCGAGCGCGCCGTCGTGCCCGTGCTGGGCCGGGACGTGCTCGGCGTCGAGTCGCTGTTCGTCATCGGCTCGTTCGTCGTCTCGTTCGGCTTCGTCAAGGCGCTGCTCAACCTCTACGCCGGCAAGTGGGGCGGCGAATACGGTCGCAAGCCGGTGCTCGTCCTCGGATGGGCGACTGCACTGCCGCTCCCGGTCATCCTCATCTTCGCGCCGAGCTGGGGCTGGATCACCGTCGGGAACGTCCTGCTGGGCATCAACCAGGCGTTGACCTGGAGTATGGCGATCAACGCCAAGATCGACATCGCAGGTCCCGAGCAGCGAGGGCTCGCGGTCGGCATCGACGAGGCGTTCGGGTACACCGGCGTCGCCGCAGGCGCCTGGATTACGGGCGTCATCGCTGCCCGCGCGAGCCTCCGGCCCGAGCCGTTCTACTTCCTCGCCGCCGTGGTCGTACTGGCGTTCCTCATCTCGGTCTTCCTGATCGAGGAGACGGTCCAGCTCGCGGGGGTAGAGGTCGATGACGACGATCACCGCGACGCGGACCTCCCGTTCGTCGAGGTGCTGAAGCGGGCGACCTACGGTGACAGGACGCTGTTCGCCGCGGCACAGGCGGGCCACATCGAGAAGTTCGTTGATACGCTGTTCTGGCTCGCCGTCCCGCTGTATCTCACGAGTCGGGGACTCGGGATCGCAGCGGTCGGGTTCGTCGTCGGCGTCCACAGCGCGATGTACTTCCTCCAGATCGCAACCGGCGGGCTCGCGGACCGCATCGGTCGCCGTCCACCCGTCGTCGCCGGGATGGTCCTCGCCGGCTCGGGTATCCTCGGGATGGTCCTCGTGGAGGGGTATCTCCCGTGGGTGATTCTCTCTGGTGTCTCCGGGCTCGGGATGGCGTTGCTCTACCCGAATCTGATGACTGTTCCGGGCGACGCCGCCCATCCGACCTGGCGTGCGACCGGGATGGGCGTCTACCGGATGTGGCGCGACGCCGGCTACGGTATCGGCGCAATTCTGGTCGGTCTCTCGATGGAGTTCGTCAATCTCGAATCCGCGTTCGTCATGACCGGGGTATTGATGTTCGTCTCCGGCGCGGTCGTCTATCTGTGGATGGAAGAGACACACCCGGAGTTCGGCACACACGAACCGCCGGCACCGGCGGTCGATACGCCCGATCGGACCGTCTCCGACGATTGAGAGCTATCGACCGACATCCCGTGCCACTGCTCGCCTGCCGAGACGAACTATAACTACCCGGAGAACGAGATGCAGGCGTGTCCGAGCGAACCGTGACCGCCGACGTCGTCGTGGTCGGCTGCGGGCCCGGCGGCGCCGTGCTCGCGTACCTCCTCGCCAGAAGCGGCGTCGACGTGGCGCTCGTCGAGCGGGCCGCCTCCTTCGAGCGCGAGTACCGGGGGTTCGGCTGGAACCCCGGCGTCATCCGGCTGTTCGACGAGATGGACGTGCTCGACGACGTGCTCGATCTCGCCCACGAGACCGTCGCCGAGGGGGCGTTCTCGCTCTACGGCGAGCGGATCACGGTGCTCGACTTCGACCTGCTCGACACGGAGTATCCGTACGCGCTCATGATGGAACAGCCCGCGCTCCTGGAGTACCTCGTCGAGCGCGCGAGCGAGTACGACGGCTTCGCGTTCCACCCCGCCACCACCGTCACCGACCTCCGCGCGGACGAGTCCGGTGCGGTCCGGGGGGTGACCGCCCGCGACCGCGAGGCCGACGAAGACGTGGCGTTCGAGGCGCGCGTCGCGGTCGGCGCCGACGGGCGGTACTCTGCCGTCCGGACGAGCGCCGGCATCGACCCCGGCCTGTTCGACTCGCCCATCGACCTGGCCTGGTTCAAGCTCCCGGCCGGCGCCGTCGACGCCGGCACGCAGGGCCGCATCGACCGCGACGGCATCCTCGTGTACTTCGGCCTGGGCGCCGGCGAGCTCCAGGTCGGCTACCCGGTCCGGGCCGGCGAGTGGACAGCCATCAGGGAAGCGGGGTTCGGAGCGTTCCGGAATCGGGTGGCCGCGGTCGACCCGAGCCTCGGGCCCGCTATCGACGCCCACCTGGACGGCTTCGGCGACACCACGCTGCTCGACGTCGCGCCGGGCGTCGCGCCCGGATGGACCGACGACGGCCTCCTGCTACTGGGCGACGCCGCCCACACCGCAAGTCCCATCGGCGCCCAGGGCAATCCGCTCGCCGTCGAAGACGCCGTCGTCGCCCACGGACTCCTCGTCAGTGCGCTCGCGGACGACGGGGAGACGCTGCCGGACGAGGCGCTCCGGGGCTTCGAGGCGCGGCGCCGCCCGACCGTCGAGTCGGTCGTCTCGCTCCAGCGACGCGCCGCGCACGGCCTGGCATTCTGGCTCGACCACGGTCGACGCGTCCCCCCGTGGCTCGTCCGCGGGTCGGCGACCGTCCTCGACCGGCTGGTCCCGCGCTCGCGACGCGTCCGGGAGTCGGTCGAGACCTTCGCGCTCGGCGATCGGTCCGTCTCGGTCGCCCGCTCGCAGTTCGAGGACTGAGGCGCTCGACCGACGCGACTGCCGGAGTGCCCGGAACCGACTCGGCCGCTCGGCAGTCCGTAAAGTAATTCTATCGGAGAACAGAAGTTCGTGTGTGCGACTGCCATCGACGCCGCGACCGGAGACGGCCGAGATCTCCCGGACCGAGCCGCGGTTCCGTCGTTCGGCACGGCAGCTCTCGGTCGCGCTGGTGCTGCTACTGGTCCTCACGCGGGTGCCGCGCGCCTCGGCGCACGGCGGGACCCACTCGTCGGGGCTCACCCAGTGGCACGCGGTGCTCGTCGTTCTGGGCGGCGTCGCCGCGGTGGTCGGCAGCGTCCTGCTGAAGCGGCGGGGCCGGCTCGCGCCGACGACCGCGCTCTACGGCGTGCTGTTCGGGCTCATCGCGGCCGGCCTCGGGACCGTCCTCTGGGAGGGACTGGCGTCCGACCCCACGTACACCGCGCAGACGATGCCGTTCCCGCGGTCGTGGTACCGGCCGCTGTCGCTGGTGGTCGGCCTCGCCGTCGCGGTCGCGAGTCTCGTGCTCGGGCTGCTCCGGTGGCCGACCCGGCCCCGCTACACGTTCCTGGGAATCCTGATGGGGCTGTGGGTCTCGTACCCCGAGCTCGTCCCCGGTCCCGGGAGCTACACCCACCCGCTGGGCTACGCCGTCGTGCTGGCCACGCCGGTCCTCGTGGGGTACGTCGTCTGGACCGACGCCGGGGACGTGCTCGCGTCGGTCCTGCGCGACCCGGTCGCCCGCCGGTTCGGACTCGGCGTCGGCCTGGTCGTCGCGCTGTTCTTCATGGCGACCAGCGGGTTCGTGACCTTCTTCTGGGAGGAGGGCGCGCCCCACGAGACGACCGTCGAGGTCCTGCCGGCGGCCTACCAGCTGGTCCAGTGGCCGACGCTCGAGGTTGCGCTGCCGGAGATCCCGCTGTTCTTCGCGTTCTCGGCCGGTATCGCCGTCGTGGTCGGGACGCTCGGCGGGCTCGTCGGGCTGAACGCCGCGCTGATCGCCCGCCAGTGGCGGCTCGGCGAGCGGGCCGGGATGGCCGAGGGCACCGCCGGCACCGGCGTGGTCGTCGGGTCGTGCACCTGCGGGTGCTGCGGCCCGCTCGTCGCGAAGGTCGCCGTGCTGGCGGCCGGCCCGTCGGTCGCGGCCCCCATCTACTGGGTGTTCGTCGACACGGCGTCGCCGCTGAGTTCGCTGTTCATCATCGCGAGCGTCGTCCTGTTCACCGGTAGCCTGGTCTACTCGGTCGAATCGGCGCGCCGGCTGGGCGGCCAGTCGTCGGCGAGCGTCGCGGCCGACTGAATCCGGGCGCTCGTCGGAGTTGGTTCGGTTCCCCCGGACGGTGGTACATTGCGAGCGGCGGCCTGCCGGTCGCGGAACGTCGACCGTGCGCCGGAATCGAGCCTATCCGCCTTCGGGAACCGAGAGCGCCACGACCCGCCCGTCGCCGTAGATGACGAACGCCTCCGAGCGACCGTCGGCGTCGACGTCCGCGAGCGTCGGCGGCGCGAAGACGGGGACGTCGCGCTCGTAGCGGGCCACCACGTCGCCCCCGACCGGGTCGACGACGGCGACGGTCCCGTCGTTCGTCGCCGCGACCAGCTCCGGCGAGTCGTCGCCGTCGACGTCGCCGAGCGACGGCGGGGGCATCATCTGGACGTCCGCGGTCGTCAGCGTCGTCGTCCACTCGACGTCCCCCGTGGCGACGGCGATGCTCCGGAGCTTCCCGTCGCGGGCGACCGCGTACACCTCGGGTGCGCCGTCACCGTCGCCGTCGCCGAGGGCGCGGACGGCGGCGAGTCGGCCGAAGTCGCGTTCCCACTCGACGCGACCGTCCGTCCCGTCGAACATCGCGACGCCGCCCGCGGCGGTCGCGGTGACGATCTCCCGCGCCGGGTCCCCGTCGGCCTGTCCCGTCGTCAACCACGTTATCGACCCGCCGAGCGAGTCGGTTCGCCGCCACGCGACCGTGCCGTTCCGCTCGAACAGGTAGAGGTGGCCCTCCCCGCCGACGCCGACCGTCAGCTCCGGGTCGCCGTCGTCGTCGAAGTCGGCGACCGCCGGCTGGCCCCAGGTGTACCGGTCGAGCTTTTTCGACCAGACTTCCGACCCGTTCGGCCGGAGAACGTAGACCGTCCCGTGAGCGTCGACGACGATGATCTCCTTCGCGTCGTCGCCGACGAAGTCGGTCACCACCGGTTTCGAGTAGCCGTACGAGCCCAGGTCGCGCCGGAACTCGACCGCGCCGGTCGCCGGGTCGACGGCGACCACCGCCCGCTCGGTCGTGCCGGCCAGCACCTCGACGGTGCCGTCGTCGTCGTAGTCGGCCAGCGTCGGGTCGGCCACCGAGTGTATCGTGCAGTCGGCCGGCGGCACCGCGTACGTCCAGTCGGTCGACCCGTTTGCGGCCGAGAGCCCGTAGAGGGCGCACTGGGTGGTGTTCGCCCGACCGCTCACCGGCGCGTACACCATCCCCCGGCCGCCCGGTCGGCCCGCCGCGACCGCGTGGTGGTTCGAGGTCACCTCGCGGCCCGTCCCGCTCACCCACTCGGCGGTTAGGGTCGTGCTCTCCCCGCCGAAGACGCCGAGGCCGACCGCGGCCGCGCCGAGCAGGCCGGCGAGCACCGCGAGAACGACCGCGACCGTCCGAATGCGCATGTGCCGAGTTGCGGGTACCCGGGATAAAGGCTGCCGATGTGGCGGGCGGGATTCGACGCGCGTACCAGCAGTTACTTCCGCGCGACTCGCCCGCACTACGGTATGAGTTGGACGCGACGGGCGGGGCGTTCGGTCGGGGTCCTCGCCGGGCTCGCAGTCCCCGTCGCGTTCGCGTGCATCGCCGCGTTCGCCGGCGTCGCCGCCGCCCACGACGTCGGCGGGACGCGGTTCGACTCGCCCATCCCGCTCGCCGTCCTGTTCGTCGGCGCCGGCGCGACGGTCGGCCTCACGGCCGCGTGGCTCGGCCGAAACGGGGAACTCGCCCCGAGCGCGACCCGGACGGTCGGTCGGGCCTCCCCCGGGGCGATGCGGTGGCTCCGGGCGGCCGGACGCGTCGGGTTCGCCGCGGCGGTCGTCTTCGCGGTCGTCCGGGGACTCGCGGGCCGACAGGTCGCCGCCGAGAACGTCGCCACCGTGTTCGCGTGGCCGCTCTGGCTCAAGGGCGTCGGACTCGTCGCGATGCTTGTCGGGAGTCCGTGGCGGGCGCTCTCGCCGTGGCGCGGCGTCCACGCGCTCCTCGAGGCGCTCGAAGGCGGCCGCGTCGCACTCCGCGCGTATCCGGCGGCCTGGGGCGTCTGGCCCGCCGTCCTCGGCTTCGTCGCCCTCGTCGGGGTGGTCGAGAACCTCACCGTGATTCCGCGCTCGCCCCGGCTCACGGCGGGACTGGTCGCGCTCTACGCGGTCGTCATGGTGCTCGGCGGGGTCGCCTTCGGCCGGGAGTGGTTCCGGCGCGCCGACGTCTTCGAGGTGCTGTACCGGCAGTTCGGACGCGTCGCGCCGCTTCGCGTCCGCGCCCGGGACGACGGCTACGCGGCGGAGACCCGATTCCCGTGGGCGGGCTGTACGACGCCGGCCGTCGAGCCGGGCGTCCTCACCTTCGTCGTCGCGATGGTCTACACCGTGAGCTTCGACGGGTTCACTGGTACCCCGGAGTACCAGCGGCTCCTGTTCGTGGTCGCGGACGCGCTCGGTACGGGCGTGTCAACCGGCGTCCTGCTGTACGTCGCCGGACTCGTCGCGTTCGTGCTCGGCTTCGTCGGTGCGGCGGCGGCCGTCGAACGCCTGGGCGGGACGGGCGCGTCGGCCGTCTCGACCGCGCGGGCGTTCGCACCCACGGTCGTCCCCATCGCGGTCGCCTACGAGCTCGCGCACAACTACCCCTACGTAGTCCGCAACCTCGCGCAGGCAGCCGAGCTCGGACTCCGCGCGGTCGGCTCCGAGGCGACCGTCAGCCTGCTCGGCTGGCTGTCGGTCCCGGTCTTCTGGGGGTCGCAGGTGCTGCTCATCGTGGTCGGCCACGTCGCGGCCGTGGTCGCCGCCCACGAGGTCGCCGTCCGCCGGTACGGGACGCCGGCGCGGGCCCGCCGGGCCCACCTCCCGCTGGTCGCGGTCATGGTCGGCTACACCGTGCTGTCGCTGTGGATCATCTCGCGGCCCGTGGTCGCCGGGTGAGCGGGCGGCGGGCGCGTTCCGAGCGAGTCGGCGTCGGCGCGAGTCCGCTCCGACCGCCGACTTGTCGGCTCGTTCCCGGTAAGTATTTCGTACTCAGTGCCGACTAGGTACACTCCATGTCCGTCCCCCTGAGGCTCGCGCTCGGCGTCGTCCTGGTCGCGTGGGGACTGGTCGACTACTGCTTCCCGCGGGCGGTGCTGGCGGTCCAGTCGGACCTGCTGAACGCGCCGCCCGAACCCGAGGCCGCGCTGGCCCGACACAAGCGCCGGGTCGGTCTCGTCTGCATCCTCGCCGGACTGGTGGCGGTCTCGATCGCGATGGGCTGACGACCCCACTTCCGAGTGGTCGGGCGGTCCCGGACCGGCCGGCCGAGGAACCGAAACCCCGACCGATTGCCACAGCTTACATCGCGACAAACGCTCTTTACCGTCTTTGTCGGGAACCGCGACCGGAACCGCAGCGCGACGGACCGCGTCCTCAGGCAACGCATAACAAAGCCGCTACGGGTCGCGCTTGCGCACGCATGGCCCCCATCCGGACGCACCGACTCGACCACTTCCACCCGACCGGAGAGCGATGGACCCCACGTGGGTGATAGCCGCAGCGGTTCCGCTCGTCGGCGCCGGATACGTGTTCGCCCGACGAGCCCGGCGGAGCCGCGTCGTCTGCTGGACCCTGCTCGGCGCGTCGCTGTTCGCCCTCGCGACCCGCGACCTGTTCCGGTCGCGCGAACAGGCCCGCCCCGTCGCGTCCCCCGTCGACGAACAGCCGGACCGCTCGACCGACCGACCGCGGACCGACAGCGATGACCCCCGCCGGACGCCGCTGTTCGCGCGGCTCCGACGGCGGGTCGCCGGCTGGCTCAACTAAGCATTAAGCCGCTCGGCCACTTTCTCCCGCCCGTGACCGAGCAACGCTACCTCCCCGACGAGGACGACGTGACCGAGTTCGAGGCGACCGTGACCGAGGCGACCGACGACTACGTCGTCCTCGACGGGACGTACTTCTACCCCGAGGGCGGCGGCCAGCCCGCCGACCGCGGCGAGCTGTCGTGGGACGGCGGCCGGGCCGACGTCACGAAGGTCCGGAAGAACCACGGCGACGTGCGCCACTACGTCGACGAGGTCGAGGGCGACCTGCCCGAACCGGGCGACACTGCGCGAGGGAGCGTCGACGAGGAGCGCCGCGAGGCCCACCGCCGGATGCACACCGCCCAGCACGTCGTCTCGCGCGTGGTGCTCGACGAGTACGGCGCGACGACCGCGGGCAACCAGATCTACGCCGACCGGTCGCGCATCGACTTCGAGCCCGTCGACCTCGACGACGCGGACGTCGAGCGCATCGAGCGGCTCGCGAACGAGGCCATCGGGCGCGACCTCGCGGTGACGAAGGCCGAACGCCCCCGCGAGGAGGTCGAGGAGCGCACCGACGAGGGTCGGGCGCTGCTCGACCGCATCCCCGAACACGTCGACCCGCTCCGGGTGGTCGAGATCGAGGACTTCGACTACTGCCCCTGCGGCGGTACCCACGTCGACAGCCTCGATGACCTCGGCCGCGTCGAGATAACCGGCCGGGAGTCGAAGGGCGAGGCGACCGAGCGCATCGAGTTCGAACTGCGCGCGCCGTAGGACTGCTCGACTCGCGCGGGCCGTCGCGGGTCTCGAGCTGCGCGGCACGGTTCGACCGCGCGACCGCCGGCGACGTATCGCGGAGAGGAGACGACGCCGGGCCGACGACCGGTCGCCGAAGGCCGGAGAACGTCGGACCGAGGCCCGAGAAATTGCCGTTTTCGACCGAGGTTCTATCGTCGTAAGCCTAAAGAGTCAATCATTCGTTTATACGAGTAACAATGAAGACGGACAGCTTCGAACCGAGGTGGTTCCGTGGGCGTCGAAATTAAGGAGTCGCCCGTCTCCGAGGCCGAATTCGACGAGATGAAGGACTTCGTGTACGAGTATCTCGCGGCGAGCGTGGAGAACGAGGACGGCGGCGGCCGGATGCGGTGGTACCCCTGGCACTCCGCGGAGTACCGGTTCAACCACATCCTCAACGTGGTCGACCTCGCGTGCACCATCGCCGAGAAGGAGGGCGCGAACGTCGACGTGGCGCGGGTCGCGGCGCTGTTCCACGACATCGCCAAGCTCGACGCCGACCAGGACGTCCACGCCGAGGAGGGCGCGCGCATCGCCCGGAAGTACCTCGAGACCCACGGCGACTTCCCGGAGTCGTTCATCGAGGAGGTGTGCAAGGCGGTCGAGAACCACTCCTACCAGGGCGACCTGACCGACCTGCCGAAGGAGACCCAGTGTCTCATCGAGGCCGACCTGCTCGACAAGGTCGGCGCGAACGGCACCGCGCTGATGCTGCTCCGGATGGGGTACGAGGCCCGGACCCACATGGACGCCGCCGAGATGGTCGACCGAGTGATGGAACGGGGCAAGGACGCCGCAAAGCGCGTCCAGACCGACGCCGCCGAGGGCATCGCCCACGAGCGCCTCAAGCGGGTCAAGTGGTTCCGCGAGTGGCTCGAGGGCGAGGTCCCCGAGATGGACTGCGAGACGTCGCCGGACCGTCGGACCCAGCGACGGCCCTGAGCGCGGGGCAGTCGCCGACGCCGGGCCCGCGCGGACGCGAGCCGGTCACCTGCGGGTGAACATCGTTTTAGGTGCCGTCCGTCGGAATCGGAGTCTCGCGAGCCGCTCGTCCCGCCGACCTACACCACCATCCCGACCGCCTTCGAGAGGAACGACAGGCCCGCGAGCGCGAGCACGAGGGCGCTCAGGTAGGCGACGGCCGGCGCGAACGCGTCGACGCGCCGGCCGACCGACACCAGCGCGGCCGGGAACCCGGTGATCCAGAGCGCGATGCCGCCGAAGAACCCCACGACGATGACCGGGCTGCCGGTCGAGACGGTCAGGCCGCCCAGCGCGTCGACGGCGAACGTCCCGGGGTCGAGCAGGCCGACCCCGGCCGTGAGCCACCACAGGATCTGGTAGGGGTTGGTCAGCGCCAGCGCGAACGCCTTCCGGAAGCCCCTGCTGTCCCCGCGGCTCCCGGCGCCGTCCGCGGCGGTCGGGCCGGTCTCGCCGGCCGCGGCGTCGGCGCCGAACGCCTCGCTGGCGTCGCTGGCCGCGCCGTAGGCGAAGTACAGCATCAGCAGGCCGCCCGCGGCGAACAGCGCGCCCTGGACGGCCTGCGCGTCCCTGACCACCGCGACCACGCCGAGCAGCGCGAGCGCGAAGAAGCAGGCGTCGGCCGACATCGCGCCGAGGCCCGCCCGGAACCCCGAGCCCCAGCCACGCAACACGCTCTCCTCGGCGATGACCGCGTTCATCGGCCCCGGCGGGGCCGCCAGCGACAGGCCCAAGGCGACGCCGGCCAGCCCCGAGACGACTGCGTCGAGCATCGACCGAACGTACGGGAGGCCGCCGAGAAAAAGCTGTCTCTCCGACAGGACCGCCGTCAGGGTCTGACGCCCCGGGCGTCCCCGCCGGGCCCGTTCTCGAGGCTGTCGCGGTCACTCCCGTCGCCGTCCTCATCCCCCGCGGGCCGGACCCGGATGGAGCGGGCGACGTTCTCGGGCAGGCTCTGCTCGGAGCCGCCCTCGCCGCCGAGCCGGGCGGTCACCATCCCGAACGGCGCCACGTCGGCGACGTAGAGTTCGGTGCCCGGCGCGACCCCCGCGTCCGCGAGGTAGCGGAGTTCCTCCTCGTCGCGGTCGCTGACGCGCGCGACCACGAGGCGGTCGCCGGCGTCGTGCTCGGAGAGCGGCGTGGTGTCGTCGGCCTCCGGCGGGGTGAGGTCGGCGCCCGGGATGGGGTCGCCGTGGGGGTCGACCTCGGGGTCGCCCAGCGCCTCGGCGACCCGCTGCTCGAACTCCTCGCTGATGTGGTGCTCGAGCGTGTCGGCCTCCTCGTGGACCTCGCTCCACGCGTAGTCCAGGTGCTCGGTCAGGTACGACTCGAGCAGCCGATGGTGGCGCACCACCTCCAGCGCCACCGTCTCGCCCTCCTCGGTGAGCTCGACCCCCTTGTACTTCTCGCGCTCGACCAGTCCCCGGTCCTCGAGCTTCTCGACCATGCTCGTGACCGTCGGCGACGTCACGTCGAGGTAGTCGGCGATGGCCGAGGTCGAGACCGGCCCGCCGTCCTCCTTCTGGAGGGCGTATATCGACTTCAGGTAGTCTTCCATCACGTCGCTCAGCATTCGTTGTTCCGATTTAGTGGCGTCTAAAACTTATATTTGTCCCGTTCCAGTTCGGCGGCCGCCTCGCCGTCGGGAACCGCGGCCTGCGCACCGACCGACCACCCCGCCGGTACCGGGTGGCTACGACGAGACGGACGGCTCCCACGCCCCGCCTGTTTCGAGTTTAGACGGCGTATAACTAACCGCCGGCACGGGGTATCTCCGGAGCATGTCGCGCATCGAGACGAGCATCGGGTGTCCGAACTGCGACGGTCGGGTCGCCGCGGTCGCCACCGACGGCGGCGAGCCCGACCCGCGGTTCAGCGACCCCGACCGACTCACCGGAACGACTGTCGACTGCGGCAACTGCGGCAGCGAGTTCGAAGTGTACTACTACTGACCGTCGTCCGTTTTTCGCGGTCCGGTCCCGCTTACGCCCGAGTAGACTCCGCGTATCGACCGGTAGACCGCCTGTGTCCCGCGAGTAGACGGCGTATAGTAATGGCCGGGTCCGGCGTAGCGCCGGACAGGATGTCAGAGACCGAGTCGAGCGAACGTGTCACCGCTCACTTCCACAACGGCCGCCTCGAACTCCGGTCGAAGGAATCGCCCGACGCCTGGATCATCTCGGAGGACCCGGTCAGCGTCGAACAGTAGAAGGGGACGTATCAGGGCGCTCGGGCTTCGCGTCTCCCTCCGCTCGAATCGAGCGACGCGCCCGCCGTTATCGGGCCCGCCGCGGCTCTACGATTCTCCCCTCAGATGCCCTTGCCCATCAGGTGGCTGCGGAGCACGTCGTCGTCCTTGTTGCCCGCGCCGGTGTTGAGCAGCACCACGGTGTCGTCCTCGTCGAACTCGCCCCGCCGGGCGAGCTCCCACGCCCCGCTGGCCGCCGCCGCGCAGGTCGCGCCCATCTCCAGGCCCTCGTGCTGGGCGACCGCGATGGCGCTGTCGAGGATGTCCTCGTCGCTGGTGGCGACCGCGCCGCCGTCGCTCTCGCGCAGCGCGTCGAGGATGAGCGGACTCGCGCCCGGGTCGGGGATCTCGATGCCGCCGCAGATAGTGTCGGGGGTCTCCCAGACTTCGTGGACGTCCTTGCCCTCCTCGAACGCCTCCACGACGGGCGCGCAGCCCGCCGACTGGGCCGCGTACATCGCCGGGAGCTCGTCGGTGAGGCCCAGGTCGCGCAGCTCCTTGGCGGCCTTGTGCATCCCGACCAGGCCGACGCCGCCGCCGGTCGGGTAGACGACGGCGTCGGGCACCTCCCAGTCGTTCTGCTCGACGACCTCGTACAGCATCGTCTTCTTGCCCTCGTGGCGGTACGGGGTGACGAACGTCTTGACCGAGTACCAGTCGTCGTGTTCCGCCATCGCGTCCTCGTAGGCCGCGCCGGCGTCGCCGATGCGGCCCTCGACGACGGTCAGGTCGCCGCCGTGGACGTTGACCATCGCCTTGTTGGTGAACCCGGCCCGCGAGGGCAGGAAGACGTGGGAGTCGAGCCCCGCCCGGGCGGCGTAAGCCGCGGCCGCCTGGCCGGCGTTGCCCGCCGAGTTGAGCGCCACGTCGGTCGCGCCGTGCTGGACCGCCGCCGTCATCGCCGCGGTCTGGCCCCGGTCCTTGAACGTCCCGGTCGGGTTGCGGCCCTCGTCCTTGAACAGCACCCGGCCGACCCCGAGTTCGTCGGCGAGGTTCGGGCACTCCACCAGCTGGGTCGCGCCCTCGTCCATCGTGACCGCGGCGCTCCGCGGGAACGGCAGCAGCTCCTCGTAGCGCCACATCGACTCGAACGACCGGGACGCGAGGTCCTCGCGAGTCAGTTCGATGTCGTCGTAGTCGTAATCCGGGTCCAGGATGCCCCCGCAGTCGGGACAGCGGTGGGTCGCTTCCCCGGCGTCGAACGTCTCGCCGCAGTCGACACACGTCAGGCCGACGAACGCGTCGGTGGTCTCCATGCGCTGGCGTTCGGAGTCGAGCGACTAATCCCTGCCCCTTCGCGACCGGAGCCGACCGCGGTCGCCGCGGGACGCTCGGCCCCACTGGAGATGGCTTCCGCAGCGGGAGTGGCTATTTAGGGGCCGCGAGCGGAGTGGGCCGTATGAGCGAGGCCGACGGACTCGACCCCGCCGAGGCGTTCGGGCTGGTCGCCGACGGGACCCGGATGACGATCCTCCGGGCGCTGGCCGAGGCCCCCTACGAGGAGTACGAGGGCGTCCTCAGCTTCTCGGAGCTCCGCGACCGGGCGGGGATCCGCGACAGCGGAAAGTTCAACTACCACCTCCAGAAGCTGGTCGGCCGGTTCGTCCGGGAGCGCGACGACGGCTACTCGCTGACGTACCCCGGCGACCTGCTGTACCGGACGGTCGTGGCCGGCTTCTTCACGGACGAGACCGACGTCGGCGACGTCGAGCCGGACAGCGGCTGTCCCGAATGCGGGTCGGGGCTCGAAGTCCGGTACGAGGACGCCCGACTCCGGATCGCGTGCCCAGACTGCGACCGGGAGTTCCAGGACGTCCCGTTCCCGCCGACCGCGGTCGAGCACTGGGACGGCGAGGAGCTACTGGGAGCGTTCGACCAGTGGAGCCGCCACAACATCATGCTGTTCAACCGGGGCGTCTGCAAGTGGTGCGCGGGACCGATGCCCGGCGAGTTCCAGCGCGTCGAGAGCGACACGCTGACCGGCGGAGAGGAGTCGGCGGTGTTCGTCGCCCGCAGTTGCGAGAACTGTCAGGGGTTCATGTTCACCACGCCCGGCGAGAACGTCCTCTACCACCCCGCCGTCGTGTCGTTCTTCCACGCTCGGGGCGTCGACGTGACCAGCCGACCGCTCTGGGAGCTGGAGTTCGTCTCCGCCACCGACCCGGTCGCCGTGCGCTCGGAGGACCCGTGGCGGGTCGAGGTGACGGTCTCGTGCGACGGCGACGAACTCCGCATCGTGCTGGACGAGAACGTCGACGTGACCGCCGTCGAGGGCGACGCGGTCGGAAACTGACGCACGTCGACCGGCGCGACGGACCCGGACCGGGTCACGACCGGAACGGGGTCGCCGCCTCCGCGCCGCAGTCCGGGCAGACCGCGACCGTCTCGGAGCGCACCGCGGACGGACCGTCCGCCGACCCGCCGAGCGCGGCCCGCATCTCGCTCCCGCAGTCCGGACAGCCGTCGGGCGCGTGCTCGGCGCCGCAGGCCGGACAGACGAGTCGGACCTCCCCGTCCTCGCCCGCTTCCGGCCCGAGGTAGTCGTGGCCGCACTCGGGGCAGGCCAGCGGGATCCGCACGTCCTCGCTGTCCCGGGGTGCGCCGAGCGCGAGCGCCACCAGGTCCTCGTCGCCGGCGTTCCGGCCCGACTGGTACTCGCCGGGCGCGAACCGGACTGCCTCGCCCGCGGCTGCGGTGACTGCCGCGGCCGTCCACTCCGAGACCTGCTGGTCGCCGCCGCCCTCGTCTCGGGGGGCGAGCGTCTCGAAGGTCGCCTCGCCGTCGAGGACGACGAACACCTCCTCCTGGTCGCCGTGGGCGTGGAGGCCGCTCGGGAACTCCTCTCCGGGCGGGACGCGGTAGTGGTTCAGGGCGAGGTCCGTCGCGCCGAGCGCCTCGGCCAGCGACCGGCGGTCGACGCCCTCGTCGAACGCCGCCGAGTCCGCGTCGTCGATGGCGGTCTTCTCCATGCGCGGCGGTTCGGGCGGCGAGGAGAAATCAGTTCGGTGACGGGGGTCGCGGTCGAGAGGTCGTCGATTCCCAGTGGCTACTCGCGCGGTCCGCGTCCGGCACTCGGTCGTCCCCGGGCGGCCTGCTCACCACTCCTCGCGCGGCGGGAGCTCCTCGCCGCAGCGCCGACAGTACCGCATCGGGGCGTCGGACGCCCGCTGGTCGCTGTCGACCGTCGCCTTCCGTCCGCAGTTCTGGCACTCTATCTTGGTCATCGGTGGGACTCCGGGTCGGCGGCGCGGCGCCGGCGACCGGATGGAGAGCGTGAACCTACCACGCGAGGTGTGTTAAAATTACGCATAGTCCGGGCGGGAGGGTGGTTCCGACGCCACTCACGTAGACTGTTATCGGACGCAGCCGGTGCCGCAACCGTCTTCCCCGCACGCGCCCTCGTTCCGACGAATGGCGCTGCTCGGGACCGACCGGCGGGTGCTGACCCTCGCGTTCGCCCGGATGATAGACTCGGTCGGCAACTCCTTCCTCATCGTCGTCCTGCCGCAATTCCTCGACGAGGTGATCCTGGACGTGCCCGGCGGCGGGGGCGAGTTGCTCGGGGTCGCGGTCGCCCAGTCGGTGCTCATCGGGGTCGCGCTCTCGCTGTTCGGCTTCCTCAACAGCTTCGGCCAGCCGTTCGCCGGGCGGCTCTCCGACCGGACCGGCAAGCGACGGGCGTTCATCCTGGTCGGCCTCGCGCTGCTCGGGGTCGCCAGCGGGGCGTACGTCTTCGCCGACAGCTACGCCGCGATACTCGCGCTCCGGATGCTCCAGGGCGTCGGCGCGGCGCTGGCAATCCCCGCGACGGTCGCGCTGGTCAACGAACTCGCGACCGACGCGACCCGGGGCAACAACTTCGGGGTGTTCAACACCTTCCGGCTCATCGGCTTCGGCTTCGGCCCGCTGATCGCGGGGTTCCTGCTGGAATACGGCCCCTACGGGACGCCCGTCGGCACCGTCTCGGGGTTCGTCGCGGCCTTCGGCGTCGCCGCGCTCGGCGCCGCGGTCAGCTTCGCGCTCGTGGCCGCCTTCGTCGAGGACCCCGAGCGGACCGCAGCGAGCGCGGGCGACGACCTCGCGGTGTCGGTGACCGACCCCGACAACGCCGGGCTCGACCCGGTGTTCACCCTCGGGGTCGCGACGCTGTTCATGGCCATCGGCATCGGGCTGTTCGCCACGCTAGAACCCCAGCTCTCGACCCGGCTCTCGCAGGGGTCGGTGCTGTTCAGCGTCGAGTTCGCGGCGGTGGTCATCGCGAACGTCGTCTTCCAGGTGCCCATCGGCCGTGCCAGCGACCGGTACGGCCGCCGACCATTCCTCGTCGCCGGGTTCGTCGTGCTCGTCCCGTCGCTGCTCGCCCAGGGGTACGTCGCCACCCCGGCCGCGATGGTCGCCGCCCGGTTCGTCCAGGGCGTCGCGGTGGCGCTGGTGTTCGCCCCGGCGCTGGCGCTGGCCGGCGATTTGGCCAAGGAGGGCCAGTCGGGAACCACGCTCTCGGTGCTCACAATGGCGTTCGGGCTCGGGACCGCCATCGGCCCGCTGGCCTCGGGCTTCCTCGTCACGTTCGGGTTCGTCTGGCCGTTCGCGTTCGGCGCGGCGCTGGCAGCGCTGGGACTGGTGCTGGTGTACACGCAGGTCGAGGAGACCGTCTCGGAGGCGGACGAGCTGATTTCGGCCGCGCCGCAGGATTAGGCCTACTCCCAGTCCGGTTCGCGGTCCTCCAGGAACGCCTCCATCCCCTCGCGCTGGTCGCGGGTGCCGAACAGGCCGCTCCAGAGCCGGCGCTCGTAGCGCAGGCCGGCCTCCTGGCTCATCTCGTGGGACTGGTTGAGCGCCTCCTTGGCGGCCGCCAGCGCGTAGGTCGGCTTGGCCGCGAGGTCGGCCGCGAGCTCGTGGACGTGGTCGTCGAGCTGGTCGGTCGCGACGATCTCGCCGACGAGGCCGTGCTCGTTGGCGTCCTGGGCGTCGATGCGCTCGCCGAAGAAGATGAGGCGGCGCGCCATCTCGTCGCCGACCAGCCGGGGGAGGCGCTGGCTGCCGCCCCAGCCGGGGATGATGCCCAGATCGATCTCGGTCTGACCCATGACCGCGTTCTCGCTGGCGACCCGGAGGTCGGCCGCCAGCGCGAGCTCGCACCCGCCGCCGAAGGCGTAGCCGTTGACCGCGGCGATGACCGGTGCGGGGAACTGCTCGATCCGGTTCGTGACCCGGTGGCCGAGTTCGGCGTACGCCTGGGCCTCGGGCGTCGAGAGGTCCTGCATGTAGCTGATGTCCGCGCCGGCGACGAAGGCGTCGTCGCCCGCGCCGGTGACGACGACCGCGCCCGGCCGCTCGTCCTCGACCTCGCCGAGCGCCTCGTCCAGGGCTTCGAGGGTGTCGACGTTGAGCGCGTTGAGTCGGTCGGGGCGGTCGACGGTCAGGGTCGCCACGTCGTCCTCGTAGTCGAGCGCGATGGTCTCCCAGTCGGACATACCACTCCCCACGGCGCCGCGCGGAATAATCCTTCCGAGATTCGGACAAGCACCTGATGATTTCTGTGAATATCGAGCACCGGAACACATGATTCGGCGCGCGCTGGCGGACCCACAGGGGGTCCGCCGAGGTGCGCGAGGGACGAGGAGCACAGCGAAGCGAGCACCGCAGGAGGCTGGGGAGGCACGAGGCTGTCGCGGTCGCTGTGCGGTTGCGGTAATTCAGTTGTGACGGCTGTAGCTAGCTATCCTCGCCCTCCCGCAACTCCGATCACTACCCTCGCCCTCCCGCAACTCCGGACGACCGCAACGCGCTTCGCGAACTCACTGGAAACCCGAGACCGAAACCCCCGCGACCCGACCACCGCGAGCGTCCGACCTTCCGGAAAGCGGAAATATCCCCCCGTCCTAACGCCGCCCGATGACTCTCTCGGAGGAGGCACAGGAGCGACTCGCCGACCTCGTCGAGCTCCAGCCGACCAAGAACGCCGAACTGCAGGAGCGATGGGGTCTCGAGAGCGGGAGCGAGGTCCACCAGTACCTCGAGAGCGAACTCAAGGACTACTACTACCGCGACGACAACAGCCTCATCCGGGCGACCAACGAGGCCAACGAGCTCGTCGACGTCGAACCGGGCGTCGTCGGCGACGAGGAGGAGGGCGCGCCGTCGGCCATCCGGGTGCCCGAGCTCCAGCAGCAGGTGTTCGAGGTCGTCGCCGGCCCCGACGAGGACTCGGAGAGCGTGGTGTCGGTCCTCCAGAAGCTCCGCGCGGAGTACGACGTCGACCCCGAGGCCGAGGACGTGCGGTCGGCGCTCCAGTCGCTCCGCCGGAAGGGCGTCGTGGAGGTCGTCTACCGGACCGTGCCGACGTTCAAACTGGCCGTCGAGCGCGACGAGGTCGAGGTATCGGTCTCGGAGTGAGTCGGCGGTAATCCGACCGACGGCCATCACGGGGGAATCAGTCGGGGCGATTCCGCTCCCGTCGGTCCTCCAGGAGCTTCCGGATCCCCTTGCCGGGCCCGCCCTCGATGGGCCACCCCTTGGTCCGCCACTGGGGCGGCTCCGGCGAGAACTCCGGGCACGACCCCGAGCACTCGGAACTGGTCTGGTGGCAGTCCTTGGCGGCGCAGTACGGCAGCAGCGTCCGGCCGTCGCGTCGGAGCTCGAAGTGCCGGCAGTCCGGGCGCATCGTCTCGGCGAAGGCCCGCCACCCCTTCTCGTAGGCGCGCTCGGCGATCTCCAGCCGCTTGTGGGCCTTCCACTCCGGGTCGGCGTACTCGAACCGCGAGGCCGAACTGCCGTACTTCGTCTCCTCGCCGCGTTCGAGGATGCGCGTGCCCGGCGCCTCGACGTCGAGTCCGCGAGGGAACCACTCGACGCTGTCCTCCCCGGTCTCGAAATCGAGCGTCAGGATGCCGGCCTCCACCGGGACGCTCTCCAGCAGCGCGGGTTCGACGCGCTCGCCGGTCGCGCGGGTGGCGACCCACACCTCGTCGGCCAGCGCGAGCGCCACGTCGTACTCCAGTTGCGCGGCGAGGTCCCGGGCCGCGCTGGCGTCGAGGTCGGGCTTGTTCTCGACCGCGACGATGCGCCGGACCCAGTCGGGGTAGGCCCACCTCCGGCGGATCTGGATGCGGTTGTTCCGCCGGCGGACGTCCAGGATGCCGCGGTCGTCGGCGCGGTGGATGGACTCGCGGACGTACCGCCAGGGGTAGCCGGGGTCCGGGAGCGCGTCCCGGTACCACTCCCAGTCGGCCGGCGCGTGGGGAATCACGTCCAGCAGGTCCGAGTCGAGCCGGCGGGCGCCGAAGCTCGCCCGCCGCCGGAGGGCGTCGGGGTCGACCTCCACGACCAGGGTGTCCCACCGCCGGCGCTTCGTGCCGAGCTGGCGGGCGACGATGGCCGGGCAGCCGGGGCCCTCCGCGTCGGCGCCGGCCTCGCCGGCCGCGCTCTCGCCGGGCGGCCACGCGCGCTCGACCCACCGGCAGGTCCGCAGCTCGAAGACGAACTCCGGGTCGGCGCCCGCTGCCGGCGCGCCGTCGTCGGCGTCGCTCACGCTCGGGGCCAGGTGCGGGGTCGGCCTAAGTGGTTCGGTCGACGCCGGAGCTCGGACGAGAACAGTCGCAGCGTCGGCGGCCGGAGGGCGGCGCCGCTCGGCGGGGTCGGCAGCCGGTCGACCGTCGACCGGGTCCTGCGCGGCCCGACCGGCGCGGAAGCGCCGCGGCGACGCCCTCAGACGTCGCCGTTCTCCTCCTTCTCGTTGAGGAACTCGTGGGCGTCCTCGAGGATCTCGCGGGGTCCGTCCTGCGTGATGGTGTTGATGGCCTGCTCGTAGTCGCGCCACTGGTGGTCGCGGTGCTCGTGGGAGAGCTCCGCGCTCGCCTCGTAGGACTTGGCGACGAACAGGTGGACCGTCTTGTGGATGGTGTTGCCGTTGGCCTCGAAGACGTAGTCGTAATCGTCGCGGAAACCGTCGAGCAGCCGGAAGTCCTTGATTCCGGCCTCTTCTTTCACTTCGCGTATGGCCGTCTGCTGTAGCTCTTCGTCCCCCTCCACCCCGCCCTTGGGGAACTCCCAGTCGCCCGGACGGGACTTGAGGAGGAGGTATTCGCGGCGGTCGCGGGTATCCCTGTAGAGGATCGCACCCGCGGACGTGGCTTCAACCGTCATTTACTGGAGTATATACGGCGGTGCGTTAAGAGAATGTCGGAGAGCGGTGCTTCGCAAACGGGTCAGCGCGGGACGGAGATTCGTCGTGCGGGACCGGCCGGCGGACCCGCGCGAAGAGCAGACGATTTACGTAGTTCGACGCAGAACAACTTCGACACCGAACCCCCAGCCATGACCTTCGTAACAAGAATCCGGCTCCAGAGCGGCAACCGCCCCGCGCTGGAGAACGTGGTGGACGAGATCCGCTCGACCGCCGAGCGGAAGGGCGCGGAGCTCCGCGGCCCGCACTCCGCCCCGCCAGAACAGTTCACGGTACCGCAGTACAAGTCGACGTCGGGCGACGAGAACCGACAGTTCCGATCCTGGGACTACACGGTGTACACCCGACAGATGGAGATCGTCGGCCACAACGCGCTGGCCCGGCAGGTCGCCGAGTTCGACTTCCCCGACGGCGTCCACGTCGAGGTCGAACTCGAACAGATCGAGCAGATGGCCTGACCGCCGCCCCGATATCCTCCTCGCGAACGCTATCCTCGGATCGGCCAGTCTCGAATCGAGTACCCCCGACGGGAGCACTCCCGGAGACGAGCGACCGCGTCCGCTCAGAACGACGACTCGCCGACCGTCTCCAGGTAGCTCGCCCGGCCGCGATGAGCCGACTCGTCGAACTCCTCGACGCGGAGCCTGACCCGGGTGTCGAGCGCGTCCGCCGGCGCGTCGTCGACGCGCAGGACGGTGTCGCCGACCCGGACGACCGGAACGTCGCCGTCGTACCCCGTCACGAACGCCGAGATCTCCTGGCCCGGCGCGAACGAGGGCGTGTTCGTCCGGAAGCCCAGGCCGGCGAGGTACTTCTCGCGGACGGTCATACCCGGGCCACCTCCTCGGACTCGCGGTCGGTGGTGTACTCCAGTCCGAAGCCGGTCAGCGCCGAGACGACGAACACCCCGAACAGGAGCCAGCCGTGGAAGACGAAGGGGAACACCTCGACGGGGTTGACCAGCAGTTCGCGGGTGAACCACCCGAACTCCTCGGCGCCGACCAGCCCCCGCATCTCGGTGTAGCCCACGAGCACGCCGCCCGCCCACGGGAAGATGTAGCCCAGCGCCGACGTGTTGGCGTCGAGGATGTTGGCCCGGCGGTAGCCGTTGACGTTGAACCGCTCGCCGATGCGGGCGACGTACGGCGCGATGGCGATCTCCGCGGCGGTGTTGATGGTGATCATCGCGTTGACCGACGCCGTGCCCAGCACCATCGTGGTCTCGGCCCGGCGGACGCTGGTGGCCACCCGCGAGAGCAGCCAGTCCTGGATGGCCTCGAAGCCGCCGCCCCGGATCATGATGCGGGCGCCGGCCACGATGAGCAGCGTCAGGACGATGAGCGGGAAGAAGCCGGCCGCGCCGTCGTAGAAGGCGCCCGAGACCGCGACCCGGTCGGACGTCGGCGGGACGGTCGTCACGACCGGGAGCGCCGAGAGGCTCCGGGCGAGTGTCACGTCCGCGGGCGCCCGGAACAGCAGCAGTTCGGCGGGCGACGCGAGGCCGAACAGGAGGTTCGCGGCCACCGCGACCACCAGCCCCCACGAGATGGCCTCCACGATGTGGCGCCCGCTGACGGCGGTGGCGATGACGACGCCGATGGACGCGAGGTGGACCAGCCCGAGCGGCTCGGCCTGGCCGGCCAGCACGTCGGCGCTCCCCGCGACGTCGGCACCGGCCATCACCGACCCGGCGACCAGGTAGCCCGCGAACGCCGGAACGGCCGCGAGCAGGGCGTACTTGAACCGCGAGGCGACCACGCCGCCGATGTCGGCGTCCTGGGTCACCGCGCTCACGATGGTCGTGTCCGAGACCGGCGCGAGGTTGTCGCCGAACACCGCGCCCGAGAGGATGGCCCCGAACAGCAGCGTCGGATTCGCTCCCAGCAGCACGCCCGCCGGGAAGAACAGGCCCGTGAACGCGATGACGGTCCCGTAGCCCGTCCCGATGCCGGTCGCCAGCAGCGCCGCCAGCACGAACGTGACCGCCGGGAACAGCGCCGGGCCGACCGACAGCGCCTCGGCGGCCCAGACGAGGCCGCCGACGAAGCCCCCGACCTGTATCGTCTCGGCGAACATGCCCGCCCAGAGCCACGCCACGATGGCGGTCGCGGCCACGCGCTGGGTCATCCCCTCGAAGATAGTGTTTGCGTAGGTCTTCCAGTCGCCCCTCGCGAAGAACATCCCGACGATTAGCGACACCAGCATCCCGACCACCAGGCCGGTCGTGTCGCTCACCCGCAGGACGCCGCTCTGGAAGATGGCCCACAGGATGAACAGTCCGATGGGGATCGCGCTGGCCGCGGGCCCGCCGCGGAACTCGATGCGGTCCCCCGTCCGCGCCCGCCTGGCGTCGGCCAGTTCCTCGGCGACCGATTCCTCCGGTGGCTCGTCGGCTCCCGTGTCCGCCATGTCTCGGTCCATGCTATCCAGCGGAGCCACATGAACGCACGCAATTCGGCGTCCGGCTTGCCGGGCCTCAAGCACTTAAGCCCCGTGCGCTCCTGGGACCCCACATGAGCCGACAGGCCGAACGCGACCGACTGGTCGAGATCCGACGCGACCTCCACCGCCACCCCGAGCCCGCGTGGCGGGAGTTCTACACCACCGCGCGCATCGTCGCGGAACTCGAGCGCATCGGCGTGGACGCCCTCCACGTCGGGCCGGACGCCATCGCCGAGGACGAGCGCATGGCGGTCCCGGACGACGAGGAACTCGAGGAGTGGTACGAGCGGGCCCGTGAGGCCGGCGCCGACGAGGACGTCCTCGACCGACTGGAGGGCGGGTACACCGGCGCGGTCGCGGTCCTCGAACGCGGCGAGGGCCCGACCGTCGGCCTCCGCGTGGACATCGACGGCCTCCTCCGAGCGGAGTCGACCGACGAGGGCCACGCGCCGGTCGCCCAGGGGTTCCGGTCGGAGCACGAGGGCGCGATGCACGCCTGCGGCCACGACGCCCACGCGACCATCGGGCTCGGGGTCATCGAGGCGGTGAAGGACAGCGACTTCGAGGGCACGCTGAAGGTGTTCTTCCAGCCCGGCGAGGAGATGATCGCGGGCGGGAAGTCGATGGCCGAGAGCGACCACCTCGCCGACGTCGACTACCTGCTGGCGGCCCACGTCGGCCTCGACCACCCGACCGGCGAGATCGTCGCGGGGATGGACGGCTTCCTCGCGGTGAGCCACTTCCGGGCGGAGTTCGCGGGCGAACCCGCCCACGCGGGCGGCGAGCCCAACGAGGGCGAGAACGCGGTCCAGGCGATGGCGACCGCGGTCCAGAACCTCTACGCCATCCCGCGCCACGAGGACGGCGCGACCCGGGTCAACGCCGGCCAGGTCGGCGGCGGCACCGCGACGAACATCATCCCGGAGGAGGCGTACATCGAGGGCGAGGTCCGGGGCGAGACCACCGAGCTCAAGGACTACATGGTCGAGCGCGCCGAGCGGACCATCGAGTCGGCCGCCGAGATGCACGGCTGCGACGTCGAGATCGCGACCAACGGCGAGGCCCCCAGCGCCGAGAGCGACGCCGAGCTCGTCTCGGTCGTCGGCGACGTGGCGGGCGAGACCGACGGCGTCGACAGCGTGGTCGAGCGCGACGAACTCGGCGGCAGCGAGGACGCGACCTACCTGATGCGAGCGGTCCAGCGAAACGGCGGCAAGGCCGCCTACGTCGGCGTCGGCACCGACCACCCCGGCGGCCACCACACCGCGACGTTCGACGTCGACGAGGAGACGATCCCGATCGGCGTGGACGTGCTCGCCGGGGCGATCCGGCGAATCGCCGCCGATTCGCCCGAATAAAAGTTAACGGTTTTACACTCCGGGTCGTAGAGGCGCGCGATGGGGAAAGACAGTTCGACCGCCGTTACTCGACGCGGGTTCCTCGGTGCGTCCGCGGGCGCCGCCGTCTCGTCGTACGCCGAGGGCAGGGCCGCGGCGCGCACGCAGGGCGCACAGCGGACGATCGACATGACCGACAACCTCGTGTTCGACCCGGACGAGGCGACGGTCGCGCCCGGAACGACCGTCGTCTGGGACAACGTCGGCACCGTCGGCCACTCCGTGACCGCCTACGAGGACGAGATCCCCGAGGACGCGGCGTACTTCGCCTCGGGCGGGTTCGACGGCGAGCAGGCCGCCCGGAACGCCTACCCGGAGGGCGATGTCGCGGGCGGCGAGACGTACCAGCACACCTTCGAGGTCGAGGGGACGTACGGCTACTTCTGCATCCCGCACGAGACGGCCGGGATGGTCGCGGAGCTCACGGTCTCGGCCGACGCGGGCGAGGGCGGCGACGGCGGCGGAGCGCTCCCGGACCTCCCGGAGAGCGCCCGCGTCGTCGGCATCGTCACCGTGGCGGCGATGGTCTCGGTCGTCGCCCTCGCGTACTTCTTCCTGAAGTACGGCGGAGACTACGGACTGGAGTGAGCAACTCGATTCTGATAAACGAATAACCAATTCAAATTGATGCGGAGATTTTTTGTAGATTGCTGCGGCAACGTCCCGTATCTTCGATCGAACGGAGGAAGACGACAAATGAGCGAAAACGCCGCCGAGAACCTCGACGAGACGCCCGATTTCACCGACCGCGCGACAGCCGAGCGCGCGCCGACCGACCGCGACCGGCCGCTCAGCGCGGCGGTCATCGACGCCGTCGCCGACGCCGCCGACGTCGACCCGGCCGAACTCGGGACGCCGCTCTACGACAAGATCGACCCCGACGCCCTCGACAGCCTCTTCAGCGACCGATACGACGGCGCGCCGCGGGGGAGCGGCCGCGTCGTATTCGACCTGCGCGGCTACGAAGTGACCGTCTACAGCGACGGCTACGTCGTCGTCCGCGACTGACTGACGCCGATCCGCCGGCGCCGCGTCCGCCAGCCGCCGGCGCCGCGTCCGCCAGCCGCCGGCGCCGATTTGCGGGCCTCGGCGCGCGAACGGTCGTTCCGAAAGCTCTAATCCCGAGGGATTCGAATCCGGCCGTATGGCCGACGACAACGAGGAAGAGGAAGAACCAGCCGTCGAACTCGGCGAGGGCGAACCCGTCGAGGGCGCGCCGCTCGTTCGCGTCGCCTCTCGACTCCACTGGCCGGTCCAGAAGAGCGAGATACTCCGGAAGGAGAGCGAGGAGACGTCGGTCCGGACGCCCGACGGCCCGCGCGAACTGGGCGACCTGCTGGCCGCGGTCGACGAGACGTACTTCGAGAGCCGCCAGGAGTTCCTCGAAGAGGTCCGCGCGGAGGCCGGCACCGGACCGATCCCGACGGCCGACGAGTAGCGTGTCAGTCGCTCGGGCGGTCCGCCGGGGCGTCGCCCGGCTGAGCTGGGTCCAGCGCGCGCTCCTCGCCGGCGCAGTCCTGACCGTCGCGTGGATGGCCTGGGACGTGCGGGGCCTGAACGAGCGACTCGTCCGAGACACCGTCGTCTACATCCTCGCGCCGCTCGGGCTGGCGGTCCGGCACGGCCGCACCATCGGCTACCGGGTCGACCGGACCGCGATCCGCAACACCGTCCTGCTGTCGCTGTTCGTGCTCCCGTTCTACGTGGTCGGGTCGTCGCTCCCGACGATACGCGGCTACTACCCGATGTGGCGGACGAGCGCCGCGCTCGGGGAGTTCCTCCCGCACGTCGTCGCGCAGTTCGTCATCGCGCTGGCGGCGGAGACGTACTACCGGGGGCTGCTCTGCGTCGGGGTCCGGGAGATCGGCTTCAAGAGCGTGTTCATCAGCCCCGTGGTGTACGCGTTCCACCACATGTACAAGCCGCCCATCGAACTCATGCTGTCGGGCCCAACCGACGTGCTGTTCGGCGCGGTCGACTACAAGAGCAACTCCATCCTCCCGTCGGTGGTCGCCCACGGCCTCGGCCTCGGGCTGCTGGACTGGCTGGTGCTCCACCCGCCGATATTCCCGCCGGAGCAGGTCGTCCGGTGGCTGCGGTGGCTGCCGGTGCCGCTGTGAGGGCGGACGCTGCTTCCACACGACTCCGGCTGGGACGGCCCGGATGGGCGGACTTTTCCGGCTCCGCCGCGTAATGAGTCTTGTATGAGTCTTCCAATAGACCCCACGCAGCTCGACGCCGCAGACATCGGCGAGAAGCGGGCAACTCTGGAGATGGAACACGAGGAAGCCGTCGAACACGTCCGCGAGGCGTTCACCGACGCCGGCTTCGGCGTGCCGGAGGAGTTCTCCCCGTCGGAACTGCTCAACGAGAAGGTCGAGGGCGCCGACCACGACCCCTACTACGTGCTGGGGGCGTGCAATCCCGGCGTGGCCGACCGGGCGCTGGAGGCGAGCGAGAACCGCATCGGCGGGCTGTTCCCGTGTAACGTGGTGATCTGGGAGGAGGAGCCCGGCACGCAGGTGGTCTACCACGTCAGTATCATGCGCATCGCGCGACTGGTCGGGATGGCGCCCGACGACGAGGTGTGGGACGACATCGTGGCCGAGACGGGCGGCCTGGTCGAGGAGGCCTGGGCGAATCTGGACACGGCGTAGGTGATACCGACGCGCAGCTACTTCTCGTCGTCCAGCCGGTTTATCTCCTCGCGGAGGCGCTCGACCTCCCGGCGGAGCGACTCGATTTCCTCGCCGGCGGGCCGGTCGGACTTCGACTGCCGGTAGAGGTAGAGCCCGACGCCGGCCAGGACGACCGGGACCCCGAACACGATCAGGGCGACGAGGAGGATGACGAGCAGTTCCACGCCGCCGGGGACGGCGACCTGCAGGGGAACCATGGTCGAAGATGGACCGAGAAGCGGAATAAGTCTTGGCACGCCCCGACGACCAGGAGTCAGGAGAAGTCCGCGAGGTTCGCCTGCAGGCCCGACAGCAGGTGGGACTTCCGGCGGAGGGCGGCCAGCGAGACCGGGAGCTGGGGCGCGATCTCGCGGACCGCGCCGTGGAACGTCTCGGCCTCGCCGTACTCGCCGGCGAGATCGTCGTTCTCGCCGAGCCCCCTGTCGGTGGCGCTCCCGGGGGCGCCCTCGAATGCGTTGCGGACGCTCTCGCGGATCTGCCAGACGCCGACCGGCGCCCAGTAGTCGTCCGAGACCTCCCGGAGCACCAGGCACTTGGCCTGCCGGCCGACGGATTCGAGGTGCTCGAGCACTCCGAGCCGGGAGGCGTAGTAGGCCCCGGCGGTCTCGTCGACGTAGCCGGTCCGGCCCTCGAACCCCTCGTGGGCGGCTCCCATCCACGTCTCGCCGGTCGGGTCCTGGTTCCAGATGCTGCCGGGCGCCTTCATCTCGACCAGTTCGAACTCCCACTGGCCGGGCGTGAGAATCACCCAGTAGCGGTTGCCGACGTACTCGTTGACCCAGACCTGGGTCTCGTCGACGCTCGGGTTGGTCTGGATCTGCCCCCGGAGGAACTGACCGATCGTGTCGTCGACCGCGGTGATGGACCACCGGGTCGGGACGAGGCGGCGGTTCCGCCCCCGGCCGAGCGCGCCCGCCGAGAGGATGTCGTTGATCTCGTACACGTCGAACCCCCGGCGGTAGAGGTAGGTCATCGCGCCCTGGGCCTGCCAGTCGTCGTCCTCGAGGGTCTTCTTCACCGGCCGGGGAACGTGGGGGTTCTCGGTCAGGTCCGCGGAGGTCGCCCGGGCCGAGGGTCCTGTCGGCGTGGTGACGTCGTCGACGTCGAGGTCGAGGTCCAGCGAGTCCGAGAGGCCGATCTCGACGTCGACCGGCCGGTCGGCGATGGCGACTTCGCGCTGGGTGCCGACGAACCCGTCCCAGGCGTCGGCGACGTTGTCGACGTTCGCCGCGTGGTTTGAGTTGAGCAGGCCGGTCCGGTACTGGAGCACGTTGTCGATGTCGAGACCCCTGTCGTACCACTCGCCGCTGGTGGCGAACTCGGCGGCCCGCTCCTCCTCGCCGACCGGCGAGAGGATGCCGGTCGAGACGTTCGGGTAGTTCGACCGCCCGACGAACACCGAGGGCGAGGTCGACCCCACCAGCGAGTCGCCCTGGGTGACCTCGGCGAAGCGGTCCTCGACCTCCTCGACGTAGTCGAGAATCTCGTAGGACTTCTCCTCGGCGAGCCGGCGCTTGCGGTCGTCCTCGTCCGGGCCGAGGCCCTCGATGTACTCGTCGAGACGCATTCGTCGACCCTTTGCACCCGAGCGATTTGAACCTTACTCGCCCGGTCTCCACGACGCTTCCGCGGACGAAGCCGCCTTTACAGCGCGAACCCCGCCCCGACGTATCCGGCGAAGAACGACCCCACCGCGGCGAGCAGCGCCAGCCCGACCCGGTAGCCGACCAGGGCGCGGTCGAATCCCCGCTCCAGGCCGGTCGCCAGCGTCGTCAGGACGGCGGCCAACAGCAGGACGTAGGTTCCCACGGCGAGGCCGAGCGCCGCGGTCGGGAGGGGTTCGCCCAGCGTCCCGGCGGCCATCCCGTCGGCGAGCGCGACCGTGGCGCCGCCGACCAGCGGGCCGAAGACGGCCGCGGTGTTCCGGAGCGTCCCGGTCACGCTCGCGAGTTCCCGCCGGGCCTCGCGCTCGACGCGCTGGAGGTCGTCGACGTGGTCGGCCATCGCGACCACCGCGCGCCCGGCGGGCCGGCCCTCGCGAGCGGCCACGGCCAGCAGCGCGGCCACGCTCCGGCCCTGCGGGCTCGGCACGTCGGCGAGCGCGCCGTGCTCGCCCAGGAACGCCTCGCGGACGCCGACCCGGAGGCGGCGCTGGACGCCCGCGGCCTCGGTCAGGATCTCGCCGGTTCGACCCGCGACCTCGGGCGCGGCGTCCGCGACGGCGGCCTCGACCGCGGCGCCGTCGCTGACCCGCCGGCCGACCAGGTAGAGCGCGTCGGTCAGGTTGACCTCCACCGCGCGGGCGTCGTCACGGACGCGTTTCACCGGCCGGTACCGGATCACGAGGGCCGCACCGACCGCAGCGCCGACGGACGCCGGCCACCGGGTCCAGTTCGGGAGCGACGCGGTCGCGGTCGCGATTCCGGCGAGCAGGCCAGCGCCGACCCCGACCGCCGGGGCGAGCAGCCGTCGGTCGGGGACGTCGGGGTGGTCCCGGGACACCGCGGGCGGCGGGAACGCGGCGGGCCGGCGGACCAGCAGCCAGGAGCCGGCTCCGACGAGCAGTGCCGGTAACAGCAGATCGTAGAGGACCACCAGCGCGGGAACCGAGAGCGGGACGCCAGCCACCCAGGCCGCGGGGAGGACCGCGACCAGCGCGAGCGGGAGCAGGACCCCGAAGGCGTAGAGGGCGTTCGTCGGGCCGCGGACCGACTCGGCGAACGCGGCCATCCGGTCGCGGGTGCCGTCGAGTATCGCGTCCATCGCCCGGTCGAGCGTCGCCCCGCGCTCGCCCGCGGGCGCGTCGGCCGCCGCCTCCACGAGCAGCGCGGCCCGGCGAAGCGGCGGGTTCCAGTCGGCCCACGCCGCGCCGAACGCGGCGAGTCCCGACTCGGGGGTCCCGTCGGCCTGTCGAACGTGCTCGCCGAGGCTGTCGGCGAGTCGGCCCTCCCCCCGGGCCGCGAACGCCGCCGCGCGCTCGGTCGCGGGTTCGATCCGCATCCGTAGCACCGCTCGCGCGACGAGTGCCGGAGCGGCCCCGAGCGCGGCGGTCCGCCGGGCGGTCGCCAGCGCGACGGGACCCCGCTTCGCGGCGTAGGCCACGCCGCACGAGAGGGCGACTACTCCGGCCGCGACGGCCGCGCGGAGTCGGCCCGGCGCGAGCGCAACTGCGGGGAGCCCGAGGAGTCCGACGAGCGTTGCGGCGCCGTAGCCGGCCCGGACCGTCGTCTCGGCGTCGACGCCGGCGTCGAGGTACGAGAGCGCCCGCGGAAGGTCCTCGCCGGGCTCGACCGGCCACGGGTGGAGGCTGGCGAGACGGCGAATCAGACGGACGTCGACGCGGTCGGGCGGACTCCGGGCCTCGGACGCCCGGCTCACGTCTCCCTCCGGTCGGCGTAGGCCGAAACCACGGCGCTCGGGTCGGTCCGCCCTTCGCGGGCCAGTCGCGAGAGCAGCTCCCGACGGTCTGCGAGCGCCGCGCGCACGTCGGCGTAGGACTCGCCGGCCGCCGCGAGCGACGCCACGAGCCGACTGTTCCCGCGGTCGATCCGCCCCGTCGCCCCGGGTTCGCCGTCCGGGTTCGTCTGGGCGTCGGCCGCTCCGACCTCGAAGAGGGCGGCGAACCGCTCGCCGTCGACGACCTCCTCGATGGCCTTCACTCGCCGGCGCTTCCCCTCGGGGGTGGGAATCGCTTCGAGCGTCACCACGAGGTCGGTCACCGCGAACGAGGAGGCCGGGACGCCGAGGTCCGAGACGACGCGCTCTCGGACCCCCGTGCCGCCGTCGCCGTGGATGGTGCCCAGCACCGCGTCGCCGCTCGCGCCGACCCGCATCGCCTCGTAGAGCACCGCGGCCTCCTCGCCCCGGACCTCGCCGACCACCAGCGCGCCCTCCCCGAGGCGGAGCGCTGTCCGGAGCGCCGCAGGGGGTTCGAGGCCAGGCCCGTCGCCCGACTCGGTCCGGAGGGGTTGGACGTCCCGGCCGCGGCGCTGGAGCGCCGAGACGGGGAGTTCGGGCGTGTCCTCGATGACGACGGTTCTGGTCGCGGCCGGGAGCTCCCAGCAGAGCGCGCCCAGCAAGGTGGTCTTGCCCGCGCCGCGGGGCCCGGCGACGAGACCGGCCGCGGCGCGCTCGGCCGCGAGCGAGAGCAGGGCGGCCGCCCGTGCAGAGACGGTGTCGTTGGCCACGAGGGCGGGCAGCGTCCAGGGCGTGGCGTCGTGAGCCCGGAACGCGAATCCGGGGCCGTCGCTCACGGGGTCGGTGACGCCCGCGACCCGGACCGTGCCGTCGGCGGTAGCGGTGCGCGGACCGGAACCGTTCTCTCCCTCGTCGTCCGCGGCGGGGACGTAGGCCCCAGCGTCGAGGTCGGCGGTCGCGTCGAGCGTGGGGGCGGCCCGCGAGAACGCCCGGCCGCTCGACCGGCGGAACCGCGAGGCCAGCGCCCGCGCGCCGGCGTCGGTGAGCCGGACGTTGGTCCGCATGCGCTCGCCGTCGACCGTCACGCGGATCGGGTTCCCGTCGACCGGAGCGGTGGCGAACACGTCCGAGACGTCGGGGTCGGCGAAGAAGTCCGCGAGGACGCCGTACCCGCGGGTGTGCTTGTGGAGCGCGGCCGCGAGCGCCTCGACCGGCGCGTCGGGACCGGCGACCTCCCGGACCGCCCGGCCCGGCGCCCGCTCGCCGGCGGGGACCCCGCCCTCGGCGAGAAGTTCGTAGGCCTCGGCGAGGACCCCGAGCGCGGCGTCGTCGAAGCCGTGTTCGACCGGCTCGAGGTGGTAGGTCCGGAGCGCGCGGTCGTCGGCGTAGACCCGGACGGTCGCACCGGTGGCGAGCCGGCGGGTCGACGCGAAGGCGGCGTCCGGCGGCGGGTCGGGCGCGACGCGAGCCCTCGCTATCGGCGGGCCGACGAACGGCCGGAGCGCGTCGGCGTACCCCTCCGCGCGCTGGGCGAACTCGGCGAGACTCGTCTCGGCGACGATGGCTCCCACCGGCCCGGCGCGCCCGACCGCCGCCCTGGCGGCACCGAGCGGGTCGCGCATCGCCCGGTCGGCGAGCGACCGGTCGTAGAACGCTCCGCGCTCGACGAACCGGCCGGCGGCGACGAGGAGCGCGGCCGACTCGCCCTCGTAGGCGCGTTCGAGCCGGTCGGTCCGGGTCACGACCGACTCGGCCTCGCGGTCGGCTAACGCGCCGACGACCGACTCGCGGCACGCCGGTTCGGCCGTGAGGTCGCCCGCGCCGGGGCAGTCCGCCGCGTCGACCACCAGGCGGTCGCCCTCGAAAGCGGGCTCGCAGGCGCATTCGGGCTCTGCGTCGCGGAATCGCGCGAGCGGGTTTCGCATGGCCGGGATTCGTCCCGTCCTCGGGTTTAAAGTCTCGTACGGGGTCCGGTCTGCGGTGCCAACCTACCGATTCCGGCGCGCGCTGGCGGACCCTGGGGTCCGCCAGGCGTGCGAGGGAGGCGGCCGCGTTCAGGCGGCCGCCGAGGCTGGGGAGGGGTGAGGCCCGCGGTCGCAGTGCGGGCGGTGCTGTGCGGAAATTCATCGGTGACGGCAGTAGCTAGCTTCTCACCGATTCTTCACCCTCTGCTCGGTCGTGATACTTCCAGACTATACCAAGAGCACGCTACAGTTCCCCAGACGACCCTACCGAAACCACCACGATCCGACGCCCGTCCGAGCGAACGAGACGGAGCGTCACCGCGTAGGACCCGCCGCTGCGGAGGACGATGGTCCGGTCGTCCTCCGAAATTCGCCCGTCCCGGACGACCCGCAGGTCGACCGCGACCCGACGGACGTGTCGTCGTCCACCCGCGACCCGGAAGGCCAACACGTCGCGACCGGCGGCGTCGCTCGCTGTCGATTCGCCGTCCGGTAACCCACCGAGTGCGACGAACGTCAGCGGGGCCGCGGTCGGCGAGCCAGTGGGCAGCGACAGGTCGAGCGTCCGGCGTGCACCGGGCGATTCCTCGCGAGCGAGGCTCGCCGCGGCCGCCCCGACCCGGTCGAGTTCGCGCCCGGCGAGGCGTTCGGTCCGGGTCGCTCGCGCGTCGTCGAGCGCGGGCGTGACGGCCGCGACCAGCGCCACCGCGAGCGCGGCCGCGAGGACCAGGCGGAGCACTACATCAGACCTCGAAGTGACGCCGACAGGCGGTCGAGCAGGCTCGAGTCGTCGCGGCCGGCTTCGCGGGCGTCCGCATCGGCGTCAGGTCCCGGTCGGCCCCGCGAAGTCGCCCGGCGCGATTCGCAGTCGCACGGTCGGCCGGAGCGAGGTCGGCGGTCGCGCACGGCCGGTTCGGCCTTGGAATCCGAACCGCTTCCCAGTCCGCCACCGCCCGGCGACTGCGTCGCGGGCATCGCACCGTCCGCTCGCGTTTCGCCCGCCCGAACCTGCTTTTCGTCCGTCACCTTCGACTCGACGTCCGCCAGGCGATCCTCGACCGCCTCGGCCTTCGCCAGTGCGGCGTCGGCCCGGCGCTCGACCGACTCGTCGACCGCGCGGACGCTGCCGACGTAGCCCCGGAGCGCCTGGGTGGCGGCGTCGAGGTCGTCGAGGCGCTCGGTCGCGTCGTCGACTCTGTCGGCGAGCCGGTCGAGGTCGCGGGTCAGTTCCGCCGCGTCCCGCAGCTCCGTGAGCGCGCGGTCGTCGTCGGTCAGCGCGCGCTCGACCGCGCGGAGCCGGCGGTCGAGTTCGTCGGTGTCGGCGTCGGTCGCGTCGGACATGGCTCCGGTTCGCCTCGGTCTCGGATTTAAACCTTCGCCGGGCCCGTATCCGGGTCGTCGACCAGCGGCCACGCGGTCCCGACGGTCGATTTCCGCGCGCCAGCGCTCGGTCGACGCCGGAAAGTTGATTAGCCGTCAATTCAACTCAACGCCCATGAAAGTCGTCCTGATTGGTGTCGGACAGGCCGGGGGGAAGCTCACCCAGCGCCTGGCCGAGTACGACCAGCGGATGGGTTTCGGCGCGGTCCAGGGGGCCCTCGCGGTCAACTCGGCCGAGGCGGACCTCCGAGAGCTCGACCTCGATACCGTCCTCGTCGGCCAGGAGCGCGTGAAGGGCCACGGCGTCGGCGGCGACAACGAACTCGGCGCCGAAGTGATGCAGAGCGACGCGACCGAAGTGATGGACGCCCTCGACGGGCGCATCACCGCGCAGGCCGAGGCCATCTTCGTCGTCGCCGGCCTCGGCGGCGGGACCGGGTCGGGCGGCGCGCCGGTGCTCGCCCACGAACTCAACCAGGTCTACGAGATGCCCGTCTACGGCCTCGGCGTCCTCCCCGGCCGGGGCGAGGGCGCGATGTACCAGGCCAACGCCGGCCGGTCGCTCAAGACCCTGGTACGCGAGGCCGACGCGACCCTCCTCATCGACAACGACGCCTGGCACACCTCCGGCGAGAGCGTCGGCGAAGCATTCGAGAAGATCAACCAGAACATCGCCCAGCGCGTCGGCCTGCTGTTCGCCTCGGGCGAGGCCGTCGAAGGGGTCGGCGAGAGCGTGGTCGACTCCAGCGAGGTCATCAACACGCTCCGTTCGGGCGGCATCGCCACGCTCGGGTTCGCCAGCGCCGAGGCGGCCGAGGACGCCGAGGCGAACATCAACACCGTCACCTCCATCACCCGTCGCGCCCTCCTCAGCAACCTCAGCCTCCCGAACGCCGTCGAGGCGGACTCGGGCCTGCTGGTCGTCGCCGGACAACCGGAGACCATCCCGCGGAAGGGCGTCGAGCGCGCGCGAAAGTGGGTCGAGGAGGAGACCGGCAGCCTCCAAGTCCGGGGCGGGGACTTCCCGCTCGACAGCGGCCGGCTGGCGGCGCTCATCCTGCTCGGAGGCGTCGAACGCTCCGAGCGCATCGAGGAGTTCCTCGAGCGAGCCAAGCAGGCGAGCAAGGAGGCCGACGAGCCCGACCGGGACCCGGCCGAGCAGTTCCACAACGACCAACTCGACGACCTGATCTAGCGGCGCTCTCGCCGCGCTCCCTCGATTTTCCGCGACGAAGAGGCTGACAGTCCTCCGTCGGCGACAGTCGGGACTGGAAACCGCGAGAAGTCGGTCGGCGGCCGAGACCCTAGCTGTGGATGCCCATCGCCTCGATCTGTTCCTGGTAGCGGTTCCGGATGGTGACCTCGGTGACCTGGGCGACGTCGGCGACCTCGCGCTGGGTCTTCTTCTCGTTGCAGAGCAGCGACGCCGCGTAGATCGCCGCCGCCGCGTAGCCGGTCGGCGACTTGCCCGAGAGGAGCCCTTCCTCGGCGGTGGTCTCGATGATCTCGTTGGCCTTGGTCTGGACCTCCTCGCTGAGTTCGAGTTCCGAACAGAACCGCGGGACGTACTTCTTCGGGTCGACGGGTTTCATCTCCAGGCCGAGCTCCTGGGAGATGTACCGGTAGGTTCGACCGATCTCCTTGCGTTCGACGCGCGATACCTCCGAGATCTCTTCGAGGCTTCGCGGGATGCCCTCCTTTCGACAGGCCGCGTAGAGCGCGCTGGTGGCGACGCCCTCGATGGAGCGCCCCCGGATGAGGTCCTCCTTGAGCGCCCGCCGGTAGATGACGCTGGCGACCTCACGGACCGACCGCGGGACGCCGAGTGCCGAGGCCATGCGGTCGATTTCGCTGAGCGCGAACTGGAGGTTGCGCTCGCCCGCGTCCTTGGTCCGGATGCGCTCCTGCCACTTGCGCAGGCGGTGCATCTGGCTGCGCTTCTTCGAGGAGATCGAGCGACCGTACGCGTCCTTGTCCTTCCAGTCAATGGTGGTCGTCAGCCCCTTGTCGTGCATCGTCTGGGTGGTCGGGGCCCCGACGCGGGACTTCTCCTGGCGCTCCTGGTGGTTGAACGCGCGCCACTCGGGACCGGGGTCGATCTGCTCCTCCTCGACGACCAGTCCGCAGTCTTCACACACGAGTTCCGCCCTGTCGGAACTTTTCACGAGGTTGTCAGAGTTGCACTCGGGGCACTCCCGTACACCCTCTGACTCGTCCTCCGTTTGCTCCGCCTCGGCTTGGCGCTCCCGCTGGCGAGTGGACCGTGTCATCGCACTTTTATAGTAGTAGTGTGGACGCACTTAAACCCTCGGCCGGTAACGGGTCCTTAATCGGGGGTCGTCCCGCCAAATTCGCGGCGTCCGTCCGATATCGGCGGGCTGGCGGCACTCGTCCCCGCTCGGCCGAGCGGAGACGTCCGTCACTACGGACCGCCATCCGGAAAGGGTTTATGCGGCTGCCGTGGAGGAGACCGCATGCCCGTCATCGAGTGCGACGTGGAGGCTGCGCGCGAGAAACTGGCCGACGCCGGTGCCGACGTGTCGGCGGGCAACTCCGACCACGAGCGGTGGCGCGCGACGCACGGCGACGCGAACGCGGTCGCCTACGACGGAAAGGTCGTCGTGCAGGGCTCGAACCCCCAGGATATCGAGGCGCTGCTCCGAGACGCGGGCGGCCACGCCTACGTCTACTTCGACGGCGCGAGCCGCGGGAACCCGGGGCCGGCCGCCGCGGGCTGGGTCATCGTCACCAGCGACGGTATCGCGGCCGAGGGCGGCGAGACTATCGGGCGCGCGACCAACAACCAGGCCGAGTACGAGGCGCTGATCCGCGGGGTCCGGGCGGCCCGCGACTACGGCTTCGACTCGGTCGAGGTGAAGGGCGACTCGGAGCTCATCGTCAAGCAGGTCACGGGCGCGTGGGACACCAACGACCCCGACCTCCGCGAGCACCGGGTCACGGTCCGCGAACTGCTCGCGGCGTTCGACGACTGGGAGCTCAGCCACGTCCCGAGAGAGATAAACGAGCGCGCCGACAAACTGGCCAACGAGGCCCTCGACGATGCCTGATCCCGACAGTGCTACCGATTCAGACAGCTCCGACGACGGTGAGACGACTCCTAGTTCCGAAGACGACACGCTTCCCGAGGAGGTCGTCGAGCGCGCCGAGCGACTGACCCATCGCGCGCGCGACGCGGTCGACGACGCCGAGGCCGACGCATACCGCGAGGAACGGGGCGACCTGCTCGCCGAACACGACTATCTGGCGCGCGTCCGGGAGGACGACACCGGCGCGACCCTGGTCCTCCACCCCGACGAGTGGGTCGAGCGCGTCGCTCCGGAGGAGCAACGAGGCGAAGGCGGTGAAACCGCCGAAGTACGCATCCGGACCGACCGCATCGAGGACACCGGCCGGGCGGTCGAGGTGTCGCTGTCCGGGCCGGGCGACCCCGACGAGTGGGAGACGGTCGAGGAGCACAACCGCGAGATCGCGGCCCGAGTACGCGAGGCCCACGGCGACGTCCACGGCGACAACGCGGCCGCGTTCGCCGACTTCATGGGCAACCACTACGCCCGGCCGGTCGAGTCGGCGACCAGCGGCGAGATAGAGGAGTTCCTCGCGGAGTACTTCCCGCGGAACGCGTGGCCGACCGAAGAACAGCGTGCGGCCGTCGAGGAGTCTATCGACCTCGTGTTCGAGGCCGTCGACGAGTAACGGGCTGTGGGAGGTCGTTACTCGTTGTCGGCGACGAGTTCCCGGACCTGCTCGGCGCGCTCCTCGTCGTTGACGAACTTCCCGAGGGTCCACTGGAGGGCGTCGACGACCACTGCGAGCCCCTCGTCGGTGAGTTCGTACTGGTTGGTTCGCTTGTCAAGTTCGCTCTTCTCGACGTAGCCCTTCTCGACGAGGGTGTCGAGGTTGGGGTACAGCCGCCCGTGGTTGACCTCCTCGCCGTAGTAGTCCTCGAGCTCGCGCTTGATGGCGAGCCCGTACATCGGTTCCTCCGAGAGGATGGTCAGGATGTTCCGCTGGAAGGCGGTGAGATTACGCGCGGTACTCGTCTCTGTGAGTGTCTGTGCCTCTGACATAGACTCTGACATCCTCCGGTTTGTCATGCCAGTATTTAATCCTTCCTCACTCGCCCGGTCGTTTCGTAGGCTATCCGGCGGTTGTACCACCACTTATTATGAAAGTTAAGCTATCGGCCGAGAATCGACGAGAGGTGTCACGCAGTTTGGGTCTTCCGGCCAGCGACCGTCGTCTCGTCCGGTGATGGCCAGCGTTCGGCGACGATCACCCTCCGAGCGCGATGCCGAAAGGACTTTCCCGACTTCGGACGGATTCCCGGACTGCAACAATGGCGAACCTCTGGGAAGATCTGGAGACCGGACCGAACCCGCCCGAGGAGATCTACGCGGTCGTGGAGTGCCTCAAAGGCGAGCGCAATAAGTACGAGTACGACAAGGACATCCCCGGCGTCGTGCTCGACCGCGTCCTCCACAGCAACGTCCACTACCCGAGCGACTACGGCTTCATCCCGCAGTCCTACTACGACGACGAGGACCCCTTCGACGTGCTGGTGCTCGTCGAGGACCAGACGTTCCCCGGCTGCGTCATCGAGGCCCGGCCGGTCGCGCTGATGAAGATGGACGACGACGGCGAGCAGGACGACAAGGTCATCGCGGTCCCCAGCGAGGACCCCCGGTACGACGGCGTCCAGGACGTCGACGACCTCACCGAGCAGCAGAAGGACGAAATCTCCGAGTTCTTCGAGACCTACAAGAACCTGGAGGCGGGCAAGGAGACCGAGACGCTGGGCTGGGAGGACCGGCAGGCCGCGATGGACGCCGTCGAGCACGCGATGGACCTCTACGAGGAGAAGTTCGCCTGACGCCGGCGCGAGCGGCGTCCGCTCGGTTCCCAACCGGTGTCGAACGCTTCCCGACCACCTCGCGGAGCGGCCCGCGGTGGGCCTGTTGACTGATTCGAGACGTATCTCGATGCGGAGAGGTCCGGGGCTAACCCCCGAAACTATTTGACGCTGGCCTGAACAACGCCGAATCGATGGCATTAGGGTCCCCGTTCGGCGACGCAGAGACGGTCGCCGTGTCCGCGGCGCTGTTGCTCTCGGGCGGACTGGTCCTCTACGCCGCCCAGTCGCTGACCGACTGGCGCCGAGGGGACGACGACGAACCGATAGACGCCCTTCGCGAGACGGTCGCCGGACAGAACCGGGTCGCGCTCGTCGTCCCCGAGGGACCGAGCATCGACGCGCTGGCGGCCGCGATGGGGCTCCAGTCGCTCTGCTCCGAGTGGGGCGTCACCGCCCAGCTGTTCGCCGAGGGTCCCGTGACGGGCGAGGACAGCAAGACGTTCTGCAACATCTTCGACCTCGAACTCGCGGTCGTCGGCGACGAGGGGGCCGAGGAGCTGACCGACGCCGACGCCGCTATCGCGGTCGGCGGCGGCGGCGCGGTCCCGCGGCTCTCGAACAACCCGCCGGTGGTCGCGGTGGTCCGCCACCGGCCGACCGCCGAGGAGAACATCCTGACGGTCACGCCGACCGGCGACGGCGCGACCTCGACGACCGTGACGCGGCTGCTGGAGTCGGAGGGCGCCGTGCCCGACCAGCGGATCGCCACCGCGCTGCTCCACGGCGTCCGGGCCGGCACCCGGGAGTTCCGCCGGGCCAACGGCGAGCACGACTACGAGGCGGCGGGCTTCCTCCACGCGTACGCCGACCTCGGCCGCATCGAGGACCTCCGGTCGCCGGGCATGAGCGGCGACACCTTCGACGTCATCAGCGATGCCATCGCCAACCGCGAGCGCCGGGCGAGCTTCGCGGTGACCAACGTCGGGGCGGTGCCCTCGGTGTCGGCGCTCGACGAGGCCGCCGACACGATGCTCCGGCTCGAAGGGGTCTCGACCGCGGCGGTGTTCGGGCTCCACGAGCAGACCATCGTCGTCTCCTGTCGGGCCGAGGACGTCCGGACCAACGCGGTCGACATCCTCGACTCGGCGTTCGGCACGAGCGAGACGACCGGCGGGAACACCGACGCCGCGACCGCCAGGGTCCCGCTGGGGCTGTTCGCGAAGGTCGACGGCGACCACGAGGAGACGCTGGACATGCTCATCGACGCCAGCACCCGGAAGGCGCTGTTCGAGGCGTTCGAGAGCTCGTAGTCACCGAGCGTTCGCGGGCCGTTCTCCGAGGACCGTCATCGCCCCGGAGAATCCTTCATCGTCGTTCACGTCGAAAGCCGCCCGTACGAAAAGAAACTTCTTGTATGCCGTTCTTCTATTCGGGTACATGGGTCTCTTCGACAAACTCCGTGGCGACGACAAGCCCCGCGTCGCCTTCTTCGGAATCGACGGCGTGCCGTACAGCTTCCTCGAGGATCACTTCAACGAGTTCGAGCACCTCGCGGCGCTCGCCGACGAGGGCGCGTCCGGCCCGATCGACAGCATCGTGCCGCCCGAGTCGTCGGCCTGCTGGCCCGCGCTCACGACCGGCGTGAACCCCGGGCAGACCGGCGTGTACGGCTTCCAGGACCGCGAGATCGGCTCGTACGAGACCTACGTCCCGATGGGCCGGGACGTCCAGGCGACCCGGCTCTGGGACCGCGTGCAGGAGGCCGGTCGGGACGCGACCGTGCTGAACGTCCCGGTCACGTTCCCGCCCCAGCGCAACGTCCAGCGGATGGTCTCGGGCTTCCTCTCGCCCGGCGTCGACAAGGCGTCGTACCCCGACGAGCTCCGGGACTACCTCCAGTCTATCGACTACAAGATCGACGCCAACCCCAAGCTGGGCCACGACGAGGACAAGTCCGAGTTCATCGAGAACGCCCACGAGACCCTGGACGCCCGGTACGAGGCGTTCAAGCACTACATCCAGCAGGACGACTGGGACCTGTTCTTCGGCGTGTTCATGACCACCGACCGTGTCAACCACTTCCTCTACAAGCACTACGAGGAGGACGGCGAGTACAAGGAGGAGTTCGTCGACTTCTACCGGAAGGTCGACCGCTACCTCGGCGAGATCCGCCAGAACCTCCCCGACGACGTGACGATGCTGGTCGCCTCGGACCACGGGTTCACCTCGCTCGACTACGAGTTCTACGCCAACACCTGGCTCGAGCAGGAGGGGTGGCTCTCCTACGAGGACGACGACCACGAGGAACTGGGCGACATCAGCGACGACACCGAGGCCTATTCGCTCATCCCGGGCCGGTTCTACATCAACCTCGAGGGCCGCGAGCCCCGCGGGAGCGTCCCCGAGAGCGAGTACGAGGACAAGCGCGCCCAGCTCAAGGAGGCCCTCGAGAACCTCGAGGGCCCCGACGGCCGGAAGGTCTGCGACCGCGTGGTCGAGAAGGAGGAGGCGTTCCACGGCGACCACGAGGACATCGCGCCCGACCTCGTCGCCATCCCGAACTACGGCTTCGACCTCAAGGCCGGCTTCAAGGGCCACGACGACGTGTTCGGCCAGGGCCCCCGCAACGGGATGCACAGCTTCGACAACGCCTCGCTGTTCGTCGACGACCCCGAGGCGACCGTCCGCGACGTCGACCTCTACGACATCGCGCCGACGATCCTGGACCTGATGGAGATGGAGTACGACGCCGGCGAGTTCGACGGGAAGAGCCTGGTCTGAGGAACTGATTCTTCGTCCTTTTCGTGAGCTGTTTCTATCGAACCGTAGTTCCCTCGCGCAGAGTAAGACGCCGAGTGAAGCTAGCTACTGCCGTCACAACTGAATTTCCGCAACCGCACCGCGACCGCGAGCCTCACACCTCCCCAGCCTCCTCGCTCACACCGGAAGACTCGCTTTGCTCGTCTTCCGAGCCTTGCTTCGCTTCGCTCAGCAAGACTGCGTTCGCTCGTCCCTCGCACGCACTGGCGCGGCACGGCGGCCGCGCCAGCGCGCGCCGGACCCTGACTGGTCCACCTAGCCGGGGAGTGATTGACTGACCGCGCGAGGGTTTAAACCGGAAGACGGGACGAACCCGGCCCATGTTCGACGCACCAGTCGAGACGTGGTACCTCTGGGTCGGCCTCGCGGTGGCCGGCACCGCCGCGGTCGGCCTGGCCGCGACCCTGCCCCGAGCGCCCCCGCCGGACGCCGCCGGCGCGGCCGACACCGTCGACGCCGTGGCGGCGGGCGACCACGCCGCGACCGGCGTCCACCCGCTGTCGGTCGACGCCGCGAAGGTCGGCCCGTACCGGCTCTGGCTCCGGGACGACGGCGCGACCGGCCACGCCACCTTCGGCTTCGGTCCCGTGACCCCGGTCCGACCCGACACCGCGCTCTGGGACGTGCTCCGCGGGACGCCCCCGGAGCGGGCCTTCGGCGCGCCGACCGACCTCCGGCGGGCCGCAGCCGCTGCGCGACATCGGACGCCTACGTGGCGCCCGCGCGAGCGACTGACCGTCCGGCGAGTCGTCTGGGAGGGCGTCGATGTCACGCTCGTCGGGTAGCTCGGACGAGTCTCTGCGACTGACCCGGGGCCAGGTCGAACCCCTGGCGGCGCTGGTCGCGGTCTTCGCGGTCGGGGCCGCGCTCGCCGCCTACGCGGGCGTCCTCGACGCGACCGTGCCGACGCCCGACCGGAACCTCGCCGAGCCGACCGTCGAGCGCGCCGAGCGCGCGGTCGGTCCGGCAAGCGTCGCGGACCCCGATGCGCTCGCCGCCGGCCTGCGCGCCGCCCCCGACGGGTACTCGGTCAACCTGACCCTCTCGACGGCCGGCCGGACGTGGCGAGCGGGACCGACTCCGCCGGCGCGCGCCGACGCGGCCACCCTCGCAGTGAGCGTCCGGGTCGGTCCCGGTCGGCTCGGACCCGGCCGGCTCCGCGCGGAGGTGTGGACGTGAGGGCCGTCAGCACCGTCCTCGACGCCGCGCTCTGTCTCCTGCTGGTCTCGGCGAGCGCGCTGACTCTCGCCGGCACGCCGACCGGCCCGTCGACCGCCGCCGACCCCGACACCGCCGACGAGGCCGCGGAACTACTGGCGACGAGCACCGCCCGGGTGACCTACGAGGCAGACGGCGCGGACACCGAGGCAGCGATGGGCGCCGAAAGCGGGTCGACCGCACGTAACCGAACCGTCCACGACACCCTCGCGGGACTGCTCGCGAGCGCGGCCACCGCGGACGCCACTGGCTCCCGCGCGCCACCGGCCGCGCGGTCGACCGCCGACGCGATTAGCTTCGTCCGGGCGGTCACGGCGAGAGTCGACCGCGCGCTCCGGCGACTCGACGGCGGCGTGCAGGTGATCGCACAGCGGAACGCGTCAGCCCTCTCCGGTACTCCCCACGGTCGCGTCGTCGCGGGCGACGCGCCGCCCCCTGAGGCAGACGTCCACGCGGCTCGCTTCGCGGTTCGAGGCGTCCGGCTGACCGTCAGGACGTGGTCGGCGTGAACCTCGCCGAGGACCGGCGGGCGCGGGTCCCGTTCGCGCTGGTCGGCGTCGTTCTGCTCGTCGGGAGCGCCGGACTCAGCGCGACGCTGGCCGGCGGGCCGGCGCCCGCGACCGACGACTCGGTCGGCGTCGCCGTGGACCGGGCCACCGCGGCCGCGAGCACCGCCATCCGCGCCGCCGCGACCCGCGCCGCCCGCCGGGCAGCCCACCAGCCGGTGACGGCGGTCGCCGACGCCCCGGCGGGTCGGGCGCTGAACGCCTCGTCGCCGTTCCGCGACTACCTCCGCGTTCGAACCTACCTCGCGGCCCGCGAGGCGCTGCGGTCGGTGGACGTGAGCGTCGGCGGGAAGCGCACCGGCGCACGCGGGCCCGGTAGCGGTCAGTCGGGGCGCGTCACCGCCGCGGTCTCGCTGCCGCCGGTCCGGAACGCCTCGTCGCTCCGACGGGCCAAGCGCCGGGTCGCAATCGAACCGGCCGGCGGCGCCGGGAGCGGAGGGAACGCCGGGTTGCGAGTCCGAATCCGGAACGTCACGGTCACCGCGACGCGAGGCGGCCGGTTGATCGAACGCGAGCGAGTCTCGCCCGAACTGGTCGTCGCGACCCCCGCGCTGGCGCTCCACGAACGAACGGAGCGGTTCGAGGCGCGACTCGGCCGCGGTCCGCTCGCCCCGGGGCTCGGCCGGCGGCTCACGGCCAGACTCTACGCGCTGGCCTGGGCCCGGGGGTACGCCCAGTACGGCGGCGCACCGATCCAGAACGTAGTGGCCAACCGCCACGTCGAACTCGCGACCAACGGCGCCGTCCTGCGCGAGCAGCGGGCCGCGTTCGGCGCCAGCGACCCCCGCGGTCGGCGGGCGCTCGGCTGGGCCAGCGCCAGGGTCGGCGCCACTGACCTGCTCGCGGGTGCGAACGAGCACTACGGAACCGCGTGGTCCGACCGGCTGCTCGCGGCCGCCCGGCGCTACCAGCGCGAGAATCCCATTCCCGGCGGCGTCGCAGGCGAGCGCGACGCCTCGCCCCCGCTGCTCCGGGCCGGGATCGATCGGACGGCGGACCGGGCCTTCGCGAACCTCGTCGCCGGCGCCAACGGGTCCGGTCTCGTCGACGTCCTGCGGTCGGCGTACGCGACCGACGTCCGCCTCGTGGCCGCGGTTCGGAAGGTGCGGACCGAGGGCGACCCGGACCCCGAGCCCGACGCTCCCGGCCCGAACTGGACCCTCCGGTCGAGCGACGTCAGAACGACGACTGACGTCGAATCCGGAACCGGACCGCGGCCCGACGCGCCCGGGGACCGGCACCTGCTCGGCGCGGGGTCCAGGCGAGTCGTCCGAACGCACTCGCTCGTCGCCGAGTGGACGCGCGGCAACGAGAGCACCCGGACCGTCCGGCGCTGGACCGAGACGTACGCGGTCGGCGTCGGCGTCGCGGGCGACCACGGCGCCGGGGCCGCCACAGTCGAATCGGCACCCGCTCCACCGGACCGGCCGGTCGCGGACGTCCACGAGCGCGGCGGCGCGCTCGACGGGCCCAACCTCCGGGACCTGCCGGCGCGGGCGACCGAGCGGCTGGTCGCCGAGCGCGGGGGCTTCGACGCGCTGGCCCGGCGCGCGGTGGTCGGCACTCTCGACACCCGACCCGAGCGGGTCGCCGGCCGCCGACCGTCGGACCTGCGGCGGTGGGTCTACCGCGACCTCGCGGCGCTCCGCGAACGGGTCCGGAACGTCTCGGTCGAGGTCCCGCGGACTCGTGCAGTCGCCGGCGAACCGCCCGCGGTCGCGCTCGCCCGCGAGCTTCGGAGTCGGCGTGCGGAACTCCTCGACGCGCCTCCGCGGTACGACGGCGTCGCCGACCGGGCTCGCGTCGCGGCCCGGGCGGCGTACCTCGACAGGGTGGCCGAGCGGCTCGTATCGCGGGCCGAGCGGGCGAACGCGACCCGAACCGGCGTCTCGCGGGCGCTCCGGGACGTCGGGAGCTCGCTGGGCCGGGCGCGGCGGATCCTGCGCGCGTGGATGACGGAGGCGACGTCGTCGCCTCGAACGGAACCCCGACCGCTGCCCGCCGACGGGCCCGGCCGGCCGCTGAACCTGAGCGTCGCGGGGTCGCCGCCGTACCTCACGCTGGCGGCGGTCGACGGCGAGCAGGTGACCGCGATTCCCGCGGGCGAACAGACCCATTCACTGGGGGCCAGGAACCGGAACGTCTTCGCGGTACCGTACGGCGACGCGGCCGAGACGGTGGCGTCGGAACTCCTCGACGGGAGCGAATCGGGGCGCACAGACCTCCGGAGCGCCGCGCTGGCGCTCCGGGCGGCCAACCGGACGCTGACCGAGACCGAGAACCGGAGCCTCGCGCGACGCCGCGACGCGTTGCAGACCTCGCTCGCGGCGTCGATGGCGGAGGTCCGGGAGGGACTGGTCGCGGAGCTGGCGCTGTCGCGGGTCGAACTGTCGGAGACGGAGCGGCGCGCGTCGGTCGAAGCCGGGCTTGCGCGGTGGCCCACGACCGCCGGGCGCGCGCTGGCGGTCGCCAACGGGTCGGCGGCCAACACCATCGCTGCGGCGTTGGCGCGCCGGCACGCCGCGCTCCGGCGGTCCGACCGCCGGGACTGGGTGCGACTCGGGGCGGACCTGGCGCTGGAGTCGGTCCGCCGGAACGTGACGGGGCCCCGACGGTCGCAGGTGAACCGGACGGGGAGCGCGGTCCGGCGCGCGGTGAAGAGCGAACTCCAGCGCGCGGTGGGATCCGGGCTCGCCAACGCGACCGAGGCGGCGAGCGGGCGGTGGTTCAACGAGACCCTCGGGACGATGCCGGCCGGACTGCCGGTCGCGCCCGTACCTGGCTACTGGTACGCGACGGTCAACGTCTGGACGGTGTCGGTCGAGGGAGAGTACGCCCGGTTCGCGGTCAGCGCGCCGCAGGGGCCGCCCGGTGAGTCGGTGACGTACGTCCGAGAGCGGGCGACCGTCCGCCTCGACTGGGACGGCGACGGGGCGTCGGAGGTGGTCGGGCGCACGACCCCGGTCGAGTTCGAGACCGAAACAGTCGTGGTGGTGGTCGTCCCGCCGGGTGCGCCCGGCGTCGGGGACCGGGACGGGAACCGCGACGAGACCTCTCCGGGGTGGTCGTCGGGCTGAGTGATGAAGCGAGGACGGGACCGTCTCGACCACATCGCGCTCGTCAGAACTCCCGACTCGGCGCGCGCTGGCGTCTGCGTGAGCGGAGCGACCGCAGGCTCGTGGGAGCTTCGCTCCCACGGCGGGCCCTCGTGGCCCGCCAAGTGTGTGAGGGACGAGGAGCGCAGGCCTTTGGCCGAGCACCGCAGGAGGCTGGGGAGGGGTGAGGTTTGCGGTCGCGGTTGCGGAAACTCATCGGTGACGGCAGTAGCTAGCTGTCGTGTCACTCACAACACGGCGCGAGCAGGCGAGGAATTCTCCGAGAAGAGACCCCCAAGCAAACTCCGAGACTACCGCTGTCGACTCGCGATGAAGTGGTGGAGCGTCGCGTACTCGGCCAGCGTCATGGGCGCGCGCCCCTCGACCTTCTGGTGGACCTGCTTGGCGTCCATGTCGTCCATCTCGGCGGCGATGGTGTCGACGTCGAGGACCGCGGTCGTCATCCCCAGCAGGAGGTTGTCCCGGACCTCCGCGACGATGGCGTCGGCGTCCGGGGACTCGTCGCTCAGCGCCACGACGGCCGCGGCGTCCTCCAGCGTGATGTCGTCGGCCGCGTCGGCGTCTTCCGCGGCGATCGCCTCGAGCGTCTCGCCGGCGACACCGGTCTCGTCGGCGACCGCGTCGACCCCGCGCGCCTCGATCACGCCGGCCAGTTCGGACGCGTAGTCGGCCCGGAGGTCCGCCGCCGAGGTCGCTTCGGGGTCCGCGATGTCGTCGTAGAGCATACTGCATCGGAGGGGCGCGCGAGTAAAAGGGGTTTCACTTCGGCGGGAGCCGAGAGCCGAACTCTCGCTCGCGAATCGGGGTCACTCCAGGCACGACGCCACGAGCGCCAGCATGCGCTCGCCCCGGACCTCGTCGGCCAGCAGCGGGACGCGCTTGACGTCGTGGCCGCGGAAGACGTCCTGGGCCCGGGACAGGGCGTCCTGCTGGACCTGCCACCGGCGCTGGCAGAACTCGCAGGTGTCGAGGTTCGGCGCCACGAACGCCTCGGGGTCGACGTCGGCGTCGGTCACGTCCGCGAGGTCCTCCATCACCTTGTTGACCACCACGGTGCCGACCGGCACCTCGAACTCCGAGAGTTGCTGCAGGAGCCGCTCGGACTCGAAGACGCTCATCTCCTCGGGCACCAGCACGACGCGGAAGTCGGTCTGGCTCGGGTCCCGCAGCGTCGCGCGGAGGCGCTCGATGCGGTCGCTGAGTTCGTCGAGGTCGTCGAGCCCTTGCTGGGGGTCGGCGTTCTCGGCGCCGAACATCCCCTTCATCCCCTCCATCATCCCCTCGAACTTCTGCTTGAGCTTCATGATGCGGCCGATCATGGTGTCCATCAGCTCCGGGAGCTCGAGCAGCCGGAGGGTGTGGCCGGTCGGCGCGGTGTCGACGACCACGCGGTCGAACCGCGGGTCGTCCATGAACTCCAGCAGCTTCTGCATCGCCGCGGCCTCGTCGGCGCCGGGCATCGGCCCGCCCAGCAGCGCGTCCATCGGGTTCCCGTCGCCGAGCATCCCGCCGAGGCCGCCGAGTGGTCCGGACTGGTCGTCACCACCGGGGCCCGGGGTGGCGTCCGCGGAGTCGCCCGGGGCGGCATCGCCTGCGCCTCCGGGGGCGCCGGCGCCCCCACCGCCGGCCGCGCCGCCGAACATCGCCTGGCCCTCCTCCATCGCGGCCTCGGGGTCGATCTCGGCCGCGAACAACGGGACGTCATCACGGATGCGCTCGGGGGCCGCCGGGATGTCGGTCTCGAAGGTGTCGGACAGCGAGTGGGCCGGGTCGGTCGAGACCACCAGCGTCGCGGTGCCGTCCCGGGCGCTGGCCAGCCCGGTCGCGGCCGCCATCGTGGTCTTGCCGACGCCGCCCTTCCCGCCGTAGAGGACGTACTCGGGCGCGTCGACGCCCACCGGCACGTCGCTCTCGTCGATGTGGTCGACCGCCTCGACGTCGAGTTCGCTCATCGGGCGGGGGTTGGCAGCCCGGACTTGTGTACTCGTCGGTCGGTCGCGTCGCGGGGGTGTCGAATCGTCGCCGGATCGGCCCCGGCCTCACGAACTCCGGGCGTCGGCGACGTCGGCCCGGGACGCCGCGAGCACCTCGTCGGCGGTCAGGTCGGCCTCGCGCCACGCCGGCAGCCGCCGGTCCTCGCCCGGCGGGGCGACCGCCTCGGCGTAGGCGTCGACCTGGGCGCGCTCCTCGCCCCGGTCGTAGTCGAGGCCGTTGAACCCGGCGTCGGCGGCGTACTGCTCGACCAGCCCCTCGGCGACCGCGCGGTAGCGCTCGGGCAAGGTGTCGTAGTCGGGGTCGACCCCGTGGGACTCGACCGCCCGGAGCAGCGCTCGGCCGACGTGGCGGCTCATGTCCGAGAGCCCGGTCGGACCAGAGACCGCGCGGTGGTCGTGCTCGTACCGGCCGAGGTCGACCTGCGCGGTGCCGGCGAACCCGGCGTGGGCGAACGCCTCGCCGAGGGTACCGACCTCCAGCCCCCAGTGGCGCTCGGCCCGGAGTTCGCGGGCGAACGCGGCGGTCGCGCCGAACTCCCCGGCCAGCGCGTACCGGAACGCCCCGAGGTAGTCCAGCACCGCCGCCTCGGGGTGGGCGTCGGCGAGCGCCCGGACTAGCGGCGCGTAGAACAGCCGGCAGAGCCGGCCGTAGAGCCGGTCGTTCTCGACACGGGCGTAGTAGCCCTTCGAGAAGTCGTAGCCCCGGCTCAGCGGGAACAGCAGCCGCGAGACGTCGCCGGCCTCGTAGGTCTTGGCGTCGGCGTCGTGGACGACCACGTACTCGCGGTCGGCCGCGGCGACCCCGAGCGCCAGCCAGACGTCCCGACCCTTGCCGGCCCGGCCGTTGAGGCCGCGCTCGCCCAGCAGGTCGGTGACGCCGGGGCCGTTGGCCCACACAACCGACAGCGGCAGGTCGAAGCCGGCCAGCCAGTCGCAGAACGCCGGGACCTTCCCGGGCGGCGCGCGCAGCGCGACGACCACCTCGCCGGGCGCGACCGCCTCCAGTTCCGAGAGCACGCGCTCGGCCGCGAGGTCGGCGTACTCGCGCTCGGTCATGGGGACGACCACCGCCGCGCGGTCGGTCGGGGCGTCGGGGACCCGGCCGGTCAGGTCGTGCAGGGTGGCGACGCGCTCCTGTCCGTACTCCATCGGGTTGGCGTTGGGACGGAGGGGTTGAAAAGCAGGGGGACTCGGCGGTCGTTGCCGGCGGAGATGCGTCCCCGACGGGGACTTGGGGCGGACGCGGTCGGACTGGCTCGTCAATCGCCCCGGGCCGCGCTCGCGCCCCGGCCGCCTGTCGGGAGCACGTCCGCCGACCAGAGCACGACCAGCACGACCAGGATCACGACGAGCACGCCGCCCATGCCCCGGAACACCGCGTCGAAGCCGAACCCGGCGTCGACCAGCGACCCGACCGCCACGCTCCCCATCGCCTGGACGACCATCATCGACCCGCTGTACAGGGCGTAGGCGCTCGCGCGGTTCTCGTCGGGCAGCGAGTCGAGCAGGTAGGTGTCGAGCGCGGGGAAGAGGCTGTGGACGACGTAGCCCAGCACCGCGGTGACGACCGCGAGCGCGACCAGGCCCTCGACCGCGGTCAGCGCGAACAGGCAGGCGATGAACCCGCCGAGAATCGAGAGCATGAGCGGGACGTACGGCAGCCGATCGGCCAGCCGGCCGGTGACCCAGAAGGCGGGGACGCCCGCCGCGAACACGACGGTCAGCAGGGTGTTGGCGGTCCCGACGCCCACGCCCTTGGTCGCGGTGACGTACGTGACGTAGAAGTTGAACAGGCCGTTCCAGACCAGGCCGGTCGCGCCCAGGATGGCCACCCCGCTCACGATGATGGGCCACTGCCGCCGGGCGGCCGACAGCAGGTCGCGGTCGGCGGCTCCGGCGTCGGGCATGTCGGTCCGGCTGGCGGCCCGGTAGAAGAGGACGGTCGCGACCGCCGCCACGACCGCGATCGCGGCGAACACCTCGCGCCAGGTGGCCGCGACCACGACCGCGCCGGCGAACGCGGGCGCGACGACCGCCGCGACCTGGCTCGCGGTGCCGTGGATGCCGAGCGTCCGGCCGACCCGCTCGGGGTAGAGCTCGGTGATGAGCGGGTTGGCGGCGATGAAGTACGCGCCGCTCGACGCCCCCATCAGGAACGCGCCGGCGCCGAGCGCCGGCACCGAGCCGGCGACGGTCATGAACGCCGACGCCCCGGTCAGCAGCGCTCCCGACCCGAGCACGACCAGGTGGCGGTCGACCCGGGTCAGCAGGTAGCCGGTCGGAATCCGGGGGAGCGCGCTCCCCAGCCACGCCAGCGTGGCGACCAGCCCCGCCGTCGACTCGGTGAGCGCGAACGCCGCCGACAGCGGTTCGAGCAGGGGCGCGAACACCACCCGGGCGAGGTTGACCAGGAAGACGACCGAACACATCGACGCGAAGACCCGACCACGAGACACGCCCGGAGCTACTCCGAGGGTACAGTCAAACCTTCCGAATCCGGACAGGACACCCCCAAGCTTTTCGTTCGTCTCCGTCGTACTCGTGTAATCATGAAATCACTTCGGCGCGGGCTCTGGGACGGGGAGGTCGGGAAGGACGCCCGCGGGCGGTTCTCGTGTCGCATCTGTCACCGCTTGCTGGAGGTGCGGGCCGACGACGGGGAGCGCGCGGTGCAATCGGACGACGCCGGCGAAATAGCGCGCACCGACGAAGGTGTCTCGCGGTCCGACTCCGCGGCGGTCGGGCGGTCGAACGGCGGCGAGCGCGTGGCGCGCGCCGACGGTGAGTCCGTCGAACGGTCCTGTCCCGAGTGCGGCCGCGCGTGGGAGTCGCGGGCCGACGCACGGTGGCGGACGACCGGCGGATAGGCTGACTGGCAGGGGGCGAGTGGTCGGGGCGATCAGGTGCGGCGTCGCCGGCGAGACCGCGGACCGGCCGGCTACTCGAACACCCGGTCGAACGCGTCGGCGCCCATCGGGTCGAACCGCCCCGCGCCGAGGTTCTCCGCGACGTGTTCGGGGTCGCTCATCCCGACCAGCGAACTGGTCACGCCGGGCGCGCTCCGGGCGAAGTTGATGGCGCGCTGGACGGTGGAGTCGCCCTCCAGTCGCTCGGCGACCTCCGCCGGGAGCTCGCGCGCGAGGTCGCCCTGCGCGATGCTGGCGCTGGTGAAGACGTTCAGGCCCGCCTCGTGGGCGAACCAGAGCGGGCTCTGTGGCCCCTCCGGACCCTGCTGGGACTCGACGGTGAAGGCGTCGGCCATCACGACGTTGAACGGTAGCTGGATCGCTCGGAGGTGAGTCGCGGTGTTCTCCGCGGCCTTGGCTGCGGCGCGGGCGCGGGAGATGATCTCCGAGAGCGAGAGGTACCGGTCGTCGCCCTCGGGGACGCGGAACGCGTTCCACGTCGCCACGCCGTACTTCGAGATGTCGCCCGCCGCGGCGCGCTCCTCGAGCCGGGTGAACGTCGCCTCGAGCTGGTCGTAGACGTCCTCGCGCGACCGGGCGTGCAGCTGGGTCTCGGGGTTGTGGACGTAGTAGAGGTCGATCTCGTCGACCCCGAGGTTCTCCAGCGACCGGTCGAGCATGGCGTCGACGAAGTCGGGCGCGATGGCGTGGCTCCCGCGCGCGAGGTCCTCGCGGTCGACCAGCCCCGTATCTACGAACTCGCGTTTGACGTACTCGCCGGGGTCGTCGGGGCGCTCGCCGTCGAAGGGGACGAACCCGCCCTTGGTCGAGACGAACACCGCGTCGCGGTCGACGTCGGCGTCCTCGATGGCCCGCCCGACCGCCCGCTCGCTGCGCTGGCACCGGTAGTTTATCGCGGTGTCGACGACGTTGATGCCGCCCTCGAGGGCGGTCGCGATGGCGTCGCGGTACTGGCTGTCGACCGCGTCCGTCGGCTCGCCGAGGTACGTGCCGACGCCGATGCTCGAGACGGCGAGCCCGTCGAACAGCCGGAAGTAGGTCCGGCCGAAGTCGTCGCCGTGCTCCTGCTTGTACCGGTAGGTGCCGTCGTCGGTGGCCATGCTCGGGAGTAACGCTCCGAGGGGGATAAGCCCGGAGGGTTCCGGAAGGGAGGCGAGAGGAGGAAGGAGAGAAGAGCAGAATAGGGTCAGACGTCGCCGTTGAGCGCGGCGAAGACGTCGTCGCCGAGTTCGGCCTGCGACCACATCGCGGCCTCCGCCCCGCTGGCGTAGGCCGCGCCGTCGACCGGCACCTGGCCGCCGCCCATCCGGGCGTGACCGCCGGCGCTCGCGCCGGGGATGTCCTCGGCGACGGTCTCGAGGGCCTTGCCCATGTGGACCCGGTCGTCGCGCGACCGGCCCGAGAGGTGGACCGTCTCGTCGCGCCGGCCGTAGACGACCACCGCGGTCACGCCCTCGAGCTGGAGGAGCTCGTCGGCGGCCTGCGGGATGGCGTCGGCGTTGTTGATGCGGCCGACGTCGCTGACCGCGAACGACCCGCGGACGTCCCGGCCCGAGATGGCCTTCGACTTGACCTCGAGCACCTCGGCGCTGACCTGGGGATTGGCGATGCGGTCGAGCAGGTCCTCGTCGACGCCCTCGTAGAGGTAGGCCGCGGCCTGGAACTCCGCGCCGGTGCAACCGCTGGTGAGGTGCTTGGTGTCCGACTGGACGCCGTAGAGCAGGCCGGTCGACACCTCGGCGGGCACGACGAGACCGTCGACGTCCTCCTCGGACTCGTCCGGGCCGACCGGCGTGCCGCCCACGTCCTCGAGGTACTCGGCGACCATGGTGGCGCAGGCGCCGTAGTCGGTGCGCTGGTCGGTGAACCGCTCGCCGGTCCCGTTGCCGGGGTGGTGGTCGACGACCGCGTAGGGTTCGAGCCGCTCGGCCCCCTCGAACCCTCTCGGGGTGTTGTGGTCGACCAGGACGACGTCCTCGGCCGCGAGGTCCCGGACGTGGTCGATCTGCTCGAGTTCGAGGTCCAGCACCGTCCGGAACGCGCGGTTCTCCTGGTGGCGGATCTGGCCGGGGAACTGGAGAGCGGCGTCGGTCCCGACCTCGTTGGCGAGATGGGCGACCCCGATGGCGCACGCCATCGCGTCGGGGTCCGGATTGGGGTGCATCAGGATCGCGACCTCGTCGCGCTTTCCCAGCGCGCGCTTGAGCCGCGCGCCCATCGGTCGCCGGAGCCACCGGACGACGAGCCACAGCGACGCCACCAGCGCGACCGCCCCGAGCGCGACGGCCCCCGCGAGTTCGGGCGAGCTCAGGCCGTAGTACTCGGCGGCCTGGAGCACGTCCCGGACCCGCAGTTCCGGAATGACCGGCAGTTGCATGCTACGACCTGACTACCCGGACGAACAAGAAATTTTCCCGATACGAGGATAAGTGAGGCTTTCACGCCGAGCGGTCGCGGTATGCCGCGATTTCCGCGTGGTATCCGTCCCGATAGGTCGGATAGGAGAACTGATAGCCGAGACCGCGTAATCGCTCGTTAGAGCACCGCTTGCTCGTCAGTATTCGTCGTTTCGCCCGCTCGGAGAGGTCTCCCTCGTCGATGCGCTCCTCGGTGGTCTGCTTGGGCGGGCGCTCCTCGCCGCACTCGCCGGCCAGCCAGTCGGCGAACTCCCACTTCGAGACGGGTTCGTCGTCGACCACCAGCACGACCTCGCCGCGCGCGAGGTCCTCCGTGAGCAGGTGTCGGACCGCGCCGGCGGCGTCGTCGCGGTGGATCATGTTGAGGTAGCCCTCGGTGACCGGTCCCTCCAGGTAGCGCTCCAGTCGGGTCCGATCCGGCCCGTAGATGCCCGCGAGGCGCGCGACGGTGCCGTCGATGCCACGGTCGGGCGCGTCCTCAAGGGCGACGCGCTCGGCCTCGGCCAGCACCTCGGTCTTCTCGGTCGTGGGTTCCAGGGCCGTCTCCTCGTTGACCCAGTCGCCGCCGTGGTCGCCGTAGACGCCGGTGCTGGAGGTGTAGACCAGCCTGTCCGGCGGGTCCTCGCGACCACCGAAGTGATCGATGACGGTCCGGAGCCCCTCGACGTACACCTCGCGCGCAGCCGCCGCGTCCCGCCCGCCGGAGCTCGCAGCGAACACCGCGGCGTCGACGTCGGGCACCGCGTCCAGCGAGTCGGCGTCGGTCACGTCGGCTCGGACCGCCTCGAAGCCGGCGTCCTCGATTGCTTCGATGCCGTCGTCCGAGCGCCGGACCCCGACCGCGTCGTGGCCGCGCTCGGTCAACTGGCGTCCGAGTTCGAGGCCGACGTAGCCACAGCCCAGTATCGCGACGTTCATGCGCCGGTGTAGGTGCGAGGACGGGATAACTCCGGCGACGAGCGCCGGGAAGCAGGGAAGCGGCTATCGCTTCATCGACTTTGTGACTGGCGCGCGCTGGCGCGACCTCGTGTCGCGCCATCTCTGCGCGAGGGACGAGGAGCGCAGGCCTTCGGCCGAGCACCGCAGGAGGCTGGGGAGGCGTGAGGCTGTCGCGGGGCGGTTGCGGTGCGGTGGTGTGCGGTACACGGGTGACGGCTGTAGCTAGCTCGTCTCCACGAGTTGCCGTTCTCCCGGTAGAGGGTAGATTCCGAAGAACAGTCTGGCAGTTCTCTCTCGGTCGGTATTTGAACAGTTTTTCTTCAGCTCACCCGCGACATCAGCGAGAGCGCCAACCGATAGAACTTGTCCCGCAGTTTATCGGGCACGAACCGCCCCAGCATCGCCACCTTCGCCACCTGTCCCACGGGGTAGCGCGCAGCGGGGTCGGTGAGGTTCGCGGCGTCGAGGATGGTCTCGGCCACCTCGCGGGGCTGGACCGCGCCCGGCCCGCCCCCGCCGATGGCCTCGGTGTCGTCCAGGACGGCGTAGAGGTCGTCGTAGGCGTCCGAGCGCTCGATGCCCTCGATCTCCTCGGAGGCGCGCTCGGCGAACGCGGTGTCGACCGGGCCGGGCTCGACCAGCACCACGTCGATGCCGTACTCCGAGACCTCGGGCCGGAGCGCGTCGCTGATGCCCTCTATCGCGAACTTCGAGCCGTTGTAGATGCCCATGCCCGGCGTGGCGAGCCGACCGGACACGCTGGAGACGTTGACGACGGTGCCGGTCCGGCGCTCGCGCATGTGGGGCAGGACTTCGCGGATCAGCCGGTGGGGTCCGAAGACGTTCACCGCGAACTGGTCCGCGACGCTCTCGGCGGTGACGTCCCCGACCGGCCCGAGCTGGGCGTAGCCAGCGTTGTTGACGAGGCAGTCGATGCGGCCCTCCTCGTCGACGATGCGGTCGACCACGCGCTCCACGTCGTCTTCGTCGGTCACGTCGAGCGAGGCGATTTCGGCTCCGGCCTCGCCTAACGTCTCCACGTCGGCGGGGTTCCGGGCGGTGGCGTACACGTCCCACCCGTCTTCGAGGAAGGCGTGGGCGGTCTCGCGTCCGATACCCGACGAGCAACCGGTGATGAGAACGGTTTCGGTCACGGGTGCACTGTCGGGGTGCGGACAGATAAATTTCGTCGCTCCGGAGCGCAGGAGTGGGTTGAGGTGAGATTGTAACGCTCGCTTTCTCAAACCGAGTACGGGAATCGATAACCTCGACGGAGGATACGGTTCAGAAAGCCCCCGGCCGGTCGCGGTCGCTGCGCGACATATCCTCCGCTCGCTACGCTCGCTCCGGATAGGGGTCGCGCAGACGACCAGGTAAACGCGACCGGCCGGCCCCTTTCAGTCCACCCTGACGAGCGCGAGTAGGCCGGGTGCTTTCGGGGAGAGTATCCAGTCGAGCGTCTGCCGGTGGGGTGGTCCCCGACCGCGAATCCTACCTGGCGACCTCGGCCTTCACCTCGTCGGCGTAGCTGTCGGCGAGCCGGGTGGGTTCGGGGAGCTTGTAGCCCGCGCAGAGCCGCTCGACGAGGTCGGTCGTCGTCTCGGCGCCGACGCGGTGGCCCGGGCTCACGAAGAGGGGGTTGACGTGGCGCTTCTGGGGGTTGTCGTACTGGCGGGACTGGTAGGCGTAGCCGATGACCGTCCCCTCGGGCGCGTCGACGCTGTCGTCGGCCTCGACGGCGACGCGGGCGCCCCGGGGCAGGTGGTCGTCGAGCGACTCGCGGGGTCGGCCGCAGAGCAGGCTCTTGGCGACGCCGACCGCGGGCAGGTCGAGGGCGACCCCGATGTGGGTGGCGATGCCCGCCTGACGGAAGTGGATGCGACCGCTGCCGTCGACGACCGCGAGGTCCGGCTCTACCGACAGCTCCTCGAACGCCGCGAGGATGGCCCCGCCCTCGCGGAACGAGAGCAGCCCGGGGATGTAGGGTATCTCGGTGGGTTCGACCGCGTGGACGCGCTCGACCACCTCGCCGCCCCGCGTCGCGACGATGGCGCTGACCGCGAGCGTGTCCTCGGAGAAGGCGTCGACGAACGCCTGGTCGACGCCGACGACGACGGGCGGTTCGTCGGAAGAGGTGCCACCCTGCTCGCCCAGCGCGGTCTGCGTCGCGTCGGTGTTATCGCTCGAACCGGCCCGAACCGTAGCGGGGTCGAACTCGAAGTCGTCCGCGAAGAGCGCCTCCGCGGCCAGGTCGCGCTGGAGCTGCTCCATCTCCTCGCGGGAGAGCGTCGGGTCGGGAACGAACTCGGGATGAACCGGCGTCATGGAAGAACCGAAGGGCTCGACGCGTTAGAATCGTCCGCCCGGACCGCCGGGGCCGCCGGGACCGCCCGGGCCGCGGCCGCCGCCGAGCTGGAGCTCCTGGGGGGCGCGCTCGCCGTCGCGCTTGAGCTTGATGCCGTAGAGCACCCCGATGGCCACGCCGGCGAGGTGTGCCAGCTGGGCGACCCCGCCCGCGCCGATGCCGCCGGAGGCGCTGACGAACGCCGAGTAGCCGACGAACAGCGTGGTCGCCAGCCAGAGCGGCATGGGGATGATGAAGTAGAGGTAGATGGTGAGGTTGGGGTTCAGGATGGTCAGCACGCCCAGGACGGCGGCGATGGCGCCGCTGGCGCCGAGCACCGGGGCGAACACGCCGGGCGAGAGGTACATCGTCGCGCCCACCTGGGCGAGCCCGGCGATCGCGCCGCTGACCAGGAACAGCGCGGCGAACTTGTTGCTCCCGATGCGGCGCTCGACCACCGGACCGAAGAAGTACAGCACGATGGAGTTGAGCGCGATGTGGGCGAATCCGCCGTGGGAGAACACCGAGGTGACCCAGGGCCAGACGTAGAAGATGTTCTCGGAGTTCAGGGTGAAGATGTTGTACCACGTAAACGAGCCCGGGCCGATGCCGAGCAGGAACGGCGCGACGCCCCACTGGAAGGCGAACCAGATCCACATCGCCCCGAGGAACACGTAGGCCATGTTCCCGCGGAAGTAGCCCAGCGGACCGCCGGGACCGGTGTCGAGGTTGATTCTATCCGTGAGACCACCAGACGACCGCCCGTCGTCGTTCACGCTCTCGTCGAAGCCACTGTCGAACACGCCGTCGGGGTCGTTCCACTCGTTCAGCCCCGGACAGTCGTGGCTCTCCGGGAGCCTGTGGGCCGAGCAGAACGTGCCGCCGCACCGGCGGCAATTGTACGGCATGTTCTCGTGTTCGCTACACACGTCACACTTCGCCATTGTCGGACTCTTGGGGGGCGGACCTGAAAGGGATTTGGGTCGTCCCGTTTCGCGCCGGAACGATGTGGACTGGCGGGGCGCCTCTCGGAACGCCGTCAGGTCAGCGCCCGCCGGGCTGGAAGCCATCCGGCGCGTCTCCGCCGGGGGTCTCCCGGCGGGGCGACCGCCACTAGCGTCGACAGACGATCGGCTCGTTCACTCTGCTGGAACCGGTCACCCCTCCGGGTTCCCGCCGGCGTACACCGCGAAGTTGTAGTACTGCCAGACCGACGTGACCGCCTCGAACCCGGCCTCCCGGAGCCAGACCAGCTGGTCGGTCAGCGTCGAGGGGTCGTCGTAGTCGTCGCTGGCCTCCCACTCGTCCATGAACGCCTCCTCGTGCCACCCCTTCGACCGGACCCAGTTCTCGATCATCTCGCCCGCCAGCGTCTCCAGGTGCGGGGCGTCGAACTCGACCACGTCGCCGTTGATGAACCAGCCGCCGGGCGCGAGCGACGCGAACACGGCGTCGAACAGCTCCCGCTTGGCGTCCTCGTCGAGGTGGTGGACCGCCAGCGACGAGACGACGAGGTCGTACTCCCCCTCGACAGTGGGGTAGTCGTCGGGGAAGGCGCCGCGTTCGAGCGTCGCGCGGTCGCCGAACGTCTCGAGCTTGCGCTCGGCCTCGTCGAGCATCTGGTCGCTGTGGTCGACCGCGAGGACGCTGCTCTGGGGGAATCGGGTCAGGAGCTTGGTGGTGAGCTCGCCGGTCCCCGCGCCGAGTTCGAGCACGCGGATCTCCTCGCTCCGGTCGTGGGGCGGGGCGTTCAGGACGGCGTCGTGGAGCTCGTCGTACCGCGGGACGATGGCCTCGATGCCGGGGTCGTAGAGGCTCGCGTCCGCGAACACTTCGCCGGGCTTCTTCATGGCCCACCGTAGTCACTCCACGCACGTAGGCTTTCGACCGAGTCATACGCCGCCGGGCGATTATTTCCGGGGCGCATGTGTCGGCAGGCCTCGCCCGCGTCTCGGACGCACCGAAACGAGTAGGCGTTCCGAGGACGTATCGAGAAACCGAGATGGGACTGCTCCCGGGGCGAGCCGACGCGATTCGCGGGATGGCCGCACTTCTCGGTGGAACGGTGCTGTACGCCGTCGTCGTCACCCTTCCGTTCGGGACCGGCCCGACCGAGCTCCTGTGGGACCTGCTGGGGACCCTCGCTCTCTTCGGCACACCGATCGTCGTCCTCTACTACTGGGTCAGTCAGCCCCGCTCGGAGTGAGACGGTCGGCACGTCCGACGTGGCCGCTCGCGGAAGTTGGCGTTCCCGGCGAATTTTTGACGCTGGCGCCCCGAGTGGGAGGCGTGAAGGAGTACGAGCGAAAACAACTGCTGGAGCGCGTCGAGCGCGAGGGCGCGACCGTCGGCGCGGACATCCCCGAGACCATCGACGTGCAGGGCGAGTCGATCGACCTCCGGGAGTTCGTCTTCGAGATCAAGCGCCGGGACACCGTGCCCGCGGGCGAGCGCGACCGGGTCGACCGGGCGAAGAAGAACCTCCGGCGCGAGCGCCTCCAGCGCAAGCAGCTGCTCGAGGAGGGCGACATCACCCGCGCGGAGGGCGAGGAGCTGGTCAACGCCGTCGTCGGCATCGACCGCGCGCTCAACGCCCTCGAGAGCCTGGGCCCGACCGACCTCGAGCGCGAGGCCGAGGTCCAGGAGGCCGCCGACCGCAAGCGGTGGATGTCGTTCCTCAAGCAGGCGCTCGGCCGCGAGGACGCCAGCAGCCGCGGACGGCTCTGAGATACTCCGCTCCCCCAACCATGAGACGAAACGACGAGATCGCGAGCCTGCTCGAAGAGTACGCCGACATCCTGGAGGCCCAGGGCGTCGACTACAAGCACCGGACCTACCGCCGGGCGGCCGAGAGCATCCGGGACTCCCCCGCGGACGTCGAGGAGGTGGCCGCCGACGGCCCGGAGGCGGTCCAGTCCATCCAGGACGTCGGCGAGTCCATCTCGAAGAAGGTGGTGGAGGCAGTCGAGACAGGCACCTTCGAGCAGCTCGAGGAGAAGCGAGAGGAGCTGCCGGTCGAGATGGCCGAGCTGACCTCGGTCGAGGGCATCGGCCCCAGAACTGTCGGAGACCTCTACGAGGCACTCGGGGTGCAGGACCTGGACGACCTGGAGAACGCCGCCCGCGAGGGCGAGATCCGGGAGGTCTCGGGGTTCGGCCGGAAGACCGAGCAGAACATCCTGGAGGGCATCGAGTTCGCCCGCCAGTCCCAGGGCCGGGAGCTGCTGGGCGACGCCCGGCCGGTGGGGGAGGCCGCCCTGGAGTTCTTCGAGTCGATTCCCGAGGCGGGCCGGTGCGAGCTCGCGGGGTCGCTCCGTCGGTGGAAGCCCACCATCGGCGACATCGACGTGCTGGTCGGCAGCGACGACCGGCAGGCGGTCATCGACGCGTTCACCGACTGGGGCGAGGCCGACGAGGTCATCGAGGCCGGCACCGACAAGGCCAGCGTGCGCTCGGACGGCCAGCGGGTCGACCTCCGGGTCGTGGTGCCCGCGGAGTTCGGGTCGGCGCTCCAGTACTTCACCGGCAGCAAGCAGCACAACATCCGGCTCCGGAACTACGCCATCGAGCGCGACCTCAAGATCAACGAGTACGGCGTCTTCGACGTGAGTGAGGTCGAGGACCCCGATTCGGGTGAGGGAACCGACGGTTCACGAACGTCGTCGGACGAGTCCGACGGAAGTCAGCGCGTCGGCGAGCGCATCGCCGGCGAGACCGAGGCGGGGATGTACGAGGCGCTGGGGCTGCCCTCCATCGAACCGGAGATGCGCGAGGACCGCGGGGAGATCGACGCCGCCGCGAACGACGACCTGCCCGACCTCGTCGACGAGGGCGACGTCCGGGGCGACCTCCACCTCCACACCACGTGGTCCGACGGCGAGTACACCGTCGAGCGGATGGCCGAGGCCGCGGCCGAGTTCGGCCACGACTACGTCTGCGTCTCGGACCACGCGACCGGGCCGGGGATGGTCGGCGGCGTCGGCCTCGACGACGAGGAACTGCGCGAGCAGTTGGCCGAGATTCGTGACGCCGCGGACGACCTCCCCGTCACCGTCTTCGCGGGCGTCGAGGCCAACATCGCCGAGGACGGGACCATCAGCGTCGGCGACGACCTGCTGGCGGACCTCGACTGCGTGGTCGCCTCGCCCCACAGCGCGCTGGAGGGCGACGGGACCGACCGCCTCGTCGCGGCCATCGAGCACCCGAGCGTCGACATCGTCGGCCACCCGAGCGGCCGGATGATACACCAGCGGCCCGGCCTGGAGTTCGACGTCGACGAGGTGGCCCGGGCGGCCGCCGACCACGACACCGCCCTGGAAATCAACAGCAGCCCCTACCGGCTCGACCTCTGGGGGAGCGCGGTCAAGCAGGCCGTCGAGGAGGGCGCGACCATCGCCATCGACACCGACGCCCACTCGCCGCCGGAGTACGCGAACGTCCGGTACGGCGTCCACACCGCTCGCCGCGGGTGGGCGCAGGCCGACGACGTGCTCAACGCCCGCGACGCCGACGGCGTCCGGGAGTTCCTCCACTGAGATGGCGGGCGAGGAGTCGGGCGCCGAATCGACACCCGTCGCCGGGGAAACCGGCGGTCCGCGCTCGCCGGTCGACACCCGCCTCCTGCTCGACGTGATGCTGGGGAAGCTGGCGACGTACCTCCGGATGGCGGGCTACGACGCGGCGTACGCCCTCGACAGGGGAATCGAGGCCGACGACCGACTGCTCGACCTCGCGGACGCGGAGGATCGCCTGCTGGTCACCAGGGACGCCCGACTGGCCGGGCAGGCCGACGGCGTTCTGCTCGAATCCCGAGACGTGACCGAACAGCTCCGGGAGTTGGCCGGCGCGGAGTTCGCGCTCGGCCTGTCGGAGCCGGCCCGCTGTTCGGAGTGCAACGCCGAACTCGTGACGGTCGAGTCGGGCGCCGAGACGCCCGGCTACGCGCCCGACGTCGGCGAGACGGACGTCTGGCAGTGCCCGGCGTGCGGCCGGCACTTCTGGAAGGGGAGCCACTGGGACGACGTGGAAGTGACGTTGTCGGAGCTCTGAAGGACTCGCGTCTCCCGTCTCGATGTCGTCCCCTGACCGGCAGAAGCACCTGCACGACCGGGGAAGACACGTCGGGGGACGGCCTGCGTCCGGTATGGGCGAGCAACCACCCTGGCACGAGGACCCGGCGTTCTGGGAGACGTTCCGAGAGTACCTGTTCTCGCCCGAGAAGGTCGCGGAGGCGACCGAACAGGTCGACCAGGTGCTCGCGCTGCTCGACGTCGAACCGGGCGCGCGAGTGCTGGACGTCCCTTGCGGGGTCGGCCGTCACGCCGCGGAGTTCGCGCGTCGAGGGTATCGCGTGACTGGCGTCGACGTCACCCAAGCGTACCTCGACGCCGCGCGCGACCGCGCTCGGGAGGTCGGCGAGGATGAAGCAGACGGAGACGACACAGTCGGTCAGAACGTCGAGTTCCGGCAGGCCGACATGCGGGAGTTCCGCCGCCCCGGGGCGTTCGACGCGGTCGTCAACGTCTACACCTCCTTCGGCTACTTCGAGGACCGCGCCGACGACGAGCGCACCGCCCGGAACTTCTACGAATCGTTGAAGCCCGGCGGGCGCCTCCTGCTGAACCTGACGAGCAAGGAGGTGCTCGCGGGGAAGTTCGAGAAGCGGACGTGGAACGAGCGCGACGGAGCGTACGTCCTCGAGGAGCACGAGGTCACCGACGACTGGAACTGGATGGAGAACCGGTGGATAGTGGTCGAAGATGGGGAGACGAAGGAGTTCACGGTCTCACACAGGCTGTATTCGGCCTACGAGCTCTCGCAACTCCTGAAAGGCGTCGGCTTCGAGACTGTTGAAGTGTACGGCAATCTCGACGGGTCAACGTACGACGAGAACGCGGAGGGGCTGGTCGCGGTCGCGGAGAAGTGAAGTGACGGCGGTGAGCGGTCGCGGAGAAGTAGTTTAGCTGTTGGGCTCCCACTCTTCGCAGGCGTCCATGTCGTCCATCCGGCGGCCGTAGAAGCCGCAGTGGGGCTGCATCCCCTCGTTGGTCCGGACGTACTGGAAGTGCCTGCAGTTGCCGCAGTAGGCGTCGGTCGTCCGGTCGGCGTGGGCCGGCGCGTCGGCGCCGTCGAGCGGTGATTGGATGTCGTTCGTCACGGTTCCCCCGTCGCTGGTGGCCGCGCCGCGGCCCGGCTTGTTGGTCTGGGTCGGGGTCTCGCCGTCGGGCGTGTCGCCGACGAACGCGACGCCGCCGAGGCCGGTCTCGACCGGCTCGGGGTCGTTGTCGGGGTCGCCCGCCGCCGAGGCGGCGAGTTCGGTCTGGAACGCGTTGAGGCCGTCGAGGTCCTCGAAGTCGTCGAGTTCGCCCTTCTCGACCTCGACGGTCCGGACCTCGCCCTCGTGGGCGACCTCCAGCGTGACCGTCCCGCCTGGGTCGTTGCGCGTCTTGAAGTTGACCACGGCGACGAACAGGCACCCGAAGGTGACCAGCGTGCCGACGAAGTAGACGGCGACGACCGGGAGCGTGAGCTGCTGGCCGTAGCCGGCCCAGTGTCTCGGGTAGGCGTGGGTGAACAGCGCGACCCCGAGCACCGAGACGCCGGCACCGATGGCGGCCGCGGCCCGGACGCGCTGGCTGGCCGGCAGGACGCTGAAGATGCCGACGAACACCGACGGAACGCCGAGTCCGGCGAGGACGCCCGCGACCTCTCGGCCCCCTAGCACGTCGAGTCCGAGGACCGAGTGGACGCCCGTCGTGGCGAAGACGATGCCCAGTACGACGAGCAGCACCCCGGCGGCGAACAGGCCGACCCCGAGGTAGAGGAGTCGGACGTTGCCGACCTCGCCGACGTTCTCCTCGTAGGCCTCCGCGAGGCTTGTCATGCACGGGTCATCGCACGCGAACAAGTAAACGTTGCGTCAGACGCGCGTCGGCTGTTTCGACGTGTATCGGCGTTCTGAGACGTTGCGCTGGTCGTCTCCTCCCGGCGCCGTCCCGCCGTCGCGCGCGGGAGACGCCCGACCGACACGTCGCTGTGCCGAGACACCACTGTGCCGAGACACCACGTTTTTCCACGCGGACCCCGAACCCCGAGGCATGGCAGACGACGATTCCACCGAGAACGCACCCGACGAGAGCGAGACCGAGGGCGCCGACGGCGGCGAGGGCGAGGAGAAGTCCTTCCGCGAGCGCGTCGAGGAGATCCGCGAGAAGCGCGCCGAGGAGGGCGAGGGCGACGAGGGCGACCGCCGCGAGAAGATGGAGGAGATGATGGGCGGCGGAGGCGGCCCCGGCGGCATGGGCGGCGGCGGCAACCCCTTCGCCCAGATGATGGGCGGCATGATGGGCGGCGGCGGCGGTCCCGGCGGCATGGGCGGCGGCCCCGGCGGCATGGGCGGCCGCGGCGAGAGCGAGTCGGCCGGCAACGAGGAGCTCGTCCGCGAGGTCCGACAGCTCCGCGACGAGGTCCGGGACGCGACCCGACAGCTCCAGCGCATCGCCGACGCCGTCGAGGACCTCGACTGAGGCCCCGACGCGCGGCGCCGACTCGATTTTCCCGGTCGGATCGACCGTCAGTGCCGAGTGCGGACAGGTCCGCGTCGGCCGGCCGGCCGGGGACCGTCGACGGCCGAACGCGCCTATCGAACTCGTTTCTCCATGACGACCTCGTCGTACTCCCGGTACTCCAGCGGGTACTCCCCGGTCTTCTCGTAGCCTCGCCGCCGGTACAGGTCGGGGAGGTACGGGTGGTCCTCCGGCGTCGTCAGCCGGACGACGTCGTACCCCCAATTCCGGGCCGCGTCCTCCGCGCGGTCGAGCAGGCTCCCCCCGACGCCCTCCCCTTTCCGGTCCTCGCGGACGCCGAGTCGGCCGAGTTTGACGCGGTCGGCGTCGTCCTCGGTCGCGCGCCGGACCTCCAGGTCGGGCATCGGGCGTTCGTACCGTCGGCGGTCGCATAGAGGTTACTCCGGGGCCGGACCCCGGGCGCTCGCCAGCGGCAGTTTCAGCGGTTCGAGACCGTATTTCTCCTCGTGATGGCCGTACGCGCCGTTCTGCGTGTGTCATCGTCTCGCAGCTGCTTCCGCGAGCCGTGGATTTATTAGAGGCAGAACTGCTATTTCGATTCGTAACAGTGTCCGAGTCGAGCGGCGGGTCGCTCCGCCTCTTCGGGAACCGCGAGTTCGTCGCGCTGGCGAGCACCGCGTTCGCCCGGAGTCAGGCCTACTCGACCATCCTCATCGCGCTGGGGGTGTACGCCGACATGTTCCACACCTCCGGGACCGTCGAGGGGCTGTTCGGCACCGCGTTCGCGGCGATCCAGCTGGTCATCGTCCTGCCGCTCGGCCGGTACATCGACCTGAAGGACTCCAAGAAGTTCCTGCTGGTCGGACTCGCGCTCAACGTCGTCGTGTTCGTCGGTTTCGCGTTCGTCTCGGCGGTCGAGCACGTCATCCTGCTCCGGGTGGTCCAGGGGCTCGGCGCGAGCATCCTCTGGCTGACCGGCACCACCGTCGTCGGCGAGATCAGCCCCGACGAGTCGCGGGGGCTGTGGATCGGCTCGTACAACCAGGTCGGGGCGTTCTCCAGCCTGTTCGGCGACCTCGTCGGCGGTCTCCTGCTGTTCGTCTACGGGTTCGGGCTCACCTACGCGGTGCTCAGCCTCTTCACCATCGGGGCGTTCGCCTCGGTGTACCTCTTCCTCCGTGACAACCCCGGCGGCCGGTCCGACCCCGAGGAGGCCACGGGGTACGAGACGCTCCGGGACCTGATGGAGCGCCGCGCCATCAGGGCGCTCGTGTTCTTCCGTGGCGCGTTCAGCGTGGGCAAGATGGCGGTCATCATCTTCCTGCCCATCTACGCCCAGACCGGGTTCGGCATCAACGAGTTCCTGACCGGCGGCATCATGGCCGGCGGCAAGCTGACCAAGTCGCTCACGCAGGGGAAGGTCGGCGACCTGACCGACCGGTTCGGCGGGAAGCACCGGTTCATCCTGGCCGGCGCGCTCGCCTACGCGCTCGGTACCGCGCTCATCCCCCTGGCGGAGTACGCGGAGGGGTACGTCGCGGCCACGACCGTCGCCGCCTTCGGAAGCGAGATCGTCCTGCCCGGCGCGTTCTTCGTCCTGTTCGCGGCCTACGCGGTGCTCGGAGTGGCCGACAGCCTCCGGCTGCCCGCGAGCATGGCGCTGTTCGTCGAGGAGGGCGAGCACTTCGACGCGGTGGGGTCGAGCCTCTCGCTGCGCTCCATCGCCTGGAAGGTGGGCCAGGTCGGCGGCCCGGTGATGGTGGGCGCCATCTGGGACGCCACCTCCGTCTTCGTCGCGTTCTGGACCGCCGCCGGGTTCATCGTGGTCTCGACGGCGGTGTTCGCGTGGCTGTTCGCGACGGAGCCCGCGCCCGAGCACGTCGCGTCGCCGGCCGACGACTGAGCCGCGGCGACCGCGCCCGGCGACGACCGCCCGCTGCGCCCGCGGCGAGTGGGTCGGCTCGCCGCGGCGACCACGTATTTCCGCGCGGTCGGCGTACCCCCGTCGTGAACGTCGCGATCACCGGGGCGGCGGGGAAGGTGGGTCGCCAGGCGCTGCTGGCGCTCTGCGGCCACGACGTGACGCCCGTCACCCACCGCGAGCACGAGGAACTGGAGGGGCCGACCCTCGACGTGACCGACGGCGAGGCGTTCGCCGACGCGCTCGAGGGCCAGGACGCGCTGGTCCACCTCGCGGGCAACCCCTCGCCCGACGCCGACTGGGAGGGCGTCTTCGGAACCAACATCGGCGGCACGTACAACGCCTACGAGGCCGCCAGGCGCAACGACCTCGACCGGGTGGTCTTCGCCTCGTCGAACCACGCCGTCCAGATGCACAACGTCGACGACCCGGCCGAACCCGAGTCGCTGCGCGAGGACGCCCGGACGGTCCGGCCCGACGACCCGACCCGGCCGGACTCCTACTACGGCGTGAGCAAGGTGGCCGCCGAGGCGCTCGGGGAGTTCTACGCCGACCGGCACGGCGTCGAGGCGGTCAACCTCCGCATCGGGTGGCTGATGGACGAAGAACAGCTTCGGGAGACCCAGGCGAGGACGAGCCGAAAGCGCGGTTCGCCCGCGCGATGTGGCTGAGTCCGCGGGACTGCCGGGAGGCGATCAAGTGCGCCGTCGACGCGGACCTGCCGGAGCCGTCGGTGACCGCCCACGCCGTCTCCCGGAACGACGACCGCTACATGTCGCTGACCGAGACCGCGCGCAAGCTGGACTACCGGCCGCGGGACAACTCGGCCGAGACCCTGGCGTAGCTCGTCCGGGTCGAGTAGCCAGTACGCAACTACAGAAAGCGACAGCGGAGGCGGGTCCGACCCCGCGGACTTACGACACCGCGAGCTCGTCGGCGCGCTTCACGATGTCGACGTCCTCGGCGTCGATGGACTCGGTGTCGAGCCAGTGGGGCACGTAGTTGCGGCGCTCGAAGTCCTCGCGCTCGTCCTCGGTGCCGATGACGCACCACAGCTGTGGCTCGTCCGGGCCGTGCCAGTCGCCCTGGCGGCTGATGGCGAAGCAGTGGCGCTCGCCGCCGTCGTAGTTGATGATGGCGTTCTTGCGGATACCGGGGTCCCCGTGGATGATGAGTCGCTTCATGCGCGGCGATTCGGAAGGCGCGGGGTTAAACGCTTCGGGACCGCTCCGCGGCGGTCTGGGGTCAGTACGGCCCCGAACGAGGGCAACGTAGTTTCCCACGGCGCGCGAACGAGTTCCGAGTCCGCCGTCGGTTCTCCGGCCGACCGCCCGCCACCGGCGCGCTCGCCTCGCCGGCGGCGGTTGTGAACCAAACGGGTTTTAAGCCCCGTGGCCCTACACCACGGCAAGGTAGATATCTATGCAGATGCCACGCCGATTCAACACGTACTGCCCGCACTGCCAGTCCCACGAGGAAGTCGAGGTCCAGAAGGTCCGGACCGGCCGCTCGTCCGGCATGAAGTGGGACCAGCGCAAGCAGCGCGAGGGCTCGAAGGGTATCGGCAACCGCGGTCGGTTCTCCAAGGTGCCCGGCGGCGACAAGCCCACCAAGAAGACCGACCTCAAGTACCTGTGCAGCGAATGCGGCAAGGCCCACCTCCGCGAGGGATGGCGCGCCGGCCGACTCGAACTCGAGGACTGATACCATGGCAGGGAACTTCTACGCGGTCCAGTGCCCCGACTGCGACAACGAACAGATCGTCTTCAGCAAGGCCGCGACCGAGGTCGCCTGCGCCGTCTGCGGCGCGACCCTCGCCCGGCCGACCGGCGGCGACGCCGAGATCGAAGGCGAAGTGACCGACACCGTGGAGCGCCGCTCCGCGAGCAGTCGGACCGAGTCCGACAACGCCGCACAAGCGCAATGAAGTACAGCGGCTGGCCCGAGACCGGCGAACTGGTCGTCGGCAAGATCGACGAGATCGAGGACTTCGGCGTCTTCGTGGACCTCTCGGAGTACGAGGGCAAGCGCGGTCTCATCCACGTCAGCGAGGTCGCCAGCGGGTGGATCAAGAACATCCGCGACCACGTCAACGAGGGCCAGACGGTCGTCTGCAAGGTGCTCGACGTCGACGAGGGCGCCCAGCAGATCGACCTCTCGCTGAAGGACGTCAACGACCACCAGCACTCCGAGAAGATCCAGGAGTGGAAGAACGAGCAGAAGGCCGACAACTGGATGGAGCTGGCCTTCGGCGAGGACGTCGACGACGAGAAGTACTCGCACGTCGCCAACGAGATGCTCGCGGAGTTCGGCGGCCTCTACGGCGGGTTCGAGCAGGCGGCCATCCACGGCCCCGAGGCGCTCGAGTCGACCGGCCTCACCGACGAGGAGGTCGAGGCCATCGTCGACACCGCCCGCGAGAACGTCTCGGTGCCCTACGTCACGGTCACGGGGTACGTCGACCTCGAGAGCGCCGCGAGCGGCGGCGTCGACGACATCAAGGAGGCGCTCCAGGCCGCGGAGGGCAACGGCGACATCCCCGACGAGGTCGAACTCGAGGTGACCTACGTGGGCGCGCCCGAGTACCGCATCCGGGTCCGGGCGCCCAACTACAAGACCGCCGAGTCCCAACTCGAGGAGAGCGCGGCCCGCGCCCGGTCGGCCATCGAGTCGGTCGGCGGCGCGGGGGCGTTCCACCGCGAGCGCCAGACCGAGGAAGAGCAGTAGGTCGACCGACCCGATGAAGTCCGATATTCTCGTCTGTTCGGCCTGGAGGTCCGAGCACGACCGACCGGTGTACACCCTTTCCGCGACCTGTCCCGACTGCGGCGCCGACGCGGTCAACAGCGCGCCCGCGCCGTTCAACCCCGAGGACCCCCACGGCGAGTACCGACGGGCACTTAAGGAGCGCGCCCGCGAGTAAGCCACATGGACGAACTCGACATCGAGGCGGTCGCCGACCCCGACCTGCGGGACCCGGTCCTGGTCGAGGGACTGCCCGGCGTCGGTCACGTCGGAAAGCTCGCGGTCGAACATCTCCTCGAGGAGAAGGACAGCGAACTCGTTCGGCGGATCTACTCCGAGCACTTCCCGCCGCAGGTCACCGTCGACGAAGACGGCACGACCGAACTCGCCTGCGCGGAGGTCCACGCGGTCGAACTCGACGACCGGGACCTGCTGGTGCTGACCGGCGACAACCAGGCCGGCGACAACGCCGGCCACTACCGGCTGACCGACGCCTTCCTCGACGTCGCCGAGGACTTCGGCGTCGAGACCGTCTACGCGCTCGGCGGCGTCCCGACCGGCGAGCTCATGGACGAGTACGCGGTCGTCGGCGCGGCCACCGACACCGACTTCGTCGACGAACTCGAGGAGGCCGGCGTCGAGTTCCGCGAGGACGAGCCCGCCGGCGGCATCGTCGGCACCAGCGGTCTGCTGCTCGGCCTGGGCGAGCGCCGGGGGCTCCGGGCGACCTGTCTGATGGGCGAGACCAGCGGCTACCTCGTCGACCCCAAGAGCGCCCGGGCCGTCCTCGAAGTGCTGGAGGATATCCTCGGGTTCGAGGTCGGCTACGAGTCGCTGGAGGAGCGCGCCGACGAGATGGAGGACGTCGCCAACAAGATACAGGAGATGGAGAACCAGCAGTCGGGGATGCCCAGCGACGAGAACCTGCGGTACATCGGCTGAGCGCCTCTCTTCTCGCTACTCGAACACGCGGTGCTTCCGCTCGGCGTAGAAGTGGTACGACGCCGAGAGGCCGAAGAAGACCAGGAAGTACCACGACCAGAACTCCGCGCCGAACTGCGAGACGAACAGCAGGTCGAACTGGACGGCCAGCAGCGTGAGGATGCCCAGACAGCTCACCCCGAGGTAGAACGTCGCCCACGAGATGTCGTCCTCGGAGACGACCTCCATGTACACCTCGACCTCCTCGGCCCGGTCCCGGAGTTCGAGCAGCTGCTCGCGCTGGTCGTAGTCGACGATGCCGAGCTCGTCGAGCTTCGGGAGGTGGGTCTGGTGGAGCGAGACGTAGACGCTCTTGCGGACGTCGCGAGGCGGCGGCGACTCGTCCGTCTCGACCGTGGCGATGTGCTCGGCCAGCGCGTCGACCGAGATGGGGTCGTCGGCGTCGCGGAGGTGCCGGATGACGTGGCGCCGCCGGTCGTTCCGCAGGACGTTGTGGATCTCGCTCGGGTCGAGCTCGTCGTCGGGGTCCGACGCTTGTTCTTTGACCGTCATGTTAGGCCCGATACCGCTGCGACATGCTGTTCTGTCAGTCTCAGCCGACGAACATTAATGTTATCCCCGGGGCAACCCGTCCCGTCGGGCGACGACCGGCGAGGGATTCTTTATCGCATGGCCCGTAGGGGCTCGCGTGCTTCCCGAGTGGCTGGTGGTCGGCATCTGGCTGTCGGTCGGGGTGGGAGTCCTCATCGGGGTCATCTTCGTCGCCGGCTCGCGGCTCTACCCGAGCCCGCCCGCCGAGGCGACCCGCGCCGCGGGCGAGGGCCGGCGCCGTGCCGAGATCCGGCGGTACCTCTCGGCCATCGGCGAGACGTTCGCCGAGGACCACTTCGTCGAGGGCCAGCACGTCGCGTTCTACCTGCCCGAGCGCGACGTCGCCATCACCTTCGACGCCGGCGCCTACTTCCGCATCGAGCGGTCGCCCACCTACGCGGTGCTCGTCGAACACGAGATGCCCGGCATGCACCTGGGCGACCGACTGCCGTTCGAGACCCCCGACGTCGCCGCCGACGAGGAGGAGGACCGCGTCGACCCGACCGAGGCGGCGTTCGCGATTCTGGGCGTGCCCCGCGGCGCGACCCTGCCGGAGGTCAAGCGGGCCTACCGCGAGAAGGTCAAGGAGGTCCACCCCGATCACGGCGGCGACCGCGAGGAGTTCCAGCAGGTCCGGGAGGCGTACACAGCGGCGAAGAACAGGGTCGGATAGATCGGGTGGGCCACCCAGGACTGACGGAATCGGTGGTCCGAACCGGGTCGGTGATGCTCGATTCGGCGAGTTCGTGGTGCGAATTTATCGTTTTTCGATGCTGAGGAGTTGGAGTGCTTCCCGGATATGGAACTGTTTCTCGGCGGTGTCGGAGGCGGCCAGCGCCGCCTGCACGTGATGGCATACCCGTTCGCGGTGGTCATCCATCAGTCCGGGGAGTGGCGCGATCTCGTCGAAGTTCGGCCCACGCCGTAGCGACTGTGTCGCCGAATTCCAGTCGATACAGTCCTTCTCAGCCAGGTTGGGCGGGTGAACGCGGCGTGATTCCGTTCTCGACCGGTCGATGTCGGCAGCCTCTTCCCCGTCTGGCGCGAGGCTGTCGGACGTAACTCGTCTTCGTTGCGCGAGGTATGGTCTGAGAACGCCAGTAAGATGCGACGCCGTTTTGAGTCACTCAACACGTCGAGCGTGGCGTCGAGTGGCGACGAATCAATAGGTGAGGTCATGGTCGCCTACCGTGTGGAACGAACTGCTCAGCCAGCCTAATTCTGTCCAACGCCGCTTCGAGAGATACGTTCTGTACTGCCCAACCCGTAGTGCACATTTATTACCCGGTTCGGACACTGTCGGGAGCCTCCGGCTCTGGCTGGGTCGCTGTGTTGTCCTCGCTTTCGGTCGAATGTGGCTTCCACAGGCGTTGTGAGGGGCCACAACTGATACTTGAATCAGGCACCGACAACGCCAGAGGGGGTTGGAAAGCATGACTGACGGCGGGAGCGATTCGATGCGCGACCACATGGAGAACGCGACGTCCGAGGGGGTGACGGCACTGCAAGACCGCACCGAAGAGTTCGAATCGTTGCTCGACCAATCGCACGAGAACCGGGTCAAACAGTGGGTCCTGCTGACGGGGCGCCGGTCAGTCGTCGCGAGCGGGCTTCTCGTCGCGGTCTTCCTCGTGCTGATTGGCCTCGGCATACTCAATCAGGTGAACATGCGACAACTGCTCATCAATACGACCACCGTGCAGACGCTGTTCAGCGCCCTCCTGAGCGGAGCGATTCTCCTCGTATCGATCGTCGTCTCGATCAACTCGGTCGTTCTCTCCCAAGAGATCACCTCACTCGAGGAGCAGGAAGAACGGATTGATGCGTCGATGGCGTACCGAGAGCGGATCGAGGACGTCGTCGAAACGGATGTCAGTCCGACTCGGCCGGCCAAGTTCCTGCAAATCATTCTCCAGTCGCTCGCCACCCAAACGAAGCACCTCGCGGAGATCGGGACTGACAGCTCGAATCAGGCATTTCGGGCCGACGTCGAACAGTTCGCGAAGCAACTCATCCGGGACGCGAAGCGGTCTGCCACCACGTTAGACGGCACACAGTTCGGGAGTGCCAGAGTGCTGTTAGCTGGGCTGAACTACGACTATTCGTGGCAGTTGAACGCCGCCCGACAACTCCAGTCGGAGTACGCCGGGTCGCTCTCGGACGACGAAGCGGAGGTGATCGCCAATCTGATCGACACACTCAAACTCTTTGCGACGGGGCAATCGTATTTCAACTCACTGTACTACAAACGAGAGCTGGCCCGGCTCTCGAATACGCTGCTCTACGTGTCACTTCCAGTGGTTATCATCACGTCCTACGTGCTGTTGGCCCTCGACGCGAAGCAATTTCCTGACGTGTCGATGTTCGGGCTCTCACCGATTTTGATCGTGATCAGCACCGCGTACACGATCGCACTCGCTCCGTATCTCGTCCTCACCGTGTACGTGGTGCGGGCGGGGACGGTGACGCTTCGAACGCTCGCCGCGGGCCCGTTCATCCTTCAGAAGATGACCGGTGCCGACGAAGACGCGTGGGAGGTGAACGTAGACACGCGTGACTGGGAGATTCCGGACATTACTGCCGACGCGGAGGGCAATATCCATGGCCCCCCCGATGACGATTAACGCGGACGGCCCGTCGGTGAATCGCTTGGCGACGCTGAGAGTCCGGTTCGTTACGGGGAGAGAGTGTGTTTTACGCGCCGTGTCTCACGGAGGGGCCTTCAAAGGCCAGCGTCCCCGTTTATGTGATTCGGACGCGTATCTACGGTATGACTGAGTCAGAGAGCGACGACCTCGATCCAACTACGCCCGAGCAGCGCCAGATCGGGCGTGAGATGGTCGACGAGAGTACCGGGCTCGGATCGGTGCTGGCCCATTGCTATCGCGGAGAGATGGATCGTGTTACGACGTGGCGCCAGCGCCTCGACCAGACCACGACGTGGGCCGTGACGGTGATGGCGGCCATCTTGACGTGGGCGTTCTCGAGTCCCGACAACCCCCACTACATTTTGCTCATCGGAATCGTGGTCGTCACTGTCTTTCTCGGCATCGAGGCGCGACGGTATCGGGACTACGACGTCTTTCGGTCGCGGGTGCGACTGATCCAAGAGAACTTGTTCGCGAACGCCCTTGACCCGACGCACGATGTAGAACGCAAGAACTGGCGAGTGGAGTTGAGCGAGGACTTCCGAGTGCCGACCCTGAAAGTTTCACTCCAGGAGGCGCTCGCCAATCGGCTTCGACGCGTGTACCTCGCGCTGCTCGGTGTCTTGCTCGCTGCGTGGGGATTCCGGATTACGGCGTTCACGCCACCACGGCAAACGTGGCTTGAAGCCGCTGGAATCGCCTACATCCCGGGAACTGTTGTGGTCGGTCTCGTCGGTGCGCTTTACGTGATACTGGTGGGGATCGCGTTTTGGCCGCGAGAACGCCACGCCAAGGGTGAATTCCGCGAAGGTGACCACGACGAATGGAAAAAAACGAACCAATAATTTCACGCTCTGTACATAGCGCGAGATCTACGTACGGTCCTGGATGAAGAAACCGTGGGACTAGCTACCGTTACGCGCCGAGCTGCGAGACCTCGTAGGCGACGTCGGCGTCCCGGAGCGCGTCGGTGACCCGGCCCACGAGGTCGGCGGTCGAGACGACGACCGCGTCCAGCCCTCTTCCGGCGGCCTCGGCGGCCACCTCGCCCGCGGCGAACGTCGTCGCCGGGTCGACGTCGGCGCGCCGGAGCGCCACCACGGCCTCGACCCCGGTCGCGGCAACCAGGTCGGCCGACTCGCAGGTTGCGGCCAACGTCTCGGCGTCGACGGCCGACGACCCGCCCGACCGGACCGGCGGCACCTGGACGATGGTGACGGTGCCGGGCTCGAAGTCGATGATGCCCTCGAAGCCGGTGACGCCCACGTCCGCGCCCGCCTCGGCGTCGGTGGTGGCGACGCCGGTCGCCGGCCCGGCCTCGCCGGGGCTCGCGTGGAGGAGGCCGTCCCGCAGCGAGAGGGTCACGGGGTCGCCCTCCTCGACGCCGTCGGTGGCGATGGCGGCGTCCTCCTGGACGTTCCCGAGGACGTCCTCGGTGACGTGGTCGGCGTACCGGCGCACGTCGGTCGCCGCCTGGAGCAGCCAGTCGACCCCCTCCTTGGTGACGGTGTACCGCGAGCGGCCCTCCTTCTCGACCAGTCCGTCCTCGACCAGCGCCCGGATGTACTCGCTGACGGCCTGACTGGTCACGCCGACAGACTCGGCGATCTCGCCCTGGCTCACCGCGGGCTGGTGCTCGGCGATCTCGGCGAGGATGCGGAACCGGGTCGCGGCGCGCTTGTTCTCCAGTACGTCGGCCATGGACGTGGTTTCGCCACGACGGTTATAAATCTCCGGCGGTCGGTGGGCCGGCGGGAGACCACCGCGGGCCGCCCGGCCCGGCGCGCTCGGGGTCCGCCGGCGCGCCCGGCACGCTTTTCGCCCGGGAGCGCCGACTCGTCGGCGTGTCCGTCCCGACCGTCGTCTTCGACACCAACGTCCTCGTCGCGGAGCTCGCCTTCCCCGAGGAGCCCGCGGTCTGCGTCGACCTCGCGGAGACCGGCGTCGTCGAGGCGGCCGTCACGCCCGCACTCCTCCGGGAGTTCGCCGCCGTGCTCGCCTACGACCACCTGCCGCTGGCAGACCGCCCGCCCCGGCACCGCGCCAGAGCGGTCGAGCGCGTGGTCGGGGTCGCTCGGCCGGTCGAGCCCGCGGTCCGAATTGACGCCGCGCCGGACGAGGACGACGACGCGGTCCTCGAGTGCGCGGTCGCCGCGGCCGCCGACGTCGTGGTCTCGGACGACCGCCACCTCCGGGAACTCGACGGGGTCGCCGGCGTCGGGGTTGTGCCGAGGGCGGCGTTCCGCGAACGGTACGCCGACGGGGAGTGAACCCCGAGCGAGACGAACCAAGAGTCGCGAGTCGTGCGACGACACGTCAGTCGTCCGTCTCGCGGCGGAAGTAACCCGACGGCCCCGGACGTGGGGCTCCGGGCCTCCGTAGTTGGTTCCCACGGCGGGAGAGCTCGATTGCCAATAACTTCAATAATACCGGAGTAATTGAATTGAAGGACTCGAGATGACCGACCAGAATCGAGCACGTTCGGGAGAGGACGACCAGATAGACCGGCGAACGGTGCTGAAGGGGACTGCCGCCGCGGGGCTCGCGGGGGTCGGAGCGACGGGAGTCGGCGCCGCGGCCGACGCGTCGCAGTCCGACGAGTTGCCTCACCGGATAACCATCGAACCCGGGAGCCAGGGCCAGCGGGTCGGCTACCACTTCCGGGTGTCCGGGACCGTCGAGCCCGGGCCGGAGGCCGGCACGCTCGGCGTCGACACCATCGACGGCAACGTCGTCCAGGGCGAGGTCGGCGGGACCATCGAAGGGAACGACGACCCGGTCGACGACTACCTGTTCTCGGGCGCCATCGCGTTCGCCGACGCCGACGGCCCGCTGAGCGTGACGCTGGACATCAACGGTGGAGTCGACGGCAACGCTTCGGACGACGGCGAAGGTGCGGCCGACGGCGGGGATGCGGCCGACGGCGAGGGTGCAGATGACGGTGATCGTTCCGACAACGGCGGGGGTGCAGACGACGGCGGTACCGACGCTGGTGACGTCGTGTTCGGCGACGATAGCGACGATGACGACGACGATGACGACAACTGAGGGCGGGTCGGGGGTCTAGCCGTTCGATTTCGCCGTTTTTTGATCGGACTATGTGCCCACGTAGATTGAATCGAACTCCGACCCGGCGGCCGGGACGCCGTCGGTCGCCCGCCGCGTCACCGGTCGGTGACCGAACCGACCCGGTCGTCGGGGAGCGCGTCCGTCAGTCGGAGGACGACGCTCCCCCAGAACCAGACCACCGCCACGGCCACCGCCAGGAACGCGAGGTAGACGAGAAGGAGTTCGGGTTCGCTCGGTGCCGGTTCCAGGGTCTGCAGGTCTGGTGGGTGCGGTTCGAGCGCATCGGAGTCCATGTGGTGCTGTTCTACATCCCAGCTGATACATATGCGCACTGGCCGGAGGCCCGAGGAGCGACTCGCGAGTGATCCGTAGCTCCGTCGGAATCGCCGGCCACCGGAATCGCCGGTTCCCCGGTCACGGCTCGTACCAGGTGAGCGGGAGGTACCGGACGACGGCGTCCCCGGGAACGGGGACCGCCCCGACCCCGGTCCACCCGTCGTCGCGGCGCCGGATCAGCCGGCCCCGATGGGTCGCGGCAACCGGGTCGCCTTCCACCGCGCACCAACCGACGGCCACCTCCTCCGATGTCGGCGCCGCCACCCGTTCCAGGCGTTCGCCGTCCCGGGATTCGAACAGCGCGTGATCGTCGCTCTCGTCCCAGGACGAGGACGACGCCGGCGCGCCGCCGGCGAAGACGGTGCCGTCGCGGACGAACGCCTCGCGGAAGTACCGCTGGGCGTGGCCCGCGTCCAGGCGGTCCCACGTCCGGCCGGCGTCGGTCGTTCGGTACAGCCCGCTGCCCGTCGAGGCGACGAACGTCCCGGCGTCCGCTATCGCGAGGTGGTGGACGTCGTCGGTGTGGCGCGCGTCGAACCCCTCGATGCGCCGCGACGTCCAGGTCGACCCGGCGTCGTCGCTGACGAAGACGCCGCCGACCTCGATTCCCGCGACGAGTCGGTCGGGCGCGTCGGGGTGCGTCCGGAGGCTCCGAACCTGGGACACGCCGTCGTGGCGCGGGATGCCCCAGTCGCTGCGCTCCCGCAGGTCGCGGAACCCGGTCACCGGTTCCCAGGCCCGCCCGTCGGTCGGGGCGCCCGCGCCGGTGTCGGCCGCGTAAAGGTCGGCCGGCCGCGTTCCGGCGTAGAGCCTGTCGCCGGACGGCCCGGCGGCGACCGCGTACACCTGCTCGGCCGGAACCGGCAGCGCGCGCCACTCCGTTCCGTCGAGCGAGTGGTACAGTCCCGACGCCGCGGCCGCGAACAAGCCCTCCAAGCCATCGAACTGGCGGACCCGGAACACGTCGTCGGCGTCGCGGACCTTCTCGGCAGTCGTCTCCTCGGACTCCAGGATGTCGTCGATCCGGTAGATGCCGTCGGTACTCCCCGCAACGAGCATACGCACACGGTCAGCCGGCGGTTACTTCAAGCTGCGTGGCGGACAAGTCCGCCCGCCTGTCGAAGCGACTGTAATCGCAACCCGGAAGGCCGACGCGGCCCAACCCCGGGCCGATGGACGCCCAGTTCCGCGACCGGGCCGCATACCTCCCCGGCGAGGACGCGCTGGTGGTCGCCGACCTCCACGTCGGCCGGGACGCCGCCTCGGCGGTCGAGCTCCCGCTCGGCGAGCGGCGCGACCTGACCGAGCGACTCGCCGACCTGCTGGCGGCGTTCGACCCCGCGACGGTCGTGGTCGCCGGCGACCTGCTCCACGCCTTCGACCGGGTACCCGAGGGCGTCGCCGAGACCGTCGCGGCGCTCCGCGAGACGGTCGCGGCCGCGGGGGCCTCTCTCGTGGTCGTGCGCGGCAACCACGACTCGATGCTCGACTCGGTGCTGGATGAGGGGGCCGAGACGCCCGACGAGCACCGGGTCGGCGACACCGTGGTCCACCACGGCCACGCGACGCCGACGGTGGGAGAGAACGACGGGCAGGGGGAGACGGAGGGCCGGGAAGGGCGGGAGGTGGCCCGCTACGTCGTCGGCCACGATCACCCCGCCATCGAGATCGAGGGCAAGCGCCATCCCTGCCTGCTGTTCGGACCGGGGACGTTCCGCGGCGCGGACGTGCTGGTGCTGCCCGCGTTCAACCGGCTCGCGCCCGGCACGACGGTCAACGGGATGCGACCCCGGGACTTCCAGACGCCGCTCGTGACCGACGTCGACGCGCTCCGGCCGGTGGTCTGGGACGCGGACCGGGAGGAGGCGCTGTCGTTCCCGCCGTTGGGGGAGTTTCGGCGGATGCTCTGACGAGGATTTCTGGGAGTTAGTCGTGGAGCAAAGTCGGTTGAGGAGAAGGAGCTAGCTACTGCCGTCACCTGTGTACCGCACAGCGCCGCACCGCGGAAGCCTCACGCCTCCCCAGCCGCCTGCGCTGCTCGCTCACTCTGTTCGCTGCGCTCCTCGTCCCTCGCGTGCATCGGCGCGGCCACGAGGGCCGCGCCAGCACGCGCCGAGTTGAAACCCGAGACCAGCGACCGCCCATGGAAACTCCTCATTCCTCCAGGTCGAAGTCCTCGGCGACCCGCTTCGCGGCGGTCTGGCCGCTCAGCATCGCGGCGTTCAGCGACGAGGCGTCGGTGTACTCGCCCGCGAGGTAGACCGGGCCGTCGGGAGCGCGGACGTCGGGCAGTCGCTCGTGGATGCCGGGCGGCTGGGCGAACTGCGCGAACTCGACCCGGCTGGTGTGGAGGCGGTCGAGGTCTAGGCGGCGCTCGGGGTACCAGGCGTCGAGGGCCCGCGCGGTCTTCGCGGCGAGCTCCTCGTCCGACTCCCCGGGTACCCCGAGGAAGGTCGCGCTCAGCATGTTCCGGTCCTCGGGGGCGTACTCGGGCGCGACCGCCGAGAGCTGGGCGACGTGGTTCGGCGCGTCGTCCTCGGCGTTGAGCAGGAGCCGCGCGCCGGCGTCGAGCGCCGGGCCGTCGAAGGCGTAGTACTGGGTCACGCAGCCCTTGGCGTCGGTGGGAATCGACTCGACGCCGGTCAGGTCCCGGGCCTCCTTCGGGTCGGTCGCGACCACGACGACATCCGCGGTCGTCTCGTCGCGACCGAGTTCGACTCCGGGGTCGGCGGCGTGCGGGTCGAGTTCGGTCACCGTCTCGTCGGTCACGAGGTCGACCCCCGCCTCGCGGGCCGACTCGGCCAGTTGCTCGGTCACCGCGGCCATCCCGCGGGCCGGGACCGCGATGCGGCCGGTCGCCAGCATCTTGAACGCGAACTCGAACGCCCGCTTCGAGGTGCCGAGGCTCCGGTCGAGCGTGACGCCCCCGAAGAACGGCGCCGCGAAGTTCTCGACGAACTGATCGGAGAACTCCCGCTCGCGGAGGTACTCCCGGGTCGTCGCGTCCGGACCGGCGAATATCTCGCGGTCGGGCTTCCCGGCGAGCTCGCGCCGGAGCTCGAGCACCCGGAGCTTGTCCCGGAGGGTCACCTCGCGGTTCAGCAGCGTCTCCAGCGCGGCGTCGAGGTCCCGGAAGGGGTCGGCCAGCGTCGCGCGCTCGCCCTCGCGGGCCACGACCGCGCCGGGCTTGAAGTACCGGAGGTCGAGCGCGTCGTAGTCGAGTTCGCGGCGCGCCGCCGGGTACGCGGTGAACAGTACCTGGAAGCCGCGGTCGAAGACGTACCCGTCCCGACGGAGCGACCGCACCCGGCCGCCGAGGTCGTGGTGGCGTTCGTAGAGTCGGACGTCCGCGCCCGCGTCGGCGAGGTGACGCGCGGCGACCAATCCGGCCGGTCCGCCGCCCGCGACGACGACTTCGGTCATGTCCCCGATTTCGGCCGCGCGCCACAAATTACTGCTGTCTCGGCGGGAGGTCCGTCGCTCCGGACGGCGACGCTCGGGACCGGCCGCCGACAACACCTAAGGAGCGACGCGGCGTAGCGGACGCCATGGCACGGGAGGTCAAGCTCAGCCGCGTCGAAAAACTCCTCGGCGAACTCTCGTATCCGGTCGACCGCGAGAGCGCCGCCGGCGAGTTCGAGGACGTGACGCTGCTGCTCGCCGACGGGGAGCGTAATCTGGGGGAGCTGATAGCCGAGACCGCCGACGAGGAGTTCGAGTCGGTCGACGAGCTCCAGTCCAGCATCAACAACACGCTGCCGCGCGAGGCGGTGGGCGAGCCCTACCAGTCGGAGGGAGAGGGGTAAAGCAAGCCGCTTAACTGGCCGGGACGGCTATCCCGGGCAAGGATGGAGTTCTGTGACGAGTGCGGTTCGATGATGAAAGCCGAGGACGAGCTCTGGGTCTGCGGTAGCTGCGGCAACAAGACGCCGAAGGACCCGGACGCCAACTACGTCGTCACCGAGGGCCAGGAGGCCAGCGAGGTCATCGAGACCGGCGACGAGGAGAACAGCGCGCTGCCGACCACGGACGCCCAGTGCCCGGAGTGCGGCAACGACCGCGCCAGGTGGTACATGCAGCAGATCCGGGCGGCCGACGAGAGCGAGACCCGCTTCTTCATCTGCACCGAGTGCGAGCACAAGTGGCGGGAAGACGACAACTAGAGACCACCTTTTTTCATCGTCGGGTCTCCTCGTGCCTCACTCCGTTCGGCACTGCGGGGACCACTCTTCGAAAAAATCTGGACCAAAAAAGACCGCTCGCTCGGGCTATCGCCCTCGCTCGCGGTAGAAGAACTGGACCGGACTACCTCCGCGACGGGACGGCCGAGCCCGTCGGCCAGTCCACGACCCGCCCGAAGCGCCCCTTCGCCTCCTTGAGAACGTACTTCAGCACGTCGCGGCCCTTCGGCAGCGAGTGGAGGTCGCCGAGTTCGTCGGGCGACCGCGGTTCGACGCCCGCCGAGACGTTCCGGACGCCCTTCACCAGCACGTCGTCGGAGACCGAGATCAGGCGCCGCCGGACGGCCGCCCAGGTCGGTGTGTCGGCGATGTCGACCGGTTCGTAGGCGACGATCTCCCCGCCGTCGAGCATCTCGGAGAGCCGCTGGAGGGTCACGCCCGCGGCGTCCTCGCCCTCGAGGTACTCCCAGAACCCCGACGGCATCCCCCGGTACTCCCGGAGGTCGCCGTGGTGGAAGCTCAGCACGCCGTGGGTCGGCGCGTCGAGCGCGTCGCCCTTCAGGATGCCGAACCCGAAGCGGACGGCGACGTCGGCTTCGCCGAGCTCCTGGACCGCGCGGTCTGGCAGGACGTTGCCGAAGTCCGGGGCCGGTCGGGGCTCGACCGCGAGCGTCTCCGGGTCGCCGATGCCGTCGATGGCGGCGACCTCGCGCGGCCGCTCGTAGGCAGGCGGGTCGCCGAACCTGACCGCGGCGCCGATCGGCGTCCAGAGCGGATATTCGCGGACGCGGTCGAGGTAGTGGCCGAGCCCGCCCTTCCGGCCGCCGGTCGGTTCGGTGGACTCGACGACGTGGGTCACCTCGGCGTCGGTCCGGGCGAGCATCGTCTCGACCGCGCGGGCCTGCCAGGCCGGCACGTCGGGGCCTCGAACGAGAAGCGCAACTGACAGAGTCTCGGACATGGAGGTCTTCCTCTGCGAGATTGACGAGTTCCTGCTTTGTTATGGGCCGATTGCCCTCGTCGACGCCGGACCTACACGAGAACAGGCTGCGATTGAGCCCGTCGGCCCCGGGCTACGGCCGGCGCGCGAACGTCAGGTAGCCGGTGTGGCCGACGCCCGCGGTCGAGGGCCGGGAGCCGCGGTCGTCGAAGTCCATCCGGCGCTGGATGGTCTCGAGCGTCTCGACGTCGGCGAGGCCGGCCTCGCGGGCCGACTCGACCGCGTCGCGGGTGTGCTCGACGAACGGCGAGTAGACCGCGACGAACCCGCCGCGCGCGAGCAGGTCGGGCGCGCGGGCGACGACCTCGGGCGCGTCCTCGGTGTCGAGGGTGAGCACGTCGAACGGTCCGAGGTCGGTGCCCTCGCCGTCCTCGTCCGTTTCGCGTCCGTCCGCCAGCACCTCGGTCAGGTCGCCGACGCGCACCTCGACGCGGTCGGTCACGTCGGCCAGTTCCATGTTCTCGCGGGCGACTGCCGCGAACTCGGCGTCGCGCTCGTAGGTCGTGACGTCGGCGCCCAGCCGGCCGAGGTAGGCCGCGAGTACGCCGGTGCCGGTCCCGGCGTCGAGCACCCGGTCGCCGCGGGCGACGCCGGTGTGGCCGACGATGAGCCCGACGTCGCGGGGCATCATCGGCGCGCCGGTGCGCTCGAAGTGGTTGAACAGGTCGGGGCCCCGCAGCGCCCGGACCTCGAACGGCTCGCCGAGATGCGTCTCCAGTGTCCGGCCGGGTTCGACGTCCTCGGGGACCTCCAGCACCCCGAGGTCGGTCTGGAGCTCCTCGCCCGGGTCGCGCAGGTACTCCCGGTCGCCGTGGACCAGCAGAACCGTCACTCTAGGCGCTCGACAGCGGCCGCGAGGTCGCCGTCGGTCGCTTCGAGCGCCTCGCGGGCGTCGTCCTCGGTCGACCCGGTCCGCTGGGCCACGATCTCGACGTCGCCGTCGGGGATGCCCGCCGACCCGCCGCTCTCGTCGTCCTCGTCGCCGGCCGCGACTGCGCTGGCGCCGCCCGAGCCGCCCTCGCGGCTCTCGGGCTCGCCGACGACCTGGTAGGTCTCCTGGCCGCGAGCGTCCATCACGGTGATGTCGGGGTCGTCGAACACGAGCTGTTCGCCGTCGCTCTTGGTGATGACGACTTCCTCGGCGTCGAGTTCGTCGACGTCGATGCCCATCTGCTTCATCATCTGCTTCATCTTGCGGGGATCGAGTCCCCCGCCGCCTCCTCCGAACATACTCAAGCCGTCGGAGCGTGAAGAAATAAGGTTGGCGGACCGACGACGTCCGCGGGCTCGGTCGAACGTCGTCGAGTCGCCGGCGCGACACCGCGCGGCGGCCGAGTTCCTCGCGAACTACTCGTCGGCGGGGTCGCCCGCACCCTCGCGGACCATGACAGCCATCCCGGTGTCGAAGTCGGCCATCCCGTCGGCCGAGAGCTCGGCCCGGCCGACCGCGAGCAGCGACCCGTCCTCGTGGACCACCGCGACCTCGTCGCCGGGCCTGACCTCGGGGCCGACCGTAGCGACGAACTTGGCGAAGACGTTCTTGCCGTCGCGGACGAACGGTTCGCTCTCGTCGCCGACCGCGACCCGGCCGGCCGGGGGTTCGAGCGCCGCCGCGACCCTGCGGCCGCCCGCCAACCCGAGCGTGAACCGGCCGTCGGTGCCGTAGGTCACGAGTCGCCCCTCGTCGGCGACGACCTGCTGGGGCCGGCCCGAGGAGGAGCGCTGGACTTCCAGGTCCTCGCCCTCGGGGAACAGCGCCGCGCCGACGCCCGCCCCGAACTGGTAGTCGGCGACGGTGCGGAGCCGCCGGAGGTCGTCGGCCCGCCCGTCGTCCGCGTCGCTCGTGCTCATCGGCCGGCGGTTGGGGACGGGCCGCGAAAAGCCTTGGCTCTTCGACCGCGGGCGGTCCCTTCGGTGTGGCGGTGAGTCGGAGCAGTGGCGCGGGCGAAGGGCAGGCGACGATTCTTTGCTAGCAGTTAACATACACCACGACATCGATAAACAATTTAATGTTCGTTCGTTACGTTTTCCGGCGGTTTCGGTTTGATTTATATCCCTGGAGCGACTACCTGCGACTACAATGAAAGCCAACCTCGGTCTCGCACTGGTCGTCCTGGCCGGCGTGGTGATCTTTGCCGTAGCGAACACCCAGACCATGACGACGTACCTGCTGTCGGCCGTCGCCGTCCTCGTGATGGCGGCCGGCGCGCTCCTGAGCGGCACCGCCGAAGAGGAAGGCCGCCCGGTCTGAGCGCGGACTGCGCACGGATTCCGGGTTTTCTTCGCGAACACTCCCGACCCGCGAGCGCCGCGGCTGCTCCGGCCTTCAGAGCAGGAACGTGTCGGGGCGCTCGCTCATGTCGATGAACGCGTCGGCGGCGGTGATGAGTTCGTCCGACGTCGACTCCTCGAAGCTGGTGACCTCCGTCCGGACGCCCTCGTGGCGGAGGTGCGAGCAGAGCCGCGAGAAGTCGCCGTCGCCAGTGCAGAGGATGATGGCGTCGACGTGGTTGGCGAGCGTCACCGCGTCGAGGCTCATCCCGACGTCCCAGTCGGCCTTCTTCGACCCGTCGCCGAACGTCTTGAGCTCCTTGATTTTGGTCTCGAAGCCGATGTCGGTGAGCGCCTCGAAGAACCGCTCCTCGTCCGGGCTGTCGGCCTGGATGACGTAGGCGATGGCACGGGTGAGCTCCCGGTCCTGGACCGACTTCTCGAGGACCGCGGAGTAGTCGATGTTGCGGCTGTAGACGCTCTGGGCCGTGTGATAGAGGTTCTGGGCGTCGGCCAGCACGGCGACCCGCTGGTTCGGGTGGATCTCGGTCATGGCCAAGACTCGTTCCGCCTGTGATAAAAAGGTCCGCACCCCGACTCCCCCGCCGGCGCGTTCCGCCCGCCCCGCTCGCGATCGGACGAAGCCGCCGACACCGCCGTTGACGCGGACCAGTGCGCACCCCACTCGGTGGACCCGGTCGACGTGCTCTTTACCTCATTGACATAGCAGAGTCGCGCGCGTTACTCCGCCGGCGTCGCGCGCTCGGACAGCGCCAGGGTCTCGGGGTCCAGCAGATAGTAGCGCTCCCACGCGGGCGCGAGACTCACCACCCGGGTGTCGCCGTACTCCGTCTCGGCGTGGCGCTCGTGGTGGCCCACCAGGCAGAGGGCCGGGTCGAGCGCGTCGAGGAGTTCGTCGATGCGCTCGCAGCCGGCGTCGTAACCGTAGTAGATCAGGCCGTGGGGCGCCTCGTGGGTCAGCAGCACGTCGACGTCCTCGACGCGCTTCAGGGTCTCGACGTCCTCGCGGACGAAGTGGCGGCGGCGCTCGCCGACCAGGTCCGCGCGGGTCTCGTCGTACTTCGTCGGGGCGTAGTTGCCCGACAGCCCCGCCACCCGCAGTCCCTCGACCTCGGCCGCGGTGCTGGCGAGCAGGGTTGCGTTTCCGACTGTCGTCCCCTCCGGCTCCTCGCCGGCGCGCAGCGCGTCGATGACGTCGAAGTCCTCGTTGTTGCCGCCGATGAAGTAGGTGGGCGCGGGCAGGTCGTAGTGGAGCAGGTCGCCCGCCTGGAGCGCGACGTCGGCCCCCGACTCGCGGTAGGTCGCCAGCAGCGCCCGCCGCTTGTCGGGGTCGTCGGCGTGGGCGTCTCCGAGGACGAGCATCGGCGGCGTTTCGGGCGGTGACGGGGTAAGCACTGTGGCTCGGTCCGGCGTCCGCGCTCGGAGCACCCGATGGGACTCTTCGAGTTGCGACCGCGAGAGCGAGAACGGACGACCGGGTGTGACGACGGTGCTACCTGGTAGCTCCGTCAGTCGTCAGTAGAAGTGGACTTCGTCCCCGTGTCTGCAGTCGTTCCTGCGGGCGCGGTCGTCCCGTTCGCCGTCTCGACGAGCGCGTCGTCCGAAACTACCAACTCGTTTTTCCTGTACGGGCCGTCGAGCGACCCCTCCGACGACCGGTAATCGAACGTCCCGTTCCCGTTCGAGTCCCGGTAGGCGATTGCGATGACTCGCTGAGACCGGTTCAGCGGGGCGGTAACCGGGACCGTGACGTTGGCGTGCGTTCCGGGTTCCAGATGCGCGGAAACGCCGGCGATGCTCCCGAGGACGTTCCCCTGGAGTAACCTCGCGTCGTGTACGACGACGAATCCCCCGTTCGGGACCGTTACCGACGCGATCCGCACGCGGTCGCCGCTCGTCGTCTGGTTGACGATGGTGACGTTCGCCGTCTCGTTCGCCTGTACCGGTGTCGAAGCGGTGGCCTCGAAGACGTTGCTTCCCACCGTCGACTGGTCGCTCGTGACCAGTCCCGTCCGGTTCGTCGCCGCGGTCGAAGCGGCGGACGCGCTGGCGAGCAGCGCTCCGACCACCAGTAACGTCGCCATCGTCCGAGTCAGCGTCATCCTCTGTCTCCCCCCTGCTGGCGTTTACCGACGGGCACTCCGAAAACTGCACGGCTACGGACGCGCTCTCCGGTCAGTTAATTATTGGCTGAACTAGCAAATATGAGACAAAAGGAACGCCGAGAGGTAGCCGAACGCGGTCTCACGACGACGGCGTCGGGTGCCACGTCAGGTCGAGGGTCGCGGGGTCGAGTTCGTAGTAGCGCTCGCCGACCGCGGCCAGGCTCACCACCCGTGTGTCGCCGTAGGTCGTCTCGGCGTGCTCGTGGTGGTGGCCGACCAGACAGAGGTCCGGGGACAGCGCCTCCAGCAGGTCGTCGATGTGGTCGCAGCCCACCTCGTAGGACTCGACGACCGGCAGGCCGTGGGGCGCCTCGTGGGTCAGCAACACGTCCACGTCCTCGACGTCCATGAGGCGCTCGACGTCCCCGCGGACGAAGTGGCGCCGGCGCTCGCCCTGGAGGTTCGGACGGGGGCGCTCGAACTGGGTCGGGGCGTAGTTACCCGACAGGCCAGCGACCCGAAGCCCCTCGATCTCGACCGCCTCCTCGTTGATGAGGATGGCGTTCGTGACGCCGGAGCTGTCGAGGCGGCCGTGCCGGAGCGCGTCGATGACGTCGAAATCCTCGTTGTTGCCGCCGATGAAGTAGGTCGGAATCGGGAGGTCGTAGTAGAGCAGGTCCCCCAACTGCAGCGCCACCTCTGCGTCCGCGTCACGGTAGGCCGCGAACAGGGCGCGCCGATTGTCGGGGTCGTCGGCGTGAGCGTCTCCGAGAACGAGCATTAATCGCCGGTTCGGCCGTCGGAAAGATAAAACTCACTCTCGGGCGACGTCTGGTCGGCCGCCAACGTCGGAACCGGGGCGCCGGGACCGCCGCCGACATAAAGGCTTAAGTCGGAGGACGTGAGTGACACGCATATGCACTCCGACGCCGTCGCTGGCGCTGGCGCGCGCTCGCCCAGCGGCGGGTCGGTCGGTTTTTCGGGGCTGAAACGCACAAAATTCGGTTACTGACAGGTCCACGGCGGGCGTAGCGAACCCGTCGCGGGCCGTACTCGTTCTGCACCGACTCCGATCAGCCTCGACCCGACGCACACCATGACACGCACCGACGAACCCTTCAGCGGGGTCTACCCGGCGATGACGACCCCCTTCGAATCCGACGACAGCATCGACTTCGAACAGCTCCGCGCCGACGCCCGACGCCTCGCCGACGCCGGCGTCGACGGCCTGCTCGCGGTCGGCTCGACCGGCGAGAGCGCGACCCTGAGCCACGACGAACACATCGAGGTCGTGGAGGCGGTCACCGACGCGGTCGACGTGCCCGTGATCGCCGGCTCGGGCAGCAACTCGACCCGCGAGGCCCTGGAGCTCTCGCGGCGCTCGGCCGACGCCGGGGCCGACGCCCTGCTGCTCATCTCGCCGTACTACAACAAGCCCGAGCCCGAGGGGATGGAGCGGCACTTCCGGACCATCGCCGACGAGGTCGACCTGCCCCAGATCATCTACAACGTCCCGTCGCGGACGGGCCGCAACATCGCGGTCGAGACCGCGGCCTCGCTCGCCGAACACGAGAACGTGGTGGGCTACAAGGCCGCCAGCGGCGATCTCGACCGCATCGGACGGGTCATCGAGCGCACCCGCGGCCAGGCGTTGTCGGTGCTGTCGGGCGACGACTTCCTCACGCTCCCGATGCTGTCGCTGGGCGCGGCCGGCACCATCAGCGTCAGCGCGAACGTCGAGCCCGAGCGCACCGTCTCGCTGGTCGAGGCCGGCCTGTCGGGCGACTTCGCCGAGGCCCGCGAGATACACGAGGAGCTCGCGCCGCTGTTCCGGGCGCTGTTCGCCGAGACCAACCCCATCCCGGTCAAGGAGGCGATGGAGATCCGCGGGTACGGCCCCGCTACGCTCCGCTCGCCGCTGACCAGGGCCTCGGAGGATGTTCGGGCAGAACTTGCGGCTATCCTCGGAGAGTTAGAGGCGGGGGGAACTGAGATAAACCAATGAGCGCAACCGTCGCAGTGACCGGCGCGACCGGCCGGATGGGCCGCGCGGTGCTCGAAGCCGCCGACGCCCGCGCGGACGTCTCGGTCGCGTTCGCCGTGAACCGCGACCCCGACGCGGACGAGTCGGTGGCGGGCGTCCCCGTCGACCCCGCGGCGGAGTTCGACCGCCTGCTGGCCGAGCGCGACCCCGACGCCGTCGTGGACTTCACCGGTCCCGAGAGCAGTCGGGCGTACGTCGCGGCCGCCGCCGAGGCGGGCGTCGCCAGCGTGGTCGGCACCACCGGTTTCGACGACGAGGGCGAGCAGGCGCTCAGGGAACGCGCCGAGTACGCCCCCGTGCTCGTGGCCTCGAACTTCGGCCGCGGGGTCCAGGCGCTGCTCTCGGCGGTGGAGTCGGCGGTCGCGGACCTGCCGGGGTACGACGTCGAGGTGACCGAGACCCACCACAACCGGAAGCGCGACGCACCCAGCGGGACCGCCAACACCATCCTCGACCGCATCGAGAGCGCGCGAGAGGATGCCGGCGAGCGCGAGGCGCGGAGCGCCTCGGAGCCGAGCGGCGAGAACGCCGAGCCGCGAGGGAAGCGCGTCCACGGCCGCGAGGGCGAGGCGCCACGCGAGGCGGGCGAGATCGGCGTCCACGCCCGCCGGGCCGGGGCCATCACGGGCGAGCACGAGGTGCTCTTGGCGGGCAACCACGAGGAGGTCCGGCTCACCCACCGCGCCGAGGACCGCGGCGTCTTCGCCGAGGGCGCGCTCGACGCGGCGGTCTGGCTCGCGGGCCGGGAGCCGGGGTGGTACGACTTCGCGGACGTAGTGGAGGGAGACGCATGAGTCTTGAATCCGACGTAGACGACCTGTGGCATCGGTACGACGACGGCAGCCTCACCGCTGGCGACGCGGGCGACGAGGAGTACGCCGTCCTCGAAGAGTTCTTAGACGCGCTCGAAGCCGGCGAGGTCCGGGCCGCCGAGAAGCGCGAGGGCGAGTGGGAGTCGAACGAGTGGGTCAAGCGGGGCATCCTGCTGAACTTCGGCCTGCGCGAGATCGCTGGCCGGGAGTACGGCGACGTGACCTACCACGACGTGCTGCCCCTGCGCGAGACGGCCGACCTGCCCGAGAGGGGCACCCGCAACACGCCCGACGGGACCGTCGTCCGCCGGGGCGCGTACCTCGGCTCGGACTGCATCATGATGAGCCCGAGCTTCGTCAATATCGGCGCGCACGTCGGCGACGGGACGCTGGTCGACTCCTGCGACACCGTCGGCTCGTGCGCCCAGATCGGCGCGGACGTCAAGCTGGGCGCCAACACCCTCGTCGGCGGCGTGCTCGAACCGGTCGAGGACGCCCCGGTCGTGGTCGAGGACGGCGCCTCGCTCGGCGCGGGCTGCCGGGTCACCTCGGGGTTCGTGGTCGGGGAGAACTCGGTGGTCGCCGAGAACACCCTGCTCACGCCCCGCATCCCGGTGTACGACCTGGTCGAGGAGGAGGTCGTCTACGGTCGTCTCCCGCCCGAGCGCCGGGCCTTCACCCGGTTCGTGGAGTCGTCGGTCGGCGACCACGACCTGTTCGAGGGCGGCGCCTACAAGCCCGCGGTGGTGGCGATGAACGTCGAGGAGACCACCCTCGAGGGCGTCGAGCGAGAGGAGGCCCTGCGAGAATGAGCGCCGCGCAGGTCCGGAACCCGGCGGTGCGCCGGCTCGCCGACTGGCCGGCCGACCGGCTCCGCGAACTGGCCGACGAGCACGGCGCGCCGCTGTACGTGCTGGACCTCGACCGCGTCCGGGAGAACTACCGGCGCATGGCCGACGCGTTCCCCGAGGCCGAGGTGTACTACGCCGCGAAGGCCAACACCGCCCGGCCGGTCCTGCGCGCCCTGGCCGACGAGGGCGCCGGCGTCGAGTGCGCCTCGGCGGGCGAACTCGCCCGGGCCCTGAGCGCCGGCGTCCCCGGCGAGCGCGTCCACTACACCGCGGTCAACCCGCCGGCCCGCGACCTCGACGTGGCGGTCCGGCTGGCCGAGGACCACCCGGGACTCACGATCACGGTCGGGGCGGCCGACACGCTCGACCGGCTCGCGGAGCGGGGCTACGACGGCCGGGTCTGCCTGCGGGTCAACCCCGGCGTCGGCGCGGGCCACCACGAGAAGGTCTCGACCGGCGCGGACGCCAAGTTCGGCGTGCCGTACGACCGCGCGACCGACCTTGTAGAGGAGGCCGACGACGACTTCGAGGTCGTCGGCCTCCACGCCCACGCCGGCAGCGGCATCTCGGGCGAGGATCTCTCGGCCCACCGGGAACTGGTGGCGCGGATGGGCGACCTCGCGCGGGAGGTCGAAGGTCGGGGCGTGGACCTCGAGTTCGTCGACGTCGGCGGCGGCTTCGGCGTTCCCTACTCCCCGGACGAGGAGCCGCTGGACCTCGACGCGGTGGCCGAGGCGACCCGCGAGGCCCTCGGAGAAGTGGACGCCGCCCTCGCGGTCGAGCCCGGTCGCTACCTCGTGGCCGACGCCGGCGTGCTCCTGACCGCGGTCAACACGGTCAAGGAGACGCCGGCGGGCGCCGTGGTCGGCGTCGGCGCGGGGATGACGACCCTGGCGCGACCGGCCATCTACGACGCCCGCCACGAGATCCGGAGCCTGGCCCCGGACGCCGACGAGCGCCCCGAGCGCGAGGTGACGGTCGCCGGCCCGGTCTGCGAGAGCGCCGACACCTTCGGCGACCACGAGCTCCCGGCCCCCGAGCGCGGCGACCTGCTCGCGGTGGGCAACGCCGGGGCCTACGGCTACGAGATGGCGAGTCAGTACAACTCCCGCCCGCGCCCGGCGTCGGTCGTCCTCGACGGCGACCACGCCCGCGTGGCGCGACGGCGCGAAACGATTGCGGACGTGACGGCGGTCGAACCGGAGGACGAGCTATGAGCATCGAGTACGAGAAGTTTCACGGTACCGGTAACGATTTCGTGGTAGTAGACGCGGACGAGTACGTGCCCGACCGGGCGGCGTTCGCCCGGAAGGTGTGCGACCGGCGCGAGGGGGTGAGCGTCGCCGGAGGCTCGACGGACTCGTCCGTCGGCGCGGACGGGACACTCTTCCTGGCGCTGGAACCCCAGTTCTCGCCGCCCCGCGTGGTGATGACGCTGGTCCAGCCCGACGGCTCGACCGCGGCGATGTGCGGCAACGGCGCGCGCTGCGCCGCGAAGTGGGCGGCCGAGCGCACCGGCGCCGACGCCATCATGCTCGACACCCAGGCGGGGACCCGCCGGGCCGACGTCCGGGGCGACGAGGTGACCATCGAGATGGGCGAGCCGTCGTTCGCGCCCGCGGACGTTCCGCTCGCAGCCGACCGCGAGGACCCGCTGGTCGCCGAGGAGGTCGCCGGCGTCGAACTCACCGCGGTCAACACCGGCGTCCCCCACGCGGTCGCGTTCGTCGACGACGTCGACGAGGTGGACCTCGAGACGGTCGGCCCCGCCGTCCGAAACGCCGACGCCTTCCCGGAGGGCGCGAACGCGACGTTCGCCTCGCCGCGGCCCGACGGCGGCTTCGACCAGCGGACCTACGAGCGCGGCGTCGAGGGCGAGACCCGGTCGTGCGGCACCGGCGCGGTCGCCATCGGCGTGGCGGCCCGACGACTCGGTCGCACCGACGAGGCGCCCGTGTCCGTGTTCCCGCCGGGCGGCGAGCTCGAGGTCGGCTTCCGGAACGGCCGGGCGACCCTGACCGGCCCGGCCGAGCGCGAGTTCGAGGGCGAGATCGCCTCGACGCCGAACCCGCGGACGGTCTCGGAGGCCTGAGGACGCCGACTGGCGCTGATTCTATCCATGAGTTTCGACCCGATAGCCTTCCTCGAACGCGCAGTACAGACCCCGTCCCACGAGGACGTGACCGAGATGCGCGACCTGCTCGTCGAGACGCTCGAGTCGGCCGACGCCGACGTCTCGGTCGACGTGGACGACGCCGGCAACACCGTTGCGGTCCGCGACTCCGGGCGCGAGGGACCCCACGTCGTCCTGAACACCCACGTCGACACCGTGCCGCCCCACGTTCCGTTCGAGCGCCGCGGGGAGGGAACTGACGACGACATCGTCCGGGGCCGGGGGTCCTGCGACGCGAAGGGGCCGCTGGCGGCGATGCTCGCGGCGTTCCTCGGCGCTGCTCCCGAGCGCGGTCGCGTGACGCTTGCGGTGTCGCCCGACGAGGAGACCGACTCGACGGGGGCGGCCGCGCTGTTCGACGACGATTCGCCGGCCGGCTTGGGTCCGGCGCCCGACGCCGTCATCGTGGGCGAGCCCACCGAACTCGACGTCTGCAACGCCGCGATGGGTCGCTTCCAGGCGACCGTCACGGTCCGGGGAGCGAACGCCCACGCCGCCGAACCCGAGTCGGGCGTCAACGCGGTCCGGGCGGCCGGCGACTTGCTCGCGTCGCTCGACGACTTCGACGACCGCGAGGACCGCCCGGGCGAGAGCGACGCGCTGGGCGCGCCCACGCTGACGCCGACCACCATCGAGGGCGGCACCGCGACCAACCAGGTGCCCGCGGCGTGTTCGTTCGTGGTGGACCGCCGGAGCGTCCCGCCCGAGACCGCCGAGGGGTTCCGGTCGGCGCTGGCCGACCACCTCCGGGCGCGCGCCCCGCCGGACGTCGAGGTAGACGTCGCCCTCGCCGAGCGCGACACGCCGTTCCTGGCGGCGTTCGAGACGCCAGCCGACGACCCGGTGGTCCGGACGCTCCGGGACGCCGGCGGCGGCGAGGTTCGCCCCTTCGGGGCCGCGACCGAGGCGTCGTACTTCGCCGAGGTCGCGCCGACGGTCGTGTTCGGGCCGGGCGCGCTGGCCGACGACGAGGGCGCGGTGGCCCACGCGCCCCGCGAGTACGTCCGCGTCGCGGACGTCGAGCGGGCCGCCGACGCCCTCCGCGAGACGCTGGCCGACCTCTGTTCCTGACCCGGTTCGACGCGGTGACGTTCCCGTCCGTCGGCTCCCCGTACCCGACCAAGGAGCGTCGAGCGCGCCGACGCCGTTCCGAACCACGCGGACTTATCACGATCCGGTGACTTTCGGCGGACGTGACACTCGACGCCCCGGACGTCGGCCGGCCGACGGGCGAGGAGCGCGGCGAGGCGTCCGCGGACGCCGAGCGCGCGGGGGATCGGCTGCCGGAGCGCGCCGTCGCGGTTCTCGCGGCCGCGCTGCTCGGTGCGGCGTTCCTCGCGGCCGCCATGGCGGGCGTTCTGGAGACCGTGGGTCCGTACCTGCTCGGCGTCACGGCGCTCGGTCTCGCGCTGGTCGCGTTCGCGCTGGCCGGGCGGCGCTACCGCCCGAACCAGTAGACGGGGCGGTGGGGGAAGTGGTTGCGACGGACGGACTCGCTGACGGACGCGATTCCGACGAGTGCCAACGCCAGCGCCGCGACGCCGTAGGGCGTCCGCCAGTTGAAGAAGACGCGCCTGCTGACGAGGTGGATGTCGCCGTCGCGCTCGACGGCCAGTTTCCCCCTGGTCGTGCGCGGCCCCGGCAGGTCGGTCGGGTCCCGGAAGACGAGACGCTCGCCCGCGAGGGCCCGGTCGACGGTCCGCTTGTCGCGGGACGAGAGGGCGTCGTAGGCGACGAACGACTTCGCGTCCTCGGGGACCGCCGCCGTGGTTCCCAACGATGTCACCTCGTACTCCAGCGCGCCGACGCCGACGACGAGCGCGCCGGTCAGCAGGAAGACGCCGGCGAAGAAGAGGGCGACGTTGGCGGTGTCGCTCATGGCGGCGAAAACGTGGGGCATCGTACATATCCGTTTCGACGACCATCGTCACCAACCGTGTTCGTCCCGAAAGAGCACGCGCAACACGCCCAGCCCGGCGAGTCCGAGGCCGGCCGACGCCCAGGCGAACCTGGTTTCGTAGTTGAAGAAGAGATTCTCCTCGATCAGGTACCGGTTCCCGTTCCGGCGGACGACGAAGTCCCCCTGGTGGGTGGTCGTGGGGAGGTCGCCGGGCGCCCGGAAGACGAAGCGGGTGCCCGCGACGGCCCGGTCGACGATACGCCGGTCGCGCGCCGAGAGGTCCCGGAACCGGTGGCTGGGGACCTCGGTCTCCTCGAACCCGTTCCACTCGGTCGGGGCGTAGTCGATCGGTCCCTCCGCGGTGACCTCGTACTCGAGTGCGCCGATGCCCGTCGCGAACGCGCCGAACAACAGCAGCACGCCCGCGTAGAACGCGAGGAAGGTACTCCAGTGCACGGGCCGGAAGTCGTCCCGGTCTCGTACTTAAAACTACGCGCGGTCGTCGAAGTCGATCGCCATCTCGCTCGCCGCGCCGGTGTACCCGGCGGGCGTCAGGTCGAGCAGTTCCTCGCGGGTGGCCTCGTCGACGTCGAGGTCCGCGAAGAGCTCCCGGAAGTCCTCGAGGGTCACGCGCCGGCCCCGCGTCAGGTCCTTGACGCGCTCGTAGGCGTCGTCGTGGCCCTCGCGCCGGAGGATGGTCTGGACCGCCTCGCCGATGATCTCCGGGGTCGATTCGAGCTCCTCGCGCATGACCTTCTCGTTCGGCACGACCTTCGAGAGGCCGTCCTGGAGCTTGGTGTAGCCCAGCAGGCAGTAGGCGAACGCGGCGCCGATATTGCGCTTGACCGTCGAGTCCGATAGGTCGCGCTGGAGCCGCGAACCGGTGACGTAGTCGCCCAGGAACACGAGGTCCGAGTTGGCCTTCGAGAGGTTGCCCTCGCTGTTCTCGAAGTCGATGGGGTTGACCTTGTGGGGCATCGTGGAGGAGCCGGTCTCGCCCGCCGCGGCCTCCTGGCCGAGGTAGCGGTCGCTGACGTAGCGCCAGGCGTCGCGGTCGAGGTCGAGCAGGACGCTGTTCGCGCCCCGGAGGGCGTCGAACAGCTCCGCGAGGTCGTCGCAGGGGTTGACCTGCGTGGTCATCGGCGCCTGCTCGAAGCCCAGGCCCTCGACGAACTCCCGGGCGAACGACTGCCAGTCGACGTCGGGGTAGGCCGCGACGTGGGCGGCGTAGGTGCCCGAGGCCCCCGCCAGCTTCCCCTGGAGGCCGTCGCGGGCGTCCTTCACGCGACCGATCGCGCGACCGAGCCGCGAGGCGAACACCGCCATCTCCTTGCCGAACGTCGTGGGGGTCGCGGGCTGGCCGTGGGTCCGCGCGAGCATCGGGACGTCGGCGTGCTCGCGGGCGAGGTCCGCGAGCGCCCCGCGCACTTCACGGATTTCTGGCAGGAGTACCTCGTCGACCGCCCCTTTCACGAGTAGCCGGTAGGCGAGGTTGTTGACGTCCTCGCTGGTGAGCGCGAAGTGGATCCACGAGGAGGCGTCGGCCGCGCCGGCCGGCAGGTGCTCGCGGACGAAGTACTCGACCGCCTTCACGTCGTGGTTGGTCGCAGGGTAGTCGCCGTACCCCTCTGTCTCGATGCGCTTGACGAGGTCGGCGTCCTCGGCGTCGAACTCCTCGTAGAGACTCCGGAAGGTGTCGCGGTCCGACGCGTCGAGTTCGAGGGGCGTCGCGTCGAGGTCGGCCAGCGCGACGAGGTACTCGACTTCGACCCGCACGCGGGCCCGCATCAGCGCGGCCTCGCTGGCGAACTCCCGCAGGGGTTCGGTCCGCCCGGCGTACCGACCGTCGAGCGGCGAGACGGCGTAGAGGGGATTCATGTCGAAAACTGCCCGGGCGGCGGGCAAAAGCGTGTCGGTCGAAATCGCCACGATAGTGCATATAAATCCCTCCGAACCGGAGGCACGACCGATATTTATCCTCGTTCGTGCATATATCCTGGCCCGCAACCGCAATACATTTCCGCGGAGGCGGCGCGGGTTCGAACATGACCCGGATCGCCGGACTCGCCAGCAACCGCGGACGCAACCTGATGCACCTGGCCGACCGGTCGCCCGGCGGGGCGACCCTCGGCGTCGTCCTGACCAACGACGCCGACGCGCCGGTGCTGGAGAAGGCCGAGAAGCGCGACGTTCCGACCGAGGTCGTCGAGCGCGACGCGGGCGAATCGCGGCGCGACCACGAGGAACGCGTGGTCGAGGCGCTCGCCGACTACGACGTCGACCTGGTCTGTCTCGACGGCTACATGCGCATCCTCTCGGACTCGTTCCTCGACGAGATGCCGGTCGCGCTCAACGTCCACCCGTCGCTGCTTCCGTCGTTCCCCGGCACCGACGCCCACCAGCAGGTGCTCGACGCGGGCGTGAAGACCACGGGCTGTACCGTCCACGTCGTCACCGACGCTACCGACGAGGACGGCGACGTGATGGAGGAGGAAGTCGACGCAGGCCCGGTCGTCACCCAGGAGCCGGTCCCGGTCTACGAGGGCGACGACGAGAGCGACCTCAAGGAGCGGGTGCTCTACGAGGCCGAGTTCAAGGCCTACCCCCGCGCCGTGAAGTGGTTCGCCGATGGCAAGCTGGACGTCGACGCCGACGCCGGCGAGGTCCGCGTCGAGGGCGACGAGGACGGTAAGTTCCCGGCTCGGCGGGTCGAGACCGCCGACCTGGCGGCCGACCTCCGGTACGGCGAGAACCCCCACCAGGACGCCGCGCTCTACGGCGACGCCACCTGCGAGGAGGCCAGCGTGGTCGACGCTCCGCAGCTCAACGAGGGCGCGAAGGGGATGGGGTACAACAACTACAACGACGCCGACGCCGCCCTCAACCTGGTCAAGGAGTTCGACCGGCCCGCCGCGGCGGTCATCAAGCACACCAACCCCGCAGGCTGCGCCACCGCAGAGACGCTCGCGGACGCCTACGACCGGGCGCTGGCGACCGACCCCAAGAGCGCGTTCGGCGGCATCGTCGCGCTCAACCGGGAGTGCGACGCGGCCACCGCCGAGCAGGTCGTCGACTCGTTCAAGGAGGTCGTCGTCGCGCCGGGCTACACCGACGACGCGCTCGACGCGCTCTTCGAGAAGGACAACCTCCGCGTGCTCGACGTGGGTACCGAAGAGAACTTCACGGAGATTACGGAGACGACGACCGAGAAGGACCTCGTGGGCGGTCGCCTGATCCAGGAGCGCGACCTGCAGGCCCCGACTCGCGACGACCTGGAGGTCGTCACGGAGCGGGAACCCACCGACGACCAGTACGAGAGCCTGCTGTTCGCGTGGCGGACCATCAAGCACGTCAAGTCCAACGCCATCCTGTTCGCGAAAGGGACCGAAACGGTCGGCGTCGGCGCGGGCCAGGTCTCCCGGGTCGACGCGGTCGAGATCGCGAAGATGAAGGCCGAGAAGGACGCCGAGGGCAAGGCGGCCGACGGCGCGGTGATGGCCTCCGACGCGTTCTTCCCCTTCCCGGACGGCATCGAGGCCGCGGCCGAGGCCGGCATCGAGGCCGTCGTCCAGCCCGGCGGCTCGGTCAACGACGAGGACGTCATCGAGGCCGCCGACGAGCACGACATGGCGATGGTGTTCACCGGGAGTCGGAGCTTCCGGCACGACTGAGCGAAGCGATTGAGGGCCGGAAGTTCGGAAGACGCGGTTTGTCTTCCGGCGTTTCCGGCACGACTGAACGGAGGGAGGGAGCGCCAGAACCCCATCACGAGAGGGAGATTGAAGTGTGCGCGACGCCAACCACGTCGTGATGGGAATCGCAGACGACGGCAGGGTCAAGCTGCTGGTCGGGGGGCTCGTGTTCTCGCTGCTGGCGCTGGTGGGCGTCGCCGCGTTCGGCGTGGTGGCGGGCCTCTCGGCGCTGTTCGCCGCGCCGGCGTCGGCGCCCCTGATAGTCGTCCTGTTGAACGCCGTCGCCCCGTACGCCATCACGGCCGCGCTGCTGGGGGCACTCTCGTTCGTGCTGACGCTCGGCCTCGCGGTGTCGGCGGTCCGGCGGGCGTCGGTGCCCCGCAGCGAGCGCCTCGCCAGGCTCGCCCGGCTCGTCGAGCGGTTCTCGGCGGAGGCCCGGCGGTTCGGGCTGGCCGAGCGCTTCGAGCCGACGACCGAGGACCGCATCGACGAACTCAAGCGCGAGTACGTCGAGGGCGAGATAACCGAACTCGAGTACGAGCGCCGGCTCCAGGACCTGATGGCCGGGGGAGACGCCGACGACCGCCGGGTCCGCGGGGGCCCGAGTCGCACCGACCGCGGGCGCCTCGACCGCGAGCTCGAGCGGTAGGGGAGCCGATTTTCCCGTCCCGGGACGGGAACTGCGAACTCGCGAAGCGAGCGAGAGGACTGTAGAACTCCCGGCCGGCCGCCGAGGGCTCGCGGTCGACTGCACCGGCCGTATAAACTACCGGACTGGTCCGGCGCCATCCTCTCCTCGGCCGGGCGACTACCTCGTACTAATGACAGCAGGGACCTCCTCGTCGCGAAGGAGCCCGGAACGGGACAGCAGTCGGCTCGCGACCGTCTCCGTGGACGACGAGCGGCAGCTCGCGTACGCCGAGTACGGGGACCCGGACGGCGTTCCCGTCGTGTTCCTCCACGGGACGCCCGGCTCGCGGCGACTGGGCGAGCTCTTCGAGTCGGCGGCACGGGACCGCGGGGTTCGACTGCTCGCCCCCGACCGACCGGGATTCGGCCGCTCTGCGCCGTGGCCCGACCGCTCGGTGGGCGACGCCGACCGGTTCGTCGAGGCCGTTCTCGACGACGCCGGCGCGCGGACCGCCGGACTCGTCGCGTTCTCCGGCGGGGCTCCGTACGCGCTCGCCGCGGCGGCGACGCTGGCCGACCGAATCGAGCGGGTCGATATCGCCGCCGGAGCGACGCCGCCGGCCGTCAGCGAGGAGACGCCCGGGATTCAGCGGCTCCTGGCGGGACTGGCGACGACGACGCCGTCGCTCCTCCGGGGGCTCTTCCGGGGACAGGCCTGGCTCGCGGACCGGCTCGACCCGTCGTTCGTCGTCGCGCAGTACACGGCGGAGGACGGTGCCGAGTCCGTACCCGACGAGGCCGCGGAGATCGTCCGCGAGGACTTCGTCGAGGCGTTCGCCCGGCACCGCCGGGGCGCGGTCACGGAGTTCCGGAACGCGACGACCGACTGGGGAATCGACTTCGACGGGATCGACGCGCCGGTGCGCCTCTGGCACGGCGAGAACGACGCGAACGTGCCCCTCGCCGACGTGCGACGCCTCGAAGCCGAGATACCGACCGCTCGCCTGCGCGTGCTCGACGGCGCCGACCACGTCGGGGCGCTGCTTCGGAGCCGGCGTGACGTGCTGGCGAGCCACGGCTGACGCGAGCACCGGTGACCAGTTGGAGCCGGGGCTTCGGGGAGGACCACACTGATTGATATGCCGATCGGACGAACCCAGTCGAACGGCGGCATGAAACGCGTCCAGTTCTCGGCCCGCTACCCGGAGCGACTCGTGCACCCGCTGCACCGCCAGGTCATCGACGGGCAGTCGGTCACGCGAGCCGAGTTGCTGACGTGGAGCCCGACCGAGGACGCGACGACGCTGGTCTGGTGCGATGGCGACCCGGAGGCGACCGAGGCGGTCGTGGGGGCCATCGACTCGCTCCGCTCGAGCGACTTCGTGGCGGACGCCGACGGAACGTACGCGTTCCTGCGGCAGGACGACTACGAGTTCCCGGCGGCGCTGCTGGACGTCATCGCGGACTCGCGGGTCATCTTCCTGCCCCCGGTCGTCTTCCTCGACACGGGCGAGATACGGTTCGAGGCGGTCGGCGAGACGCCAGCGCTGAGCGCGTTCCACGAGGAAATTTCCGAGCTCGGCGAGCTCACCGTCGAACGGGTCCACGACTTCGAGCGCGAGCGCTCGCCGTCGCGGCTCACCGACCGCCAGCGGGCGGCGCTGGACGCGGCGGTCTCCGTCGGCTACTACGAGGTGCCCCGCGACGGAACGGTCGCAGACGTCGCGGCCGCGCTCGACTGCTCGACCAGCACGGCAGGGGAACTGGTGCGGAAGGCCGAGGCCGCGGTGATTCAAAACTACGTCGAGACGCGGTGACGTCCGCGAGGTGACGAGGTTCGCGAGGTGACGACCGGGGCCGCGAGCGCTCGCGCGGAGGTCTCGGGTCGTCGGTGTCGGACTCCGACACTCTAAAGCGCGCCGCGTTAGTTCACGCAGACATGGACTACCACGAGGCGGCGAACTTCCTGTTCGACCTGCGTCGGTTCCGTCCGAAGCCGGGCACGGAGTCGACCGCGTCGCTGCTCGCCCACCTCGGCGACCCCCACGAGGGGGTCGCGTACGTGCAGGTCGCCGGGTCGAACGGGAAGGGGTCGACCGCCCGGATGACCGAGCGCGCGCTCCGGGAGGCGGGCCTCGACGTCGGCCTCTACACCTCCCCGCACTTCGACGACGTGCGCGAGCGCGTCAGGGTCGACGGCCGGAAGATCCCGAAGGCGGCGGTCGCCGAGTACGTCGCGTCGGTCGAGGAGTACGTCACCGACCGGGCCGCCGACGGCGAGGCGCCGACCTTCTTCGAGGTGATGACCGGGCTGGCGCTCTGGCACTTCGGCCGCGAGGACGTCGACGTGGCCGTGCTGGAGGTCGGCATCGGCGGGAAGTACGACGCCACCAGCGTGGTCGACCCGGTGGCGAGCGCGGTCACCAGCGTCACGCTCGAGCACACCGGCATCATCGGCGAGACCATCGAGGAGATCGCCCACGACAAGGCCCACGTCGCGCCCGCCGACGCGCCGCTCGTCACCGCGACGACCGGCGAGGCGTTCGAGATGGTCCGGGCTCACGCCGGCGACGTCGTGCGAGTGGGGGAGGACCACGACGCGGACGTTCGAGTCGAGTACGGCGGCCTGACCAACCACACCGAGGCCGCGGTCTCGCTGGCCGGCCCCGACTGGACCGTCGAGACGGAGATCCCGCTGCTCGGCGAGTACCAGGCCCGGAACGCCGGCGTGGCGGTCGCGCTGGCCCGGCAGGTCGTCGCGCACGGCGACCTGCCGGGCGCGAGCGTGGACGAAGACGACCTGGCCCGCGGCCTCCGGAAGGCCGACTGGCCCGGCCGGTTCGAGGTGATGGGCCGGGACCCCGTGGTCGTGCTCGACGGGGCGCACAACCCCGGCGCGTGCGAGGCGCTGGCCGACACGCTCGCGGAGTTCGACGACGCGACCGAGGAGTTCCACCTGGTCTTCGGCGCGATGCACGACAAGGACCTCCGCGGGATGGCCGCGGCGCTGCCGACCCCCGACCGGGTGGTCGCCTGCCGGCCCAACCTCGACCGGGCCGAGGACGAGGCGGTCGTGGCCCGGGCGTTCGAGGAGGCCGGCGCCGCCGAGGTGCTGACCCGCAGCTCGGTTGAGGGCGCGCTGGAGAACGCGCTCGACGCCGCCGGCGAGGACGACCTCGTGCTGGTCGCGGGGTCGCTGTTCGCGGTCGCGGAGGCCCGGTCGCGGTGGACCCGCGCCGAGATCCCCAAGCGGGTCCGGGACATCGACGACGCCCGCGAGGCGCTGGAGGGGGCGGACGTGACCGACCCCGGCGTCTGGCGGATGCGGGGCAAGGCGGTCCACCGGGTGCTCAAGACACGGGTCCAGGTCCGGCAGGCCCGCTACCTCAAGGAGGAGATGCTGAGCCTGGGCGGGGAGTGCGCGCTCTCGGGGGTCAACGAGCAGGACGAGGAGAACGTCGACGTGGTGCTGATGGGCACCCTCGCGCAGTTCAAGCGGCTCGCGGCCAAGCTCGACGACCAGCCCTACGGCCTGTCGGTGTTCGCCGACGAGCTCAGGGAGGCGCTGGACATCCGGACCGAACCGGAGCGCCGGGGCTACCCCTGGGAGGACGGCACCGCCGTGATGGGCATCCTGAACGTCACGCCCGACTCGTTCCACGACGGCGGCCGGTACGAGGCGGTCGAGGACGCGGTCGCCCGGGCCGAGGAGATGGTCGCGGCCGGCGTCGATATCGTCGACGTGGGCGGCGAGAGCACCCGGCCCGGCGCCGACGAGATACCGGTCGACGAGGAGATCGACCGCGTGGTCCCGGTCGTCGAGCGCATCGCCGACCTCGACGCCATGGTCTCCATCGACACCCGCAAGGCGGCGGTCGGCCGGGCCGCCCTCGAAGCCGGCGCCGACATCCTCAACGACGTCTCCGGGCTGGAGGACCCCGAGATGCGCTTCGTCGCGGCCGAGCACGACGCGCCGCTCGTGGTGATGCACAGCATCGACGCGCCCGTGGTCCCCGACAGGGACGTCCGCTACGACGACGTGGTCGAGGACGTCATCGACGAACTCGAGGAGCAGGTGCTCCTCGCGGAGAAGGCCGGCCTCGACCGCGAGCAGGTGATCGTCGACCCCGGCCTCGGCTTCGGCAAGTCGGCCGCGGAGAACTTCGAGCTGCTGGCCCGGACCGACGAGTTCCACGCGCTGGAGTGTCCGGTGCTCGTCGGTCACTCCCACAAGTCGATGTTCGACCTGATCGACGCGGGCGAGGACAGGACCGCGGCCACGGTGGCCGGCACGGCGCTCGCGGCCGAGCGCGGCGCCGACGTCGTCCGGGTTCACGACGTCGAGGAGAACGTGGCGGCGGTCCGGGCCGTGGAGGCGGCCGACCACCCCGAGCGGTTCGGGGAGTAGGCGGCGGAGGCGACTGGTGTGTTTTCGGGATTCGCAGTAGTTGGTAGCACGATTTCTCTATTTGTCCGTGTAACTGTCGCGATGTTCAGACCGTACGTGTATATTTTCTGCAAAAAGCACTTACGGACTTTCGGCCTAGTGACGGCCATGAATCGCCGTCAGGTCCTCGCGGCCCTCGGTACGACAGCCCTCACGTCGGTAACAGGATGTGCGACTCTCGAAGCCGAACTCGGGATGCGAGCCGATACGCTCGGAGCGGTCACGCTGGCGAACGGTGTTGGAGAGACGCGCGAGGTCTCGCTCGAAGTCCTCCGCGACGGCACTCTCGTGCATCGGGAATCGTATCAACTCGCCCCGGGGTCGGAACGAGAACGGCCACAGTACACCGTCAACGAGTGGCAAGAGAATCCGGATGCGCGGCGGTGGACTGTTCGGGCCAAGATACCCGGGAGCGAGTGGAGAGACGCCACGATTGACGCTGCCAGAGGTTCCGAAGGCGAATGCTACAGCGCCGCTGTTGTCGCCGGTGACTGGCCAGAAACACCGCTGCTCGTCTTACTCGGAGGGTGCGAATCGGAGAACCGCTAACGACACCTGTTACACTCGCACCACGCATTGGGCAGAATCACCGAACTAGGCACGGGCTACAAACCGGATAAATGAACCGCGCCACCGACTACTGTTAGAGCAGCACGACAAGCAGTCCGACCAGCGCCACGACCAGCACGGCGGCGCCCGCCACGGCCGCGGGTTCGAGCCAGCTCATCCGCTCGCCGGCCTCGTCGTAGGCCGCGAGGTACTTGTCCAGCACCGCGGCCTCGTCGTACTCGGCGAAGTTCTCGTTGAGTTCCATCGACTCCATCTCGCTCGCCGTGATCAGCGCGTCGGTGAGCTCCTGCTCGCTGGTGGTCCGGAACGCCCGGTCCTCCTGCTCGACCAGTTCGTGAGCGCTCGACTCGACGTGGTACTCGACGACGCCGGCGCAGCCGCAGGCCAGCGCCCGGAGCAGGTCGGTCGGGAACGCCTCCCGGCGGGCGGTTTGGGCGTAGACGTGTGCCCCCTTGAACGCCGCGAGCCGGTTCTCCAGCGGCTGGTCGCCCGCGAACGAGACCCGTTCCTCGATGCGGAGGTCCCGGACCTGGCGCTCGTAGACGTCGCGCTCCGGGCCGTCGCCGATGACCACCGCCGACCAGTCGCGGTCCCGGAGTTCGGCCAGTGCGAGCAGCAGGCTCTCGAGGTTTGCGTCGGCGTCGAGCCGCCGGGAGTAGACGATGTCGGCGACCTCGCGGGGGCGGGCCGCCCGGACGGCGTCCATGTCGATACCGTTGGGGACGACCCGGACCGCGTCGCCCTCGGCGCCCAGTTCCCGGACGCGGGTCCGGACAGTCTCCGAGGGCGTCAACACCAGGTCGGGGAGGCCGGCGGCGAGGCGCCACCGCGGGTCGTCGGCGTCGCCCGCGCCGGGCGACTCGTACCAGTCGACGACGAGCGGCGCGCGGAGGAAGAGGCTGGCGGCTTTCGCTGCGAGGACGTGGGTCGGGTCTTCGGCGGTGGCCTGGATGACGTCCGGGTCGACCGCCCGGAGCGCGGCCGGGAGCGAGACGGCGAACCGACCCGCGCCGGGCGGCTCGTCGGTGACTGCCCGGTAGGTCACGCCGTCCTGCTCGAACGTGTCGTGGTCGCCGTCCCACCACTGCGCGCAGCAGACGACCGCGTCGTGTCCCCGGTCAGCGAGCCCCTCGGCGGTGCGCCGGATTCGTCGCGTTGCCCCCGTCTCGCGGTGTTGGGCCACCGTCTCCGAGACGAACGCGACGCGCATACGAAGCGCCACGAAGCGGCCCACTAAAAACCCAACCCTTCTGGTCTCCCGTCGGCCGCGCGGCTCGGCACTCGACCGGCGACGAACCGGACGTAAACCGCGGAGGTGACGTCGCACAGAGGCCGTGGGCGAGAACGGAGCACGGTCGAGTCGGGACCAGGACCGGCGGGACGCAGGCGAGGAGGAACCGAGAATCGGAGCGCGGGACGGCGGAGCGGGCGGCAGTCGAGCGGCGACCGGGAGCGGTCAGTCGTTCACTTCGAGGATGAAGTCCGGCGCGGCGTCGTTCGCCCGGCGCCGCCAGCGCCGCAGGTCGTATGTGTGCAGCAGCGAGGTCACGCCGAACACCGAGATGATCAGCAGGGCGTACTCGACCCCCGAGAGCAGCGCGATGGGGTAGACCTCGGCCCAGACCGACGCCAGGACCAGCAGGCTCACCACCGCGAGTCCGAGGTAGAGCTGGTGCCACTGGACCGACGTCTGGGGGTCGCTGGCCAGTTGCAGGTCGAGCTTCCCGGCCTCCTCGGTCGACCTGACCAGGCTCTGGTCGGGGTCGTACCGGAGGACCCCTGCCGCCTCCAGCTTCGGGAGGTGGGTCTGGTGGAGCGCGCTGTACACCGACTTCCGCTGGCCGGGAGAGACCTCCGACACCGTCGCGTCGTTCTCCCACGCGGCGATCTGCTCGGCGAGCTCACCGAGCTCGACCGGCCCGCCGTATCGCTGGAGGTAGTAGAGGACGTAACGACGGCGGAGGTTCTTCACGGCGTCGAAGACCTCCTCTCGCGAGGTGCGTGTCGTTTCAGTAGCCATCCTAGTTGGGAGTGCCGAGGATAGAAACACTCATAAACCGATTTGAACGTTCACACGGCGAGCTGAACCGTTCACGCGCTCAACCAAATGTTGCCGGACCGGGAAGAAAAGAAACGCACCGTTCCGACCGAGTGAGCGACCCACACGCGCCTGCATCGGCGGTATCGCGTCCCACGACCTCGCGGGGGCAGAACCGCCCGTTACCCCGATTCCATTCCCGGTTTCGCCCGGTGCGAGACGACAGAAGCGGTTCGCTCGCGTCTGCACGCCGGTCGGGCGCGTCGACGGAGTTGACGACCTGACGTGGCGCACGTCGCGGCCGTCACCCGAGGGGCGGTCGCCTCGGAGTCGCCGCCCCTGTTGCCGGCCGGAAGTGCGGGCGAGCGGGCGGTTGCGGACCGCCGGAGTCCAAAGCGATTTGTCCGTCGGCTCGCAACGGGGAGGCATGCCAACGTACGACTTCGAGCGCTACCTCAACGTCCGGTCGGCGAGCGCGCCGTCGTTCGGTCCGGACGGCGAGCGGCTCTCCTTTCTGATGGACACGACCGGCGTCTCCCAGGTGTGGCGGCTCGACGAGCCCGGCGAGTGGCCCCGGCAGCTCACCTTCGAGGAGGAGGCGGTCAGCTTCGCCTCGTGGTCGCCCGAGCGCGACGAACTGATATTCGGGATGGACCGGGGCGGCGACGAGCGGACCCAGCTGTTCCGGCTCGATGGTGACGGTGAGACCGTCACGCCGCTGACCGACATGCCCGACGCCATCCACTACTGGGGCGGGTGGAACTCCGACGGCTCGAAGTTCGCGTTCGCGTCGAACCGGCGGGAGGAGTCGGTGTTCGACGTGTACGTCCAGGGCCGCGACGAGCGGGGCGACGACGCCGAGATGGTGTACGAGGGCGACGGCCTGCTCTCGCCGGTGGGGTGGAGCCCCGACGACGAGTCGCTGGCGATCGTGAAGTCCCACTCCAGCTTCGACCAGGACGTCTACGTGCTCGACGTCGAGACCGGCGACCTCGACCACGTGACGCCCCACGAGGGCGACGTCCGGTTCGGTTCGATCAACTGGAGCCCCGACGGCGACGCCCTCTACCTCGCCACCGACGAAGGAGCCGACACCACCTACTTCGCCCGACTCGACGTCGAGACCCGCGAGATCGAGACCGTCGACGACGGGGGAGACTGGAACGTCGAGAGCGTCGGGGTCGACGAGGACACCGGCCGGTTCGTCTTCGGCCGGAACGTCGACGGCTACACCGAGCTGACGGTGGGCGAACTCACCGGCGAGACGGAGTACCGGGAGCTCCCGGCGCCCGACCTCCCGAAGGGCGTCACCGGCGGCCCGGCGTTCGACGACGAGGCCGAGCGGTTCGCGCTCACGGTCACCCGGAGCACCGACAACACCAACGTCTTCGTCGTCGACGTCGAGTCGGGCGAGACCGAGCGGTGGACCGACGCCGCGACCGCCGGCCTCCCGCGGTCGTCGTTCGTCGAGCCGGAGCTGATCCGCTACGAGACGTTCGACGTGGACGAGACTCGCTCGTCCGCTCGCGAGACGGAGTCTCGCGGTGGCCGGGAGATTCCGGCGTTCTTCTCCGTGCCCCACGAAGCGACCCGCGGAAGCGATGACGGCGCGCCGGTCATCGTCGACATCCACGGCGGCCCCGAGTCCCAGCGCCGGCCCTCGTTCCACCCGGTCAAGCAGTACTTCCTCAATCGGGGGTACGCCTACTTCGAGCCGAACGTCCGCGGGTCGTCGGGCTACGGGAAGGCGTACACCCACCTCGACGACGTCAGGAAGCGGATGGACTCGGTCAAGGACATCGAGGCCGCGGTCGAGTGGCTCCGCGACCGGCCCGAGGTCGACCCCGACCGCGTCGTCGCGATGGGCGGGTCGTACGGCGGGTTCATGGTGCTGGCGGCGCTGACCGAGTACCCCGACCTCTGGGCCGCGGGGGTCGACATCGTCGGCATCGCCAACTTCGTCACGTTCCTCGAGAACACCGGCGACTGGCGCCGCGAGCACCGCGAGGCCGAGTACGGCTCGCTGGAGGAGGACCGCGAGTTCCTCGAGTCCATCAGCCCGACGACCAACGCCGAGCACATCGAGGCGCCCCTGCTGGTGCTCCACGGCGCGAACGACCCCCGGGTCCCGGTCGGCGAGGCCGAGCGCATCGCCGACGTGGTCGCCGAGCAGGGCGTCCCGGTCGAGAAGCTCGTCTTCGAGGACGAGGGCCACGGCTTCTCGAAGCTGGAGAACCGCATCGAGGCCTACACCACGGTCGCCGACTTCCTCGACGAGCACGTCTGAGTTCCGACCGCCGGGAACCGGACGGCCTGATATCTCAGGCAGTATTCCCCGGAATCGACCGCAAAAGCGACTCAATCGCGGCTTAACGCCAGCTTTCCGTACCTCCGTATCGCGAACACGGATAACGCGAACCGTCCGGGTCCGGCCGGTTCGGGCCGTGCTGCGGAAGTAAGGGGCGACTTCGTCGCCACAGGGCGTTCTTAACGTCTGTGGCCGAGCTGCCCCCGCACATCAATTCCGAGCGCGTTCGCAGAGTCGGCAAACGCGCGAGGGCATTTATCCCTCCAGCGACCCATCGTCTACCCGTGAGCGCGGACGGGACGTCGCCGTCTCCGGTCCGCCGACGCGGCGCACCGACTTCTCGAACAGCGCGCAGTCCGCAGGCGAACGCAGACACGAACGATAATTCATGCCAGCAATCGACACGCACGACCTGACGAAGCGGTTCGGCGACGACGTGGTCGCCGTCGACTCGCTCGACCTCACCGTCGACACCGGGGAGATATTCGGCTTCCTGGGGCCGAACGGGGCGGGGAAATCGACCACCATCAACATGCTGTTGGACTTCATCCGGCCGACCGCGGGGTCGGCCGAGGTGCTGGGTCACGACGCCCAGACCGAGACCCGGGCCATCCGGCGGCGGGTCGGCGTCCTTCCGGAGGGCGCGGCGCTCTACGACAGGCTGACCGGCCGCGAGCACGTCGCCTGGGTCGCCGAGACCAAGGGCGCGGACGTCGACCCCGACGCCGTCCTCGACCGCGTGGGGCTCGATTCCGAGGCCCGCGAGCGCAAGGCCGGCGGCTACTCGAAGGGGATGAGCCAGCGTCTCGCGCTCGGGATGGCGCTGGTCGGCGACCCCGACCTGCTCGTGTTCGACGAACCGTCCTCGGGGCTCGACCCCAACGGCATCCAGGCGATGCGCGACCTGCTCCGCCAGGAGGCCGAGCGCGGCACGACCGTGTTCTTCTCGAGCCACATCCTGCCGCAGGTCGAGGCGGTCTGCGACCGCGTGGGTATCATGAGCGACGGCCGCCTGGTCGCCGAGGACACCATCGAGGGGCTCCGGGAGGCGGCCGGGGGCCGGGGGCGAATCACCGCGACCGTCGACCGCGTGCCCGACGGGCTGGCCGGGGAGCTGGAGTCGCTGGCGGGCGTCGACACCGCGTCGCTCGGCGAGTGCGAGATCACCGCGGTCTGCTCGGACCCCGCCGCGAAGATAGACGTCCTCAAGCGAATCGACGACGTCACCCCCGTGCTCGACGTCAGCTCCGAGGAGGCGTCCCTGGAAGAGCTGTTCAACCGCTACACCGCCGCCGAGGACGACCAGCGCGACGCCGACGCCGAGCGGTCCGCGGAGGTGACCGCATGAGCTTCGCCGCCGTGGTCCGGAAGGACTTCACGGACGTCCGCCGGGCGAAGCTGCTGTGGTTCGTCGGCGGCATCTACACCCTGTTCGCCGTGCTGTTCTTCTACACCGGCAGCACGGGCGAGAACCCGGAGGTGCTGCTCCAGCTCTGGAACATGTCCGGGCTCGCGGTGCTGTTCATCCCGCTGGTCGCGCTCGTCGCGGCCTACCTCTCCATCGCGGGCGAGCGCGAGTCGGGCAGCATCAAGTACCTGCTCTCGATCCCGAACGGCCGCGCGGACGTCGTCTTCGGCAAGTACGTCTCGCGGGCCGGCCTCGTCAGCGGCGCCATCCTCCTGGCGTTCGGGGTCGCCGCCGCGCTGTCGGTGGTCTGGTACCCCGAGGTCGACTTCGCCACGTTCGCCCGCGTGACCGGGCTGACGCTGTTCTTCGCGCTGGCGTACGTCTCGGTCGCGGTCGGCATCTCGGCGCTGACCGCCTCGCGCTCGCGGGCCATGGCCGGCGCCATCGGCTACTTCTTCGCGTTCAACGTGCTCTGGATACAGGGATCGGCGTTCTCGGTCGTGGGGGCGCTCCGGTTCGTCTTCGAGGACACCCTCGGTATCTCGCTCGCGGAGAACACTGAGCTGTTCGTCCAGAGCCTGAGCCCGGCGACCGCCTACCTCCAGTCGCTCCGGCTGGCGTACCCCGCGGGCTACCGCGACCTCCCGCCGGCCGACCCTTCGACGCCGTTCTACCTCGAGCCCGAGTTCATGCTGGTCGTCCTGGCGGCGTGGGTCGTCGTCCCGCTGCTGGTGGGCTACTGGCGGTTCGAGCGGGCCGACCTCGGGTAAGCGAAAATACCTTCTCGCCCCGCTCCGAAGGCCGATTGTGACCGTTACCGAGCGCTCGCGCCGCCGGGTCGACTCCGCGCTCGACCGCCTCCGGAGCGCGTACGAGTCCGTCGAGTTGGTCGAGAAGACTCGCGAGCATTCGCCGGCGGCATACGAACGAGACCGCGAGCGGTTCGAGGCCGGCACCCTCGGCGGGGCCGGCGTCTGGGCGACCGATCCGGAGGGGCGCGTCCTGCTGGTCCGCCACGAGGGCGAATCGGCGTGGAGCGACCCGGGCGGCAAGCAGGAACCGGGCGAGCGCCTCGAAGCGACCGCCCGGCGCGAGGCCTCCGAGGAGACCGGCGTCGACGTCGAACTCGCCGGCGTCCGGCAGGCCCACCGCATCGAGGTCCGGGACGTCGCGGGCGAGCGACCGCCGGTCTATCGGCTCATCGTCATCTTCGACGCCCATCGCGTCGCAGGTGAACCGCGCCCGCGAGAGGGCGAGATCGCCGAGGCACGGTGGTGGCGCGAGCGACCCGACGAGCTGCTGTACCCGGAACTGTCCGAGTTTCCGGTTCCCGCGGCGGAGTGACCGGACGCTCGGGATCGCCCGACGCGGTACCGGCGGCTTCGGACGCGGCGAACAGACACAAGTCGCTCGCCCGCCTACCTCGATCCGTGTCACTACTCGGCAGCGAATCACCCGAGAGCGCCGCAGAAACCGTACAGGAAGCCAAGGATGCCGTGACGGACGAGGAGGGGCCAAAGACCCACTCGACGTCGTTCAAGCTCGCCCGCGTGCTGTTCGGCGGCGTGCTGGCGTTCACGGCGCTGAACAACTTCCGGGACCTCGACGAGATGATCGGCTACGCCGAGAGCAAGGGCGCGCCGAACGCCGAGCTCACGGTGCCGTTCATCAGCGGGAGCCTGCTGTTCGGCGGCCTCGGCATCGCGGCGTGGAAGCTGCCGCGGCTCGCGGCCGGAGCGGCGGCCACCTTCTTCGCGGGCGTCACGCCGGTCATGCACGACTTCTGGAGTCTCGACGACGAAGAGGAGAAGCAACAGCAGCAGATTCACTTCCTGAAGAACGCCGCCCTGCTCGGCGGCGCGCTGGCGTTCCTGCGAATCGGCCAGGACGACCGGAAGACGGACTGAACCGCCGGTATCCGTTTTCAGCGGCGAGGCCGACGTGCTAGATGACGCCCGTCGTCTCGGCCGCTTCGACGGCGGCCTCTTCGTTCATCCCGTTGCCCAGGATGGTGTACCGGTCGCGTATCTCGTGGGCCGCGGTCAGCGCGGCGACGACCGTCTCGTCGTCGATGCCGAGTTCCTCGGCCGTGGTGGGCGCGCCGATGGTCGCCAGCGCGTCCCGGACGCCCCGCCAGTCGCCGCCGTGGAGGTACTCGGCGACGATGGTGCCGACCCCGACCTGGTGGCCGTGGAGCGCGGCCTCGGGCACCATCCGGTCGAGCTGGTGGCTGAACAGGTGCTCGGCGCCCGAGGCGGGCCGCGAGGAGGTCGCGATGGACATCGCGACGCCCGACGACAGCAGCGCCTTCACGACCACCCAGGCCGACTCCTCCAGGCCCTGCTTGATGGAGTCGGCGTTGTCGACCAGCATCTCGGCGGTCATCTCGGCCAGCGCGGCGGCGTAGTGGGAGTACTCGACGTTCTGGAGCCGGTTGGCCAGCCGCCAGTCCTTGACCGCGGTGTAGTTGCTGATGATGTCCGCGCAGCCCGCGGTCGTCAGCCGCCACGGCGCGTCCGCGAGAATCTCGGTGTCGGCCACGACCGCCAGCGGCGGCTCGGCGGCCACGCTGTGGCGGGTGTCGCCCTCCGGCACCGACCCGCGGCCCGAGACGATGCCGTCGTGGCTCGCCGCGGTCGGCACCGAGACGAACCCGCGGCCGATCTCGTCGCTGGCCATCTTGGCGATGTCGATGGCCTTCCCGCCGCCGACCCCGACCAGGTAGCCCGCGTCGACCTCCCGGGCCACGTCGATGACCCGCTGGACCGACTCGAAGCTGGCCTCGTCGATCTCGACCACCGCGGGGTCGTCGCCCGCCGCCTCGAAGTCGGCGGCCACCCGGTCGGCCGCGACCTTCCGCGGCGTGGGGCTGGTCACCACCAGCGGCCGGCCGTGGAGGTGGAGCTCCGAGACGGCCTCGACCGTCCGGTCGAGGACGCCGTGGCCCACCACCACGTTCCGCGGCAGGCGAATCCACGTGGTTTTGTCGAACATGCAGGCTACTCTCTCGCGGGCGGGGAAAACAGTTTACCTCTCAGCTCGCTGCGATTGCGCACGACCCGCCGGCCTACTCCCGGAGGGTCGTGCGCGAGGACCGCCACCCGGCCCGCCGGGACCGCCGCGCGGGACGGAGCGCGTGCCTGACCGCCAGCAGGTGGCGCGCGAACGCCGCCAGGGCCAGCGCGGCGGCCCCGACGACCGCGTTGGCCGAGAACCCGTCGACCGGAGGTACGACCAGCCAGTGCGGGAGGTACACCATCCGGGTGGCGACGAGCAGCCAGGCCGTCGCGCCCGCGGCCTGGAGCACGGCCAGCCCCGCGGTCGGCCGCCGGACCAGCGACGCCAGCGGGCGCCGGCCCCGGACGGCGTTGTCGGTGACGGTGTGACGCGGGACGAGCGCGACCGCGAACGCGACGCCCGCGACCACGACGCCGACCAGTCCGTCGACCCACTGGACCGCCGCGAACCAGCCGACCCACAGCGCGGTCTCGGCCACCGCGAGGCCCGCGACCGCCTGGGCCGGCACCGGCCGACCCCACCCGTTGACGGTGACGTGGGCGAGCAGCGACTCCACGAGCATCCCGGCGAACAGCCCGGCCACCCCAACCAGCGCCGAGGCCGAGAGCGGGTCGACCCCGGCGACCAGCCCGAGCCAGACCGACAGCGCGGTGACCTCCACGGCCGTCAGCAGGACCACCCCCACGCCCCTGACGGTCGTCCGGATCGCCTCGCGGATCATCGTCGGCGCGACGGGCCGCGAGGCTGTCGAGGACGATACAGTGACATGGATTCACAATGGTTCTCGGGGGTGTTTGTTATCAGCCACCTGAAACCGGTAGCGCGGACCTGCGAACGGTCTCAAATCGGGGCTAACGCCGTTAGTCACGGTTTCAGCGGCCGGAACTGGTGGTAAGTTGATGCGGACTGTCAGGAACGGGGCGGACCGAGACTGCCGATCTCAGAGCGTGTCGAGCACGCCGAGCACGCGCTCCTCGGCGTCGCGGCCCGGGTCGTACTCGCTCCCGTGGCGGTCGCTCTCGAGGTGCTCCTCGACGGTCCGAGCCATCGCCTCGTCGAGCGGGGTCGACTCCCAGCCGAGCGCGGCGAGCTTGTCGGTGTCGAGCACGTGGGGGTAGTCCCGGTAGAGCACGAAGTCGTCGGGCGCGAGGTCCGCGGCCGCGAGTTCGCGCTCGCCCGCGTGGACGACGTCGACGCTCGTGTCGAGAGCATCCGCAATCAGGCCGAGCATCTCGTCGATGGTGACGAGGCGGCGGTCCCCCACGTTGTACGCCTCGCCGGGCGTCCCCTCCTCGGCGACCACCCGGAGCGCGCTCGCGACGTCCTCGACGTACGCGCGGTGCCAGACGTTGTCGCCGTCGCCGGGCACGACGACGCGGTCGTAGTTGGCCACCCGGTCGATCCAGTAGTCGAGCCGCTCGGTGTAGTCGTGGGGACCGTAGACGATGCACGGGCGGACGGAGTAGGCGTTCACGCCGCGGTCGGCCGCCGCGGCGATAGCCCGGTCGCCCTCGGCCTTCCGGTTGCCGTAGGTGTCGCCCGAGTCGTCGGTCGCCTGCTCGCGCGAGCAGGGCCGGAGGTCGGTCTCGCCCTCGCGCTTGGGGATCTCCTCGCTGCCGTAGGCGTCGCCGCTGGAGATGTAGACGTACGCGTCGACGTCCGAGAATATCTCGGTCGCGGCCCGGACGTCCCGGGGCCTGTAGGCCACGCAGTCGAAGACGGCGTCGGGGTCGACCTCGCGCCGCGCCTGCTCCAGCGCCGACTCGTTGGTCCGGTCGCCCTCGTAGTGGTCGACCGCGTCGTTGTCGGCGAAGGGGTTGTCGTGGTTCCCGCGGTTGTAGATGGTGACGTCGTAGCCGTGGTCGCGCAGTTCCGAGACGAGGTGGCGGCCGATGAACCGCGTGCCGCCGACGACGAGTGCGGAGTCCATGGCGGTGAAAGGTCGTCGCGTCCCAAAGGCCTACTGGAGTCGGAAATATCCGGGGGCCGCATAATTTGACGGACGCATAGTTTTGCCCGTATATCGGGACGACTGTCGTTTTCAACGGTGGAAAATACCGATTCCGACGCGTTTTCTGCCGATTTGCACAAATCGGGTGGAACGTTTATCAGTGAGAACGTCGAATAAAGTTCCCATGGGACAGAGAGAGGCCGAGTCCGACGGAATCGAAATTCGAGAGGCCGAATCGAGTGACGTCGAGGGGATCAGGAACGTCGCGCTGGAGTCGCTCCGCGCGTCGTACGCCGACGTTCTCGACGAGGAGGTCATCGGGACCGCGGTCGAGAACTGGTACGCCGACGAGGCGATGGACGCCGAACTCGGCGAGGAGGGGATGCTCTACCTCGTCGCGGTCGCCGGCGACGAGGTCGTCGGCTTCTCCCAGAACCTCGTGGCCGAAGGGGACGGGACCATCCTCTGGTTGCACGTCGACCCCGACAGCCGCGACGAGAACGTCGGGACGACCCTGCTCAACCACACGCTGGCGACCCTCTCGGAGCGGGGCGTCGAGCGCATCGCGGCCGAGGTCCTCGCGGAGAACGAGGCCGGGTGCACCTTCTACGAGGCAAACGGTTTCGAGAAGGCAAGCGATCGCGACCGGGAGATCGGCGGCGAGACCCACGTCGAGAACGTCTACGTCCACGAGGGCAGGGCCAAGTTCGAGGCCCGGGAGTTCGACGACCAGACCCTCTACGTCAACTGGGCCGAGAGCGAGCGGGGTTCGGACGCCCCGTTCTACGCCGCCTACAGCGACGACGACGGCGAGGACCTCTACGGCTACTTCTGCTCGAACTGCGGGAGCTTCGACACCGCGATGGACTCGATGGAGCGCCTGGAGTGCAACGACTGCGGGAACACCAAGAAGCCGGTGCGGTGGGACGCGTCGTACCTGTAGGCGGTCGCCCCGCTCCGCGGGACCCGGGTCGGCGTCCGACCGGGTCACTCCTCCTCGCCGACCTCGAACGGCGCGACGCAGTGGAAACTGCGGTCGCCGAGGCCGACGCCGAGCGCGAGCGCGTAGGTCCCCGGGTCCAGCGAGTACAGCTCGACGGTCTCGTCGGACTCGCGGGACGACTCCTGCTTCTCGAAGAGAAACTCCCACGAGTACGACCCGCCGGACGCGACGTCGGGTCCGGTCCCCGTCTTCACCATCGGCCAGGCGTGGGTCCACTCGCCGTCCTCGCGCCGCTTCAGCGACGGGAACGGGCCGGTGTGAGCCTCGCGGTCGCTCCGGTTCGAGAAGGTGACCACCAGCGAGACACTCGACTCCGTCGACAGCGTCCACGACGAGGGACGAAGGACGACCGGCGGGCTCGAGGCTGTGTGGGTGCACACCGACTCGGCACCCCCGGAGAACGAGGGACACGCGACGTCTATCGGCGGACCGGCGCCCGGAAGAGCCGACAGGCAACCCGGGGTCGCGGTGGCTGCGGCGGCGGTGCTTCCGGCGAGCGAGAGGAGTCTGCGACGTCTCACGGCGGGAGTTCGTCCCGCCCTCGCGTATAAAACTCAGCCCGGTCGGTTCGGCACCGATTCGGTCGGCGCCGGCTCGGTCCGGAACAGTCGGCACCGCTCCGTCCGCCTCAGTCCGCGCCGCTCTGCACGAGCGGGCCGACGTCCTCCTCGCTCCGCGCGGCCGGCGGCGGGGAGTTGCGCACGTCCTCGCGGCCCTCCTCGGTGACCGCGCGCCGGTAGGCGTCGGGCATCACCTTCACGAACTGCGAGAGCGCGGCCTCCCAGTCGTCGAGCAGCGCCTCGGCGCGCTCGCTGTCGGTGTAGGCCGCGTGGTTCTCGACGAGGCGGCGAAGGACGCGCTCGTCGCGCTCCGACAGCGACGACTCGAGGCTGACCATGCCGGGGTTGACCCTGTCGCGGAACTCGCCGTGGCGGTCCCAGACGTAGGCTACGCCGCCGGACATCCCCGCGGCGAAGTTCTTGCCGGTGTCGCCCAGCACCGCGACGACGCCGCCGGTCATGTACTCGCAGCCGTGGTCGCCGACGCCCTCGACGACCGCCTTCACGCCGGAGTTACGCACGCCGAACCGCTCGCCGGCGACCCCGTTGACGTAGGCCTCGCCGCCGGTCGCGCCGTAGAGCGCGACGTTGCCGACGACGCTGTTCTCGGTCGGGTCGTAGGCCGCCGACTCGGGCGTCTCGACCGCGAGCCGGCCGCCCGACAGCCCCTTGCCGAGGTAGTCGTTGGCCGCGCCGGTGAGGTGGAAGTCGACGCCCGACTGGAGGAACGCGCCGAAGCTCTGGCCGGCGGTGCCCCGGAACGAGCACGAGACGGTGCCGTCGGGCAGCCCGGCCGTGCCCCGCTCCTTCGAGATGCGGCCCGAGAGCATCGCGCCGACGGCGCGGTCCTCGTTGCCGATGTCGGTCTCGATCTCGACCGGCGCGCCGTCCACGATGGCCTCCTCGGCGACCGCGAGCAGGTCGCGGTCGAGGTGGTCGTCGATCTCGTGGGTCTGCTCGCGGGTCTTGGTCCGGGCGTCGTCGTAGCTCTCGCCGACCGACGGCTCGGCCAGGACCGACGAGAGGTCGAGGTTGCGGGCCTTCGGGTGGTCGGTCTCGCGCTGGTCGAGGCAGTCGACCCGGCCGACCATCTCCTCGACGGTCCGGAAGCCCAGGTCGGCCATGATCTCGCGGAGCTCCCGGGCGATGAACGTCATGTAGTTGACGACGTGGTCGGGCTGGCCGGGGAACCGCGACCGGAGCTCCTCGTCCTGGGTCGCGACGCCGACCGGGCAGGTGTTCTCGTGGCACTGCCGGGCCATCACGCAGCCGGAAGTGACGAGGCTGGCCGTGCCGAAGACGTACTCCTCGGCGCCGAGCAGCGCCGCGACCGCCACGTCCCGGCCGGTCTTGAGCCCGCCGTCGACGCTCACCCGGATGCGCGAGCGCAGGCCGGTCGACCGGAGCATCTGGTTGGCCTCCGCGAGGCCGAGCTCCCACGGCAGGCCGGCGTGCTTGATGGAGGTCTTCGGGCTCGCGCCGGTGCCGCCCGAGTGGCCCGAGACGTGGACCACGTCGGCGTTGGCCTTGGCGACGCCGGCCGCGATGGTGCCGATGCCGTCCTCCGACACCAGCTTGACGTTCACGTCGGCGTCGGGGTTTGCGGTCTTGAGGTCGTGGACCAGCTGCTTGAGGTCCTCGATTGAGTAGATGTCGTGCTGGGGCGGCGGCGAGATGAGCCCGACTCCGGGCGTGGCGTGCCGGACGTGGGCGATCATCTCGTTGACCTTGCCGCCGGGGAGGTGGCCGCCCTCGCCGGGCTTGCTCCCCTGGGCCATCTTGATCTGGAGCTCCTCGGCGTTGGCGAGGTACGAGCTGGTGACGCCGAACCGACCGGAGGCGACCTGCTTGACGTTGCACTCCTTCTCGGTACCGAACCGCTCGGGCGGCTCGCCGCCCTCGCCGGTGTTGGACTTGGCGCCCAGCCGGTTCATCGCGACGGCGTTGTTCTCGTGGGCCTCGGGCGACAGCGACCCGAGGCTCATCGCGGCGGTCGAGAACCGCTTCACGATGTCGCCGACCGGTTCGACCTCCTCGACCGGGATCGACTCGCGGCCCTCGTCGTCGAACTCCAGCAGGCCCCGGAGCGTCTGGAGCCCGCCGTTCTGGTCGTTGGTGGCTTCCGCGAACTCGGCGTAGGTGTCGGGCTCGTCCTGCCGGACCGCGCGCTGGAGCGCGCCGACCGTCTGGGGGTTCCAGGCGTGGTGCCGGCCGGCCGAGCGGTGCTCGTACTCGCCCTGGCGCTCGGGCTGGGGGTCGACGTCGTCGCCGTCGCCGCCGCCGTAGGCCTCGGCGTGGCGCTCGCGGAGGTCTGCCTCGACCCCCTCGACGCCGACGCCCTCGGTGCGCGCGGCGGTGCCCTCGAAGTACTCGGCCACGAAGTCCGAGTCGAGGCCGACCGCCTCGAATATCTGGGCGCCCCGGTAGCTCTCGACCGTCGAGATGCCCATCTTGGCCATCGTCTTCTGGAGGCCGTCCTCCAGCGCGGTGACGTAGGCGTCGACGGCCGCCTCGCGGTCCATCCCGTCGGGGCCGGCCACGAGGTCGGCGACCGACTCGAACGCGAGCGCGGGGTTGACCGCGCCCGCGCCGTAGCCGACCAGGCACGCGAGGTGGTGGACCGTCCGGGGGTCGCCCGACTCGACGACCAGGCCGGCGCGGTTGCGCAGGCCGTTCCGGACGAGGTGGTGGTGGACCGCGCCGGTCGCCAGCAGGCTCGGGATCGCGAGCCGGTCGGGGCCGACCTCGCGGTCCGAGAGCACCACGATCTCGGCGCCCGACTCGATGGCCTCCCGGACCTCGCGGCGGACGCGCTCGACCGCGGTCTCGAGGTCAGTGTCGCGGTCGTAGGTGATGTCGACGGTCGCGGTGGCGATCCGGTCCTGTTCGCGCACGCCGGCCATCTCGTCGTCGGTCAGCACCGGCGAGTCGAGCACGAGCTGGCGCGCGTGGGCCGGCGACTCGTCGAGCAGGTTGCGCTGGCTGCCCAGACGGGCTTCGAGGCTGGTCACGACGTCCTCGCGGATGTAGTCGATGGGCGGGTTCGACACCTGGGCGAACAGCTGCCGGAAGTACGAGAACAGCGGCCGGTTGAACTCCGAGAGCACCGACAGCGGCGTGTCGTCGCCCATCGACCCCACGGGGTCCTTGCCCGACTGGGCCATCGGTTCGAGCAGCTCGTCGAGTTCGTCGTGGGTGTAGCCGAAGGCGGTCTGGCGCGCCCGGAGGTCCTCGCCGGGGTCGCCGACGCCGGGCCCGGCGACGTCGCCGAGTTCGACCTGCTGGTCGTCGACCCACTCGCCGTACTTCTCGTCGGTCAGCCCGTCGAACACCTCGTCGTCGGGGACGACGCGGCCCTCCTCGGGGTCGGCGAGGAAGAGCTGGCCGGGTTCGAGCCGGCCGCGCTCGCGGATCTCGCTCTCGGGCGTGTCGAGCGCGCCGGCCTCGCTGGCCATCACGAGCCGGCCGTCGGTCGTGACGTCGTACCGGCAGGGCCGGAGCCCGTTGCGGTCGAGCACCGCGCCGACCCGCTCGCCGTCGGTCGCCGCCACGAGCGCGGGGCCGTCCCAGGGCTCGAGCAGCGAGGCGTGGTAGTCGTAGAACTCCCGGCGGTCCTGCGCCATGTCGTCGTCCTTGCGCCAGGCCTCAGGGACCATCAGCCGGAGCGCGTGGGGGAGCTCCCGGCCGCCACGGAGCAGGAGTTCGAGCGCGTTGTCGACCGCGGCGGTGTCGCTGCCCTCGGGGTCGGCGACGACCGGCGTCACCCGGTCGGTGTCGAACGACTCGGCCTCGAGGTCGTTCTCGCGGGCGCGCATCCAGTTGACGTTGCCCCGGATGGTGTTGAACTCGCCGTTGTGGATGACGTTGCGGTACGGATGAGCGAGGTGCCACGCGCCCAGCGTATTGGTCGAGAACCGGGCGTGGACCATGACGAACGTGCTCTCGATGCGCCGGTCGGTGAGGTCCGGGAAGTAGCCCGCCAGCTGGTCGCCCTTGAGCAGCCCCTTGTAGACGACGGTCTGACGGTCGAGCGAGCAGACGTAGAACCGGTCGGCACCCGCCGGGGCGTCGGCCTCGACGGTCTGCTCCAGCGCGCGCCGGGCGACGTAGAGCCGGTCGTCGAACGCCTCCGGCGAGAGGTCGCCCTCCGGCCGGACGAAGCACTGCCAGACCGCGGGTTCGGAGTCGAGCGCGGTTCGGCCGAGGTCCGCGTTGTCGGTCGGCACCTCGCGCCAGTGGAACAGGTCCAGCCCCTCGTCGGCGAGGACGTCCTCGGCGAGCGCCTTCAGCTCCTCGCCGGCGTCCTCGTCGTCCCTCGGGAGGAACACGGACCCGACCGCGTACTCGTCGGGGTCCGGGAACGCTCCGTCGAGGTCGGCCCCCAACTCCTCGACGAAGAACTCGTGGGGCTTCCGGAGCAGGACGCCCGCCCCGTCGCCGGTGTCCTCCTCCGCGCCGGTCGTGCCGCGGTGTTCGAGATTCGAGAGCAGGTCGAGACCGTCCGCGAGAACGTCGTGTCCGCCGCCGTTTTCGAGGTCCATCACGACGCCGACGCCGCAGTTCGCGCGGTAGTCGTCCGGGTCGGCGAGAAGCTGTCGGTCGCCGTCGGGTACGGGGTGGCGGTCCCCCGAGTCAGAACGTGGGTGCTCGGCCATGGGTCAACATTCGCGAACCCACTAAAGAGGCTAACCCTGAATGGTTAAGGGTATGTTAATGCCAAATAAGGATGTTAATATCACTTATTCGCGCGTCAGCGATACGTTCACTTCCGCCGTACCGGCTCTCGATTTCGGTGTAGATGGACGCTACGGCCGCACCGAAATCAATCCGAATCGATACTGTCGGCGGATGGAAAGATTGCCGGCGGACGGGCGAACCGGGTTCCGAGCCGCCCAGCTTCAGCCGCGCCACTCCAGGACGGTGGCGGCCCAGGTGTAGCCGGTCCCCGCCGCGAGGAAACAGACCACGTCGCCGGATTCGATGAGATCGCGCTCCAGGCCCTCGTCGAGCGCGAGGATTTGGTCGACGCTCTGGACGTGACCGTACTCGTCGAGGTAGTAGTTCTTCACGTCGAGCCGGTCGGTGAGGTAGTCGTGGAACGACCGCTTCATGTGAGTTAGTGCCACGAAGTCCAAATCCTCGCGGGCGTATCCGGACCGCGCCAGCGCGTCGTCCGCGACTGTCTCGAAGTTCGCCAAGCTCACGTCCGCGAGGCGCTCCTTCATCCCGTCGGGGTCGGGCACGTCGAGCGCGTGGAGCCCGGCCTCGATGGTGGCGTGGCTCGCGGGATTTCGAGAGCCGCCGGCCGGCATCACCACGTCCTCCGAGAAACTGCCGTCGGTGACCGCCGCGCTCTCTCGGACCACCGCCCGGGTGCGCTCGGCGTTCGAGTCCGCTTCGAGGACCATCGCGCACGCGCCGCTGCCGAAGTTGAACATGAACGACGAGTCCTCGTTGGCGTAGTCGACCAGGTCCTCTTCCCGGCTCGCCGACACCAGCAGTGCGGTCTCGGGCGCGTCGGCTAGCAGTTGGGACTTGGCCTGCCGAATCGCGAGGGGTGCGCCCGCACACAGCGCGTAGCTCTCGACCGCGTAGGCGTTCTCGGCGCCCAGGCGCTCGGCCACGTTCGCGGCCGCGCTCCACACCACGAAGTCCTTGAACTCCGATCCGTGGTACAGCACTATGTCCAGTTCTTCGGCGGGGAGGTCGGCGTCGGCGAGTGCCTGTTCGGCGGCCTTCACGCACATGTCGGTCGCGTGGTCGGCGTCCGGCGGACAGACCCGCTTCTCGCGCACCCCCATCTTCTCGACCACCACCTCCTCGGGGATACCGCTCTCTGCGGCGATCTCCTCGCCAGTCACGACCTCGTCCGGGACGTACGTACCGTAGCCCGTGAGGACGACCGCGGAGTCGTCCCCTTCGCTCACCGCTCGTCACCCCGGAGTCTCGCGGCGACTCGTTTGGCAACCGGGCCGCCGAGGCGGTCCCGGACCGTCCCGAGCAGGCCGTTCGGCACGAACAGCACGAACAGCACGAAGACGACGCCGATGTACAGCTCGGCGTGGCCGTTCAGGAACGTGTCGATGGCCTGCCCGACCGTGAGTCCGTTGTAGAGTTCGGTCGCCATCGTGGCCTCGCCGAGGTGGTCCCGGAGGTACGGGAGGAGCCCGCCGCCTTCGCCCGTCTTCGAGAGGAACTCGGTGATAGTCTCGTCGAACAGCCAGCCGTACAGCGGGCCGGCCAGCGTGCCGAACCCGCCGATGATGGAGGCCAGCAGCGCGTCGCCGGTCACCAGGAAGTAGAAGCTGGACTCGGGGGCGACCGACCGCCGGAAGCCCGCGAACAGTCCGCCAGCGACCGCCGCGAAGAAGGCGCTGACCGCGAACGCGCCGAGCTTGTACCAGAAGGTGTTGTAGCCGACCGCCTCGGCGCGCTCCTCGTTCTCGCGGATGGCGACCAGCACCCGGCCGAACGGCGAGTGGATGATGCGCTGCATCGCGAAGTAGCAGACCAGCACCACGAGGCCGATCATGTAGTAGGACACCTCGGTCGTCCCGAAGGATAGGAAGCCGAGCAGTCCCTCGATGCTGTCGCCCGCCAGTTGGCCGATGGCGAGATCGAGCGAGTCGACGCCCGGCACCCCGACGCTGAACGGTTCGGTCCGCTCCAGCACGGCGGGGCCGTCGCGGGGGTTCGACCCCACGTAGTCCCAGTCGCGGATGAACACGTACAGCACCTGCGAGAAGCCCAGCGTGATCATCGCGAAGTAGACGCCCGACAGCCGGAACGACACCGCGCCGATGAGCACCGCCAGCACCGCGGCCGCGATGCCGGCGAGCACCAGCAGGTAGACGAACGGCGTGGCCGTCCCGAGCAGCGGGACCTTCCCGTTGGCCGCCAGGACGACGAAGTACGCCCCGGTGCCGTAGAACGCCGCGTGGCCGAACGAGAGGTAGCCGGTGTAGCCGCTGATGAAGTCGAACGACATCGCGAACAGCCCGAAGTAGAGGACCGCGATCATCGTCTCGATGTCGGGCAGAATCGTCACCATCTCGGCGCCGACCGGCGAGTTGATGAGCGCCGAGTAGAGCGCCGGGTAGACCGCGAAGAACGCGATGACCGCGAGGTGGACCGACTGCTCGCGGGCGTACCGGACCGGCCACGAGGTCGCGGCCGCCGGCTCCTCTTCCCCGTCTGCCTCGGCGGCGGCCGCATCGGGGTCCGCGTCAGCGTCGGCGGTTTCGGTGCTAATGGCCGCCCACCTCCTCGACGCCGAACAGGCCCTGGGGTCGCAGGATGAGCATCGCCACGAGGATGAGGAAGACCGTCATCTCGGGTAGGCTGGCGAAGTCGACGTGGTTGACGAACCACCACGTGGTCGTCGCGTCGGCCATCCCGACGATGACCGCCGCCGCGACGGTGCCCCGGAACGTGCCGAGGCCGCCGATGATGACGACCACGAACGCCGGGAGCAGGGTGTCGGCCGCCAGCGGGACGCTGGCGCCCCACGCGGGGTCCCACATCAGCAGCGTCCCGGCCGCGCCCGCCACGCCCGCGCCCAGCGCGAACACGACGGTGAACACCCGACGGACGTCGATGCCGAGCGCCTCGGTCATCTCGGCGTCCTCGCTCCCGGCCCGGATGATGAGCCCGTAGCGCGTCCGGGTGAGGAACGCCCAGAGACCCGCAACCGTGGCGATCCCGACCGCGATCTCGAACAGCGAGAGGCCGCTGACCGAGATGAGCCCGAGGTCGACCGACTCGGCGAGGAACGACGGCTTGGTTCCCAGCGCGGCCTGCCAGTCGCTTGTGGGCTGCATCCCGTAGAACAGGACCGCGATGCGGACCAGCTCGTCGAGGATGAGCGTCAGTCCGAAGGTCAGCAGTATCTGGTACACCGGCGGCCGGTCGTAGAGCCGGCGGATGAGGCCCACCTCGACCGCGCCGCCGAGACCCGCGAGCAGCGCGAACGTCGCCGCGAGCGCGAGGAAGAAGGTCAGCAGGCGCATCCCCGCGCCGGTCGCCCCGCCGACCGCGAACACCATCAGCAGGCCGCCGAGGTAGGCGCCGATCATCGTCATCGACCCGTGGGCGAAGTTGAGCACGCCCATCAGGCCGAAGATGAGGGTGAGCCCGCCGGCGATCATCACGTAGATGGCGGCCTTCGCCAGGCCGTCGACCAGGACCGAGGCGAGGTTCTCCGGGCGGAGGAACTGGCCGAGCGCGTCGACGAACCCCGCAAGGGCGATTTGATTCGTCAATGCGGTGGCGACGTCCATCATGCGCTGAGATACCTCCTGAGCCGCTCGTCGTCGGCCGAGGTCTCGTCGGCGTCGCCCTCGTCGACCACCTGGCCGTTGTCGAGCACGTAGAACCGGTCGGCGAGGTCGAGCGCCAGCGGCAGGTTCTGCTCGACGACCAGCAGGGTCGTGTCGGTCGCGGCGTCGGCCAGCGCCTCGGCCACGCGCTCGACGATGAGCGGCGCGAGGCCCTCGCTGGGCTCGTCGACCAGCAGCAGGTCGTTGTCGCCGACCAGCCCGCGGGCAAGCGCCAGCATCTGCTGCTGGCCGCCCGACAGCGTGCCGGCCTCGCGGTCGCGGTGGTCGCGGAGGTCGGGGAACGTCTCGAACGCGAGGTCGAGCGCCGCGTCGACGCTGTCGTCCTTGGGCACCGCGACGCGGATGTTCTCCTCGACGGATAGCTGGGTGAACATCCGGCGACCCTCGGGGATCCAGCCGACGCCGCGGTCGGCGACCTCGTGGGTCTCCCGGCCGGTCACGTCCTCGCCGCGGTACCGGACCGTCCCCTCGCGGGGCGGGGTCAACTGCAGGATGGTCCGGAGCGTGGTGGTCTTGCCGACCCCGTTCCGGCCCACCAGTGCGACCACTTCGCCCTCCTCGACTTCGAGCGAGACGCCCTCGAGGATGTGGCTCTCGCCGTAGTAGGTGTGGGCGTTCTCGACTTCGAGTAGTGTCATGATAGGGTCCTCCTTGCTAGATTTTCGTCAGTAGCTGCTCCGACAGTGACTTCGAAATCGGAGCCGTGAGGTTCTCGAAAGCCCCCGGCCCGCGCCCGGCCGGCCCCTTTCATCCACCCAGACGCGTGGTTCTGTACCGACCGTCTGCTGGTGGACTGCGTGGCTGCGCGCAGTTGTACGAAAAATCGGTGCGCCGCGCTCACGCCGCGCCCTCCTCCGGGTCGGCCCCGGACTCCTCGGTGGGCGTCTCTGCGTCCCGGTCGAGGCTGCCGGCCTCGTAGCCGCCGAGGTACGCCTCCTGGACCGTGGGGTCGTTCCGGACCTCGGCGGGGTCGCCCTCGGCGATGACCGCGCCCTGGTTGAGCACCACGACCCGGTCCGAGACGTTCATCACGATGTCCATGTTGTGCTCGACCAGCAGCACGGCGTGGTCGGTCGCCACGTCCTCGATGAGGTCGATGATGTCGCCGACGCTCTCCGAGGAGACGCCCGCGTTGGGCTCGTCCAGCAGGAGCACGTCGGGGTCGCCCGCGAGCGCCACCGCGACCTCCAGTTGGCGCTTGGCGCCGTGGCTGAGGCTCTCGGCGGTGGTCTCGGCCTCGTCGGCGAGACCGACCCGCTCGAGTATCCGGTGGGCCTCCTCGATGTGCTCCTCGAAGGCCCCGGCGTTGCGCCAGAGCTTCAGCCCGTCGTCGCTGGCGGCCTGGGCCGCGACCCGGACGTTCTCCAGCACCGTGCTGGTCGGGAAGACGTTCGTGATCTGGTACGACCGGTGGAGGCCGAGGTTCGCCGTCTCGTACGGCGTGGCGTCGGTGACGTCTCTCCAGTTCCCCCCGTCGCGCACCTCGATGGTGCCCTCGGTCGGGGACAGCACGCCGGTCAGCAGGTTGAAGAACGTCGTCTTGCCCGCGCCGTTCGGCCCGATGAGCGAGCAGAGCTCGCCGTCGTCGAGCGCGAAGTCGACGTCGTTGACGGCGGTGAGGCCGCCGAACTCCTTCGTCAGTCCCGAGGTTCGCAACATGGCCTACAGCGAGCAGTCGACGCCGCTCTTCGGGATAGTCGTCTCCGAGGCGTCGATGGTGGCCAGCGGTTCGCTGGGCATGACCGCCGCCTTCCAGGAGTCGGCCCACTCGTCGGTGGTGGGCACGACGTCGGCCACGGTCATCGCCGACCGGGCCTGGTTGTTGTACTCCTGGAAGGTGTAGCCGCCCTCGCCCTTGGGAGTATCTTTGACCGTCATCCCGTGGAGCGCCTCGGCGACGTCGGCGCCCTCTGTCGAACCGCTCTCGTTGACCGCCTGGACGATGGCCGAGGCGGCCGTGAACGTCCCGGACGTGAACAGGTCGGGCACGACGCCGTAGGCGCTGGTGTAGCTGTCGACGAACGCGCTGTTGATGTCGTTGTCGTACTGGTTCCAGTGGTAGCGCGTCGTGAACGGCCCCATGTTCGCGCTCTGGATCTTCTCCTTCGTCAGGGGCTTGCCCAGCGCCTTCTGGAGGGTCTGGCCCACCACGGCGTTGGTGATGCGGGTGGCGAACCCGCCGAAGACGCGGTAGTCGTAGTTCCCGTTGAGGAACGCGGTGAACAGCTTCGGGAGGGTGTTGACGGTGAACCCGCCCACGATGCCCTCGGCGCCCGCGCTCTGGGCGTTGTCGAGCAGGCCCTTCCACTCGGAGTGGCCCGGCGGCACGAACTTCTTGCCGACGATCTCGACGCCCTCGGCCTCGAGCACCTGCTCGTAGTTGTTCACGACCGCCTGGCCGAACGAGTAGTCGGCGCCGAACAGGAACACCTTGCTCACGTCGGTCTGGTTGGCTACGTACTTCCCGCCCGACCGGGCGTCCATCGCGGTGTTCTCGCTCGCGCGGAACACGAGGTTCCCGCAGGTCTCGGAACTGCTGGTGATGGCGGCCGACGCCGCCGGCCCCACCATGTACGGTATCTGGGCCTGCTTGACCACGGTCTTGATGACGCGGTTGGCCGCCCCGGACGACGCGCAGCCGAAGAGCATGTCGACCTCCTCGTTCTGCACGAGGTCGGTCGCCAGCGTCTGGGCCTGGTCGGCGGCGAACCCGGTGTCGCGCACGACGAGTTCGTAGTCGACGTCGCCGACCGAGACGGTCTTGGTCCCGGTGCTCGACCCCTGGATGGGGTCGGTGTCGCCCTTGTACGCAAGCCCGGAGTAGAAGCCCCACAGCGCCTGCTGGCCGTAGTACTTGATGTCGCCCGACGTCGGCTGGAGGACGCCGATCTTGACCGTCCCGGAGGCGTTCGACTGCGTCGTCGTCTTCGTCGTGGTCTCGTTCATGCCGCCCTCCGTCGTATCGCCGCCCGCCGATTCGGTCGTCGTGTTCTGTCCACCGTCACCGCCCACGCATCCGGCGAAGCCCGCCGCTCCGGTCGCCCCGAGCGCCGCGAGCCATCGCCGTCGTGAAACACTGTCATCCACCATAACAGATTGGTATAGATTCCTGCGTTCGGCAAATACTGCGGGGTTAACATGTGAACGACCCGGCGGGACGCCGTCGCGAGGCGGCGAGAGCGCGCTCGCGTCCGCGCCGACTCGGGGGGAGTGACCTGTTCGTTCATCGGTTAACCTCCGGTTTTTCACTCCTCGGGGGTGTGCGTTCCGATATGTCCGACGAAGTCACCGCTCCGGAGCTCGCGACCGACGACGCGTTCGTCATCGAGGACGACCGGTTCGCCCCCGAGCACGTCGCGCTCGTCACGGGCGCGGCCTCCGGCATCGGCCGGGCGACCGCGCTGGTGCTCGCGGAAAACGGCCTGACCGTGGTCGGCACCGACGTCGACGAGGACGGCCTGGCCGACACCCGCGACCGGGCCGCCGACCTCGGGGTCGAGGGGACCGTCGAGACCGTCGCGGGCGACCTCCGCGAGGACGTGCCCGACATCGTCGAGGCGGCGGCCGAGTACGGCGACCTCGCCTTCCTCGCGAACATCGCCGGGATGCAGCACATCGACCCCATCGAGGAGTTCCCGATGGACGCCTACGACCGGATACAGGAGGTCATGCTCCGCGCGCCGGTCCAGCTCGCCAGGGAGTGTCTCCCGCACATGCGCGAGACCGGCGTCGGCTGCGTCGGCAACATGGCCTCGGTCCACGGCCACTACGTCACCGCCGACAAGGTGGCCTACAACGTCGCGAAGTTCGGCCTCCGGGGGCTCACCCAGTCCATCGCGGCCGAGGGAGATGGGGACGTCCGCGCGTTCTCGGTCAGCACGGGCTACGTCAAGACGCCGCTCGTGACCGACCAGATTCCGGACACCGCCGAGCAGCGCGGCATCTCGAACCGGGAGGTCGTCGAGGACGTGATGCTCGGCCAGTCGCGCACCGACGAGATGATGACGCCCGCCGAGGTGGCCAACCTCTTCGCGTTCGGCTTCTCGAAGCACGCCGACCACCTCAACGGCGGCGACCTCCGGTTCGACGACGGGATGACGCTGACCTACGAGTGAGCCGCGGTCTCTCCCCGGATTCCACAGCGGGACCACGACGCAGAGACCGTCCCAGCCGTGAACCGCCTACTCCAGTTCGTCGAGCGCCTCGACGACGCGCTCGATCATCTTCTGCTGGCCCCGCCGGAGGTTCTTCGACACCGCGGGCTTCGAGACGTCGAACTCGTCGGCGAGGTGGCCCAGGGTCGCGCCGCGGGGGCTCTCGAAGTAGCCGTCGCTGACGGCGGTCTCGAGGGTCTCGCGCTCGACGTCCGAGAGGTCCCGGCACCCCTCGATGAGGGTCATCGCGGCGCCCGCGTTCTGGACGAACCCCTGGAGGTCCGGAATCTCGGTGTTGTTGCGGTCGAGCACGTCGAACTCGTTGTCGCGTTCGAGCTCGGCCAGCGTGGTGTCCTCGCGCTCGACGTCGTCGAAGCCGACGTGCCAGATCTCGCTGCCCTCCTTTATGTGGAAGGGGCCGGTGATGTAGCCGTCGTTCTCCCGGATGGCGGCCATCGCGTCGGTCTCGCCGATGACCGTCCGGATGTGGGCGACGTTGCCCCTGCGGGTGAGCAGGTCGTAGTTGTGCATGTTGTCGTGATCCCGCAGGGAGCCCAGCCCCGCGGTGAGTTCGTCCCGGTCCTCGCCCTCGACCATCAGCCGGGTCTCGAGCCGGCGCTCCGTCCGGTCGAAGTCCCACTGGACGGCCGAGAACCCCACCGCGTGGTCGTCGGTCGTGTCGATAAACGGGCAGTCGTACTGCTCCATGTCCATCGTGATGTCTATCATGGGCCTGCCCTTGCTATCCGACCCCATACGCGAGGCAGGTAAAAAGATTTTATCTTCGGTTCCGGCAATCATCGCCGGAGGCGGGCCGTCGGCGGCGACCCGCATCTTTCCGACGCCGTAACTGCTTTCCACGGCGTGGCCCTACACTCTCTTGTTATGGCTCAGCGCGAGGAACGCGGAGACGCGTCTACGCTCGACGGGATGCCGCGGCTCGGAATCGGCACGTGGGAGAACACCGACGCCGGGACGTGCGCCGAAAGCGTCCGGCAGGCCCTGGAGATGGGGTACCGCCACGTCGACACCGCCCAGATATACGACAACGAGGAGCACGTCGGTCGGGGCATCGCCGACGCCGACGTGGACCGCGACGACGTCTTCCTCGCGACCAAGATCTGGACGAGCAACCTGACTCACGACGACGTCATCGAGACCACGAGGGAGAGCCTCGACCGGCTCGGGGTCGACTACCTCGACCTGCTGTACGTCCACTGGCCGGCACGCGAGTACGACCCCGAGGACACGCTCTCGGCGTTCGACGAACTGTACGACGAGGGGCTCGTCGAGAACGTCGGCGTCTCGAACTTCGAGCCCCGGCACCTCGACGAGGCCCGCGAGGTGCTCGACGCGCCGCTGTTCGCGAATCAGGTCGAGATGCATCCGCTGCTCCCGCAGGACGAGCTCGTGGAGTACGGCCGCGAACACGACGTCAACCTCGTGGCGTACTCGCCGCTGGCCCGCGGCAAGGTGTTCGACGTCCCCGAAATTCGGGACGTCGCCGAGAAGCACGACGCCTCGGCCGCACAGGTCAGCCTGGCCTGGCTGCTCCAGCGCGACGGCGTGGCCGCGATTCCGAAGGCCTCCAGCGAGGACCACATCCGGGACAACTGGGGGGCGCGCGACCTCGAACTCGACGACGAGGACGTCGAGAAGATCGAGTCCATCGACGACCGCGAGCGCCAGGTCGACCCCGGCTTCGCGCCGTGGAACTGACCGAGGCGGCCCGGCGGGCGCGGGAGTTCCGTTCCGACGGGGAGAACAAAATGTTTTACTGATAGGTCTCCGTCGCTGCGGACGATGATCGACTCGCCCGACGATTCCACCGTCCGCGCCCTCCATCGACTCGTCGAGCACTACACGCCCGACGGCGCGCTCGGCCGGACCCTGCTCGGCGGGCCGGCGCTGCTGCTCGCGCCGTTCATGTTCCTCGGCGGAGTCGCCGTCCTCGGCAGCGCAGGGAGCTTCGCGGCCTTCGTGACGGCCCTGCTCATGGTCGTCCTCAGCGTGCCGGCGCTCCTGGTCGGAGTCGTATCGCTCTGGCCGGTCTACCTCTCGCTCATCGGCAACGTGGAGTCGGCGGCCGCGTACCCCGACGGCGCCGCCGGCCCGGACGACGAGCGCCAGACCGCCGAGGACGTCCTCAAGCGTCGGTACGCCGCCGGGGAACTGAGCCAGGACGAGTTCGAGCACCGCCTCGACTCGGTGCTGGCGACGAGCGAGCGCGGAGACGACTCCCGGCCGAGTGGTCAGTCGAGCGGAGAGCGAGAGCGCCGTCGGGAAACCGACACGCACCGCGAACGCTCCCGGAACCGGTAGGTGGCCGGTCTCGAAGTGGTAATAACCCTACATTTCTGGGGGCAGAATCGACACCGTTCCGCCGGAACGACCCCGAAACTTCATAACGGCCGTAACGTATTAAAACGCAGATGCACGGCGGAACAAGCGGTACCGGCCTCGTCGGAGCGATCCGATACGACCTGCAGCGGCTGCACGAGAGTTGGATGGCGCTGTTCTTCCCCCGGCAGCGCGGGAACCAGAGCGGCGTCCTCGGCAAGTGGGAACCGACCTCGACGTCGGGGAAGGTGGCGTACGGCGCGTGGAGCGCGGTCGGAACGGCGGTCGTGGCGCTGCTCTACCCCCTGACGCTGTTCGGCTTCGCGGCCCGCTACTACACCCGGAAGATAGACGGGACCGCGACCCGACTCGGCGTCGTGGGCGTGCTGGTGCTGTCGATACTCGTGTGGGGCGGACTGACCGCGCTCGCCCGGGTGCGCTTCTCGACCGACGGCTTCCTGGCGGTCGCGGTCGCCGGGGGAGTCGCCACCGTGGCGGCGGTGCTGGCGTACGTCTCGGGGACCCGCGGGGGCCGGCTCAGCACGGTGCTTTTCGCCTACCCGTTCGCGATGACGGCCGTCTTCCTGCCGCCGGTCGTCGCGGCGCTGTACTCCCCGACCCTCTCGGAGGTGATCTTCCCCAAGAGCTACACGCTGGCGGTCTGGCTGCTCGACAACCCGCTCGACCTCTGGGGCCTCAACACGTTCCTCCGCGAGCAGTTCACCCTCGAGGGCGCGAACTACGTGGCGATGTGGTTCGGTCTCTCGGTGCCGACGGGGTGGTTGCTGGGTCTGCTGGTGACGCTGGCCGACGTCGTCCGGCCCAAGGGAGAGTAGAGCAACGCTTTTGCTTTCATCGTCCCGAGAGTCGCGTATGGAGTTCAACGCACCTGTAACCGGTGCAGTGTTGCTCGCCATCGTCGCCCTCGGAACGGTAGGACTCATCGCCATGGACTTCATGGCCACGAGCACGGTACTGATGATGGTGGCCCCGTCGATGCTGGTGTTCGGTCTGATCGCGCTCCTGCTCGGCGTCAAGCACGGCGAGTACCGGGCGATGCACTGACGGGCCGGATTCGGCCAACTGATCGAAAAGAAAGGACGCGGTCCGCGACCCGCCGTCCGCGACCGCGGACTGTGCGGTCAAGCACCAGCAGTTAGACCGCGAGCGAACGAAGTGAGCGAGCGGACCGAGGAACCCTCGAACTCACGCGCCGTCAGCGCGTGAGTGAGGGGGTGACGACGTGTTTTTCATGAACGTTTTCCCAGGGAGAGAGCGCCTACGGCGCTCTCGACCGCAGGAAAAGGTTCACATGTAGCCCAGGTCGCGGAGGCGCTCCATGAGGTCCTCCTTGTCCTGGGCGCGGCCGGCGCGCTCGGTGGTGTCGTCGAGGTCCTGGAGCCACGCGGGGTCCTCGGTGGTCTTCTCGGTGCTGACCTCGCTGCCCAGCGACCGGAACCCGGCGAAGTACTTGGGGCTGACCGGGATGTCGTCCTGCGTGAGGTCGTTCGGCAGGTCGTCGTGGTCCTGGGGCACGTAGCCGTCGTCGGGGTACTCCTCGACGGTGTCGGGCACGACGTAGTGCCAGAAGGTGTCCCAGACCGCGCGCTCGTCGAACTGGAGGATGGGCTGGACGCGGTCGTGGGGCGGGTAGATGTCGGGGTCGTGGCGCGGGCTGAAGAACGTCTCGTCGGCCCGGGCCTCCTGCTCGTCCCAGCGCACGCCCGAGATGATGCCGTCGATGTCGTGCTCCTCGATGGCGTCGTTGAGCGCCACCGTCTTCAGCAGGTGGTTGCCGACGTAGGTGTCGAGCAGGAACGGGAACTCGTCCTCCTCGTACTCGAGGATGTCGCGGACGTGGTGCTGGTTGTGCTCGTTCAGCGCGTCGATGGGGATGTCGTCGCCGGGTTCGAGGTCGTTCTCCTGGGCGTACTCGCCGACGTCCTCGTTGCGGGCGTAGACGACCTCCAGGTCCCACTCGTCGGCCCACTTATCCACGAAGTCGTGGATGTCGTCGAAGTGCTGGTAGTGGTCGATGAACACCGCGGGCGGGGTCTCGAGGTCGTACTTGTCGGCGACCTCCTTGATGAAGTACAGCGTCAGCGTCGAGTCCTTGCCGCCGGTCCACATCACGGCCGGATTCTCGTACTCCTCGAGGCCCTGCCGAGTGACCTCGATGGCCTTCTCGATCTTGTGCTCCATCGAAGCGTAGTCCTCGGGGTCCTCGCCTTCGCCGTCGGTGTAGTCGACGTCCACGTAGTCGGGGAAGTCTTCTGCCATCGTTCGTAATTAGATATAATTACCGGCCTAAAGTGCTTTTCGGCTCTCCATCGTTTCAGGCCGCGTAAACTACCTTGCAGGCGTCTTCTACCGCGATTCTGCGTGGTGGCTGATGGCACACCTCGACGCTTCGACTGACGTACAGGAATCCGCGTGAACCCCGATTACTTCATCTTTTTGCAGCGACCGGAGGCTCGCGCACGATAGGTAGTACTGCGAGCGAACGAGCGCAGCGAGTGAGCGAGTAGACCAAGGAACCCTCGACGAGTCCCGAGCGGTAGCGCGGCGCGGAGCGCCGCGAATGTGAGTGGCGAAGCCGCGAACAAGCGAGGGACGAGTGAGGGGGTGACGCCGTGTTTTTCGTCAACGTTTTGCAAGCGAGCGCCGCTCGTGGCGCGAGCGCAGCAAAAGGTTGTTTAGATGAACTCGTTGTCGCGCCAGTCGACGCCGCCGGAGCCGGAGTTCGAGGAGGTCGGTCCCTCGACCACCTCGATGGAGGCGGGGCGGTCCTCCCCGTCGACGATGCGGGTGGCCTGGAGTTCGCCGTCCTGCTCGGTGATCGCGGTGAGCGTCCCCTTCTCGGCGAGGCGCGCGATGTCGCAGAGCACGAGGAACATCGGGTACTGGAGCGCCGTGTTCTGGAGGACGGTCTCCCGGTCGCCCTTGAACGCGGCGACCTCGATGAGTTCGCCCATCGGTTCGTCGTCCTCCTCCTCTTCCTCGACGTCGTCACCCCAGCGAGGCCCCTCGCGTCGCTTCTGCTCCTCCTCGGTGTAGACGCGGGTCTCGGAGATGCTGGCCTTCAACTGGGCGGTCGGCGTGTACTTGCTGATGCTGTCGTCGTCGGCCACCGCGCTGATGATGAGCGTGTTCTTGCGCCGGGTGATGTCGACGCTGGCGATCTTGGGCGGCAGGTCGGGGTCGTCCTCGAAGTGGTCGTACACAGTTTCCAGCGGCAGTTCGAGCGTCGAGTGAAGTCGATATACTTGCCCCGTCATTTGTGAGTTACACGCAGGTTCCCGGCTGACGACACGGTACACGGAAACGTAGGTGGTCCGAACATATATGACCTACCCTTTCAGTTCCGGATTGTGTCAATCTAGTATCGGATTACGCCGACAGCGTCTCGCCCAGCTCGCCCCGCTCGTCGAGCTCTCCCAGCACGTCGCTGCCGCCGACGAACTCGCCGTCGACGAACGTCTGGGGGATGGTCTCCCACCCGCTGTGGTCCTCGAGCGCGGTCCGGAACTCGGGGAGCGCGTCGAGCACGTCGACGGTCTCGTAGTCGTCGCGGTGCTGCTGGATGAGTTCGAGCGCCTTCTGGGAGTAGCCGCACTGGGGCATCAGCTCGTTGCCCTTCATGAACAGCACGACGTCGTTGTCCGCGATTGCCGAATCGACGCGCTCGCGGACCTCCTCCTCGCTCAGGTCGCTCTCGGGTTGGAAGGTCATGCCGTTCGATACGGCCCCCGTGCGCAAAGAAGTTGCGTTACTCGTCGTTGCCGACCCGCACGACGTTGATGAGCGAGTGGACCGGGACGCCCTCGACCTCGTCGACGCCCTGCTTGTCGACCAGGACGACGCAGCCGACCGGCGTGCCGCCCTCCTCGCGGATGGACTCGACGGTCTCGGTCATGGTGGTCCCGCTGGTGATGGTGTCGTCGACCACGTAACACTCGCGGTCGCGTATCTGGGCGAAGTTCCGCGAGAAGGTGCCGCCGAGGTCCTCGATGTCGCCCTCCTCCCACTGGTGCTTGCTTGGGGCGTAGGTGCCGAGGTCGGTGTCGAGTTCGCGCGCGACCGCGGTGGCCAGCGGCGCGCCCGCCTTCTCGATGCCGATGGTCAGGTCGACCTCCTCGCCCTGCTTGGCCATGAGGTCGGCCATCGCGGCCCCGGCGTGGTAGAGCCGGCTGCTGTCCCGGCCGAGCGCCGACCAGTCGACGTGGATGTCGTGGGGGCCGCCGGTGGGTTCGGGTCGCGGGGTCGTCGGCGTCTCGGTTCCGGTGCCGCTGCGCTCGACCAGCCAGCTCGCGGTCTCCCGCGAGACGTTGAGCTCGTCGGCGATCTCGCCCTTCGACAGCCCCTGGTCGGCGAGTTCGGCCGCGCTCTCGATGAGGTCGTCGACGTTCTTCATATCTGGTCGAATTGGACCGCGGTCTTTATTGTCGTTTCGTCATCCGCAAATGCGGCCCGGTAGTCGTCGAGGCCGTGGACGCCCGTGACCAGGTCGTCGAGGAACCACGCCGGGAGGTCCCGGAGGGTCCGGACCGCGGCCTCGAAGTGGGGGACGTCGGAGTTGACGCTGCCGACCAGCGCCTTGTTCCCCATCACGAACTCCTTGTGGAGCCGCCCGCCGTCGATCTCGAACTCCCAGGGTTCGGGCACGCCCAGCAGCGCCCCGACCCCGCCGGGCGCGAGCGCCTCGATGCACTCGAAGGCGTGCTTCGCGTAGCCGGTGGCCTCGTAGACGAGGTCCATCGGCTCGTGGGCGTCGGGGATCTCGGGCACCGGCGTCTCCCGCGAGTCGACGTAGGTCGCGCCGAGCCGCTCGATGAGGTCGACGGTCGGGTCCGGCCGGTCGCGCCGACCCAGGCAGTAGGTGCGGTCGTAGCCGCGCGATTCGAGCATGGCGAGCGTGAGCAGGCCCAGGCTCCCGTTGCCGAGGACGAGTCCCGTCTCGGGCTCCCAGTCGAACGCCGACCGGGAGGCGTCGGCGTGGTCGAGCGCCTTCTCGGTGATGCTGACGGGTTCGACCAGAAAGCCCCACTCGGCGAGGTCGTCGGGCACCGGCACCAGCGACTCGGCGGGGCTGGTGAAGTACTCGGCCATGAAGCCGTGGGCGCCGTCGATGCCCCGTTCGACGTACTCGCCGGGCGGCGCCATGTCGGGCTGACCGCGCTCGAAGTACTCGTTGGTCCCCGACGCGGGGCGCCGTCGGACGGTCGGGGCGACCACGTCACCCGGTTCGAAGACCGTGTCGGTGCCGTCGACGACCACGCCGACCGCCTCGTGGCCCAGCACCATGTACTCCTCGCCTTCGGGGAACGCACCGTGGCTCCCCTCGATGACCTCGTGGTCGGTGCCGTCGACGCCGACCCGGAGCGTCCGGACCAGCGCTTCCCCGGGTTCGGGCTCCGGACGCGGCACCTCGGCGACCGTCGGCGAGGTCGCGCCCCGCTCGATGACAACTGCTTGCATGGGTGTCGGTTGGGGCGGGAGGGTCTAAAGATTTATTCTATATCGAGTAAACATCTTGCGTCAGGAGAAGTGGCCCCGCTGGATGGGTGTGCGCCGGAGAGAACGGCGTAGCGACCTACTCCCAGAGGTCGTAGAGGTCGTCGCGGACCGCCTCGGTGACGAGGTCGCCGTCGAGTGCGACGCCCGGGTCGTCGGTTTCGCCGGCCACGACGCCGATCTCGCTCGCCTCGATTCCCTCGGCGTCGAGCGCCGCGAGGGCGTCGTCGCACTCGTGCTCGGGGACCGCCGCCAGCAGCGCGCCCGACCCGAAGATTCGAAGCGGGTCGACGCCCATCGCCTCGCAGATTTCGGCGGTCTCCTCGCGGACCGGGACCGCGCTCCGGTCGACCTCGAGGCGGACGCCCGAGGCGCTGGCGAGTTCGACCAGTCCGGTGACCAGGCCGCCCTCGGTGGGGTCGTGCATCGCGGTGGCCGACTCCCGGAGCACTCGGGCGTCGGGCACGACGCTGATGTCGCCGAAGAAGTCCTCGGCGCGTTCGAGGACGTCGGCCGACAGGGCGAGGTCGTCGCGGAAGTCGGTCGCCAGCACCGCGGTCCCCTCGATGCCCGCGCCCTTGGTGAGGACGAGGCTGTCGCCGGGCTCGGCCCCGCCGGTCGGGACGTACTCGTCGGCCAGCCCCAGCGCGGTCATCGATACCATCGGCCGCTCCAGCGCGGGGACGAACTCGGAGTGGCCGCCGACGATGGTGACGCCCAGCTCGCGGGCCTCCTCGTCCATCTGGGTCGTCAGCGCGTCCAGAGTTTCCCGGTCGTCGTCGGGCAGGAACATCACGTTCGTCAGCCACCGCGGGTCGGCCCCGCAGGCGGCGACGTCGTTGCACGCGACGTGAACCGCGAGCGTGCCGAGTCGCTCCTTCGCCAGCGAGAGCGGGTCGGAGTTGGCCACCAGGACGCTCCCGTCGTCGAGTCGCATCGCCGCCGCGTCCTCGCCGTACTTCGGGCCCATCAGTACCGAGTCATCACGCGCACCCGTGCGCGAGAGGACACGAGCGAGGTCGTCGGGGTCGAGTTTGCCGAGCATACCCGTGCCTCGGAGGTCGGGGGCCTAAGGTGCGGCGACTGGCGAGTGACGCGGGGTCGGCGGGGACCGACGGGTCTCCGAGGCGATCGAACCGTCAGCACCGAAGAATTAACACTCCGAGCGTCGTTTCGTCCACGTCCAATGTCCTCGCTCTCGGAGTGGGACGCGCTCGCCGGCGCGGCCGCCGTCGCCTACCTGGTCGCGCTGCTGCGGCTCCGCGTCGACGTGGGGAATCCGGTCCACCTGGTGCCGTTCGCGGTCGTGCTGTTCGCCGGACTGGTCCTCGTGCTCCAAGGGCTCGCCCCGCCGGACTTGGAAGTGCGGCTGGTCCGGTTCCGACTCGGTCGGGTCGGGCGGGCCGTCGAGTGGACCGCGGGCGTCGCGCTGACCGGGCTGACGTGGCTCGCGCTGGGCGAACCGCTGACCGCCGTCGCAGTGGGACTCGCAGTGGGCTACCTGTGGACCCAGCGCGACGACTACTACGTCGACCTCCGCGACAGGGTCGACCGACTCGAAGCGGCCGAGACAGCCGTCCCGGAGGAGAAGTCCTGAGTCCGATTCCGGCGCTCGGACGCCGACGTGGCGACTGAGCGACGCGTCAGGGATTTAGCGGCTCGGTGCGTGGGACTGGCATGGAACTCCCCGAAGCCCTCGACGCGAAGCTCGACGTGCTCCGGCCGACGTGGCGGTGTCACGACTGCGGGAAGACCTACCGGTTCAACCGCCGGACGTGTCGCCGGTGCGACTGCACGGTGTTCGACCGGGTGCGGTGAGTGGAAGCGGACGTGGACTCTTTTCGAGAGACGAGTCGCTCCAGTAGCATCCGGGGCAGACAGCGGTCGGCGCGCGCTGGCGTCTGCACGAGCGGAGCGAGTGCAGGCTCGTGGGAGCTTGCTCCCACGGCGGCCCCTCGGGGTCCGCCACGCCGCGCGAGGGAGGCGGTCGCGTTGCTGCGACCGCCGAGGCTGGGGAGGGGTGAGGCCCGCGGTTGCGGTGCTGTGCGGAAACTCATCGGTGACGGCAGTAGCTAGCTCCTGCCCAACATCCACTTTAATTCAGAGCCAGAAATCGTGTCCGAAGCTCAAGAAGAATGTCTCTACCCGTTTTTCACACCGACCCCCGCCCTTTATCCCCGCGAGCGACCCACTGCCGGCATGGAGCGGTACGACCAGCTCTATCGACTCTACGACGAGTTCGACGCGGCGACCCTCCGGGCGCTCCAGGACTTCGTGGACCTGTTCCCGCCGGTCGACTCGCGGGTCGCCCTCGAGCACTGGCAGGAGGTCGGCGACGAACTCGACGACCGGAAGACCGAGATTCGAGAGGCGTTCTCCGCGACGGGCGAGACCTTCTGCGAGCTCGCGGCGCGGGCCACGCGCGACCAGGCGTTCACCGCGCTCGACCTCCACGCCAAGCACGACCGCGGTGTGAACGTGCTGGTGCTCGACGTCGACGAGACCCTGCGCTCGGCCGGCGGCACCGACAACGAGATCCCCCGCGAGACGCTCCACCTGCTGACCGAGTTCCACGAGGCCGGCACGCCCATCGTGGTCTGCACCGGCCAGACCCTCGAGAACGTCAAGGGCTTTCTCATCCAGGGACTGGGCAACGAGATCGTCCACTCCGGGGACCTCTCGGTGGTCTACGAGGCCGGCACCGGGGTGTTCACGCCCGGCCACGGCGCGGACACCAAGCGCCTGCTCTACGACGACCTCGACGACGACGTCCGGGCCATCTTCGACGCGGTGCGCTCCCGGGTGCTCTCGGAGGCCCCCGAGGAACTGCGCCGGGGGTGTCACCTCCAGGGCAACGAGTTCAACGTCACCATGAAGCCCAACTTCGAGACCGGCAGCGACGACGCCCGCGCGGTCATCGACCGCGCGCTGGTGTACGAACTCGACCTGCTCGGCGACGCGGTCGCGGCGGAGGCCGGTGACGGGGAAGCCACTCCGAGCGCGGACGCAGACCCGAACGAGAGCGCCGGGGACGACTCGGTAGCCGGAGACCGCGCCGGCGACTGGGCGCGGGCCTACTACGTCGAGCAGGACCCCGAGATCCGCGGCGTGCTCGAACGCGAGGGCGAGACGCCCGACTGTGGGCCCGAGGACGTGCCCGACCCGATTCAAGACACCTTCGAGCGCATCGACGTGGCCTACTACGAGGCCGACGCCGCCGAGATCGGGAGCCTCGAACTCAACAAGGTCGTCGGCGTCGAGGCCGCCTTCGAGGTGCTGGGCATCGACGACCCCTTCGCGGCGGTGCTGGGCGACAGCAAGAGCGACCTCCGGGTGATGGAGTGGGTCGCGGAAAACGACGCGGGCATCGCGGCCGCCCCGGAGCACGCCTCCCGCGACGTGCTCGACCACGTGATTCGCACGGACGAGCTGGTGTTCGACCGCGGCAAGGCCGGCGACGTGCTCCGGACAATCTTCGCGCTGAACCGGCTGGCGAACCTGGGATGAGGGGCTCGTGCAGCGATTTTTGTGGTTGTGGAGAATTTCGGTTACAACTCCAATGAAGCACCGTAGAAGCTAGCTACTGCCGTCACCTATGTACCGCAACCGCACGGCACCGCGACAGCCTCACGCCTCCCCAACCGCCTGCGCTTCTCGGTCGTCACTTCGCTCCTCCCTGCGATGCTCGTCCCTCGCGCGACTCGGCGCGACACGAGGTCGCGCCGGCGCGCGCCGGGGTCGAGGTGAACCAGTCGCTCTTGCGGTCGTCGACGCTCGACAGAGAAGCGACGAAAGAGGTCGGGGGAGAGAACCCAGAAACGAAGAATGGCCAGTTTCAGACGTTCAGTCGGAACCGGACCGTATCGCCGTTCTCCAGGGGGCTCCCCGTCGAGAGCGTCTCGGTCGAGTCGAACGACTCGCGGACGACCACGGTGTCCGAGCGGAGGCGCTGGCCGTCCAGGACTCCAGCGCGGACCTGCGGGCCGTACTGGTCGGCGAGTGCGTCCACCACGTCCGCGACCGTCGCGTCGTCGGGCACCGCCACGCGGGCCTTGCGCGTGCCGGTGCGGGCGACGAGAGTGCCGGTGAGTTCCACGGTGACGTTCATACACCTTCATCGTGACCCCAGGGACTAAAAGTTTACTCACACGCGAAATAGTCCTGCCGGGACGGAATCGCTTAAGGACGCGGCCCGCCACTTTCCCGGCATGGTGAACAACGCACCGGCGCCCGGTAGCGACGACCCCGTCGGTCTGCACGGGGTCGTCCCGCCGACCGTCACGGCGTTCGACGCGGACGAATCGGTCGACTACGAGGCGACCGCGGCCCACGCCCGCTTCGTCGCGGACCGGGGCGCCCACGGCGTCTTCCCGCTCGGGACCAACGGCGAGTTCCCGCTGCTGACCCCCGACGAGCGCGAGGGCGTGGTCGAGGCCGTGGTCGGGGAGATCGACGGCGACGTCCCGGTCATCGCGGGCGTCGGCGCACCCAGCACGCGCGAGACGGAGGCCCACGCCCGGCACGCCGAGCGGGTCGGCGCCGACGGCGTCGTGGTCGTCACCCCGTACTACTACCCGCTCGACCACGACGCGGCGGTCGCCCACTACCGGCGGGTCGCCGAGGCGGTCGACCTCCCCGTGTACGTCTACCACATCCCGAGCAAGACCGGCAACTCGCTGTCGCTGGAGACGCTCGACGCGCTCGCCGACATCGACAACCTGGTCGGGCTCAAGGACTCCAGCAAGGACGTGCCGTGGCTCGGCCAGGCCATCGACGCCCACCCGGAACTCACGTTCCTCGCGGGGTCGGACTCGCTGCTGTTCCCCGGCCTGGAGGTCGGCTGCGCGGGGCTGGTGAGCGCGGTCGCCAACGCCTTCCCGGAACTGGTCGCGGACCTCTACGACGCCTACGACGAGGGCGACGAGGAGCGCGCCCGCCGGCTCCAGAGCGAGGTGTACGACGTGCGGTCGGCCCTGAAGCGCGGCCCGTACATGGCGGGGGTCAAGACCGCGCTCGGCCTCCGGGACGTCGGGTTCGACGTCGGGCCGCTCCGGAGCCCGCTCCGGACGATGGACGACGAGGACCGCGAACAGCTCCGGGACGACCTCTCGGACCTCGGCCTGCTCTGACTCGCGGACCCGCCCGTCTTCCTTTTGTTTTCCGGTTCGTTCCGCTCGGTTCCGCATGATTTCGGCCGAACAGTCGGAGGGTTTAATGCCCTGGTGTGCTAATAGTTATCACACGAGTCGAGTCGGGCGGACGCGGCTCGGCCCCGCGACCGCGGAGGCTGTCGCTCGTCACGAAGGTCACTCATGAACTGCACCATCCCTCCACTCAACAAGCGCACCGCACTCGGCGGACAGTTCTGGGCGGTCGGCGCGCTCGGCGCGCTGAGCGTCCACTGCGTCCCGTTCGCGACGGTACTGGTCGCGGTCGGCGTCCAGTTGGTCCTGGGCCCCGCGCTCGCGGCCGGCCGGAGCGCCGGACCATTCAAACTTTTACTCTCTCCGGAGTAACCATTTCGCATGGTTCGTAACTACGAGTCGCTCCACGACCCGAACGCCGAGTACACCATGCGGGACCTCTCGGCGGAGACGATGGAGGCCACCGGAGCGCGCGGCGGGGGCCGGGACGTAGAGATCACCGACGTTCAGACCACGATGGTCGACGGCAACTTCCCGTGGACGCTCGTCCGCGTCTACACCGACGCCGGCGTCGTGGGGACCGGCGAGGCCTACTGGGGCGCGGGCGTACCCGAACTCGTCGAGCGGATGAAGCCGTTCGTGGTCGGCGAGAACCCCCTGGACATCGACCGGCTCTACGAGCACCTGATCCAGAAGATGTCCGGCGAGGGCTCGATCCAGGGCGTGACCGTCACCGCCATCTCGGGCATCGAGATCGCGCTCCACGACGTCGCGGGCAAGCTGCTCGACGTCCCCGCCTACCAGCTGCTCGGCGGGAAGTACCGCGACCAGGTCCGGGTGTACTGCGACTGCCACGCCGGCGAGGAGGCCGACCCCGAGTCGAACGCCGCGGAGGCCGAGCGCGTGGTCGAGGAGCTGGGCTACGACGCACTGAAGTTCGACCTCGACGTGCCCTCGGGCCACGAGAAGGACCGCGCGAACCGCCACCTCCGCAACCCAGAGATCGACCACAAGGTCGAGATCGTCGAGGCCGTCACCGAGGCCGTCGGCGACCGGGCCGACGTCGCCTTCGACTGCCACTGGACCTTCTCGGCGGGCAGCGCGAAGCGCCTCGCGAGCGCCCTCGAGGAGTACGACATCTGGTGGCTAGAGGACCCGGTCCCGCCGGAGAACCTCGACGTCCAGGCCAACGTCACCCACTCGACGACCACGCCCATCGCCGCGGGCGAGAACGTCTACCGAAAGCACGGCCAGCGCCGGCTGGTCGAGGAGCAGGCGGTCGACATCGTCGCGCCCGACATGCCCAAGACCGGCGGGATGCGCGAGACCCGCAAGATAGCGGACATGGCTGACACCTACTACATCCCGGTCGCGATGCACAACGTCTCCTCGCCGGTCGCCACGATGGCGTCGGCCCACGTCGGCGCGGCCATCCCGAACTCGCTGGCGGTCGAGTACCACAGCTACCAGCTGGGCTGGTGGGAGGACCTCGTCGAGGAGGACGTCATCGAGGACGGCCACATCACGGTCCCGGAGGAGCCCGGCCTCGGCGTGACCCTCGACATGGACACGGTCGAGGAGCACATGGTCGAGGGCGAGGAGTTGTTCGACGAAGCGTAGCTTCGTCGCATCCTGACGGTATCTCTGTTCTCGGCAGCCTACCCGACTCCCCGATAGCGTTACAGTTTTGGTCCGCGGCTCGCCGGCTACGAGTATGGCCCCCGCCCTCCTCTCCCCGAAGCGCCGCGACGCCCTCCTCGCAGTTGTCGCGCTCGCGCTGCTCGCCGGACCGATCTGGGCGCCGCTGGCCCACTTCGGCGACCCGACCTACCGCTACGAGAGCGCTCGCGTCACCGCGTCCGACGGGACCATCGCGTACGCGAACGACTCGGACCCGCCGGTCCGCGGCCCCATCAGCGCCGACGTCGCGTGTACAGGTGATTTCGCACACTCGCGGGGCTGCTACTTCGAGCGGTACCTCGCCCGGAACCACACCGTGCCGACGGGAATCGCGTCCAGCACGCCCGGACCGTCGAGACTCCCGACAGTCGACCACTACGAGTACGCAATCGTGAACGGAACGACGTACGAGACGAGCTACGTGGCCAATCGCTCCGCGGAGAACAGCGACGGGATGTACCGCGTCGACCTCGCGCTCGAGCCGGCGTCGGCCGGCGACGCGCTCCAACGGGTGTCGGTCTCGGCCGAGGACGTCCGCCCGGCCGTCAGGGAAGCCGCCAGGACCGGCGTCGGGACGGCCCACCGCGAGGTCGACGTGCCGGAGACGCCCGTGCGACTGGGCGACAACACCTACTACCGTGTGTACGCCGCCGGACACACCGACCGGCTCAACGTGGAACTGCTCCTCGCCGACATCCTGCGGTGGGGCAGTCCGCTGGTCGGCCTCGCGCTGGCCGGGCGACTCCGGAGTCGGGTCGACGTCCGGTACGTCGGGGACGGTCGCTCGGAGTAGGCCCGGCCGGTCGTCGGTCTCGGGCCGCGCCCTCGTCCCGAGGAACGGCCTGCACCCCGGTTCGTCGACCGACGCACCCCGCTCCGGACCGCCCGCTACGCGAGCGCCGGTTCGACCTGCCGACCGATCCAGAGCAGGCTCCCGACCAGCAGGACCACCGCGGACGGAATCAGCCACTCGAACGCGGTCAGCAGCGTGCTGGAGGCCTGAATCCCGAAGACGATGAGGACGACCGAGCCGCAGCAGGCCGCCCCGGAGAGCAGCGCCGGAACCCCGGCGAGCACCCCCGTTGACGACGTCCCGATGCCGCAGGCCGCCGGCTGCCGCCACGCGAGGTACGTCACCGCGAGGTTGAGGCCGACGAGCACCGCGACGCCCAGCCCGAGGACCGTGTTCAGCGAGAACAGGTAGGTTCCGAGCCCGAACTCGACGAGCGCCACCGGCTCGAACGACAGCGCGCCGTTGGCCAGTTCGAAGAACCGTCCGAGCGGATCGCCGGCCACCGTCAGTCCGACCCCGTCGTTCCCGAGGTTCAGCAGGTCGCTGAACCAGAGGTACGCCACGAGATAGAGGACCGTGACGCTCGCGAACACCGCCCGACCGTCGCGCCGGCCGAGCGCCGCCCGGAGGGCGAACCCGGTGCTGGCGACGGTGCGCCCCACCGGCCCGCCCGCGACCGTCTCGGCCGCCATCAGGTCACCAGCCCCGTGCTCGGGTAGAAGCCAGCCCACGCCAACCACATCGCGTCGAAGGCGTACACCCGGTCGAGCGGCAGGTCCGCCGGAACGTGGCTGGTGCCGTCGGCGGCGACCGCCCGACCGTCCCGGTAGTCGAAGGCTGCGTCGTCCGGGTTCCGGTAGACGTACGCCGTGTCGAGGGTCGGGTCGTAGACTGCCAGGTGGGTCGACTCGTCGTCCGACCCCGCCGATCCCGACAGGAGACCCGCCTCCCGCAGCGCGGACTTCTCGACCGCGAGGCGCCCGTCCCCGGTGCGAACCCCCACGACCACCGCCTTGTTCGGCAGGCGGTCGTCGCGGCCGAGCGGCGGGAACAGCGTCGCGTCCCGCGAGTAGTAGCCCGCGGGGTCCGGTACGTACGAGCCGTAGGGGTCGTTGCCGTAGTCGCGGAGCGCGTCGGTGTCGGTCGAGAGGACCCTCGTCTCGGGGTGGGCCGTCCTCCACTTCCGCCAGGTCGTCCAGACCAGCCGGAACTCCTGCAGCGACTTCCCCTCGAACTCGCCGGAGATGGCCGTCGCGAGCACCTGGGGCCAGCGGCTGTCGGTCGCGCGGTCGTACATCACGAGGTTGTTGTTCAGCAGCTCGCCCGAGACGCCGAACGTGGTCTCGCCCCGGCGGAACCCCATCGCCGTCCCGGTCAGCGGGCAGTAGGTCACCGCCACCGGCTGCTCGCCCACGACGTCGTTGACGATCTCGTGGTGGACCAGAATCCGCTGCGGGTACGCTTTCACCTCGCCGTTACGGACCAGCCCGAAGACGACGTCCCGGTCGCGAAGCTCCCGGTCGGCTCTGTCGACGCCCCAGAACGTGGGCTCGTCGATCGAGGGGATGCCGTCCTTGGGCGGGCCACCGGACAGCACCTCGTCGCGGAGCGCCCCGAGCTCGTACTCGACCGGCAGCGCCGTGCTGCGGACCGGGACTCCTCCCATTCGTTCTCCCGTCGTGGTCGCGGGCTGTGCCGACTCCCCTTCGTCCCGGTCCGACGGCGGCTGCGGGGTCGCACCGCCGAGACACCCCGACAGCCCGCCGACGGCGGCCGCCATCGCGGATACGAACGCTCGTCTCGACGTCGGTTCCATGCCGGTCGGTACCGCTTGCGAAGAGTTAACGCTTCCACGCCTGTGCCCGCCGACTGCACACCCGACCGCCCGGGCTCACTCCGCCGAGACGACGGCCGGTTCGAGTTCGCCGACCGCGGCGAGGACCTCGCCGCGCTCGCCGTCGGGCACCTCGAACGACGCCAGCGCCTCGTCGAGGTGGACCGCGATGATCTCGAAGTCCTGCGCGCCGATGTCGAGGTGGGCGTGGGCGGTCTCGAGGTCCGCGCCGTCGTACTCGACCGGACCGCCCGTCGCGGACGCGAGGAACTGGGTCTGGTGGGTCCGGAGCGACGCCACGTCGGCGTCCTCGAAGAAGTGAGCCACGCGCTCGTCGTCGAGGACGCGCTCGTAGAACGATTCGACCACCGCCGCGATGGCGTCGCGACCGCCGAGCCGTTCGTAGAGGGTCTGGGACACGTGTGACTAATCGGATATAACCGAGGCGATTAAATGTATTGGCCGATTTGCGGAAATTCACCGACCACCACTGCCTGAAAAAGTGTCAGCGGTGGCGAACTGTCGGATTCGGTGGTATATTTCCGGGGAGTAGTATTTTATACTTTGCACGGCTCGGAGCGAATAACAGGTATCACGCCATGAAGACCGGGATTCTCATCGTGGACGACTCGGAGTTCATGCGCCAGCGGGTCAAGAGCGCGCTCGCGGCCGACGAGTACCGCATCGTCGCCGAGGCGCCCAACGGCGCGTGGGCCATCCAGCGGTACAAGGAGCACGCCGACGAGGTCGACCTCGTGCTGATGGACATCGTGATGCGGAAGGCCAACGGGCTGAAGGCCACCGCCGCGATCAAGAAGCTCGACGAAGAGGTGCGGGTCATCATGTGCACCAGCGTGGGCCAGCGCCAGAAGATACAGTTGGCCGCGCGGGCGGGCGCCGACGCCTACATCACCAAGCCGTTCGAGGACGAGGAGCTGACCGACGCCATCGACGGGGTGGTCGCCCCGTGACCGCGGTCGCGACCGACGACGCCGACCGGCGCCTGCGACCCGACGCCTCGCGGGGGTACAGGGATGGCTCCGACTGACGACGCCTTCCGCCGCGAGGCGAGGTCCCAGATCCGCACGCTGAACGACGGCCTGCTCGCCGCCGAGGCCGGCGGGGACGCGGACGCGCCGGTCGCCGAGCTGTTCCGGGTCGCCCACTCGCTCAAGGGGTCGTGCCGGACCCGCGGGCTCGACGACGCCGGCGACCTGGCCCACGCGGTCGAGGACGCGCTCGACGCGCTCCGGGCCGGCGCGGTCGAACCGACGCCCGCGCTGATCGACGAGGCGCTGGCGACCGTCGACCTCCTCGAAGCGACGGTCCGGACCGACGCTGTCGGCGGCGACGTCGAGGGCGACGTCGCCGCGACCTGCGCGTCACTTCGGGCGACCCTCGACGAGGAGCGCGCGCGGACGCCGACCGACTCGGACGCGACGCTCGACGCCGCCGCGTCCGGCTTCGCCGACCCTGACGACGACTGGGACCCCGCCGAGGAGGGGCTGAGCGACGACGTCGTCGCGGCGCTCGAGGAGACCTCCGAGTTCGACGACATCGACGGCCTGCTCGACGGGCTGGACGACCCGGCCGACGACGAGGAACTCGACGGGTGGGGCATGCTCGGCGACGAGGGCGACCTCGGGACCGACTCCGCGACGTCCGGTTCGACTTCGGCCGACTCCTTGCGAGGGGCCGACGACGCCGACTCCGCCGCCGGCCCTGGTCCCGCGGAGACCCCAGACGAACCCTCGGCGTTCTTCGAGGAGACGAAACGGCGGGTCGACGACGACCAGGGCGTCGACGACCTCCAGGCCGACATCGACGCGGTCGAGTTCGGCGAGTTCGACGACGAGGACACCTACACCATCGAGGAGCTGCTGGCGCTCGAACCAGAGGAGGATCCGGACGAGGACGCCGCGGCGGCCCCCTCCGAGGACGGCGCCGCCGGACCGGCGTCGGAATCGGCCGACGCCCCGACCGGAAGCGGCGACTCCCCTGACCTGCCGCCCGACCTGCTCGGGACCGGCGACGTCGACGCCGACCCGGCGGGCGGCGCGGCGGTCGGCGAGAGCAGCGGCGAGCCTGCCGACGCGATCGGCGACCCCCTCGGGCTGGCCGACGCCGATCCGTCGCCGGACGACGACCAAGACGGGGCGGTCGGTGCGCCCGACGCGACGACCGACGCGAGTGGCGAGCCAGACGCGGACGGCGAGGTCGAGGGAGTCGACGAGACCGACGAGACCGAAGAGACCGAAGAGCCGGGCACGTTCGTCTTCGGGGGCGACGAGGCCGAGGACGCGCCGGAATCCGGCGACGGATCGGTCTCGCCCGGGGAACCGACGTCGTCCGCGACGCCGGACGAGGCGTCGGACGCGGAACCAGCGACCGCGGCGGACGACGGGACGGACGCCGACACGGTCGCGGCCGACGACGGGGCACCGGACGCTGATCCGGTTCCGGACGACGACTCGATCCCCGACGCGGACTCGGTGCCTACTGCGGAGTCGGCCCCGAACGCGGACTCGCTTCCGGACCCGGACGCGATGCCGGACGCCGAACCGGCGTCGGACGCCGACCCGATGCCGGACCCCGACTCGCTGCCCGAGACCGACCTCGGCGTGGACCTCCGCGGCGAGTTCGACGCCGACCTCGACGGCGACTCCGACGCGGGCGGCGGCGCCGAGATGGACGTCGCGGTCGACGAGGAGATGGCGGAGTTCGAGTCGCGGTTCGGCGACCTGCTCGGCACCGGGCCGGGGAGCGAGGACGCCGGCGACGAGGGCGAGGTCTTCCGGTCTGCGGTGCCGACCATCGAGGCGAGCAGCCTCGACGCCGCGGAGTTCCCGGACCGGGGCGGGGAGCGCGCCGGCGACACCCGGGAGTTCGACCGGCTGCAGGCGACGACCGTCGACGTCGAGACCGCCGACCGACTGCTGAACGTCGCCGAGGAGCTGTCGCTGTCACACCTCCGGCTCGACGAGGCGGTCGGCCCCGAGACCGACGAGGCCGTCCGCGAGGAGGTGTCGAACCTGCTCCGGATCGTCACCGAGTACCGCCGGACCGTCGTCGACGTGCGGCTCGTGGGGCTCGAGACCGCGCTCGAGGAGATCCCCCGGACCGTCCGGGACGTGGCTCGCTCGCAGGGCAAGGAGGTCGAGGTCGTCGCCGACGACGCCGACGTGGAGCTCGACCGCTCCATCGTCGACCGGCTCCGGGACCCGCTGGTCCACCTCGCGCGCAACGCGGTCGACCACGGCATCGAACCGCCCGAGGAGCGCGAGGCGGCCGGCAAGGCGCGAGACGGGACCGTCGCCATCTCGGCCGAGCGCGTCGGCGACGAGGTGGTCGTCGAGCTCTCGGACGACGGTCGGGGCGTCGACCCCGAGGCGGTCCGCGACCGAGCCGTCGAGAACGGCGTCGTCACCCGGGCCGAGGCCGCGGAATTGAGCGACGAGCAGACCTACGACCTGCTGTTCGAGCCGGGATTCACCACCAGCGATGAGGTGACCGACGTGAGCGGCCGGGGCGTCGGCATGGACGTGGTCCACCGGACGGTCGCCGACCTCAACGGCACGGTGAGCGTCGAGAGCGACCCCGGCGTGGGGACCACCGTTCGGCTCACGGTCCCGGTGTCCATCGCGCTGACCGAGGTGCTGTTCGTGGCGACGACCGGCCAGACGTTCGGCGTCCCGATGACCGCGGTCGAGCAGGTGACGCCCGCACCGCCGGTCGAGACCGAGAACGGCCGGGAGGTGGTCCGGCGGTCGGACCTCGACCTCGTGGGCGGCCTGCCGGAGGGCGTCGAGGCCGAGGACGCCTACCCCCACGTTCGGCTGGCGTCCGCGCTGGGGCTCGAGGGCTCCGACACCGACTCCGAGCCCGAGGCCGGCGACCAGATGGTCTGGCTCCGCACCCAGGCCGGCCGGCTCGCGCTGCGGTGCGACCGGATGGTGACGTCCCAGGAGGTCGTGGTCCGGCCCTACGGCGACCTGCTCCGGGACGTCCCCGGCGTCAGCGGGGCGACCACGCTGGGCGACGGCCGCGCGGTGAACGTGCTGGACGTGGCAACGCTATGAAACTCGACGTCGACACCCTCGGGACGTTCTACGAGATGGCCCGGGAGGGCGCCGGCCTGGCGGCCAGTCGACTGAGTTCGATGACCGACATCCCGGCGCGGGTCGAGGTCACCCACCTCAACTTCACCAGAGACGACTCGGTCGCGCGCGAACTGGCCGACGCCGAGTGGGTCGGCATCCGCGTGGGCCTCTCGGACGGGGTCGGCGGGACCTCGCTGCTACTGTTCGACCGCGAGAGCGCCGAGACCATCGCCTCGGCGGTCGTCGCGGACGTCCCCACCGTCGAGGAGGGGACGCTCCGGGAGAGCACCGTGACCGAGATCGCCCAGATAATGAACAACGGGTTCGTCGACGGGTGGGCGAACGTGCTCGACACCAACGTCGACGTGTCGGCACCGACGTACGTGACGGCCGACGACCCCGACGCGTTCCTCGGCAATGCGGAATTCGCGCTGGCGGGAGCAGGAACGGGCGGCGATGGCGACACGGTAGCTGCCGAAACCGCCGAGACGGGCGAGCGGTCCGGAACGCCCGCGTCCGACGACCTCGCGGTGCTGTTCCGGAACAACCTCGAGGCGGTCGGCGAGGAACTGACGTTCCGCCACTACCTGATTCCGGACGCCGAGACGGTCCGGCGGCTGTTCCGGGCCCGGACCGAGGACCGCGCCATCGAGTTCGAGAAGCTGGTCGGGTTCGACCGCATCGCCCAGCGCGGCGCGACCCAGGTGGCGGCCAACCTGACCCAGATGACCGACATCGAGATGGACGTCGACATCCGGCGCATCAACTTCATCTCGCTCGACGCCATCCCCAGCGAGGTGTCGACCGAGCGGATGATCGGCGTGGCGTTCAGCTTCTCCGGGATGCCCAGCGGCTACCTCCTCTTCCTGTTCGACGAGGGCTCGGCCCGGCGGCTGGTGAGTCGGAGCGTCGAAGGCCGGACCGCGACCGACTTCGGCGCGTTCGAGCGCGACGCCGTCCAGGAGCTGTCGAACGTGATGGCCAGCGGGATGCTCGACGGGTGGGCCAACCTGCTCGACACGACCATCGACCACTCGACACCGGCCTACGCCCACGACATGGGCGCGGCGGTGGTCGACCCCCTCGTCGTGGGGCTGGGCGAGTCCCAGGAGTTCGCGTTCGTCTTCGACACCCGCATCGAGGCGGTCGACACCGAGGTCGACCTCGACATCTACGTCATCCCCGACGAGGCGGACCTCCGGACCGCGCTCGGCGAGTTCGACATGGCCCGGGTGGCCGACACGGAACCCGAGGCCGACACCGACCTCTCCGGCGAGGAGATGGACCTCGACTACTGGGACTCGCTCTGAGCCGCGAGCCGTCCTTCCGACGAGAGTTACCTTTCTGGGGGGATACTGCCCCTCACCCCACGAACCCCTAACTTTCGCTCCGAAGCGTCCTCTATCATGACGGCCAGAACAGTTATACTATCAGTCCGAATCCGATTGAAACATGTACCAGCGTCGGAGGGACCCGCCGCCGGACGCGGCGCACTGGACCGAGCGAGGCGTCGTCGGGTCGGGATCAGCGCGCGCCGCGACCGGGCCCGCCGGGCGGGAGCGGTAGCCGTGCACGGCATCGTCCTCAAGGGGCTGAAGGACTTCGTGACCGCCGAGTACGACGACGAGGCCTGGCGGACCGTCCGGGACCGCGCGGACCTCGGCGGGACGGTGTACGTCCCGGTGACCGAGTACGCCGACGCCGACGCGCTCGCGCTCGTGGAGGCGGCGTCGGCGGTCACCGGCGAGTCGGTGCCCGACCTGCTCGACGCGTTCGGCCGGTTCCTCGTGCCGTCGCTGGTCGAGACCTACGGCGTCCACGTCGACGCCGACTGGACCGGCCTCGACCTGATCGCCAACGTCGAGACGTACATCCACGAGGCGCTGCGGGGCAAGCAGCTGTCGACCTACACCCCGCCCAACCTCGGCGCCGAGCGGGTCGGGGCCGACGAGGTGGTGGTGACCTACGCCTCCGACCGGGAGCTCTGCCCGCTTGCGGTCGGGCTGCTCCGGGGCGTCGGCGACTACTACGGCGAGGCGTTCGCCGTCGACGAGCGGACGTGCATGCGCGATGGCGACGACCGGTGCGAACTGGTCGTCCGGCGTTGACGGTCGTTGGTCCGCGACCCTCTCGCTGAACGTGATCGTATCTCGGTCGGTTCTACAGATATGTTTCGACGGTTGATTTTACCTGGCGCTATATTTTTATAACTCTTCGTTCATGTTTCGTTAAGATTTATTACGTCGTACTGATTGTGTTCGCTCAATGGCTAACGTTGTGCGAGCGGTCGTCCCCGGCTTCGTCAGGCGGCGCTACCCGCTGAAGGTGGGTCTGACGATGGCGGCGGTCGGCGCTCTCGCGGCAGGAGGCGTGTACGCGACCGGTCAGTTCGACCGAACTGTCGTCGGAGCGACGCTCGGCGGCGCGCTCCTCGCGGGAGCCGTCGGGACGACCGTCTCGTGGCGGGCGAGCCGGGCGCTCGACCGGCTCGTGGCGAGCGCGGACCGGCGGGCCGACGGCGAGGAGCCGTCGTTCGACTCCGCCCGCGCGGACTGCGTGGGCCGGGTCGCGGCCTCGATGGCCGACACCCACGAGACGCTGCTGGACGAGCACCGCGCACGGCTCGAAGCCGAGGACCTCCACGCCCACGTCGAGCAGACCGCCGAGGAGTACGGCCGGGTCATGCGCCGGTGCGCCGACGGCGACCTCGGCGAGCGGGTCGAACCCAGCTCCGAGAGCGAGGCGATGAACCGGGTCGCGACCGAGTTCAACGCGATGCTCGAGGAGTTCGAGGCGACCGTCGAGAACCTCACCCGGTTCGCCAACGAGGTGGCCACCTACAGCCAGGAGGTCACGCTCAGCACCGAGGAGGTCAGCGACGGGAGTTTGCGGGTCGTCGACTCGCTCCGGGACATCTCGGTCGACGCCGAGGCCCAGACCGGCGACCTCCGGGCGGCCGCCGACCAGATGGACCGGCTCTCGACCGCGGTACAGGAGGTCGCGGCCTCGACCGACGACGTGGCCGCCATCGCCGAGCGGACCGCCGAGACCGGCCGCGAGGGCCGGGCGGCCGCCACCGACGCGGTCGAGGGGATGAACGATATCGAGACCGAGTCCGAGGAGACCGTCGAGGCCATCGAGGGGCTCGAATCCGAGGTCGAGCAGGTCGACGAGCTCATCGACTTCATCTCCGAGATCGCCGAGCAGACCAACATGCTCGCCCTGAACGCTCACATCGAGGCCTCCCGCGCCGGCGAGCAGGGCGCGGGCTTCGCGGCGGTCGCCAACGAGATCAAGGACCTCGCCGAGCGCACGAAGGAGGCGGCCGGCGACATCGAGGGGCGGCTCAACCGCATCCAGCACCAGACCGACCGGACGGTCGACGAGGTCCGGGACACCAGCGACCGGATCTCCCAGCAGACCGACTCGGTCGAGAACGCCGCGGAGGCGCTGGCCGACATCGCGGGCTACGCCCAGAAGACCAACGCGGGCGTCCAGGAGATCTCCGACGCGACCCAGCAGCAGGCCGACTCGACCGAGGAGGCCCTCCAGATGGTCGAAGAGGCCGCGGCGGTCAGCGAGGCCATCACGGCCGAAGCCGAGACCGTGGCGACCGCCGGCGAGTCCCAGACGACGGCCCTCTCGCAGGTTTCGGACAGCGCGAGCGACCTGGCCCGCCAGGCGACCCGGCTCAGCAACGCGCTGGACTCGTTCGACACCGAGGACGCCATCGGCGAGGACGCGGGCGACGACGCGGACGAGGACGACGGCTCCAAATCAGCCGGGGCCGACGCCGACGGGTCGGGAGTCGATACGGACGACTCGGCGGTTCCCGACGAAGGCGACGCGACCGCCGACGCCGACGACCCGCTCCCGCCGGAGGACCGCGACACCGAGCCCGTGTCCGTCTCGACCGCGGACGTCGGGAGCGATGCGGAGGCGGACACCGCCGAGACCGACGCGGCCGAAATCGACCCGGCCGTCGCCGATGTCGATACCGACGCAGGGACCGACTCGACCGACGTCTCCACGGAGGACCCGCTGGCCGAGTCCCCCGAACCCGGCGGCGAGCCGACCGAACCCCTCGGCGACGGGGAGGCCTGACGGATGAGCGGCGAGCTATCGAGCGCGACGACGACGGGGGCCGCGGCGGACCGGCGCGAGTGGGTCGAGTTCGTCCGCTTCGGGCTGGGCGGCGACGAGTACGGCCTCGAACTCGGCCACGTCGAGCGGGTTCTCGACGCGCCGGCGGTGACCCCGGTCCCCCACACCGGACCCGCCATCGCTGGCGTGGCCAACCTCGGGGGCCGGATTCCGGTGGTCGTCGACGGCCGGGCGCTGCTGGACCTCCCGCCCCGAGCGTCCGACGAAGAGTCGACGCTGCTGGTGCTCGACCGCAGCGACGCCCGGCCGACGGGCCTGCTCGTCGACGAGGTGGCGGGTATCGACGCCCGACACGTCGGGCGCATCGAGACGCCGACGTCGGCCGACTGGGAGCCGCCGGCGAACCGGCGGTGGTTCCGGGCGGTCGTCGCCGACCCCGATGACGGGGACGACCCGCTCGGGGTGCTCGACCTCGACGCGCTGGTCGACGAAGCGAGGGCCCAGGCATGACGCCCGGCCGCGACGCGACCGGGCGGACCCGCGAGGGCGGCGCCGGGTCGGGCGGCGGCACCGAATCGGGCGGCGCCGAGTCGGGTGACGCTGAGGCCGGCGCGACATCGGGCGGCGAGGACGACGAGCGGACCCGCGCCGACGACGAGCGGGCTCGGGGCGACGAACGCCAGACCCCCGACGCGGGCGGAACGGACCGCGATGCGCGCGACGGCGAGCCCGACAGGGGTTCTGTCTCAGACGCCGAGCAGGCGATTCCGCTGAAGACGCTTGCGGTGCTGAACTGGCTGGGCGACCGGGGCGTCACCGGGGTCGAGGACCGGCTCAACGACGTGCTCGACGACGACCTGACCGCGACCACCGAGCAGGTCAAGGTCGGCTACGCCGAGCAGCGGACGGTCGGCGGCCAGTTCGTCGCGGCCGACCGCGCGGGAGCGCGGGTCCTGCTGAGCGAGCCCCTCGTCGGGAACGTGCTGGTCGTGTTCCCGATGGCGAGCGCGAACAAGGCGGCCGCGCTGATGCTCCGGCGGGCGGTCGAGGACCTCTCGTCGGTCTCGACCGAGATGGGACGGGACGCGCTGACCGAGCTCTGCAACATGATGGCCAACGGGTTCGTCGACGAGTGGGCGACGCTGTTCGACACTACCATCGACACCGGGTCGCCGGTCGCGGTCCAGGACCCCGAGCGGACCCTGGTCGCGCGCATCCTCAAGCAGTACGGCGTCGGGCTGTTCATCCGGTCGCGGCTGCACATTCCCGAGTACGACGTGAACGCGACCATCTACGTGTTCCCCGGCCGGCGGGAGTTCGTGACCAAGCTCTCGGCGGTCGGCCTGGAGGTCATCGATCCGTGACTGGGCCACACCGACCGGCGACGACGGGGGTCGTCGACTCGTGACGACGGAGGTGACCGCGTGATGGAGACCTACGAGACCGACCTCTCGGAACCCGATCGCGAGCGCCGCCTCGTCGGCGTCTCGGAGTACGAGGTGGTCGCCGACGGCGCGACGCTGGTCGCCTACGGCCTCGGAGCCTGCGTGGGACTGGCGGTGTACGACCCCGAGCACGGGGTCGGCGGGCTCGCCCACGCGATGCTCCCCCGACAGTCGGAGGGCGGCGGCACCGCCGACGGCAAGTACGTCGACGCCGCGGTCGAGCGACTGCTCCGGGAGGCGGTGTCGGCGGGCGCGAGCTACGCCGGGCTGGAGGGGTACGTCGTCGGCGGGAGCGACCTGCTCGACCTCCGGGAGCTTCCGCGGGAGGTCGGCGACGATAACGTCGCGACGGCCCGCGAAGCGTTCGGCGGTCTGGACGTACCGGTCGCGGGAGAGGACGTCGGCGGCGGGCGGGGCCGGACCGTCGAGTTCGACACCGGAACGGGACGCATCGCGGTCCGGACCGCCTACGACCCCGAACCGGTCCTGCTCCGGGACGGCGGGGACGGAACCGGCGGGGACGAGACGGGGACGGACTGACGGGTCGCGCGTTCTGGCGCGGTAATTCTCCGGGAAGCGACGCGTGCCCGGAGCGTCGCGGCCGCGACTGCCAGATCAGTCCTGTCCGGAGACGCCGGCGGACGTCGCCTTGTCGCCGAACTTCTCGCGGACCTTCTGCACTTTGGGTTCGGCCTGGATCGAGCAGTACTGGTCGTCGGGGTTCTTCTCGTAGTAGTCCTGGTGGTACTCCTCGGCCTCGTAGAACTCCTCGAGGGGCTCGACCTCGGTGACGATGTCGTCCTCGTCGTAGGCGCCCTCGGCCTCCAGTTCCTCGATGAACCGCTCGACGGTCCCGCGCTGCTCGTCGTCGTGGTAGAACACCGCCGACCGGTACTGGGTGCCGACGTCGGGCCCCTGGCGGTTGAGCTGGGTCGGGTCGTGGACCGTGAAGAACACCTGGAGGACGTCCTCGTAGCTCAGCGCGTCGGGGTCGTACTCGACCTGCACGACCTCGGCGTGGCCGGTGTCGCCCGAGCAGACCGCCTCGTAGGTCGGGTCCTCGACGTGGCCGCCGGCGTAGCCCGACGTGACCTCGCGAACGCCGTCGAGTTCCTTGAACGCGGCCTCGGTGCACCAGAAGCAGCCGCCCGCGAGCGTCGCGGTCTCTGTGTCTGGAGTCATTGGGTGAACGTAGGCGCCCCAGATGGTTAGGTTTGCGGGAAGCGGCTAGGAATCGGGCGTGGTGTGAACCTCGGAAGCGACAGAGGCGCGACTACCGGCCACGTCGAAAAGACGTCCCAGAAAGCCCGCGGCCGCTCACGGTCGTTGTCTCCGAAAATTGGGAATTTTCGGGATGACGAAAGAGCTTCGCTCTTTCGAACCACGCGACATCTCCGACGGACGTAGCTGCGTCGGAGAGAGGTCGCGCAAGCGACCACGGCCTTCGGTCGCGAGCGGCCGGCCCCTTTCAGTCCCACCCGGACGATTAGTCCGCGTCACCGAGCGCGAGCCTCACACCTCCCCAGCCTCCTCCGTCGTTCGCTTCGCTCACTCGGTCGTCCCTCGCGCGGTTCGGCGCGGCACGGAGGTCGCGCCTGCACGCGCCGACGTTCGTCGATGAACTTCCGACACCGACTGATTAGCAGATCGGCTTCGGGTCCAGCCCCATCCCCTTCAGCGTCTCGGCGTAGTCGTCGTAGGCGATCTGCACGACTTCCTCCGCGGTATGTTGAGCGCGTTCCCAGTCCTCGTCGTCCTCGCAGCGGGCCGCGAGCAGGTCCGCGCCGGCCGAGACGCCCTTCCGGGTGTCCTCGCGCAGCTCGCGGAAGAGGTCGGCCCGGCGCTCGTCGGCCTCGTTCACGAAGAAGTTCACGACCTGCAGCTGAGTACGGTCGCTCGCCAGCGACCGGCCGACCAGCCCCGCCGCGCGCTCGACCGTGTCGTCGAGTTCGCGGAGGCGCTCGTGGACCGAGTCGACCGCGTCGTCGGGGGCGGACTCGCCGCCGAGTTCCGCGGCCACGCGCTCGTAGTGGTCGGTCTCCTGGTCGGCCAGCGCGGCGAACGCGTCGGCGGCGTCCGAACCGGCCTCGCTGTCGGCCCATTGCCGGAACGTCTCGCGGGCGGTGTGCTCGCTCTGCGCCGCGGCCCGGAGGACCGCTTCGGCGTCGAGGTCGGCGTCGGTCAGCGCCACCAGCGCCTGCTGGGAGCCCAGGCGGTCGAGTTCGGTCGCCTTCGCGGTCTCTACCTCGTCCGGAAAGGCGTCGGCGTCCATGCCCGTCGGTACGCCGCGAGCGCGTTTGAAGGTTTGCGGAGCCGCGCCCCGGGTGAGGGACCGCCGACCGCCTCGCCGCTCGCCACACCGTTTTCTCTCCCCGGCGCGTACGACCGGACATGACCGGCGAGACCGAAGAGAACGACGACACACCGTCGATATCGCCCAAGGAGCTCCACGAGCGAATCCGGCGCGGCGACGCCGTCCACCTGCTCGACGTGCGCAACCGCGACGAGTACGAGGCGTGGCGCATCACGGGCGACGGCGTCGACGCGACCCAGGTGGCGTACGCGCAGTTCACGGCCGCGAAGGCACGCGGCGACCTGCCCGCGTTCGTCGACGACCTCGGCCTCGACCCCGACCAACCGGTCGTCGCGGTCTGCCCGCGCGGGGAGGCCAGCGCTACGGTCGCAGAGTTCCTCCGGGACGAGGGCTTCGACGCGCGGAACCTCGCCGGCGGGATGCGGGGCTGGGCGCGGGTGTACGTCGCGACCGAACTGCCGGCCGCGGCCGTCCCCGGCGACGCGACGGCCGTCCAGTACGACCGGCCCGCGACCGGCTGTCTCTCGCACCTGGTCGTCGCCGGCGACGAGGCCGCGGTCGTCGACCCCCTGCGGGCCTTCGCCGACCGCTACGTCGCCGACGCGGAGGAACGGGGTGCGACCCTCCGGTTCGCCGTCGACACCCACGTCCACGCCGACCACCTCTCGGGCGTCCGGCGACTCGCCGAGGAGACAGGTGCCCGAGCCGTCCTGCCCGCGGGCGCGACCGACCGCGGCCTCGCCTTCGACGCCAAACTGCTCGACGACGGCGACGAACTCCGGGTTGGCGACGTCGCCCTGACCGCGCTCCACGCGCCGGGCCACACCACCGAGCTGACCGCGCTCCGGCTCGGCGACCTGCTGTTCTCGGGCGACGCGCTGTTCGTGGATAGCTTCGGCCGGCCCGACCTGGAACGCGGAGCGGAGGGCGCGCGCGACCTCGCCGGCACGCTCTACGACACCCTCCGGGACCGCCTGCTCGCGCTCCCCGACGACACGCTGGTCGCGCCCGGCCACCGGACGCCCGAGGCCGCGCCGAACCCCGACGAGGGCGGCGCCTACGCGGCCAGAATCGGCGCTATCCGCGAGCGACTGCGCATTCCCGACGAGAGGGCGGCGTTCGTCGACCGGGTGCTCGACTCGCTACCGCCCCGGCCCGCGAACTTCGAGGACATCGTGCCGGCGAACCTCGGCAAGGAGTCGCCGGACGACGAGACGGCCTTCGAGATGGAGCTCGGGCCGAACAACTGCGCGGTGGCCGCGGACGACTGAGCGAAAAGGGCTGTCGGCGGCGCACGGAGCGGCGGTCGACCGCGGGCCGCTATCCGTCGTTCTCCTCGTTCGCCCCGACGTGCTCGCCATGCACGCGGTCGCGGTCGCCCTCCTCGTCGTCGGGCAGGGCCGCGGCGTCGGACTGGTCGGTCTGTTCGGAGTCCATCTCCTCGTCGACCCGCTCCATCTCCTCCTCGACCTCCTTCTCGCGCTCGGCCTCCATCTCGTCGCGCCGGTCGGTCTCGCCCTCGGCGGTCTCTTCGTCTACCATGTCCGGATCGAGGTTCCAGATGGCCTTCGACCTGGTGGCCCTCCGTCGAATCCGCCGCGCGCTTCGTTCGTCGGAACGGACTCTCGCTCGCCGGAAGCGCAAACTCTTCGGCGCGCCGCCTCCTTGCCCCGACATGGAACTCGACCCCGACGAGGTGTCGTCGATGTACCGGACCCTCGCGGGCGGGGTCGTGCCCCGGCCCGTCGCGTGGGTCAGCACGACCGACCCCGAGGGAGCGGACAACCTCGCGCCCTACAGCTTCTTCAACGTCGCCGCGGTCGACCCGCCGATACTGATGTTCGCGCCCGTGGACGACGACGGGTCGCCCGAGGGGCTGAAGGACACCCCGCGGAACGTCCGCCGGACCGAGGAGTTCGTCGTCAACGTCGTCACGGAACCGGTCGCCGAGGCGATGAACGAGTCCGCCGCGACCCTCCCGCCGGGCGAGAGCGAGTTCGACCGCGCCGACGTCACGCGCGCGGAGTCGCGGGCGGTCGCCCCGCCCCGGGTTGCCGAATCGCCCGTCGCCTTCGAGTGCTCGCTCCGCGAGCTGGTCGACCTCGGCGGGTCGACGATGGTTCTCGGCGAGGTCGAATGGGCACATCTCCACGACGAGGTGACGACCGACGGGAAGCTCGACGTCGAGAAGCTCGACGCCGTGGGGCGGCTGTCGGGGAGCCGCTACGCGACGACCCGGGACCGGTTCTCGATGGAGCGACTGCCATGAGCGGCGAGGACGACCCGACCGAAGACGGGGGCGACGAGCGGAGAGACGGGGACGGGGCCGAGGTGACGAGCGAGGCCGACGCGATCGAACGCATGGACGACCCGCTGACGGTCGGGCGCATCGCCGCCGACCTCCGGGAGCTGGGCGTCGAGGCCGGCGACACCCTGCTGGTCCACTCGTCGCTGTCTGCGCTCGGGTGGGTCGCGGTCGGGCCGTCGGCGGTCGTCGACGCGCTGCTGGAGGTGGTCGGACCCGACGGGACCCTCGCGATGCCGACCCACTCCACGCAGTACAGCGACCCCACGGGGTGGCGGAACCCGCCGGTGCCCGACGACTGGGTCGGTCGCATCAGGGCCGAGCGCCCGCCGTACCGCCCGGCGGTCACGCCGACCCGCGGGATGGGCGCGATTCCGGAGTGCTTCCGGTCGTACCCCGGCGCGATCCGGAGCCGCCACCCGACCTACTCGTTCGCGGCGCGGGGCGCCGACGCCGAGTTCGTCGTGGCGGACCACGCCTACGACCACGGGCTCGGCGAGGGGTCGCCGCTGGCCCGGGTGTACGACCGCGACGGGAGCGTCCTCATGCTCGGCACCGGCTACGACACCAACACCTCGTTCCACCTGGCCGAGCACCGAGCCGACCGCGAGCAGACCGCATCGACTCACGAGGCGCCGGTCGTCGGCCCTGACGGGGACCGGGAGACCGTCACCTACGAGCAGTTGGACTACGACAGCAGCGACTTCGCGGAGGTGGGACGGGACTTCGAAGACGAGCGCCCGGAGGCGGTGACGGCGGGGTCGGTCGGACTGGCGGACGCGAAACTCGTCTCCCAGCGCGACCTGGTCGACTACGCCGCGGAGTGGTTCGAGAGGAATCGGGAGTAGGCGACCGGTGGTCGAGACCCGCCTCAGTCGTCGGCCGCCGCGGGCTCGTTCTCGGTCACGGCCTCGGCGTCGTCCTCGATGCTCGGCGGGTACTCCCCGCGGTCGAGCACGAGGTCGGTCTGCGGGCGGGCCATGCAGGTCAGCGCGTAGTCGTCGGCCTCCTCGTCGGTGAGGCCGCGGGCCGCCGGCTGGGTGACCTCGCCCTCGACGATCTCGGCCGAGCAGGCCAGGCACATCCCCACGCGGCAGGAGTACTCCTGGGCGACGCCCTCCTCGATGCACCTGCTCAGGATGGTCTCCGTGTCCGAGACCTCGATGGTCTCGCCCGTGCCGACGAACTCGACGGTGTACTCGGTCATACCTCGGGGCTACGAAACTCCGACACTAAACTCTTTATCGCCGTCTCCGTCGGCGTATCGGGGACGGAATCCCGGTTCGCGTATAAAGAGTTTTGCCCCCTCCGTCTCGTAGCCGAAGGTATGGCTACGCACGAGCGCGACATCGTCGTCGTCGGGGCGGGGACGGCGGGCTGTTACGCCGCCGCCACCGCCGCGCGTGAAGGGTACGATGTCGTCGTAGTGGAGCGCAAGGACGAGGAGGAAGCGGGCCACATCGCCTGTGGCGACGCCCTGAAGGGCGCGGACGCCTTCCCCGAGGCCATCCCGAAGTCCCAGCTGGAGCCGTCGTTCACCAACACCGGCGTCGACCACGGCCGGTTCGAGATCCCCCAGGAGGACACGGTGCTCGAGATTCCCGTGCCGGGCGAACTCGCGGTCATCGACCGCTGGGAGTACGGCCGGCGCATCATCGAGGGCGCAGAGAACGCCGGCGTCGAGTTCCACTACGACACCGTGGTCAAGGACGTGACCCAGCGCGAGGACGGCCGGGTCACCGGCGTGCGGGGCAAACGCAACGGCGACATCCAGCGCTACGACGCAGACGTCGTCGTCGACGCCGCGGGGTCGCTCTCCATCCTCCAGGACAAGGCCGACCTCGCCGACGCCACCTTCGACACCAACGTCACCTACTCGCAGTTCTGCTCGGCCTACCGCGAGATCGTCGAGGTCGAGGAGCCGGTGCCGTGGGACGACGCGCTCGTGTTCAAGCCCACCTCGCGCGCGGCGGGCTACCTCTGGTACTTCCCCCGGACCGACACCGAGATCAACGCCGGGCTGGGCTTCCAGATGAACGAGGAGCCGATGCACCTGGTCGACGACCTGAAGCGCGACCTCCGGAACCGCGCCGAGTTCGACGGCGCGACCGTCACCGACAAGCTGGGCGCCGCGCTCCCGACCCGCCGGCCCTACGACTCGGCGACCGCGCCGGGCTTCGTGGCGGTCGGCGACGCCGCGGGCCACGTCAACCCGACCACGGGCGGCGGCATCGCGGGCGCGGCCTACGCCGGCAAGTACGCCGCCGAGGCCGCCATGGACGCCATCGAGGACGGCGACGTCGGCGAGGCCAACCTCTGGGAGTACAACCAGCGCGTGATGGACCACTTCGGCGCGCGCTACGCCGGCCTCGACGTGTACAACATCTTCTCGACCGCGGTGGAGGTCGACGACCTGATGGGGCTGCTCGGCGCGCTCCCGGCGAACAAGCTGGCCGAGGCGCTCTACTCGGGGTCGGCCAACATCGGCTGGTGGCTCAAGATACAGACCGCCGTCAAGTCGTTCGGCCACTGGGAGCTCATCTACGACCTCTATCAGGCCAAGAACCTCGCCGACGACCTCATCGACCACTACGAGCGCTACCCGAGCCGCCCGCAGGGGCTCGAACCCTGGCAGCGCAAGCGCGACGAGATCATGGACGACATCTACGCGACGACCGGCGCCGAGCCGAAGTACTGAGACGACCTTTTCCAGCGGGCGGCGCCTGAACGCGCCGCCCTTGCAAAAGCTCGACCAAAAACACCGTCAGAGCTCCGCTCTGACGAGCCTGCGCTCACTCCGTTCAGGCAGACACGGCACTCCTCCCTCCGGTCGTCGCTTGGTCCGCTCGCTCACGTTCGTTCGCTCGCGGCACAACAACTGGTGCGAACCGCAAACGGCCGAGTCGCTACTCCACCTGCTCTCGTAGCTCCTCGACGTGGTTCTCCAGCCGGCTCAGCGCCGCGTCGGCGTCCATGTAGCCGTTGTCGTACTCGCTGTACACCGTGTCCGCGTCGCGCAGGAACTCCGAAACCGCGTCTTCGAGGTCACTCATACGTTACCACAGGAAGGGCACGGAGAAAGGCCTGATGAAGTCGCGCCGGCGTAGCTGACAAGTTGCGCACCAGCATACGGCGCGAAGCGCCGTTTCGCCGCGAGCGAACGCAGTGAGCGAGCGGGAGTTTTTAGCGTAGATTTTTACGAGGAGTGGTGCCCGCAGCGCCGGAGGCGCGAGGACACCCGACGAAGTAAAAAGGTACTATTGGAACATCCGGAGCGGTTGGGCCTGCGAGCTCTCGTCGGTCTCGGCCTCCTGCATCCGCTGGGCGAGCTGCTCCTTCTGCTCGCTGATCTCCTCGGCGCGTTCGACCAGGTCGTCGGTCGGGACCTCGACGCCCGCCAGCGGCGAGATGCCGTGCTCGATGAGGATGCGGGCGGCCTCGGGGTCCGGGAACTGCGGGTCGCTCTCCACGACGAGGCCCAGCGCGTCGAGCCCCCGGGCGTCGGCCTCGTAGAGCAGCGCGCCCGTCGGGCCGCTGACCGCGCCGCGCTCGCGGGGAGTGGAGATCTCCTGCTCGTCGAGTCGGTCGCCGGCGTCACCCGTCGCGACGCCGTAGAGCGTCGGAATCTCGGCGGCGTCCTTCTCGGTGGGGAGCCCGCTCATGTAGACCGGCGTGGCCTCGCGGTCGGCGATCCAGTCGGTGACGCAGGCGGCGAACTCCGGGGCCGCCGACGCCGACACCGGGACGTCGCTCTGGAGCGCCACGAGGTCCCGCGACTCGTCGGCGTAGAGCCGGACCGGCGGCCGGAGCGTTCGGCTGTCGTCCTCGTACACCGCGATGCGCGGCAGGCCCTCGCAGTCGATGCTGGCGTAGTAGCTCATCCCGAACGACTCGACGAGGTGGTCGGTCGCCAGCTTGCCGACCAGCCCGACGCCGGGGAGCCCCTCGACCAGCGCGGGTCGGTCCAGCGAGACGTCGTCGTCGTGGATCGTGACGCTTGCCATGGCAGCCAGTTACGTCAGCGCGCGCATAAAGGTCCGGGCTGGTTCGCTCGCCGCTTCGCGACCGAGCGGCGTCGCGGTCGTCGGGCGACAGGGCTACGTCTCGGACTCGGGGTCGGCGGTGTACGCGAGTTCGAGCTGGAGCAGGGCCGAGCAGGAGATGTTCTCGACGTCGAAGTCGATGCCCTCCACCTGCTCGTTGAGATAGCCGTTGCACCTGCGCTCTTCGATGATGTTCTCGATGGTCGCCGGCGAGCCGCACTCCGGGCAGTCGAAGTAGTAGCCGCTGTCGCTCTCGTGGATGGCGTCGGGCTCCAGCTCCATTCGAGCGGCGTCGTCCCAGTCGATGTCGTCGGGTGCGTTCGCGTTTGCCATGCGTGAGACGACGGGCGAAGGACGGGTAACGGCTACGGCCGGACCCGCCGGCACTCGCCGGGTTCCGAAACCCACAAGCGCGGCTCGCGCCAACCGTCGACCGATGGAGACACTCGAGCGGTACGAACCGCTGGTCGACGACTTCGAGGCGTTCCTCGACGCCTGCCGGCGGCCGCTTCCCTCGGTCGTCCGGGTCAACACGATCAAGGCGACCCCGGAACGGGCGAAGGCGGCGCTCGACGAGGACGGGGTCGGCTGGACCGACCGCGAGTGGTCCGACACCGTGCTGGAGCTCGACACCGACGCCCCCGGCAGCACGTGGGCGTCGTACCACGGCTGGGTCCACGGCCAGGAGGAGGTCTCGGCGATTCCGGCCGAGGTACTCGCGCCGGAGGCCGGCGAGCGCGTCTGGGACGCCTGCGCCGCACCGGGGAGCAAGACCACCCAGCTCGCGGCGCTGATGGACGATGAAGGACTCGTCGTCGCCAACGACAACAACCTGGGTCGGCTGTCTGCGCTGCGGTTCAACACCGAGCGACTCGGCGTGACGAACGCCGCCGTCACGAACGCCGACGCCCGGAACTTCTCGCTCAAGCCGTTCGATTTAGACGCCTTCGACCGAGCGCTCGTCGACGTGCCCTGCTCGTGCGAGGGGACGATACGGAAGAACCCGACCACGCTCGACGACTGGACGATGGACCACGTCCGGAGCGTCGCCGGCGTCCAGAAGGGCATCCTCCGGCGCGCGGTCCAGGCCACGAAGGAGGGCGGCACGGTCGTCTACTCGACCTGCACGTTCGCGCCCGAGGAGAACGAGGCCGTGGTCGACCACGTGCTCGACGAGGAGGACTGCCGGCTCGTCGAGTTCGACGTCGGCCTCGACGCCCGGCCCGGCGTCGCCGAGTGGGACGGCGAGCGGTTCGACGAGAGCGTCCGGAAAGCGAAGCGGTTCTATCCCCACCACAACGACACCGGCGGGTTCTTCTGCGCGAAACTGGAGGTGGCGGGATGAGCGGCGAGAGCGGCGGCGGGGCCGGCAAGACCAACGTCGGCCAGCGGTTCGACCGCCTGCCCGAGACCGCCGACGAGCGCGAAGTCGAGGGCCGGGCGACCCGGCGGGAGGTCGTCGACTGGTGGGACGACCGGTTCGGCGTCCCGCCCGAGACGTTCGACGGCTACACCTTCTGGGAGAAAGGGAAGGGCAAGATCTGGATTCTCCGGGGCGAGGCGCCCTCGCCAATCCGGGTCGAGGCGCTGGGGATGACGTTCCTGCGGACCCGCCAGGAGCACTGGAAGCCGACGACCGACGCGGTCCAGCGGTTCGGCCGCGAGGCGACGAGGAACGTCATTCGACTCACCCGCGAGCAGGCCCGGACGTTCGTCCGGGGCGAGGACCAGGAACTCGACTGGGACGGCGACTGGGGGTACCTGGTCGCGGCCCACGACCAGGCCGGCGCCCCCGAACCCCTCGGCGTCGGCCTCTACGTCCACGGCGAACTCCAGAGTCCGGTGCCGAAGGGCCGCCAGCGCGACCTCTGAGGTCTCTTCACCTCACTCCTTCTCCCGGACCGTCCCGCCGCTCAGCCCCTCCCACTCGACCGTGAAACCGAGTTCCGAACGGCCCGCACCGGCGTCACGTTCAACTACGCGCGCGGATTCTGTCCCTCATGGCAAGTGATAACACGATCCGTCGGAAGTGGGACGAGGGCGAACCCGTAATCGGCGCGAAGGCGATGACGATGTCCCCGGCGGTCGTCGAGGTGTACGGCGCGCTCGGGTTCGACTTCGCGTGGCTCGACTTCGAACAGTTGGGCGGCAGTCCGCTGGACAGCACCGCGGTCGACGAGCTGACCCGTGCGGCCGACGCGGCCGGCATCGAACCGCTGGTCCGCCTGCCCGCCCCCGACCCGACGACCGCCAGGAAGTTGCTCGCGGCGGGCGTCCGGACAGTCCTCGTGCCCCACGTCGAAACGGCGGCGCAGCTCCGGGAGGTCGTCTCGGCGACTCGATTCACCTACGACGGCGCCCCCGGCGGCCGCGGTGCGACGACGGGCCGCGCGAACGCCTGGGGCGCGGGCGCGCGACCCGCAGACGAGGACATCGTCGTCGGAACGATGGTCGAGACGAAAGCCGCACTCGAGGAAATCGACGAACTCCTGTCGGTGCCCGAACTCGGATTCGCCTTCGTCGGACCGGCCGACCTCTCGGTCGCGCTGGGTCACCCGGTCGAGAAGGACCACCCGGAGGTCCGGGAGGCCGTCGCGACGGTACGGGACGCGTGCCTCGCGGCCGACGTCCCGGTGGGATGTGCGGCCGACGACCGCGCGACCGCCGAGTCCGCGCTCGAGGAGGAGTATCGGCTGGTGCGCGTCGGCGACGAGCTCTCGGCGGCCCGCGAGGTACTCGGCGAGCGGGTCGAGCACCTCCGGGCGGCGGCCGTCGAGCCGAGCGAGTAGTTGGCGAGGCGGGCCCGAGCGGTCGTGCGGCGGGAACCGGCCCGTCGCCCGGTCGAGGACAGCCTTTTGCGGGTCGCCGTCGTGGACGGGACATGGCAGGCTCCGAGATACATGGCCTGACGGCCGCGGAAATGGCGCGGCGGGTCCGCGACGGCGACCTTACCGCCACGGAAATCGTGGATGCGCTGCTCGAGCGGATCGACGAACGGAACGACCGGACCAACGCCTTCGTGACGGTGACCGACGACCTGGCGCGGGAAACCGCCAGGGAAGTGGACGAGGCGGTCGAGCGCGGCGATCCGCCCGGGCCGCTGGCCGGCGTCCCGGTCGCGATCAAGGACCTCGACGACGTCGCCGGGGTGACCACGACCCATGGGTCGAAGCTGCTGGAGAACCGCGTCGCCGACGCGAACGCGCCGTTCGTCGAGCGGCTCCTCGACGCGGGCGCGGTCGTGATCGGCAAGACGAACACGCCGGAGTTCGGGCTGGGGTGTACGACCGACAACAGAGTCGTCGGGCCGACCGGGACTCCATTCGATCCAGACAGAAACGCCGGCGGGTCGTCCGGGGGCGCCGGCGCGGCGCTCGGCGACCGGCTCGTCCCGCTGGCACAGGGGTCGGACACAGGCGGCTCCATCCGGACGCCGGCCTCGTTCTGCGGCGTGTACGGGCTGAAGCCGTCGTTCGGTCGCGTTCCCATCGACAACCGTCCCGACGCGTTCGGGCACCACACGCCGTTCACGCACCTCGGCCCCATGGCCCGCTCGGTCGAGGACGCCGCACTGATGCTCGAAGTGATGACGGGTCCCCACCCGGCCGATCCGTTCAGCCTTCCCGACGACGGGACCGACTTCGTCGCCGCGACCGAACGCGCGATAGACGGGATGCGGATCGCGTACACTCCGGACTTCGGCATCTACCCGCTCGATTCCCGGGTGCGAGCCGCCCTCGACGACGCCGTCGACGCCTTCGAGCGCGCCGGCGCGGTGGTCGAGCGCGCCGACCCGGACCTCGACCTCGAACAGGCCGACGTCCTCGACGCGTTCTACACGTTCGCGAAGGTGCGCTGGGAGGCGCTGTTCGACGCGCTCGAAGCCGAACACGACCTCGACCCTCGCGGCGCGGACCGCGACCGCCTCCGGTCGGTCACCGTCGAGACCATCCTCGAATCCGACGCGGTCTCCACCCGCGAGTACAAGCGCGCCGACGTCATCCGCACGAAAATCTACGACGCCCTCCGGGAACTGCTCGCCGAGTACGACCTGCTCGCCACGGCGACGCTCGCGGTCCCGCCGTTCCCCCACGGCGAGGATCCGACCGAGATAGACGGGACCGAGGTCGAACCGCTCCGGGGCTGGGTCCTCACCCAGCCGTTCAACATGAGCGGCCATCCCGCCGCCTCGATTCCGGCCGGGGTCACCGACGACGGCCTCCCAGTGGGACTGCAGGTCGCCGGCGGGCGGTTCGCAGACGACGACGTGCTCGCGGCGAGCGCCGCCTTCGAGCGCAAGCGGCCGTGGGACGAGTCGTATCCGAAGTGACGTCGAGAGGCGTCGGATTCCCGGAATCGGCCCTTCGTACAAGGAATCGCCGAATCATAATTATAGAGAAGATACTTTGCCGAATCGGTCGACGTCGAGAGTAGGTATGAAGCAGGTGAGATTTCTCGATCCGGCCGGAAGCGAACGGCGCGGTGAGTGGACCGGCGACGGCGTCGCCTTCGCCGGGCGGACGTACGACCTCGACGAGGTCCGACTGCTCCCGCCGGTGGAACCGTCGAAGATCGTCTGCATCGGGCGGAACTACGCCGAGCACGCCGCGGAGACCGATTCGGAGGTCCCCGACCGGCCGCTCCTGTTCCTGAAGGGGCCGAACACGCTCGCCGGACACGGCGACACGGTCACGCTTCCGGCGGACAAAGAACGCATCGACTACGAGGCCGAGTTAGGCGTCGTCATCGGCGAGCAGTGCCGGAACGTCTCGGCGTCGGACGCCGATAGCGTGATACGGGGGTACACGTGCGTCAACGACCTCTCGAACCGCGAGGACCAGCGGAAGGAGCAGAACTGGATCCGCGGGAAGGCCTTCGACAACGCCGCGCCGATCGGCCCGGTGGTTGCGACGCCGGACGAACTGCCAGAGAACCCGACGGTTCAGTCGCGGGTGAACGGAGAGGTCAGACAGGAGGCCACGACCGACAAGATGATTTTCCCGGTGGCGGAACTCATCGAAGAGATAACGAAGCTGGTGACGCTCGAACCCGACGACGTAATCGCCACGGGGACCCCGGAAGGCATCGGTCGGCTGGAGGAGGGTGACAGCGTGGAGATCGAGGTCGACGGAGTCGGTACCCTCCGGAACGAGGTCCGTTTCGACTGACTCGCGTCGGGGCGGCGCCACGTCGTCGGTTTCGACCGAACGGTCCCGCGGCGAAGCGCAGCGCTCCGGCGACCGAATCGCTCGGAGCTGTTTCTCCGCGGGCGTTCCCGTCGAAGCGCTACGCGAACCGAAGACTGCGGGGACTGAATCCCGGAGCGACCGTAGCGGCCGGTCAGCGACCCACTCTCGGTCGACCGTCCCGGACACCCGCCGGTAGAGAGGTTTCAGATGTTTCGACGGGAAGTAATGGAGAAGAGAGTTACCCCTCAGAAGTTCTCGGGATTGGGCGTCTCGCCCTCCGGCCAGGCCTCCAGGTCGGCACCCGACGGGTAGTGGAGCCTGCCCTGGTCGTCCCATCCCCAACCGGCCTCCGAGAGGGCCTGGCGTGCGGCCTCCACGTCGCGGGTCTCTTTGCCGACCTTGGTGAGGTTGTCCTCGTCGTACCACGGGTGTTGCTGGGAGTTGAACGTGCCGTAGACGACCTCGTCGGACTCGCCGAACGCGTAGGTGTCGTTGAGGCCCTGCCGGTCGACTGCGTACGACAGCGCCTGGCGGAACTCCCGGAACATCCCCGGCGCGTACGACATCTGGGGCATCATCCCGAACGGGAGGAACGCCGCTCCGTTGACGATCTGGGCAGTGTCGCCCATGCTGTTCGATATCTGGCGGCCGGCGTCGGGCGTCAGCGTCACCGCGATGCTGAGTTCGCCGTTCTCGAACGCCCGGCGTACCGCGGAGACGCTGTCGTATATCGACAGGATCATCGGCGATTGGACTTCGAACTGGGGATTCCCGTCGTGGGGCTCCAGTGCGATGTTCTCCTGATTGTTGTACTGCGTGATCTGGTAGGGACCGGCGCCGATCATCGGGTCGTCGAAGTCGGTCGGGTTCTCCTCGATACCGGCCTCGACGTAGGGGTCCCGGGGCAACACGCCGAACGTCGGCAACTGGGCCGTCACCAGCGTCGGCGACGGCTCCGGCGTGACGAACTTGACCGTGCTGTCGTCGACGACCTCGACGGTCAGCTCCGCGGGGAGTGCGGTCCACTGGTAGTTGCCCTCGTGATACTGAGCGGCCAGGAACTCGTAGGTCCACTTGACGTCTTCGGGCGTCACCGGGTCACCGTTGTGGAAGGTCGCGTCCCGCAGGGTGAACGTGACCTCCGTTCCGTCGTCGGAAACCTCCCCGAGCCCATCGGCCAGCACGGGCACCCGTTCGTAGTCGGAGTTGTACAACATCAGCGGCGAGTGCGTCAGTTGGGTGTACAGCCCCAGCGAGTCGGTGTCGCCGACGGTCGGGTAGAAACTGCTGGTGAGGAACTCGCCGGGGAGGTTCCCCAGGATGGTGTCCGTCCCTTGCTGAGTCTGAGCGCCGCTCTCGACCAGCGCGGCCCAGTTGACCGCGGACAGCCCCGCGCCACCGGCCTCGATGGGCTGGACCATGTCCGTGTTGATCGCGGCCGTCGTCGGCCGCTCTATCGTCGGGATGAACGGCATGTCCTCCGAGTAGATGCTCATCGCCTCGCCGACGACCTGTCGGCGCTCCTCGGGGACGCCGATACTCTCCTGCTGGTTGGCCAGCTCCGAGAACTGCGTGTTCGCGTAGTTCGAGGGATTGTACTCCCCGTTCGCGCCCGCGCGGCCGATGCTGTACGACTGCAGCAGATTGTTGGGGTCGAGCCTCCCGGGGTCGGGACCGTGGCTGTTGACCGCGACGTGGAACTCCCGCACGTCGTCGCCGACCGCGGTGATCCCCTGGGCCGTCGTCATCGGCTGGGTCTCGATCTGGATGCCGAGATCCGAGGCGACCGACTGGATGTTCGAGATGGTCTCCTCGAACAGGACCGTCGGCGGCCCCTGATCGGACCAGTACTGGAACGTCAGGGTCGGTACGCGCTCGCCCAGACCGCCACCCCCTCCGCCGTCGGTCGTCGTCCCCGTCTCTTGCCCCCCGCCGTCGGTCGTCGTCTCCTGCTGTCCCCCGCCGGTGCACCCGGCCAAACCGGCGGCCGACGCGGCGCCGATTACTTGCAGGACTCTCCTCCTGTCAACCCCCTCTTGCTTGCCATCTGTTGGCATGGACCACACATCTACTCAGGATATTAAAAGAATACCGGTGACATTGAACATGTATCGACGCTTAATTTCTCCGATTCCGATAAATCGTATCGCGATTCTATGTAAGTTATAGATGATGTGACGCATCTCGACAGGAGCGATCCGTCGCTCCGCCGGCCACGCCGAGGGGAGGCGGTCGGACGTTCGGAGCGTTCTGTCCGTCCCGGACCCGACGCTGACGAACTGCGGCGTCGCACGGCATCGCTCCGGGTGTCGAATCGGGTCCCCCGATTCGGCGCCGGGTCCGGGTAGGGCCGGTCTACTCGGCTTCGCCCTCTCCGACGGAGACGCGGGGGTCGAGCACCCCGTAGAGCAGGTCGACGAGGAAGTTCCCCAGGATGACCCAGACGGCGGCGACGAGGAACACGAACTGGATGACCGGGAAGTCCCGCGCCAGGACCGAACTGACCAGCAGCGAGCCGATGCCGGGCCAGTTGAACACGATCTCGATCAGAACCAGCCCGCTGATGGAGGCCGCAAGCGAGATGGGGTAGAGCGTGACGACGGGCAGGGAGGCGTGGCGGATGATCTTCCGCAGGAGCTTCGACTGCGGGAGCCCCTTCAGCCGGTGGTAGTGGAGGAACTCCTGGTCGCTCACCTCGACGACGCTGTTGCGCATGATCAGCGCGGGGTACTGCATGAAGTACAGCGTCACCGTCGCGAACGGGAGCGCGTAGTGCATCCAGAACTCCGGCAGCAGGAACCGGTGCCAGTACGGCTGGTCCTCGATCATGATCATCGTCGGCGCCGAGAGCATCCCCGACGTCGGGAAGATGCCAAGCGACGAGGAGAACACTGCGATCAGGATGATGCCCAGGAAGAAGTCGGGGATGGAGTGGAACACCGAGACGCTGATGATCCCGGTCTTCTCGAAGTACCCGCCGCGGCGCCAGCCCATGATCGCGCCGAGGATACCGCCGATGATGTACGTCGCCGTGATGGCGGGCGCGACCAGCACGAACGAGTTGAGGATCCGGGGCCAGACCAGGTCCCAGACGGGCTCCCCGTAGCGGAACGACTGACCGACGTCCGCGGTCATGAGGTTCACGATGTAGCGGACGTACTGGACGTGCAGCGGCGCGGCAAGGCCCCACTTGCGCTCCAGCGCCTCGACCTGCTCGGGGTCCATCCCCTGCTGTACCAGCAGCGAGGTGTAGTCGCCCGGCATGAACCGGAAGAACAGGAACAGCGCGGTCGCGACGAGGAAGATGAGCACCGCCGTCACCGCCGTGCGTCGGGCGAAGTACCGCAGGCGGCTCACGGGCGCTCACCTCCCCGCGGCGACGCCGTCCCACCGGCGGGCGGCGAGCCGTCGTTCGGCGTCCGATCCGTCTCGCTGCCGCCCGGCGGGTGTGACGCGTCTCTGATCATACCGTGTCCTCCGCACTGCTCGGATGGGGGTCGTCGCTCGGTCGTTCGATCATCTCGGGCTCGGCCTCCTCCTCGTGGTCGTAGTAGAGGTGGCAGGCGACCGAACGGGTCTCGTCGCCGTCGGGCGCGACGTCGAGGGGCGTCCGGTCGCAGACGTCCATCCGCTCGGGGCAGCGGTTCTTGAACCGACATCCCTCCGGCATGTCTATCGGATCGCCCGGCTCGCCGCCGATGGTCGCCTGCTCGCGCTCGTAGTGGGGATCCGGAATCGGGATGGAGCGGATCAGAGCCTGGGTGTAGGGGTGTTTGGGGTCCGCGAGCAGCTCACGGGTCGGCGCCTTCTCGACGATTCGACCGAGGTACATCACGTTGATCCGGTCGCAGATGTACGACACCGTCGACAGGTCGTGAGAGATGTACACCATCGACACGCCGAACTCGTCGGTCAGCTCGTTCAGGAGGTTCAGGATCTCGGCCTGCGTCGACACGTCGAGCATCGACGCCGGCTCGTCGGCCAGGATCACGTCGGGCTCGGTGATCAGCGCCCGCGCGATGGCGACGCGCTGTTTCTCCCCCCCGGAGAGCTGGTTCGGGAACTGCCGGATGTACTGGTCCGCCGGCGTCAGTCCGACGGTCTCGAGCATCTCCTCGATGTCGGTGCGGTCGTAGTCGATGCCGTGGATCTGCAGGGGCTCGGCCAGGGTGCGGCGCACGCTAAACTTCGGGTCAAGAGAGTTGAAGGGGTCCTGGAAGACGATCTGGACCTGCTGGCGGAACTCCTTCCAGTCGCTCTTGGTGAACTCCGAGGTCGGTCGGCCGTGGAACCGCAGTTCGCCGCCGGTCGGCTCGTAGAGCCCGATGAGGGTCCGGAGCAGGGTCGTCTTCCCGCAGCCGCTCTCGCCGATCACGCCCTGGACCTGGTTCTCCTGCAGCGTCAGGTCGACGTCATCGACCGCCCGCACCAGGCGCGGTCCCCCGCCGGCGAGCCGGTTCCTGATCGTCTCGACCAGCCCCGAGGTCGTGTCGAAGTACTTCTCCAGCGACCGCAGCTCAAAGACCGGTTCGTCGTCGCTCATCCCTCCCCCTCCAGGATGCTCGTCGACTCGGTCGAGCGGTCGAGGTACTCGCCTGCCAGCTCCGACATCTCGTCGGCCCGGACGCACCACGCGAGGTGGTCCTCGTCGCCGGCGACGGGGTTCGCCGGGGGCGCCCCTTCGCGGCAGGCGGACACGGCCCACGGGCACCGGTCGACGAACGTGCAGAAGTCCACCTCGTCGCGCAGTTGGGGCGGGTGGCCGTCTATCACGGCCAGCTCGCGGTCCGGGTACCGCACGTCGGGGAACGCGTTCTGGAGGAGGATCGCGTACGGGTGCCGCGGGCGGTCGAACACGTCCTCGACGGTGCCCGTCTCGGCGATCTGGCCGCCGTGCATGACCGCCATCGAGTCGCAGTTCTCGAACACCAGCGAGATGTCGTGGGTGATGAGCAGCATGCTGACGTTCCAGTCGTCCTTCAGGCCGTTGATGTGGTCCATGATCTGGTCCTGCATGATGACGTCGAGCGCCGTCGTCGGCTCGTCCGCGATGATCAGGCTGGGCCGGAGGAACAGCGCGAACGCGATGATCGCGCGCTGCTGCATCCCGCCCGAGAACTGGTGGGGGTAGTCGTCGATCCGGGACTCCGACAGCCCGACGACGTCGAACAGTTCGCGGAGCCGGTCGAGCGCCTCGGGCGTCGTGAGGTCGGTGTGGTACTTCGCCATCTCGACTGCTTGCTCGCTCAGCTTCATCACGGGGTCGAGGCTGTTCATCGACGACTGGGGGATCACCGAGATCTCCTTCCAGCGGATGTTCTTGTTGAACTCCGACTCGGAGTAGTCCTGGATCGGCTCGCCCTTGTACCGGATCGTCCCCGAGGCGACCTCGCCGTTGTCGTCGAGGCCGCCGACGATGGCGTCGGCGATGGTGCTCTTTCCGCAGCCGCTCTCGCCGACCAGCCCGAAGTAGTCGTGTTCCTCGATCGAGAACGAGGCGGCGTTGACCGCGTGGACGTCGTCGGGCCCGTCGGTCCGGTAGCGGATGTCGACGTCCTCGAACGCGAGTATCGGGTCGGACACGTCAGACCACCACCTCGTCGTCGCCGCCGCCCTCGTAGCCCCGTCCGAGGAGGTACAGCGAGAGGACGGTCAGCGCGATCATGATGCCCGGCGGGAACGACCACCACCAGGCGTCGGCGACCCGGCCCGCCTGGTTGGCGTTACGGATCATGATGCCCCACGTCGGCGTGAACGGGTCGGTCACGCCGATGAACGAGAGGCCGGCCTGCTCGAGTATCGCCAGCCCGACCCCCATCGCGAAGAACAGCGCCGCCATGTTCGCGATGTTCGGCAGGATGTGCTTGCGCATTATCCACAGAGTGCTCGCGCCGGAGGCCCGCGCGGCCATGATGTACGGCCGCTGCTTGATCTGGAGCACCTGCGAACGGATCACCCGGGCGATGAACCGCCAGAGGACGAGCCCGAGGATCGCGATCGTGGTGTAGAAGCCCGCCCCGAAGAACGTGATGAGCACGATGGCGAACGGGATGAACGGGATGCCGTACATGAAGTCGACCAGTCGCATGAGGAAGCTCTCGGTCTTCCCCCCGACGTACCCGGCGGTCATCCCCACCGACAGCCCGACGGTCATCATCAGCCCGCCCGCGAGCAGCCCCGTGATCAGCGTCGTCCGCGCGCCGATCAGGAGCCGCGAGAGCACGTCCTCCCCCCGGTCGTTGGTGCCGAGCGGATGGTCGAGCGACGGCGGTTCGTACCGCATCAGCTCCCCGTCGGCGGTCGTCTGCTGTTCGTTGTACTGGTACGGGGCGATCATCGGTCCGACGACGCCGAGAATCAGGATCCCGACCAGGACCGCGAACGCGAACTGGGTGATCCGCTCCGAGAGGAGGTTCCGAAGCGTCCGCCGGGCGATGACCACGAGGTCGCTCTCCCGGTACGCTTCGAACTGTTCGGCGACGCTCATCGCATCCCCCACGACGCCGGCACGCAGTACTCGGCCTCTCCGTCGACGGTCATGATATGGTGCATGTTCACATACTCCAACCGGGATAAAGATTTTGACTTCGCGACCGGCTTCCTCGCGTGAGACGCCGGTTCTCCGCGGTGGCGTTCATGCGCAGTGGCGCTCCAGCTCCGCCTCGACCGTGGCGGTGCCGTGGGCGCCGTACAGTCGCGCCTCGACCGTTCCGTCGCGCACGAACAGCAGCGCCGGTCCCGCGGTGAGGTCGTACTCCCGCTCGAGGAACTCCCGGTGGGCCGGGCCGTAGACGGCGAACGGCATCACTTCCCGGGGCTCCGCGAAGACCTCCTCGAGGTCGCGCCGGGCCAGCTCGCAGCTCCGCGAGTCGTCGAGCCAGGCGTAGACCACCGACGGCGAGTACACCCGCGTCAGCTTCGGGAGGTGGTCGGCCGGCACCGGAACGAACGGATCGGGAGCGCCCTCGGCCCTGACGTCGTCGTCCCGGAACAGCCGCAACGGAGGGAGCAGCTGTAGCCACTCCTCGTCCTCCGTCGCCTCCACGCGATCGGCGAGGGCACACAGCTCGGCGACGGTCCGCGGGTCCGCCGCACCGAGCGCCGCGAACTGCTCGGCCACTTCCTCGTCGTCGACCCGGCGCCGGACCGCGGCTGCCAGGCCGTCGGCGTCGCACCCCTCGAACTCGGTCGCGTACTCCCCCACCGCGTCCTCGAACTCCCCGGTCGTCGTCGCGGTCTCGTCGACGACGGTCAGGACGCTCGCTGCGAATAGCGAGTTGCTTGTTGACATCCCACAGACCCTAGCCGGCCCGCACGGACATAAATCCACCGCGAGCAACACCGGTGACCGGGAACCGGCTATCGGTTGACGACCTGACGCGTCGCGAGCGCTGTCGGTCGCCGCGCCGGTTCCCCGACGGGGAAACGCTTTTGGCAATTGTTATCTATTGACGTGGCTATGGCGACCCGACCGGAGATACCGACGCTCGGGCTCGGCACGTACCGGAACGACGATCCAGACCGGTGCGCCGAGAGCGTCCGGACCGCCCTGGCAGCGGGGTACCGACACGTCGACACCGCGGAGGCCTACGGCAACGAGGAGGCGGTCGGGAACGGAGTGGCGACGAGCGAGGTGTCGCGAGAAGACGTCGTGCTCGCCACGAAGGTCCTGCACCCGAAGTTCACCGACGACTACTCGACCGAGGGCATCGTCGAGAGCGGCCGGGGCTGCCTCGACCGCCTCGACGTCGACTCGGTCGAGCTCTTCTACGGCGTCCACTGGCCGGGCGGCGACTACGACCCCGAGGACACCTTCGCGGCTTGCGCGCGCCTCCACGAGGAGGGGGCGTTCGACCGCCTCGGCGTGTGCAACATGACGCCCGAGCTCGTCGACGAGGCCCGCGAGACCTCGGACGTGCCCGTCTCCGCGGTCCAGGCCGAGATGCACCCGCTCCTCCAGCAGGAGGCGCTGCGGGAGTACTGCGACCGGCACGGGATGGACCTGGTCGCCTACGCCCCGCTCGGGAACGGTCGGGTGTTCGAGGTGCCGGAGCTCCGCGAGATCGGCGAGAAGCACGGCGTCAGCGAGGCGCAGGTCAGCCTCGCGTGGCTGCGCGAGAAGGGCGTCGCGGCCATCCCCAAGGCCACGGGCGGCGAACACATCCGCGACAACTGGGGGTCGCGCGACCTCGAACTCGACGACGGGGACGTCGACAGAATCGACTCGATCGACCGCGAGGAGCGCCAGTACGACAATCCCTATGCCCCGGACTGGTGACGGTCGGCCGACCCGGTCGGGTCGCCCGGTCTCCGGACGGGTCCGGACGGGACGCATCGCCCCGGCCCCGGGTCGGCGGCACTGACGGGTGCTCCCATGAACCGCCGGGAACTGCTGTTCGCGTTCGTCGTCAGCGGTGTCCACGGCGTGGACCACCTGTTGAAGCGCGTCTTCCCGCCGCTGATCCCGGTCTGGGCGGCGGCGTTCGGCTACCCGCTCTGGCAGCTCGGCCTGCTCCTCGGCGCCCACTCGTTCGGCTCCGCGCTCGGACAGGCGCCGATGGGCGTCCTCTCCGACAGGTACGACCGGCGGTACCTGCTCTCGGCTGGCCTGGGCGTGATGGGCGTCGGCGTGCTGATCCTCGCGACGGTCCCGACCGTCACCCCGCTCGGCGTCGGAGTCGCCGTCCTCGGATACGACGCGGACGGTCGCCTCCTGGCGATGCTGGCGGCCATGCTCGTCGCCGGATTCGGGTCGAGCACGGTGCACCCGTCGGGATACCCGCTCATCACGGTGAACGTGAACGCGGCCGACAAGGGGCGAGTCCTCGGAATGTGGGGGAGCGCGTCCAAGTTCGGCGACGCGCTGGCCCCGGCGGCGGTCGGCGTCCTGCTCGTCGTCCTGCCGTGGACCGCCATCCTCGGGCTGTTCGGCGGGCTCGCGCTCGCCTTCACGGCCGCCCTCTTCGTCGTTCTCGGCTCCTTCGAGACCAGGCCGGTGGACGCCGATCCCGACGCGTCCGCGGAGGCCCGGACCGGCGGAGACAGCCGCGCGTACCGGTACCCGATGATCGCCATCTTCGCCTACTTCGCAGTCCAGATCATGGCCGCCAACGGCGTCACCGTCTTCCTCCCCGAGTTCGTCGCGTCGATATACGGGTTCAGCGTCTCGGCGTTCGGGACGACGCTCGCGCCCGAGTCCACCGCCAGTTTCTACTACTCGTCGCTACTGGTCGTCGCCGGGCTGGCCCAACTGGGCACCGGCGTGCTCGCCGATCGGTTCGATCGTCGGAAGATAGTCATCGGCTACCTCCTCGTCGCGACGGTCGCGCTGGCGGTCCTCTCCGCGTTGCCCCTCTCGCCCGTCGGACTGTTCGTCGTCTTCGCGGTTCTCGGCGCGAGCCTGTTCAGCCAGAACCCGGCGCGGGACGCCCTGGTCAGCGACATCACCCCGCCCGAGCGCGAGGGGCGGACCTTCGGCTACCTCTGGACCGGGGCGCTCGTTGCGGCGTCGATTTCGCCCCCGGCGGTCGGGTACGTGGCCGAGATCGTCGGCCTCCGCGTCGCGTTCGCCGTGCTCGCCGGGGTCGTCCTCGCGTCCGCCGTTCCGATCGCGTTGCTGTTGAACGAACGTGTCTACGCCAAGCGGGCGCCGACCGTCGCGGACACCGACTGAACCGGTCGCTGTCGAGTGGTGCCCTCCAAGCGTCCGGCTGAGCCGCGACTGCGGGCAAATCTTTTTGGCCCGGTCAGTAGTGGGGGCTGTTGGCATGCAACACGTTCGATTCCGAGACCCGGCCGGTTCGGTCCGTCTCGGGGAATGGGACGAGGGGGAAGCGGTGTTCGCGAACCGACGGTACGGCCTCGACGAGGTGACGGTGCTCCCGCCGGTCGAGCCGAGCAAGATCGTCTGTATCGGACTGAACTACAGCGACCACGCCGAGGAGACCGACTCGGAGATTCCGGACCGACCGTTGCTGTTCCTCAAGGCGCCGAACGCGCTCGCGGCCCACGGCGATACCATCGCGCTCCCGGAGGACAAGGAGCGCATCGACCACGAGGCCGAACTGGGCGTCGTCATCGGCGAGCAGTGCCGGAACGTCTCGGCCGACCGAGCCGACGACGTCATCGCGGGGTACACCTGCGTCAACGACCTCTCGAACCGAGACGACCAGCGCGAGGAGCAGAACTGGATCCGCGGGAAGTCGTTCGACAACGCCGCGCCGATCGGCCCGGTCGTCGCGTCCCCCGACCGGGTACCCGACGACGCCGCCATCGAACTGCGGAAGAACGGGGCGGTCCAGCAGGAATCGACCGTCGACAACCTGATCTTCTCCGTCCCGGAGCTTATCGAGGAGATCACCGAGCTGATGACGCTCGAACGCGGCGACGTCATCGCGACGGGCACCACGTCCGGCGTCGGGCCGATAAGCGACGGCGACACCGTCGAGGTCGAGATCGAAGGGGTGGGCACGCTCCGCAACGAGTTCGTCGCCAGGGAGTTCACCGGCGACGTCGACCACGACTTCATGCCCGACCAGTAGCTACGGGCCGTAGACCCCACCATTCACGAAAGCCCCCTCGACGGGCAGACGAGTGACGACAGCGCCGCTCAGCCCTTGCGCCGGACGGTCCCGCCGCTCAGCCCCTCCCACTCGACGGCGTACCCCAGTTCGGACAGCAGTGCGCTCGCGTCGTCGATGCCGTACTCGCTCAGGAGTTCCTCGACCGCCGAGTAGGCCGTCCCGGACTCGATCCGATCGTCGAGTTCAGCGAGCACACCGGGCCGCACCAGCGTCCGGCCCACGCGCTCGTGGTCGGGGAACGGCTTGTCCGCGACGGCGTCCTCGCTGACGCCGTGTTCGGCCGCGAGGGCTTCGAGCGAGATGACGTCCGCCTCCGGGACCAGCTCGCCGGGCAGGTCGGCCGCGCTCGCGGCGACCAGGTCGTCCTCGTAGCGCCGGAGCGCGTCGCGGACGTCCTTGAGCCGGATAGTTCCGGAGTAGGGAATCGCGCGGTGGTCGCGGGCCTCGACGTCCTCGCCGACGCCCAGGCTCTCGTCGACCGCCACCAGCAGTTCGACGTCTTCGACGGCCTCCAGTTGCGAGAGCTTCTTCTCGACGTACTCTGGCGTCCAGAACCCCATAATCTCGAAGAAGACCCGGAAGTCGGCGTGCGAGTAGTCGAAGGCGAAGTCCGGAATCATCACCCGCGCGCCGGTCTCGAGGGGTTCCGGCTCGCGGGTCAGCGCCCAGTCGAGGTCGAGCGACTCGAACCGGGCGGCGAAGTCGGCCTCGACGCCGCTGTCGAAGGTCACGTCCGCGACCGGTTCGGTGCCCGGCACGCGGACGGGGTCGTCGTCCGAGAGCGAGAGGGTGCGCTCGGTGCCGTAGTCGTCGACGGTCGCCGTAAGCGTCCAGGCGTCGGCCTTCGCGACGGTCCGGAGGAGGCGCGCGAACCGGGTGCCGTACCGCCGGGTCGACCGGAAGAGGGCGTCGGGTCCGGTGACGACGATCTCCCGGTCCGAGACCCGGCGCTCGGGTCCGCTCCCGCCCCCGGTCTTTCGGATCTCGTACATCAGCCGGAGGCGCTTGACCGCCGAGACGAGCGCCCGCGGGTCGGCGGTCCGGACCCGGACCTCGGTCGCATCGAACAGGGCGGTCTGGGCCAGCGAGAGGTTATACTGGGCCAGAAGCTGGTCGGGGTCCCACCGCGCGTCGAATCGGCCCATGACCTGCCGCTCGTCGAGGTCGGCGTACAGCGCGTCGGCCACCGCGTCCGGACCGGCGCCGAGCCGGTCGCTCGCTTCCCGGAGGGCGGCGTCGCGCTCGGCCTCGGTGACGACCCCCACTGCTTCGGCCGCCTCGAACGCGGTCCGGCGGGCGCGCTCGGGGTCGACCGCGGCCTCGGTCTCGAAGGCGGCCTCGCGGTCGAGCAGCTTGGCGAACCCCCGGACCAGCTTGAAGTGGTCGGCGTCGGCTTCGAGGTCCTTCAGCGCGGCGTCGAGGTCCGCGCGGGGCTCGCCGACGTGGCCCTGGTAGGTGCCGAGGACCCTGGCGGCCAGCGGCCGGTGCTCCCGGCCCGCGAACCGGGGGCGGTAGCCTCCGCCGGCCCGCGAGACCCGCAGCAGGTCCTTGGTCAGCATGGCCGGAGAGAGGGGCGGCGCGTACAAAAACCGTCGGAAGACAGAAGACTCATCCCGATGGCCTCGGACCCTCGGCTATGCGCAGGCGTGACGTGCTCCGGAACTGTGCGGCCCTCGGTGCCGCGGCGGGCGTCGGCTCGCTCGCAGGCTGTGCGGGCGGTGGCGACGACGAGTCGAAGTCCGCGGCGTCGCTCTCCCAGACGTCGTTCGACCGGCGGGAGAGCGAGTCGGGCGACCTCGTCGTCACGGTAACCATCGAGAACACCGGGACCGAGGCGGGAACCGGCGACCTCTACGTGACCGTGACCGCCGCCGAGCCGAGCAGTGGGAACGAGACCGACGACGACGGGACCGTGGCGAGCCGCGAGTCCCGGGACGTGACCGTCCCGGCCGGCGAGAGCAAGACCGTCGAGATCGAGTTCGACATCCCGTACGAACAGTTCCGCGAGCAGGGCTCGATCGACATCGACTTCCGGCCCTGAGTCGCGGGGTCCGCCGGCGCTCCGCACCGCAGTCTCCCCTCCTTACCGCCTGCGCTCGGCCACCCGCTCCTCGGCGGTCTCGGCGCTGACGACCTCGTACAGCAGCGCGGGCCGGCCGTCGTCCTTCGGCCGGAGGATGCGGCCGAGCCGCTGGGTGAACTCCCGCTCGCTGCCGCTGCCCGACAGCACCACGGCGACGTTGGCGTCGGGGACGTCCACGCCCTCGTCGAGCACGTTCGAGGTGACGACCCGGGAGTAGTCGCCCTCGCGGAACCGCTCCAGAATCTCGCGGCGCTCGGCCGCCCCGGTCTGGTGGGTGACGGCGGGCAGGAGGAACCGCTCCGAGAGCCGGTAGACCAGGTCGTTGTGCGCGGTGAAGACGATGACGCGGTCGTCGCGGTGGTCGTCGAGAATCGATTCGAGGGCGTCGACCTTCGCGTCGCTGTTCATCATCACCTCGCGGGCGCGCTGCTTGGCGAGCAGCGCCTCGCGGGCCTCGGGGTCCGAGCCCGAGCGCTTGACCAGTTCCTGGTAGTCGCTGCCGCTCCGCATCCGGATGTCCGACCGGGCGAGGTAGTTCGTGAACACCTCGTTGGCGGCCTCGTAGCGCTCGCGCTCGGCGTCGGTGAGTTCGACCTCGACGCGTTTGACGTCGTAGGGCGCGAGGTGCTCGCCCGCCAGTTCCTCGGGGTCGATGGCGTACGCCTTCCCGCCGACGAGGTCCGCGACCACCTCGTGAGCGCCGTCCGGGCGCTCGAAGGTGGCGGTCAGTCCCATCCGGGCGGGCGCGGCCAGCAACCGGGCGATGTCCCGGTACCCTTCGCCGCCGAGGTGGTGGACCTCGTCGAAGATGGCCAGCCCGAACCGGTCGCCGAGTTCGTCGGCGCGCAGGTACGCCGAGTCGTAGGTCGAGACGGTGATGGCTTCGACGTTCTGCTCGCCGCCGCCCAACTGGCCGACCGGGACGCCGAACTCCGCCTCGAGTTCGCGGCGCCACTGCTCCAGCAGGTCGATGGTCGGGACGACCACGAGGGTCGCGGTCTGGAGCGACTCGATGGCCTTCAGTCCGATGACGGTCTTGCCGCTGCCGGTCGGGAGCTCGAGGACGCCCCAACGGCTTCGCCGCTGTGAGCCCCCGCTCGCGTCGCTCGCGGGGACGCCCCGCCGGCCGGCGTCCTCCCACGCCGAGAGGGCGTCGCGCTGGTACCCGCGGAGCTCGTAGGTGGAGGCCACGTCGGGGAGGTCGGGCGCGTCGAGGACCGAATCCTCGAGGTCGGCGCCCTGCCGGGCCAGCGCGTCGCGGAGGGCGGCGTACCGGAAGGCGGGCGCCCGGCGGGTCTTCGACCGGGCGTCGGCCGCGGCGTGGGGCAGATCGAGATCGGCGTCGGGGTCGGTCTCGACCCGGATTGTCCCCTCCTCGAAGGTGAGCGTCGCGTGGGGCACGGTTCGGTCGATTCTCGGGGCTGGGTCGCCTTAAGCGGTCGGTCGTCGGACCCGCCGGAGTCGGGCGCCCCGCGGAGTCGTGCGCCAGGGCACGCTCCGCGCTCGCGCCCGACTCCCGGCCGGCGGGCAGGCAGATTAAGTTGCCGGGCGGCGAAGCCACGTACGAAACCATGGGGGACCAGGACAAACGGCGGGCGGCGCGACTCGTCGACCGCGTCATCGAGGAGGTCGCCGCGTGGCCCCACGTCAACACCAACGAGCACCGCTTCGAGGGCCGGGAGTTCACGCTGGGCCCGCGCGAGGTGGGCCACGTCCACCGATGGGGCATCGTGGACGTGCCCTTCACCGAGCGCCTGCGCGACACCCTCATCGAGGAGGGCAAGACCGAAGAACACCACGTCGTCCCCGAGTCGGGGTGGACGACCATGTACGTCGAGGACGACGAGGACGTCGACCGGGCGACCTGGCTGCTCCGGGTCTCGTACCTCTACCACGTCAACAACCTCAAGAAGACGCCGAAGGGCGCCGAGATGTTCGACGAGATCGACGTGGCCGAGGAGCTCGAGGACCTGGGCATCAGCGACGGGGTGCGGGCCGCGTTCGAGCGCCGCGGCGTGATGGAGTCCTGACCGACGAGCCGTCGCAACGCGGTCGGCAGACCCGCAGCAGCCCCTGTCCGGGACCGCCCCGACTGACCGACCGCGGCGGCGCCCCGCCCGCTTTCTGAATCCTTAAACGCGCCCAACCATTTGTACCGCGTATGACCGACGAGGAAGTCACCGAGCAGGTGCGGGAGGACGCCGACGGAGCCGACGAGGAGCACGAGGCAGAGGAGGACGCCGACGCCGACTCCGCGGCCGAGGCGCAGGCCCGGGCGGACGCGCTCGGCCCGACCAGCACCAAGCTCGTCGCCGAGGTCGCCATCGAGGACGAGTCGCTCGCCGAGGACCTCGAGGACCACCTCGCCGACGTCGAGGCCGAGCGCGAGGCGGCCAGCGAGCGCGCCGACGAGCTCGAATCCAAGCTCAAGCGCGAGCGGGCGGACTTCCAGAACTACAAGAAGCGCGCGAAGAAGCGCCAGGAGCAGCTCGAGGAGACCGCAACCGAGGACCTGGTGGAGAACCTGCTGGACGTCCGGGACAACCTCGTGCGCGCCATCGAGGACGACCACGACGACGTCGAGAGCCTCAAGGAGGGCGTCGAGATGACCCTGAAGGAGCTCGACCGCGCGTTCGAGGACGAGAACGTCGAGGAGATCGCCCCCGAGCCCGGCGCCGAGACCGACCCACAGCGCCACGAGGTGATGATGCAGGTCGAGAGCGACCAGCCGGAGGGCACCGTCGCCGACGTCTACCAGCCCGGCTACGAGATGGGCGGGAAGGTCCTGCGGGCGGCGCAGGTGACGGTCAGCCAGGGCGACGAGTAGGCTCGCAAGAGGACGGGCGGAGCGAATCCCGGTCAGGTTCGTCGGGCTCGACGTGTCGCGAAGTGGAGTGGAATTGCGGTCGGATATATAAGTATGTCATTCTCGGACACAGGTGGGCGCCAAAACCGAAAGACGGCGAGCCGATAGCTCAGCGCGGCCGTACGCCGAGACTAGCAAGGCTTAAACGGAAGAACCCGCAACGTATCGAACAAGATGGCGAGTAACAAGATTCTGGGCATCGACCTCGGTACCACGAACAGCGCGTTCGCGGTCATGGAGGGCGGCGACCCGGAGATCATCGTCAACAGCGAGGGCGAGCGAACCACGCCCTCGGTCGTCGCCTTCGACGACGGCGAGCGCCTCGTCGGCAAGCCCGCGAAGAATCAGGCGGTCCAGAACCCCGAGCGCACCATCCAGTCCATCAAGCGCCACATGGGTGAGGACGACTACACCGTCGAGATCGACGGGGAGGAGTACACCCCCGAGCAGATCTCGGCGATGATCCTCCAGAAGATCAAGCGCGACGCCGAGGAGTACCTCGGCGACGACGTCGAGAAGGCGGTCATCACGGTCCCCGCGTACTTCAACGACAAGCAGCGCCAGGCGACCAAGGACGCCGGCGAGATCGCCGGCTTCGAGGTCGAGCGCATTGTCAACGAGCCGACCGCGGCGTCGATGGCCTACGGCCTCGACGACGAGTCCGACCAGACCGTCCTCGTCTACGACCTCGGCGGTGGCACCTTCGACGTCTCCATCCTCGACCTCGGCGGCGGCGTCTACGAGGTCGTCGCGACGAACGGCGACAACGACCTCGGCGGCGACGACTGGGACCAGGCCATCATCGACTACCTCGCCGACGAGTTCCAGAACCAGCACAACATCGACCTCCGCGACGACCGCCAGGCCCTCCAGCGCCTGAAGGACGCCGCCGAGGAGGCCAAGATCGAGCTCTCCTCCCGGAAGGAGACCGACGTCAACCTCCCGTTCATCACGGCGACCGACGAGGGGCCGGTCCACCTCGAGGAGAGCCTGACCCGCGCGAAGTTCGAGAGCCTCACCTCCGACCTCATCGAGCGGACGGTCGGCCCGACCGAGCAGGCGCTCGATGACGCCGGCTACTCCAAGTCCGACATCGACGAGGTCATTCTGGTCGGCGGCTCGACCCGGATGCCCCAGGTCCAGGAGCAGGTCGAGGAGATGACCGGCCAGGAGCCCAAGAAGAACGTCAACCCCGACGAGGCGGTCGCGCTCGGCGCGGCCATCCAGGGCGGGGTCCTCTCGGGCGACGTCGACGACATCGTGCTGCTCGACGTGACGCCCCTCTCGCTCGGCATCGAGGTCAAGGGCGGCCTGTTCGAGCGGCTCATCGACAAGAACACCACCATCCCGACCGAGGAGTCGAAGGTGTTCACCACCGCCGCCGACAACCAGACCTCGGTGCAGGTCCGGGTGTTCCAGGGCGAGCGCGAGATCGCCGAGGAGAACGAGCTGCTCGGCGAGTTCCAGCTGACCGGCATCCCGCCCGCGCCGGCCGGTACCCCGCAGATCGAGGTGTCGTTCAACATCGACGAGAACGGCATCGTCAACGTCTCCGCCGAGGACCAGGGCTCGGGCAACCAGGAGGAGATCACCATCGAGGGCGGCGCCGGGCTCTCCGACGAGCAGATCGAGGAGATGCAGGAGGAGGCCGAGCAGCACGCCGAGGAGGACCAGCAGCGCCGCGAGCGCATCGAGGCCCGCAACGAGGCCGAGAGCGCGGTCCAGCGCGCCGAGACGCTCCTCGACGAGAACGAGGAGGAGATCGACGACGACCTGAAGGCCGACATCGAGGCCGAGATCGACAGCGTCCAGGAGGTCCTCGGGGACGAGGACGCCACGAAGGACGACCTCGAGGACGCCACCGAGAGCCTGAGCGAGGAGCTCCAGGAGATCGGCAAGCAGATGTACCAGCAGCAGGCCCAGGCCGGCGCGGGCGGCGCCGGCGCTGGTCCCGGCGGCGCGGCGGGCGCCGGTCCGGGCGGCATGGGCGGCCAGGGCGGTCCGGGCGGCGCAGGTGCCGGCGGCGCCGGCGACGACGAGTACGTCGACGCCGACTTCGAGGACGTCGACGACGAGGAGGACCAGTAGGGACGACGAGTCGTCTGCTCGTCAGAGCTTCCCTCTGACGGAGTCGACGACGGCGACGAGTAACCGCGGCGACCGGAAACGCCGACCGTTCGGACGCCTGAGCGCTCGCGCGGCAACGGACCCTTGAAGTAACTCCGACTTTTACCGACTCACAACGAATGAGCGAGGACTTCTACGACGTGCTCGGCGTGAGCAGAGACGCCGACGAGGAGGAGATCAAGGCGGCCTACCGCGAGAAGGCCACCGAGTACCACCCCGACGTCAGCGACGACCCGGACGCCGAGGAGAAGTTCAAGAAGGTCAAGAAGGCAAAGGAGGTGCTGACCGACGAGGAGAAGCGCCAGGCGTACGACCAGATGGGCCACGACCGCTTCGAGCAGGCCGAGAAGCGCGGCGGCTTCGACGGCGGCGCGGGCGGCGCCGGCCGCGGCGGCATGGGCGGCGGTCCGTTCGGCGGCGCCGGCGGTGGCGGGATGGGCGGCGGCATGGGCGACATCTTCGAGCAGTTCTTCGGCGGCGGAAGCGGCCGCCAGTCCAACCGGCCCCAGCAGGGCCAGGACCTCCGGACGCGGCTGACCATCGACCTCGAGGACGCCTACGAGGGCGTCCAGAAGCAGGTCAGCGTCCGCCGGCCCGAGCGGTGCGACGACTGCGACGGCGAGGGCCACCCGCCGGGCACCGAGTCGCACACCTGCCGGGAGTGCAACGGCCGCGGCCAGGTCACCCAGGTCCAGCAGACGCCGCTCGGCCGGGTCCAGCAGACCCAGACCTGCCGGCGCTGCGGCGGCGAGGGCGAGATCTACGCCGAGACGTGCTCGACCTGCGGCGGCGACGGCACGGTCACCCGGGAGGCCACCCTCTCGGTCGAGGTGCCGGCGGGCATCCAGTCGGGCCAGAGCCTCCAGATGGAGGGCGAGGGCGCGCCCGGCCCCAACGGCGGGCCGAACGGCGACCTGCTCATCGAGGTCGAGGTCGAGGACCACCCCGACTTCGAGCGCGACGGCGACGACCTCCACCTCCAGGAGCCCATCTCGTTCCCGCAGGCGACGTTCGGCGACACCGTCGAAATCGCGACGCTCGACGGCACCGTCGAGATGGACGTTCCCGCGGGCACCCAGAGCGGCGAGACGTTCCGGCTCCAGGGCAAGGGGATGCCCCGCCTCCGCCGGCGCGGCCAGGGCGACCTCTACGTGCAGGTGCAGGTCGTGACGCCCTCGGACCTGAACCAGGAGCAGAAGGAGGCCCTCGAGCAGTTCGCGGAAGCCGGCGGCGAGGAGGTCAGCGTCGACGAGGGGTTCTTCGAGAAGATCAAGAACTCATTCTGAGACCACCTTTTTTCTTCGTCGGGTGTCCTCGGACGCTCCCTCCGGTCGCGTCCTGCGGGCACCTCTCCTCGAAAAAATCTGGACCAAAAAAGAGCCGCTCGCTCGGGCTTCGCCCTCGCTCGCGGTAGGACTGCTTGTGAGAGGTGTGTGAGTCCGACTCGCGACTCGGCCCGTCGCCTTATCCGTAGCTGGCCCCCAACTTCGACCCGAATGAGCGAATCAGCCCAGCCCCTCGACGGCGTGACCGTCGCGATACTCGTCGCGCCCGAGGGCACCGAGGAAGTCGAGTGCACCGAGCCCAGGCAGGCCGTCGCCGACGCCGGAGCCACCGTCGACGTGCTCAGCACCGAGAACGGCGAGGCCCAACTGGTCAACAACGACCTCGAATCGGGCGAGACGGTCGCGGTCGACGCGACGCTCTCGGACGTCTCGGTCGACGACTACGACGCGCTGCTCGTCCCCGGCGGCACCGTGGGCGCCGACCGACTCCGGCTGCAGGAGGAGGCCGTGAGCTTCGTGCGCGACCACGTCGAGGCAGACCGCCCGCTCGGCGTCATCTGCCACGGCCCCTGGCTGCTGGTGGAGGCCGACGTCGTCGAGGACCGGACCCTCACCTCCTTCCCCAGCCTGCAGACCGACGTCCGCAACGCCGGCGGGGAGTGGGTCGACGAGGAAGTCGTCACCGACGAGGAACTCGTGACCAGCCGCAAGCCCGACGACATCCCGGCGTTCACCGACGCCGTCGTCGAGACGTTCGCCGCCGAAGCCGAGTAACCCCGTACTGCGAAATTCCCGGCACGCCGCGGGTCGCGGACGTATCGAATCCCGGGACGGCGGAGCCGAGCTTTTTGGCGTCGGGGTTCCTACTCCCGACCGATGCCGCCAGCCCCGATGTACGAGTCGTTCGCCGCCGTCACCCTGCTCGTCCTCGGACTGCTCATCCTCCTCGCGCGGGCCTCCGAGGCGATGTTCGCGGGGGACGACGACGGCGCAGCCGACGAGGACGGCCCCGACGACCGGGAGAGCGCCGTCCCGGAGACCGGCGCGGCCCGCATCGAGCGCCACCGCGACGTCGGCGGGACGCGGGCAGAGCGAATCGAGCGCCGGGTTCTGGACGACGACCGAGACGGCGAGAACGGAGTCCCGTGGGACGACGCGGACCGCGACGACGCGCCCTGGGGCGAGAACGAGTCGGAGGCCGGTGACGTGGCGGGTCGAGAGGACGCCCCCGGCGAAGGGACGAGTAGTCGCGAGCCGGCCGAACAGGAGCACCGGCCGGGGCTGGAGCGCAACGAACTCCACTTCTCGACCGGCGCGCTGCTGGCCAACGTCGCGTTCAGCCAGGGGCTGTTCGGCGCGGCGGTGGTCGGCGCGGCCTGGCTGGCGAACGTCCCCCTGCCGGCGCTCGGCGTCGACCTGACCAACCCCTGGAGCGTCGGCCTCCCGGCGGTCGCGGTGGGCGCAGCGGTCGGCGTCGCGCTGTACGTCGCCAACGAGCTCTCGGCGACGGTCGTCGACGCCGCGGGCGTCGAGTACTCCGAGGGGCTCCGGGAGTCGCTCGCACCCGACACGGCCGTCGGCTGGCTGGTGCTGCTGGGCGTGGTCCTGCCCGTCATCGCGTGCTTCGAGGAGCTGCTGTTCCGGGCGGCGCTGGTCGGGGCGTTCGCCGCGGGGTTCGGCGTCTCGCCGTGGCTGCTCGCGGTCCTCTCGACGGTCGCGTTCGCGGTCGGCCACGGCGCGCAGGGGCCCGGCGGCGTCGCGGTCACCGGCCTGCTCGGGTTCGCGCTGGCGGCGGCGTTCGTGCTCTCGGGCAGCCTGCTGGTCGTGGTGGTCGCCCACTACCTCGTGAACGCGCTGGAGTTCGGCGTTCACGAGGGACTGGGCGTCGAGTGGGCGCGGGACGAACACTTATAGGACTGCTGAGATTACTTCGAAGCGACAGTGAGTACCGACACCCACTCCCGCGACGCGACCGGCGCGACCGCGGAGGAGTCGACCGAGACCGACGGGACCGACTCGTTCTTCGGCTTCCTCGTCGGGCTGTACGCCGCCGCGCTGGCCGCGCCCGCTGCCACCATCGGCGTCGCGCTCGCCGCGACGACCGACGCCCCGGTCCTGTTCGGCACGTTCCTCGTCGTCGGCGTCGTCGCCGTGGCCGCCGGCGCGCGGGTCGGCGGTCGACGAGCCATCGCGGTCCGGCTCGGCGACACCCGGTGGTCGTGGCTCGCGCCGCTGGCGGGTCTCGCGTACCTCGGGGTCCTGCTCGCCGTCGGCGACGGTCCGGGCTCGACGGCGGTCGTCTGGCTCTCGCTGCTCGGCGCGCTCGGCGGCTGCCTCGTCGGCGCCGGCCTGGTCTTCGCGGGGCACAACCGCCACGCGAAGGCCGTCCTGGCCGAGTCGGCGCGGGTCGTCGAGTTCAGCGCCCGCGGTCCGGCCCGCGACCGGAAACGGGTCCACTGGGCGGTCGGCGCGCTCATGCTCGGCGGGATGGTCGGCCTCGCAGCGACGGTCGCGCTCGAACGCCCCTCGCTCCGGTGGGTGTTCCACCTGCTCGTCGCGGCGGGCGCGGGCCTCGTCGGCGTGACCACCGAGCGGACGTTCGCGGTCGCCGACGCCGGGGTCCGGATCGGCACGCCGGTCCACAAGCGCGTCCGGCCGTGGGCGAGGTTCGAGAGCTACTCGCTGACCGACGACGCGCTGGTGCTCCACCACGGCGGCTGGTCGGCGTGGGGGCTGCGCGACGTCCGGCGCGACCCCGCGGACGTCGACGACCTGGACGCGGTGGCTGCAGTGCTCGACGAGCATCTGCCGCGGAAAGAGTAGTTGTACTGCGAACAGGCAACTCGAGTGAGCAGGCCGAGCGACGACCAGTGCGAGCGGCGTAGCCGCGAGCACGGAAGGAGCGACGGCTTTTCGTCGACATCTTGCAAGGGAGCACCGCTCGGGGTGTCTTGGCGGGCGGAGCGAGCCAAGGGTCGGAAGACGCGGTTCGTCTTCCGGCGCGACCGCCGGCCGAACCGAGTTCGGCCGAGCCCTCGCTCGCGATGCTCGCGAGGACGCAGTAAAAGGTCGTTGAGCAAATTACTTCACCCAGTCGCGCAACATTTGCCAACAGGAGGAGACCATGGATACGCTCGAAGACGTCGACGAGATCGTCCACGAACCGAGCCGGGAGTTCGTGGAGTCGACCAACGTCTACCAGTTTATGCAGGAGCACGGCATCGACGACTACGACGAACTCATCGAACGGACGACCACCGAGGTCGAGGGGGTCGAGGCGTCCGGCGTCGACTGGTTCTGGGACGAACTGGTCGACCACCTCGGCCTCGACTTCTACGAGGACTACGACGAAGTCCGGGACGACAGCGACGGACCGCAGTTCTCCGAGTGGTACCCCGGCGGCGAGCTCAACGTCGCGCACAACGTCGTCGACCGCCACGCCGCGCCCGACACCGTTGCGTCGGAGACGCAACGAGCAGACGGCAAAGCCGTCAACAGCGGGACCCGCAACAAGGTCGCGTGCATCTGGGAGGGCGAGGACGGCGAGGTCCGGGAGATAACCTACCACGAGCTCCACCGCCAGACGAACAAGGTCGCCAACGCGCTGGAGGAGCGCGGCGTCGGGGCGGGCGACACGGTCGGGCTCTACATGCCGATGGTGCCCGAGGTCATCTCGATCCTCTACGGCGCGTTCAAGGTCGGGGCCATCGCGGTGCCCATCTTCTCCGGGTTCGGCGTCGATGCCACCGCGACCCGCATCGCGGACCCCGAGTGCTCGGTGCTGTTCACCGCCGACGGCTTCTACCGGCGGGGCGACGAGGTGTCGCTAAAGGGCACCGCCGACGAGGCCATCGAGCAGGCGGGATACGTCGAACACACGATCGTCTACGACCGGTTCGGAACTCGAGAGGGGAGCGAGGATGGCACCCCCGACATCCCGTGGAACGACGACCGCGACGAGTGGTGGGGCGAGGCGGTCGAGACCCGGTCCGACGAGTACGACACGCGGTCGATGGCCTCGAACGACGAGTCGATGCTGCTGTACTCCTCGGGGACCACCGGCAAGCCGAAGGGCATCGTCCACACCCACGCCGGGGCGCTGGTACAGGCCGCCAAGGAGATCTACTTCGGCTTCGACCACAAGCCGGAAGACCGGTTCTTCTGGGTCAGCGACATCGGGTGGATGATGGGCCCGTGGACGCTCATCGGCAACCACGCGCTCGGCGGCACCGTCTTCATGTACGAGGGCGCGCCCGACTACCCCGAGCCCGACCGGTTCTGGGAGATGATCGACCGCCACGGCATCTCGACGTTCGGCATCTCGCCGACGGCCATCCGCGCCCTGCGAAAGTACGGGGACGAGCACGTCGAGAAGCACGACCTCTCGACGCTCCGGCTGCTCGGGTCGACCGGCGAGCCCTGGGACCCCGAGAGCTGGCTGTGGTTCCACGAGAAGGTCGGCGGGGGCGAGGCGCCCATCATCAACATCTCGGGCGGCACCGAGATCATGGGCTGCTTCCTGATGCCGATGCCCGTCCAGTCGCTCAAGCCCTGCACGCTCGGCGGGCCGGGCCTCGGCATGGACATCGACATAGTGAATTCGCAGGGCGAGTCCATCGCCGACACCCACGAGCGGGGCTTCCTCGTGGCGCGGGACTCCTGTCCCTCGATGACCAAGAGCCTCTGGGAGGGCGACGAGCGATACCTCGCGGAGTACTGGTCGACGTTCGAGGATCCGCCGCTGTGGGACCACGGCGATTGGGCCCAGAAGGACGAGGACGGCTTCTGGTTCCTCCACGGCCGGGCCGACGACGCCATCAACGTCGCGGGCCGGAAGGTCGGTCCCGCCGAGGTCGAGGGCGCGCTCATCGACCACCAGGCCGTCAACCAGGCCGCCGCGGTCGGCGTCCCCGACGACACCACCGGCCAGGCCGTGGTCGCATACGTCATCCTGGAGGAGGGCCGCGACGTGAGCGACGCGCTCCGCGAGGAGCTCCGCGAGCAGGTCGGTCAGGAGCTCGGCAAGCCGTTCAAGCCCCGCGAGATACTGTTCGTCGACGAGTTCCCGAAGACCCAGAGCGGGAAGATCATCCGCCGGGCCATCGAGGCGACCTACACCGGCGAGGACCTCGGCGACATGTCCTCCATCGAGAACCCCGAGGCGCTGGACGAACTCGAAGCGGCGCAGTAGGTCGACCTCAGGCGACGTCGCCGGGGCGGACGGCCTCGCCTTCGGGCGCGTCGTCTCCTTCCGCGACGACGGCGAAGTCACCGATAGCGTCGGCGTCGGGCAGCAGAATCGCCGCGCCCGCGAGCAGCGGGGTGACGACGCCCGCGATGACGGTGCCGGGGTCCGCAAGGGGCGCGCGGACCGCCACCCGGTGGCCGGAGTCGAGCCCCCAGTCGTCGGCGACCTCGCGGGCCGCCGAGAGCAGGTCGGCGTGCGAGAGCTCGTCGCGTTCCGTCACCAGCCCGACCGTCTCTGGGTCGACCGGCGTCTCCGGGAACGCGGGGTTCTCGCTCCAGACGTCGCGCTCGAAGTGCGCGATTCCGGGGTCGTCGGGCGGCCCGCCGTAGGCGACCCGCTGGCTTCCCGGCGCGACCGCGTAGGCGCCGACTTCGTCGTGAGGCGCGACGACGATGCGGGCGTCGACGTCCGACCCGCCGTCGTCACCGGGTTCCGAAAGCCCGTACCGGGTCCGCGCGCCGAGCAGCGCGGCCCCGAGGAACGCGAAGATGGCCTCGGGTTCGAGGTCGTCGGCGACCGCCACGGTGGCGTCCGCGTGGACGCCTCGCCGGCGCCAGAAGTTACCGGTCTTCCACGCGGTGTTGCAGAACCGCCGGTAGTCGTAGCGCCGGTTCTCGCGGGGCGCGACCAGTGCGGGGTCCTCGCTCCGTCTGCCGCGGGTCACGAGGTCGCCGAGTGCGTCCATGGCCGGGCGTAGGCGGGGTACGGGAAAAGTGGCGTCGGTTCGGTCGCTGCCGGCGACATCGCCGGAATGCCCGGAGCTATCCGAACCCCTACCCAACTGTTAGCGCTAATCGTGATGTGGGGTCGGCGAGGGACGCATGAACGAGAGCGACGTTCCCGGCTACACCGACGGGAAGGGATCGGTGGTCGAACCGCCGCTCGACGCCCCGAAGTTCGAGCGACTCCAGCGGACGGTGCTCTGGTCCGAGGAGGACGGGGAGCACCTCCGGCTGGCGGGCGACGTGCTGGAGGGCCAGATAGACGACGTGCCGGAGGCGTGGTACGATGTGCCGGCCGTACGCGAAAGAAGGGGACTTCCGAACGGCCGCGCGGCGGACGCCGCCGGCCGCGTTCGCGGGGTCGGTCATCTGCAGTTGCGGGCACGGTCACTCGCCACGCGGTCGCGAAGTCGGTCGACAGGCGCGCTCGTCACTCGGTCTCGATCGGGTCCTCGAACTCGACGTCGGTCGCTCGCCCGCGGCCCGACAGCCACGTGCTGACGGCGACCGAACTCCCGGTCAGCAGCCCGACGCGGGTGCCGAGCCGCTCGCCGCCGACTTTGCGGGCGACGATACTCGCGACGACGAACGCGACGATACCGCTGAGGAGGCTCTTCTTGAGTCCCATGGTCGACGCTACGACAGGTAGCCAAAAATAGGTGTCCATCGCACCCGGCGCGTGGGAATCCGTGGCACACCGCGGGGAGGCGCGGTGGAACCGACGTCAGCGCAGCTGGCAGCGTCGGAACGGCGGCGCCGTCGCTGGTCGGCGCGAAAGAACGGGAGAACGGAGAGAGCCGCGTCGCGTTACTGCGGGCTCGGGCTACCGGTGCCCGACCGACCGACGTCGCGCTCGAGCGCGGAGCCGGTGATGTTCTTGAGCCGGTCGACCAGCCCGTCCTTCTCGGCCTCGCCCGCGAGGGCGACGTCGAGCACTTCGCTGATGTGGGAGACGGGGATGATCTCGATCTGCTCCTCGTACTCGTCCTCGATCATCACGTCGTCCTCGTTGGCCTTCGGGATGATGACCCGGTCGAGACCAGCCTTCGCGGCGGCCTCGATCTTGTGGGTGACGCCCCCGACCGGCAGCACGTCGCCGCGGACCGACAGCGAGCCGGTCATGGCGAGGTCCTGGTGGATCGGGATGTCCTCCAGCGCCGAGATGACCGCGGTGGCGACCGTGATGGACGCCGAGTCGCCGTCGACGCCCTGCTGGCCGGCCTGGACGAACTGGATGTGGACGTCCTTCTCGGAGATGTCCTCGTCGCTGAACTTCTTGATGATGGCAGAGACGTTCTGGACCGCCTCCTCGGCCATCTCCTTGAGCTGGCCGGTCGCGATGACCTGGCCGGGCCCCTGCGAGGGCGTGACCTCGGCCATCACGGGGAGGACGATGCCGGAGTCCTCGCCCATGACCGCCAGGCCGTTGACGCGGCCGGTGACCTCGCCCTGGTTGACGGTGAGCTCGTAGTCCTTCCGGCGCTCGATGTAGTCGTCGGCGACCTGCTGCTCGATGGAGCGGCTGCGGCGCTTGGCCTGCAGCACGTCCTCGCTGGTGGTCTCGTCCTTGTTCGCGGCGCGAGCGATGTCGCCGGCGACGCGGACGAGCCCGCCGAGATCCCGCAGCTTGAGCGTGAGGTGGTCCTTGCGACCCGACCGGCGCTGGGCCTCGAGGATGACCTCCTCGACCGCCTCCTCGTTGAAGTGGGGCAGCCGACCGTCCTTCTCGACCTCCTGGGCGATGAACCGGGTGTACTTCCGGCGCATCTCCGGGGTGTCGTCGATGGTGTCGTCCATGTACACCTCGTACCCGTACCCCTTGATGCGGCTCCGGAGCGCGGGGTGCATGTTCTCCATCGCGTCCATGTTCCCCGCGGCGATCATGATGAAGTCGCAGGGGACGGGTTCGGTCTGGACCATCGCGCCCGAGGAGCGCTCGGACTGGCCCGTGATGGAGAACTCGCCCTCCTGGATCGCGGTCATCAGCTTCTGCTGGGACCGGATGTCGAGGGTGTTGATCTCGTCGACGAACAGCACGCCCTTGTTGGCCTTGTGGATGGCCCCGGCCTCGACGCGGTCGTGGCTCGGGGTCTCCATCCCGCCGGACTGGAAGGGGTCGTGGCGGACGTCGCCGAGCAGGGCGCCAGCGTGGGCGCCGGTGGCGTCCTCGAACGGCGCGGCGGTCTGGTCGGCCTGGTTGACCAGCAGGTTCGGGATCATCGCGTCGTTGCCCCGCGAGCCGTAGCGGAACGCGAGGTAGATGACGCCGGCCGCGAGGATGCCCAGCAGCGGCCGGGTCGCGATGAGCAGCGAGTACCCCACCACGATGGCGATGATGACCCACATCAGGAACGACCGCATCTGGTTTCGCTTGCGGGCCTCCTCCTTGTGGGCGTCGATGATCTGCTCGCCCTTCCCCGCGGGGACGGTCCGAACCTTGGGTTCGTTGCCGTCGTCGGGGTTGTGGTAGACGAGCACGTCCTGCAGATCCTCCTTGGGCAGGAGTTCGCTCATCGCCTTCGCCAGCATGGACTTGCCCGTCCCGGGCGTCCCGATCATCATCACGTGGCGGCGCTGTTTGGCCGCCTTCTGGACCACGTCCCGGGCGTGGTCCTGCCCGATGACCTGATCCACCAGTCGGTCGGGGATGTCGATCTCTTCGGTGGTCTCGATCTCCAGTCCGCCGAGCAGGTCCTCCTCGACAGCGGCCTCGTCGGTGACGTCGGGTTCGACGTCGCTGCCGAGATCCTCGAACGCCGAGCCGTCTTGCTCGGTCGTCTGCTCCGTGGACGGAGCCTCGTTTTCGGTGTCCTTACTCATAGAGCTGTCCTGTACGTACCTGAATTGTGGGCTGCTGAATTGATATACTTTCTCCCTCGATTCGCCGGAGGCGGCGACGGCGAACTCGGACGCGACGGCGGTCTACGGGGCGATTCTCGCGGACGCTCCGTCTCGTCACCCTTATAAAACCTCCCGGCGCAACGATACGTATGACCCGCGGGTTCTACATCGGGCGGTTCCAGCCCTACCACAACGGCCACCACAACGTGGTCGAGAGCATCGCCGAGGAGGTCGACGAGCTCGTCCTCGGCATCGGGAGCGCCGGCGACTCCCACAGCCAGCACGACCCCTTCACGGCCGGCGAGCGCATCATGATGATCACCAAGTCGCTCGTCGACCACGACCTCGTGACCTACGGGGTCCCCATCGAGGACCTCGACCGCAACTCGGTGTGGGTCAGCCACGTCCAGAGCATGTGCCCGGACTTCGACGTCGCCTACTCGAACAACCCCCTCGTCATCCAGCTGTTCACCGAGGCGGGCGTCGAGGTCCGCCAGTCGCCGATGTACAACCGGGAGGTCCTGGAGGGGACCGAGGTCCGCGACCGGATGATCGACGGCGGCGACTGGGAACGGCTGGTCCCCGACGCCGTGGTCGAGGTCGTCGAGGAGATCGGCGGCATCGAGCGCATCCAGCGCGTGAGCGACTCGGACAGCAACGGGGAGTAGGACGGCGACGGGGAGCGGTCCGGAAGCGAAGGGGGAGTAGTCCGGAGACCCGTCGACCCGAACTGGTGCGCTTTTTGCGGTCGGCGTCGAACCGCCGTCCATGATAACGCTCGCCTCGGACTTCGGCACGCCCTACCCCGCGGCGATGAAGGGCGTGATGCTCCAGCGGACCGACGCCCGACTGGTCGACGTGGCCCACGACTTCCCGCGCCAGGACGTCCGGACCGCGGCGTTCTGGCTCCGGGAGGTGCTGCCGTACTTCCCGGCGGCGGTCCACCTCGTCGTCGTCGACCCCGGCGTCGGCACCGACCGGGCGGCGCTCGCGGTCCGGGCGGGCGACCACGCGCTCGTCGGCCCGGACAACGGCGTGCTGCTGCCGGCGGCCCGCGAGCTGGCGGCGCGGGCGGCCGGCGGGGACGCCGACACTGCCGACGTCGAGGTGTTCGAGGTGGAGTACGACGATGAACGGACCGCGAGCACCACCTTCCACGGCCGGGACGTGTTCGCTCCCGCCGCCGCCGGAATCCACGAGACCGGCGTCGCGTCGTTCCACGAGCGCGACGACGTGGCGCCGGTCGGCGAGTACGAGGACCTCGGGTTCCCCGAACCCGAACTCGAAGACGGCGCCGCGGTCGGCGAGGTCCTCGTCGTGGACGATTTCGGGAACGCCGTCACCAACCTGCCCGGCGACCTGCTCGACGGCCAGGAAACGGTCGCGGTGAACGGCCGGCCGGCGCCCGTCGCGCGAGCCTACGCCGAACTCGCGGCCGGCGACCGACTCGTCACGGTCGGGAGCCACGGCAACGTCGAACTGGCGGTCAACCGCGGCCGGGGCGACGACGCGTTCGGGGTCGCGGTCGGCGACGAGGTCCGGATCGAGTGAAGGGGGCGTCGACGAGTTCTGTGCGGGGAGAACCGGGCGGCGGGACGCCAGTCGGCGCGCATCAGACGTGCTCGCCGATACCGGGTATTCCGTCCTCGAGCGCGTCACGTTCGAAGTAGAGGAGTTCGACCGCGACCACGGCGACCGAGATGCCGACGACCGAGTAGAAGACGCCCCGCTGGGCGGTGTAGAGGTGCCAGAGGAGGATCGGGAAGAACGCCACGGTCCCGAGCACGCCCAGCGCCGGGACCGCGGGGTTGATGTCGACCTCGTCGGCGTCGCGCCGAGCGAACGCCAGGTAGCTCATCGCTCCGAACACGACCATGAACGCCAGCGATCCGAACGACGTGATGCCGTCGAGGCTCCCGTAGACGGTGAACGCGGCCGCGATGGCCCCCAGCACGAGGACGGTCCGGACCGGCGCGCCGCCGGCCGACGCGTCGCCCAGTCGGTCGGGGAGCAACCCGTCCGAGAGCATCCCCTTCGCGAAGTTGGCCGCGCTGAACAGCGTGCCGTTGATGGCGCTCCCGGTCGAGAACAGCGCCGCGACCGCCACCGCGACGAACCCGAGGTGCCCCAGGAACGGCCGGACGGCCTTCGCGACCGCGATCTCGGGATGCCGGGCGATGGCCTGGGTCGAAACCAGGCTCGTGACGAGGATGGCGATCATGCTGTCAATGATTATCGCGCCCACGATGGAGATGTACACCGCCTTCGGGACGACCGACTTGGGATCGCGGATGCTGTCCTGGTCGTACATCACGAGCTGCCAGCCCTGGAACGAGACGAACGAGATGGCGACGGCAGTCACGAACCCGAGGTCGGTCACCATCGAGAAGCCGAATGCGAGCCTGTTCACCGTGTGCCCGTAGTAGAGGCCCCACCCGCCGATGACCAGCAGGATGGCGATCTTCAGCCCGACGAGCACCTCCTCGGAGGTGCCAGTGGCGCGGGCGCCGACCGCGTTCAGCCCGACGAACCCCGCGACCGCGACCACCGACGCGACCGGCCGGAACGGGAGGCCGAGCACCGACCCCATCCCGACGAGCTGCGCGGCGAACCCGCCGAACGCGAACGCGTACATCGCGACCGCGCCGACGTAGCCGAACAGCAGCGTCCACCCGACCATGCCCGCCAGCGTCGCGTTGCCGACGAACTCCTCGATCATCGAGACCGACCCGCCCCGGGCGTCGGCGAGTCGGTTGAGCTTGACGTAGGAGTAGGCCGCGCACATCGAAATCAGGCTCGCGGCGGTGAACGCCGCCCACGCCGCCGCCCCCGCGATGGTCGCCACGACGCCCAGTACCGAGAAGACCCCGCCACCGATCATCCCGCCCAGCCCGATGGACGTAGCTCCCGCTAAGCCGAGCTGTTCGTCTCCCATATCTGTCCATTCAAGTTGCGTAGGGTTCAAACCTGCGGCGACGCCCGACGTGACTGCCGGCTCACAGCTCGGTCTCGACGACCGACCCCCACCGCTCCATCCCCTCTGCCTCGTAGAACCCGAGCGCATCGTCGTTGCCGTTTCGGACCGCGAGCGCGACGTACTCGCAGTCGCGGTCCTCGGCCCACGACTCCACGAACCCGAGCAGGTCCGCGCCGTACCCCTGCCCGCGATGGGCCTCGGCCACGACGAAGTCGTGAATCCAGGCGTGGCGGGCGTGGTGGAGGACCCGCTGGACCGAGACGCCGGCGACGGCGACGAGTTCCCCGTCGGATTCCCGCGGCTCCCCCACGACCGACGAGGTGTCTGGGTCGTCGGTCCCGACGAACAGCCCGAACAGCCGGTAGTCGTCCTCGTCGGCCCACGACCGGACGAACGACTCGTCGGCGTCGGTCCAGAGCTGGCGCAGAATCGGGAGCGCGGCGGTCCACTCGGCCTCGGTCGTCAGTTCCTCGACGGCGGTCTCGGGCATGCGCGAGGGGTCGCACGCCGGTCGGAAGGAGATTCCGCCGGCGTGCCACTCGTCCGCAAGCGCCGCGAGACAGCCGTCAGGCACGCTCGCCGACCTCGTCGTCGTACCGGGAGGCGACGCTGACGAGCGAGAACAGCACCGCCATCACGGCCCCCGTCAGGAGCATGCCGAACGCCGCCATCGAGACCGGCGTCATCGGGAACGAGACCAGCCCGAACAGGTCCATCGGGACCGCGCGCTGCTGGCCGGACGCGCCGACCACGGCGCCGATGCCGCCGGCCACGAGCACGATGACGACCGCGAGGACGCCGAAGATGGGTCGACTGGAGATGCGCGACTCGGTGGTCACGGCCGGGCGTTCGGACTCGGCGAGATTATGGCTATCGGTACTCGTTCAACTGCTCCTTCAGGTCGCGGGCGGCCGCGCCGGCGGCCTCGTCGAACGGCGCGTCCGACCCCTCGCCGGCGAAGATGATGCCCCGGGTGGAGTTGACCAGCCCGGCGCCGTTGGTCGCGGTGGCGCAGGTCGCGGCCGCCTCGACGTCGCCGCCCTGGGCGCCCACGCCGGGGACGAGGAACGGCAGGTCGGGGACGCGCTCGCGGACCGCCCGGAGCTCGTCGGGCGTCGTCGCGCCGACGACGAGGCCGACGTTGCCGTGGCCCGCCGCGCTCCACTCGGCGGCGAGGTCGGCCACGCGCTCGTAGACCAGGTCGCCGTCGGCGAGCTTGAGCTCCTGCACGTCGGCGCCGCCGGGGTTCGAGGTTCGACACAACAGGAAGCAGCCCGCGTCCTCGCGGTCGAGGAACGGCGCCAGCGCGTCCCGACCCAGGAACGGGTTGAGCGTGATAGCGTCGACCGAGTCCAGCACCTTGGCGTACTGGCGGGAGGTGTTGCCGATGTCGGCGCGCTTGGCGTCCAGCAGCACCGGTACGCCGGCATCGTGAGCGTGCTCGACCGTCTTCTCCAGCGCGCGCCAGCCGTCGGGGTCCTCGTAGAAGGCGGCGTTGGGCTTGAACACGGCGGCGTGGTCGGCGGTCGCGTCGACGACGCGGCGGTTGAACTCCCACCGGGGCAGGTCGGCGTCCCGGACCTCGTCGGGCAGGCGGTCCTCGTCGGGGTCCAGCCCCACCGACACGACGCTGTCGACGGCGGCGATGCGGTCGGCGAGCCGGTCGAAGAACGCGGTCATCGGTGGGAGTTCCGGAGGCGCCGATACAAAGGTTGCTACTCGGCCGAGCCGGCACGCCGACGCGGATCGCGCGATACTTGCCGCGAACTGCCGGAGTTCGGCCACTACCCTTACGGGTATTTTGGTCGTCTCTGTGACCGCATGGTCAGTCAGCACAAGCTCACGCTGTTCCTCGTCGTCGCCGTCGTCGCTGTCGCGCCGGCGACGGCGCTCGGGGGAGGGGTGCCGACCGCCGACGCCCGGACGACGGGCGCGCCGGCCGACGCCGGCGGGGTGGCGGCCCAGCAGTCGGGGACGGCGGCGTGTGACTACGCGGCGTTGTACAACCAGACGATAGACTCGGTGGTCCAGGTCCAGACCGCCAGAGGAGGCGGCTCCGGGTTCGTCTACGAGGTGGCGGACGGCGGCTCGACGAGCTACGCCGTCACCAACCAGCACGTCGTCAATCAGTCGACCAGCGTCGGGGTGCAGTTCTCCCGCGGCGAGACCCGGGCGGCCACCGTGGTCGGAGCGACGCAGCTCGCCGACCTCGCGGTCGTCCGCGTGGACGACACGCCGGACTACGTCGAGGCCCTGGACGTCGCGGACGGGACGCCGCGTCCCGGCGAGCGCGTCGCGGCCATCGGGAGCCCGTACGGCCTCGAGACGACGATCACCGCGGGCATCGTCAGCGGCGTCAACCGGACGTCGCCGATCGGCTTCCCGCTGCCGAACACCATCCAGACCGACGCGCCCATCAACCCCGGGAACAGCGGCGGCCCGCTCGTCGCCTGTGACTCCGGAGCCGTGGTCGGGGTGAACCAGGCCGGCGGCGGCGAGAACATCGGGTTCGCCATCGGCGCGTCCGTCGTCGAGCAGATCGTGCCCACTCTCATCGAGGACGGCGAGTACGCGTACTCGCTGCTCGGGGTCCAGGGAGTCACGCTCACCCAGCCGCTGGCAGAGGCCAACGACCTCGAGGTCGACAGCGGCGTCTACGTGGTCAACACCGTCGACGGGACGCCCGCGGCCGACGCGATCCAGGGCGCCGACGACGACACCGTCGTGAACGACACGCGCATCCCGGTGGGCGGCGACGTCATCGTCGCAGTCGGCAACCGGAGCATCGAGTCGCGCGAGGACCTGCTCTCGTACCTGTTCACCGAGACCCGGCCGGGCGAGACGGTCGAGGTGACCGTCGTCCGCGACGGCGAGCGCCAGACGGTCGAGGTCACGCTCACCCAGCGCTCCGACGAGAGCCAGTAGCGGACGCGGTCCCTCGACGTGCGGCTTTTTCCGCGACCGGTGCGCCGTCGAGCGACGACCGCGGGGGAAAGCGGCGCTCCAGCCGTCGGCCAGTAGCCTCTTGCGGAGCTTCGGCGAAGCGGGGACGGGGAAACAATGGACTACGCGAAACTCGCGTCCGTCAGCCTCGCGCTCCTCCTCGTCGGAGGGTTCGCCGGGGCCGGCGTGGCGAAACCGCTCTCGACGGCATCGCAGTCGCAAGCGACCGGCCCGGCCGACCGACCGGCCGACGCCGGAATCGGGGCGCTCTCGACCGACGCCGCCCCGGTCGCGGCCCAGCAGGGCGGCCAGGTCAACCTGAGCGCGGTCGACACCACGGCGACGGAGGCCATCCGACTCGCCGCCAACCGGTCTGACGGCAAGCCGGTCGTCGTCACGCTCACCACGCTGAACGGGACGCCGGTGTTCAACGTGAGCCTGCTCGCCCAGAACCGGAGCGTCTCGCAGGTCACGGTCGACGCGACCGACGGGACGGTCACCGCGGTCCGCAACGACATCACCGTCGCCGACCGGCGGTTCCTCGGCGGCGAGGCGTACGCCTACGAGGAGCTGCGGCCCGCGACCGAAGCCATCCGTCTTCTCCGGAATCGGACGACCGGTCAGGTCGTGAACGTCGGGCTCCGCCAGGGCGAACTCGTCTACGGCGTCGCGCTGCGGACGCCCGAGGGGAGCCGGACGCGTGCGCTCGTGGCCGCGACCCGGAGCCCGGTCCTCGGCATCCAGGTCACGAACGCGACCGGGCCGACGACGACCACTGCGTAGTCAGCTCGTCGGAGGGGAGACGCGGACTGCTATCGCTCGCTGACCAGCGAGATCTTGCCCACGTGGTCGCCGTCCTCGGCGTACCGATGGGCCGCGGCGACGCCCTCGGCGGTCAGCTCGAACTGCTCGTCGTCCAGTACTGGGTCGAGGCCGCCGTCTTCGACCGCGTCGTTGAGCCGCCGGAGGCGCTCGCCCACGCGCTCGCGACGCTGCCGGCGCAGCACCGGCAGGATGACCAGCACGACGCCGAGCGACAGCGCCTTCTGGTGGAGCGGGCTCAGGTCCTGGGTCGAGCTCGACTCGGTGGTGACCACCCGCTCGTGGGGCGCGACCGCCTCGAACGCGGTCTGGAGGTGGTCGTCGCCCACGGGGTCGAACACCACGTCGAACCCCTCGCCGCCGGCGTACTCGTCGACGTACTCCTCGACGTCGGTGTCGGTGTAGTCGATGGTCGCGGTCGCGCCGAGGTCCGCGGCGAGGTCGCGCTTGCGCTCGGTCGAGCCCGTGGCGTAGACGTCCGCGCCGAGCCAGTCGGCCAGCTGGACCCCCGCGTGGCCGACGCCGCCCGCGCCGCCGTAGACCAGCGCCGAGTCGCCCTCGCCCGCGTCGGCCTCGCCGACCAGCATCTCCCAGGCCGTGAGCCCGACGACCGGGAGCGCCGCGGCTTCTTCGAGCGAGAGGGCCGCCGGGACTGGCGCGAGCAGGTCGGCGTGGGCGGACACGTACTCGGCGTAGGCGCCCTGCGCGCCGGTGACGCCGCCGACCATCCCGTACACCTCGTCGCCCTCCTCGAAGTCCTCCACGTCGCCGCCGACCGACGCGACGACCCCCGAGGCGTCGCAGCCCAGGACGGCCGGGAAGTCGGGCGCGAACGGGGGCAGATCGCCCCGGCGGATCTTGTACTCGACCGGGTTGACGCTCGACGCCGCGACCCGGACCAGCACCTCGTTCGGGTCGGGGTCGGGTCGGTCGAGCTCGCGGTCCTCGAAGACGTCCGGGTCGCCGAACTCCTCGATGACGACTGCGCGCATCGTGTCGGTCACGGCGGGCACCTACCGGCCTGAGGCGTAAACGGTCGTCGGCCGGTGGTCGCCGGCTTCCGAGGGTTCAAAAGGGATTCCGACCAACCGTCGGGTATGGAGGCTTTCGCCCCGGGCAGCGTCACCGCCGTCTTCGCGCCGGCCGGCGACGGCGACGAGTCGAAGGGTGCGAGCGTGGCCATCGCCGACGGCGTGGTCGCCGACGTGACGCCAGCAGACCGAAGTACCGATGGGCCGGTCGTGACTGTCGACGGCGAGCCGACCGACTTCGAGCCGGTCGAACTGGCTATCGACGACCTGGACGTGCCGGCCCGCGTCGACCTGGCCGCCGAGGTGCCCATCGGCCGGGGGTTCGGCGCCAGCGGGGCCGCGACCCTGGCGACCGTCATCGCCGCGAACGCCGAGTTCGAACTCGGTTACTCGCGGGAGGAACTCGTCGAGGTCGCCCACCGCGCGGAGGTCGCGGCCGGGACGGGACTGGGCGACGTGTTCGTCCAGGACCGCGGCGGCCTGGTGGTCGGCGACGGCGGCGAACCCCGGGCGTACGACCGCGAGACGCCCGTCGAGTACGCGAGCTTCGGCCCCATCGCCACGGAGGAGGCACTGGCCGACGATGAGCTGATGGCCCGCGTGGCCCGAGCGGGGACCGCTACCCTCGACGCGCTCCCCGCGGACCCTACGCTCGACCGCGTACTCCGCGACTCGTGGGACTTCGCGCGCGCCATCGACCTGCCGACCGACGAGGTCCGGGAGACGGTCGCCGCGGTGGAGGCCGCGGGCGGGACCGCGAGCATGGCGATGGTCGGCGAGACGGTGTTCGCGGTGGGCGTCGAGGGCGTGCTGCCGAACCGGACCGGGGTGTGTCCCGACGGCGCGGAACTGCGGTGAGCGAGGGCGGCGACGAACCGCCGTCGAGCGGTCGGCGGAGCGCCGACCCCCGCCGACTGTGAGCCACCGAGACTAAGCCCGTTCTTCCCCTCGTAGAGAATCCCGTCAGGAATCGGGGGAGAGCGCACGATGACCCGGAGACGAACCACCGATACTCGCGAGTCAGACGCACAGCGACGCACGAATCGACGCCGCGGTTCGGAGTCGCGGACCGGCGCGGGGGTGAGCGGTCGATGAGCGTCGACCTGAAACCCGTCGAGGACCAGGTGATCGTCATCACCGGCGCGTCGTCGGGGATCGGGCTGACGACCGCGCGGATGGCGGCCGACCGCGGGGCGCGGGTAGTGCTCGCGGCCCGGAGCGAGGACGCGCTCCGCGAACTCGAAGCGGAGATCGAGCGGACGGGCGGCGACGCGACCTACGTCGTCGCCGACGTGAGCGACCGCGACGACGTCCGGCGAATCGCCGAGGAGGCAGTCGACGCCTACGGCGGCTTCGACACCTGGGTCAACGTCGCCGGCGCGTTCCTCTACGGGAAACTCGAGGACACCCCGGTCGAGGACATGCGAGAGCAGTTCGAGACCAACGTCTGGGGGCTGCTGTACGGGTCGCTCGAGGCCGCCGACCACCTGAAGGAGCGGGGCGGCGCCATCATCAACATCGGGAGCGTCGCCACCGACGAGGCCATCCCGCTCCAGGGGAGCTACTCGGCGTCGAAGCACGCCGTCAAGGGGTTCACCGACGCGCTCCGGATGGAACTGGAGAACGACGGCGCGCCCGTCTCGGTGACGCTGGTCAAGCCCGCCTCCATCGACACGCCGTACGCCGACCACGCCAAGAACTACATGGACGAGGACGCGACGCTCCCGCCGCCGTTGTACGCGCCCGAGACGGTGGCGCGGGCCATCCTCGACGCCGCCGAGCGCCCCCAGCGCGACGTCTACGTCGGCGGCGGCGCCAGGGGGATGGCCGCACTCGGCCACTACGCGTCGCGGCTCATGGACCGCGTGATGGAGTCGGCGTTCGTCCCGATGCAGAAGCGTGACGAACCTGCCCGCCCGGACGGGGCGAACAACCTCGACGCGTCGACCGGCGAACTGGAGGAGCGGGGCGACTACGACCGCCACGTCTCCGAGACCAGCGCCTACACCGAGGCCTCCCAGCGCGGGTCGCTGGCAAAGTCACTGCTGGCCGGCGCCGGCGTCGGCGCCGCCGCGCTGGCACTGTACGCCCGCTACCGGTCGCGGCGGGCCGAGGACGGGACCGTCGACGCCGAGGAGGAGCGCCGGCGCTCGGTCGGTTCGATTACGCAGCGATCCCGATAGGACGCGGGGTAGCCGGCGAAAAAGGACGAGTTCGCGCTACGGCTCGCTCGGGGGCGAGCGACCTACTCCGAGGCGATGACGTCGTCGATGCGGGCGATCATCGTCGCGGCCTCGGTGGCCGACTCGAACGCCTCGCGCTTGACCGCGGCGGGGTCGAGCACGCCCGCCTCGACGGGGTCCTCGACCTCACCGTGCTCGCCCTCGGCGATGATGCCGGCCCGGCCCTCGTCGCTCTCGTTGGCGGCCCGGAGGTCGACCAGACCGTCGATGGGGTCCATGCCGGTGTTCTCCGCGAGGGTGCGCGGGAGCACGTCGACCGCGTCGGCGAACGCCTCGACCGCGAGCTGCTTGCGGCCCTCGATGCCGGCCGACTCCTCGCGGACCCGGTCGGCGACCGCGATCTCGACCGCGCCCGCGCCGGGCACGACGCCGCCGGTGTCGAGCGCCGCGGTCACCACGTCGAGGGCGTCCTCGAGCGCGCGCTCGAGCTCGTCGATGACGTGCTCGGTGCCGCCGCGGATCAACATCGTCACCGCCTCGGCGGCCTCGCCGCCCTCGACGAACGCGAGGTCGTCGTCGCCGAACGTCTGCACCCGGACCGTCTCGGCGCGGCCGAGGTCGGCGCCCTCGATGTCTCCGACCTTCCCGGTGCGGGAGGCGCCGGTCGCGGAGGCGATAGCGCGGGCCTCGTCGTCGTCGACGTTCTCGAACGCGAGGATGCCCGCGTCGGCGAGGTAGGCCGCCGGCCGGTCGTCGATGGAGTCGGTCCCGAAGACGACGTCCACGCCGGCCTCCGAGAGCGCGTCGGCGTACTGCCGGAGCTCGCGGTCCTCGGCGTCCATCGCGGCGGTCAGCTGGTCGACGCTCTCGACGCTGTACTCGGCGTCGATCTCGGCCTCGCGCACGCCGAACTCCTCGTCGACGACCGCGATGGTCGCGTCCTCGACCTGTCGGGGCATGTTGGAGTTGACCGGTTCGACGTCGCTGATGACGCCCTCGACGAGCTCGGTCGCCGACGACGACCCGCCGGTCTGGGTGTGGACCCGGACGTCGTCGCGGCGCACGCCCTCGTCGCCGTCGACGTGGCGGATCGCCCGGACCACCGCGTCGGCGAGCTTCTCGGTGGTGATGTCGCCGGTCCCCTTACCGGTCATGCTGGACTCGGCGACGTGCCGGAGGAGTTCGTCGTCGAGCTCGTCGTCGAGGACCAGGTCGTCGACCGCCTCGACGGCGATGTCGCGGGCCTGCGCGTACCCCTCGACGATGGTCGTCGGGTGGACGTCGTCGTCGAGCAGGTCCTCGGCCTTCGAGAGCAGTTCGCCCGCGAGCACCGACGCCGTGGTGGTCCCGTCGCCGACCTCGTCCTCCTGGGCCTCGGCGACCTCCACGAGCATCTGGGCCGCGGGGTGCTCGATGTCCATCGTGCTCAGGATGGTCGCCCCGTCGTTGGTGATGGTGACGTCGCCGGTGTCCGTCACCAGCATCTTGTCCATCCCGCGGGGCCCGAGCGTGGTCCGTACGGCCTCGCTGACCGCTTTGCCCGCGGAGATGTTCGAGGACTGTGCGTCCCTGCCGTGCGTTCGTTCGGTGTCGTCCGCGAGGACGAACATCGGTCGACCGCCCATGCGTCGCTGTCCGGATTGTGAGTCTGCCATGGTTGCTCCCCATCTACAAGATGTTTGAACTTCTATATAAATTTTTCTTCCCCGAGCGAAACAGTCCGTCAAGCGTAGGTATCCCCGTCCGACCCGGACAGTCTCCGAACCGCTTATAGCTGTTTTGCTATTTCGCAAAAATATTTCCGATTCCTGGAATGCATATCTGTCTAAAACCACCTGCTTTTTTGTAATAGCGGTTCCACCAATCTCACGAGCGAAACCCGAATATGTCAGAAGAAAATCTCGATCACGGAATGGGCAATCCCCGACACAATAACAACTGGTGGCCGAACAAGCTGAACCTGGACGTCCTCGACCAGAACGCCGAGAACGTCGGTCCGTACGGCGAGGACTTCGACTACGCCGAGGAGTTCCAGAAGCTCGACCTCGACGAGGTGAAGGCGGACATCGAGGACGTGATGACGACGTCGCAGGACTGGTGGCCGGCCGACTACGGCCACTACGGCCCGCTGTTCATCCGGATGGCGTGGCACAGCGCCGGCACGTACCGTACCGTCGACGGCCGCGGCGGCGCGACCGGCGGGACCCAGCGCTTCGCGCCCCTCAACAGCTGGCCCGACAACGTGAACCTCGACAAGGCCCGCCGGCTGCTCGAGCCGGTCAAGCAGAAGTACGGCCGCAAGCTCTCGTGGGCCGACCTGATCGTCCTGGCCGGGAACGTCGCCATGGAGTCGATGGGGTTCGAGACGTTCGGCTTCGCCGGCGGCCGCGAGGACGAGTTCGAGCCCGACGAGGCCGTCTACTGGGGCCCCGAGACCGAGTGGGAGGGCTCCGAGCGCTTCAACGACGAGGGTGAGCTCGAAGAGCCGCTCGGCGCCACTGTGATGGGACTCATCTACGTGAATCCGGAGGGTCCGGACGGCGAGCCCGACACCGAGGGTTCGGCGGAGAACATCCGAGAGGCGTTCGGTCGGATGGCGATGAACGACGAGGAGACGGCCGCGCTCATCGCCGGCGGACACACGTTCGGGAAGGTCCACGGCGCCGACTCCGGCGACCACCTCGGCGCCGAGCCCGAGGCGGCGCCGATCGACCAGCAGGGCCTCGGCTGGGAGAACGACTACGGCGAGGGCAAGGGCCCCGACACCATCACCAGCGGCATCGAGGGGCCGTGGACCAGCGCGCCGACCAGCTGGGACATGGGCTACATCGCCAACCTGCTCGACTACGAGTGGGAGCCCCACAGGGGCCCCGGCGGCGCGTGGCAGTGGCGGCCGGTCGACGAGGAGCCCCAGGACACCGTGCCGGACGCCCACGACCCGTCGGAGAAGCGCACCCCCATGATGCTGACGACGGACGTCGCCCTGAAGCACGACCCCGAGTTCCGGGAGATCCTGGAGCGCTTCCGCGAGGACCCGACCGTGTTCCGGGAGGCGTTCGCGCGGGCCTGGTACAAGCTGATCCACCGCGACATGGGCCCGCCCGAGCGGTTCCTCGGTCCGGAGGTCCCCGGCGAGGTGATGCTGTGGCAGGACCCGCTCCCCGACGCCGACTACGACCTGATCGGCGACGAGGAGGTCGCCGAGCTCGAGGAGGAGCTCCTCGACTCCGACCTGTCGGTCTCCCAGCTGGTCAAGACCGCCTGGGCGGCCGCGTCGACGTACCGCGACAGCGACATGCGCGGCGGCGCGAACGGCGCCCGCATCCGCCTCGAACCCCAGAAGAGCTGGGAGGTCAACGAGCCGGCCGAGCTCGAGACCGTGCTGGAGACCCTCGAGGGAATCCAGGCGGACTTCAACGGCTCGCGGTCCGACGACGTGCGAGTCTCGCTCGCGGACCTCATCGTGCTGGGCGGCAACGCGGCCGTCGAGGAGGCCGCGGCGGACGCCGGGTACGACCTGGAGATCCCGTTCGAACCCGGCCGGACCGACGCCACCCAGGAACAGACCGACGTCGAATCGTTCGAGGCGCTCAAGCCGAAGGTCGACGGCTTCCGCAACTACTTCGGCGGGGACTACGACCAGCCGACCGAGGAGCTGCTGGTGGACGAGGCCGACCTGCTGGACCTGACGGCGTCCGAGATGACGGCGCTCGTCGGCGGGATGCGCGCGCTCGGCGCGAACTACCAGGACTCGGACCTCGGCGTCTTCACCGACCGGCCGGGGACGCTGACCAACGACTTCTTCGTGAATCTGCTCGACATGGACTACGAGTGGGAGGAGTCCTCCGACTCGCGGGAGGTCTTCGAACTGCGCGACCGCGAGACGGGCGAGGTCGAGTGGGAGGCCAGCCGCGCGGACCTCATCTTCGGCTCGAACTCCCGGCTCCGGGCCATCGCGGAGGTCTACGGGAGTGAGGAAGAGAAGTTCGTTCGCGACTTCGCGGACGCCTGGCACAAGGTGATGACCCACGACCGCTTCGACCTCGAGTAGATCGCACCTCCGCGCGACGCCCCCATTTCTCTACCGCCGTTTCTGCGCCCCTTTTCCGCCCCGGCCGAGGCGACCCGTTCGGCGTCACGACCCCGCTCGACGGACCCCCGGCCGGAGCGCAACCGACACTGAAAAATACCGGAGTTCCGAACCGTCTTCCCAATGCTGGAGTTGGAGCATCGCTTCCGGGTGGTGGACGTACACGCCAGACTCAACGCGGACGCTGGGGGCGTCCAGACCCGCGGGCGGGCCATCAGCCCCGAGCGGTTAGAGCGGGAGATGCATCAGGCGGGGGTCGTGCGCTCGGTCGTGTTCCCGGGCACGCGCGCCGGCGGGAGCTACGTGAGCGCGAACAACGCGGTGGCGCGCCGGAGCGTCGACCGGCCGTTCCTGGCGTTCGCCCGGATCAACGGGCCGCGGGACCCCGGCGAGCGCGCGTCGTCGCGGCTGCGCAACCTCGCCGCGCGCCGGAAGGACCACCACACCTCGCCCGAGGACGTCGAGCAGTACGCCTACGACGACCGGTTCCACGGGTTCAAGCTCGACCCCGCGAGGGACGGGCTGCCCGACGACGAGACGCTCGACCAGCTCGAGGCGGTCGACCTGCCCGTGCTGGTCCACGCGGGCGACCGGTTCCCGCCCGCCGCGGCCGAGGAGGCGCTGCTCTCCCGAGAGTTCCCCGTCGTCCTCGCCCACTTCGGGGGGCACCCGCTGAACCGCGACCTGATGGCCGAGTCCATCGACCTGCTCCAGCGCAACGACGACTGCTACCTCGACACCAGCTACGTCCGCTACCGGGACCTGCTCGAGCGCGCGATGATGGAGCACCCGGACCGCGTCCTGTTCGGCAGCGGGGCGCCCAGCTCCCACCCGAACGTCGCGGTGATGGAGATACTCACCCTCGACGTGCCCGAGGACGCGATGCGGAAGGTCTTCGACAAGAACGCCCGGCGCGTCCTCGGCGATTCGCTGCCGAAGGACTTCTGAACGGCGTCGCGGGCACGGAGCGTCCCGGGCCCGCCGCGTCTCGTCGCGGGCCCTGCCCCGCCCGAACCCCGACGACGGTCACTCCGGCGCCCCGCTCGCGACGGCGTCCGACGCGTCGCGGCCCGGGAACTGCGGACGGTCGCCGTCCAGTTCCTCGCGGGCCGCGACCGCGAGGAACGGCTCGAGCGCCTCGACGCCGTCGTCGAGCGACACCTCGTCGGCCGGGTCGGCGTACGAGACGACCCCGAAGTCGGCCAGCTTCGGGAGGTGGGTGTGGACGAGCGACGCCGCGGCCCGCTGGCGGTCGTCCGCCAGGCCCGCCGAGACGACCGCGTCCGCGAGCCCGTCGAGGTCGGTCCGACCGTTCTCCCGCAGGGTGTAGATGACGCGGCGCCGGGATGCGCTCCCGAGCACGTCGCACGCTCGGTCGATGCGCTCGTGATTCGGCCGCTGGGCAGATCCGCTTACCATCGATTCCACGTGCTATCGCCCCGTTATTAATGGGTGGACTCGTTCCCATCCGTTTCACCAGTCGGTTTAGTGACCATTGTGTCCGTTGTGACCGCCGGAATCCGGCGGCGGTCGGCCGTGCCATTAAACTCTCGTACGTGGTACGGACGGTATGACGCTCATCGCGGACTTCTACCTCGAGACGCCGGTCCTGCGGGACGCGCTCGACGCGGTGCCGGCGATGGACGTCTCCGTCGAACAGCAGACGCTCCGGGAGGCCAAGCCGTTCGCGCTGTCGTTCTGGGCGTCGGGCGAGGACTTCGCGGCGTTCGAGGCGGCGCTGGCCGACGACCGGACAGTCGACGACGCGAGCGTGCTCACGGAGGTCGGTGACAAGCGCCTGTACCAGGTCGAACTCACCGACGAGGGCGACGAGCTCATGACGTACCACGCGTGGGCCGACCTCGGGGGCGTGTTCATCTCCTCGGAGCGGGCCGGCGAGGGGTGGCGGGTCCGCATCCGGTTCCCCGACCGGGAGAGCCTCCGGGAGTACGTCGACTTCTGCGAGCGCCGGGACCTGACGTTCGACCTCCGGAGCCTGTACGCCGCCGACGACCCCGACGTCGACCCGATGGGACTGACCGAGCGCCAGTGCGAGGCGCTCCGGACCGCGACCGAGATGGGCTACTACGACGTGCCGCGGCGGGTCGAGCTCGAGGACATCGCCGAGGTGCTGGGCGTCTCCCGTCAGGCGGTCTCCGAGCGCCTCCGCCGGGCGACCCGGGCGCTGGTCCGGGCGACCATCGAACGCGACGGCGAGGGCGACGGAGAGGACGAGGGCGGCGCGGACGCCGAGCGCGGGGAGTGAAGGAGTCGAGCGGGCGGCAGACGAGCGCGAGAAGCGACACCGCCGGGACGGCAGACGGGCGACCTACTGGGTGGGCTCCTCGCGCTCCTCGGCCTCCTCGGGGTCGCCACGCCAGTCGTAGCGCTCGACCGCGCGGTCGGCCCGCGCCGACAGGCCGTAGGGGTTCCGGGCGCCGCTCCGGTCGGCGAACCGGGCCCGGAGCCCGTCCTTGCACCCGATCAGCGAGCTCTTGGTCACGCGCTTGCCGCGGCCCATCCACTCCGAGGGCGTCACGTCGCCCCGGAGGACCTCGGCGGCGTTCTCGACCCCGTCGGAGACGGCGTCCCGGAGCGTCCGCCGGAAGACGCCCGGACGGGGGCCGTAGTTCTTCACGAGCCGGTAGGCGAGCGCGCGGTACTTCCAGCCCCAGTCGCGGTCGTCGTCCTCGTCGTCCTCGGCGGTGTCGGTCACGCTCACCGACGACGACCACGCCACCTCGAAGTCGTTGGCGGCGAGCCGGTGGGCGCAGTCGCGCGCCCCGCCCGTCACGAGGTACTCGTCGAAGCCGTCGACCGCCTCGACGGCCTCGCGGGTGAGCGCGACGTTGCCCCCGTCGAAGTAGGTCACCTCCCGACCGTCGATAGTCCGGCGCTCGGGCGACTCGGTGGTCACGCCCGCCCGGACCGACCGGTGGACCGGGCCGGTCACCACGTCGGCGGCCGCGAGCCCCGTTCTGACCCCGTCGGCCCACGACGCCTCGACCGCGTGGTCCTGGCCGATCAGCGCGACCGCGTCGCCGGTGGCGGCCGCGATGCCGGCGTTCCGCGCCACGTTGAGTTTGCGGTCCGAGACCTCGATCAGCACGTCGACGTCGTCGCGGTCTCTGACCATCCCGGTGGTCCCGTCGGCGGAGGGGCCGTTGACCACGACCACCTCGGCCTCGGGCGCCTCGGCGGCCAGCGCGTCGAGACACGCCGCGAGGCTCTCGCGCCCGTTGAGCGTCGGGACCACCACGGATAGCTCCATACCCCCGAATCTCCCGCCCGAGGCTTAAAAGCAGTTCGGCCTCGAAGTGTCGGACGGGCGTCTGACGACCCGCTGTCCGCTTTCCGACGCGTCACTCGACGCTGGTGTTCCAGTAGGAGACCGACGCGAAGTAGTCGCCCACCGGCGAGTCGCCCAGGGCGGTGTCGGCGTTCCGGATTGGACCCGCCACGGCGCCCGGAATCTTCCGGTAGAAGCCGTACGGGAGGATCCAGTCGTGCTCGGCGTCGACGAGGCGGAGGTCGGCCTCGTCGAGCAGTTTCCGGACGTCGTCACGCGAGTAGAGGTGCGACCCCATCGGGAGCAGCCAGTTGTAGACGCTCCGGGTGCTCGTGGCGTTGAACGTGTCGAAGACGACCTGGTCCTTCGCCACCCGGCGCATCTCCGAGAGGAAGGTCGCGGGGGTGTCCGCGAGGTGGAAGAACCGCATCGCGAACACGGTGTCGAAGTGGTCGTCGGGGAACGGGAGCCGACCCGCGTCGCCGCGCATGAACTCCAGGTGGTCGGCCACCCCCGCCGACCGGGCCTTCTGGCGGCCCTGCTGGAGCATCGCGGCCGAGATGTCCAGCCCCACGATGTCGGCGCCGCGCTCGGCCAGCATCACCGTGAACCGGCCGGTACCGCAGGCTATCTCGAGCACGTTCTTCCCCTCCAGCGGGCCGACGGCGTCGAGGACGGCCTGCTTCTCTCGACGGTCGATGAGCCGCCCGCCGCGGGAGAATCGCTTCTCTTCGTACTCCTCGGCGACCTCGTCGGTCTGGTACCACTCCGCTCCTTTCACGCTTCTCGTCTCCTTGTAGTCCGCCGGGGGACTAAAACCGTATTGGAACCGACTCGTCAGACGCCGGCGGTTGTGGTCGTCGCGGCCGACAGCCTCACCCCGCTGGGCGTCGGAGAGCCACATCGGTCGAGTCCACCGATGACTACCTGCACGGCATGCGGACGCGACCTCGAGGCCGAGGACCTCGTCCGCCACGAGCGCGGCCGGTTCGTCGTCGTTCACTGCCCCGACTGCAAGTGCGTGCTAGGCCGGTACAACCGCCACGGCGACGAACCGCGGACCGACAATCGACGAAGGTGACGGCGACCGAGCGGACGGCCGCTTGTCGCCGTTCTGGCGCTACTCGCCGCCGGTGACGACCCGGTCGGGCCTGATGCGGACGATGACGCGGGAGCCCGACTCCTCGTCCTTGTTCGGGTACTCCTCGACGTCCATGTAGCGCCGGGCGAGGTCGTCGATGTGCTCGACCGCGCCGTCCTCGGTCACCTCGACCACCTCGCCGCGGACCGAGACGTAGCGGTAGGGTTCGTCGGGGTCCATCACGCAGAGGCCGACCTTCGGGTCGCGCTCGACGTTGCGCTCCTTCTGGCGGCCGCGCGCGGTGTTGACCAGCAGGTGGCCCTCCTCGTCGCGGTCGATCCAGACCGGAGTCACCTGCGGGGTGCCGTCGCCCATCAGGGTCGCGAAGTTGGCGAACGTCTCGCGCTCGAACAGGTCGGTGAACGACTCGGGGATCGATTCCATGGGTGAGGCCACGTGCCGGGGCGACGTAACACTGGTCGCCGGCGTCAAAAACCGAATATAAGCCGAAATAATATGGCCTTAAGGAGTATGGATTGTACAGATGTGCATATAGCCAAGCTTTACCCGTGCTTCGTCAAGTCACGTTTTACATGAGCACGACCCCGGACGAGACGCCCGTAACCGAGCAGCTCTCAGACGACTTCCGCGAGCGCCTGCGCGAACTCCCCCCGAGCGCCAAGCTGGTGGCCAAGGTGCTGGAGACCGACGCGCCGCTCTCGCAGGGCCAGCTGGCCGAGGAGTCGCTGCTGCCCGACCGCACGGTCCGGTACGCACTCAATCGCCTCGAGGACGAGGACCTCGTCGACTCGCGGTACAGCTTCCAGGACGCTCGCAAGCAGGTGTACTTCCTCGACCGCTGACCGCGCTCGACGAACCGACCCCGTTTTCTGGCCGGCGCGCCACGCATCCGCCATGGAGCACCGCCAGGTCTCGGTGCCGACCGGGACGCTCGCCCCGACCGGCGCCACCAACGCCTACCTGCTCGGCCGCGAGGACGCGCTGCTCGTCGACCCCGCGGGCCGGACCGACGACCTCGACGCCGCCGTCGAATCCCACGAGGTAACCCACATTCTCGTCACGCACACCCACCCGGACCACGTGGGCGCGGTCGCCCACTACGCGGACGCCTGCGACGCGACCGTCTGGGCGCGGGCCGGCCGCGAGGACCGCTTCGAGGAGGCGACCGGCGTCGCGCCCGACCGGACCTTCCGCGAGGGAACCGAGATCGCCGGCGTCACGGTGCTGGAGACGCCGGGCCACGCGCCCGACCACGTCGCGCTCGCCGCGGACGACACGATGGTGACGGGCGACCTCGTCGTCGCGGAGGGGAGCGTGGTCGTCGGCGCGGACGAGGGCGACGTGCGGGCGTACCTGACGTCGCTCCGGCGGCTCTACGCCCGGAACCCCGACCGGCTCCTCCCCGGCCACGGCCCCGCCATCGACGACCCCCGGAGCGCCGTCGAGCGCCTGCTCCGCCACCGCCTCGACCGCGAAGCCGCGGTGCTGGCGGCGGTCCGCGACGGCGCGCGGTCGCTCGACGAGGTGGTCGACGCGGCCTACGACAAGGACGTCTCGGAGGTCAGGGACCTCGCCCGGAGCACGACCGCCGCCCACCTCGAAAAGCTGGCCGTCGAGGACAAGGTCGAGTGGGACGGCGAGCGAGCGCGGCCGGCGGATCCGGAGTAGCAAGCGCTCGGTGACGTCGTCCATCGGTCCGGGTGGATGAAAGGGGCCGGCCGGTCGCGTTTACTTTAGTCGCCTGCTCGGCCGCTATCCGAGGCGAGTGGTAACGAGCCGAGGATATGCCGAGTGGTTCGAGAGAGCGAAGCTCTCTCGTCATCCCGAAGATCTCCGATTTTCGGAGACAGCGACCGCGACCGACCGGGGGCTTTCTGGATGTTCTTCATTCCGATTGCTGAGGAAATCTCGAAGCGTTTAGTCACTACCTTCGTAGCCGATAAACACCCTTTTTCCCCGCGAAGCCGAACCCACAGGTGTGCAGAGCCTCGAAGCGGAACTACGGCGCGCTCGCGACCTCGACACCGCCGACCTGGCCGACGCCATCGAGACCATCGGCTTCGAATGCACGCGCTGTGGCGCCTGTTGCAAGAGCGAGGCCGACGATCCCCACACCGCGACCGTCTTCCCCGACGAGGTGCGAAATCTCGAAACTGCGACCGACTACGACTGGCGGGACGTCGCTCGACCGATGCCCTACGGCCTGGACGACCCGGAGGAGGGCGACGCTGACGGCACAAACAGCGAGCCCACCGGCGAGACGTTCGAGTGGGCGCTCCAGACCGACGCCTGCGGCGATTGCACCTTCTACGAGGAGGACGGCGACGGTACGGGAGCATGCTCGGTCCACGAGGACCGCCCGCTCATCTGCCGGACCTACCCGTTCAGCGTCGCGCTCGGGGGCACGAGCCAGCCGATGGGCGAGGCAGTCGACGAGGAGGGCATGGTCCGGGCCCACGAGTGCGAGGGGCTGGGCCGGGACATCTCCCGCGAGGGCGCCGAGGACCTGGCGGCGGCGCTCAAGGAGCGGGCGGTCCGGGAACTGACCGAAGCCATCGCGGTCCGCGACGAGTACGCCCCCGCCGACCCCGACGAGGGCGTCGTGGTCCACGACTCCGAGGGTGCCAAGCGCCCCGACGGAACGCCGTACGAGGGGTGAGTCCTGCAAGCGGCTTGCGGGACGACGCGGGCGACGTTCTCCGAAAGCGGAGACCGGAAGGAAGCTGCGGCGACCCACGGAAAGCGGGGAACCGAACGGGACAGAGCGAGAGATAGGAGGTGACCGGGCGTCGGTCACGTCGTCGCCACTGCTCGCGCGACGTCGAGCGCGACCGACGCGCGCTCTCGCGACGGTCCCGAGAGAACCGACGGGACAGGTGAGACGGCCGCAGATCGGATTCCGAGCGCGCGGCGCGGGCGCCGCGCCCGGGGCGAGGTGGAGTTCAGAAGTCCTCTTCGATGATCTCGCCGACCGCGAAGTTGGACTTGACCTCCGTGATCTCGACCTTCACGCGCTCGCCGATCTCGGCGTCGGGTACGATGATGACGTAGCCCCGCTCCACGCGGGCGATGCCGTCGCCCTGCTTGCCGATGTCCTCGACCTCGACGTAGCGGATCTCGCCCTCCTCGACGGGGGGCTGGGGTTCCGAGGGCGCGCCGCCGCTCGACGAGTTCGACGACGACTCGGACTGCGTCGAGGAGTCCGAATCGTCGGAGATGAGCGCGACGCGGTAGGTCTCGCCGGGTTCGACCGACCCGGTCTCGATCTCTCGGCGCGGTACCTCGACGACGTACTTGTCGTCCTGGATAGTCACGTCAGCACTGAACAGACACAGGAGCTTGTCAGAGATCTCCAAGGTTATATGCCTCCATTCGGACCCAAGTGGTCAGCCCGTAAAGAGTTTTTCTACAACCGACCTTTTGCTGCGTCCTCGTGAGCGAAGCGAACGAGGGCTCGAAACGGCGGAGCCGTTTCGGCGGGCGCGGCCTAAACGCCGCGCCCTTGCAAAACGTCGATGAGAATCCGGCGCTCCTCCCTCCGCTTCGCTCCGGTCGTCGCTTGGACCGCTCGCTCGGGCTTCGCCCTCGCTCGCGGAGGATTTCGGTGTACACGTTTTCCGCCGCCCCGGGTGTCCGCCGTTTTCAGTACGCTACGGTTTCCGCCAACCGAACGCCACGCGTCAACTGGCCGAACATTGATAGTGCAGGGCCGATGAGGTGTTCGTATGACTACCGACTCGACCGGCGGGTGGACCGGCTACGACAAGCTCGCCGGCCTGATCGCGCTGACGCTGATGGCGGGCTACTACGTGACGCCGATACAGCGCGGGGTCGCGGGGGCGATGCACGCCATGCTCGGCCCGGCCACGACCATCCTGCCGTTCTCGGTGCTCGTGCTGCTGCTGGCGGGGACCACCGGCGTCTCGTCGGCGGTGCTCCAGACGAAGCTCCGGAGCCGGCAACGGATGGAGCGGCTCCAGGAGCGCATGACGGACCTGCGCGAGCGGATGGCGTCGGCCCGCGAGCGCGACGACGACGAGGCCATCGAGGAGCTCCAGGCCGAGCAGCTGGACCTCACCGGCGAGTACCTCGCCGCGATGAAGAGCCAGCTCCGACCCGCGGTGTGGAGCATGCTCGTCTCCGTCCCGGCGTTCCTCTGGCTGCGATGGGTGTTCGTCGCGCCCAGCGCCGCCGTCGCGCCCGCGGCGCTCGCGCTTCCGGTCGTGGGACATATCGCGTGGACCGCGACGCTGGTCGGCCCGCTCAAGGTCTGGCTCGCGTGGTACATCGGGTGCTCGCTCTCGACCGGGCTGGTCGCGCGCAGGATCGTCGCGCGGCTCGCCTGAGAATCGGCGCTTTTTCTGGCGGCGCTCGCACTCTCCTTCGGTTCATCCCGGGTCGACGTCGGGACTACTCCGTCCGCTGTTCGCCCGCGGTGCGTTCGTCGACTCGGTCGATGATGGCGTCCACGAGTTCCGGGACGACCGTCCAGACGCCGTAGTAGCTGTCGGGGTCGCGCTCCTCGGCGAGCATCGCGGCCTTGGCCGCGTCGTTGCCGGCGCCGTCGAAGGCGACCAGCCACGTCCCGGCCAGGGAGTGACGCTCGCCGTGGACGACGAACCGGTCGTCGCCAGGGACGTACGCCGGCTCCTCGAACACGTGGACCTCGCACCCCGCCTCGGCCACGTCGGCGTAGATTCCCCACTGGTCGTCCATCGATGCGAACCGCTGCTGGCCCGCGGCGTAGAGTCGGCCCTCGCCCGCGCGCCACGCCAGCGTCTCGATGCGGTTCGACAGGGCGCGGAGTCCAGCCCGGTCGCCGTAGCCGGCGAGGAAGAGCGTGTCGGACTGTCGGAACGGCGAGACGACCTCGCCGATCGGGTCGTCGCCGCGACCGGGGTGGACGAGCGGCCCGCCCACGAGGACGGAGTTGTGGAGGACCGCGAACTCCTCGGGCTGCTCGTCGGTGAGCGTGGTCCCGACCGTCACGTCGTCGATGTCGAGGTAGCGGCCGAGGGTGTCCCCCAGCGCGTCGAGGGTCGCCTCGGAGCAGTCGGTGTTGAACGCCGCGAGCGTCAGCCCGTCGGGCACGGTCTCGGGGGCGACGCGGCGCTCGCGGACTGGCGGGTCTGGCATGTGGGAACGTCGCGTAGTTGGGGCGAGCGTTCAAAAAGCGTAGTGGCCTCGGGGCGACACGACGCGCGGTTCGGGTGTCGCGTAGACCGCAGCCGTCCGGCGTCCGCGGTCGGCGCCGTCCCGTCGCCCTCAGTCCGCGCCCTCGGGGGTCTCGGCGGTCGCGAAGGCGGTCAGGTCGACGTCCACGTCGGCCGCCAGGTCCTCGGGCGACTCGTAGGGGCGGTTGACGACGACGTTGCCGGCGCGCTGCTTCCCGAGGCCCGGAATCGCGGTGAGCTCGTCCATCGTCGCGCTGTTGACGTCCAGCGGGTGGACCACGCCGGTCACCGACCGGTAACCGTGGTCGACGACCGCGACGTCGACGATTCGACCGAGTTCGCGCTCGCCCGGAATCCCCACGAGAAGGGGGTAGGTGCCGAGCTGTCGGCCGAACGTCCTGCCGTCCTGGTGGTACTCCAGGTGGACGTCCGGCAGCACCGTCCCGGCCGGCGCGAGTCGCTGGAGCATCGGGTTGTCGACGTTCTCCCGCACGCGGGTCTTGTACCGCTTGAACAGCTTCTTGTGGTCGTTGGCGATGTCGGCGCCGACGTCGCTCATCTCGGTGCCGTCGAACGCCATGACCTGCCGGATGTTGACCCGCCGGAGCATCAGGCCGGCGTCGTACACCCGGTCTAAGAACGCCTCGTTGTGCTCGAACGTCTCCCGGCGCTCGCCCTTCAGCCCGTGGAGGAGGTTGATGCCCGGTAGGAGTTTGGGCAGTCGATTCGCAGCCGACTCGCCGTGCGTGGGCGCGTCGGCGGGGTCTTCCCCGGGCCGCCAGCCGGCCTCCTCGTTGACGATCTTCACGGCCTCGAAGCACTCGTCGGCGGTCACGTTGAGGTTGTTCTCCTCCTGGACGACGGGATCGGCCGACTCCAGGCCGAAGGCGGCGGTGTCGCCCGGCGTGTTGTGCTCGGCGATGACCCGGATGCCCTCGCGGGCCAGGTCGGGCCACTCCACCACCGTGATGGGGTTCATGTTGTCGAGGTGGAGCGTCTGGAGGTCGGGCGCGACCTCGCGGATGCCGCCGTAGAGTTCGCGCAGGGCGTCCGGGTTTGGCTTCTCGCCGTCGCCGCCGTACGCCAGGATGTCGGCCTGCCGGCCGAGCCGGAAGTGGCGCACCCCGCGGTCGGAGAGGACCTCGACCTCGCCGACGACCGAGTCGGGTTCGCGGAAAGAGGGGTTGCCGTACAGCGGCTCCGTGCAGAACGAGCACCGGTAGGGACACCCCCGGGAGGTCTCCATCTCGGCGATTAGGTAGTCGGGGTGGTTGGGGTGGTGCTCGACGACGAACGCGCCGTCCGCGGCCCACCGGTCGATCTCCTCGTTGTCGCGCATCCGGTTGTTGAACCCCTCCAGACCGCTCTGCAGGAGGTCGTAGGCCGCCGCCTCGACGTCTCCCTTCGCCACGAAGTCGAAGTCGAGGTCGTCGCGCTCGGTCTCGGTGCCGCCCGCGTTCTCGTCGCCGACGCCGAACTTGACCGGGCCGCCCATCAGGCTCGTCCCGTCGGCGGTCCAGGCCAGCTTGCGCACCTCGTCGGGTTCGGCCGGCGTCCCGCCGACGTACTTGCCGGGGACGGTCATCCCGCCGAGGTAGACGAACAGGTCGGCGTCCTCGACGTCTCGCCACTTGCTCGTGTCGTCCCGGAGTTCGTCGATAGTGTGGTAGGTGACGTTGTCCTCGGGGACGCCCGCGTCGACGACGGCTCCCGCCGTGTACCGCGGGTACGTCGAGATGTACGGCGGCACGCCGAAGTGGGCCGGTTCGTCGACGTACCCGTCCACGAGGGTCACGTCGAGGTCCGCGAGGTCGGTCATGGGCCACCGTAGCCCCTCGACGGGTAAAACGGTGACTACACGCGACCGACGGGCGGGAAGCGCCCGCCGAACGGCGGAACCGCCGTCACTCGGTTCGCGCCCCGCGAAGCGGCCCCGGTCAGTGCAGGAACGGGTACGACCGGAACGCGTCGAGGACGGCGCGGCGGTCCGCCGCCTCCGAGAGGTCGGCGGTGTAGATACAGGGGTACGGGAGGCCGCGGGCCACCCGGAGGGTGTCGCCCTCGACGCTCACCTCCCGGAGGCGCCGCCACCGAATCGCGGTGGCGCCCCATCCGTTCCCCTGATGGATCAGGAGGTGATCGTCGAGCGCGACGAGTTCGTACTCCTCGGTGCCGGTGAACGCCGTCGAAATCACCGCTCCGATGACGCTCCCGACGACCGTTCCCGCGGAGAGGGCGCCGTCGGTCGCCAGCGAGAGCAGCGACAGGGTGGCGACGCACGCCCCGATTCTGAGCGCGACCGCCCGCCGCCGCGACTCGACGGCGGCGACCTCGCCCCGGACCTGCTCGCGCTTTAGCAGCAGCATCCCGCGGTGGGCGCTCCCCACGGCGCCCGCGCCGAACCCAGCGAGCGCGAAGACCAGCGCCCGAATCGAGGTCCCGTCGGCCGGCGTGGCTCCGCCGAACAGCGCCGGCCCGAAGACGCCGACCGCCGGCAGGAGGCCGAGTCCGGCGAGCGCCCAGTGGGCGCGGGCTTCAGCTACGCGGTCGAGCGCGTCCGGTACCTGTTCGACGGCGGCCCACGCGACTACGGCGACGCACGCGCCGAGGCCGAGCGAGAGCACGGGGTCGGACGGCCACGGCCCCGGCGTCGCGAGGAACCCGGCGAGACCGACGAGGGCGCCGAGCGAGAGGGCGAAGGGTCGGGTGTCGGGGCGGCGGAGTCGCACGCGTCCCGATAGCACCGCCACCTATTTGATAGCTGTCATCTCCGGCCGCGGGGAGGCGACGACGAGTCCGGCCGACGACGCCCCCGCGTCGAGCGCGAACGCCGCTCCCTCCCGTCGTTGTACGCCGCCTAAACTCACCGTTCACACCGTTCAACCCAGTTCAGACCGGCGCTGGAACGGCGCCGACGGAAGTCCGAAATCGGACATCTATACCGCCCAACAGTAAGCGCCGTGGAACAAGGGCCGGACCGGTCGAACCGACGACAGGCGATTCGCATGTCCGACCGAGACTCCACCACCGACGGCTTCGAGCGACGCGGCGTGCTGGCGGCGCTGGCGACCGGCATCGGCGGCGCCGGCCTGGCGCGCGGGTCGCTCGCCCGACTCGACGCCCCGGAGACCGGGTTCGTCGTCGAGCAGGGCGACCGCTGCGTCCCCATCACGCCGCTCTCCGGCGACGAGACGGTCGAGGCGTTCTACGACTACCGGACGCCCTACACGTCGCCGTCGGGGGCTAAGTACAGCTCCTACGGCACGACAGACCTCCAGCGCCCGGAGACGAGCATCTGCTTCCTCTACGACGGCCCCGAAGGGCTGAGCCTGGTCGTCGTCCACGACGAACTCGACGACGGGACTTCGGGCGGGGCGGTCAGCTTCGACCTCGCCTTCGAGCACCCCGACCGCGGATCGTGGGTGGTCGGCGACGACGACTACGACGCCGCGAGCAACTACGACACCTTCGACCGGACCGCCGAGGGGTGGTCGGTCGACTGGACGTGGGCCGACGGCCGGTCCGACGGCGGGGCCTACCGCCCGCTCGGCGAGTCCTTCGCGGTGACGATAGCCCCGGCGTTCAACGAGGCCGCGGAACTGTACGGCGACCACTACGAGGGCGAGATCACCGACTGGGAGGTGCTCTCGGGCGACCGGGACTCGCCCGAGCGCGTGTCGCTGGCGCTGGACGAGCCCCTCACGATTCGCCCGGGGACCTGCGGCGAGACGACGACCGCGACAACGACGACCCGGCGCGAGACGACCGAGGAAGAGACCACGGCCGAAGAAGAGACGACAGAGGAGGAGGAGGAGGACGCCTCGGAACCGATCACGGCCGACCTGACCGTCGTCCCGGGCAAGGTCAACCCCCGCAGTCACGGTCGGCTGCCGGTCGTGGTCCGGTCGACCGACGCGTTCGACGCCACCGCGCTCGAACCCGGGAGCGTCGAGCTCCGGCCGGGGAAGGCCAGTCCGGTCAAGCGCATCGCGACTGACGCCGACGCCGACGGCTACCGGGACCTCAAGTTCCACTTCTGGATGGACGCGACCGGTATCGACTGGGAGACCGAGCGGCTCGAACTGACCGGCAAGACGGCGAACGGCCGCCCGGTCGTCGCGACCGCCGACCTCCGACTCGTTCCGAACGGCGACGACGAGGACGAGAGCGAGGAGGGGAAGGAAGACGAGGACGACGACGAACGCGAGCGGCGCGAAGAAGCGGAGGGAGATGACGAACGCGACGAGGGTGAGGACCGAGGCGGAGACGATGAACGTGAGGGTCGAGACGGGGACGACGCCGCCGACTCGGAGCGGGACGAAGAGGACCACCCGAGACGCGAGGGAGAGCGCCGGGACGACGGTCGCGGACGAGAAGACGACGAGGGCCCCGGTAACGGCCGAGGACGCGGACGGGGAAATGGTCGCGGAGAGGAGCGCGGAAACGGTCGCGAACGGGGCCGCGGAAACGGTCGCGGTAAGGGACGAGGAAGAGGAAACGGCCGCGGCGAGGACCGGGGAGAGGGCCGCGACGATTGAGGTCGGCCTTCGAGTTACGGCGGAGACGGCTTCGGGACGGGCGCCACGGCTCTCCTGGCCCCTCTACAGACGTAGCTGTAACATTTCGGTCAAACCGCCGGGCGGCGGAGGACCGCCCCGGCGTCGTCGCGGCCCGAATTCGCCGAAGCCCTCCCGTTTATGGTCGCTCGGGCGTTAGTTTCGGACATGCCCGCCACGCTCGAAGCGAAGTGTACGAACGACGACTGCGAGATGGACATGTTCGAGATGCACTACACCTACGACATGCCCGACGACGTCGGCATCTCGGACTTCCAGTGTCCGTACTGCGGCGGAACCGACTGCCTCGAGGCCATCGAGCTATGACGCTCCGGGACATCGGCCGGTCGGTCGGGAGCGCGGTCCTCCAGCGGGTCGGCCGGGCCGCCGGCAAGGTCCAGGAGTCAAAGCCCCTGCCGGTGGACCTGCTGGAGAGCGACGACGCCTACCTCGTGGTGTTCGACGCGCCCGGCGCCACGGGCAGCGACGTCCAGGTCCGGTACGCCGACGGCGCGGTCCACGTCCGGATCGACCGCTTCAGGGACTTCTACGAGGGGTTCGAGATGCTGTTCCCGGGCCGGGGGCTCTCGCTGGACGGCCGGGCCGACCTCCCCGCCGACGCCGTGGTCGACGCCAGCGCGGCGTCGGCGACCCTGACCGAGCACGGCACCCTCCGGGTCCGCGTGCCCAAGCAGGAGCAGTCGACCGGGGACGCCCCGTCCGAGTCGGTCGAGGCGTAAGCCGACACCTGCGGTTCTCTCCCCGCGCCGACCCGAGAGTCCGGCGGCTCGCGGACCGCCATCCTTTGCTCCTACGCCAACATCTAACCGTCAGTCGCCGGACCGTTATACATGGCCGACACGACCGACCGAGTCGAGCGGCTGGTGGACGAACTCACCCGCGACGAGAAGCTCCGGCTGGTCCGGGGCGCGACGGACCCGGCGGGGACCGCGACGGGCTACCTGCCCGGCGTCGACCGCCTGGACGTCCCCGAGTTCCGGCTGGTCGACGGGCCGCTGGGCGTGCGCGCCGAGGGCGAGCGAGCCACCGCCTTCCCCGCCTCGCTGGCGCTGGCGGCGACGTTCGATCCGGACCTCGCCCGCGAGCAGGGCGCGGCGATGGCCCGCGAGGCGAAGGCCCACGACCAGGACGCGCTGCTCGCGCCGGGGACCAACCTCGTCCGGGTGCCCCACTGCGGCCGGAACTTCGAGTACTTCTCCGAGGACCCCCGGCTGGCGGCCGGCGTGACCGCTGGCGTCGTCGAGGGGATCCAGGACGAGGACGTCATCGCCACGGTGAAGCACTACGTTGCCAACAACCAGGAGCACCACCGCACCGAGGTCAGCGCCGAGATCGACGAGCGGACGCTCCGCGAGCTCTACCTGCCGGCGTTCCGCGCCGCGGTCGAGGCCGGGGTCGGGTCGGTGATGACCGCCTACAACCGGGTGAACGGGACCCACGTGAGCGACCACCGCCGGCTGGTCACGGACGTCCTCAAGGAGGAGTGGGGGTTCGACGGCTACGTCGTCTCGGACTGGTACGGGGTCGAGAGCACCGTCGGCGCGGCCACCGCCGGCCTCGACGTCGAGATGCCCGGCGTCTCCGTGGCGGAACTCGAAGGCGCGCCGGACGCGGCCGGTGATGCCGACGCAGACGCCGACCACGTTCCGGACGACGCGCCGGACGCGGACCTCGACTCGATCGACGGCGTCCCGAACCCGACGAAGGCCGGCCTCTTCGGCGAGCCGCTGTCCGAGGCGGTCGACGAGGGGACGGTCCCCGCCGAGCGCCTCGACGACATGGTCGCTCGCGTCCTCGGCCAGATGGAGCGCATCGGACTGCTCGACGGGGACCGCGACGACGGCGCGCTGGACGCGCCCGAGCACCGGGAGCTCGCCGAGCGCATCGCCGCCCGGGGGACGGTCCTGCTCGAAAACGACTGCGTCCTGCCGCTCGACGACGAGACGGACGTCGCGCTCGTCGGGCCGAACGTCCACGAGGCGACCCTCGGCGGGGGCGGCTCTTCGGAGACGACGCCGTTCCGGGCCGTCAGCCCAGGGGATGGCGTCACCGCCCGCGCCGAGGGCGAGGTGATCGTCGCGCGCGGCGTCCCCGAGATCGAGGACGTCTCGCTGTTCGACCTGCTGCCCTTCGTCGACGGCGAGGAGGAGCGCGACGGCGTCGCGGCCGACCCCGATCCCGACCCGGACCCCTCCATCGACGAGGCGGTCGCGGCCGCCGAAGCGGCCGACGTCGCCGTGGTCGTCGTGCGCGACGCCACCACCGAGGCCCGGGACCGCGACGACCTCCGACTGCCCGGCCGGCAGGACGAACTGGTCGAAGCCGTCGCCGAGGCGGCCGACCGCACGGTCGCCGTGGTCAACGCGGGCGGCCCCGTCGAACTCCCGTGGCGCGACGACGTCGACGCCCTGCTCGCGGCGTGGTACCCCGGGCAGGCCCACGGCGCCGCGCTCGCCGACGTGCTGTACGGCGACAGCGACCCCGGCGGTCGCCTCCCGGTCACCTTCGCGCCCGAGGAGGCATACCCCGCGGCCGACGAGGCCCAGTACCCCGGCGTCGACGGCGCGGCCGACTACTCGGAGGGGCTGTTCGTCGGCTACCGCCACTTCGACGCCGCGGACGTCGAACCGACCTACCCGTTCGGCCACGGCCACTCGTACGCCGACTTCCGGTACGGCGGGGCCGAGGCGGACGGCGAGTCGGTACGCGTCACCGTCGAGAACCGCGCCGAGCGACCCGGCCGCGAGGTCGTGCAGGCCTACGTCCGGCCGCCGGAGGCGCCGGAGGGCGTCGCGCGACCGGTCCGGGAACTCGCCGGCGCAACCGCGGTCGGCCTCGATGCGGGGGAGACCCGGACCGTGGAGATCGACCTCGCCGCCCGGGCGTTCGCCCGCTACGACTCCGACGACGGATGGGTCACCGACGCCGGGACCTACACTATCGAGGTGGCCCGGTCCTCGCGGGACGTCCGGACGACGGTAGAGACGGAACGATAGTCGAGACGGGGTTTTCCGGCGACCGCGTCGTCGCTACTCGACCGCCATCCCCTCGACGACGTCGAACTCCTCGTCGCCGTCGAAGCGGGTCGGGGCGAACCCGGGCACGGGGTCGTCGCCCAGCACCGACTCGGCGGCCGCCTCGCCGAGCGCCGGCGCGCGCATGAACCCGTGGCCCTGCCACCCGGCCGCGACGTGGAGGCCGTCGCGGAGTTCGCCGAGCAGGGGGTCGCGGTCGGGCGTCGCCACGCAGAGCCCGGCCCACGACTCGCGGACAGCGCCGAACCCGCCGAGCCGGCGGGCGAGCCGGTCGCGGGTCACCGCGCGGAACTCCCGGTCGGCGTCGCGCTTCCAGTCGTCGGGGTCGCTCTCGACCTCCTCGGTGCCGTCGCCCGCCAGCAACCCACCGGGGTGGGGCCGGAGGTAGTAGCCCCCGGTCGCGTCGTAGCACATCGGCAGGGCGGCCCGCGTCCGGTCGGCGAGGCCGGCGGTGAGCGCCTGGACCCGATAGGGTTTGAGCGGGACCGGGATGCCGGCGATGGCCAGCAACCGCTTGGTGTGGGCACCGGCGGCGACGAGGATCGCGTCGAAAGATTCGCGGTCGCGGCCGGCGTCTCCTCCGCCAGCGCCCTCGCCGTCGACGCCCGCGACCGCGACGTCCGCGGCGTCGATTCGAGCCTCGACGCCGGTCCGGATCTCTGCGCCAGCGGCCCGGGCCTTCTCGGCGAGCAGGTCGGCGTAGCTCCCCGGGTCGGTGCAGCCGGCGTTCTCCGCGATTGCGGCGACGCCCACGTCGTCCCACTCGACCGCGGGGAAGCGCTCACGGAGGGTCGTTGCACCTGCGAACGAGACGTCCCGGCCCCGCTCGCGCATCCGGGGCACCTGCTCGCGGATGCGCTCGGCGCGCTTCTCGTCGCCCTCGCGGGCGAACCAGACGTACGGCGTCTCGCGGAACTCGAAGTCGCCCTCGCCCGAGAACTCCCGGAACCGCTCCATCGCCCGCGCGCCGACCCGGGCGTCCTCGGTCGCTGCGAAGGCGTCGTAGAGGATGCCGGCCGCCCGGCCGGTGCTCGCGCCGCCGACCTCGCCCTTCTCGTAGAGGACGACCTCGGCGTCCCGGCGCGCGAGGTCGTAGGCCGCGGTGACGCCGACCGCGCCGCCGCCGATCACCGCGACTCTCATCGGTGCTCCCTCGGCCAGAGGTCCGCCACGTCGCGCTCGGCCAGCCAGTCGACTAAGGCCGCGAGGTCGTCGCTCGCGTGGTCGAGCAGCTTCTCGCCGACCTCTCGCGACCCCTCGGTGGGTTCGCCGACCGCGCCGCTGTCGGTGAAGTCGACGGTGTCGAAGCCGACCGGGGCGCCCCGAACTGATTTGCCCCACGAGTCGGCGCCGCGCTCCTCGGCGTCTTCGAGGGCCGCCTCGCGCACGAGGTCGCCCGCGACCGCGAGCATCACGCTGGTCTCGACCGCGTCGGCGTGGCCCAGCGAGGTGTCGAGTTCCGCCTCGATGAGCGCGTCGAGGTTGGCCCACCAGTTCCACGGCGTCGCGAAGGCGACCTCCTCGTCGCGGAGACCGCGGGCGGCCCGCCGGAGCGCGTCCGAATTGCCGCCGTGACCGTTGACGACGACCGCCTTCCGCACGCCGTGCTCGGCGAGACTCGCGACGATGTCGGCGACGTACGCCTCGAAGGTCTCGGGGTCAGTCCAGAGCGTCCCGTCGAACTGGCGGTGGTGGGCGCTCACGCCGACCGGAATCGGCGGGAGCAGAACCGTATCGTCGCGGTCGGCAGCCGTCTCGGCCACCGCGCGGGCCGCGAGGAAGTCGGTCCCCAGCGGGAGCGCGGGGCCGTGCTGCTCGACGCTGCCGGTCGGCAGCACCGCCACCTCGGCCTCGGTGAGGGCGTCGGCCGCGGTCGTCGTGGTGTGTTCGTGGAGATGCGAGCGACTCATGGCCGAGGGATTGACGAGCGCCCACTTAGAGGTGTGCCCGGCGGAAATGGAGGCGGGGAACCGAGAAGGTGCGAGCCACAGGGTGGGACGAGAGCAGTCGCTACTCCGGCGCGACGACCTGGTTGCGGAGCGTGCCGACGCCCTCGTAGGTGATCTGGACCTCGTCGCCGGGTTCGACCAGGCCCGGATTCGCGGGACTGCCGAACGCTACCACGTCGCCCGGCCGGAGGGTGAACCGTTCCGAGATGTACGAGACGACCTCGTAGGGATCGAACAGCATCAGCTCGGTGTTGGCCTCCTGGCGGCGCTCGCCCGCGACGTCTGTGTACATGTCGAGGTCGGTCGGGTCGACGTCGGTCTCGATCCAGGGGCCGAGCGGCCCCGACCCGTCGAACGCCTTGCGGGCGGTCCGGCCCTGCTGGTCGAGCGCGTCCACGTCGTTCATGACGGTGTACCCCCGGACGACCGTCGAAACCTCGTCGGGCGCGACGTTCCGGCAGCGCTCGCCGATGACGGCGGCGAGTTCGCCCGCGTAGGTGAGTTCGTCGGTGAACGGCGGGTACCGAATCGGCTCGCCGTGGGCCAGCAGCGACGTCGGCGGCTTGATGAAGAAGTCCGGTTCCTCCGGGCGCTCGTACTCCATCTGGTCGAGCGTCTCGGCGTAGTTTCGGCCGACGCAGTACAGCGCCGAGGGGTCGCACGGCGGGAGGAGGCGTCCGTCGCGGCCGACCTCGTAGGTGCCGTCGTCGGCCCGGACGACGCCGTCCTCGTACTCGCCGCGGACGGGTCCGTCCGGCGTCAGCAGGCGTGCGAGTCGCATGGCTCGGCGTTCGGAGTCGGAGGGGAAAGGCGTACCGACCTGGGTCGGGTCGAGCGGGTCCCGGTCAGTCGCGGCGGCCCGCCGACCGGCGCGCTACCCGAGGAACTCCTCGACGCCCCGGGCGGGGTAGCCGACGACGAGGTCGACGCCGGCCTCCTTCAGCGCCGCGACGCGCTCGCCGACGCCGGAGGGCGTCCCGACGAGCGCGTAGTCGCGGACCGCGGCCGAGAGCACCTCGCGCGCCCGGTCGGTCGCGGTCCGGTCGGTGGCCGCGCCCTCGGGCAGCGCCTTCGCGACGGGGCCCCGGCGGGCGGCGTAGCCGCCCACGGCGTCGAGCACCTCGTCCTCGTCGTCGGTGAGGACGGTGGGCGCGTACACCGCGAGTTCGCCGTCGAAGCCCGCGGCGCGGAGCGCCCGTACGTCTCGCTCGGTGGTCCGCGAGAGGAGCTCGAACTGGGTCGCGCCGGTCGCGAGCGCCAGCCGCTCGACGCCCTCGGTGCCGACCCACGCGGCGGGGTCGCGCTCGACCGCGGACCGGAGCCGGGGCGCGACCGCCCGCCGGCGCTCCTCGTCGGTGAGGTATGCGGGGTGGCCCGCGACCGCGACCCGGTCGACGCCCTCGGGGATCGCCTCGTATCGGGCGTCGTCGCCGAGGGGGTCGAACCCGTCGGCCCTCACGGGCGTGGTCAGGCGAACCTCCTTCTGGGAGGCGATGCGGGCGAGCGTCGCCTCGTCCGGGAAGTGCTCGCGCCCCTCGTAGTCGATGGCGACCGTCTCGAAGGGGAGTTCTACAGCGCGCGATACGTCGCACTCGGCGGGTTTGAGCGCGGCGGCGTCCAGTCCAGTCTCTGTGATAGTCTTGCCAGTCGTCAGCACTCGCGAACACCTCCAGTAATAGTCACTCGTGTTACTCGTCTACTGCTCGTGCGGAACGCGATCCATCGTCTCTGCGACCATGTGACCACTGGTACCCGCGGGAGGGTCAAAAGGGTATCGGCACGCACGAATTCTTACCGGGTCGGGGGATTCGCGCACAACCGGCCCTCCTGACCGGCGCGCACTGGCGGCCTCCGAGGGGCCGCCAAGCGTGCGAGGGACGAGTAGCGCAGGCCGAAGGCCGAGCAACGCAGGCGGTTGGGGAGGTGCGTGGCTGTCGCGGTGCGGTGTTGTGCGGTACAGATGTGACGGCAGTAGTAGCACTCACCGACCCTTCACCGTCACAGTGGGGATGAAGGGAAGCCCCCAACGAGAACTGCCTACCGGTCGCTCACACCTCGTCGCGGTCGGTGTAGGTCCACCGCTCGGTGATCTTCCCGTCGTCGTCGAAGCGGTGGAAGTCCGCGAAGCCGAACGACACCTCCTCGTCGTCCTGCGTCCCGGAGAACTCGCCGCGGACCGCGACGGTGTCGCCGTCGACCACCAGGTCGCGGACCTCGTGGCTGCCGTCCTCCAGCGGCCGGTCTTCCAGGTAGAACTCCCGGAACTCCGCCATCCCGGAGACGTCCGCCTGGCCCGGGCGCGCGTAGGTCACGTCGTCGGCGAACAGCGAGAACACCGACTCGTAGTCCTCGGCGTCGACGTACTCGTAGTAGTCTCGGACCGCGTCGGGATTCGCGTCTGCCATGTGCGGACAAAGGCGGCCGGATGCGTTGTTTCTTTTGACAGGGTACGGGCGGCACCGAACGAAAGAAAGACCTTCGCGGCGGCCGACCCCACCACTATGGACTACGAGACGCCGCTGTTCTTCCACGTGATGCAGTACGCCGAGCGGGCCGACCGCGACGTGGTGGACATGGTGAGCGGGAACCCCGACTGGGGGTCGCCCGAGGCGCTCGCCGAGGGGCTCCACGAGTATGCCGACCTCGGCGGCGCGGACTTCCAGTACCCGCCGAGCGAGGGGCTGGTCGAACTCCGCGAGGAGATCGCCGAGCGCCGGAACGTCGACCCCGCCCAGATCATCGTGACCAACGGCGGCGGCGAGGCCAACTACCTCGCGATGGCCCGGGCGCTGGAGCGCGAGCGGGGGTCGGAGTTCGTGCTCACCGACCCGGTCTACCCCTACTACCCGGGCAAGACGACGATGCTCGACGCGACCGCGCGGTACGTCTCCACCGCCGACGACGGGTCGCTCGACCCCGACGCCGTGCGCGAGGTTGCCAGCGAGGAAACCGCCGGCATCGTGGTCAACACGCCGAACAACCCCACCGGCGCGGTGTACGACGAGGCGACGATGCGCGAACTCGTCGCCGTCGCCGAGGAGTACGACGCGCTGCTGGTCAGCGACGAGGTGTACGACCACTTCGACTTCTCGGGCGAGTTCACGTCGGCGCTGTCGTTCGACTCCGACCACCGCGTGGTCACCAACTCCTACTCGAAGACGTTCGCCATCACTGGGTTTCGCGTCGGGTACGCGGTCTTCCCCGAGTCGCTGGTCGACGTGGCCAAGACCCGCCACATGCTGACCAACGTCGCCACCACCCGACCCGGCCAGTACGCGGTGCTCCACGCGCTCCGGAACACCGACCCGGCCTACTACGAGGCCAACCGCGAACTCCTGCGCGAGCGCGTCGCGACGTTCACCGACGCGCTCGACGCCGCGGGCGCCGAGTACTCGTCGCCCGACGGCGCGTTCTACGTGATGGCCCGGTTCCCGGACTTCCCGGGCACGCTGGAGAACGTCGAGCGCCTGGTCGACGAGGCGGGCGTCGCGGGGATGCCCGGCGAGGCGTTCGGCGAGTCGTTCGACGACTGGCTCCGGTTCGCGCTGGTGAGTCCGCGCGTCGAGGAGGCCGCCGACAGGCTGGCGGCGTACTTCGAATAAGCGTGACTGTCGAGGGTCCGTCACTGGACTCAGCCGTCTCCGGGTAGTCGGACTGGCGGTCCCCGAGCGCGCGGGGGTTCCGGGCGACCGCGCGAGGCGTCCGGTCGGGGTTCGTTCCGGCTTCCCATTTGAATGTTCGCAAGAGTTGGGTGTTGAATGTCGCGTTGTCAGGCCGGCAGTTCCACCGTCTGGGTGGATGAAAGGGGCCGGCCGGGGGCTTTCTGTCCTACTTCTCTGCCGAGGCTGGGTCGTTCAACTCGTTTTGACTTGTCATAGCCGGGGACTCCCCGAACGGAATCACCGTGCCCGCTTCCCGAACAACTAAGCCCCCGCGAGAACCCCTCCCCGTAACGAATGGCCGACACGAAGGACGAGCTCGCCGGGGTCGTCGACCTCTTCGGCGGACTCACCCACGACGAACTCGAACAGGGCCTGGTCGAGCTCGCGTTCAAGCAGGGCAAGAGCGTCGAGCGCGAGGCGTTCGCGGCCGAGATCGAGCGCGCGGTCGAGAGCTACTACCTCGTCGAGACCGAGGCGAGCGGCGACGGCGGCGACGAGGAACGGGCCGAAACGGTCCTCGTCGCCGGGCCCGCCGCCTTCCCGACCGTCCCGGAGAACGGCGAGGACCTCCCGCACATCATGGACGTGCCCGACAGAGAAATCGACCGCGAGGGGCTCGGCGAGGCGGTCGCCGAGCGCCTGCACGAGGAGGCCCGGACCGTCGCGGCCGCCGGCGACCCCGACCGCGCCCAGGAGCTGCTCGACGTGAGCTACGACCTCGAGGCGTGGGCGCCGGTCGAGACCGACGACGTGCGCGAGACGCTCGACCGGGCCTTCGAGTAGGGTCGGTGCCCGCCTCGCGTCCCGGAGTATCGCGAGATCGACCGCCCGGGGCGGCGCGTCGAGGACGAGCGAATTAAGGCGCCGGGGTACGACGTGGGCGTATGGAACTGGGTCGCGTGGCCGACCACGACCCGCGGGACATCCCCGACGAGGACCACGACGCCGCGGTGCTGGCTCCGGTGGTCCGCCGCGACGGCGAGGATTACCTCCTGTTCACGAAGCGGGCCGACCACCTCGGCGAGCACCCCGGCCAGATGAGCTTCCCGGGCGGCGGCCGCGAGCCGAGCGACGCCGACCTGGAGGCGACCGCGCTCCGCGAGGCCGAGGAGGAGATCGGGCTCCGCCCGGCGGAGGCCGACATCGTCGGACGCCTCGACGACATCCGGACCACGAGCCGGTACGCCATCACGCCCTACGTCGCCACCGTCCCCGACCGGGAGTACGTGCCCGACGAGCGGGAGGTCGCCGAGATCGCGGTGCTGTCGGTCGCCGACATGATCGACCCCGATAACTACGAGAACGAGCGCCGCGAGCACCCCCAGTACGGCGAAGCGATCGTCCACTTCTTCCGCGTCGACGGCTACACGGTGTGGGGCGCCACGGCCAGGATGGTGGTCCAGTTGCTGGAGCTGACGACCGACTGGCGCGCGCCCGAGACCATCGACCGCGTGATCGACCCCGACGCCGACGTCCGGCAGGGGAACTGAGCGCTCGCAGCGGCGCGTCCTCGACTGGCGGCGCGTTCTCGCGCGGCGTCCCCTACCTTCATTCGACTCCGCCCCCTCACCACCGGGTATGGACGACTACGCCGAGGACCCGCCGGTCGAGGAGCGCATCGGAGACGCCCTGCGGGCGGCCGACCAGACCGTCGCGGTCGCCGAGTCCTGCACCGGCGGACTGGTCGGGTCGCTGCTGACCGACGTGCCGGGGTCGAGCGACTACTTCGACCGCGGGCTGGTGACCTACTCCTACGACGCCAAGCTCCGGGAGCTCGGGGTCGCCCGCGAGGCCCTCGACGAGCACGGCGCGGTCAGCGAGCCGGTCGCGCGCCAGATGGCCCGGGGAGTCCGGGACGCGGCCGGTACGACCTGGGGCGTGGCCACGACCGGCGTCGCGGGCCCGACCGGCGGGAGCGACGAGAAGCCGGTCGGCACGGTGTTCGTCGGGGTCGCCTACGCGGGCGACTGGGGGACTCAGGAATCGTACTCCGTGGTCTCGCGCTACGAGTTCGACGGCGACAGGACGGAGATCAAGGAGCAGATCGCCCGGCAGGCGTTGCGGGACGTGCTGGCCGAGGTGGAGTCGAACGCCGAGTAGTCGCCAAACGTCGCCTTCCCGAAGCTATTTACGCCCGGTGGTGTCAGTCGCCATATGGGACTACTAGCAACGGCCGTGGCTGTGGGCGTTCTCGTCGGCGTCGGGTACCTCTACCTGCGCGCCTACTGGATCGACGACCCCTGGCTCAACAGCGAAGTGTTCCGGTAGCGACGAAGTGGTTCGGTGACCGTCTCGTCTCCTCTCGTTCTCGCAGTTCAGGACGTCGGTCTCGTCTTTTTCCGCTCTGTCGCGCTGCGACTCGCTCTCTGTCGCGCTCCGACCCGCGAATCGCAAGACGCGCGTCAGACGACAGACAGAAAGCCTTGAGTCGTCGCCGGGCGAGGGTCGGACCGTGACCCGAGAGCCATGAACAAGGAGGGACACGTCCTGAACGCGGTCCTGTTGAGCATCGGTCTGGGGTACGTCTTCCACCCCGCGGGCGACGTGCCGACGTTCCGGGCCATCGCCGAGATATCCGTGCCGGTCGTGCTGGGGGCGCTGTTCCCCGACGTCGACACCGCCTTCGGCAAGCACCGCAAGACGCTACACAACCTCCCCGTGCTGGCGCTGTTCTACCTCTACCCCGTCTACTTCGACAACCTCCACTTCGTCTGGGTCGGCGTGGCGACCCACTACGCGCTCGACATGCTGGGGAGCAAGCGCGGCATCGCGCTGTTCTACCCCTTCGAGAAGGAGTACAACCTTCCCGTGGGCGTCCCGGTCTCCAGCAAGTGGGCCACCGTGGTCACGGTCGGGGTCTCGGCGCTGGAGGTCGCGCTGATCGCCGGCGTGGTCCACCTCGACCTGCCGGTCCAGGACCTCACACGGACCGTGGCCGGCCTCATCTAGTAGACGCCGTCGAACCGGTCCTCGTAGGCGATGTGGTCGGGGTGGGTCGGTTCCGTCCCCGAGAGGAACAGCCGGTCGATCTTCTCGTAGGAGTTCTCCCAGCCGAGGTGGGCGAACTCGGCGGCGCAGCGCAGTTCGTGGCGCCAGCCCGACCGCCGGACGACCCTGCGGGGCGCACCGTCCTTGAGCGCCGCGATCAGATCGGCTTCGCCGTCGAGCGACCCGTCGAACTCGGTCCACGCCTCGCCGACCGACTGCCGTCGGTGGGCGTACGACGAGGTGAACGCCGGCAGGTCGTACTGGGCGGTGAGCTCGCGAGCCCGGCGGTTGTGGTGGGGCCAGTGCTTCGGGTTGTACGTCTCGACGGCGTCGATCCGGTCGCGATAGGCCGCGAGGTCCGACTCCGACAGCGAGACCGTGAGGAACTCCGGATGCGGAACGAGCACCGCGGCGCCCTGGCGGGCGAGCTCGTCCATGGCGTCGGCGAGCGAGATGAAGTCCGGAATCGGGTCGTCGAGCCCCAGCGCCAGGACGTGCTTGCGGTCCCGCCAGTCGTTGGTGAACACCTCGCGGGCCGGCACGACCAGTAGATCGTCGTCCGAGTACCGCGCGGCCTCCCGACGCACGTCCGGAAAGCGCTCGAAGTGGGGCGCGTACACGAGCGCGTCCAGGCCCCTGGCCTTCGCTCGCTCGACTATCCGCTCGTCGAGCACCTTCACGTGGAGGTCCACGCGGAACGACTCGCCCTCGGTCACGTCTGTCCGAACGTTGCCACACCCTGCTGTTAACCGTTCTGATTCTATCAACCATCGGGAGGGAGCGTCACGGACGTCCACGGCGGTCGGACCGCTCGGCGCGCGTCCCCGGGCCGGACGGCGGGAACATCGACGGCTCGTCACGACGCGACGGCGGCCGCCTCGGGTGCCGGTACGGTCTTTGGCCGTCGTCCCCAATCGTCGACAGGGAATGAGTAACGGCGAGGACGACGGGGACGCGGGCGGCCGGGTCCCGGACGTGGAGGTGTCGTGGTCGGGGGTCACCGAGACCTACGTCGTCGCGCTGGAGCGGTTCATCCGCGGCGTGGAACTGGCGACCGCGACGGTGTTCGCCGCGCTCTTCGCCATCGGCGTCGTCGACCTGCTGCTCCAGATCGTCCAGTCGGCGCAGACCGGCGAGATCACCGACCCCCTCGTCGTCATCCGCTTCATCGACACCGGACTCCTCCTGCTGATCATCGTCGAGGTGTACCAGACGGTCCTGGCGTACGTGCAGGAGAGCCAGACCCGCAGCATCGTCCGGCTCATCATCTACACCGGCGTCATCGCGATGGTCCGGAAGGCGATCATCTTCCGGACCGGGGAGTACGGGACGACCCAGGACGCGCTCTTCGCCGCCGTCGCCTACACGGTCATCATCTTCGGGCTGGTCGCGCTGCTGTTGACCGAACGGGTGTACGGCGAGACCCGACTCATCGAATCGGAGTGACGCCGGAACGATCCGGCCCGCCGACCGATAGCCCCGGAGTATAACCCGGCGCGGGCCCATCGTCCGGCATGGAGCTCCTCGCAGACGACATCGTCCCCGAGTACGCCCGCGACGTGAAACACGAGGCCCGAGAGTTCGCCGACGAGCACATCGCCCCCAACGCCGAGGAGTACTTCCGCGAGGGGAAGTATCCCCGGGACCTCATCGAGGCCGGCCAGGAGGCGGGCCTCGTCGCCCAGGACATCGGCGAGGAGTGGGGCGGCCGCGGCTGGGACGTGGTCCAGATGCTCTCGGTCGCCGAGGAGTGGTTCCGGGCCGACGCCGGCATCGCGCTCTCGCTCCAGCTCGCCAGCTTCGGCGCCGAGATCGTCGAGGAGTACGGCACCGACGAGCAGTGCGAGGAGTACCTCCGGCCCGTGGCCGAGGGCGACCAGATCACCGGCCTCGCGGTGTCCGAACCCGACACCGGCAGCGACCTGTCGGGGATGCAGACGACCGCCGAGAAGAGCGACGACGGCGGCGAGTGGGTGCTCAACGGCGAGAAGTACTGGATCGGCAACGGCGTCGAGGGCGACTGGCTCACGGTGTACGCCCGGACCGGCGAGGACGAGGACAACCGCTACGGCAACCACTCGCTGTTCATCGTCCCCACGGACATCGAGGGGTACGAGGCCGAGCACATCCCCGAGAAGATGGGGATGCGCGCGAGCAAGCAGGCCCACATCGTCTTCGACGACTGCCGGATTCCGGAGGACCACCTCGTGGGGTCGGAGGGCGCGGGCTTCATGCTGCTCGCGGAGTTCTTCAACCACGGCCGGACGGTGGTGGCGGGCCACGGCCTGGGGCTCGCCGCGGCCGCCATCGAGGAGGCCTGGGAGTTCGTCCACGGCCGCGAGGAGTTCGGCCGCACCATCTCGGACTTCCAGGCGGTCCAGCACGGCCTGGCGGACATGCGGATGGAGTTCGAGTCGGCCCGAGCGCTGACCTACCGCGCCGCCGAGAAGGTCCGGGACGGCGACAACGCCGGGCTGTGGGCCGCGATGGCCAAGACGAAGGCGACCGAGACCGCGACCGACTGCGCCGAGCAGGGGATGCAGTTCCACGGCGGGCGCTCGATCCTCACGGACCGCCGGATCGCACGGGTGTATCGGGACGTGCGCATCCCGGTGGTCTACGAGGGCGCCAACGAGATCCAGCGGAACCTCATCTACCGGCAGTCGTAGAATCGGGGAGTAACGGGAGGATTCTGGGCGAGAGAGACCGCATCGACGTCTTCGAAAGCCCCCGCCCGGTCGCCACCCGAAGACGTTCCTGCTCGCCTTCGGCTGCGCGGGCATGCGACTTCCGAGGTCTCGTTTGCTTCGCTCAGCCGACCAGGGTAAACGCGACCGGGCGGCCCCTTTCGGTCCCACCCCGTCAGTAGTGTCATCAGTGCATCCCGGTGGACTGTCGCACCGGGCGCTCACTGGTTGCTACTCAGTTCCACAACGTCCCTGACCTTTTTCGCGGGTCGGCGAGAATCCGACTCCATGCGCGCGGTCTTCTTCGACCTCGACGGGACGCTGGTCGACCTCCCCGAGGACTTCGCTGGCCTCTTCGAGGCGGCGCTGGCGGACCACGGCGTCGACGCCGGGCCACACCACCTCGAACGCTACACCGAGGCGTTCTTCGGGTACCTGGAGGAGTGTCACTCCGAACCCTACCGGATGGCGATGGCCGACCTCCGGGCGGCCCACGACCTCGATCCGGACGCCGAGGCGCTGGCCGAGACCTACATCGAGCGCGAGGCCGCCGCGACCGAGCTCAGGTCCGGGGTTCGCGAAGCCCTCGACGCGCTCGCCTCGGAGCCGTCCGACTCGGCCGAATCGGCTTCCGAAATCGCGCTCGGGGTGCTGACGAACGGCGGGTCGCGCTGCCAGCGGCGGAAGCTCGCGCGCCACGGCCTCGCGGACTACTTCGACGCGGTGGTCGCCTCCGGGGACGTCGGCGCGGGCAAGCCCGACCTGGAAATCTTCGCGGCCGCCCGGGAGGCGATTCCGGCCGACGAGTACGTCTTCGTCGCCGACGACCTCGAACGCGACGTCCTGCCGGCCCAGGAGGCCGGCTTCACGGGCGTCTACCTCGCGGGGGACGACGCGGACGCCTACCGGGGCGAGGTCGACGGTCGTCCGGACGAGCGAGTTCGCTCCGTCGCGGAGGTGCCCGACGCGCTCGGGTGACGTCCGCGTCGGCGGAGCGGGAATGGAGGAGCGAGCCGGTTCGGGAGTGCGTCGGAGACGTGTGACTGTTCTACCGGGCGTCGCAGGTACACAATCACCGCGGATCAGGTCGGTTCGGACTCGTGTTACTCCTCGACGGTTCGTATCTGGACCATTCCGTTGCTTTGGACGACGACGAGGTAGTCGTCCACCGTGAACTCCACCCGGACGTCGAGGGGGTCGTCGGTGACGAGGTCGTCGAGCGCGTCCGGGTCGACCTCGTCCGCCAACCTGAAGTCGGTACGGGACGGCGGTGTGTCCTCGAGTTCGGCGAGGGCCTCGGCGATGGCGATGCTCGGCGGTGCGCCTCGGGGATCGTTGAACGTCGTGCGAGACACGACCGTCGCGTCGCGACGGTCGCGACTCTCGGTGTCGGTCGGATTCATGGGGAGCACGTGCCTGTTCGCACAGGCCGTCTCGTACGGGACACTCGCGTCTGTTAAAGGGCCAGAACCGTTGTACTGAATTCCGAACGCGCCGCGGATTCCACTATCAGCAGGCGGACCATTTCACGGCGCGACCGGTTTATCATACTGTGAACGGTACCTCGTATTTAAGTAGCGGTCGTCGACTTCGTTCGTCGGCGCGAAATCGCCGTCGGAGCAGGCCCTCGCTGTGACTCCGACTGTATCCTGTTCGCGGTGGGGAAGGCCGGAACGGAGCGATGGCGAGGACCCGTCCCGCATCCCACAGCGATTCGGTGATCGCAGCGGAGGCTGATCGCACCGACTTCGGGAGAAAGGTTTTATCAGGAGGCTTCGACCATCCCCCTACATGACCGACTGGGAGTGCGGCATCGACGGTTGCAGCGACTCGTTCGACGACGTCGAGGAGGCCATCGTCCACCAGACCACCGACCACAAGCGCCGGGAGTGCAAGGTCTGCGGGTCGGTCGTCCCCGACGGCTACTTCGCCATCCGGCACGCGTTCGACGAGCACTCCCGCGCGGAGTACGTCCGGGCCTACGGCGCGAGCGCCGCGGAGGTCCGCCAGCGCGAGCGCGTCCGGGACGCCATCGAGGACGAGGCCGACCTCCAGCAGGTCGTGAACCGGCTCGACGAGATCACCGGCGGCCTGTAGCGACCCGCGCCACACCTTTTTACCCCCTGCGGGCCAACTCACGCCCATGTACGTCCGGGACGCGAAAAACAGGGAGGAGGTCTGGTTGCTGGACCACATCGAGGCGATGGGTCTCGACGAAACCGCGTTCCGCTCCCGCGACTACGTGGTCGCCGTCGACGAGACGTCGGGCGCGAAGGCGGGGTTCGGCCGCGTCCGCATCCATAAGACCGACGACCGCGAGCTCTGCGAGCTCACCAGCATCGGCGTGCTCGACAGCTGGCGCCGGCAGGGCGTCGGCGCCCACGTCGTCGAGCGGCTGGTCGAGCACGCCCGCGACCAGGGGTTCGGGGCGGTGTTCGCGCTGACGAGCGCGACCGACTACCTCTCGCAGTTCGGCTTCCGGGGCGTCGAGACGAGCGAGCTGCCCGCGAAGCTCCGCGAGCGGCTGGCGGCCAAGCGCGAGGGCGTCGACCCCGACGCGGTCGCGATGGCCCTCGACGTCGAGGAGTTCACGATGCCCGACCGGCTCCGCGAGCGGTTCAAGCGCGCCCAGCCCCACGAGGACGAGCCCGAGCCCGAGGAGTCCGCCGAGGACTTCGGCATCGACCCAAACAGCGCGACCTACAAGTACGACACGGGCAGTTGAGGTCGCCCAGAAAGAAGTGGACGAAGGCCGCGGGTACGGTCGAGTTCGCTGGCTGCATTGTGAGGTGTTACTCGAGTGGTGTCCACGCGAGAGGCGCGTCGACACGACTGGTGCGCGGAGTCGTGCAAGCGCGTTCTCGCCTGGAAATCGGGGTTCACCACGCCGATTTTCAATCCGTGAGAACCGGAACCCCCCTTTACCGACGTGCCGCTCCAACCGTGAAGCGAGGAGCAATCATGTCCCGCGCAATCGCCCACCGCGCCCCGAACACCCAGGACCGCCGGCGCTACGCCTGCACCGACTGCGGCGAGGAGTTCGCCGCCGGCGACGAGATCGTCGAGCCGCGGTGTCCGGTCTGCCTCGGCGTCCGCGTCCGTCCGCGGCGATAGCCGGCGGGGGTCGGCCGCTCCGTCGCTCGTCGCCCGAATCCGCCAATCGTTAAGAGCGGCGCGCCCGACGTCCTAGGTAATGTTCGACGCCGACGACCTCGAGGAGATACGCGAGGCGCGCGAGGACTGGGAGGACGAGACTGTCGGCCCCACCGTCGAGCGCTTCGGCGAGCGCAAGGAGGAGTTCACCACCGACACCGGCGGCCAGGAGGTCGACCGGCTCTACACGCCCGACGACGTGGCTAATCTCGATTACAACGAGGACCTGGGCTTCCCCGGCGAGGAGCCGTACACCCGCGGGGTGTACTCGACGATGCACCGCGGCCGGTTCTGGACGATGCGCCAGTACGCCGGGTTCAGCACGCCCGAGGCGACCAACGAGCGGTACAAGTACCTCATCGAGAACGGGTCGTCGGGGCTCTCGATGGCGTTCGACCTCCCCACGCAGATGGGCTACGACTCCGACGACGACATGGCCGCGGGCGAGGTCGGCAAGTCCGGGGTCGCCATCGACTCGCTCCACGACATGGAGACGGTCTTCGACGGCATCCCGCTCGACGAGGTGTCGACCTCGATGACGATCAACGCGCCCGCGTCGGTCCTGCTCGCGATGTACATCGCGGTCGGCGACAAGCAGGGGGTCGACCGCGAGGAGCTGCGCGGGACCATCCAGAACGACCTCCTGAAGGAGTACATCGCGCGCAACACCTACATCTACCCGCCCGAGCCCTCGATGCGCATCATCACCGACATCTTCGAGTTCTGCGCCGAGGAGACCCCGAAGTTCAACACCATCTCCATCTCGGGCTACCACGTCCGCGAGGCCGGCGCGACCGCCGCCCAGGAGCTCGCGTTCACCCTCGGCAACGGCATCGAGTACGTCGAGGCCGCGACCGACGCCGGGCTGGACGTCGACGAGTTCGCGCCCCAGCTCTCGTTCTTCTTCAACGCCCACAACAACATCCTGGAGGAGGTCGCGAAGTTCCGGGCCGCCCGCCGGATGTGGGCCGACATCATGGAGGAGCGCTTCGACGCCGAGAACCCCAAGTCCAAGCAGCTCAAGTTCCACACCCAGACAGCGGGCTCGACGCTGACCGCCCAGCAGGTCGACAACAACATCGTCCGCGTGGCGTACCAGGCGCTCGCGGCCGTCCTGGGTGGTACCCAGAGCCTCCACACCAACGGGAAGGACGAGGCGCTCGCGCTGCCCACGGAGGAGAGCGTCCGGACCGCCCTGCGGACCCAGCAGATCCTGGCCCACGAGTCGGGCGCGGCCGACACCATCGACCCCCTCGCGGGGAGCTACTACGTCGAGAGCCTGACCGACGGCGTCGAGGAGGAGGCGTTCGACATCCTCGACAGCGTCGACGACCGTGGCGGCATGCTCCAGGCCATCGAGGACCAGTGGGTCCAGCGCCAGATACAGGACGTCGCCTACGAGCGCCAGCGCGAGATCGAGGAGGAAGAGCGCATCATCGTCGGCGTCAACGAGTTCGAGGTCGACGAGGAGCCCGAGGTCGACATCCAGGAGGTCACCGAGGAGGACGAACAGCGCCAGATCGACCGGCTCGACGCGGTCAAGGACGACCGCGACGACGAGGCGGTCGAGGCGAAGCTGTCGGCGCTCCGGGAGGCCGCCGAGGGCGACGACAACCTCATGCCGTACATCGTCGACGCGGTGAAGGCGTACGCGACCGTGGGCGAGATCTGCGGCGTCCTGCGCGAGACGTTCGGCGAGTACCAGCCCGGCGCGGCGGTCTGAATCGGCCCCCGCGGTGCCCTTCAGCCCATCTCTCGTCGCCCCTCCGCCCCGAGCGTCGCGGCGTACACGTGCAGCGCGGGCACCACCGTCTCTATCGGCCCGCGGTTGAACGTCGCGAACAGCTCCTGCAGCTCGCTCACCGCCTCGTCGTCCATCCCGCGAGCCCGCAGGTCGTCGGGCGAGAGCCGCGGCGCGTACGGAATCGAGTCGACGAACGCGTCGGTCTCCTCGCCCGCGCGCTCGCAGGCCCGGTCGAACGCCTCGGAATCCAGCGTCGGTTCGAGGTCGTCCCACGCGGGACGGAGGTACGCCGGCCACTGCGCGAGACACCGGTAGATGCTCGGTAGCCCCTCGTCCAGCCCGTGGAACGTCCGGACGCGCTCGACGGTGTCGGCGAGTTCCTCGGGGACGGAGTCCGCGTCGACCATCGTCGGCGAGAGACCTCGGTCGCGGTCGAACCGCGCCGGCATCGGCTCGGTCGCCGCCGCGTCCGCGTCGAGGTCCGCGCCGACCGACTCCCCTCGGAGCGACCGGTCGACCACCTCGAACAGCGCGGCGAGGCGCGGACCGACCACGTCGAACGTCGCGACCTGGCCCCGCAACTCGCGGAACTCGGCGGGCCCGAGGTCGAGGTCGGCGCGTCGGTACGCGGGAATCCCGAGGTCGTCGGCCTCCCCGTCGTCGTCCGCCGCTCGACCGCCGGTCGCCCGGTCCTCGACGGCCGAGACGACCGCGTCGCGGTACGCGACCGAGTACCGCCCGAACGCCCGCGTTTCGAACGTCGGTTTGATCTGTCCCCAGAGGTAGCGGGTGAACTCGGGGTCGTTGGCCATCAGCGTCCGGAATATCCAGTTGACGACCGGCGCGCGGAACGTCGCCTGGACGTCGTCGTAGACGCCGCGCCGCCAGCCGGTCGCCTCCTGCTCGTAGAGCTGTCTGTCGGTGTCCATGCATGACGTGCGACGAGGCGGCCAATCAGTCTTTCCGCGGGCGATACCGGTTCCGACGCCGCGGCTTACAGGTACGCCACCAGTTCGTCGACGTCGCCCTCTGTGTTGAACGCGTGGACCGACGCCCGGACCGCGTTCTCCGGGAACGGGAGCGACCGGATCCGGATTCCGTCCTCGGCCAGGTCCTCGACGAACGCCTCGGGGTCGGGATCGTCCACCGCGAACGACACCAGGCCCGACTCGTACTCCCGGGGGCTCAGCAGGCGGGCGGTCTCGGCGTCCTCGACGCCCGCTTTCAGCCGGTCGGTCAGCTCCTCGACGCGGCGCCCAATCGCGTCGTAGCCCAGCTCCTCGACGGTTCGGATGGCCTCGCAGAGCCCGGCGTACGGCGCGGGCGAGACCGTACCGACCTCCAGCCGGTGGGCGCCGGGCTCGTAGGCGTACTCCTCGGCGTTGGGGTCCTCGACGCTCCGGTAGCCGATGTGGGTCGGTTCGAGGTGCGCCTCGGCGCCCGGGGCGACGTGGACGAACCCCGCGCCGAAGGGGCCGAGCAGCCACTTGTGGCCCGCGCCGGCCGCGAAGTCCGCGCCCCACTCGTGGACGTCCACGGGCACCTGGCCGGGCGACTGGACGGCGTCGACCAAGACCAGCGCGCCCGCGTCGTGGGCTATCTCGACCACTTCGCGGACCGGCAGTCGGGTGCCGTGGCTCCACGTGAGCGAGCTCACGCAGACGAGTTTGGCGTCCCGGACGGCGTCGGCCATCGCGTCGGTGTCGAGCCGGCCGGCTTCGGTCTCGACCACCTCGACCTCGACTCCCCGGCGCTGCAGGCGCTTCCACGGCAGGATGCCCGCCGAGTGTTCGAGGTCGGTCCGGACCACGGTGTCGCCCGCCTCCCAGTCGAGACCGGCCGCGATGCGGTTCATGCCGTCGGTGGTGCTCTGGGTCAGCGCGATCTCCTCGGGCGCGGCGCCGAGGTGGTCGGCGACGACCGCCCGCGCCTCGTCGAAGACGTCGAACGCGCAGGGGTACATCCCCTCCTCGGCGGGTGAGACGTACTCGTGGCGCTCGACGCAGCCCTCGACGGCCTCGACCACCCGGGTCGGGCTCGGCCCCGCGGCCCCGGTGTTGAGATAGGTCGCGCGCTCCAGCGCCGGAATCGCGTCCCTGAGGTCGGTCGGATTCACGTCTCCGGACACGGCGGACGGCGTGATAAGTGCTGTTCCGGGCGGAGTCGAGCCCGTGGCGGCGGTCGGCCGAGGCAAACTTCGCGCTGTCGGCGCACGCTGGCGTCTGTGCGAGCGGAGCGAGCGCAGGCTCGTGGGAGCTTCGCTCCCACGGTGCGCCCTCGTGGCCGCGCCAAGTCGTGCGAGGTCTTCGGGAACGAAGTGTCCGAAGGCTCGTCGGAGCTTGCCTCCGACGGTGGACGAGCAACGCAGCGAAGCGAGTAGCGCAGGAGGCTGGGGAGGGTGAGGCTGTGGCGGGGCTGTGCGGTTGCGGTAATTCATAGGTGACGGCAGTAGGTAGCTTCCTCCACGCCTTCACCGCCGACAGCAGCCTGTCCGGATTTCACCGACTCCTGGAAGGCTTCCATCACTCACCCTCACGACTTAGTCCACACCGTAGAGCAGTACCGCTGAACCTATACCCCGAACAACCGAACCCAGGTACATGCACATCGACCACGTCGGAATCGCCACCGAGGACGCGGCCGACCTCGCCGACCTGTACGCCGACCTGTTCGACGCGCCGGTCGCCCACGAGGAGGAGTTCGACGGCCTGAAGGTCGTCTTCCTCGCGTTCGGCGATAGCTACTTCGAGCTGCTCGAACCCCTCGAAGACGGGACCGTCTCGCGGTACCTCGACGCGAACGGGCCGGGAATCCACCACGTCGCGCTGGAAACCGACGACATCGAGGGCGCGCTGGCGACCGCCCGCGAACACGATGTCGACCTCATCGACGAGGAGCCCCGGCCCGGCGCGTGGGGTCACGACGTCGCGTTCCTCCACCCGAAGTCGACCGGCGGCGTCCTCGTGGAGTTCGTCGAGCACTGACGGGGCCCGGACCGACTCGGGTGCGGGTCACACCCGGTCAGGGCGGTCACACCCGGTCGGACGACCCCGCGTCCGGGTCGGAATCGTTTCTACGGCCCGACGAGTCGATGAAGCTCTCCCGGTGGGGATGTACCGACCCGCCGGACGACGCGGAGCCGCTCGCGCCCTGTTAGTCGTCGTCGGGCGCCGGCCCGAAGTTCTCGGTCTTGGCGGCCGCGGCGTCGCGGTCCGCGGCGTCGAGCGCCGCGGTCGCGCGGTCGAGGAAGTCCGCGAAGCCGTAGACGAAGAACTGGCCGGTCGCGTCCGCGAGCACCGACACCACCTCCTGGTCGCTGACGTCGTCGGTGATGACGACCGTCGCGCCCGCGTCGGCGAGCGCCTCGAGGCGGTCCTGGTGGACCGGGTCGTCGTCCTCGTAGACCACGGTGACGGCGGCGCCCTCTTCCACGGCGCGCTCGCCGATGCCGACCGCGGGGCCGACGCCCGGCCCGCCGGCGAGGACGACGACGCCGTCCTCGTCCTCGTAGTAGGCGTCGCCGAAGGGACCGGCGACCGAGACGGTGTCGCCGGCTTCGAGGTCGGCGAGGTAGGGACTGAGCGACCCCGAAGGGTCGACCTCGACGGTGGTCTCGAAGGTCTCGTCCGCATCCGGCGAGGAGAGCGTATAGTGGCGCGTGATTTCCTCTCCGTCGACCGTCGCGGCGAGTTGGACGAACTGGCCCGGCCGGGCGTCGAATCCCCCGGGGGTCTCCAGCGTCAGCGCTACGGTGTCGGTGCCGACCGTCTCGACCGCGCGGACCGCGACTTCGGTTCCGTCCATGCCCGCCACTTGCCGGGGCGCGACTAAAGAGTCTGCGACTGGCCGACACGACCGAACGTCGGCCGCGCAACTCCGACAAACTGTCCCGCGGTTGTTCTTGCCGCGGAGTCGCTTCAGAAGGCTTTTGATTTGGCATGGGTTACCGGCTAGTTAGGAATGCCAGACGACCTGAACTGGGCCATCGGCGGCGAGGCCGGCGATGGGATCGACTCTACCGGGAAAATCTTCGCACAGGCGCTTTCCCGCGCGGGACGGCACGTGTTCACCTCGAAGGACTTCGCGTCCCGAATCCGGGGCGGTTACACCGCCTACAAGATTCGAAGCTCGGTCGACCGCGTCGAGAGCGTGGTCGACCGCCTCGACATCCTGGTCGCGCTGACCGAGCGCACCATCGACGAGAACCTCGACGAGCTCCACGAGGGCAGCGTCATCATCTACGACGGCGAGCGCACCGAGATGGAGGACGTGGAGGTGCCCGAGGGCATGATCGGGCTGTCGGTACCGCTCCAGCGCCTCGCCGAGGAGGCCGGCGGCGCCATCATGCAGAACATCGTCGCACTGGGCGCGGCCTGCGAGGTGACCAACTTCCCCATCGAGAACCTCGACTCCGCGCTGGAGAAGAAGTTCGGCGCGAAGGGCGAGTCCATCGTCGAGAACAACAAGGAGGCCGCCCGGAAGGGCCAGGAGTTCGTCGACGAGGAGTACGACCACGAGTTCGACTACGACCTCGAGACCACCGACAGCGATTACGTCCTGCTGAACGGCGACCAGGCCATCGGCATGGGCGCCATCGCGGCCGGCTGTCGGTTCTACGCCGGCTACCCCATCACCCCCGCGACCGACGTGATGGAGTACCTGACCGGCCGCATCGAGCAGTTCGGCGGCGAAGTCGTGCAGGCCGAGGACGAGCTGTCGGCCATCAACATGGCGCTGGGCGCGGCCCGCGCCGGCGCCCGCTCGATGACCGCCACGTCCGGGCCGGGCATCGACCTGATGACCGAGACGTTCGGTCTCGTGGCGACCAGCGAGACGCCGCTGGTCATCGCGGACGTGATGCGCTCGGGTCCCTCGACCGGGATGCCGACCAAGCAGGAGCAGGGCGACCTCAACATGACGCTGTACGGCGGTCACGGCGAGATTCCCCGGTTCGTCGTCGCGCCGACCAACGTCGCCGAGTGCTTCCACAAGACCGTCGAGGCGTTCAACCTCGCCGAAAAGTACCAGACGCCCGTCTTCCTGCTCGCGGACCTCTCGATGGCCGTGACCGAGCAGACGTTCGAGCCCGAGACGTTCGACATGGACGCGGTCGAGATCGACCGCGGCAAGGTCGTCGACGAGGACGAGGTCGAGGCCTGGACCGACGAGAAGGGCCGGTTCCAGCCCCACTTCTCGACCGCCGACGGCGTCAGCCCGCGGGCGTTCCCCGGCACGACCGACGGCGCCCACATGTCGACCGGCCTGGAGCACAACTCGCTGGGCCGCCGGACCGAGGACACCGACGTCCGGGTCGAGCAGGTCGACAAGCGCAACCGCAAGGTCGAGACCGCTCGGGAGGAGGAGGACTGGGAGCCCCGCGAGTTCGGCGACCCCGACTCGGACAACCTGGTCATCTCCTGGGGCTCGAACGAGGGCGCGATGCGCGAGGCCCTCGAGTTCCTCGACGAGGACGGCGTCGACGTCCGGTTCCTCTCGGTGCCCTACATCTTCCCGCGGCCCGACCTCGGCGACGAGATCGAGGCGGCCGACGAGGTCATCGTCGTCGAGTGCAACGCCACCGGACAGTTCGCCGACCTGCTCGAACACGACGCCCTTACCCGCGTCAAGCGCGTGAACAAGTACAACGGCGTCAGGTTCAAGGCCGACGAACTGGCGAACGAGATCAAAGAGAGCCTGCAGACCGAGGAGGTCACAGCATGAGTTCAGACGTACGCTTCACCGACTTCAAGTCAGACAAGCAGCCGACGTGGTGCCCGGGGTGCGGCGACTTCGGCACGATGAACGGCATGATGAAGGCGCTGGCCAACACGGGCAACGACCCGGACAACACCTTCGTCGTGGCGGGCATCGGCTGCTCCGGCAAGATCGGCACCTACATGCACAGCTACGCGCTCCACGGCGTCCACGGCCGCGCGCTCCCCGTGGGCACGGGCGTGAAACTCGCGAACCCCGACCTCGAGGTGATGGTCGCGGGCGGCGACGGCGACGGCTACTCCATCGGCGCGGGCCACTTCATCCACGCGGTCCGCCGGAACGTCGACATGACCTACGTGGTCATGGACAACCGCATCTACGGCCTGACCAAGGGCCAGGCCTCGCCGACCAGCCGCGAGGACTTCGAGACCAGCACGACCCCCGAGGGACCGAAGCAGCCGCCGGTCAACCCCCTCGCGCTCGCGCTGTCGGCGGGCGGGAGCTTCATCGCCCAGTCGTTCTCGACGGACGCCCAGCGCCACACCGAGATCGTCCAGAAGGCCATCGAACACGACGGCTTCGGCTTCGTGAACGTCTTCAGCCCGTGCGTGACGTTCAACGACGTGGACACCTACGACTACTTCCGCGACTCCATCGTGGACCTCGCCGACGAGGACTACGACCCGACCGACCGCGAGGCGGCCAAAGAGAAGATTCTGGACGCCGACAAGGAGTACCAGGGCATCCTCTACCAGAACGAGGAGAGCGTCCCGTACTCGGATCTCCACGGTCTTGACTCCAACATGGCCGACATCCCGGACGGCGCGCCCGAGGGCGCGATGGACCTCGTCCGCGAGTTCTACTGACGTAGCGGCTCTCTTCTGCGGTCTCTACTCGTCTCGAACGACGCCCCAGCGTTCGGGACGCCGGTCACGCCGTCACTTCGATCTCGCCGACCATTCCGCTCATCTCGTGGGGGACGCAGACGTAGACGTACGTCCCGGGAGTCTCGAAGGTGTGGCTGAACGTCGAGCCGACGGCGTCGGCACTGTACTTGTTGTTCCCGTCGTAGCTCGCGAACGCGTCCGCATCCGCCGGTAGTTGTGCTCTATCGGAGTGAGCGGGATTGCAGGAGACGTTGTGCCCCGAGCTGTCGAACCGCCAGGTGACCTCGTCGCCGACCGACACCGTCAGCGAGTCTGGGTCGAAGACGAGGCTGCTCTGCGGCCCGACGGCGATGTCGGCGTCCGGCTTCGCAGTCGAGTTCCCGTTTCCGGAGCCTCCCGTCGAGGAACAGCCGCCGAGCGTCGTCGCGAGAGCCGTTCCGCTCGCGAGGAGGAGTTTGCGTCGCGTCGTCATTCGTGTACACGATTCCCTCGAATGTCGGACACTTGAGTGTCACCATTCGGGATCGAACGGCGGCCTCTCGGACGCCGCGGACGCTGGTCCGTTCAGTCGTCGGCGGGCGCCGCGGGCGACGACCCGCCGCCGGCGACGTCTGCGTCCTGCGTCACCGTCTTGTAGAACATGATGAGCATGGCGAGGATGAGGCAGATGCCCCAGAGGAACCCGGTAGGCATCAGGAAGGTGAGGCCGAAGCCCTCGCCGAGCCACACGATGCCCGGGATGCCCCACTGACCCGCGATGAACAGGCCGGTGACGACGGTCCGAAGCGTTCCGGCGACGCCGACCGCCGGAACCGCGAACCCCATCACGATGGCGAGGATGGAGAGGACGCCGAGGTGGGCGTGGCCGCCGATCATCCATCCCGGTACGCCTCCGCCGCCGGCGAGCATCGTGAACTGGTGGAGTCCCACCGCCATCATCGTCGCGAGTCCGAGGAAGCCCGAACCTTTGAGCGCTTTCGTCATGAGTTCACGAAGCACAAGTGAGTGTTATATGTTAAGTTTTTCCAATTGGTAACTCCTGGTCTGGGTAAAATGGTGGACTGCGCGTCGGCCTGGCGCCGACCGAACTCGCGAACAGCGTCACCGCTTCGACTACGAGGATTCTGCGCCCAAAAGCGTATCCGCGGGAGCGTCGTGCCGTCGTCCATGAATCGACGGGAACTGCTGGGGGCGCTCGGACTGGGGACGACCGGTGTGGCAAGTTTCGCTGGCGCGCCGGCCGACGCCGGGAGACGGTCGGCCGACGTCGGTGGACGGGCGACCGAGACGACCACCGGAACGACTGCCGGAGGGACGACGGTCGAGGGGGACGGCTTCGACGGCATCGACTCGTCGACCGACCGGCCGTTCGCCACGATTACCGTCGGCAGCCTCGACGGCGTCCGGAACCCCGAGAACAACCGCCCGCACCTCGTCCGGGTGTGGAACGACAGCGAGCGGGCGCGGACCGTCGGCCTCGAACTCCGCCGGGACGGAGACGACTCGGCGCTACTCGACCGCCGCGTCGCGTTCCCGGCGGACGGCTACCTCTCGCTTCGCCTACTCGAACCCGCGAACTACGCGCTGACTGTCGCAGGCGTCGGCGGAGAAGCGACGACCGGGAGCGGTGGCGAGGCGACCGTCGCGGCCGGGACCGACGTGACGGCCACTCCACCCGACACAGACGGTACGGACGCACCCGGCGAGACGGTCCGGATACCCCGGTCGCTGTTCGACTGCAACGACTCCCGGACCGACGTGCGGGTCGGGCCCGACGGCGGGGTGGAGTCAGAGACGGTCACGACCGAGATCGGCTGTCCGCCCGCGGTCGTCGACCGGACGTTCACCGCGTTCGGGGGGACGTGCGGCGCGGCCGACGAGGCCGAGGTCGCGTTCGGCGGGGGGGCGGTCGCGGTCGAGGGGTCGATACGCGCGCCGAACCCCTGCTACGGCGCCCGACTCGCGGAGGTCGCGGTCACCGGACCCGACGCGCTCCGGGTGACGGTCGCCACCACCGAACCGGAGTCGGACTTTTGCGCCCAGTGCGTCGCGACCGTGGAGTACCGGGCCGACGTCGCGTTCCGCGACCGTGTGCCCGGCACCGTGACGGTGATCCACCGCGACGACGACGCGACCCGGACGGTCGCGTCGGTCTCGCGCGGCGCCGGGACGACGTCCGGAACGGGGACGACCGAAGCGGAGCCGGGCGGAGCGCGAACGGCTCGGACCGAGACGACCGACACCGAGAACTCGGCGTAAATCGGGGGCCGGGACGCGAAAAGGTATTCCTCTGACACGAACGCGTCTTTTGCCCGAGCGGGGCCAACAGAATCCGGGTACGAGAGCGTTTGCGTCCGTTTTTTATGGGAGAGGTGACTACCAGCAGTAGAGATGACTGCGGACGAATACGACACCGGCGAGGCACCCTCGCCGACCACCCGGGCGCGATCCGGCGGCGAGGCCGCCGGGGGCGCGACGAGGGGCCCGCGCGTCCGAGCGACACCGTCGGACGCGCGGGTCGGCGCCGGCCGACGCCGTCGGACGCCCGGTCGCGGGCGGGGGACCGACGGCGCGTCGACCGACGCGGGACGAATCGCGGGCGAGACGACGGCTTCTCCTCCGACCGAGGCGACCTGCTATGTCTGAGCACTTCGACGTCGTCGTCGCGGGGGCCGGGCCGGCCGGGGCGCAGTGCGCGCGCGACCTCGCCGAGCGCGACTACGACGTGGTCGTCCTCGAGACCGAGGCCGAAGAGGAGTTCCCCGCTCAGAGCAACAAGTCGACCGCCGGGACGTTCCCGTCGATGATGGGCGCGTTCGGAATCCCGGACGACGTCGTGATGAACTACACCGACGACGTGGTCCTCGAATCGCCGAACGAACACTTCGTCCGGCACCAGCCCGGCGCGGTCCTGGAGTTCGCCGACTTCAAGAACTTCCTGGTCGAGGACGCCCGCGAGGACGGCGCCGAGTACTGGTTCGACGCCCGGGTCTCGAAGCCCGTGATGGACGACGGCGAGGTCGTCGGCGTGCGCTACAACGGCGACAAGGAGGTGTACGGCGACGTCGTCGTGGACGCGACCGGACCCGCCGCGCCGCTGGCCAAGGAGCTGGGGGTCACCGACCTCCAGCGGAAGAACCAGGCCATCGGCGTCGAGTACGAGCTGGAGGGCGTCGACGTGGACGCGGACGGCTACGCCGACCTCACCGACGCGATGATGCTCCGGCTCGACCACGACCTCGCGCCGGGCGGCTACTCCTGGATCTTCCACACCGGCGAGGACACCGCGAAGGTCGGGCTCTGCTACATCCAGAACGAGGCCCACCGCGACTACGCGAAGGACGGGATGGGCATCGACGACTACCTCCAGTACTGGCTCGACACCGACCCCCGGTTCGCCGACGCCGAGCGCATCGCGGGCAAGCAGCACCGCGGGTCGGCCCACATCCAGATGCCCGACGGCTTCAGCACGGACAACTTCATGGCGGTCGGCGACACGGTGCCGACCATCGACCCGCTGTGGGGCGAGGGCATCCACACCTGCATGAAGTCGGGCCGGGCGGCCGCCATCACCGCCGACCGGTGCTTCATGTCGAGCGACCGCGACACCTCGGCCGAGAAGCTGGCGATCTACGACGACCTCTGGAACGAGCGGGTCGCCCCGCAGATGCGGACCCGTCTGCTGATGACTCAGCTCCTCTACCTCGCGCCGAACGGCCGGTACGACACCCTCATCCGGGACCTCAACCGCGTCGACGCCGACGCGCTCCGCAAGGCCAACGCCGGGAGCACTCGCGACGTCATGAAACTGCTTCACTTCGACGACCTGCCGCTGCTGGCGCGGTTCGCCAGGGAACGGCTCGGTCTCTGACCGCGCCCCGAATTCGACCCGCGGCAGATTCGCCTATTTCGAACGACCGACTTCGAAATCGCTCTTGTAGCCGCGAGTGACGGCTGTCGTCCCGCCCGCCGGTCAGCCGCGCCACTCCAGGACGGTGGCGGCCCAAGTGTAGCCGGTTCCCGCCGCGAGGAAACAGACCACGTCGCCGGATTCGACCAGTCCCCGCTCCAGGCCCTCGTCGAGCGCGAGGATTTGGTCGACGCTCTGGACGTGACCGTACTCGTCGAGGTAGTAGTTCCGTGCGTCCAGGCGGTTGGTGAGGTACTCGTGGAACGACCGCTTCATGTGGGTCAGCGCCACGAAGTCGAGGTCGTCGCGGGCGTACCCCGACCGCGAGAGGGCGTCGTCCGCGACTGTCTCGAAGTTCGCCAAGCTCACGTCCGCGAGACGCTCTTTCATCCCGTCGGGGTCGGGCACGTCGAGCGCGTGGAGGCCCGCCTCGACCGTGACGTGGCTCGCGGGATTCCGAGAGCCGCCGGCCGGCATCACCACGTCTTCGGAGAAGCTGCCGTCGGTGATTGCGGCGCTCTCCCGAATCGTCGCCCGCGTTCGGTCGGCGATCGGATTCGCTTCGAGGACCATCGCGCACGCGCTGCTGCCGAAGTTGAACATGAACGACGAGTCCTCGTTCTCGTAGTCGACCAGGTCCTCCTCGCGGCTCGCCGACACCAGCAGCACCGTCTCCGGGCTGTCAGCGAGAAGTTGCGCCTTGGCCTGCCGAATCGCGAGGGGTGCGCCCGCACACAGCGCGTAGCTCTCGACCGCGTAGGCGTTCTCGGCGCCCAGGCGCTCGGCCACGTTCGCGGCCGCGCTCCACACCACGAAGTCCTTGAACTCCGACCCGTGGTACAGCACCATATCGACGTCCTCGGGTGCTATTCCGGCGTCCGCCAAGGCGCGTTCGCCGGCCTTCACGCACATGTCCGTGGCGTGGTCGGCGTCCGGCGGACAGACCCGCTTCTCGCGCACCCCCATCTTCTCGACCACGACCTCCTCGGGAAGCCCGCTCTCCGCCGCGATCTCCTCGCCAGTCACGACCTCGTCCGGGACGTACGTACCGTAGCCCGCGAGGCCGACCGTTCCGCGTTCGTCGGTCATCTGTCTCCCCTCGCTATCGAGCCGTCATGGGCTTTTTGACTGCCCGCCGTCGCCGGGGTCGACCGCGGTTCCGCGGGCGGAATCGCCCCCAGCGCCTAAGGACGCGCTGCCGGTAGCGGTGCCATGAGTAATCAGACGGCGGAGACGGCGCTCCGCGGCGTCGACGTCGCGGGTCCCGCGGCGGCGCAGCCGGTCGTGTTCGTCCACGGCGTGCTGTTCACGCGGAAGATGTGGACGCCCCAGCGGGCGGCGCTGGCCGGCGACTACCGGGTCGTCGTCCCCGACCTCCCCGGCCACGGCGCGCTGGCGGACGAGGAGTTCGCGCTGGAGCGCGCGCTCCGGCGGGTCGACGAGGTCGTCGAGGCCGCGGCCGGGGGTCGCGCGACCGTCGTCGGACTCTCGCTCGGCGGCTACGTCGCGACGGCGTACGCCCGCCGCCACCCCGAGAAGGTCGACGCGCTGGTCGCGGCGGGGAGCAGCGCGAACCCCGTCGGGGTCCTCGAACCGCTCACACGCGCGGTCTCGGCCGCCTCCGAGACCGTCACCGAGAGCCGACTCGCGAACCAGGCCGTCGAGGCGCTCGCCCGGTACTGGGTGAAGCGCCGCGACCTCGACGCCGACGTCAAGCGCGAGATACTCGCGTCGGGGTTCTACCCCCGGCAGTTCGGGAACGCGGGGTTCGACCTCGCCGGCGTCGACTTCCGGTCGGCGTTCGGCTCGTTCCCGGGGCCGGCGCTCGTGCTCAACGGCCAGTGGGACCTCCTCAACCGGCTCGGCGAGGACGAACACGTCCTCGCGGCGCCCGACGCTCGACTCCGCGTCATCGAGGGCGCCGGCCACGTCTCCAACCTGGAGCGGCCCGCCGCGTTCGTCGACGCTGTCGAACGGTTCGCGCTCGACCGATGAGTCGTCTCGCCAGCCGAGGCCTCGTGAATCGGCCGCGACCGCCGAGGACTGCTCGACGCTACGCCTCGGCGCCGTGCTCCTCGAAGAACTCGACGAGGCGGTCGTTCACCCGCTCGGGCTGCTCGACGAAGAAGAGGTGCGAGCCGCCGTCGATGGGGGTGTAGGAGGCGTCGGGGAGCCCGTCGGCCAGCAGGCGGCCGTTCTCGGCCGGGAGGACGCGGTCGGCCGTCCCGTGGAGCACCTGCGCCGGAACTCCGACGTCGTCCAGCCGGCCGGTCGCGTCGAAGGAGGTGGCGGCGACCGCCTGGAGGAACCGGCCGCGGGGCGTGGCGTCGCACTCGGTCCGCCAGTCGACGATGCGGTCGACGAGGTCGCCGTTGGACTCGACGAACTCCTCGGACAGGGTCAGCCGCGTCCGGCGGCGGAGCTCCGCCCGGTCGGCGGGCCGCGCGGCGCCCCCGAGCATCTTCATCTGGACCTCCGGGTCGGGGAGCACCGCGTCCCGGCCGCCGGGCGTCGACCCCAGCAGCGTCAGCGACTCCGCCCGGTCGTACTCCAGCGCGTACTGCAGGCCGACCATCCCGCCCATGCTCGCGCCGACGACGTGAGCGCGGTCGACGCCCGCGTCCGCCAGCACGGCGTCGAGGTCCCCCGCCATCGACGAGATGGTGTACGGTCGGTCGAACCCCTCCAGCCACCGGAACCACGGGTCGACCAGCATCGGCGACCAGAACAGCGACAGCCAGTTCGACCACAGCCGGCCGGTCCGCTCGACGAACAGCTCCGGCACGTTCCGCGGGCCGCCGGGGGTCTCGGACCGTCCCGTCCCGCGATTGTCCGGCAGTATCACCCGGAACTGGTCGGTCAGCTCTCGCCGCTGCCAGCGCCACAGCCAGCGTCCCACTCCCCAGCCCTGCAGGAAGACGACCGGTTCGGCGTCGGGGTCTCCCCCGGTCTCGTAGTAGAGAGAGAGACCGTCGTTGGTGACCGTGGGCATTGATAACTCGCGGCCATTCCAGGGGTTAAAGTCTTTCTATTCCGGAACGTCTTCATCCGGTTGCCCGCTTGCGATTTTTCTAAAGTGCAAGCGGGACTACTTCTTCCTCAAAGTGGTCGAGATTCCGCAAAGAGGAAAGTACGATGGTGGTACTTCGAGCGGGAGCGAGGCTCACGGTCCAGTCCTCGTCCCCTAACAGGCGCGTCCGGAAAAGAGCCCCCCGAACCGGAGCGGTCAGCGCGCCCGGCGAACCGCCGTCACCACTCCATGCCGCCGTTGACGCTGACGACCTGCCCGGTCATGTACGACGACTCCTCGCTGGCGAGGAACCGGACCGCGCAGGCCACGTCCTCGACCTCGGCGAAGCGGTTGAGCGGGATCTTCTCCCTGATCCGCTCGCGGATGTCCTCGCGGACCTCCGCGAGCATGTCGGTCTGGGTGAAGCCGGGGGCGACGCAGTTCGCGGTCGACCCCGACCCGGCCAGTTCGAGGGCCAGCGACCGGGTGAAGCCGAACATGCCGCTCTTGGTCGCCGCGTAGTTGGCCTGGCCGTAGTTGCCCTGCTGGCCGACGACGCTGGAGATGTTGACGAGTCGGCCCTCGTCGGCCGACTCGATGTCGTCGTAGAACGCCTTCGTGCAGTTGAACGTCCCGCCCAGGTTCACGTCCATCACCCGGTCCCAGTCCTCGCGGGTCATGTTCTCGAACTTCCGGTCGACGGTGATGCCCGCGTTGTTGACGAGCACGTCGATCGACCCGAACGCCTCGTGGACCTCGTCGGCCAGTTCGTCGACCGCCTCGCGGTCCGAGACGTCGGCCTGCGCGACGGTCGCAGTGCCGCCCTCGGACTCGATCCGTTCGGCGGTGTCGTAGGCCTCGTCCTCCGAGGAGACGTAGTTGACGACGACGTTGGCTCCGCTCCGTCCGAGTTCCTCTGCGACGCCGCTCCCGATGCCGCGGGAGGCCCCCGTGACCAGGCACGTCTTCTCCTCGACGCTCATCGCGGTAGCCCCCCGACGACGCGCGCTGGGTCGAGCCTGTCGGCTCGGGGCGTCGCTAGTTCCGTAGGCGGTCCTCCTGGGTGTGTGGTAGTTCGGTCAACCCCCATACGTGGTCGCCACCGCTCGTCGCCATAAACGTTTATGCAGAGAACTGTCCTGTCGCCGTGCATTCGTGCGATTTCTTACCAGTAAGCACGAAAATGGGTCGGCCGAACTCACCCGTCGTCGAACTCGCCGCGGCGCTCGACGAGCGCCTCGGCCTGCTCGATCCACCGCTGGACGCGCTTCTCCGAGAGGGTCGTCCGCCTGGCGAGGTCGACCGAGTCGGCCCCGGCAAGGTCCTCGACCGTCTCGAACCCCGCCTCGGCGAGTCGCTCCTCGTAGGCCGGGCCGATGCCGGAGATGGCCTCGAGGCTGCTGCCTTCCGGGGCGGTGCCGGCCCGCACGTCCGCCGGTTCGGTCGTCGCCGCCGGTTCGCCCGACTCGGTCTCGGCCGCCTCGTCGGTCCCGCCTTCGGTCGCCTCGGCCGTATCTGCGGCTCCTTCGGGGTCGGCGCCACCGTCTCCGGATTCGGCCGCGGCCTCGGCCCCGGCTTCCGCGCGGCGTTCGGCCGCCGCCGCTTCGGCGTCGGCTTCCCGACCGTCCTCCGCGTCGGGCTGGGACCGGGCCGCGAACCACTCGCAGGCCTGGGGCCACACCTCGGCGTGGGCCTTCGAGGAGACCGAGAGACCGATGTGGCCGGTCGGCGACTCGATGGTCGTCACGTCGTCGCTCGGGACGACGTCGTTGAACGGGACGCTCGCCGACGGCGGGACCAGGTGGTCGTGCTTCGCGACCAGCTGGAGTATCGGCATGTCGAGCTCCCCGACGTCGACGTGGCGACCGTTCAGGCGGAGCTCGTTCTGCATGAGCAGGTTGTCCTGGTAGATGTACTCGATGAACTCCCGGTAGACCTCGCCCGCGACGTCGGGCGAGTCCCGGACCCACCGCTCCATCCGGACGAAGTTCTCGACGAACTCCTCGTCCTCGAGGTTGTCGTACAGCCGGAGGTACTTCGTGAGGAAGTTCTGGACGGGGTCCATCATCGCGAACCCGACGCTCAGTAGCCCGCCGGGGGCGTTCCCGAACGTCTCGACGAGCTTGCCGGGGTCGTACTGCTCGCCGCCCCAGCGTTCGAGGACGCCGCCGGTGCCGTCGTAGCAGAGGCCGGTCGCCATCAGCCCGAGGTTGCGCACCTTCTCGGGGTAGAGGGCGGCGTACATCGCGCTCATCGTCCCGCCCATACAGTAGCCGAACAGGTTCAGCGCGTCCACGTCCGCGCGGTCGCGGACCACGTCGACGCAGTTGCCGACGTACCGCTCGACGTAGTCGTACAGCGACAGCGAGGTGTCGAGGGTCGAGGGCTCGCCCCAGTCGATGAGGTAGACGTCGAACCCCGCCTCGAGGAGTCGCCGGACGACGCTCCGGTCGGGCTGGAGGTCGAGGATGTAGGGTTTGTTGATGAGCGCGTACACGAGGAGGATGGGCACGTCGTACGTCTCGTCGGCCCGCGGCTCGTAGTGGAGCAGGTCCAGCTTGTTCTCCGAGTACACCGCCTCGTTGGGCGTCTGCCCCACGTCGACGTGCGCGGCGTCCTGGATGCGCTCGGGCGCGAGCGTCATCGTCTCGACGAACTCCCCGGCGTTCTCCCACGACTGGCGCTCCAGCTCCGAAATCGCGTCCAGGGCGCTGAGCCGGCGCGGCTCGTCGGGGCCCGCGTCGTCGGTCGCTTCGCTCATTCTTCCACCGCGTCGAGCACCCGGTCGAGCTTGCGCTCGACCTCGTGCTGCCGGCGTTCGAGCTCGACCAGCCGCTCGCCGACCTCGACCACGTCGCCCTCGGTGGCGAAGCCGTAGCTGTGGAGCGCCGTCTGGGCGGCGTCCTCGGCGTCCTGCATCACGTCGAGCCCCTCCACGTTCTGGGCGAGCGCGGCAGCGAACGCGTCCGACGACGCCAGCTCCTTGAACGCGTCGTTGGCCGCGTCGAGCCAGAGATCGCGGAACTCCTCCATCGACACCTCCTCGCCCGCCATCAGGTCGGTCGACCGCTCGAACGTCCGCTGGGACGCCTCCATCCACACCTCGTAGGCCCGGGCGTACCCCTCCGCGGCGTCCGTCCAGAGGTGCCCCTCGTCGCTCGCGTCGCGCATCGCGGCCGCCCACCGGTCGACGAACTCGCCCTGCGCCTCGACCGACTCCCTGAGCGCGTCGAAGATCGCGTCGTCGTACGGCCACTCCCCCGGTCGCTCGGTCGCTGTACTGGATTCTGACATCGTACTAAATAACGTCGTGTGTCCGCTCTCGGGTCGGTTCGGTGCGCTACGAGGAACTCGACGAGCCCGAGGAGCTCGTCGAACTCGACGAACTCGACGAGCCGGTCGTGGACTGGCTCTCCTGGGCCTGTCGCTCCATCTGCTCGGCGGCGTCGGCGACCCGCTCGCCCGTCTCGCGCTGCATCTCGAAGAACGAGTTGAACGACCGGTCGATGAGCTCCTTCTGGCTCTCGTTGAGGTCCTCGTAGGCGTCCATCGCCTGGTCGAGGCTGTCCTCGAACGAGTCCCACGCGTCGTCCTGGGCGTCGTTGAACTCCTCGAACTGCTCGCGGAGCGACTCGCTCACCTCGGAGGCGTCTCCCCGGCCGAACATCGTCCCGAGCGTCCGGAAGTAGGCGTCCATCCAGTTGCGGGCCAGCTCGGTCCCCTGCCGCTGGGCGTTGTGGCCCGAGCTCAGGTTGTTCCGCATCATGGACTCGGTCATGCGCTGCTGCATGTCGATGCCCTGCTGCATCATCTGCTGGCTCTGCTGGATGGCGTTTCGCTGCATCTCGAACATCGCGTTCATCGGGTTCCGTGTCTGATCATTACTCGACATTTGAATCACCGTTGGGCGGGGTCACCGGGAGGACGATGGCCTGGACGATGTCCCCCTCCTCTATGTCCAGGGCCTCGCGCTCCACGTCGGGGATACTGATCCGGCCGCCGCTCTGGACGCGCGTCTTGAAGGTGGCCGTCTCGACGCTCGTGGCCGCGTACTCCGAGAGGTCTTCGGTCCGGTCTCCCCCGGTGCTCGCCGAGAGCCAGCGGCGGAACAGCTCCTGTTGTTGCTCCATCGCCTCCTCGCTGGCGTGTTGCATCTGTTCGGCGAACGCGGCCGCTGGCCACGTGGCGTCGTCGTCTCCCCCCGTCATCCCGGTAAGAGAGAGGGCGGGAACACCTATAAAGATGACTCCCAGATGGATTTCATTACCGGAGAGTGGAGCGCTTTACCGCTCGTCACCATTCAACTCCGCGACCGGAACGCCCTGTCCGACCGACGAAACCGATTCTCCTTCCGGTAGATAGAATTTAGGCCTGTTTGCGCCCCCCATTTGGCTTCGGAGCGGCACCTGTCCTCGGGCACAGGACCCTTATCGGGTGGGCACGTCGTACTGTACCATGGAGGACACGAAACGCACGAGCGGTCCCTGGGGGATGCCGTTCGAGAGCCCGTGGGCGAACCCGTTCCGGGAGTTCACCACCGCGTGGACGCGGGCGCTCGAACTGTCGTTCACCGCGGCCGCCAACGCGAACCGCGTCGCGCTGGCGACGCTCCCCGACGGCGTCGCCGAGACCGCCTCGGAGGACGCCGAGCTGCCTGCTCGCGAGCTCGACGATCCGGTCGAACCCGCGCAGGCAGAGTCGCTCGCGTACGCCAGGTCCGACTGGGAGTTAGAGCGCTCGGTCGGGGCCCGGGAGGACCTGTCGGTCGGCGACTACGTCGAGTTCTCGAAGACCGTCTCGGACGAGGACGTCCGGCGCTTCGCCGACGCAAGCGGCGACACCAACCGGCTCCACCTCGACGAGTCGTACGCCGCGGGGACGCGGTTCGGCGGGCGCATCGCTCACGGCGCGCTCGTCTCGGGGCTCGCCAGCGCGGCGCTGGCGGCGCTGCCGGGGACCGTGATCTACCTCTCCCAGGAGCTGTCGTTCCTCGGACCGGCGCGCGTCGGGGACCGGCTCACCGCGACGTGTCGCATCGTCGAGTCCCTCGGCGACGACCGATACCGACTCTCCGTGGCCGTCGAGCGGCCCGACGGCGAGACCATCGTCGAGGGCGACGCGACGGTCCTGGTCGATCCCGCACCCGACGGAGCCGACGACTCGTCGACTCCGTCCGGTTCCGTGTAAGGATTTGTTCCCCGAGACATAATTGACGGTTTGTTTCCACGTGACGAAACCGTTTAACCCGGGCACGTCGTGGAGATGCGGCACGGGGGAATCATGAACAACGCTAATGCAGAACTGCGAACTGGGGAGTCTCCGCTGCGGGTTCGACTGTACGCGCAGGGGTTCGCGCCCGGCGGGGCCGAGAGCGTTCCCGCCGCGCTGTTCGAGCGACTCGAGCGCCTCGAATCCGAGGGGGTCGTCGACGAGTGCGACGTCGAGGTCTGGGGCCGGAAGGTCTGTCGGCGCCTCGAGGGCGAGCGCCCCGCGCTCGGCGGCGCGGTGCTCGACGCCGTCGACGAGTTCCGGGAGTGGGCCGACCGGACCGGCGCGTCGGTCGCCCACTGCTTCGAGGAGCGCGAGGTCCACTCGGAGCTGACCGACGAGGACCGCACCGAGGTGCGGCTTCCGATCGCCTGCCTGGCCGTCCGGCGCGACGACGAACTGGTCGGCGTGTTCCCGCACGCAAAGGACGGCCGCGAGTACACCGTCGCCGACGGCATCGCGACGCTCGATTCGAACGAGGGCCGCTTCGGATCGGAGACCGAACGGCTCCGCCACTGACGGTCGCGGTCTGCGGTCGCGGACGGGTCGACGGGCGTGCAACGCGAATCGACGACGCACGTGCGCATCGCCGGCCGAGCGACGGCACGTCGGCGGTCAGTGCTCGGCTTCTTCGCCGAACTCGGCCTTCACGGCGCCCCGGTCGATCTTCGAGGGGCCGCTCGTCGGCATCTCGTCGACGAACGCGAGGTGCCGCGGGTGCTTGAACCGGGCCAGCCGCCCGTCGAGGAAGCCGGTGAGCTCGTCGAGCGTCAGCGACTCGTCGCCCTGGACGACGGCCTTGCCGACCTGGCCCCACTGGTCATCGGGGACCGGGACGACGACGACCTCCTCGACCTTCGGATGGTCGGCGATGCGGTCCTCGACGGCGGCGGGGTAGACGTTCTCGCCGCCCGAGACGTACATGTTCTTCTTCCGACCCTCGATGTAGTAGTAGCCGTCCTCGTCCCTACGGGCGAGATCGCCGGTCGCGACCCATTCGCCGAACGTCTCGCTCGTCTCGGTCTCGTTGCGCCAGTACCGGTCGGCCGCGTGGGGGCTCGCGAGTTCGAGTTCGCCGATCTCGCCGGCGGGGAGCGGCTCGCCGTCGGGGTCGACGACGCGGGCGTCGACGTGCATCGCGGGCACGCCCACGCTGTCGGCCTTCGCCTCGGGCCAGCCGTCGGGCATCGCGAAGTTGTTCGGCCCGCACTCGGTCAGGCCGTACCCCTGCGAGAGGTCGACGTCCCGGGCCCACCACGCCTCCATCACCGACTCCCGGCAGGGACCGCCGCCGGACTTGGCGAACCGCAGCGTCGAGAGGTCGGTCGACTCCCAGTCGTCGTGGGTCGTCATCATCCGGAGCACCGCCGGCACCGCCACGAGGACCGTCGCGCCCTCCGACTCCACCAGGTGGAGCACCTCGCCGGGGTCGAACTCCCGGGCGACGACCACCGTGGCGCCGAGGTGGAAGAGCGGAATCGAGAGCACGTTCCACCCGCCGGTGTGGAACATCGGGAACACCATCGGCGTCACGTCCTCCGGGCGGAGGCCCCACGCCGTGATGGTGTTGAACGAGTTCCAGAGGATGGAACCGTGGGTCAGGACCGTCTCCTTCGGGATACCCGTGGACCCGCCGGTGTGGAGGAGCAGGTGGGGATCGTCCATCGACAGGTCGGCGGTCTCGACCGGCGAGTCGTCGTCGGACAGCGCGTCGGTCCACGCCTCCCAGTCGCGCTCGGGGACGGTGGCACCGGCCGATTCAGCCGCCTCGCCGGTCGGCAACGACACGACAGTGCAGTCGAACGTGCGGTCGTCGTGGTCGAGCACGTCGCCGGCGAGGTCCGCGAAGGGCTCCTCGACGACCAACAGCGCGGGCTCGACGTCGTTGAGCATCTCGACCAGTTCGCCCGCCGCGAGCCGGTGCGAGAGCGGCGCGAGCACGCCGCCGGTCTTGGCGGTGGCGAAGAACAGGTCGACCAGTTCCGGCCGGTTGCGCGAGAGGACCGCGACGCGACCGCCCGCGGCCGCGTCGTCTCGCCGGCCGCCGTCCCGCTCGACACCCTCCTCGCGGAGGAGCCGCGCGGTCCGGTTCGCGCGCCGGTCCAGGTCGGCGTAGGTGTGCCGCTCGCCGGTGGTCGCGTCCACCAGCCCGGTCTTGTCGGGCGACAGCTGCGCGCGCTTCTCGCTCCAGGCGCCGACCCACTCGTAGGGAGTCGCGTCGTGGCTAAACATGGGCGAGGAACTCCGCGAGGCGGTCGTTGACGGCCTCGGCCCGCTCGATGAAGAAGAGATGGGGCCCGCCCTCGAAGACGGCGAGGCGAGCGTTCGGCAGTCCTTCGTACAGCAGGTCGGCGTTCTCGACCGGCAGGACCCGGTCGTCGGTGCCGTGGGCGACCAGCACCGGCACGTCGATCTCGTCGAGACGGTCGCTCGAATCGAACGCCGCGACGCCGGCGGCCTGGGCCTCGCGGGCGGCGTCGCTCGCGTCGCCCGCCAGCCGCCAGTCGACGATGTCCTCGATCAGGTCCTGGTTTTCCGCCCAGAACTCGTCGGTCATCGCGGGCTGCATCTTGTACCGGAGCGCCTCGCGCTCGTCGGCGTCCCCGGGCGCGTCGAACATCCGGGCCTGGGTCTCCTCGGGCGTGGGGACCGCGTCGTCGCCGCCGGGGCTGGTGCACAGCAGGCCGAGCGAGGCCGCTCGGTCGTAGTCGAGCGCGTACTGCTGGGCGATCATCCCGCCCATGCTCGCGCCGACGACGTGGGCGCGTGCGACGCCGACGGCGTCGAGCACCGCCTCGAGGTCGCTCGCCATCTCCGCTATCGTGTACGGCCCCTCGGGTTCGTCGGAGTCGCCGGTGCCGCGGTTGTCCCAGACGACGACGCGGTACCCCTCGTCCACCAGTCGGTCGCGCTGCCAGCGCCACATCCACCGGCCGTAGCCGAGGCCCTCCACGAGCGCGACGACGTCGCCGGTCTCGGGACCCGCGAGTTCGTAGTACAGCGAGACCCCCTCGTTGTCCGCATATGGCATGGAGGAGTTCACGCACGAGGCCACCATTAAAACCCCGTTTCACATGTTAACCGGAGGATTGAAATCGGACGGCCGCACGGGTTCGGACATGCCAGTCGCAGCCCCCGGCGATTCCGCAGGATCGACCCTCCGAGTCACCGAGGAAACCGTCGACGCCTACGCCGACCTGACCGGCGACGACAACCCCATCCACCTCGACGACGCCTACGCCGCCGAGACGTTCTTCGGCGGTCGGGTCGCCCACGGGATGCTCTCGGCCGGGGTCGTCAGCGCCGCGCTCGCGGACCTGCCCGGCGACATCGTCTACCTCTCGCAGGACCTCGACTTCGAGAACCCGGTCCGGCCGGGCCAGACCGTGACCGCGACGGTGACGGTGAGAGAGGACCTTGGCGACGACAGGCTCCGGGTCGAGACCGTGGCGGAGGCCGAGCGCACCGAATCGGACGACGGCGACGCCGAGCGGGTGCTGTCGGGCGAGGCCGTCGTGATGTCCGTTCCGCACGAGAGCTGACCACCCCACGCGAGCCGGAAGGCCGCCAGAAGAGGAAGCTTCGCCGACTCAGTACGACTTCGCGAAGTACGCCGTCTCCTCGGCCTCGTCGCCGCAGACGCCGCACTCCTCGCCGATGGGTTCCTCGTCGCGGTCCATCGGGACCATCACGATCTCGGCGGCGATCTCCTCCTTGATCACCTGCTCGCAGGCGTCGTCGCCGCACCACGGCGTCTTGACGTAGCCGCCGTAGCGGCCGATGGTACCGAGGATCTCGGAGGTCTCGTAGGCTTCGCGGACGTTCTCCTCCAAGTTCTCCTTGGCGGCGTCGTAGAGCTTCGCGTACACCCGCTCGAAGTGGTCCTCGACCGTGTCGGCGACGTCCTCGCGGTCCTCGACGACGTCCTCGCCGTCGGGCCGGTGGACGACCGTGAGCTCGTCGTCCTCGACCTCGTTGGGGCCGATCTCGATGCGGACCGGGACGCCCTTCAGCTCCCACTCGTTGAACTTGAAGCCGGGGTTGCGCTCGTCGCGGTCGTCGAGTTCGACGCGGACGCCCTCGTCCTCGAGGTCGTCGGCGACTTCCTCGGCGTAGTCGAGGACCTCCTCGCGGGTGTCCTCGTTCCAGATGGGGACGATGACGACCTGCTCGGGCGCGATTTTGGGCGGACAGACGAACCCCTGGTCGTCGGAGTGGGTCATGATGAGCGCGCCGAGCGCGCGCCACGACAGCCCCCACGAGGTGGTGTGGGCGACCTGCTCGTCCTCGTCCTCGTCGGTGTAGGTCAGGTCGTACGCCTCCGCGAACCCCTGGCCGAGGTAGTGGGAGGTCCCGCCCTGGACCGACTTGCCGTCGGGCATCAGCGCCTCGACGGTCGTGGTGGTGTCGGCGCCGGGGAACTTGTCGTGCTCGGGCTTGCGCCCCCGGAGGACGGGGATGGCCAGCACGTCCTCGTAGAGGCTCTCGTACTGGTCGAGTCGGGTCATCGTCTCGTCCCACGCCTCGTCCTTGGACTCGTGGGCGGTGTGGCCCTCCTGCCAGAGGAACTCCTTGGTCCGGAAGAACGGCTTGGTCTCGGTGGCCTCCCACCGGATGACCGAACACCACTGGTTGAGCCGCAGGGGGAGGTCGCGGTGGCTCCGGACCCACTCGCTCATGAACGGCGTGATGATGGACTCGCTGGTGGGCCGGAACGCGAGCCGCTCCTCGAGTTCGTCGTGGCCGCCGTGGGTGACCCACGCCACCTCGGGGTCGAACCCCTCGACGATGTCGCTCTCGCGCTCGAGGTAGCTCTCGGGGATGAGCGCGGGGAAGTAGGCGTTCTGGGCGCCCGTGTCCTTGAACCGCCCGTCGAGGTAGTCCTGGACGCCCTCCCAGAGGGCGTACCCGCGGGGCCGGGTGACGATGAACCCGCCCATGGGGGCGTAGTCGGCGAGCTGGGCCTTCTTGACCACTTCGGCGTACCACTCGCCGGGGCTGTGCTCCTTGGACTCGGTGATGCCGAGTTCCTGGTCGTCGTCGCTCATTGGATAGGAGTTTCTTCGATGCGGTCTTAAATGCGGTGAAGCGTCGGTAACGGTTCGGAAGAAGCGACGGCCGCGACGAGACGTGGACCGACTGCCGGACTCGACGCGATGCCGGCCGGCGAGCAGCCGGTCGGCGCTGTACTGGGCGACCCGGGGCGAGACGTTCGCGTCCCTCGTCAGGACAGGTCGGGCGCCTCGTCCTCGATGCGCCCATCCAGTTCGACCTCGATTTCGAGCTCCGGCTCGCCGTCGCCCTCGAACTCGATGTCGAGTTCGACCGGCTCGCCGAACGCGAACGGCAGCTCCCAGTCGTCGCCGGTGATGTTGATCTCGTCCTGGTCGCGGAGCTGCTCGCCCAGCTCGATCAGGAACTCGCCGGCCGACTCGGCGTCGATGTGGTACTCCTCCTCGAAGTAGCCGTCGGTGATGGTGTTCGGCTGCTGTTCCTCCTCCTCGGACTCGGGGACTTCGGCCATTGCGTTCGAGTATTGCGGAGCAAAGAAGATAAGTGTTCTTTGGAATATTATCTCCAGTATGGACACGCTCGAACTGCTCGGCTCGAAGGCCCGCCTCGACATCCTCCGGGAGCTCAGCCGCCGCGACCGATACGTCTCGGAGCTGATGGAAGCCGTCGGGATGGACGGGAAGACCGCGACCCACCACCTCGACGCGCTGACGGAAGCCGGCGTCGTCGACTCCTACAGGGAGGGTCGGCGGCGGTACTACACGCTGGTCGCGGAGGTCGAACTCGCCGTTTCGCCGCCGCCGAACCGCCGGTTCGTCGCCCAACTCTCGGACGCGGAGCGCGACGAGACGCCGTAGCCGACTCGGCACCGCGAAAATCAGAACTCCGCGACCGCGTCCACGTCCCGGACGCCCGTCTCGACGTCCCACTCCAGCAGTTCGTCGCCCTCCGCGTCGAAGACGAACTCGCCCGCGAAGGTTTCGCCCGCAAACAGGTGGGGCAGCCAGTAGCGGTCGTCCTCCCACATCTCGTCGTAGGGCACCGCGTCGTAGTCGAACCACTCGGGGTCGGCCTCCGGGGACTCCGCGGGCGTGCCCGCGAACGCCTCCGCGCGGAACACGTGGACGAACATCCGGGGGTCGTTCCCGAAGACGAACCGGAACTCGCCGACCTTCTCGGGGTCGCGGGGCGTCACGCCGATCTCCTCCTCGACCTCGCGGACCACGCACTCCCTGGGCGTCTCGCCGTCCTCGACCTTCCCGCCGGGGCCGACGTACAGCCCCTCGCCGAGGCCGCGCTTCTTGCGGATGAGTAGCACCTCCTCGTCGTCGGGCCGGAGGAGGTAGCACAGCGTCGCGGGTTGCATACCGTGTCGCTCGGAGCCGCGGCGGAAAAATCCTCAGTTTCGGTCGGCACTGCGGACTTCCTGGGGCGTCCCTCCACTGACCACCGACTCGTACCGGTCCAGCGTCTCGGCCTGGCGGTCGGTCGGCACTTCCAGGACGACGACGGCGTCATCCAATCGCTCGCGGAGGGTCGCGACGACGGCCGGCACGTCCATCGTTCCGTCGCCGAACGCCAGGCCGTCTCGCACGCGCCGTCCGTCGCAGCAGTGGACGACCGGGATGCGGTCCGCGTGGTCGTCGAGCAGACGCTCCAGCGAGTCGAGATACTCCCGTTCGGCGGTGTAGAGGTGGGCCGTGTCGAGAATCAGGTCGTGGCCGGCGTCGAGAATCGCGTTCCGGACGTGGAACTCGCTGTGGCCGGTCGAGTTCTCGAAGCCGAAGGGAGCGGCGAAGTCGGTGGCGTCCAGAATTTCGGGAATCGCGACCAGGTTCGTCCGGGTGGAGTGGACCACGAGGACGGCGTCGAGCGCGTCGGCGAGGCCGTCGGCCCGCCGGAAGTACGCCGCCTCGTCGGGTGCGACGTGGGGCGTGTGGACCGACGCGACGTCCACGGTCGCACGCCGGCAGGCCGACAGCGTCTCGTCGAAGGCGTCGAGGTGCTCGCGCTCGAGGTACAGTTCGACGCGCTCGAACCCGTCCGCGGCGGCGTCGGCGAGTGCGTCGGGGTCCGGCGACCGCTTCCCGGCGACGAGGAGGCTCATAGCGAGGGTACGCCGCCGCGCTCCTTAGGCTTCGTTCGTGGCGCGGTACCCTAGGCCACGCCGGGCGAGGGCCGCCCCGGTCGCACCGGCCGTCCGAGTTATCCGGCTTCTCGGCGTACCTCCCCCGAATCAATGACCGACACGCACGAGGTCACGGTCACGTCCGTCCACCAGATGACCCCGACGGTCAAGCAGTTCGTGCTGGAGTCCGACGGCTACACCTTCGAGTACGACCCCGGCCAGCACACCCACGTCCACTTCGACCGCGCCGAGAGCCCGGCCGCGGACGACGCGGAGCAGGGCGAGGGCGGGGACTCGGACGACGAGGTCGTCCGGCCCTATACGGCGACGGTACTCCCCGGCACCGAGCGCATCGCGCTCGCCATCAAGCGCTACCCCGACGGCGTCGCGTCGACGTGGATGCACGAGCGCGACCCCGGCGACACCGTCGAAATCGAGGAGCTCGACGGCAACCTCTCCCTCCGGGATCTCGACCGGGACGTCGCGTTCGTCTCGACCGGGACCGGCATCACGCCGATGGTGGCGATGGTCAAGCAGTACGTCGAGGAGGGCAGCGGCCACGCCCACTTCTTCTTCGGCGAGAAGGACCAGGAGCACGTCATCTACCGCGAGACGCTCGACCAGCTCGCTGCCGCCAACGACGACCTGGAGGTCGCCTACGTGCTCTCGGAGGCCGACGAAGACTGGCGGGGGCCGGAGGGCCACGTCCAGGACCACCTCGGCGACTACCTGGACGACTTCGGGAGTCGGGACTTCTACGTCTGCGGCGTTCCAGAGATGGTCGTCGACACGCGGGAGTACCTGTCCGAGCAGGGCGTGGACGAGGGACGGGTGTACGTCGAGGGGTGGGAGGGCGACGAGGTGTCGGACGATTCGGAGGAGTGACAGCCAACGACAGCAGCTGACAAGACTGGAAGGACTCGGTTTAGAAAGCCCCCGGCCGGTCGCCACCGGAAGACGTTCCTGCTCGCTACGCTGCGCGGGCTGCGTCTTCCGAGGTCTCGTTCGCTACGCTCACGAGACGGGCGCTCAGCGACATATCGGAGCCTCTCCGCAACGCCCGGCTCCGATAGGGGTCGCTGAGACGCCTAAAGTGTACGCGACCGGCCGGCCCCTTTCGGTCCACCCAGACCGTCCTTGGGTCACGGAGCGTTTGCCGGTGGTTAGTGTCACCGAGCGTCTGCTAATGGTCTACTCGTGTTCCTCTACGGATGAATCCAGCCCCTCTCCGACCGCGAACGGACTCTCGCTCTCGGTCCAGTCCCAGCCCGGCAGTCGCGTCTGGAACCCGGCCGCGAGGGCGGCGTCGAGGTCATCGGCGCCCGCGGGGTCCTCGGGGTCGCCGTGGGTCGTCACGTCCGCGTAGTGGAACGTCGCCTCGCCGAGCAGGCGGAGGGGCTGCCCGCCGGCGATGGTCCCGGCGAGCTCCCGGCCGAGGAGTTCGTCCACCACGAACCCCGGGTAGTCGCCCTCGACGTCCAGGTCCCGGAGGATGGCCACCATCGCGGCGACGTTGACCGCGCGGTCGCCGTCGGCGAAGACGGCGTCGACCTCCCGGCGGTAGTCGTCCGGGGTCACCTCGTCGACGTCGGTCTCGAACAGGTCGCCGAGGTCCGCCCGGACGTCGTTGATGAGGGGGACCACCGCGTCGGCCCGACCGCGGACCCACTCGTACTCCTCGGCGACGCGGTCGCGAGTCAGTCGCATGGACCCGACCAGGGGTTCCAGCGGTTTGGTTCTGCGGATTTTTGAGAAGGCTTTTATAACCCCGGGGACTAATGCCGATTAAGCGGGTTTTCCTGCGTCCCCGAGTGAGCGTCCGGTCCGCCCCGGTGTCGCCGGGGGCGAGGGCGACTCGCAGAGTGCGAGTTCCAACACCCCGCGGAGAAGCGAGATCTATGCTGTGCTGTACTCTGCATCGTAGTCCTGATGCCACTCCGACCGGTTCGACGCTCGTCACCGAGCGATTCGCCAGCAGTGGCGCGCGGCCGGTCGGCGCCTCGGGACCGCCAAGGGGTCAGCACGGACAGACGGAACGACTTTTTCACTATGAGTAAAGTAGACCAGCAACTCGAGGACCTGCGAGCAGAGATTACGAGCGAGTTACCGAGCGACATCTCGGTGTCGGACGTGAAGTACGAGGGCCCGGAACTGGTCGTGTACACGCGCGACCCCAAGAAGTTCGCCCGGAACGGCGACCTCATCCGGCAGTTGGCGAGCCAGCTCCGCAAGCGCATCACGGTCCGGCCCGACCCGGACGTGCTGTCCCGACCCGAGGACGCCCGCGAGGACGTGCTCGACGTCATCCCGGAGGAGGCGGGCGTGACCGACCTCGACTTCCACGCCGACACGGGCGAGGTCGTCATCGAGGCCGAGAAGCCCGGGATGGTCATCGGCAAGCACGGCTCGACCCTCCGGGAGATTACCCAGGAGGTCGGTTGGACGCCCGAGGTCGTCCGGACCCCGCCCATCGAGTCCTCGACGGTCTCGAACGTCCGGAACTTCCTCAAGCAGGAGCGCGACGAGCGCCGGGACATCCTCGAGAAGGTGGGCCGCCAGATCCACCGCGAGGAGATGTCCGACGACGAGTACGTCCGGATCACCACGCTCGGCTGCTGCCGGGAGGTCGGCCGGGCCTCGTTCATCCTCTCGACGCCCGAGACCCGCATCCTCATCGACTGCGGCGACAAGCCGGGCGCCGAGGACGAGGTGCCGTACCTCCAGGTCGAGGAGGCGCTGGGCGCGGGCGCCAACACCATCGACGCGGTAGTGCTGACCCACGCCCACCTCGACCACTCGGCGCTCATCCCGCTGCTGTTCAAGTACGGCTACGACGGCCCCATCTACACCACCGAGCCCACCCGGGACCTGATGGGCCTGCTCCAGCTCGACTACCTCGACGTCGCGGCCAAGGAGGGCCGCGCGCCGCCGTACGAGTCCGAGATGGTCCGGGAGGCCATCAAGCACACCATCCCGCTGGAGTACGGCGACGTCACCGACATCGCGCCCGACGTGAAGCTGACCCTCCACAACGCGGGCCACATCCTCGGCTCCGCGGTGTCGCACTTCCACATCGGCGACGGCCTGTACAACGTCGCGTTCAGCGGCGACATCCACTACGACGACACCCGGCTGTTCAACGGCGCGGTCAACGACTTCCCGCGGGTCGAGACCCTCGTCCTGGAGTCGACCTACGGCGGTCGCAACGACTACCAGACCGACCAGGAGGACTCCGAGCGCAAGCTCAGAAAGGTCATCAACGAGACCTACGAGAAGGGCGGGAAGGTCCTCATCCCGGCGTTCGCTGTGGGTCGGTCCCAGGAGATGATGCTGGTCATCGAGGAGGCGATGCGCAACGGCGACATTCCCGAGATGCCGGTCCACTTAGACGGCATGATCTGGGAGGCGACCGCCATCCACACGACCTACCCCGAGTACCTCCGGGACGACCTCCGTGACCGCATCTTCCACGAGGACGAGAACCCGTTCCTCGCCGACCAGTTCAACCACATCGACGGCGGCGAGGAGGAGCGCCGCGACGTCGCCGACGGCGACCAGTGCATCATCCTCTCGACCTCCGGCATGGTCACCGGCGGCCCCATCATGTCGTGGCTCGAGCACGTCGGCCCCGACCCGGACAGCCGGATGGTGTTCGTCGGCTACCAGGCCCAGGGGACGCTGGGCCGGCGCATCCAGAACGGCTGGGACGAGATCCCGATGAACCGCGGCGGCGGCCGCGGCCGCAACGGGAAGCTCTCGCTCAAGCTCGACGTCGAGACGGTCGACGGCTTCTCCGGCCACGCCGACCGCCAGGGCCTGATGAACTTCGTGAAGACGATGAACCCACGGCCCGAGAAGGTGCTGTGCGTCCACGGCGACGAGTCGAGCGTCCAGGACCTCTCGTCGTCGCTCTACCACGACTTCAACATGCGGACGTTCGCGCCCAAGAACCTCGAGACGTTCCGGTTCAAGTAACCGCCGGCGTCGCGCCCGACCAGGGCGGCGCGCGAGCCGCAGCCTGACGGGGCGCGAGCGCTCGGCCGGACAGGCCGGAACCGGGGTGGGCTCGCTTCTCCGCGATTCCGCGACGGGGAGCGGTGTGTCCGACGCTTCCCCCGAGCCGCCGGTCCGTTCGCGGCGGACTCGCCGACCCACTTAACACCGTGAGTCCGCTAGCTCCCGCGACCGGATGCGCACCGCCACCGTCACCCTCGCGGCGCCGCTGCTCGCGACGCTCCTACTCGCGGCGCTGCTACCCGCGACAGTCGTCGGCGCGCCGGCGCTCGCCGCCGACCAGTCGGGCGTCTCCTGCGAGTACGACGAGTCCCGGCTGAAGGCCTACCAGCCCGAGACCGACGTCGACCACCTCGCGGTCCGCCCGACCGCCAGTTACGCCGGCATCTTCTCCTCGCCCGAGCACCCGACCGACGTCTACGTCTACTTCCTGCGGTACAGCCACCAGGAGGGCGTGACGCCGGTGGACAGCCACGCCGACGACCACGAGCCGGTGTACGTGCTGGTCGACGAGCGGACCGGCGAAGTCCGGCGTGTCGTCTTCTCGGTGTACCACTACATCAAGGAGACGGGGACGCCGGCCACTCTGCCGATGAACGGGTCGCACGTCAAGCTCCACGTGGTCGAGCCGTGGCACCAGTACGCGCCGACGACCGAATCCGGCTCGCGCGTCCGACTGCGGAACTACTGCGAGGCGGTGGACCGCTGGCACGCCGAGGGCTGGGACGCGTCGGTCGCGGCGACGACGAACCCGTGGACGATGCTCGACCGGAAGAGCTGGTGGGCGCGCAACTCCCTCGGGTTCTCGCTGGCCGAGCGGTACTGGGACGCCCGGCAGTCGGTCGCCGAGGCCGTGCCGGACGTCAACGTGAGCTTTCCCGCGCGAGAGCCGGGGCCAATATCAGCCGGCTGACGGCCAGGGCGGCGTTTTCGTGAGGTACACCGGGAGGGCGCCGGCTACGACCCGTCCTTCACCGCGGCGGCCCACTCGGGCCACTGCTGGCGCTCCTCGCCGTCGAACGAGGGGTCGCCCGACATGGCCTTGATGGCCCGGGCGTCGTCGAGGCTCCAGACCGCGCCGTCCTCGTGGAACAGCCCGTTGAGCACGCCGTGCTGGCGCTGGGCCGGGACGAACGCGGGCTGGACCATCAGCGACCAGAAGAAGTTGCCGAACCCGGCCTCGTGGATGAGCGGCGCGAGCGACGAGTAGTTCGAGTACTTCTGGTCGTCCGGCGGCTCGGTCGCGAAGCCGGTCGAGTGGCGCACGCGCTGCCACTCCGAGAGCCACACCGGGACGTCGAGGTCCTCGGCGATGTCCCTGTTCGACCGGAGCATGTCCATGTAGACCGCGGGGCTCTCGGCGAAGTTGTAGTGGAACTGGAGGGCGTCGACGTCCCAGTCGACGTAGTCGGCGTTGTTGGCCATGCTCGTCGACCCGATGGTGAGCCGGGCGTCGCCCTGGAGTTCGTCGGCGGTCTTGTACATGCCGTGGGCGAACTCCTGGTAGTGCGACTGCCAGCCGGGCTCGTTCATGACCTCGATGGCCAGCAGCCGGTCGTCGTCCCCGAAGTGCTCCATGAACCACCGGACGTACTCCCGGGGCTCGTCCCACAGCCGCTCGTTGCGCGCGATCTTCGACGACGGCTCGCGCACGCCGGTCGCGGACCGGGGGTCGGTGTCGTGGAGCCGCTCTCTCGTCGGTTCCTTGCCGGCGAAGTCGAACAGGCCGAGCAGCACCTGCTGGCCGTTGTCGTCGGCGGTCGAGAGGAAGTGCTCGATCCGCTCGCGGAGGGCCTCGGGCTCCTCGCGCCAGACCTCGAGGCTCGTCCACGTCCGGATTGCGTTGAGGTTCACCCGGCTGGCGTACCCCAGGTCGCGCTCGATGACCTCGCGGTCGTACTCGGCCCACTGCTGGTAGAAGTTGAACGCGCGGGCCGGGATGTAGATGGCGCCGCGGACGTCGAGCGGCTCCAGCTCGGACTGGTCGACGGTGGTCCGGGGCGCAGCCGCCCGGCGGCCGGTCGCGTCGCCGCCGCTGTCGGCGGGTCGACTGGTGTTGCCGCCGGTCAGCGAACTGCAACCGGTGACCCCCACGAGACTCGCTGCGGCGCTGGAAGCGATGAACTTGCGCCGCGTAAAGCGGTCGCCCATACATCCGGCACACCGGACGTATCAATAATTGTTGTTGCCTGTTGCACGGAGAACCGACCTGAACCCGACCAAAACGAGTCGGTCGGACCTATCGGAGCTCGAACTCGAAGCCGTCGGCGCCGGTCGCGTCGTCGCCCGCGACCGCGCCGGCGACGCCCGCGCCGAAGGCGTAGGCGACCGCCTGCGAGCCGCCCCGGAGCCGTTCCATCACGCCGCGCTCGGGCTCGAACTCCTCGACGGTCACCTCCTCGACGCCGAGGTCGGCCGCGAGCCGGTCCTCGACCTCCTGTTTGGTGGCGAGGTCGTCGACGAGCCCGATGGCCTCGGCGTCGTCGCCGAGGTACACCCGCGCCTCGGTGTCCCGGACCTGCTCGTCGCTGAGGTCCCGGCCCTCGGTCACGCGGTCGACGAACTCCTCGTAGTAGCCGTCGATGAGCCCCTGGAGGTACTGTCGCTCGTCCTCGGTCATCTCCTTGAGCGACTGGCCGGCGTCCTTGTACTCGCCGGCAGCGAGCCGCTCGTACTCCAGGCCGAGCTTGTCGGCCATCCCCTTAGCGTTGACCCGCGAGCCGATGACCCCGATGGAGCCGACGATGCTCCCCTCGCGGGCGTAGATGGCGTCGCAGCCGCTGGCGATCCAGTAGCCGCCGCTTGCGCAGACGTCGGTCGCGTAGGCGACCGTCGGGCCGTCGAACCGCTCGGCCGCGAGCCGGATGTCCTCGCTCGGGACCACCTCGCCGCCGGGCGTGTTGAGCCGCACCAGCAGCGCCTCGGCGGCGTCGTCCTCGTCGGCGCGCTCGATCTGGTCGACGATGTCGTCGGCCGGGGTCCCGCCGGGCCGGGGCGGGACGGTGCTCCCGCCGCCGTCGCGGGTGATGGGCCCCTCGACCGCGACTTCGGCCACGTCGTACGAGGCGGCCCAGCTCGAGGCCACCCTGCCGGCGGTCCGCGCGCCGGCGGCGCCGACCGCCACCGCGAGCACGACCCCGAGCAGGCGCGCGAGGTTGCCGTCGGGCACGACCACGAACAGGAGCCACCCGAGCGCGGCCGTCAGGGCCACGCCGACCAGCGCTGCGAGCGCCGGCACGACCCGCGAGCTATCGGCCACGGCCGCTCACCTCGTTGCACTTCATGTCCGCGTGTGGGGACGCACGGGCCGTTAACCCTTCGCTTGGGGAAGATGTCGGGCGACGGGAGAACCGAGCGTCCCGGCGGAACCGGGTCAGAGCGCCGCGACCGAGCCGACGAGGAAGAGGGTCACGAGCAGGCGGCCGACGCTCCCGGCGAACGTCGCCAGCGCGAACTTCGCGTAGTCCTCCTCGAGCACCGCGAACGCGTAGATGGAGATGGTGTCCGGGAAGAACGGGACCGACAGCGCCGCCGCCATGCCGAGGTACCCCCACCTCTGGGCGAGCTGGACGGTCTTGTTCTCGGACCACTCGATGACGTCGAACCGGGACCGCCGGAGGAAGTCGATGATGGGCCCCGACTCCTTGGCCTCCTGGCCGATGTGGAACGCCAGCATGCTGCCGGCGGCCTTGCCCACCCCACTGACGACGATGATGAGCCCGAGCCGCTCGGCCTGCGAGAGGCCGAGGTCGAGCGGCGCCGCCAGCACCACCTCGCTCACGCCGGGGAGCGCGAACGCGATGAGGAACGAGTAGACGAAGATGATGCCGAGCCCGGCCCATCCGGTCGCGGTCTCGACGACGTGCGCGATCCACTCGAGCGAGGTCAGCGCGGCGGTGTCTACGAACGCTGGGCCGGCGGCGGTAAACACAGTCCATAGACGCCGTAGCACGGTTATGAGCTTTTTGTCTCGCCGCGGCGTCGACGCCGAGCCATCCGCCTCGCAATCGCTCCGGCGAACAGACTCATACCCGTCCGGCCGTTACTCGGCGGCATGTTCGACCACGAGTACACGCTCGTCGCGCACCCGCGGCTGCGCGCCAACCTCTCGTACCGGAGCGACGACGGCGACCTGGCGGCGGCGAGCGTCGGCGTCGACTACCGGCGGGACGAGACGTGGACCGAGGAGGGCCCCGCGGTCGAGATGCCCGAGAGCGCCGCGGCCGATGGCGTCGAGTGGCGGGGACTCACAGTCTCGCTGTACCGGGACGGCGAGCGCGTGCTGGTCCGGGAGTTCTCCGGGTCGCTGCTCTCGACCGCGCTCGACGCGCTGGACACCGCCGAGACGGCCGCGCCCTCGCTGGTCGGCCGGGGTCGGGACGCCGCCAAGCGGCTCGTCGGCGAGAAGTCCGGCGGCCGCGTCCGGATGACTCAGCTCGACGGGTCGACCGTCGAGGCGCTCGCGGCGCCCGCCAAGGCCACCTTCGAGGTGTTCGAGGGCAAGGACGGCAAGTGGCGCTGGCGGCTGGTCCACGACAACGGCAACGTCATCGCCGACTCGGGCCAGGGCTACTCCTCGAAGCGGGCCGCCGAGAAGGGGCTCCGGAGCGTCAAGCGCAACGCGCTGGGCGCGGCAGTCGAACCGGTCGGCGGCGACGCCCAGCGCGACGTCCGGTCGGCGTCGGACGCCGACGAGGGGTCGGGCGCCGAGTCGGCCGAGTCCTGAACCGGAGACGTTCGACGACCGAGGCGCCGTCTCGGACCGAGCGGGGTTCCGCGATCGGAGGACCATCCCCGGGATGGTAGCCCGTCGCAAGGTTCTTCGCGTCGGAGCCTGTACTCCGCGCCCATGACCGAACTGGACCGGACGGCGTGGGGCATGGCCGAGGCCGCCGACGAGGCGGTGGAGTCTGTCACCGTCGAGGAACTGCGGGCGGAACTCGACGAGGCGGGCGAATCGCGCGACGGGGAGACCGTGGTCGTGGACGTGCGCGACATCCGCGAGGTGTGGATAGAGGGGTCGATTCCCGACGCGCAGCACGCCCCGCGCGGGATGATAGAGTTCTGGGCCGACCCGGAGACGAAGTACCACAAGGAGTTCTTCGACCCCGAGAAGCGCTACGTCCTGTTCTGCAATGAGGCCGGCCGGTCGGCGCTGGCGGCCAGGCGACTCGGCGAGATGGGCTACTCGGACGTCGCGCACCTCGAGGGGGGCTTCACCGCCTGGCAGGAGGCCGGCGGGGAGGTCGCGGACGTCCCGCAGAAGGACTACAAGGGGGACCGATAATCGCCCCTCATCCCTCGGGGTAGAAGATGTACGAGTGTCGAATGTCGACGTCGTACAGCAGCGCGCCCTCGGGCATCCGGAGCAGGCGCCACGAGAGGTAGAGGTCCCCGATGGCGCCCGAGGTGTTCACGACGAGGACGAGGAACGCCGCGAGCGCGACCGGGAGCGGGCCCGCGAGCAGTGGCGTCAGAACGACGGTGAAGACCGCGAGCGGCGCGAGACCGACCAGCAGGTTGTCCCGGCGCGTCTGGAACTGGCCGAACGCGGCGGCGTAGGCCGCGCCCATATTGAGCGCGAGGCCGTACTTGACCCGGTAGCCCAGCACGCGGTAGACCAGGCCGTGGACCAGTTCGTGGACGACGATGGTCGCGACCGAGAGGGCGGCGACGACGCCGATGCCGGCCGGGCCGACGGTGAACTCCAGCGCCGCGTCCCCGCGAATCGCGCTCATCAGCCTGCCGAACCCGAGGACCGCGAGGCCGAACAGCACCAGCGACCCGACGGACAGCCACAGCCCCGGGTAGGAGAACTCGACGGGTTCGCCGTAGCCCGCCGGCGGTTCGGGCGGGCCGGGTTCGGGCGATGCGGGCGCGGAGTCGGAGACCGACCGGTCGGCAGGAGGACTCGCCATCGACCCGACAGACGACGGACTGGCGGAAAACTGTTCGTCCTCGAACCGCTCCCTCAGACCGCGTCGAGGTCGGCCGCGAACGCCTCGAGCATCTCGCGGGTGACGTGGGGCATGCAGACGACGCGGAGTTCGCCGGCCGCGGTGGGCGAGACCCGCCACCCCATCGACTGGAGCGCCTCGATCTCCTCGCGGGGGATGTCGGCCGCGACCAGCGGGAGGACCGGGTCGACCACGTCGTACCCCCGGGAGTCGAGCGCGTCGGCCACCCACTCGGCGTTGGCCTGGCCGCGCTGGTAGTTCTCGCGGTACGCCTCGGGCCACTGGGCCGCCATCGCGGCGTGTGCGCCGGCCACGCCCGCGCCGCTCCGGGTACCGGTCAGGGTCGGCTGGGCGGTCGACTCGAGGTACGGCGTCTCGACCGACAGCGCGTCCAGCACCGCCGGGTCGCGGGCGAGGAAGCCGCCGGCGGGGATCGGCGCCCGACCCATCTTGTGGGGGTCGATGGCCAGCGTGTCGACCGGGGCGTGCGCGAAATTCCACTCGTGGTCGGTGAACGGCAGGACGAACCCGCCCCACGCCGCGTCGACGTGGAGGAGCGCGTCGACGTCCGAGGCCACGTCGCCGAGCGCCGGAATCGGGTCGACCCGGCCGTACTCGGTGGTGCCGGCCACGCCGACGATTACGGCCGTGTCGTCGTCCGCGAGCCGCCGGACCTCCGCGAGGTCGACCCGCCGGTCGCCGTCGGTCGCCGCGAGCCGGAGTTCGACGTCGAGCACCTCGGCGGCCTTCTGGAAGCTGAAGTGAGCGCTCTCGGGCGCGACGACGTTTGGCGAGGACGCGTCCGCGAGGTTCCGGGCGGCCCGGACCGCCTGGAGGTTGGCCTCGGTCCCGCCGCTGGCGACGTAGCCGTGGGGGTCGGCCAGCCCGGTGATCTCGCCGAGGGTCTCGACCGCCTCGCGCTCGAGGTCGGCCACCGCGGGATAGGTCGTGGGGTCGCCGGGGTTGTCGGCGAGGAACCGCTCGGCCGCCTCCCGGGCGGCGGGATGAGGCTCCGTGCACATCGACGAGAGGACCCGCCCGAAGTCCTGCGGCGCTCGCTGCATGCTCGGTAAATTTTGTCGGATGCGTTTATCCGTTCTGTTCTTGGTCGGAAGTAGCGAGGACAGTTCCGGAGAGTCTGACCAAGATAGATTTACCGAGTGAGCAGCAGGTGTCAAAGTCAGCGATTACCGCCGCTCACACGACACCTGTGAAACCGCACCGCAACCGTCCGCCACGCACCTCCCCAGCCGATTCACTCACTCGCTGCCGCTCGTTCGCTCATCCCTCGCGCGGGTTCACGGCCGCATAAAACGGCGATTGCACGCGCCACTTCGACAGCGAAAATTCGCATCGCCAATCCTCAAAGTCGCCACTCCACTCGAACCCCCGAATCAGGCTTCGACGGCGAGTTCGGCTTCGCGGAGCGCCTCGTCGGCCGCGTAGCCCTCGTGGACAACTGCGGCGACCGCTCGGGTGATGGCCTCGGGGTCGTCGTGCTGGAAGATGGACCGGCCCATCGAGACGCCGGCCGCGCCGGCGTCCATCGCGCCGCGGACCGCGTCGAGTGTCGCGCGGTCGCCCTCGGGCTCGCCGCCGGCGATGACCACCGGGAGGCTGGTGGACGCCACGACGTGCTCGAAGCTCTCGGCGTCGCCGCTGTATGCGGTCTTGACCACGTCGGAGCCGACCTCCTCGGCGAGCCGGACCGCCTGGCCGAGGTTCTCGGCGTCGTGCTCGTCGACGCCAGGGCCGCGGGCGTAGGCCATCGCGAGCACGGGCATCCCGTACTCGTCGGCGTCGTCGGTAATCTTCGAGAGGTCCTCGAGCTGCTCGCGCTCGTACTTGCTGCCGACGTTGATGTGGAACGAGACCGCGTCGGCGCCCGCCCGGACCGCCTCCTTGACGGTGCCGGTCAGGCGCTTGTCGTTGTTGTCCGGGCCGATGGACGTCGAGGCGTTGAGGTGGATGACGTAGCCCGCGTCGTTCTTGTTCGGGTGGACCCGGGGCGCGATACCCTTCTGGGTCAGGACCGAGTCCGCGCCTCCGCGCGTGACCGCGTCGATGGTCGATTCGATGTCCCCGAGCCCGGTCACCGCGCCGAGCGTGATGCCGTGGTCCATCGGGACGATTACGTACTTCCCGTCTGTGCCGATCCGGTCGAGTCGTGCCGCGGTTCCTGCGTCCATGTTGTGCGAAAGTGTGGCAAGGTCGGTTATCTGCCTTCCGGTTCCGGCACTTCCTCGGCGCCGGCGACCGCGCCCGCCTTGAGTTCGCGGGCCTTGGCTTCGAGCCTGTCAGCCGTGTCCTCCTGTTCAGCAATTATGTCCACGAACGCGCTGCCGACGATGACGCCGTCGGCGCCGCCCGCGACTATCTCCCGGGCGTGCTCGCGCTCGCTGATGCCGAACCCGACCGCCTTCGGGAGGTCGGTCTCGTCGAGTCGGCCGAGGCTGACGTGGGTCTCGCTGCTGACGTCCGAGCGCGCGCCGGTCGTCCCCATCCGGCCCTGCACGTAGACGAACCCGGTCGCCCGGTCGAGCATCCGGTCGAGGCGCTCGTCGGTCGTCGTGGGCGCGACCATTAAGATCAGGTCGAGGCCGTGCGCGTCGCAGGCAGCCTTCAGGGGGTCGCTCTCGTCGACCGGCAGGTCCGGGACGATGAGCCCCGAGAGACCCGCCTCCGCGGCGGCCTCGACGAAGGGTTCGGGCCCTTCCTCGTCGCCGTACTGGTATATCAAATTGTAGTACGTCATGCAGACCAGCGGAACGTCCACGTCCTCGGAGAGGTCCGCCGCGAGGTCGAGGTAGCGGTCGGGAGTCATCCCGGCGTCGAGCGCCCGGCGGACGGCCTTCTGGATGGTCGGCCCCTCGGCGATTGGCTCGGAGAAGGGGAGACCGAGCTCCACGACGTCCGACCCGCCGCGCACGAGCGCCCTGACGTACTCCTTGGTAGATTCTACATCGGGGTCGCCGGCCGCGACGTACGAGACCAGCGCCGGTTCGTCGGCGAACGCGGCCTCGATATCGCTCCCGGCTGCCCGCTCGGCGTCACTGCTCACCCTCGAACACCTCCATGGAGGGAGCCTCGTCGAGGTTCCGGCGGTCGCTCTCCTCGATGACCGTGTCGAGGTCCTTGTCGCCCCGGCCCGAGACGTTGACGACGACGAGGTCGCCGAGGTCGTCCGGTTCGTCGCCGAGCGCGGCCTCTTCGAGGTACGCCAGCGCGTGGCTGGATTCGAGCGCGGGGATGATGCCCTCCAGCGTCGAGAGCCGGTGGAACGCCTCCAGGGCGGCGTCGTCGCCGACGTTGACCGGCGTCACCCGGCCCTCGTCGGCGAGGTACGCCAGCTCCGGGCCGACTCCAGAGTAGTCGAGCCCGGCGCTCACGCTGTGGGACTCGAGAATTTGGCCCTCGCGGCTCTGGAGGAGCTTGGTGCGCGCGCCGTGGAGGACGCCCTCGTCGCCGACCGACAGCGAGGCCGAGTGGGGCGCCAGCTCCTCCTCCTCGTCGACGGTGAGCGAGGAGCCGCCGGCCTCCACCGCGTAGAGGTCGACGTCCTCGTCGGGCACGAACTCGTGGAACGCGCCCATCGTGTTCGACCCGCCGCCCGCGCACGCGACCACGCTGTCGGGCAGCCGGCCGGCGCGTTCCCGGACCTGCTCGCGGGCCTCCTCGGAGATGACCGACTGGAAGTCCCGGACCATCCGGGGGAACGGGTGGGGCCCGACCACCGAGCCGATGACGTAGTGGGTGTCCTCGACGTTGGTCGCCCAGTCGCGCATCGTCTCGTTGATGGCCTCCTTGAGCGTCCCCGACCCGACGTCGACCGGATTGACCGCGGCGTCGTGGAGCCGCATCCGGAAGACGTTGGGCCGCTGGCGATTGATGTCGGTCCGGCCCATGTAGATCTCGCAGTCGATGTCGAGGTGGGCGCACGCCATCGCGGTGGCGGTGCCGTGCTGGCCCGCGCCGGTCTCGGCCACGATGCGCTCCTTGCCCATGTACTTCGCCAGCAGGACCTGGCCGAGCGCGTTGTTGAGCTTGTGGGCGCCGCCGTGGAGGAGGTCCTCGCGCTTGAGGTAGACCTCCCGGTCGTAGCGCTCGCTCAGCCGGTCGGCCCGCTGGAGCGGCGTGGGCCGCCCGCCGAACTCGCCCAATCGCTCGCGGAACTCGTCCATGAAGCCGTCCTCGTTCTCGAGGACGTAGCGCTCGTAGGCGTCGGTCAGCTCCTCGACGGCGGGCATCAGCGCCTCGGGGACGTACTGACCGCCGTAGTCGCCGAACTTGGAATCGGATTCGCTGCTCATGTTCGTGTCTCCTTCGTCATGCCTGTGTCAGCCTCCGCGTGTTCTCCGTCACGTTCTCGAGGGGCGAGGTCCCTCGACTTCCGGACTGTGACTCCGGAACGCCGTCCATTATCGCGCTCCCGACCAGCAGGCCGTCGGCGCCCGCCTCGCGCATCCGGCGGACGTCGGCGGGCGTGCCGACGCCGCTCTCGGCGATCAGGGTCGCGTCGTCGGGCGCTTCGGGCGCGACGCCCTCGAACGTTTCGAGGTCCACCTCCAGCCGGGCCAGGTCGCGGTTGTTCACGCCGACGAGGTCGGCGCCGGCCTCGACCGCGCGCGACAGCTCCGCGGCGTCGTGGACCTCGACCAGCGGCTGGAACCCCCGTTCCTTCGCGGCCGCCACCAGTTCGGTGAGGTCGTCGCCCACGAACCGGGCGATGAGCAGGACGACGTCGGCTTCCACGGTGTCGAGCTGGGCCTCCCGGACCAGGAAGTCCTTCCGGAGCACCGGGACGTCGACGGCCTCGCGGACCCGGCGGAGGTCCTCGGGCGACCCGCCGAAGTGGTCGGGCTCGGTCAGCACCGACAGGGCGGCCGCGCCGCCCTCGACCATCGCCTCGGCCAGTTCGACCGGGTCGGCGTCGCGTGTCCCCTCGGTCGTCGGGCTCGTCGGCTTCACCTCCGCGATGACGGGGACCCGCCCGTCGTTCTCGGCCCGCGAGAGGGCCGCGGGCAGCGACCGCGCCTCGACCGAGACCGGCCCGCCGTCGGGGGCGCCTCGGTTCTCCGCCGACTCCAGGATGGCGGCGACCGCGGGCGCGAGTTCCTCGCTGTCGTTCATCATTGTGCATCAACGGACGGAATTGTACATAAGACTTGCGCCCCGGCGCGCCGGCCCGCGGAATCTTGAAGTTCGGACCGCTCCAACCGGCGGGCATGAACGACAGTGGCGACGACGCCGGCGCGGGCGACGCCGAGGACGGAAACACCGACGGCCCCGGTGGCGTCGCGACCGACATCGGCGACGTTACGGGCGGGGACGGCGTCACCGGCATCTTCGCGCGCGAGTCGCCGTACCTCGAGCGCTACGTCCAGCTGGGCGTCGCCAGCGGCCGGGTCCTCAGCGTCTCGTTCCCGGAGGTCCCCGACGAGGAGGCCGCCGAGGACCACGACCTGCTCGACCGCATCTTCGACTACCTCGGCGGGGTCGAGGAGGACGACTTCTCGGACGTGGAGGTCGCGCTCACGGTGCCGACCGACCAGCGCCGCGTGCTCGAGCGCGTCCGAAAGATCCCCTACGGCGACCAGATCGACGTCGAGACGCTGGCCCGGATGACGAGCGAGATCGACCACACCGACGAGGACGACCTGAACGTGGTCCGGACCGCGCTCGACCAGAACCCCGCGCCGCTGCTGATTCCGGACCACCGGGTCCGCGACGGGCCGAGCGCCGCGCCGCCGAGCGTCGAGCAGAAGTTGCGGTCGCTGGAAGGTCTGTAAGACCACCTTTTTCCGCCTCGGGTGTCCTCGCTCACTCCGTTCGCTGCGGGCACCGCTCGGCGTCATCAGAACGCGGAGCGTTCTGATTGGCTCACGAGACGCAAAGCATCTCGTGAACGCAAAAATCTGGACCAAAAATCCCGACCGCGTCAGCGGTCGGCGAAACGCCTCACTTCGTTCGGCGTACAGTCGCGGTTACCGCTCTTCGGAGTCCAGCACTCGGATCTGGTCCCCGCGGACCGTCACCGGAATCGGAACGGTCGCCTCGTACAGTTCGACCGTCACCTGGTCCTTGCCCTCGTCGATGCGCTGGACCTGGGCCTTCTCGCCCTTGAACGGGCCGGCGATGAGCTCGACGATGTCGCCCTCCGCGATGCCCTCGACGTCGGGCGTGGGCGACAGGAAGTGCTCGACCTCCGAGATGTCGCTCTTGCCCGGCACCATGCTGCGGGCGTGGGGGATCTCCTCGAGGACGCGGTTGATGACCGCGTCGTTGTCGGCCTCCACCATCACGTAGCTCGTCAGCGAGTCGGGCGCGAGCGCGGCGTGGATCTCGGGCTCCTCCCGGTTGATGATCATGTCCGCGACGGTGCGCTCCTGGCTCGCGGTCGTCTTGACTGCGTACATTCCCATATCAGGTCACCTACGCTGGGAGGAAACTCATGACGGCGAAGATGATAAAACCGAGGAGTCCCACCAGGATGATCCCGGCGCCGGCGATCTTCGAGATCTTCGAGAACTCCTCCCACGAGGGCGTGCTGGCGAGCTTGAGTACTCGCACGTACGACGAGAGGTCTAGCTTGACGTCCATGTTATCGGGGCTTGGAGACGCCCCTTTTTCTATCTATTGCTCTGGTTCGGGCGGCGCGGCGCCGAACGCAACGGCTCGCGGAACTGCGAGCGGTGGAGAGCGGGGCAGGGCGGGCCGGGCAGGACTCGGCCGGGTCGAAACCGGGCGCGCGGTGGGCGGACCGTGCGGGGCTACTCCACGTAGTCGATGTCCTGGAGCCGCTTGTTGGCCTTGGCCTGCTGGGCCTCGTTCCGGCCGTAGATCTGCGGGGACTCGACGCCGGTGACGACGATCATCGTGCGCATCTCGCCGTCGAGCTCCTCGTCGATGGAGGTACCCCAGATGATGCGGGCGTCGGGGTCGATGCGGTCGTAGATCTCCTCGACCACGCCCTCGGCCTCCTCGATGGACATGTCGTTGCCGCCGGTGACGTTGACCAGCGCGGAGTTGGCGCCCGAGATGTCGACGTCGAGCAGCGGCGAGCGCATCGCCGACTTCACCGAGTCCTGGGCCTTCGAGTCCGAGTCGCTCTCGCCGAGGCCGATCATGGCGACGCCGCCCTTCTCCATGACGGTCCGGACGTCGGCGAAGTCCAGATTCACGAGGCCGGGCTTGGTGATGAGCTCGGTGATGCCCTTGACCGACCGCATCAGCACCTCGTCGGCGACCTTGAACGCCTGGCGGACCGGCAGCTTGCCGACCGAGTCGAGCAGGCGGTCGTTCGGCACGACGATGACGGTGTCGCTGACGTCCCGGAGCCGCTCCAGACCCGCCTCGGCGTTGGTCCGGCGGACCTCGCCCTCGGCGGTGAACGGCGTCGTCACGATGGAGATGGTGAGCGCGCCCGACTCCCGGGCGGCCTTCGCGACCACCGGGGCCGAGCCGGTGCCGGTGCCGCCGCCGAGGCCGGCGGTGACGAACACCATGTCCGAACCCTGGATGGCGTCGTAGATCTCGTCCTGGCTCTCGAGGGCGGCCTCCTCGCCGACCTGGGGGAGCGAGCCGGCGCCCCGGCCCTGGGTCTTCTGCTCGCCCATCAGGATCTTTGTGTCGGCCTCGATCTCCACGAGGTGCTGTACGTCGGTGTTGGCGGCCACGAGCTTCGCGCCGTGGATGCCCTCCTCGGCCATCCGGTTGACGGTGTTGCCGCCGGCGCCGCCGCAGCCGACCACGGTGATGTCGGTCTGGAGGTCCTGGAGGACGTCCTTGAGTTCCTCGTCGGTCATCGTCCCCGACGCGTTCGCGGCCTGCGCCTTCGCCCCGGCCCCCGAACTGCGCTGTCGGGAGTCCTGTCCCCCCTCGGCTTCCTCGATGGCGTCTTCGACTAGCGAGTCCATGCTGAAGTTGGCTTGAGAACGGAGCATAATTATCTTTCCCCTCTCTGTCGGACGAATGTCTGACGCTCGGTGACATATCCCGGGGTTCGCCCGGAATCAGACCGAGAACCTGCGCGTGCGTTCGGTGCGGACCGCCTCGGGGTCGATCTCCTCGCCGTCTACGTCGACCGGCTCGCCTGCCGACAGTTTTCCGAACGCCGGTCCCTCCGGAACGCCGAGTTTCCGGGCCTTCTCCGGGTCGAAGCCGGTCTCGCGCGCGACGACCGCGCCGTCCTCGCGCGCGACCGAGTCGTACTTCTCCCGGAGCACCGCGACCAGCCCGTCGACCAGCGCCTCGCGGTCGGCCGGTTCCCCGACCGCCGCCCGGCCCGCGGCCCGGGTCCCGCTCTGCTCGGTCTCGAACGCGAGCGCCGCGCTCGCGACCGCCTCGCGCGCGGCGTCGGCGTCGATCCCCTGGGCCTCCGCGAGCAGGTCCGCGGGGAGGTCGACCACCTCGTAGTCGCTCCCGGAGCCATCGGCACCGGTCTGCGCCGCACCGTCGCGAGCGCGGTCGCCGAACCGCAGCCCCTCGTCGACCGTCGAGAGGTCGTCCTCGAGCGACTCGACCAGGGCGAGTGGGACGCCGGTGGTCTCCCGGAGCCAGGTCTCGCTCACGACCTCGTAGCCCAGGTCGGCGACGACCGACGCCAGGTCGGGCCGGTCGCCCTCCACCACCGCGCGCTCGGCCCGGCTCGCCTCGAAGGCGGCCCGGACCACATCGCGGTTGTTCTCGGGGGACCCCATCGCGTCGAGCGCCCAGTCGGCGCCGACGTGGCCGACCGCCCAGTCGGTCTCGCGCTCGACGCGCTCGAACCGGGGGACGTAGTGGCCGCCGCCGAAGCCGACGACCTGGCGGTCGCGGTGGGGGTCGACGCCCGCCAGATCGAGCACGGCCGCCGCCACGGCCCGCGCGCCGGCGGGGTCCGACCACTGGGGCTCGTCGCTGCCGAGTTCCACGAACATCGAGGGGACGCCCACCGACGAGGGGCCGTGGTGGGTGCACTCCGCGCCGACCTCGTAGTCGTCTGGCGCGTGCTCGTCGAACGCCGAAAGCAGGCGAGCGTGGGCGTTCGGGCAGGCCGCCGCGAGGCCGCCGTCGACCCCGCCGAACTCGGCCGGGCCGAAGTTGCCGGTGAAGTGGGCCGTCAGCAGCGGGCCGGTGTTGCCCGAGTGCCGGGAGACGAACACGAGCAGGTCCGGGTCGCGTGAGTCGGCGTTCGAGTCTGGAGCGCCCGAATCGGTGCCGTCCGTCCCGCCGAAGGCCGCGGCCGCGTCCTCGAGTTCGAGGTGGAGGTCGTCGAACTCCCGGAGCTCGAACCCCTCGCGGCGGTAGTACCGGCCGCCGCCCGCCCCGTCGGGTCGGGCGTCGTCCTCGCGAGTCTCCCAGTCGGCGAGGTCGAGCAGGTGCTCGCCGATGCGTTCGGACGCCGAGTCGGCCCTGCTGACGACGATGGCGATCACGGGCGTCAGTAGGACCCGGGAGCGCGAAAAGCGCGTCGGAAGCGAGTCCCGGCCAGCGGCGAGTCCGCGTCGGAACCGGGTCGGCGTCGGAGCGGAGGGAAGTCCGCGAGTCAGTCGGCGTGCTCCGGGCGGCTCGGCTGCCCGTTGATGGCCTCGCGGGCGGTGGTCACTGTCTTGCCGAACAGGTACCGGAGTTCGCCCCGCCGCAGGTAGAACAGCGCAGCGCCGAGGACGAGGTAGAGGACGGTGTAGCCGTGGAGGACGAGGATGCTCAGGTCGTTGGCCTGGGCCTCGGGCAGCGTCCGGATGAAGTAGAACTCGATGGCGATCTGGCTCACGAACAGGACGAGGAGCGTGACCGCCTCGCGGACGCTGATCTCGAAGTTCGTCAGGATGCCGATGGCGAAGAAGCTCTGGGCGGCCGTGATCCAGATCTCGGCGGTCTGCTTCTCGTCGAACGGCAGGGTGCCGATCTGGCTCGCGGCGATGGAGTAGACGACCGCCAGCGTGCCGATGAGCAGGGTCCACTGGTTGAGCTTCGAGGAGATGAGCGCGTTGAATCCGGCGGTCGACCGCGCCTTGTTGACGAGGTAGGCGACCACGATGAGCTCGGGCGACTCGGAGGCCAGCGGCGCGATCCACTGGATCATGAAGAACGGCGGGATGCCGAGGCTTGTGCCGAGGTGCTCGAGGCCGTGGGCGAACGGGTGGACCGCCGTGTAGATCATCACCCCCGAGTAGCCGAACATGAGCAGGACCGAGGCGATCCGCGGTCCCTTCGAGAGCGACTGGAAGTACGCCGGCACGCCGACCTGCTCGTCGGTCTCCTCGACCTCGCCCCGGATGATGATGGCGATGTAGGTGAAGTAGAGACCGACCAGCACGACGGTGTCGGTGATGCCGATGCCGTTACCCAGCGGGACGAAGAAGGCGTACGCCGTGGCGGCGAGCAGGAAGGTGATCTCGGTGGCGATGTCGCGGTCGAGTTCGACGTTGCTCGCCAGGAAGCCCGACTCCGTCCGGACCGCGGGGTCGGCGGAGTTACCCGTCCGGTAGACCGTGAACAGCGCGATGGCCGACCAGCCCAGACCGATGAGGATGCGGTTCGCGCCGGTCATGTTCGCCACGGCGAGGTTGGCGGCCTCCGTGCCGGCCTCGGTGCCGGCGTTCGCGCCGGCGGTCCACGCGTAGAGGGCGTCGACAGCGTACTCGGGGGCGACCGCGAGGACCGCGAGGACCGCGAGCGCGAACGCCCTGGGCACGTCCTCCTCGGCGGTCTCGGCGGCCCACGCGAGCATGAACGAGGCCCCGAGGACCGCGACGCCGGTCACCGCGACCGTCTGGAGGTCGCCCAGCGGGGCGGTGGCGCCGGTCGCCCAGACGTAGACCCAAGGGAGCGTGAGCGCCGTCGTCGCGCCGACTGCGGACAGCGGATGGCGTAACCGACCTAACATTCTGGCCCGAAGTAACCCAGCGCGAAAAGTAGGTCTTGCGTTCTGGGGGCGCAGAGGCCGTCGCGATTCCGTCCCGGTCAGGGCAGCAGCAGGTAGACGAAGCCGGCGTAGCTGCCGACGAGCGCCATCCCGCTCCACCGCGAGAGGTTTCGTCCGTAGGCCATCAGCGCCATCGCGCCGACCGTGAAGCCGATCACCATCGGGAAGTGGAACGTCTGGACGGTGGGCCGCACCGACAGGGGATTGACCAGCGCGAGCAGACCGATGACCGCCAGGACGTTGTAGATGTTCGACCCGACGACGTTCCCGACGCTGAACGCGGCCTCGTCGCGGATCGAGCTCACGAGCGACGTCGCCAGTTCGGGCAGCGAGGTGCCGAACGCGATGATGGTGACGCCGATGAAGAGGTCGCCGAAGCCGAACGACCGCAGAATGGCGGTCCCGCCCTGCACGAGGCCGACCGACCCGCCGAGCAGGCAGACGCCCGCGCCGACGAGCAGCCCTATCTCGCGGAGGCTCGCCGACCCGGAGTCGTCCTCGACCTGCATCTCCTCGGGGATGACGTCCCCGTCGGCGTTCCGCGAGCTGTACAGCATGTAGCCGGTGAACACCGCCAGGAGCACGAGCATAGCCCCGCCGTCGAGTGGGCCCAGCGTCCCATCGCTCCCGAGGACCACCAGCAGCACGGCCGCCGCCAGCATGAACGGGCCGTGGCGCCACAGCAGCTTCGAGTCGACCGCCAGCGGCTGGACCAGCGCCGAGGCGCCGAGCACGAGGCCGATGTTCGCGATGTTCGACCCGATGATGTTGCCCAGGCCGATGTCGTCGGAGATGCCGATGCCCCCGATGACGCTCACGAACAGTTCCGGAGCGGTCGTCGAGAACGCGACGATGGTGACCCCGACCGTCGCGGGCGCGACGCCGTAGCCGATGGCCAGCGACGACGCGCTGGAGACCAGAAGCTCCGCGCCCAGGTACAGCAGCAGGATGCCGCCGACGAGGTAGAGCGCGTCGACCGAGACGAGCGCCCCGCCCAGTGTCTGGAGTAGTGTCATGCGTCTCTACTGGGCTTCCTCCCGGAGTACCGGCATAAAAACTTGGATAGTTATTGATTGTGAGAACCGGTTGCACGGCTCTCGCCGCCAGATCGCACCGACCCCAGTAGTTAACCCGGCCGCCCGCCATCCGGCCACCATGGACGTGTTCGGACTCCTCGGGAACCCCGTGGGCCACTCGCTCTCGCCGCCGATGCACGAGGCCGCGTACGACGCGCTCGGGACGGACGCCCGGTACGTCACCTTCGAACCCGACCCCGACGATCTCGGGGCCGCCGTCGAGGGGGCCCGTGCGCTCGGCATCGCGGGGCTCAACGTCACGATTCCCTTCAAGCAGGACGCCCTCGCGCTGGTCGAACCGGACGACCTCGCGGCCCGCATCGGCGCGGTCAACACCCTCGACTTCTCGGACGCCGACGACGAGACGCCGCCGACCGGCCACAACACCGACGCCGCGGGCGTGCGCCGGGCGTTCGCCCACCACGACGTGACGCTGGCCGACCGGGACGCCGTGGTGGTGGGCGCCGGCGGGGCGGCCCGGGCGACCGCATTCGCGCTGGTCGACGCGGGCGCCGACGTCCACGTGGCCAACCGGACCGTCGAACGCGCCGAGCGGCTCGCCGCCGACGTCGACCGCGAGACGCCGGCCGGGGCGGCGGGAGTCGCCGCGGGCGGCCTCGACTCGCTGGAAGCGAAGGTCCCGGAAGCCGACGTGCTGGTCAACGCCACCAGCGTCGGGATGGAGGAGGACCGCTCGCCGGTGCCGGTCGATGCGCTCCACGCCGACCTCGCGGTGCTCGACGCGGTGTATCGACCGCTCGACACGCGCCTGCTGCGCGAGGCCCGCGAGGTCGGGGCGACGACCGTGGACGGGGCGTGGATGCTGCTGTACCAGGGCGTCGAAGCGTTCGAGATCTGGACAGGTCGGGCGGCCCCCGTGGACGCGATGAACGCGGCGCTTCGGGCACGGCTTTAAGTACCGCCGCCGTCTACTGTCGAGCAAATGGGACTGCTCACGAAGCTGAAGTCGTTGCTTGGACTCGAGGACGACCGCTCGCGGATGCGTCGGAGCGAGTCCGGCGTCACCATCGAGCGCGAGCCCGACGAGTCGGTCGAACCGGACGCGGAAGCCGAGAGCGCCGTCAAGGGCGTCGACGCCGACGCCGAGGAGTCCACCGGTGCGGAGTCGGACGCCGAGGCCACTCAGGAGGAAGACGGAGTGGCCGGAATCGAGGAGGCCGAGGCGACCGACGCGGAACCGGCCGAGACGGAAGGCGAGCCAGAAGTCGACGCCGAATCCGAAGCGACCACCGACGTTGACGAGAGCGGTGCGACCGACGAGTCCGAACCGGCTGACGAGGTCGACGCGACCGAAGAGCCCGAAGGGACGGACGAGGACGAATCCGAGGACGCCGAGGCCAGCGTCGACACCGACGCCGTGACGACGGCGCCCGAGGGCCAGGGCGCCGAGACCGAGGTCGACGAGGCCGCCGAACCCTCGGAGGCGGTCGGACCCTCGACCGACGCGGCCGAGCCCGACCAGTCGGCGGGCGACGAGCCCGAGCCGACGCCCGAGGACACCGAGGGCGAGGAGCCCGACGCGGCCGACGGGGAACCGGTCGGCGAGGGCGAGCCGCTCGAGGACGTCAAGGGCATCGGCCCGGCCTACGCCGAGCGGCTCCGCGACGCGGGCGTCGCCGACGTGACCGAGCTCGCGAAGGCCGACGCCGAGCAGCTCGCCGAGGAGACCGGCCTCTCGGACAAGCGCATCCAGGGCTGGATCGACCGGGCGCAGGCGCGGTAACTCGGCCCCGCGACCCGGGCGTATCGACCGCGGAGTCCGGGCTCGCGTCGGCTGGCCTTCGCCGGCGCCGCCCGCGACCCCCGCGAGACGACCGCCGTCGTTTCTTTCGGAACCTCTCGACTACCGCGAGTATTGCGAGCTGCGGCCGACCCCACCAACACAAGCCCCCGGCCCGCCTACCCCGACGCATGTACTACCACGTCGACGGCGACCTCGTCCCCGCCGAGGAGGCGACCGTCAGCGTCCGCGACCGCGGGTTCATGTACGGCGACGCCGCCTTCGAGACGCTCCGGGCCTACGGCGGTCGTCCCTTCGAGTGGGCGGCCCACGCCGAGCGACTCGACCGGACCTGCGAGGCGCTCGGGCTCGACCACGGCCTGTCGGACGTCGACCTCCGGGAGCGCATCCGGGAGACGCTGGACGCGAACGAGTTCGAGGACGCCTACGTCAAGCTCTCGGTCTCGCGGGGCGCCCAGCCCGGCAAGCTCGCGCCCGGGCCGGTCGAGGACCCCACGGTCGTCGTCTACGTCGCGGAGCTCCCGCGGGGCGGGTCGGCCGACCGCGGCGGCGAACCGGTGTGGGACGGGCCGGCGACCGCCGCGGTGGTCGAGACCCGCCGGGTCCCCGACGCCGCGCTTCCAGCGCACGCGAAGACCCACAATTACCTGAACGGGATTCTCGCCCGGCTCGAACTCGGCGACGGAGACGGCGAGTCCCCCGACGGGACGACCGACGAGCGGGACGCGCCCGACGAGGCCCTCATGCTCGACGCGGACGGCAACCTCGCGGAGGGCGCGACGAGCAACCTGTTCTTCGTCCGAGACGGGACGCTACACACGCCGAGCCTCGACGGGCCGGTGCTGCCGGGCATCACGCGCCGGGTCGTGCTCGACCTGGCCGAGCGGGAGGAGATTCCGACCGCGGAGGCCGCCTACGCGCCCGCCGACCTCCGGGACGCCGACGAGGCGTTCCTGACCAACTCGACGTGGGAGGTCCGGCCGCTCGCCGCGGTCGAGGGGCGGGACGGCGAGCGAACCGCGCTCGGTCGGGGGCCGATTACCGACGCGCTGACCGACGCCTTCGACGCCCGGGTCGAGCGCGAGCACTACGCCGACGACCGCGAGCGCGCAGAGTGAATCCGGGCCCGAGCCGGAACCGAGTTCGTTCTCGTGAGGGGCCGAGCCGCAGAGACCGGGGACCGCGATGCGAAGGCTCAAAACCCCGCACTCGCTACTGGCGGGGTGATGGACGAGGACAGCCGCATCGCCGACGTCTCCGAGGTCCCCGCCGACTCCACGCTGCTGTTCACGGTCCGGGACGGCTTCGACGAGCGCGAGGCCGTCCTGACCCGGACCGCGGCGGGCGAGGTGACAGCCTTCGAGAACTACTGCCAGCACTGGACCGACGTCCGCCTCGACAAGGGCAGCGGGGCGAGCAAGCGCGACGGCGAACTGGTCTGCGGCAAGCACGGCGCGCTCTTCGAGGACGACTCGGGCGCCTGCACCTACGGCCCCTGCGAGGGCGCGGTGCTCGAATCCGTCGAGGTGACCGTGGAAGACGGCGCGGTGTACCTCGCGGACGACGGCTACGAGTTCGTGGAGGTGGGTTCGTCGATGGAGTACGACCTCTCGTCGGACCGGTCGCTGGGTTTCGATTGACGACCTTTTACTGCGGGCGGCGCCTGAACGCGCCGCCCTTGTAAAAGCTCGACCAAAACCACTGCGCTCCTCCCGCCGCTCGCTTCGCTCGCTCTGGTCGTCGCTTGGGCCGCTCGCTCGGGCTCCGCCCTCGCTCGCGGTAGAGCTATCTGGTACTCAAAGCACCGCAAACCGCGACAGCGAACCGTATTTGCCGAAGCAAACCGCAGTCGGTACGGCGGCTACGCGATTCTGAACTCGGGGTCCTCGACCGACTCGCTCTTGCACTCCGGGCACCGCGAGGGGCGGTTCGCCGGGTCGTCGAAGTCGCTGAAGCCGCAGTCCCGACACTCCGGCGGGGCGACGAGCAGCTCCTCGTCGTTGGCGGACAGCGACTGGGCGACGTGGCGGACGTGGTCGATGGCTGCTCCGGCCGTCACGTCGAATTCGGTGGCCAGCGCGCTCGGCGAGGCGGTCGTCTCGCGGAGGTGGGCGGCGATGCGCTCGCGGGTGGTCTCGTCGGCCTCGCGCATGTCCATCCGTCGCCACCGGGCGACTATAACCCTTTCCCGCGGGCGTAATTTTATGTCCTCGGCGCGACTGGTTTCGACCGAACCGGGAATGGGCGACACCGACGACCATCCGGGCGAGTACGCCCGACTGCTGGAGGCCATCGTCGAGAGCCACACCGACGCGCTCATCGTGAAGGACCTGGAGGGACGGTACCGGTTCGCCAACGCGGCGGCCGCGGACTTCCTGGGGTGCGACCCGGCCGACGTGGTCGGGAAGACGGACGCGGAGTTCTTCGACGAGGAGAGCGCCCGGAGCCTCCGCGAGCGGGAGCTGCGGGTGCTCGACCGCGAGACCGCGGGGACGTTCGAGGAGCGACTCCCCACCGACGACTCCGAGCGCGTGTTCCAGACGACGTGCTCGCCCTACTACGACGCCGACGGCAGGCTCGCCGGAACGGTGTTGATCTACCGGGACGTGACCGCCCGGCGGGTCCGCGAGCGAATCCTCGAGAGCCAGCGCGACGAGCTGGCCACGCTCGACCGCATCAACGAGGTGGTCCACGAGGTCATCCGGACGCTCATCGGCGAGCCGACCCGCGAGGAGATCGAGCGGACGGTCTGCGACCGGCTCGTGGAGTCGGAGCTCTACCACGTCGCGTGGGTCGCCGAACCGGTGCCCGCGACCGGCGGGGTGACCGGCGTCGTCGGCGCGGGACTCGACGACGAGGTCCGCGACCTCATCGCCGACGTCGACGTCCGCGAGGACAGCGACGAGCCGTTCCTGCGGGCCTACTACTCGGGCCAGCACCAGATCGTCCAGGACATCCCGGACGCCGACGCCATCGACGAACGGCTCCGGGCGGAGGTCGTCGACCGCGGGACGCGGTCGGCCATCGCGGTCCCGATCCGCTACGGCAACACGACCTACGGCGTGCTCACGGTCGGGTCGACCCGGCTCTCGGCGTTCAGCGAGCGCGAGGCCGACGCGTTCGACGTGCTGGGCGAGGTCATCGGCTTCGCCATCGGCGCGGTCAAGCACCGTCGACTCGCGCTCTCGGACACGGTCGTCGAGGTCGAGCTCCGGGTGACCGACGCCGACTCGTTCTTCGTCGCGCTCGCCGACGAGCTGGACTGCCGGGTCCGACTCGACGGCATGACCGCCGGCCCCGAGGGGAGCCTGCTGTTCTACGACGCGGTCAGCGGCGCGGATCCCGACGCGGTGCTGGCGTTCGCGGCGGAGTGGGAGACGGTCGAGGACGCCCGCGTGGTCAGCGACGGCGGCGAGGAGACGCTGTTCGAGTTCACGGTGTCGGGGTCGTCGCTCGTGCTGACCCTCTCGGAGTACGGCGCCAACACGACCGAGGCGGTGTCGGAGGCCGGCGAGGCCCGCGTCGTGGCCGAACTCCCGGCCGACGTCGACGTGCGGGGCGTGGTCGAGCGCGTCCGGGCCGAGTTCCCCGGCCTCGAACTGGCCGCCAAGCGCGAGACCGAGCGCGACCTCCAGACGGCCCGCGAGTTCCGGCGCGACCTCGACGACCGGCTCACCGAGGCCCAGCGGACCGCGCTCCGGGCGTCGTTCTTCGCGGGCTACTACGAGTGGCCCCGGGACAGCACCGCCGAGGAGGTCGCCGACTCGCTCGGCGTCTCGTCGCCGACGTTCCACCAGCACATCCGGAAGGCCCAGCGGGAACTGCTCGGGGCGTTCTTCGACCGCGACGGCGACCGACCCTAGGTGTTTAGGTCCATCGTTCTTTGTAGTCCGGAAGAAAGCAATGGTCGGCGCGCCGCAACATGAGCAACGAACACGCAGAAACGGGAGGAGAGGGGACAGCGACGGACGGTCGACCGGCCGTTCCGAGCGAACGACCGACGGCGACGGACCTCGATTCGCTCTTCGAGGTCCTCGCCGACGGACATCGTCGCCGCGTCCTCGACTACCTCGACGACACCGACGACGGCGTCGCGTCGTTCTCGGACCTCGTCGAGCACGTCGCCGACCGCGAGGGCGAGGGAACGCCGGCCGACCGCGACCGGATAGCGGTGAACCTCCACCACAACCACCTGCCGAAACTCGAGTCGGCGGGCGTCCTGGAGTACGACCCGCGGAGCGAGACGGTCCGGTACCGCGGGGGCCCGATCGTCGGCGAGTGGGTCGAACTCGCGCTGGCCCACGAGTCCGACGACCGGTAACGTCCGTCGTCGCGATGGCCGTCCGCCGTCGGCCGGCGAGTGGAGCCCAGCGACGCTCGACGGCCAGACCGGAGGACGCGACCAGGCGGGAGAACGCCCGGACGCGGGCGACGGAGTGGCTTCGAGGACCGTCGCGTCGTGTCCGACCGCGGAAATGAAAAAGGACTTACCGCGTGGGGACGACCGTGTTCGCATGAAAGCCGTCGTTCTTGCGGGTGGGTACGCGACGCGGCTCTGGCCGATCACGAAGCACCGACCGAAGATGTTTCTACCGGTCGGCGACTCGACCGTCATCGACCAGATATTCGCCGAGCTGGAGGCCGACGACCGCATCGACGAGGTGTACGTCTCGACGAACGAGCGGTTCGCCGACGACTTCGAGGCCCACATCGAGGACAGCGAGTTCGACAAGCCCCGGCTCACCGTCGAGGACACGACCGAGGAGGACGAGAAGTTCGGCGTCGTGGGCGCGCTGGCCCAGCTGTTCGACCGCGAGGACATCGCCGACGACACCCTCGTCATCGCCGGCGACAACCTCATCAGCTTCGGGGTCAGCGACTTCGTCGACTTCTTCGAGGCCAGGGAGTCGCCGACGCTGGCCGCCTACGACGTCGGCTCCCGCGAGCGCGCGCGGTCCTACGGGCTGGTCGAACTCGACGGCGACGAGGTCGTCGACTTCCAGGAGAAGCCCGACGACCCCAAGAGCACGCTGGTCTCCATCGCGTGCTACGCGTTCACCGCCGACAACATCCCGCTGTTCGACGAGTACCTCGAGAGCGGGAACAACCCCGACGAGCCGGGCTGGTTCGTCCAGTGGCTCCAGGGCCGCGACTCGGTGTACGCCTACACCTTCGACGAGGCGTGGTTCGACATCGGCACGCCCGAGAGCTACCTCGAGGCGGTCGGCTGGAAGCTCGACGGCGAGAACCAGATCGCCGACTCCGCGACCGTCGAGAACACCACGGTCGGCGAGAACGTCCACGTCATGCGGGGCGCGGAGGTCGTCAACTCCAGCGTGAACAACTCCATCGTCTTCCCGAACGCGACCATCGTGGACTGCGACATCCGCGACTCCATCATCGACGAGAAGACCCACGTCGAGAACATGGACCTCGCGGGCGCGCTTATCGGCGCGCACACCCAGATTCTGAACGGCGACTAACCACGGCCTTTTCCAGCGGTCGGCGCATGAACGCGCCTCCCTTGCAAAAGCTCGACCAAAAACACCGTCAGAGCGAAGCTCTGACGAGCCTGCGTTCACTCCGCTCACGCAGACACGGCGGTCGTCCCGTTGGTCCTCCCTTGGTCCGCTCGCGCACTTCGTTCGCTCGCGGTACAGTCGCTGGGACTCGCTCTACAAACGCGGTCTGCAACTACTCCCTGACGCCCAGGTACGCCTCCTGCCCCTCGAACTCGCCGCCGCGGAGCAGGTGGAGGACGTGAGCGACCGCCCGGTGGTTCCCGTCGGCGACGTAGGCCGGGTCCTCGCCCTCCTCGACGACGACGAGCCGACCCACGTCGCCGCCCTCGGCCAGGTCGTCGGCGAACTCGACCACCTCCAGGAGGTCCTTCGGCGCCTCCTCGTCCAGTCGCTCGAGGTCGTCGGCCTCGTGGACGCGCCGGGCGACGGACTCGATGCGGTTGTCGTCGGTGAGCGCCCGCCAGTCCTCGTCGTGGGGGCCGACGACCACCCGGAGGTTCCGCAACTCCGCCGCCGAGAGGTCGACCCGGTACCAGTCTGCGACCTCCGAGCCGAAGATTCGCTCGGCGATATCGTTGCGGTCGAGCAGTTCCTGCCGGAGCGCGGGTTCGGTTCCCAGCGCGTCGGGGTCGAGGTCGCCGCCGGCCGCGTCGACCTCCTCGCCCAGCCAGTAGCGCATCACCTGTTCCGGCGAGACGGGGTCGAGTTCCTCGCCCCTCCGGATGCGGTCTTCGAGGACCATCGCCGTGTGACGTTCGGCCGCCGACGAGTAGAAGCGTTTCGGCGGTCCCCGGGCGAGCGTTCCCGCGTAGTAACTCTCGCGCTACGACTCCAACCGAGCGTCCGTAATCCGGAGGGTTCCGCGCGTCCCGTCCCACTCGGTCTCGTACTCCAGTTCGATGGGCCGCTCCATGTGGGGCCCGTCGGTCACCAGCGTCTCGAACTCCCCGCCCTCGCCCAGGATGTGGACCCCGTGGCGCTCGTTGAGTTCCTCCAGGTCCGCGAGTGCCTCCCGGTCCAGCCGCCGCCCGAGCCACGACTCGTCGAGGCCGTAGGCCGCGACCCGGATGACGGTGATCTCGAAGCCCGCGTCGAGCATCGCGTCGGCGAGTTCGCGCGGGTCCTCCTGCCAGAGCGGCGCGAACACCTCGGCGTCGAGGCGGTCGGCCATCGCCTCGATGCGGGAGGTCTGGTACTCGCTCTCGACCGCGCCCGCGGTCACGCCCGCGAGGCCGCCCGGGAGGTCGGCCGCGAGGTCCCGGAGCGCGGCTTCGAGCGGGCGGAGTTCGGCGTCGCCCTGCGCGCCCGACTCGGCCGCAGCCTCGGCCTCGAAGTCGTCGGGTTCGACCTCCACGAGCGGGACGCCGACGCTCTCGGCGGCGAGCGAGGCGAGCCGGGTCGCCGGCACGTGGTACATGTAGGAGTCGCCCTCGGGGTGGACCGTGACGAGTCGCGAGACGTCGAGTCCCGCCTCCAGTGCGCGGTACAGCGCCCACGAGGAGTCCTTGCCGCCCGAGAAGAGGCTGACCCACGACCCGTCGTTCGCGGCGGGGTCGTCGGTCGACGACGAATCTTCGGTCATGGCGGTGTGTCGGCGGCGGGCGGATTTAGGTGCGGCGAATCGGGCGGCCGTCGCGAGGAGGAGGCCGGAATTACTCCGGCAGCTCCTCCTCGTCGAACTCCTCGCCGAGCGCGGTGCCGGTGAAGTACGACGAGAGCTGAACGCCGAGCAGGCTCACCACGACGCCCGCGACGACGAACAGCGCCATCCTGGTCCCCGGGAAGAGGACGATGCGCTCGACCGAGAGGCTCCCGAGGTCCATCTGGGGGACGACCATCGGGGCGACGTACCCCTCGCGCTGGAGGAAGTACGCCGAGAACCCCCGGACCACCAGCCCGACCGCCATGACGCCGAACGGGAGGTTGAGGTAGGAGTTGCGCACCCGGTCGTTCCGGATGACCTCGTCGAGCAGCCGGCCGGTCGAGGCCGCCAGCGCCGCCGCGGCCAGCCAGGGCACGCTGGCGAACGCGAACGCCATCGCCGGCATGAGGACGCCCTGGGTGGGCGCCGAGGGATCCGAGATGCGGAGCGCGCCGGCGAACAGGCCGATGAGCGAGAGCCCCGCCGCGACGACGTAGGTGACGATGGAGACCCGCCCGGAGTAGAGGGCGTCCCGGACGTCGGCGGGCAGGTCGGCCACGTACTCGTCGACGCCCAGCCCCTTGTAGAGGACGAACAGGCCGATGACGGCGGTGATGGCCGCGACCGCGGTCGCCGGCCCCGCCACCATCAGCAGGACCGGGAACGCCAGCAGCGCGACCCCGATGGGGACGAGGATGGTCTGGCGCAGTTCCTCGTCGGCGAGGAACTGCTTGAGCAGGTAGTAGGTCGACTCGATGTCGCGGGCCTGCCGGACGACGACCCGGTCGACCGCGTCGACCTGTACCCGGCTCTCGATGATGGGGACGAGCCGCTCGTCCTGGGCGCTGTCGATGACGACGACCGCCGAGTCGGGGGCGGTCTCGGCGATGAGGTCGTCCATCTGCTCGGCGACCGCGCGGTCCCGGCCGACCATCGTCTCGGCGGCGCCGGAGATGACCGCCACGGTCACCTCCTCGTCGCCGTCGCGCAGGTCGCGGGCCACGCGCAGGGATTCGAGAAGACAGTTGACGCTGGAGTCCTCGGGGTCGGCGAGGCCGACGTCGGTCACGAGCGACCGGACGGCCTCCCACCCCGCGACCGGGGTCTCGAGACCCGTCTTGGTCCCGATGTCGTCGTTCCGGTCGACGCACACAACCAGCGTACTCATGTCGCGTGGCTGAATCCAGACGTTCGCGCCTTAAAAACCCCATTGCTTGCGCCCACACCGGCCGGAATCGACGGACGAGGAGTAGCGAATCGGTAGCGGCGGGCAGTTTCGGAGCGGATCTCAGAACCGGGCCAGGCTCGACATGCTGGCGGCGACGCCGTGGCCGACCTTCCGGCCGGCGCCGAGCGCGTAGTGGCGGGCGCTCCGGGGCAGCGGCTGGCGGCGGCCGTGGATCTCGGCGTTGCCCTCCGCGAGCGCCTCGACGATGCGCTCGCGGTCGAGTTCGGCCTTCGAGGAGACGCCCTGGACGGTGAGCTCGGTGTACGCCCGACCGAGGTACTTCGCCGAGTGGGCGTCGCTGGCCGCGACCCCGGGGTAGTCGTTGCGGGCCGCGAACTGGCGCGCCCGGCGGTTCCGGTAGCCCGTGAAGATCCAGGCGTTGTACACCTCGATGGCGTCGCAGTCGGTGATGTGGCCCTTCCGGACGCCGTGGCGGGTCCGCTGGAACGGGTGGGGCACGACCGCGGCGCCGCCGGCGTCGCGGACCTCGGCGACCGTCTCGTCGAGGGGTCGGTGGGGGTCGGGGCGCTCCTCGACGCCGATGGCGAGCAGGTGGCCGGCCGCGGTCGAAACCTCGACGCCCGGAATCCCCACCAGCCCGTACTCCGGCGCGAGCTCGGCCGCCCGGAGCGACTCGACGATGGCGTCGTGGTCGGTCACCACGATGCCGTCGAGCCCGATGTCGCTGGCCTGGGCCAGCAGGAGCTCGACCGGCTCGTGGCCGTCGTAGGACCCTTCGGAGTGGACGTGCGGGTCGATAGCTATCGTTACCTCTGGGGCCATCTATTCCCCGTACTGCCCGAAACGCCAAAAGTCCCGCCATCGAAGAGCCGGCGGAGACGAGACGATGGAGCGGAAGGTCACCCTCGAGGCCGAGGAGTGGTACGTCCTCGCCAACTGGCTCCGCGAGCGGGAGAACCGGCTCCAGTACGCGCTCCGGTCCCGGTCCCGGGAGTGGGCGTTCGTCCACGACCTCCGGCTGGACATCGAGCGCCAGCGGGGCGAAGCGAGTGGGTCCGCCGGGTCGTCGCCCGAACTCGGGAGGACGGACGGGCCGGGTGTGGCCGCGGGCGCCGAGACCCGCGGGACGACCCGGACGGTGACGCTCACCGACCGGCAGGTGGCGTACCTCGCGTCGTTCCTCCGGAAGCGGGCGCGGCGGTTGCTCCTCCGACCGTGGCGCGACCGGGAGCGCCGGGACGTCCGCCACCTCCGGGACCACCTGCTCGCCGCGGCCGAGGGGGCCGAGCGGGCGGACCGGGGAACCGGGATTCAAAGGGAGGAATAATTTTATAAGGTGTGCCTGAGGGGAGTGAACCGTACTCTGCCGAAGTAGCGCCGTGAGACGAGTCGTGCAGTGCCGCGTAAGCCGAGTATGGAGCTCAGTATGAACACTGAAACGCGAGATTCCATCACCCAGGGTACAGACGCAACCGACCTTTCGCCGACCGCCATCTTCGGGCTGCTCGCCGACGCCCGCCGACGCCGCGCGCTCCGGTACCTCTCCCGGACCGTCGGCGCGACCGACCTCGACGACCTCGCGGCCGAACTCGCCCTGCGGGAGGGCGAGGCGTCCGCGAGCCGCCGCGACCGGATCCGCGCGAGCCTGTTCCACGTCCACCTCCCGAAGCTCCGCGACGCCGGCGTCGTCCGGTACGACGCCGAGCGCGGGACCGTCGAGCGACGGAGCCGACGCGACCAGCTCGAACCGTACCTGTCGCTCGCGGCGGCCGACGAGGCACGGTGACCGCCCGATAGCCCGACCTCCCGCGAGCAGCCCCGCCGCGGAGCGGCCGACTCCGCCGCGGTCGTCGCTCGGTCGAACCGGCGACCGCCCCGACCGAATCCGGTCGGCTCGGGCGAACGTCCGGTGACGGTCCGCCCGCACCGGCGATCGTCGCGGAAAGTTTCTACTGGGTGTGCCGGGTACGGACTGTATGGCGTTCGACGAACTCGACAGCGTGGACAAGGGCATCCTCTTTCTGCTCCAGCGGAACGCCCGGACCCACACGACCGCCGAGATCGGCGAGCAGGTCGGCGTCTCGTCGAGCACGGTCGGCAACCGCATCAGCAGGCTCGAGGAGCGGGGCGTCATCACCGGGTACTACCCGACGGTCGACTACGACCGGGCCGGACTGGGCCACCACCTCCTCGTCGTGGCGACCGTCCCCTTCGAGGAGCAGGAGTCCCTCGTGGACGAGATCATGGAGGTCTCGGGCGTCGTGAGCGTGCGGGAGCTCCTGACCAGCACCGAGAACGTCTCGATAGAGCTGGTGGGGTACGACAAGCAGGGGATAGAGCAGAGCCTCGCGCGTCTGAACGACCTCGGCATCGACGTCGAGCGGATGGAGATGGTGCGGTCCGAGCGGACCCGGCCCTACAACCACTTCGGCGAACAGTTCACAAGCGAAGACGGATCTGGATGATTGCCAGCGGCCTTTAAGAGGCCCTGTGATATATACACTACCCAACAAATTCAAGGGGCGGAGCGAACTATTGCGGCCCAATGAGCAACGTCCAGACCGCGACAGTGGGGGACCGAAGCGTGTGCCAGTCGGTCATCGAAGCCGTCGCCGAGACCGAGGGGGTCGAGCCCGAGGAGTTGGACCCCCTGTACGAGGCGGTCGACCCGGACGCGCTGGAGGAACTGTTCGCCCCCACGTCGACCGCCGCCAGGATGGAGGGGAAGGTGGTGTTCACGTACTACGGGTACGAGGTCACCGTCTGCGGTGACGGGTTCGTCTCGGTCGAGCCGGACGAGACGTAACCTCCCCGACTGCCCGGGTCTATTCCGTGTCCGGGACTGCTTCGGCGGGGTCGACCACGGACCCAGAGTCGGGATCGACGCCGACCCTGTCGCAGAGGTCGTAGAGGGGACACGCTTCGGGACCGTCGAGACACGCCGGCTTTCGAGCGGTGCAGTACTCCCGGCCGAACTGTATCGTCGCGGTGTGGCCGAAGCCGCACTTCTCCGCCGGCACCTCCCGCTCCAGGACGGCCCGGACCCCCTCGTGGTCGGCGTCGGCGGGTGCGACGCCGAGCCGACGGTAGATGCGGTGGACGTGGGTGTCGACGGGGAAGACGCCCGGCCGCCCGCCGGCGAACAGCAGCACGCAGTCGGCGGTCTTGGGGCCGACCCCGTCCATGTCGAGCAGGGCCGCCCGCACCTCGCCGGGATTGCCCTCGCGGACGAAGTCGTCGAAGGCGGCCGCGGAGCCCCACTCCTCGAGGACGAGTCCGGCGATGTCGATCAGTCGGGCCGACTTCTGGTTGTAGAGCCCCGCCGACCGGATGGCGTCGGCGAGTTCTGGCTGGTCGGCGTCGGCCAGCGCGGCCGCGAGGTCCCCGTCCCCTTCGGACGCGGCCCCGTCGCCGTCGGCTGAACTGCCGTACCGCTCGATCAGCGCGTCGTGGGCGGGCTGGCTCGCCACGTCGCTGGTGTTCTGGCTCAGGACGGTCCGGACCAGACACTCGAAGGCGTCCCGGCCGCCGTAGGTCTTCTGCCAGTAGCGTTCGCCCAGTCGGTCCACCACGGCCTCCGCGCGGGTCTCGGGCTCCCCGGCGGCGAACTCCGCGAACGAGCTCGCGGCCGGTTCGCCCCCGCTGATGTTCTCCGCGGGTTCGGGGTCGTCTGCCATGTCGGACACTCGTGGCGGAGCGGGATTAAAACGGTCGCTCCGGTTCGCCCGGAGGCGCCGCCTCCGGCCGCCGGGACGACTGCAGGTCGGCCGTGCTCGGCGCGGCGAGTCCGGAAGCGTTTTGCGCCGGCCACGTCAGGTCCGAGCCATGCCGGTACAACCGAATCTGGTCGAGCGGGTCGCGCTCCACCGGCTCAATCGGGGCCCGTCGTCGATACTCGACCTCTTCGGCGCGGGCGGCTTCCGGGCGGTGGCGCTGGCGCACGACCTCGGGCTGTTCGAGGCACTCGACGAACCGCTGACGCCGCGGGAACTCGCCGCGAGCCTCGACGCCGACGAGGGCGGACTGCGGTCGCTGCTCGGCTTCCTCGATGCTTTAGGCTACGTCGAGCGAGACGGCGGTACCTACGAGCGGACCCCGACGACCCGCCGCTGGCTCACCGACGACGGACGGGCGAACATCGCGCCGTGGTTCGCCTTCTGGCGGGACGTCGTCTTCCCGTTCTGGGAGGAGCACCTCGAGACCGCGGTCCGCGAGGGCACCCCGCCCCAGACGGTCTACGACTGGCTGAACGACCACCCCGACCTGTGGCCGACCGCCCAGCGCGGATTCCGGGCGGCGGCGACGCTGCTGGCCGACCCGGTCGTCGACGAGATCGGCGTGCCGGCGGGCGCGACGTCGCTACTGGACCTCGGCGGCGGACACGGGCTGTACGCCGCCGAACTGTGCGAGCGCCATCCGGGCCTGTCGGCGGTCGTGTTCGACCATCCCGACGCCCTCGGCGTCGCCGAGTCGGAGGCCGGCGACCGGGGGCTGACCGACCGGTTCGAGACGCGCGGGGGCGACTACCGCACCGACGACGTCGGCGACGGGTACGACGTCGTCCTGCTGTTCAACGTCGCGCACGGCCACGACGAGGCGGGCGTGCGGGCGCTGTTCGAGACGGCCCGCGAGGCGCTCGCACCCGGCGGTCGGGTGGTCGTCCTCGACCAGTTCGAGGGCGGCGGCCGGATGAACGTCGGGCGCGCCGCGGTCGCGTTCGTCGCGCTCGGCTACCGGGTGACGCTCGGCCGGACCGTCCACGACGCCGACGCGGTCGCAGACTGGCTCCGGGACGCGGGGTTCGCCGACGTCTCGCGGACCGGCCTCCGGCGCGACCCCGGGAGCGAACTCCTGCAGGCGACGAAGAAGTGAGTGTCCCGGAACGGGTCAGGGGCGTTCCACCCGGAGCGTCACCGTCAGGTCCGCGCCCTCGGCCAGCGCCGCGACGAGGTCCCTGTCGAACCCCTCCGCGGCGAACTCGGCGCCGACCATCACGGTCCGGTCGTCGACGTAGTCGCTGGTCCGGCCGACCGCGCTCCGGTCGCTCTCGAGCGTCAGGTCGGGGTCGCCGCGACCGACCACGGTCTCGCGGTGGCCGTCTGCCTCGAACGTCGCGGTGACGGTCGCCCCGACGTCCCGGCAGGCGTCGACGAACGCCGAATCGAAGTCGGCGGGCGCGCGGTCGGCCTCGACGCCGAGGATGCAGTCGCCCGCGGGCGTGAGGTAGTCGTCGGTCGTGACCTCGAAGGTGCTGGCGTGGGCGGCCGAGACGTTCTCGTGGCCGCGCGCGTGGAGGACCTCTTTCATCGTCGCTGCCGGAGGTTCGGGCGGGGGCTACTTCAGGGACGCCTTCTCGATGCGGCGTCGCGACGTCGGCGGGCGGTCGCGTCGCCCCGCGGGTCGGCGGCATGCTACCGGACGACGGTCACGGTGACCGCGCCGCAGGCGCACTCGTAGGCCCGTCGCTCGCCCGCCTCGGTCGTCATCCGGAGCATCAACTCGTCCTCGCCGAGCGCGCGCTCGCAGCCGACCGCGTCGCAGGCGCACCGCAGGTCTTCGAGCATACCCGATGCTGGTCCCGCCATCCTACTTAAATTGAGCCATGCCCGGAGCGAAAGTGAAAGTGGCCGTCGGTCGGACGTAAGACCTATCTGGTGTGGGTTTAGTTCCCCCAGTATGTCCCTCACCGACTGGACGGGCGCGGCGGTCGACGCGTCCGCCGGAGCCGAGCCGCCCTCCCCCGACGAGTGGCATCCGGTCGAGGTACCGGGTCGCCCGGAACGGTTCGCCGGCGCCGACGCCGCCGCGTACCGGACCGAGTTCGCCGACCCCCGCGACGGCGACGAGCGCGCGACCCTCGAACTCCGGGGGCTGTTCGCCGACGCCCGCGTCTGGCTCAACGGGGAGTTGCTCGGCGAACACGACGCCTACTTCGTCCCCGCGCGCTACGAGCTCGACCTCGACGCCGACAACGAACTGGTCGTCGAGTGCCGCGCGCCCGAGTCGTTCGGCGGCGTCTACGCGACCGACCGGGTGCCCGACGAGCGGGCGGTGCCCGGCATCTGGTGGGGCGCCGAGCTCGACACCCACCCGGAGACGTTCGTCGACGCGCTCTCGCTGACGCCCCGCCGGACCGACGACGGCGCGGTCATCGACGCCGCGCTGGCGGTCGAGGCGGGCGAGGACCTGGACGACCGCGTCTCGCTGTCGGTCCGGCCCCAGGGGTTCCGGGGCGGCGGCGTGATGGAGCGAGCCCGCATCGAGGCCGACGCCGGCGACCGCGTGACCGTCGAGAAGACCCTCGAACTCCGGGATCCGGCCTTCTGGTGGCCCGCGGGCCACGGCCCGCAACACCAGTACGCGGTCCGAGCCAAGCTCGGCGACTCCGAGCGAGTCGTCAAGACCGGCCTCAGCGAGGTCCGGGCGGGCGGGGACGGCGACGGGCTGGTCGTCAACGGCCAGCGGGTCCGGGCGCGGGGGTTCTCGCTGCTCCCCACCGGCGACCCGACGTGGGACGTCGAGCGGGCGGCCAACGCGAACGCCAACCTCGTCCGGGCGTACGGCCACGTCCCGCCCGCCGAGTTCTACGAGGCCGCGGCGGAGGCGGGGCTACTGGTCTGGCAGGACCTGCCGATCACCGGACCCGAGGAGTACGACCCCGACGACGCCGCCGACCTGGCCGGGACGCTCGCGTCGGCGGTCGAGCGCCACCCCAGCGTGGCCGCGTTCGGCGTGCGGGCCGACCCGACCGACCACCTCGCGGGCGTCGGCCCCTCCCGACTGGCCCGATACAAGGTGCGCTGGCGGGCCTGGCGGGCGGGTCACGACGCGACCGCCGACCGCGAGCTCGCCGAGTCGCTGCCCGACGACGCCGCGGTGTTCCCGGTCTCGGGCGCGCCGGGCATCGACCCCGACGCGGCCCACGTCTACCCAGGGTGGGAGTTCGGCGAGCCGACCGACGCCGATTGGGTGCTCGACCGGTACGGCTGCGGCGGCGCGGTCGGCGGGTTCGGCGCGGGGTCGCTGACCGCCGAGGAGGGCGGCGACGCCGCCGGATTCGACGCCGACGCTCACGACGCATACGTCGCCGGCCGGGTGGAGGAACTGGCCGGCGAGGACGGGAGTGCGGTCGACGCCTCGCAGGCGTACCAGAGCCGCGTTCTCAAGGGCGTGACCGAGACGCTGCGCCGGCGGGGGACCGGCCTGCTCGCGGCCGACGCGCTCCGAGACGCCGGCGAGGGCGCGGGCATGGGCGTGCTGGCGGCCGACGGCTCCGAGAAGCCGGGGTACGCCGCGATGGCGGCCTCGCTGCAGCCGGTGCAGGTCGTCCTCGACGCGTACCCCGCCGGCGGCGCGACCCGGGAGCTGACGGTGCTCAACGACACGCCCGAAGCGGTGTCGGGCACCGTCTCGTGGACCGCGGGCGACCGGACCGGCGGGACCGACGTCGAGGTCGACGCCTACGGCCGGGAGCGGGCCGGGACGCTAGACGTGCCGGCCGACGCGCAGGCGGTCGAACTCTCCTTCGGACGCGTAGACGGATCGGTCCAGAACGTCTACCCGCTCTGAGGCGAGCGGCGGGTCCGCGGAGCGACGACGGCCGCTGCGTCCGGCCCCGGGCGGTCGCTTCTTTATAACCCCCCGAAAGGTGTGGGAAGGCGTTACACGGCCGGTAGCGGGCGTGTGAACGCTTTCCACGCGGCGAATCTGCGCAACATTTATATAGACACAGCGAATATTTGCTGATACCAGAACGCCACGAGCGTTCGGCAAGCATCGCGCGACAAATGACATGGGACTATTGTCACAGGTCGATTGCCAGTCGAGGACAGCAGTCGCTGTCGTCCGCTGGCTCGCCGAACGCCGCGGCGGGCATGGAATCGAGGTTTAATTAGCATGGTAAGTGTAACCGAAGAGGAACTCCAGACCAAGTCGAAGGGCGAACTGATCAAACTCGCGGGCCAGCTCCGTGACCGACGAAACGAGCTGAACCAGAAGGCCAGCAAGCGCGCGTCCAAGCGCGACGACCTGAACGCGAAGACGCGCGAGAAGGTCGACGAGGCACAGGAGCACCGCGAGCAGCGCGACGAGCTCAACGAGAAGGTCCAGGAGCACAAGGAGAAGCGCAACGAGCTCAACGCGAAGGCCAACGAGCTGTTCGACGAGGTCGAGCAGCGCAAGTCCGACCTCGAGCTCAACGAGGGCAAGGACATCGAGGAGCTCGAGTCCGAGATCGAGGACCTCGAGTTCAAGCAGCAGACAGAGGTGCTCTCGACCGAGGAGGAGCGCGAGCTCATCGAGAAGATCGAGGCCAAGCGCGAGAAGCTCCAGGAGCGCAAGGAGAAGCTCGACGACAGCGAGGACCTCGAGGGGCTCGTCGAGGAGGCCGAGGAGGTCCGCGCCGAGGCCAGCCGGCACCACGAGAAGGTGACCGAGCTCGCCGACAAGGCCCAGGAGCACCACAACCAGATGATCGAGGCCTATCGGGAGGCCGACGAGATCCGCGACGACGCCGACGAGATGCACGAGAGCTTCGTGGAGGCCCAGGAGGCCGCCGACCAGCACCACGAGGACTTCGTCCGCGTCCAGAAGCGCCTGCGCGAACTCGACAAGCAGGAAGAGGAGGAGCGCAAGTCCGAGAAGGAGAAGGAGCGCGAGGAGGCCAAGGAGGAGGCCGAGGAGATCTACCAGCAGTTCAAGGACGGCGAGACCCTCGACACCGAGGACCTCATGAAGCTCCAGAAGACGGGGCTGCTGTAATTTCGTAGTTTCTGCGGTCGATTCGCGGTTCTTCGAGTTTTCGGTAGCGGTGGGTTCGTATAATATTCGTGACGAGAGGAGACGAGCAGTCGCAATCGTGATTTTCGGCTCTGTAGAATGCGAAACGGAAAGTGAGGAAACGAGAAGCTAGCTACTGCCGTCACCTATGTACCGCCCAGCACCGCGACCGCGACAGCCTCACGCCTCCCCAGCCTCCTGCGTTGCTCGGCCTTCGGCCTGCGCTACTCGGCCCTCGGCGCACATCGGCGCGGCCACTAACGGGCCGCGCCAGCGCGCGCCGAGGGAATCGGCCGGACTCTCGCATCCCGCAACGCTGTTCTACCGAGTGACACACCGAACCAACGTTTAAATACCGAGACGACCAACCCTGAATCGTGCCAGTCACGGTCCGAACTCGCTCGGAGCCCGACCGGTCCGCCCGCGCTATGCGTATGCGCATGCAGAGCGACGCGTAGCGTCGGGAGGACCCGCCCGGACCGTGACGCGCGGACGGTTTCTCGCGGTGGCGAAACCCGACTCGCCGACGGTATCGCCAGCCAGCCGCACTCGCTCGAAACACAGACGACGGACATGCACGAACACGGAAATCGGCGGGTTTTACACCCGCGAACGAGGAGTTGGTAGTATGAGCCACGAGGACTTTCCCACCGACGAGCCCGCGGTGGTGACCTGCGGGTTGCCGTACGCTAACGGCGACCTCCACATCGGTCACCTCCGGACCTACATCAGCGGCGACGCCTACGCCCGCGCGCTCGAGAAGCTCGGCCAGGAGACCGCGTTCGTCTCCGGGTCGGACATGCACGGGACCCCCATCGCGGTAAACGCCGCGGAGGAGGGCGTCGACCCGGAGGAGTTCGCCCTGGAGTTCCACGAGAGATACGAGGAGACGTTCCCTCAGTTCAACGTCGAGTTCGACAACTACGGCCACACCCACGACGAGACCAACACCGAGCTCACCCGGGAGTTCGTCGAGTCGTGGATCGCGAACGACCACGTCTTCGAGAAGGAGATCCAGGTCGCGTGGGACCCCGAGGCCGACCAGCCGCTGCCCGACCGCTTCGTCGAGGGCACCTGCCCGTACTGCGGCGCGAAGGCCCGCGGCGACGAGTGCGACGAGGGCTGTCAGCGCCACCTCGAACCCGGCGAGATCGAGGACCCGCACTCGACGCTGACCGGCAATCCCGCCGAGTACCGGAGCCGCGAGCACAAGTTCCTCCGGCTCTCGGACTTCCAGGAGTACCTCGCGGGGTTCATCGACCGCCTGGAGGGCACCAGCAACGCCCGCAACCAGCCCAGGGAGTGGATCGAGGGCGAGCTCCAGGACCTCTGCATCACTCGCGACATGGACTGGGGCATCGACTATCCGGGTGAGGGCGAGGAGGACCTCGTCCTCTACGTCTGGGTCGACGCCCCCATCGAGTACGTCGCCTCCACGAAGCAGTACAGCGAACGGGTCGGCGCCGACGAGTTCGACTGGGAGGAGGTCTGGAAGGACGGCGCGCCCGCGGCCGACGACCCCGCGGCGGCCGACGCCGAGACGTGGGAGCGGGCCGACACGGGCGAAATCGTCCACGTCATCGGCCGGGACATCATCCAGCACCACACCGTCTTCTGGCCGTCGATGCTCCGCGGGGCGGGCTACAACGAGCCCCGCGCGGTGATGGCCAGCGGCTTCGTCAACCTCGACGGGGCGGCGTTCTCGACCAGCCGGAACCGGGCGGTCTGGGCCGACGACTACCTCGACGAGGGGTTCGACCCCGACCTCGTCCGGTACTACCTCACCACCACCGGCGGGTTCCAGCAGGACGTCGACTTCTCGTGGGAGAAGTTCCAGGAGCGGGTCAACGGCGAACTCGTCGGCACGCTCGGCAACTTCGCCTACCGGAGCCTGCTGTTCGCGGCGCGCAACTACGACGGCGCTCCCGATGCCGATACGTCCGAGGAGGTCGAGGAGCGCATCGAGGAGGCCATCGAGGACTTCGAGGCCGCGGTCAACGACTACTCGCTCAAGAAGGCGGGCGACGCCGCCGTCTCGCTGGCCGGCTTCGGCAACGAGTACATCCAGCGCAACGAGCCGTGGAACCTGACCGGCGAGGAGCCCGAGCGCGCCGAGCAGGTCATCTACGACTGCGTCCAGATCGCGAAGGCCGTCGCGGTGCTGTCGGCGCCGATCCTCCCGGGCAAGGCCCAGCGACTCTGGGAGCAGCTCGGCGAGGCGGGGCCGGTCCGCGACGCCGGCCTCGACGCCGCGCTCGAATCGCCGCCGGGCGAGTTCGGCGAGCCCGACGAGCTGTTCGAGAAGATCGAGGACGAGCGGGTCGAGGAGCTCAACGCGAAGCTCGAGGAGCGCATCGAAGCGGCTACGGAGGCGGCGGACGAAGACGCGGACGATACGGAGGCAACCGTGAGCGACGATACCGACATCGAACCCATCAGCGACGACCGCATCAGCTTCGAGGAGTTCCAGGACCTGGACGTCCGGGTCGGCGAGATCGAGGTCGCCGAGCCCATCGAGGGCGCGGACGACCTCGCGCGGCTCGAGGTCGACATCGGCGTCGAGACCCGCCAGATCGTCGCGGGCATCAAGCAGCTCCACGACCTCGACGAACTGCCGGGCGAGCGCATCATCGTCCTGGCCAACCTCGAGCAGGCCGAACTGTTCGGCGTCGAGAGCAACGGAATGATGCTCGCGGCCGGCGAGGACGCCGACCTGCTGACGACCAAAGGCGACAGCGAGCCCGGTACGAGAATCCGGTAGTCTGCGCCCGGCCGACACGTCCGACGCGACCTTTTTCCGGCGAACGCGACCCCGTTTTTCCGACGAACGCCACCGTAATACCGGCGGCCGCCGTTCGGTCGCGCATGGACGACGATAGGCAGACGGACAGCGACCCGAAGCGTGCGGCGATGGACGCGTTCGCCGCCGCCGCAGACGCCTACCGCGACAGCGACGTCCACCGGTCGGGCGAGGACCTCGACCTGCTGGCCGAGTGGTGCGCCGGCGCATCTCGGGCGCTCGACGTCGCCTGCGGGCCGGGGAACGCGGCGGGTGCGCTCGCGGACGCCGGGGTCCCGTCCGTCGTCGCAACCGACGCGACGCCCGAGATGGTCCGGACCGCGACCGACTCCTTCCCGGTCGACGGAGCGGTCGCCGACGCGGAGCGGCTCCCGTTCGCCGGCGGCGCGTTCGACGCGGTGACCTGCCGCATCGCGGCCCACCACTTCCCGGACCCCCGGGCGTTCCTGCGGGAGACGGCGCGCGTGCTCGAACCCGGCGGCGGTGAGCGGACCGGAGGTCCGCGAGCCTCGTCGGACCTTCGGTCCGACGCCGTCCTCGCCTTCGAGGACAACGTCGCCCCCGAGGACGACCGGCTCGCCGACTTCTTCGACGAGTTCGAGCGCACCCGCGACCCGAGCCACGTCGAGGCCTACCCCCAGACGACGTGGGAGTCGTGGTTCCGCGAGGCGGGATTCGAGGTCGAGGAGACGCTGACGATGACCCGCGAGCTGGACTACGAGGCGTGGGTCGACCGGACCGACCCGGACGAGGACGACCGAGAGAAACTGGCCGAGATGGTGCGGAAGCCGGCCGCGAAGGAAGTATACGGAGTGTCGGTCGAAGACGGCGAGGTCCAATCGTTCAGCAATCGGAAGGTGCTGATCCGGGCGACGGTGCCCGAGTGACGGGACGGAGTCGGGTCGCCCGAGGGAGGATTCAGAGGTCGTCGACGACCTGCGCGAGCTCCTCGGTCGGGATGATCTCCATGGTCTGGGCGTCGAGGCCGTGGCGCTCCAGCGCGACGCCGGCCTGGTAGGCCGCGTCGCGGTCCGGCGCCTCCATGATGACCAGGAAGTCGTACTCCCCGAGGATGGCGTAGGTGTGCTGGAGGTCCGCGGGCTGGTCGTCGAGGTCCATGCGGATGTCGCCCCACACCGACGCGAGCTCCTGCGCGTTCTGGAAGTCCGTCCGCACGTCGACCAGCGAGGCGTAGGTGGGCATAGCTATCCGCTTGGACAGGCATGCAATAAGGGGTTGTGGCCGGGAGAAAGTACTCGGCCGCGAGTCAATCTCGGTCCAATCACGTGGGTTTTAGGCCCGGACGAACCTACCCCGACCCATGAGAAACGCGAAGATCGTCTGTACGCTGGGCCCGGCCTCCGACTCCCGGCGTACGGTCCGGGAGCTGGCCGAGGCCGGGATGACGGTCGCCCGGCTCAACGCCAGCCACGGCACGCGAGCCGACCGCGCCGAGGTCATCGACCACGTGCGCGACGTCGACGAGACGACGCCCGACCCGCTCGCGGTGATGGTCGACCTCCAGGGGCCCGAGATTCGGACCGCCGAGGTCGACGAGCCCGTCCACCTCGAGACCGGGTCGACCGTCCGCTTCGTGAAGGGCGACACGGCTACGTCCGAGGAAGTCGGGCTGAGCTACTCCATCACCAACGTCGAGCCCGGCGACACCGTGCTGCTGGACGACGGCCGCATCGAGACGACTGTCGAGGCGGTCGAAGACGGGGACGGCGAGGGCGACGCCGTCGTCGCCAGGGTCGAGAGCGGCGGCGACCTGAACAGCCGGAAGGGTGTCAACGTCCCCGGCGTCGACCTCGACCTCGACGTGGTGACCGAGAAGGACCGCCGGGACCTCGAACTCGCGGCCGAGAAGGAGGTCGACTTCGTGGCCGCGAGCTTCGTCCGGAGCGCCGCGGACGTCCTGGAGGTCAGCGAGGTGCTCGAGGAGCTGGGCGCCGACATCCCCATCGTCGCCAAGATCGAGCGCCGGGGCGCGGTCGAGAACCTCGACGAGATAATCGGGGCGTCCTACGGCGTGATGGTGGCCCGGGGCGACCTCGGCGTCGAGTGCCCGCTGGAGGACGTCCCGATGATACAGAAGCGAATCATCCGGAAGTGCCAGCGGACGGGGACGCCGGTCATCACCGCGACCGAGATGCTCGACTCGATGGTTCACGCCCGCCGGCCCACCCGCGCGGAGGCCTCCGACGTGGCGAACGCGGTGCTCGACGGCACCGACGCGGTGATGCTGTCCGGCGAGACCGCCATCGGCGACGACCCGGTCCGGGTCGTCGAGACCATGGACCGCATCGTCCGGGAGGTCGAGGCCAGCGAGGAGTACGACGAGTTCCGCGAGCAGCGCGTGCCGGCGGCCGACGACGCCCGGACCGATGCCCTGGCGCGGTCGGCCCGGTACCTCGCCCGCGACATCGGGGCGTCGGCCATCGTCGCGGCCAGCGAGTCCGGCTACACCGCGCTCAAGATATCGAAGTTCCGGCCCCAGGTCCCGGTGGTGGCGACCACGCCGAACGACCACGTCCGGCGCCAGCTCGCGCTCTCGTGGGGCGTCAACGCCGAATACACCCCGGTCGCCGAGGGCGTCGACACCATCATCGAGGACGCAGTGCAGGCCGCGCTCGACGCCGGCGTGGCCGAGAGCGGCGACACCGTCGTGGTCGTCTCGGGCATGATGTCGGAACTGGAGGACACCAGCACGACCAACATGCTCAAGGTCCACGTCGCGGCCGAGACCATCGCGACCGGCCGGAGCGTGGTCCGGGGTCGGGTCGCCGGCCCGGTCGCACGGACCCGCGACGGCGACCTCTCGGGGGTACCCGACGGCGCGGTGCTTGCCATCGACCCCGAGTTCGACGGCGAGTTCGCGGGCGACCCCTCGAAGCTGGTCGGCATCGTCGACGCCAGACCGGGGATGACCGGCTACCCCGCGATGGTGGCCCGCGAACTCGACGTCCCGATGGTGAGCGGCGCGCCGCTCGACCCGACCATCCGGGACGGCGACGTGGTGACCCTCGACGCGGAGCGCGGCGTGGTGTACGAGGGCGACGTGACTCACGCCGACCGGCCGTAGGTCGGCCGCCCGGGCGCCCGCCGTCCGGGACTCGGCGCATCGCGGTCGGCCCGCCGTCCGGTCCCGGTCGGTGACCAACCTTTTGCCGGTGGACCGCCTATCTCTCGCCATGTCGGATTGGAAGTACGACATCGACGAGGTCGGCCACGACGCCGAGGAACCCGACGACGAGGCCGGAGTCGCGGGGGCGGAGGAGGGCGAGCGCCCGGCACTCCAGCCGGTCGAACCGGGGTCGCCGACGGCCGAGAACGCGCTCTTCGTCGCGCTCGGAATCGGGGCGACGCTGTTCGTCTTCGCCCGCGTCGTCATGTTCGTCGGGTAATTCGGCGCGGGTCACGATTACTCGCGCCCGCAGAGCCGGAGTCCGAGGCGGGTCGACGACCGGCGCCGTCACTGCAAAACGTTAACCGGTCCGAATTCCAAGACGATGGTATGGCACCGCTGCTGGACTCGCTCTCGCTGTTGCTCCTGGTCGCCGGCATCGGGCTGGCGATAGCCGAGGCGCTGATTCCCGGCGCGCACTTCATCGTCCTCGGCGTCGCGCTCGTCCTCGCGGGGGTGATCGGACTGCTGCTGGGACCGGCCGCCTCGCCGCTCGTGCTGGCCGCGCTGGTGCTGGGGTTCGGCGCGGCCTCGCTGTACGCCTACCGCGAACTCGACCTCTACGGCGGCAAGGGCGTCGCGCGGACCAGCGACTCCGACTCGCTCAAGGGCCAGACCGGGCGCGTCACCGAACGGGTCACGACCCAGGACGGCCAGATAAAGCTCCACGAGGGCGGGTTCAACCCCTACTACGCCGCCCGGAGCATCCACGGCGAGATCCCGGAGGGGACCGAGGTGATGGTGGTCGATCCCGGCGGCGGCAACGTCGTCAAGGTCGAGGCGCTGGAGGCCATCGAGGACCCCATCGACCGGGAACTGCGCGAGGGCCGGACGGGCGCGGAGACCGACCCCGAGGTCGACCGGGAGACCGGACCCGAACCGGACCGCGAGACCGACACCGAAGGGGCCTGACGAAGATTCCGTCGCCCGAGCGGCGACGGTGAGGGGAACGCTTAACACGTCCTCTTTCTAACAATCGAAGTATGTTGGTTCCACTACAGGCTGCCCCCGCGGGTGGCCTCACGATCGTCGCCCTGTTGGTCCTCGCGTTGGCCGTCATCACCATCTGGCAGTCGGTCGAGATCGTCGACGCGACCGAGAAGCGCGCGCTGACCGTCTTCGGGGAGTACCGGAAGCTGCTCGAACCGGGTATCAACTTCGTGCCGCCGTTCGTGAGCGCGACCCACCGGTTCGACATGCGGACCCAGACTCTCGACGTGCCCCGGCAGGAGGCCATCACCCGCGACAACTCGCCGGTGACCGCCGACGCCGTGGTGTACATCAAGGTCATGGACGCCAAGAAGGCGTTCCTCGAGGTCGAAGACTACAAGCGGGCCGTCTCGAACCTCGCCCAGACCACGCTCCGCGCGGTGCTGGGCGACATGGAACTCGACGACACGCTCAACAAGCGCCAGGAGATCAACGCCAAGATCCGCAAGGAGCTCGACGAACCCACCGACGAGTGGGGCATCCGCGTCGAGAGCGTCGAGGTCCGGGAGGTCAACCCGAGCAAGGACGTCCAGCAGGCGATGGAGCAGCAGACGTCCGCCGAGCGCAAGCGCCGCGCCATGATTCTCGAAGCGCAGGGTGAGCGCCGGAGCGCCGTCGAGACCGCCGAGGGTGACAAGCAGTCGAACATCATCCGCGCACAGGGTGAGAAGCAGAGCCAGATCCTGGAAGCCCAGGGTGACGCGGTGTCGACCGTGCTCCGCGCGAAGTCCGCCGAGTCGATGGGCGAGCGCGCTGTCATCGAGAAGGGCATGGAAACGCTCGAATCCATCGGGCAAGGCGAGTCGACGACGTTCGTCCTCCCGCAGGAGCTCTCCTCGCTGGTCGGCCGGTACGGCAAGCACCTCACCGGCAGCGACGTGAAGGAGGACGGCGAGCAGCTCGACAGCCTCGACTTCGACGCCGAGACCCGCGAACTCCTCGGTCTCGACGACATCGAGGAGATCCTGGGCCAGATAGACGAGGAGGCCGAGATGGACGTCGAGGCGATGGAGCAGGAGGCCCAGGCGATCAAGGAGGGCGAGGACCCCGCGAACATCAAGAGCGCCGACGAGGTCATCGAGGAGATGGACGAGGACTCCCCCGACATGGAGGACGTGAAGGCCGAACTGGACGCGGAACTCGAGAAGTAACCGACCCTCCGGTCGCCCTCCGTTTTTTCCGCGCGTCGCGGAACGCCGCGCTGCGCGAGATTGTGTGTCGCCGTGTCAGTCGTCCAGCGCAGATCGTGCGACGTTGCGGCGTGAGGAACCATTATTAAATAGTTGTCTTCCATTGAAACGCCGGTCCGGGAACCGCCGCGAGCGCACGTGCGGCGTACGCGCGGCCTATATCCGGATTAGTCGGTCGTGCGACGGTCTCTCAGCCGAAGGTGTTTTAGGCCCCCGCAACGACAATTCTCTTGTAGATGGTTGAGCGCTCCGATGTGGATGAAAATAAGCGGGCGACCCTCCGCCGGTTCGCGGTCCTGGGGGCCGCGACGCCGCTGGCCAAGTTCGGCGGCGACGACGAGGCCGGCGGCGAGAGCGAGGCCCGCGACGCCATCGCGGGCTACGTCGCCACCACGCCGGGCGCGCACTTCTCGAAGATCCGCGACGACCTGAAACTGGGGACGGGGGAGGCCCAGCACCACCTCCGACAGCTGCTCGACGCCAAGGTTCTCGAGAGCCGCCGCGACGGCGACTACCGCCGGTTCTACCCGGCCGAGCAGTTCGCCCCGTTCGAGCAGGTCGCGCTGGGCTACCTCCGACGGGACACGCCGCGGGGGATGCTCATCGAGCTGCTGCGCGACCCCGACGCGACGGGCAGCGATCTCGCCGAGGCGCTGGACGTGTCGCGGCCGACCGTGAGCAAGTACGCCGCCGGCCTCGAGGAGGCCGGCCTGCTCGACCGCGAGGACGGCTACGCGGTCCGCGAGCCCGAGACGGTCATCACCCTGCTCGTCCGGTACGCCGACTCGTTCGGCGCTGACGCCGCGACGTTCGCCGCGCAGGCCGACGGCCTCATCTCGTTCGACCCGTAGCTTTTCGGTCGCCCCGCTCCGACTTCCTCCATGGACACCGTCGCTGTCACCGGCGGGAACGGCCAGATCGGGTCGGCGCTGCTCGCGGCGCTCGCCGACCGGGGCCACCGGACCGCGAACCTCAGCCGGGGCGAGCGCCGCGAGTCGGTCGCCGACCGGTACCTCCGGACCGACCTGCTCGACCCCGGCGAGGTGTACGGCTCGCTCGCGAGCGCCGACCCCGACGCCGTGTCCCACTTCGGGACGATCCCTCGACCCGGCGAGACGCCGGGCCACGTCACCTTCCGGAGCAACGTCCAGACGACCTACCACGTGCTGGCGGCCGCCGAGGCGCTGGACGTCGAGACGGTCGTGCTGGCCTCCAGCCTCTCGGCGATGGGCGCGGGGTTCGAGGACGAAATCGACGTGCGTTACCTCCCCGTCGACGAATCTCATCCGCTGACCGCCGGCAACCCGTACGGCCTCGGCAAGCGGGTGGCCGAGGTAGTCGGCGACGGATTCGGGCGCCGCGAGGGCGCGCCGACGACCGTCGCGTCGCTCCGATTCCCGCTGGTCGCCGACGACGCCGAGCTCCGGGAGACGTTCGCCGCGGCCGACCGCTCGCTCGACGCGGTCCGCGAGGCGGGCTTCTTCGAGACGGCCCGCAAGACGCTGTTCGCCTACGTCCATCTCGACGACGCGACCGACCTCGCAGTCCAGGCGCTAGAAGCCGACTTCGAGGGTCACGAGGCGGTCTTCGGGGCGGCGGCCGACACGACCGTCGACGCGCCGACCGCGGAACTGGCGGAGCTGTACGACGCCGAAGCCAGCGCATCGTTAGAGGGTCATGAGAGCCTGATCGACACCGGAAAGGCCGAGCGCCTGCTGGGCTGGTCGCCCGAGCGGTCGTGGCGGTCGCTGTGAGTTTGGGTCGAGAGAAAAACGGAGGGGCGGGCGGCGGGCCGAGGAACGAAGGCGGGGATCACGGGCGGACGGCGGGAACCCACCCCGAGCGCGTGCCGGCAACTTCCGCGGTCGGGCGTCGGGTCGGGCCGGCCTCAGACCGTGACCTTCCACGTCGTCGAGGAGGAGTAGCCCCACTTCTCGACGTCCACGTCGAACTCGCCGTCGGCGATGGCGGTCATGTTCGCGCCGACCTCCTTGGCGGTCATGCCCAGTTCGTCGCCGATGAGCCGGGACTTGAAGTAGGTCTTCATCTGGCCCTTCTCGCGGAGGAACTGGAGGATGCGCTGTTGCTTGTCGGTCAGGGTGGTCGTGCCAGCAGTCGCGGTCGTGCTCATGACGTACTTCTCACTTGGACGGAGACCACCTTAGTGGATTTGGTACGAGGAGTTAACGCCGTGCAGTCGTGCTATTTTCCTGAATAAAAATGTGTACTAAACCATCCCCCGGGGGTCCGTTGGTACGGCTGGTTAATCCGGAATTTCTCAGACGTGTCTGTTCGCGAGTATCGACCGAGCCGGCGAGGAGCTCGGCCGGTCGGAGCGGGCGAGAGCGGGGAATAAGCAGCGATTACCCGGCGTAACGACGGCGCGACTCGGTTCCACGGCTCGTTTCTCCCTGAATTCGGGTGAACGACGCCGCAAAGACCGGCCTATAGCCGTGAAGCCGCCGGAACGGAGCAGAAGGTACTTACGCGACCGGGCTGAGTCTCTTCGATAATGAGCGGTCGTGCAGTCGAGGTGAGCGTCGTCCTCCCGGCCTACAACGAGGAGGCGACGATAGAGAACACGGTCGAGACGACACTCGCCACGCTAGACGGGTTCCTCCCCGCGGGGACGTTCGAGGTCATCGTCGCCGAGGACGGGTGCGACGACCGCACCCCGGAGATCGCCGACCGGATGGCCGCGGACGACCCGCGGGTCCGGCACTACCACAGCGACGAGCGACTGGGTCGCGGGGGAGCGCTGAATCGCGCGTTCGAGGCGGCCGACGGGGACACGCTGGTGTACTTCGACACGGACCTCGCCACCGACATGAAGCACCTCGAGGAGCTGGTCGAGAGCGTCCGGTCGGGCGAGTACCAGTTCGCCACCGGGTCGCGCTGGATGCCCGGCGAGGAGGCAAGCAGGCCCGCCAAGCGCGACGTCGCGAGTCGGGGGTTCAACGGGCTGACCCGGACGTTCCTCGGTTCGGAGATGCGCGACCACCAGTGCGGGTTCAAGGCGTTCGACCGGACCGCGCTGTTCGACGTCCTCGACGACGTCGAAGACGAACACTGGTTCTGGGACACCGAGGTGCTCGTGCGCGCCCAGCGCCGGGGGTACGACGTCAAGGAGTTCGCTGTCGACTGGACCCCCAAGGGCGACTCGAAGGTCGACATCGTCCGGGACGTGTTCGGGATGGGCAGCCAGATCATGCGGTGCTGGTGGGAGTTCTCGGTCCAGCCCCGCATCACCCGCCGGGTGTCCATCGCGGCCGGGATCTTCCTGACGATCGTCGCGGTGCTGCTGATGGGCCAGTACCTCCCGCTTGAGAAGGTCCTGGCCCAGATGAGCGCGGCCGACCCCGCGCTGGTCGGCCTGGCCGCGCTGGTGTACCTCATCTCGTGGCCCCTCCGGGGGACGCGGTACAAGGACATCCTGGAGGAACTGGACTACACCGAGGACGCGGGCTTCCTGACGGGAGCCATCTTCGTGAGCCAGACCGGCAACCTCGTCTTCCCCGCGCGGGCGGGCGACGCGGTCCGGGCCTACGTCGTGAAGGCCCGGCGGTCGATTCCGTACCCGACCGGGTTCGCGTCGCTGGCGGTCGAGCGCGTGTTCGACCTGCTGACCATCACGATGCTGGCCGGCGTGGTCCTCGTCGGGCTCGCGCTCACCGGCGCGACCGCCGGGCTCGAGTCGACCCTGTTCGGGTCGACGCCGGTCGGCGCGGAGGGCGGCGACTACGGCGCGGCCGGCCAGACCGCCCTCTACGTCGCGGGCGGGGTCGGCCTCGCGGCCATCCTCGCGGTGGCGGCCATCGTCGCCAGCGCCCGGTCGGACCGCAACCTCGTCCGGGGCGTCGTCTCGCGGCTCAGCAACGACTCGTACGCCGACTACGTCGCGGGGGTCATCGAACGGTTCACCGGCGACGTCCAGACGGTCGCGGGCAACCGGAGCGCCTTCCTGACGGTCGGCGCCAGCAGCCTCGCCATCTGGACGCTCGACGTGGTGACCGCGCTGCTCGTGCTGAGCGCGTTCCCGAGCGTCGAACTCCCGATTCCGCTGCTCGCGGGGGTGTGCTTCTTCGCGGTCAGCGTGGGCAACCTCGCGAAGGTGCTGCCGCTGTCGCCCGGCGGGGTCGGCCTCTACGAGGGCGCGTTCACCCTGCTGGTGGTCGGGCTCACCCCGCTGGGCTGGAGCGTCGCGCTCGGCGCGGCCATCCTCGATCACGCCGTCAAGAACGTCGTGACGCTGGTCGGCGGCGTGGCGTCGATGCTCTGGCTGAACGTCTCGCTGACGACCGCCGTCGAGGAGAGCAAGGACGCGCGGGCCGCCGCCGACCCGGCGGAGCCGACCGACGACTGAGCGACTGGCGACCGACGGCTCCCCCGACGCCGACCGACTGCCGCGGACGCGGTCGGGTCGTCCCGAACTATTACTGCCTACCGATTGTAACCCTCTAGCATGGCTGACGATCCGATCGGCACGCTCGCGGCGGTCGTCGCCGTCGTGACGCTTCCGCTCGGCACCCTCTCGCTGTTCTTCGTCGGCTGGGAGGTCGCGATGGTCGTGTTCGTCGTCGGCTGGTTCCTGCTCGCGCCGCTGATTCCCATCGTCGGCGAGGAACTGCTACCTGCCCTCGGTAGCGCCGAGTCCGAGGGAAAGACGTCCGATCCGCTGACGGAGCTCAGGGGTCGGTACGCCCGGGGCGAGATCGGCGACGAGGAGTTCGAGCGCCGGGTCGAGCGCCTCGTCGCGACCGAGAGAATCGATCTGAATCGCGACGCAGCGTTCGACAGGTCCAGCAGTGCGGACGCCGACCCCCAACGGGACGTCGAGCGGAGTCGCTGACCCCAGCGGCGGGCCCGTCCCCGCTCGACGACCGCTCACTCGTACAGGTCGGTCACGAACGGGCCGAGCGCGCCCGCGACCGCCTGCCGGAGCGCGCCCTCGCGGTCGATGGCGTTCGCGGTCAGCACGCCCGCCGCGCCCTGCTTCTTCGCGACGTTCTCCGCGTCGAGCACGTCGTCCATCACGGGGCCGAGCTCCTCGCCGTCCCGGACGCGACCGGCGATGGACCCGGGGAGCCGCAGGCGGGGCCCGGCGCCCCTGCCGACTCGCTCGCCGTCGGTGGCGGCCGCCCACATGATGAGGAAGAGCCCGCCGGTGCCCTCGACCTCGGCGACGCCGCCTTCGAGCCCGACTCCAAGGTCGTAGTTGCCCGCTTCGAGGGCGTTCCGGGCGCGGTTCTCCGCGCCCGAGACGGTCTCGCGCTCTCCGCGGGGCTGTTCGCTCACGCCCGACTCGACCCCGACCGACTCGACCGCGGTGCCCGGGAACTCGCGCAGGGCGGCCTCCGTCGCGGCGCGCTTCACGGGGTTGGTGCTGCCGACGCCGACTCGCATGGCCGAGTGATGATTCCCGGTGGTCTTGGCGGTTACGCTCTGTGGAGAGCCGGGGTGTATCGTCAGCCGGTCCGGAGACAATCGAAACGGAGCGAATTCCGAACGAGGACGGTCAGAGAGCCCGCGACCGGGTGGCCCCTGGCATCCACCCGAACTGTCGGTGGTCGTGCCAAGCGGATCCCTGGTGGTCGGCCAGTCAGCCACGCCGAGGGGATCGCGAATCGAGCGCGTCGCCGTGGAGCGTCCCGGCCAGCGTCTCGATGCCCTCCACGAGGCGGGGGCTGGGCTGGTTGAGCAGCGAGTCGTCGAGGACGTGGACGTCGCCGCGGTCGACCGCCGGGAGGTCCCAGCCGCGGTCGGCGACGGCCGCAGGGTCCGCGCAGGCGCCGTGGCCGCAGACGTGGAGGACGACGTGGTCGGGGTCGGCGGTCTCGACCTCGGTGGCCGAGACCTCCCGCGAGCGCTCGCCCGGGTCGACGAACGGGTAGCGCCCGCCCGCGGTCTCGACCGCCTCGGGCACCCAGTTGCCCGCGGCCATCGGCGGGTCCGACCACTCCTCGCAGTAGACGACCGGCCTGTCGGCGTCGTCGGGCGTCAGCCGCCGGACGCGGTCCAGCCGGCTTTCGGATCGTCGGGCGAGCGCCGCACCGTCGTCCGGGAGGCCGACCGCCGCCCCGAGCTCGGCGAACGAGTCGACCACCTCGTCGAGCGCGGTCGGCGCGGCGTGGAACACCTCGTGGCCGCGGTCCCGGAGGTCCGCCGCCACGTCGGCCTGCAGGTCGTCGGCGGTCAGGACGAGGTCCGGGTCGCGGTCGGCGACCGCGTCGTAGTCGGGGTTGAGCCACCCGCCCACCGCGGGGACGTCGACCTCGCAGTGGTGGGTCGCGCCGACCAGGCGGTCGGTCGCGTCGAGCGCCCGCAGCGTTTCGGTCGCGCTCGGGGCCAGCGAGACGATCCGCTCGGGATGGGCTGCCATCACCGTCGGGTTGGGACCCCCGATGGTTAAATCGACCGCCGGTCGCGCTCGTCCAACGAACGGGGGCTTAAAATTATCCCCTCGGATGTGGAGACCGACGCCTCGTGGAGTGTGACACCTGTTCACGAGACCCTGGAAATCATACTCCGAAAATACTAAATACCTTTCGGAACAACGAAACCTCAAGCAACTGATTCCGGGGTTTTCCAGGTTCTCCCTGCCCGGTAGCCGACGCCTTGTCCGTCAACGAGGAGCCATCATGTCAGACGTAAGCACGAGAGTCAAGCGATCCGAAGAGGAAGAGAGCGAACGAGAGACCGAGGAGTCCACCGCGTGCCCCGAGTGCGGCGGGAACATCATCTCCGACACCGAGCACGGCGAGACCGTCTGCGAGGAGTGCGGCCTGGTCGTCGACGAGGACCAGGTCGACCGCGGGCCGGAGTGGCGCGCGTTCGACTCCAAGGAGAAGAACGAGAAGTCCCGTGTGGGCGCCCCGACCACGAACACGATGCACGACAAGGGGCTGTCGACCAACATCGACTGGCGCAACAAGGACGCCTACGGCAACTCGCTGGGGTCGCGCCAGCGAGAGAAGATGCAGCGGCTGCGCAAGTGGAACGAGCGGTTCCGCACCCGCGACTCTAAGGAGCGCAACCTCAAGCAGGCCCTCGGCGAGATCGACCGCATGGCCTCCGCGCTCGGCCTGCCGAACAACGTCCGGGAGACCGCGTCGGTCATCTACCGGCGGGCGCTCGACGAGGACCTCCTCCCGGGCCGCTCCATCGAGGGCGTCTCGACCGCCTGCGTCTACGCCGCCGCCCGACAGGCCGGCGTCCCGCGCAGCCTCGACGAGATCGCCGACGTGAGCCGGGTCGAGAAGAGCGAGGTCGCCCGGACGTACCGGTACGTCGTCCGCGAGCTCAACCTCGAGGTCAAGCCCGCCGACCCCGAGAGCTACGTCCCGCGGTTCGCCTCGGGGCTGGACCTCTCGGACGAGGCCGAGCACCGCGCCCGCGAACTGCTCCAGACCGCCAAGGAGAAGGGCGTCCACAGCGGCAAGTCGCCGGTCGGCCTCGCGGCCGCCGCGGTGTACGCCGCCGCGTTGCTCACCAACGAGAAGACGACCCAGGCCGAGGTCAGCGAGGTGGCCGACATCAGCGAGGTCACCATCCGGAACCGCTACCACGAGCTGCTCGAGGCCGAAGAGGCCCCGGCGATGGCCTGAGACGGTCGGCCAGGATTCCACGTCGACGCGGAGACCGCACCGCGACCGCCACAGATTTCTAGTTCCATACATTTCCAAACCGAAAGAGAGTTCAGTCCGCCCGACGAGGGAGCTACAGAGCGGATGGAGACCGAACACCGGATCCACGTCGGCGACGCCCGCGAGATGACCGCGCTGGACGACGACGCGGTCGAACTCGTCGTGACCTCGCCGCCGTACCCGATGATCGAGATGTGGGACGACCTGTTCGCGGAGCTGGACCCCGCCGTCGCCGACCTGCTGGCGGCGGGCGACTCGGCGGCCGCGTTCGAGGCGATGCACGACGCGCTCGACCCGGTCTGGGACGAGCTCTCGCGGGTGCTGGTCGACGGCGGCGTCGCGGCGGTCAACGTCGGCGACGCGACCCGCAACGGCGGGGAGGGGTTCCAGCTCTACCCGAACCACGCCGAGCTCATCTCCCGGTTCCGCGACCGGGGGTTCGACCTCCTGCCGGACGTGCTGTGGCGCAAGCCGGCCAACGGCCTCACCAAGTTCATGGGGTCGGGGATGGTGCCGCCCAACGCCTACGCCACCCTCGAGCACGAGTACGTCCTCCTCTTCCGGAACGGCGGGGAGTCGCGGTCGTTCGCGGCCGGAGCCGACCGGCGGTACGAGGCCGCCTACTTCTGGGAGGAGCGCAACGACTGGTTCTCGGACCTCTGGACCGACGTCCAGGGCGAGGCCCAGCGGCTGGACCACGCCGAACTCCGCGAGCGGTCGGGCGCGTTCCCCTTCGAGCTCCCCTACCGGCTCGTCAACATGTACTCGGTGTACGGCGACACGGTGCTCGACCCTTTCTGGGGGACCGGGACCACGTCGCTGGCGGCGATGGTCGCCGGCCGGAACTCGGCGGGGTTCGAACTCAGCCGGGAGTTCCGGGAGGTGTTCGACGACCGCCTCGCCGACGTGGAGTCGTTCGCCGACGAGTGTAACCGTGAGCGACTCGCCGACCACCGAGAGTTCGCCGCGGGCGAGGACCTCGCCTACGAGGCCGAGAACTACGACTTCCGGGTCAAGACGAAGCAGGAGCGCCAGTTGCAGCTGTACACCGTGGCGGACTACGAGCGCGACGGCGACCGGTACGTGGTCTCCCACGAGGAGTTCGGCGGAGAGTGAGGCGAATTGGCGAGTGAGATTCCTGTACTGTCAGTCCGGCGCGCGGTGGCGGACCCCTCCGTGGGTCCGCCGATGCGCGCGAGGGAGGCGGCCGCGTTGATGCGGCCGCCGAGGCTGGGGAGGAGTGAGGCTCACGGTCGCTATTGCAGTGCGGGGCGTGCGGTTGCGGTAACAGAGGTGACGGCAGTAACTAGCTTCCTCGACGCGAACGACCTCGTTGCAGCGGCACATCCCCCCTCGCGTCCAACGAGTACACTTTTCCTCGTACCCGACACAGGCACCCACATGAACTTCGAGGAGTTCGTCCTCGCGGCGCTCGCGGAGGCAGCGGAGTTGGCCTGCGTCGGCGCGGTCGACGTCGAACTCCGGTCGCTGACCGCGGGCGAGGGCGAGCGCGTGGTCGAGCGCGCGTCGGGCCGGCACCGCGGTCGTCGCCTCGGTCCACGACTTCGAGCGCACGCCGCCGGAACCCGACCTGCGCGGGACGCTCGAGACGGCCACCGACCGGGCCGACGTGGGCAAGCTCGCGGTCACGGCCGAGAGCCGGGGCGACGTGCTCGACCTGCTGGCGGTGACCCGCGAGTTCGACGACGCGGGCGAGCGCGTGGCCACGATGGCGATGGGCGCGCCGGGGCGCCACTCGCGGGCGGTCGCGCCGCTCTACGGCTCGAAGATCGGCTACGCGCCGGTCGACCCCGCGGACGCGACCGCGCCGGGTCAGTACGACCTCGCGACGCTGGCGCGACTGGTCGAGGAGCTGTCGTGAGCCGCCGCGATGCGCGGAATCGAGGCCGGGTTAAAATAGAACGCCGACATTGACCGCTAACACCGGCCTGAGGGGACAGCATTTATTAACGTCGGTCGGCTACCCGCGACTAGTGACCCGTACGAAATCCGAGAAGCGTCCGTGGTTGGGGGCGCTGCTGTCGTTCCTCCTGCCCGGAGTCGGCCACGTCTACCTCCGTGAGTGGCTCCGCTCGGCGATGTGGTTCGCCTTCGCGGTCAGCGCGGTGCTGCTGTTCGTGCCGCTTCCCGAGGCCGCGACGACCGGCGCCACGAGCGTCGGGGCCGCGATGGACGCCGCGATGGAGGCGACCAGCGACCTCCCGCTCGAGGCGCTGGTCCCCATCTGGGTCGTGCGGGCGTTCAGCGCCATCGACGCCTACTGGCTGGCGCTCCAAACCCGGAGCGACGACGAGGACGGCGAGCAGTGCCCGGCCTGCGGCAAGCCGGTCGACGACGACCTGGACTTCTGCCAGTGGTGCACGACCCCGCTCCCCGAGCGCGACGGCCCGAACGGCCCGACGGAAGGCAACGCGGTCTCTCGCTGACGGACTCCCGACAGAGAGCGGTCTCTTACTTCGATTCCGAACGAAGGAGTTCCGACGCGACCCCGACTGCGCGCGCTACTTCTCGATGATGCTCTCCTCGACGGTCTCGCCGAAGTGGCGGGCGCCGCCCTCGCGGAACACCAGGACCTCGTCGCCCTCGGCCAGGTCCGTGACAGCGGTCCGACCGTCGCGGGTGGGGACCTTGATGGTCTCGGCGTTCTGGAGCAGCGTCTCGACTCTATCTCCGTCGTCGAACTCGGCCTCGACCCGGAACATCGGCCGCTTCTCGATCTTGACCCGGCCGACCGTCGCCTCGCGGGTCCGGCCGTCGGTGTCGACGATCTGGACTTCGTCGCCGGACTTGAGTTCCGAGAGGTACTTCGTGCCGCCGTCGGGCGTCCGGACGTAGGCGTGGACCGCACCCGCGTTCACCCGGAACGGCCGCGAGGCGACGTACGGCGATTCGGCGGTCTCGGCGTGGACGAAGAACAGGCCCCGGGACATCGACCCGACGAGCATCCCCTCGTCGTGGTCCATCAGGCTCCCCGTGTCGACGCAGACCCGGTCGGCGCTGCCGACGCGCTCGACCGCCGTCACCTCGGCCCAGGTGAGGTCGAGCGTCTCGCGCTCGGCCTCGTCGCGGACCTCGACCGTCTCGCGGATCTCGTCGGGGTCGTCGGAGTCGAGCAGCACCGCGTCGCTCCCGATTTCGAGCGTCTCGAACGCGGTCTTGGCCTCCTCGGCGCTCGTGACGCCCGCGACGAGGTCGGTCTCCTCGCCGATGCGTGCGATGAGGTTCTCCAGCGGGATGATGGTCCAGTCCTCGCCGACGACGATGGTGTAGTCGGCCTCCTCGGCGGCCGCCTCGGCGAACGCCTCGTAGTCCTCGCTCAGGATGCGGACGTACGCGCCCTCGGCCCGCTCGTCGTCGCGCCGGAGCGTCGAGAGGTCCGCCGACCCCGAGAAGTCCGACGGGAGGTCGACGGTGCCGTCGCCCTCGCCGTCCTTGCCCACGACGAAGACGTCCGGATTGGCCCCGGACTCGGCCTCGTCTATCAGTTCGGCGTCGCCGTCGGTGAACGCCGCGACGTTGACGTCGCCGAGTTCGCGCACCCGTCCGACGTCGGCGGCGTCGACCAGCACCCAGTCGACGCCCGCTTCGAGTCCGGCCGTGATCCGTTTCCGTCGGTCGTCCCAGTCGCCGACGGCGTCGTCGGCCTTGAGCCACACGGAGCGTGTCATGTTATGTTCCCACGCTTGCAGCGAGACGGCTTGAACGTGGCGGATGCGACGTATGGTGCGACCGACGACGTGCCACCGACGCCGACGAGTCGGCGTCGAGGGCGTCGCAGAATCAGCCCGAGTCGGCGGTCGTCGGCGCCGTCGTGCGCCGAGTCGCGGTCGCGGTGGTGCTCGGGGTCGTGGTCCCGTTGGCGCTCGCGGCGGTCGTCGCACCGCTGGCGGTTCCCGTCGTCGCACTGCCGGCCGCCCCGGTCGTCGTCGCGGTCTCGTTCCGCGGGGTCGGCGGACTCGCGGCCTCGACCCACGTCGGGCGCTCGACGGTGACGTCGCCGACGTCGGTCAGCGCGAACTCGTAGTGGATCCGGGTCTCGTCGTCGCCGGCGTAGGCCGCCGTCAGCGAGAGCGAGTGGACCCGGCCGGCGGCGTCGACGACGACCGCCGCCTCGAAGTCGGTGTAGTTCTCGGCCGAGACGGCCCGATCGGCCCGGAGCACGGTCATCGTCCGGCCGTCGCGGCGCTCGACGTCGGCCACGTCGAACTCCCCGGCGGCCAGCGCGAGTTCGATGAGCCACGCCTGGGTGACCTGCGAGTCGAGGTCGGCCCGCGGCAGGTGGGCCCACGTCTCGTCGGCGACGCTCTCGCCGGTCCGGTTGTACCGGCGGAGCTCTGACCGGTTGGCCCCCTCGTACCGGACGACCACCGCCGTCCCGTTGGCCCAGAGGTCGGTGGCGACCCGGGTCCGGCCGTCGCCCAGTCGGCGCACGCTGTCGGAGTGGACCACCAGCGGCGACAGGCCGGCCTCGACCGCGCCGCGCTGGCGGGTCCACTGGTTGGCCGGGCCGACCGAGACGTTGGCGTGGAACCGGAAGGCGAAGCTGGTGTTGTTGAGCGCCGCCCGGTGGGCGTCGACCAGCGCCGACGGGTCCTCGACGCCGGTCCGGTTGACCCCCGGCGGGCGCGACTCGTTCGGCGTGGCGTTCGCGGCGGTCGTGGTCGCCGACGGCGCGTCGCGCTCGCCGCCGGTGTCTGGCGGCGCGTCGGCCGGCGAGGTGGTCGCGGTCGGCGTCGCGTCCGCGCCGGCGGGCGCGTCGGGCGCGGCGTCGCTGCCCGCACAGCCGGCGACGACGACCATCAGCGCCACGAGGAGCAGTGCGACTCGACGGACATCCATTTCCGTGTACTCCATTGCGGCCGCCCATAAACGGACGGTACCATGCCGGGACGTTTTCCCGATTTAGCCCCCGATTATTTCGACTAAGTGGTGCTTACTCAGCCGGCGTCGTCGGGCGGTAGCCGGCCCTACCGCACCGAGTCGAGCAGCAGCTTCTGCTCGACGCGCTTGACCTCGTGCTGGACGTCGCGGACCGCGTCGATGTTGGCCGAGATCGACGAGACCCCCTCGTTGACCAGGTGCTGGACCATCTTTGGCTTCGAGCCGGCCTGGCCGCAGATGGAGGTGTCGACGCCGTGCTCCCGGCAGGTCTCGATGGTCTGGCTGATGAGCTGGAGGACGGAGGGGTGGAGCTCGTCGAACCGGTCGGCGACGTTCTCGTTGTTGCGGTCCACGGCGAGGGTGTACTGGGTCAGGTCGTTGGTGCCGAACGAGGCGAAGTCGATGCCCTGCTGGGCCATCTCCTCGACGCCGAGCGCCGAGGCGGGCGTCTCGATCATCACGCCCCAGGTGCGCTTGTCGGGGTCGATGCCCGCCTCTTCCATGAGGTTGCGCGCCTGGATGACGTCCTCGGTGTCGTTGACCAGCGGGAGCATGATCTCGACGTTGTCGTAGCCCATCTCGTAGAGCCGGGCGAACGCCTCGAGCTCGTGGGCGAACACGTCGGGGCGGTCGAGGCTCCGCCGGATGCCCCGGTAGCCCAGCATCGGGTTGTGCTCGTCGGGCTCGTCCTCGCCGCCCTGGAGCTGGCGGAACTCGTCGGTGGGGGCGTCGAGCGTCCGCACCCGGACCGGCCGGGGGTAGAACTCGTCGGCGACCCCGCGGACGCCCTCGACGATCTCGTTGACGTAGGCGTCGACGCCGTGGTCGTCGATGTACCGGGCGGGGGTCTTGTTGGTCGAGAGGATCATGTGCTCCATCCGGAGCAGCCCCACGCCGTCGGCGCCGGTCGCCGCGGCGCGCTCGGCGGCCTCCGGAATCGAGACGTTGACCTTCACCTCGGTCGCGGTCATCGGCTTGACCGGGGTCTTGGGTCGGGCCTCCTCGATGGGCTCGCGCTCCTCGCTCGTCTCGCGGCGGCCCTCGGTGACGGTCCCCTTGTCGCCGTCGATGGTGATGCGCTGGTCGTCGGTCAGCGTCGACGTGGCGTCGGTCGAGCCGACGACCGCCGGGACGCCCAGCTCCCGGGAGACGATGGCGGCGTGGCTGGTCATGCCGCCCTCGTCGGTGACGATGCCCGCCGCCCGCTTCATCGCGGGCACCATGTCGGGCGTGGTCATCTCGGTGACGATGATGTCGCCGTCGCTCACCTTGTCGAGCTGGTCGAGCTGGTCGACGATGCGGACCGCGCCCGACGCGATGCCGGGGCTCGCGCCCAGCCCGGAGACCAGGACGTCGCCGTTGCCCGACGCGCCCCCGGCGTCGCCGCCGGGACTGGCGGCCTCGACGCCGCCGCTCCCGTCGGTGATGCCCTCGGTCGGGCTCCCGTTGGCGCCGTTCGCGCCGACGCCGGCGTCGCCGTTGGCGCTCGCGTCGGTCTCGATCTCGCTCTCGCCGTCGTCGATGGTCGTGATGGGACGGGACTGGAGCATGAAGACCTCGCCGTCGACGATGGCCCACTCGACGTCCTGGGGGTCGCCGTAGTGGTCCTCGACCCGCTCGCCGAGCTCGACCAGCCGCTCGATGTCGCGCTCGTCGAGCACCTGGGCCTCCCGGAGGTCGTCGGAGACCTCGCGCTCGACGGTCTCGCCGGTCTCCTCGTCCTTCTCCATCTTGGTCTTCTTGTCGGCGATGGTGACCTCCTCGACCGAACTGGTCTCGCGGTCGACGACGTAGTTGTCGGGCGAGACCGACCCGGAGACGACCGCCTCGCCGAGCCCCCAGGCGGCCTCGATGATGATCTTCGGCGCGCCGGTCGAGGGGTGGCTGGTGAACATCACGCCGGACTTCTCGGCGTCGACCATCCGCTGGACGACGACCGCGATGTCGACCACGTCGTGGGCGAAGCCCTTCTCCTGGCGGTAGTAGATGGCCCGCTGGGTGAACAGCGACGCCCAGCAGCGCTTGACCCGGTCGACGAGGTCCTCGCGGGTCACGTTGAGGAACGTCTCCTGCTGGCCCGCGAACGAGGCGTCGGGGAGGTCCTCGGCGGTCGCCGAGGAGCGGACCGCGACGAACGCCTCGCCGTCTTCGAGGTCGTCGTAGGAGTCGAGGATCTCCTGTCGGATCTCCTCGGGCATCTCGGTGTCGAGCACGAGCTCCTTGGCCCTCGACTGGGCCTCGGCGAGCGCCGCGGAGTCCTCGGTGTCGACGTCCACGGCCTCGAACAGTTCCTCATCGATGCCGGTCTCCTCGATGAACGAGCGGTAGGTGCCGGCCGAAACCACGAACCCCGAGGGGACCGGCAGGCCCGCGCCGGTGAGCTCCCCCAGCGACGCGCCCTTCCCGCCGACCAGTTCGAGGTCGTCTGCGGTGATTTCGTCCAGCCAGAGTACAGCCATTGGTGCATGTGAGAGAACAGGAAGGCGAATAAAGAATGTTCCGACCGGTCGGTAGAGCGAATATTAACTCGGAATCGGATTTTCTCTTCGTCCCCGAAGTGCCGGGGCGTCGGAGACGAGTCGCCACGGGGTCCGACTCGGCCGGCGCCAGTCCGTCGTCCGACTGGCGCCCGTCGCGACCGGGTCGCCGGTCGGCCGGCCGGTACTTCTTCGTTCACCGACACGAAATCGGATGGGTTTATAATCCCGGGTCGGCCTCACCCACGCATGGACGCGAAACGCTCGCTTCGGTGGGCAGTGTACTACGTCGTCCTCGCCGGCGCCGCCACCCTGGTCGGTGGCGCGCTCGTCGGCGCGGGCGTCGCTCTCGGCATCGGCGACGGGTACGGACAGCTAGCGGACGGCGCGGCGCTCTCGACGGCGCTGACGACGGCCGCGCCCGGCCTCGCGGTCGCGGTCCTCGGCGTGCTGGTCTGGGCGGTCGGTAGCGTCGCAGCGTTCGTGCGGGTGTTCACCGCCGCGGTCGAGGAGCAGATGCGCGAGCGCTTCGACGGCGAGCGGGTCAAGAGCGAGATCCTATCGGTGCTCGACGAGCGCCTCTCGGAGGTCGAGCACGACGTCTCGGAGACCCGCCGCCAGGTGTCGGAGCTCAAGCGCGAGGACACGGCCGAGGAGTTCCAGTTCGGCGAGCAGCAGTGAATGAGCCTCGCCGCGCTCCCCCGGATTCGAGGTAGGGGCGCCGCCGCGTGGTCCGCCTCGCGATAACTGACGGTCGACAGTACGCTTTTCTGAGAGTTCGCCGTAGACGGTTCCACCATAGAGACGGACGGAGCAGCGACGACGGCAGAAGACTCCTCCCTCCCGGACGGCGTCATCGCTGTCTGTCTCCTCCACTACGGCCTGGGCGGGCTGTTGGTCCTCCTCGGCGTAGCCTCGCTCGTCGGGAACCCCGTTCTCGGAATCGTCGCCGGTGTTCTCGGCGGTCTGTTCGTCCAGATAGGCAACGGCCTCCGGGCGTTCCGCCGGTCGGCGTGGCGCAACGCGCTCGTCGTGCACGGGATCGACGTCGCCGTCGGACTCTTCCTGCTGGTGTCCGGGGGAGCCGGCAGGCATCTGGTTGCGATCGGCGTCAGCGGTGGCGTCGTCGGTTATCTCTACATCCAGCGTACCCGCTATCGCCACGATTCGGAGGGATAATTCCAACACGGTTCACCGGCGCAGAAGCCGGCGGAACCGAAGCGCCTCGATTGACCGGTCCGCACAACCGAACTCCACCGACTCCGCAGGCGACCGTCGCAGAACTGCTACCAACGTCCAAACCGGGGCAAGACTTCTACCGAGGGGCCCCGTCCCCGGGGACATGGACACCGACGAGGCGCTCGCGGACCGGACCCTCCGGCGGCTGCTGCGCGAGGTCCGACCGGCGTGGTCGCTCCGCGGGGCTTCGGCCGCAGAGGAGGGCACCGACCTCGTCTACTTCCTCGACGTCGAGACGCCCGAGGGACCCCGCGAGTGCGTCCTCAAGGCCCGCGAGTTCCTCGACCCCGAGGCGTTCCGGCCCGAGCCGTACCTGATGACGCTGGCCGACCGCCGGACGTCGATGTCCGTCCCGAGTGTCGTCGGCGCGGTCGACGACCACCCCGACCTGCCCGCGCCGTTCTTCCTGATGGAGCGCCGCGCCGGCGACGTTCGCGAGAACGGGGCGCGTGACCTCCACGCCGACGCGATGGAACGCATCGCCCGGGACGCCGGGCGCTGGCTGGGCGAACTCCACGGCCTCGGCGACTTCGAGCGGTTCGGGCCGATTCGGCTCGCCCGGGACGTCGACCCCGAAGCCGGCGGCGCCGCCCCCGACCGCGCGGACAGAATCCCCGGCGGCATCGCCGTCGAGGGACGGACCATCACCGTCGGCGAGGCCGGGACCGACTCGTGGCGCGACCGAATCGCGTCGATGGCCGACGACTGTCTCGACGACCTCCACGACCGGTTCGCCGACCTCGAACCCGACCTCCGGGCGTTCGTCGACGACCGCCTCGATGCACTCCCCGATGGACCGGGCCGAGACGGTCCCGACGGCGGAGTCGCGCCGGTGCTGGGCCACGACGACTACCGACTGGGGAACCTGCTCGTCGACCCGGAGACCGGCGAGACCCGCGCCGTGCTCGACTGGGGCAACGCCCACACGATGACGGCCCGGTACAACCTCGTCGTCACCGAGCAGTACCTCAGCGGGTGGGCGACCCGCGACGACCCGCTCCGCGAGCGCGTCCGCGCGGCGCTGCGCGAGGGCTACCGGGAGTCGGGCGAGCTACCGCGGGGCTCCGACGACGAGCGCCGGCGCGAGCTCTATCTGGCCGTGACCCGGACCTTCCCGCTGGGCTGCTTCTCGCTGTGGTACGGCGATTTCCCGGCGAGCGAGCGCGAAGCGGTCGCCGAGCGGAACCGGCGGGCGGTGCTAGACCTGGTGGACTGAGGGCTCGAAATCGGTCGAACTGAGGGTTCGTCGTGACAGCCGCACGTAGCGGTGTCAAGAAGAAACAGCTAGCTACTACCGTCACAAATGAATTACCGCACCGCACCGCACCGCCCCGCACCGCGACCGCGAGCCTCACTCCTCCCCAGCCTCCTCGCTCACACCGGAAGACGAGCAAAGCGAGTCTTCCGAGCCTTGTCGTCCGAAAATCTTCGATTTTCGGGATCACGAAAGGCTCCGCCTTTCGAACGACTTCGCTTCGCTCAGCAAGACTGCGTTCGCTCGTCCCTCGCGCATATCGGCGGACCCACGGAGGGGTCCGCCAGCGCGCGCCGGAGCCTACTTGTTCACCGAGCGAAGCCAGTCCTCCTACCGGTCCCTATCCCGTCGCGTCGATGATGTCGTCGTCCTCCGCGGCCGGCACCCGCAGTTCGCCCTCGAACGCGGTGGCCGCCTTCCCGCCGACCCGGACTTCGTCGCCGACACGCACCCGGACGTGGCCCGGCCGGTCGACGAAGTGGCCCTGCTCGAACACCATCTCGTCGGGGAACTCCCCGTCGAAGGCCTCGTACTCCCGGAGGTAGGCGCCGGTCGCGCCGCTGGCGGTGCCCGTCACGGGGTCCTCGGGCACGCCGGCGGCGGGCGCGAACATCCGGCCGTGGAGCGTCGAGTCGACGGCCACGGCGTCGAAGCTGAAGGCGTAGATGCCGGTGGCGTCGACGTCCTCGCTGATGGCCTCGATCTTCCGGTGGTCGGGGTCCATCCCGCCGACGTGCTCGAGGAAGTTGACCGGAACCACCAGGAACGGGAGGCCGGTCGAGGCCACCGCCGGCGGGAGGTCGGCGCCGATGTCCTTCAGCGCGGCGGGGTCGACGCCGAGCGCGTCGGCCACCCGGTCGTAGTCGATGTCCACCTCGCGAATCGTCGGGTCGTCCTGGGTCATCCAGACCGTCCCGTCATCGGCGACGTCGATGTCGAGGACGCCGACGTTGGTCTCCAGGCTGTGCGTCCCGGGGTCGACGACGCCGTTCTCGTGGAGGTGGGCGTGGGAGGCGATGGTGGCGTGCCCGCAGAGGTCGACCTCGGTCGTGGGCGTGAAGTACCGGACCCGGCGGTCGGCGTCGTCGCTCTCGCGGAGGAAGGCGGTCTCGCTCACGGCCAACTCGGCGGCGATGGCCTGCATCTGGTCGTCGGTCAGTCCGTCGGCGTCGGGGACCACGCCGGCGGCGTTCCCGGCGAAGGGGTCGTCGGTGAAGGCGTCGACCAGCAGCGCGCGTCGCGTGTCCATGGTCGGACCCAGGCGGGCGCCGCCCTTAGTAATTTGTCCGTCGGGACAGGGCGAGTCGCGGCCGCGACAATCCGGAGCGGCGACGCGGGAGCGCCTGTAAATCGTTAAGTGTGCAGGAGTGCGAGTCCCGAGTTGGTATGAGCGAACTCCCCGACGAGTTCAAATGTACGATTACGAACTGGGAGTACATCTACGGTCTCTGCCGCGACGTCAGCGACCAGGTGAAACGCGACTCCTTCGAGCCGGACGTGGTGGTCGCGCTGGCCCGCGGCGGGTGGTTCGCCGGGCGGTGCATCTGCGACTTCCTCGGGATGGACGACCTGACCAGCCTCAAGATGGAGCATTACGTCGGGACCGCCGAGAAGGCCGGCGAGCCCGAGGTGCGCTATCCGATGCCCGAGGGCAGCGTCGAGGGCAAGGACGTGCTCATCATCGACGACATCGCCGACACCGGGGGTTCCATCGAGCGCGCCTACGAGTACGTCACCGACCGCGACGCCGGGGAGGTCCGGACCGCCACGCTCCAGTTGCTCCAGACCAGCGAGTTCGAGCCCGACTACATCGGCGAGCGGCTCGAGGAGTGGGCCTGGGTGGTCTACCCGTGGAACTTCATCGAGGACATGATCGACCTCACCTCGGGCGTGATGGACAAGGCCGACGGCGACGCCTTCACGACCGAGGAGATCCGCCACCTGCTCTCGGAGTACCACGAGATCGAGCGCATCGAGATGGAGATCGCCCAGCCCGACCGGATGGGCGAAGTGCTCGACGAGATGGTCCGCCGGGGAGTCCTGGAGGACGACGGCGAGAAGTGGCGGCTCGTCGAGAACGAGGAGGGCGTGGGCGCCTGAGCGGTCCGGACGCTGCCGAACCGCCCTCGCGTCTCGCTCGTTTCGCGGCGGCGGAGTGTGCCATTGTATCCCGCACCGACGGTATGCTTATCGAAGTTCGCGGAGTACCGACAGGAGAGAAGCCGTGGCGACCGACCCCGACGCCTACCCGATGCCGCTGTTCGTCCGACTGAGCGTCTCGGACCTCGAGGCGTCGACCGAGTGGTACCGCGCGCTCGGGTTCGACATCGTCTACTCCATGCCGGTGATGGTCCACGTCCGGTACCGGAAGTACGCGGACGTCATGCTCGCCGCGCCGGCGGCCGACCTCGACGGCGAGCGGACAAGTGGCGACGCGAGTCGGGGGCGGGGCGTCTCGGTCTACGTCGCCGTCGAGGACGAATCGGTCGACGACGTGGCGGGCCGGGCCCGCGAACACGGCGCGGAGCTCTCGGCGGAACCCCACGAGACCCCGTGGAACACCCGCGAGGTCGCGCTCCGGGACCCCGACGGGTACGAGTTCGTCTTCTCCGAGCCGGTCGACACCGAGCGGTCGTTCGAGGACGTCATGGGCGGGCCTGCGCCGGACGACGCCACAGACGAGTCGAGCTAGTCCGACCGAGAAGAGCAGGCGTTTAGTAGCCGCCGCCTGGAGTATATCCCATGACGATCGGCTTCATCGGTGGCAGCGGTATCTACGAAGCGCTCCCGCTGGAGAACACCCGCGAGGAGGAGATCACCACGCCGTTCGGCGACCCGAGCGCGCCCGTGACCATCGGCGAGCTGGCGGGCGAGGAGGTCGCGTTCCTGCCGCGCCACGGCCCCGACCACCAGCACACGCCGACCAACGCGCCGTACAAGGCCAACATCTACGCGCTCAAGCGGGTCGGCGTCGAGCGCGTGCTCTCCTCGAACGCGGTCGGGAGCCTGCGCGAGGACCTGCCGCCCCAGACGCTCGTGGTCCCCGACCAGATATTCGACCGGACCAAGCACCGCGACGCGACGTTCTTCGGCGACGGCATCGTGGTCCACATGCCGTTCGCCGACCCGTACTGCCCGCACATGGTCGACCACCTCGCCGACTCGTGCCAGACCGCGACCGACGCGGAGTCGGAGCAGGGCGGCACCTACGTCTGCATCGAGGGGCCGCAGTACTCGACCCGCGCCGAGAGCGAGTTCTACCGCGACCAGGGCTGGGACGTCATCGGGATGACCACGATTCCGGAGGCCAAGCTGGCCCGCGAGGCCGAGCTCTGCTACGCCACCGTCACGGGCGTCACCGACTACGACGTCTGGAAGGAGGACAGCGAGGTCACGCTCCAGGAGGTACTGGACAACGCCGCCGAGAACGAGGACGCGATCAAGGAGGTCGTCGAGCACGCAATCCGGAACATGCCCGACGAGCGCGACTGCGACTGCGGGTCGGCGCTCGAGGGGACCATCAACACGCCGACCGAGGCGATCCCCGACGAGACCCGCGAGCGCGTCGAGCCGTTCGTCGGCGAGTACCTGGGCTGACGGGGCGACCCGGGGTCGGCGTCCGGTCGGTGGAACGCCCACCGGCGGGCGTCACAGGTGGCGGCCGACCGTCTCGACCAGCGACTCGAGCCGGACCGACGCGTCCGAGTCGGCGCTGACGTACCCGCCCGTCTTCTCGGTCCGCACGAAGTGGTAGGCGGTGAGTTCCTCGAACCGGTGGACCGAGCACTGGAGCGGGCCGGCGTCGAACAGGTCCTCGAGGTACTCCCGCCCGACGCCCTGGAGCACCAGCTCCCGATGGATTCGGTCGGTGTTCATCTCCTCGACCCGCGGTCTGATGTCCTCCCGGACGTAGTGGAGTTCGTAGCCCTCGGCCGTGTACCCGGCGACGACGCGCAGCCCCTCGCCGACGTCCTCCCGCAGGTCCGAAACGAGGTCCGACGGGTCGCTGTTCATGCGTTACCGGTTGGCACTCCCTGAGTTTGTCTCTTGTGGGCCGTGTCTCGACACGGGGCAGAATCGCGTCGGCGAGTGCGGCGGCGAGGTCGCCTAGTCGGCGATGGCCTCGGGGGTCTCGGTCCCGTCGGTCGCCTCGGCGTCGATGACCCAGAGGTCGCCGAACAGGTCGTCCTGCTCCAGGGTGACCGCGCCGCGGTGCGAGAGGAAGAGGATCGCCAGGAACGTCTCGATGCGCGTCCCGCCGATCTCGTCGATCTCGGCGTACAGCACCTCGTCGCGGCCCCGGTCGTAGTGGTTGCGCAGCTCCTCGCGCACCACGTCGATGACCGCCTCGATGTCCTCCTCGTGGGCCGTGCCGGTCACGTCGTCGGCCGAGGGCTCCTCGTCGACCCGCATGTCGTCGTCCATCCGGTAGTCGAGCGTCTGGGTCCCGCGCTGGAACCCCGACGGCGAGTCGCTGGTGTCGTAGCTCCGCGAGTCCTTCCACCACGACCCGCGCTCGCGCTCCCGGAGCTCGTGGACCAGCTCGTCGAGGGTCTCGGGCGTCCCGCGGGCGGTCTTGCGGTCGAGCCGGCGCTCCATCTCGTCCTCGAGCTTGGCCACCGGGTCGAAGTCCGCGAAGTCGCCGTCCGCGGGGTCCATCGGGGCGTCCGCACCCGGGCCCCACTCGTCCCACGGGTCCTCGGGCTCCTCGTCCTCGTCGTCGTCGGCCAGCATCGCGTCGCTCTTCATCCGGAGCAGCACGCTGGCGTAGAACAGCGCCCGGCCCGAGGTCCGGAGGTCGGCCCCGTCGAGCCGGTCGAGGAACTTGTCGGTCACCCGGACGATGTCGATGTCCCACGGCTCGATCTCGCCGTCCTCGGCCAGCTGGACCAGCAGCTCGACGGGTTCGGCCTCCTCGTCGGACGGGTCGGGATCCACGTCGAGTTCGTCGGACAGGATGGCGTCCGACTCGTCGACCTCGCCCTCGGATGCGTCCTGCTCGGAGTCCGATTGGGTGCCGTCGGCCGACTCGTCGTCCGCCCCGAAGGGGTCGGCCTCGTCCCCCTCGCGCTTTCGCTTCTCCTCCTCGTGACCTGCGATGTTGAGCGGAATCTCGCCGCCGTCCGTGCGCGCGTCCTTTTCGGGTCCGGATTCCGCCGGGGTCTCGTTACTCGCGGTTTCGCCGCTCGTATCCCGAGATTCCTCCGGAATCTTGCTAGTCATCGGCGGGTACCTCCTCGTCGCCGTCGCCGTCACCGAGCTGGATGCCGGTCACGGTGCTGACGTTGTCGCCCTGCATCGTGACGCCGATGGCGCGCTCGGAGCGCTCCATCATGGCCGAGCGGTGGCTGACGACGATGAACTGGGCGTCGCCCGCGAGCTCGTCGACCATCTCGCCGACCCGCTCGGCGTTCGCGGCGTCGAGGAAGGCGTCGACCTCGTCGAGCGCGTAGAACGGCGCGGGGTTGTACCGCTGGATGGCGAAGATGAACGCGAGCGCGGTCAGGCTCTTCTCGCCGCCCGACATCGCGTCGAGGCGCTGGATGGGCTTGTCGGCCGGCTGGGCCTTCATCGTGAGCCCGCCCTCGAAGGGGTCCTCGGGGTCCTCGAGGTGGAGGTCGCCGGTCCCGTTCGAGAGCCGCTCGAAGATGTCCTGGAACTGGTCGTCGATGGCCTCGTAGGCGTCCATGAACGTCGCCTTCTTCTGGTCCTCGTAGGAGTCGATGCGATCGCGGATGGCCTCCCGCTCCTCGACGAGCACCGACTTGCGCTCCTCGATGTCGTCGAGGTCGGACTTCACGTCGTCGTACTCGTCGATGGCGAGCATGTTGACCGGTTCGAGCTCCTCCATCTGGCGCTCGAGGCGCTCGATGTTCTTCTCGACCTCCTTGAGGTCGGGAATCTCGTCGGCCTCGTACTCGCCGACCTCCGCCTCGAGCTCGGCGACGTCCTCCTCCAGCCGCTCTTCGCTGCGCCGGAGGCTCTCGAGGCGGTTCTCGACCGTCTCGACCTCGTTCTGCTTCTCGTCGCGGGCCTGCTGGGCCTCCCGGAGGTCGTCCTTGACGTCCTGGCGGTCGTCCTTGAGGTCGGCGAGCTCGTCCTCGAGTTCGGCGACCGCCTCGCGCTTCTCCTCGAGCAGCGACTCCTGGTCGTCGATCTTGCTCTCGAGGTCGGCGATCTTCTCCTCCTGCTCGGCCTTCCGGTTCTGGGCCGTCTCGATGTCGTCGTGGAGGTCCTCGATGGCCTCCTCGGCGTACTGCTTCTCGAGCTGGAGCTCGTTGAGCTCGCCGTCGAGCTCGTCGACGCGGTCCTCGAGGTCGTCGATGTCGCCCTCGATATCCTCGGCCTCGGCGGTGAGCTCCGGAATCCGGGAGTCCTGGAGCTCGGTCTCCAGCTCCGCGATGGCGGCCTCGACCTCGGCGATGGCGTCGTCGCGCTCGTCGATCCGCTCCTCGACCTCGGCCATCTGCTCGTTGACCTCCTCGCGCTCGGCCGCCAGCTCCTCGAGTTCGGCCTCGAGCTCGTCGATGCGCTCCTCGGCGTCGGTCAGCTCCGCCTCGGTTCGCTCGACGTCCGACTCGATGGACCGGACCTGGTCGGTGGCGTCGCTCTTGCGGTCGCGGGCGTCGTCGAGCCGGTCCTCGACGTCTCGGACGTCCTCCCGGATCGACCGGCGCTCGTCCTCGAGCTCGTTGATGCGCTGGGCGACCCGCTCGAGCTGGCCCTCGCCGGACTTCGAGAACGAGTAGCGCGACCCGGACTTCGACCCGCCGGTCATCGCGCCGCTCTTCTCGACCAGTTCGCCCTCCAGGGTCACCAGCCGGTAGTCGCCCATCAGGTCGCGGGCGGTCTCCATGTCCTCGACGACCAGCGTGTCGCCGAGCACGTAGGCGAACACGCCCGCGTACTCGGAGTCGAAGTCCACGAGGTTGTACGCGAAGTCCACCACGCCGGGCATCGAGGGCGCCGACGGGAGGTTTCGCGTGTGCATCTCGGTCAGCGGGAGGAACGTCGCCCGGCCGGCGTTCCGAGACTTGAGGTGCTCGATGCAGCGCTGGCCGACGCCGTCGTCGTCCACGACGACGTTGGCGAGCCGGCCGCCGGCCGCCGTCTCGCAGGCGGTGGCGTGCTTCCCGGCGACGCTGCCGAGCTGGGCGACCGCGCCGTGGACGCCCTCCATGCCGGCGTTCAGGACGGTCGAGACCGCCCGACCGAACGAGGAGTCGCCGCTCTGGTCGGCCTTCGCCTCGAGCTCGGCGTACTCCTGCTGCTTGGCCTGGATCTCGTCCTCGACGTCGTCGAGGTCGTCCTGGAGCTCGCGCTTCTCCTGTTTTAAGTCCTCGACGACGTCGTCTATCTGAGCGCGGTTGCGCTCGGCCTTCGCCAGCTCGTCCTCCAGGTCGTCGAGCTTGGTCTCCAGTTCCGGAATGGACTCGCGCGCCTCGTCGAGTTCCTGCTCCTTCTCGCTCTCGGCGTTCGACCGCCGCCGGGCCTCGTCGACGAGTCGGTCCTTCTCGCGCTGGAGGTCGTTCTTCTCGCTCTTGTGCTCCTCGAGTTCGTCCTTGCGCTCGGCGAGGTCGGCCTTCACCTCGTCGTACTCCGTGTCGATGGCGTCGATCTCCGCCTCGACCTCCGCGAGTTCGGACTCCTTCTCCTGGACGTCGGCCTTGACCGAGGACTTCTCGATCTTGATGTCGCGGATGTCGCCCTCGAGCTCCTCGACGTCCTCCTGCTTGCGGTCGATCTCCACGAACGCCTGCCGTCGGGTGTTCTCGGCGTCCTGGATCTTCTCCTCGGCCGACTCGATGGCGTCCTCGAGCCGCGAGATCTCGCCCTTGACCTCCTCTATCTCGCTCTTGATGCGGAGCTGCTCGTCCTCGCCTTTCCGTTCGATTTCGGCGTTGAGCTCCTCCAGCTCGTCCTCGAGCCGGATGACCTTGCCCTGGCGTTCGTCTAACTCCTGCTGGAGGTCGGCCAGTTCGTCCTTCCGGTCTGCGATGTCCTCGCGGGTGTGCGCGAGGTCCTCGCGCTTCTCCTCGAGCTCGGCGGCCCTGAGGTGGCCCTCGTACTCCTGCTTCTCGTCGCGCAGGCCCTGGTACTCCAGGGCGGTCTCGCGCTCGTCGGCCAGCTGGTCGAGCCGCTCCTGCTTCTCCTCGATCCGGAGCTCGGCCTCGTCGATGCGCTCTTTGACGGTCTCGAGCTCCGCCAGGGCGTCCTCCTTCTTCGCGTCGAACTCCGCGACGCCGGCGATCTCGTCGATGATCTGGCGGCGCTCGTGGGGCGTCATGTTGATGATCTCGGTCACGTCACCCTGCATGACCACGTTGTACCCCTCCGGCGTCACCCCGGCCTGCGCCAGCAGGTCCTGGATGTCCGAGAGGTTGACCGACCGCCCGTTGAGGTAGTAGTAGGAGTAGTAGTTGTCGTCGGTCTCCTTGACCCGGCGCTTGATGGTGATCTCGTCGACGGCGTCGACGTTCTCCGACCCCGCGGCGTTGACCACCTGCGCACGCTCGAGCACGCCGTCGCTGTTGTCCAGCACGACCTCGACGCTGGCCTCCCGCGTCCCGTTCGACTCCTCGCTACTGTCGGCGTGGCCGGGATTGTAGATGAGGTCGGTCAGCTTCTCGGCGCGGATGCCCCGCGTCCGGGCCAGGCCCAGCGCGAACAGGACGCTGTCGATGATGTTGCTCTTCCCCGAGCCGTTCGGACCCGAAACGGTCGTGAAATCCTCGTAGAACGGAATCTCGGTGCGTCGTCCGAAGCTCTTGAAGTTATCCAGGACGAGCTTTTTGATGTGCATGGTTGCTCGTACGTGGGGCTCCCGTCAGGCGACGATGATGTCGTCGCCCAACCCGGAGTCCTCCCCCGTCTCGTCTTCTTCCTGGGACTCGTCGCTTTTAGCCTCGTCGTTCTCGGCGTTTCGGCCGCGAGCGTCGGTCTGCTCCGTCGTCGTGGACTGTTGGGCTCCCGACCCGCTCGCCGCCGAAGCCGAGCCGTCGGTCGCCGCGTCGGCCGCGGCCCCCTCGAGCGTCTCGAGCCGGTCGTGGACCTCCACCAGCTCCTCGGTCAGTCCGTGTACGGTCGCCTCGAGTCGCTCGACCTTCGATTCGAGTTCCTCGACGCGCTCGTCTTGGTCGCTCATGTCCGTGATGGCCCACGGCAGGACCATAAACGTACGTCAGACGAATGTAGTAATTTTTACCATATCGGCGGTGGACGGACCGCCGCGCTGCAGACGTACCAGCCGAGTTCGACAGACGACTCTGCGCCGCGCGGACCGGCGTGCGTCGTGTGACCGGCGTTCGTTAGTCTTTAGCGGCGCCGCCGCGAACGGGCGGGTAATGACTGCACAGGCTGTCCAGCAATCGGACCTCGCGGTCGTCATCGGGCTCGAGGTCCACGTCCAGCTCGAGACGGACACGAAGATCTTCTGCGGCTGTTCGACCGACGTGGCCGACGCCGAGCCGAACACCCACACATGCCCGGTGTGTCTCGGCCTGCCGGGCGCGCTGCCTGTCCTCAACGAGGCGGCCGTCGAGTCGGCGGTCAAGGTCGGCAAGGCCATCGACGCCGACATCCCCGAGGAGACCGCCTTCCATCGGAAGAACTACTTCTACCCCGACCTCCCGAAGGGGTTCCAGATCACCCAGTACGACGCGCCGATCTGCCAGGACGGCGAGCTCGAAGTGGAGGTCGAGGGCGAGCGCCGGACCGTCGGCATCCAGCGCGCCCACCTCGAGGAGGACCCGGGAAGCCTCCAGCACGCCGGCGGGAACATCGACACCGCCGACTACACCCTGGTCGACTACAACCGGGCGGGCGTCCCGCTGATGGAGATCGTGACCGAGCCCGACTTCCGGGGCGCCGAGGAGGTCCGGGCGTTCCTCGCGAAGCTCGAGGAGGTCCTGGAGTACCTCGGCGTGTTCGACAGCCAGCGCGACGGGAGCCTCCGCATCGACGCCAACCTCAGCGTGGTCGAGGCCGACGAGATCGGCGACGACGGCGCGGTCAGCGACGAGACGCTCGAGGCGGCCAACCGGACCGAGGTCAAGAACATCTCCAGCCACAAGGGCGCCGAGAAGGCGCTGTCCTACGAGGCCCAGCGCCAGAAGAACGCGGTCCAGCGCGGCCGCGAGGTCGAGCAGGAGACCCGCCACTGGGACGAGTCCCGGGGCATCACGGTCTCGATGCGCTCGAAGGAGGAGGAGAAGGACTACCGCTACTTCCGGGAGGCCGACCTGCCGCCGCTGCAGGTCAGCGACTGGAAGCAGAAGCTCGAGATCCCCGAACTCCCCGACGCCCGGCGCGAGCGCTTCCGCGAGGAGTACGACCTGAGCGCGGAGGCCGCCAGCAAGCTCACCTCCACGAAGCAGGTCGCGGACTTCTACGAGGACGTGGCCGGCGAGTACGACCCCGACCTCGCCGCGACCTGGGTCGCGGACAACCTACTGGGCGAGCTCAACTACCGCGACATGGCCGTCACGGACGTCGACGACCGGCTCGACGAGTTCAAGCGGCTGGTCGAACTCGTCGCCGACGAGGAGATCACCACCAAGAACGCCGAGGAGGTCGTGCTCCGCGAGATGCTCGACGAGGGCCACGACCCCGAGGCCATCATCGAGCGCGAGGGGCTGGGCAAGGCCGACGAGGGCGCCATCGAGGGCGCCGTCGACGAGGCCATCGACGAGAACCCCGACGCGGTCGAGGACTACCACGCCGGCGAGGGCGGCGCGCTCAACTTCCTGGTCGGCCAGGTCATGCAGAAGACCGGCGGGAGCGCCGACCCCGGGTCGGTCAACCAGCTGCTCCGCGAGCGACTGGACGAGTAGGCGGGCAGGCGGTGCGGAGGAACGTTCCGTCTCTCGCGAGGGGTGCACCGCACATCCGCCCCGACGCCCTCGCGGCAGTTCTCAGGTCACGGCCGGGCTTCGTCCCGGCCTCCGGTGTAAACGTTCGCGTCGAAGTTACTCTTCTCGCCGGGACACTTCGAGCAGGAGTCCCTGGAACGTCTCGTGGTCCTCGAACGAGACCGCGTCCTCGAGGTCGCGTTCGAGTTCACGGAGTTCCGCTTCGAGCTCCGCGAACGTCTCGCTCTCCGCCAGCTCGTGTCGCGGTCGCTCGGCGGTCAGGGCGGCGTGTTTCGAGGCGAGCGCGTAGTACCGGTCGAGCCCGTCGACGTAGTCGGCCCGCGCCAGCAGCGACTCGACCGTCTCGCGCAGTTGCTCGCCCGAGACGGGTTTGGTGACGTAGTCGTCGAACGGCATGTCGATGATGTCGTACCCCGGCGCGACCGCGGTGAGCATCGCGACGCGGCAGTCGACGTCGCGCTCCCGGACCACCTGCAGCACGTCGTCGCCGCTCGCTCCGGGCATCCGCCTGTCGAGGAGGACGACGTCGACGCCGTCGCCGCGACGGTCGAGTATCGAGAGCGCCTCCGACCCGTCGTGGGCGACGAGCACCTCGTACTCCGACAGCCACGACTCGTAGACGTCCGTGAGCGAGGGTTCGTCGTCGACGAGCAGCACGGTCGCGGTCATCTGCCACCCCCGGCGGCGCGACAGGGGCGGTGAGACCGCGCATCCGCCCGGGAGGTCCGCCTGTCTGCGTTCTCCGGCGCGCCGACGACGCCGTTCCGTCGAAGCGGGAGGCTCGTCAGTTCGGGGTTGACGACCGAAGCGAGCGTCGCCGCGACGGGGAAAGTGGCGTCGGCGGACATCGTTCAGTGTTCGTTGGGAGTCGATATCCACATAATATAACCGTTTCCCATCTTATCTCGTTTGATAATCAGCCGGAGAATATTTCGTACTTTTCTTTATTTAATTTACATTATTTATACCAGACACGATTTTGGCGCGAACCGTTGCGGCCCCGCTGGCTCTTTATCTGCAGCGACATCCGCGTTCGGTGTGCGACGCGACGGACGCGCCGGAGGCGCCGGCATCGTGCAGGTTGGCTCCTTTGGGGCACAGTCCCGGTTACGGCGCTGCCGGTCGACTGTCCCGACCTGCGCGTGCGTTCGACTCGCATCGAGCGCACGCTCCACCGCGATCGACCGCGTGCATCGAAGACCGCCGCCCTCCCGCGATTTCCTCGGCGAAAGCTTTACCCACTCACTTGTCCTACCGAGGACACGATGACCGACGAGCGACTCCCGGAGCGCCCCCTGCGCTGCGGGCGGACCCCCGGACCCGGAGGTGAGGTATGGAGCTGATAATCACCGAGAAGGACAACGCGGCCAGGCGCATCGCCGACATCCTGAGCGGCGAGTCGGCCGACGCCGAGCGCAAGAACGGCGTCAACGTCTACAAGTGGGGCGGCCGGCGCTGCATCGGCCTGTCGGGCCACGTGGTGGGCGTCGACTTCCCCGACGAGTACAACGACTGGCGCGACGTCGAACCGGTCGAACTCATCGACGCGCCCATCGAGAAGAAGGCCACCAAGGAGAACATCGTCCGGACGCTCCGCGTGCTGGCCCGGAAGGCCGACCAGGTGACCATCGCGACCGACTACGACCGAGAGGGCGAACTCATCGGCAAGGAGGCCTGGGAGCTCGTCCGCGAGGTCAACGACGAGGTGCCCATCCGCCGGGTCCGGTTCTCCTCCATCACCCAGAACGAGGTCACCGAGGCGTTCGAGAACCCCGACGAGCTCGACTTCGACCTCGCGGCCGCGGGCGAGGCCCGCCAGGAGATCGACCTCATCTGGGGCGCGGCGCTCACGCGGTTCCTCTCGCTGTCCGCCCGGCAGCTGGGCGAGGACTTCATCTCGGTCGGCCGGGTCCAGTCGCCGACGCTGAAGCTCATCGTGGACCGCGAGCGCGAGATCGAGGCGTTCGACCCCGAGGACTACTGGGAGCTGTTCGCCGACCTGCTGAAGGACACCGCCGAGGAAACCTCGGCGAGCCGCTCGGAAGCCGGAGCTTCCGAGGATGCGGACGACGAGACCGTCGAGTTCGAGGCCCAGTACTTCTACCGCGACGAGGACGACAACGAGGCCGAGCGCGTCTGGGACGGGGAGACCGCCCAGGCCGTCTTCGAGGCGCTCGAATCCGCGAGCGCGGCGACCGTCGACCGGGTCAACCGACGAACCCGGACCGACGACCCGCCGGCGCCGTTCAACACCACGCAGTTCATCCGCGCGGCGGGCAGCCTGGGCTACTCGGCCCAGCAGGCCATGAGCATCGCCGAGGACCTCTACACCGCGGGGTACATGACCTACCCGCGGACCGACAACACTGTCTACCCCGACGACCTCGACCCCGAGGAGCTGCTCGACGCGTTCTCGGGCGACTACCACTTCGGCGACGACGCCGACGACCTGCTCGACCTCGACGACATCGAACCCACCGAGGGCGACGAGGAGACCACCGACCACCCGCCGATCCACCCGACCGAGGACATCCCGACGAAGGGCGAGCTGAGCGACGACGAGTGGGAGATCTACGAGCTCGTCGTGCGGCGGTTCTTCGCCACGGTCGCCGAGTCCGCCACCTGGGAGCACCTCAAGGTGGTCACGGCGGTCGGCGACCACAAGCTCAAGTCCAACGGCAAGCGGCTCCTGAAGGAGGGCTACCACGCGGTCTACCCCTACTTCAACACCTCGGAGAACTACGTCCCGGACGTGACCGAGGGCGAGGAGTTGGCGCTGACCGAGGCCCGCATCGAGGACAAGCAGACCCAGCCGCCCCGCCGGTACGGTCAGTCGCGGCTCATCGAGACCATGGAGAAGATGGGCATCGGGACGAAGTCGACCCGTCACAACACCATCGAGAAGCTCTACGACCGCGGCTACATCGAGGGCGACCCGCCCCGGCCGACCCAGCTTGCGGACGCGGTCGTCACGGCCGCCGAGGAGTTCGCCGACCTCGTGGTCAGCGAGGAGATGACCCGCGAACTCGAGCAGGACATGACCGCCATCGCGGAGGGCGAGGCCGACCTGAGCGAGGTGGCCGACGAGTCCCGCGAGTACCTCCAGCAGGTGTTCGACGAGCTCCGGTCCTCGCGCGAGGAGGTCGGCGACCTGCTCCAGGAGTCGCTGAAGGCCGACAAGACCCTCGGCCCCTGCCCCGAGTCGGACCACGAGCTGCTCGTGCGCCAGAGCCGAAACGGCTCGTACTTCGTGGGCTGCGACGGCTACCCCGACTGCGAGTACACCCTGCCGCTGCCGAACACGGGTAAGCCCCTCATCCTCGACGAGGAGTGCGAGGACCACGGCCTCCGCCACGTCAAGATGCTGGCGGGCCGCCAGACGTTCGTCCACGGCTGCCCGCTCTGCAAGGCCGAGGAGGCCGAGGAGCAGGACGACGAAGTGATCGGGGAGTGTCCCGAGTGCGGTGACGAGGAAGGGGGAGAGCTCGCCATCAAGCACCTCCAGAACGGCTCGCGGCTGGTCGGCTGCACCCGGTACCCCGACTGCGACTACTCGCTGCCGCTCCCGCGCCGGGGCGACATCGAGGTCACCGACGAGCGCTGCGAGGAGCACGACCTGCCCGAACTCGTCGTCCACAGCGGCGACGAACCGTGGGAACTGGGCTGTCCCATCTGCAACTACCGGGAGTTCCAGGCCCGACAGAGCGAGTCGGGCAGCGACCTCGAATCGCTCGAGGGCATCGGGTCGAAGACCGCCGAGAAGCTCTCGGCCGCCGGCATCGAGAGCATCGAGGACCTGAAGGACGCCGAGGTCGAGACGGTCGCGGCGGAGGTGGCCGGGGTCAGCGAGGACAGACTGCGAGGGTGGCAGGCGAAGGCGGACTGACTCCCACTTTTTGCTGCGCTCGCGGAGCAATGCGGTGTACTCTCGTGGGAAGTTCGGACGAGAGAACCCCGAGGACAGCGACTCTCGATATCGAAGCGGTCGGCGGACAGACGCGACTTCCTCACGAGAGGCGGTTCCGAAGAGGTTTTAGCGAGCAGTACGGTTAACACGAATAATGACTACAGCACCGTGGGGCGACTGGGAACACATCGTCAAGCTGGACCCGGACAAGACCCTCGTCGAGGGCGAGACCTTCGAGGACGTCTGCCGGACCGGCACCGACGCCCTCGAGATCGGCGGCACGCTCGACATGACCCAGGAGAAGATGCAGCGGGTCATCGACGCCTGCGCGAAGTACGACGTTCCGCTGTATCAGGAACCGAGCAATCCGGCGGTCGTCGTGAACCACGACGCGCTCGACGGCTACCTCGTGCCGACCGTGCTGAACGCGGGCGACATCGCCTGGACCACCGGCTTCCACAAGGAGTGGGTGAAGTCCAGCGACGTCGACTGGACGCAGACGACCACCGAGGCGTACGTCATCATGAACCCCGACGCCAGCGTCGCCGACCTCACCGACGCCGAGTGCGACCAGACGCCCGAGGACGTCGCGGCCTACGCCGAGGTCGCCGAGCAGATGTACGGCCAGGAGATAATCTACGTCGAGTACTCGGGCACCTTCGGCGACCCCGCGGTCGTCGAGGCCGCCGCCGACGCGCTCGAGGCGGCGACGCTGTTCTACGGCGGCGGCATCCACGACTACGACTCGGCCAGGACGATGGCCGAACACGCCGACGTCGTCGTGGTCGGCGACCTCGTCCACGACGAGGGGTGCGACGCCGTCCGCGAGACCGTCGAGGGCGCGAACGACGCCGAGGCGGCCGCACCGGAGTCGGTGTAGGGACCAGTCCGCGACACCTCGGGCGTGCGTTCCCGGCGAAGAACGACCGGAATCTGTTTATCGCGGGTCAGTTCAGATGTCGAACCCCGATTCGAGGGTCTCCGCGAGTTTCTCGCACCGGGCCCGCTTCCACGGGGTGATGTCCTCGCGCGCGTACCATCGCAGCGCCTCGGCGATCTGTGCGGCCTCGCCGTTCCGGAGTGCGACCTCCGTCTTCGCCATCGAGCGCTCGACGTCGCGTGCGGCGGGTCGTGTCGTCTGAACCGTCCGTGGGTCACCTGACATGGGAATCCTAACCTCGTGAGTCGACCGACAACATCTGCTTAACCCCGTATCGACTTCGTTATACGTCGCCTGACTCCCCACAGGCCCGGCCTGTGCCCCCGGTCGGCGGTCGACCAGCCTCCGGTGCGAGGCACCGAGATCCGCCATCGTTGGGCGTATTTTACCCGTCCTGAGGATTTTCAGCCACTCGTGAACGAATAATCGAACCATTCATCTATTCACGGTTCGAAGCTGTAGACGTGATGTTATGAGCGCCATCGAGACCAGCGGGCTGACGAAGTACTACGGCGACACCCGCGGCATCGAGGACCTCTCGCTGTCGGTCCGCGAGGGCGAGGTGTTCGGCTTCCTCGGCCCCAACGGCGCGGGCAAGACCACGACCATCCGGACCCTGCTGGGGTTCGTCGAGCCGACCGGCGGGTCCGCGACGGTGCTGGACCGGGACGTGACCGACGAGGCCGCCCTCATCGAGGCCAAGCGCCGCGTCGGCTACCTGCCGAGCAACCCCGGCTTCGACGAGGACGTGACCGGCCGGCGGCTGGTCCGGTACCACGACGACCTCAAGGGCGACGAGCGCAGCGACGAGCTCCTCGAGGTGTTCGACGCGCCCGTCGACCGGGAGATCGGCGAGTACTCCACCGGAAACCGCCAGAAGCTCGCGCTGGTGCTCGCGTTCATGCACGACCCCGACCTCGTCGTCATGGACGAGCCGACCGCGGGGCTCGACCCCCTGATGCAGGAGCGGCTCTACGAGTTCATCGAGGACGAGCGCGAGCGGGGGACGACGTTCTTCTTCTCCAGCCACGTCCTGAGCGAGGTCCGGCGGGTCTGCGACCGCGTGGGCATCATCCGAGAGGGCCGGCTGGTGGCGATGGAGGGCGTCGAGGAACTGCTCGACCGGAGCGGCAAGCGCGTCCGAGTCAGCGTGGAGGGGTCGCTCGACCCGGCGGACTTCGACCTCCCCGGCGTCCACGACCTCGACGCGGGCGACGGCGAGGCCGCGTTCATGTTCACGGGCGAGTACGACGCTCTGCTGGACCACCTCCGGAACTACAGCGTCCGCGACCTCGAGATCGAGGAGGCGCCGCTCGAGGACGTGTTCATGAAGTTCTACGACGGCGACGCCGCGCCGGGCGCGGGCAAGGACGACGCCGGAGCGACCGGGACGCCCGCCGAGACCGCCGCGTCCGCGGAGGTCGACGGCGAACCGGCCGGAGGGCAGACCGATGCTTGAGATCGCCGGCTACGAGTCCGAGCGACGCATCAAGGGCACGCTCGTGCTCGCGGTCCTGCTGGCGGTGATGTCGGTGCTGTTCGTCGGTCTCTTCCCGTCGATCGCCTCGTCGGGCGTCGACTTCGAGGCCTACCTGGAGAGCCTGCCGCCGGCGATGCGGGCGGCGTTCGGCGCGACAGGGGCGGTCGCGTTCACGACCATCGAAGGCTTCCTGGCGATAGAGCTCTACCAGTTCTTCTGGCTGTTGATGCTGGGCATCTACGCCGCCTACGTCGGCGGCGGGCTGATCGCGGGCGACGTCGAGCGCGACCGGATGGACGTGCTGCTCGCGGCGCCGGTCGCCCGACGCCGGGTGGTGGTCGAGAAGTTCCTCTCGCTGGTGCCGGTCGTGGTCGCGCTCAACCTCGTGGTGGGCGCGGCGGTGTACGCCACCGTCCTCGCCGTCGGCGAGTCCATCTCGGTCGCTGACCTCGCCGCGGTCCACCTGCTGTCGATCCCGTACCTGCTCGCCTGCGGGGCCGTCGGCCTCGTGCTTTCGGTCGTCTTCGACGCCTCGGACGTGGCCAAGCGGGGCGGCCTCGGCGCGGTCTTCGGGCTGTTCCTGCTCGAGACCGTCAGTCAGTCGGCCGACGTGGCGTGGCTCGGAGCGGTCAGCCCGACGCGCTACTACGACCCGACCGCCGTCCTGGTGCGGGGCGAGTACGACTGGTTGGGCGCGGTAATCCTGCTCGCCGGCGCGGCTGCGCTGGTCGCGGCCAGCGCGTGGTGGTTCCGGAGGAAAGATATCGCGTGACGCTGTCGGGGGGCATCTGAGTGCGGGGCTTCGACGACGACGAGCGCGAGCGCATCCGGCGCCAGCTCCGGGAGACCGGTCGAGAGCTGTTCGGGCGCTACGGGCTCGACAAGACCACCATCGCGGACCTCACCGGGCCGGCGGGCATCGCCAACGGGACGTTCTACCGGTTCTACGACTCGAAGGAGCAGCTCTACTTCGAGATCCTGCGCGAGGAGGGCGAGCGCCTCGCCGCGGAGATCGTCGCCGACTCCTTCGAGGCCCACGACGACCCCGAGGACGCCATCGTCGCGTTCCTCACCGGCATCTGCGAGGCCATGGAGACCGAGCCGCTCGTCAGGCGGCTGGTCGTGGACGACGACCTCTCGCGGCTGATGGCCCAGTTCAGCGACGAGGAACTCCGCGAGGAGCAGACCGAGTCCCTGGGCTACGTGGTGCCCTACGTCGAGCGCTGGCAGGCCGAGGGTCGGTTCCGGGAGGGCGACCCCGAGGTCCTGGCGGCCGCGATGGGCGTGGTGAAGTTCGTCGCGTACCACAGGGACGCGTTCCACGACGAGGCGTTCTACCGGGCGGTCCGGGACGCGCTCATCGAGGCTGTCGCGGCCGGGTTGACCCGGACGGACGGAGAGTAGCGGGTCAGTTCCTCCGGCGAACTGCTCCCTTGTCGGAGGGAAGCAGTCCGGAGGCTCCCACAGAGTGTCTCAGTATCGAACCTCGAACAGGCCTATTGCAGCCGGCGCGACAGTTCCGTCCGGCTCGAATGACCGCGTTTAAGAACGCCCCGCGAGAATTCGGGGGTATGGAACATCGAACGTACACGGCGGACGCCGAACCCGGCGACACGGTCACCGTGGCCGGGTGGGCCCACGAGATCCGCGACCTCGGTGGCATCGCGTTCCTCATCGTCCGGGACACGACCGGCAAGATTCAGGTCAAGTTCGAGAAGGACGAGATGGACGACGACCTCGTCGAGACCGGGACGGAGGTCAACCGCGAGAGCGTCGTGACGGTCACCGGCGACGTCGAGGAGGAGGAGCGCGCCCCGACCGGCGTCGAGATCGTGCCCGACTCCGTGGAGGTCGTCGCCGAGGCCGACCCCGAACTCCCGCTGGACCCCTCGGGGAAGGTCGACGCCGACCTCTCGACGCGTCTGGACAACCGGACGCTGGACCTCCGGAAGGACGAGACCAAGGCCATCTTCGAGATCCGCGCCGAGGTGCTGCGGTCGGTCCGCGAGGCCTTCCGCGACCTGGGCTGCACCGAGATCAACACGCCGAAGATCGTCGCCACCGGGACCGAGGGCGGCACCGAGCTGTTCCCCATCACCTACTTCGGCCAGGAGGCGTTCATGAACCAGTCGCCCCAGCTGTTCAAGCAGCTGATGGTCGGCTCCGGCCTCGAGCGCGTCTTCGAGATCGGCCCGATCTTCCGCGCCGAGGAGCACAACACGCCCCGCCACCTCAACGAGGCGACCTCCATCGACTTCGAGAGCGCCTTCTACGACCACGAGGACGCGATGGACGCCTGCGAGACCATCGTGCGGGCCGCCTACGAGGGCGTCGCCGAGAACTGCCAGCACGAACTCGAGGCGCTGGGCTACGAGGACTTCGAGGCGCCCGAGGGCGAGTTCCCGCGACTCAGCTACGAGGAGGCCATCGAGCGCATCAACGCCACCGGCGAGCTCGACGAGCAGCTGGTCTGGGGCGACGACCTGCCCACCGAGGGCGAGAAGGCGCTGGGCGACGAGGTCGGGGGCCACTACTTCATCACCGACTGGCCCAGCGAGATCAAGCCGTTCTACATCAAGGACCACGACGACGACGCCCAGCTCTCGACGGGCTTCGACCTGATGCACCCGAACATGGAGCTGGTCTCGGGCGGGCAGCGCGAGCACCGCTACGACCGGCTCGTCGAGGGCTTCGAGCAGCAGGGGCTCGACCCCGACGCGTTCGAGTACTACACCAAGATGTTCAAGTACGGCATGCCGCCCCACGCCGGCTGGGGCCTCGGCGGCGAGCGCCTGGTCATGACGATGCTCGGCCTGGAGAACATCCGCGAAGCGGTGCTGTTCCCGCGGGATCGCCAACGTCTGAGTCCGTAGCCGAAGACGTTGGGAGCCGGCGAGACGAGCGAAGTGAGTCTCGCAGGACCGCCAGCGGCTGAGCCCCTGAGCTGACGACTCGTTTTTCGGAACTCATCGGTGACAGTGTCGGACGTGCGTCAAACCGCAGGATTCGGAAGTCCCTGACGGCCCGGACGACGGACGCGGAATAAAAACGTTATACGCCCCGACTCGCAAGACCGGTACATGAGCGACGACTCGTCGCGGGCGTTCGTGCCGGGCCACGTCACCGGCTTCTTCAGCGTCCACGACGCCGACGACCCCGAGCAGGCGGGCTCGCGCGGCGCGGGGCTGACCCTCTCGGACGGCGTGACCGTCGACGTGGAGCCCGCGGAGGACACCTCGATGCAGTTGAACGACGAACCCGCCGCGGTCGAGGCCGTGACCCGCGTGCTCGCGGCGCTCGGCGTCGACGCGCGGGTGACCGCCCGGACCGACCTTCCGGTGGGCGCCGGCTTCGGCGTCTCCGGAGCGGCCGCGCTCGGGACCGCGCTGGCCGCGAACGACGCCTGCGACTGCGGGCGCTCGGCGAACGAACTCGTCGCGGTCGCCCACGCCGCGGAGGTCGAGGCCGGGACCGGGCTGGGCGACGTTGTGGCCCAGGCCCGCGGCGGCGCTCCGATCCGGCTCGACCCCGGATCGCCAGAGTACAACCGGCTCGACGGCGTCCCCGCCCGGAGCCGGGTCGAGTACCTGACCCTGGGCGAGCGCTCGACCGAGGCGGTGCTGTCGGGCGACACCGACCGGCTCTCGGAAGCGGGCGTCGACATGCTCGTCCGTCTGGTGGAGGAGCCGACGTTGCCCACGCTGCTGGACGCCTCCCGGGAGTTCGCCCGCGAGGCCGACCTGCTCACCGACAGCGTGCGCGATGTGCTCGACGACGTGCGGGCCGAGGGCGGCGAGGCCGCGATGGCGATGCTCGGCGAGACGGTGTTCGCGCTCGACGACGGGCTCTCGCGGGCGGGCTACGACCCCGAGGTCTGCGAGATCCACCCCTGCGGCGCTCGCCTGGAGCGCTCAAACGACGAGTGAGTCGCGGGCGGGCCCCGCGCGAATCGAGTCGCCGGGGTCGGAGACGAGGCGACGACAGCTTTTCGGCCTTGGACGGCGCGAGTGTCACGTATGAGCGAGAGCGACGCCGACGAGGCTCGCGCCCAAATAGCCGTCGGCGTCGGTACCGTGGCGATGGGACTCGTGGCCGTCGGCCTGCTCGCCGCCGGCGTCCCCTACTGGTGGATGGCGTTCCCCATCGGCGGCGGGCTAATTCCGCTCGCGCTCGGCATCGCGCGGTGGTGCGACGAGCGCAAAGAGATGGAGAGGACCGGCGACGGCAGGCAGGGAGCACTCGACGAACTCCGCGCGCGGTACGCCCGCGGCGACCTCTCGGACGAGGAGTTCGAGCATCGACTCGAGCGACTGCTGGAGACCGAGACCGTGGAGAACGCCCGCGAGTCGCTCGACGCCCGGCGGACGCCGGACCGAGAGCGCGAAATCGAGTGACTGTCCGCCGGAAAGCGAGCGCGGGAGACAGAACAACCGCCGGCCGCGGTCGCCGGGCGACGTCCGACTCGCGCTCCGCGGAACGACGCCTTTTCGGTAGCCCGCGGTAACGGTCGAGTATGACCGAGATCCCCGAGGACCACCCGCGGGCGGCGTCGCTGCGCACCCGCCACCGCATCGAGGAGGGCGTGGAACTGGGCATCACCAGCAGGCAGGGACTGGTCGCGGAGGGCCGCGGCGAGGCGTTCGACTACCTGCTCGGCGAGGAGACCGTCCCCAGCGCCGACGCGGCCGAGCGGGCGGCCGCGGCCCGACTCCTGCTGGCCGACCACCCCGTGCTCTCGGTGAACGGGAACGTCGCGGCGCTGGTGCCCGGCGAGATGGTGGAGTTGGCGGAAGCGGTCGACGCGGACCTGGAGGTCAATCTGTTCAACCGGACCGACGAGCGCATGCGGGCCATCGCCGACCACCTCCGGGACCACGGCGCCGAGGACGTCAAGGGTCTCGCGGCCGACGCCCGCATCCCGGGCCTCGACCACGAGCGCGCGAAGGTCGACGCGGACGGCATCTACGCGGCCGACGTGGTGCTGGTCCCGCTGGAGGACGGCGACCGCGCCGAGGCGCTGGCCGAGATGGGCAAGACCGAGATCGTGGTGGACCTGAATCCGCTGTCCCGTTCGCCCCAGACCGCCGCGATTCCGATCATCGACAACATCGTTCGCGCGATCCCGAACATCACGGAGCACGCACGCGAGTTGCAGGGTGCGAGCGAGGAGGAACTAGAGGAGATCGTGGCGGAGTTCGACCGCGAGACGGCACTGGAGGAAGCGGAGCGCGCGATTCGCCAGGGCGACCTCGCCTGACGAGGCCGGGCCGGTCGGGTCTCGATTATCGGCGTCTCGATTAACGACCTCTCGACGGACAGCGCCTCGGCTGGCCTACTAGCGCCTCGGCTCGTCGGTGGTAGTGTACTCGCGAAAATGCAGTTCTGTGTGCCACCCGATGTGACGTGGTTTCCGACTTACGCGCGGACGACGTTCGTCGCGCGCGGGCCCTTGGGGGCGTCTTCGATGTCGAATTCGATGTCGGTTCCCTCTTCGAGGTCCGGGCCGCCGACATCCTCCATGTGGAAGAACACGTCGTCGTCCTCGTCGTCCGTAGAGATGAAACCGTAGCCGCCTGTGTCGTTGAAGAAATCAACAGTTCCTTTCGCCATTGCAACTATAGGGAGGGTCCCTCCACGGATAACGCTTCCGAGAGTCGCGGTATCACGGGTGTCGGGGGTTATCTGGTCGTTTTTCGGTTGTGGAAGGTTGGACTATGGTCGGTATTTTGGACTGAGACGATGAGCCACGGCAGCTAGCTAGCTACCGCCGTCACCGATGAGTTACCGCGACCGCACGGCACAGCCCTCACACCTCCCCATCCTCCTCCCTCACTGCGTTCGGTCGTCCCTCGCACATGAGGGCGCGGTCACGAGGACCGCGCCAGCGCGCGCCGAACTGAAGATGTCATCGTTCGGAACCCGTTCCGGAACCTCTTTCAACCACGACGTGATACCACCTGGTTGTATGAGCGAGTTCGAAAAGTTCAGCGACGTCGGCGAGGCGGACGTGACCCGCGCCATCGGCCAGGAGTGGACCGAGGAGTTCATGGACTTCAGCGACTCGGACGTCATCATCGTCGGGGGAGGCCCCTCCGGCCTGATGGCGGCCAAGGAGCTCTCGGAGCGCGGGGTGAAGACGATGGTCGTCGAGAAGAACAACTACCTCGGCGGCGGCTTCTGGCTCGGCGGCTTCCTGATGAACAAGGTGACCGTCCGGGACCCCGCCCAGCGCGTGCTCGAGGACCTCGACGTCGACTTCAAGCAGTCGCGGGACAGCGAGGGCCTCTACGTGGCGAACGGCCCGCACGCTTGCTCGGCGCTGATCAAGGCCGCCTGCGACGCGGGCGCCAAGATGCAGAACATGACCGAGTTCACAGACATCGTCATCCGGGAGGACCACCGGGTGGGCGGCATCGTGATGAACTGGACGCCGGTCCACGCCCTGCCCCGCGAGATCACCTGCGTCGACCCCATCGCGGTCGAGGCCGACCTGGTCATCGACGCGACCGGCCACGACGCGATGGCGGTCTCGAAGCTCGACGAACGGGGCGTGCTCGACGCGCCCGGCATCGGCGACGCGAAGGCCAACGCCACCGGGATGGACAAGACGGGCGACGACTCCTACGGCGCGCCCGGCCACGACTCGCCCGGCCACGACTCGATGTGGGTCGGCGAGTCCGAGGACGCCGTGGTCGAGCACACCGGCCTGGTCCACGACGGGCTCGTCGCGACCGGGATGGCGACCGCGACGACCTACGGGCTCCCGCGGATGGGCCCGACGTTCGGCGCGATGCTCGTCTCGGGCAAGCGCGCGGCCCAGGTCGCCATCGACGAACTCGGCGTCGACGCCGACCCAGTCGACATGACCACCCGGACCGCTTCCGCTGACGACTAGCCACTTTTTACTTCGTCGGGTGGGGGGGGGGGGGGGGGGGGCCCCCCCCCCCCCCAGAAACAAGGGTAAGAAGACACCCCCCCGCCCGCCCAGACCGCGGGGCGCTTCGCTCGCCCACCACTCCTCGTAAAAACTTGGGGAAAAACCTCCCGGACGCGAGCGAAGCGAGCGTCCGGCGAACCGCGCGCCGATGGCGCGCAGATGCTTCGACTGTCGTCTCATGGACCACGTTACTCCGCGACGCCCATCGCGAACAGCGTCGTCGGGGTCTGTCCCGCGGCTCGCGGCGAGAGGTAATCGGTCACCTCGTCGTCGAAGAACGTCAGGCCGGTCCCGCCGAGCGGACGGTGGGCATAGGTCGCCAGGTAGAGCCGCCCGAGCGCGATTCCCGCCTCCAGCTGCGCCAGGCGGTACCCCCGGTCGCCGAGCTCCTCGACCACCGCCTCGACGTCGGTCATGCAGTAGACGTTGACGTGGGCGCCGCCGGCCCACTCCTGGCCGAGCGCCAGCCGGGTCTGGTCGCGGCTCGTCGCGTCGCCGAGCCGCTCCAGCGCGCCCTCGTCGGGGTGGAACTGGTAGCGCCCGTCCGGGACGCCCTCGACGCCGGTCGCCAGCACGTACACGTCGTTGAACCGCAGTCCGGCGGCGTCACCGTCGTTCCAGTCGCCCGGCGCGCCCCGGGTCGCCCGGTCGAGGACCGTCCCGAGCTTCCGCCGGCTCAGCGGTTCGTCGGCGAACTCACGGCAGGACCGACGGCGCCGAATCGCGCTCGACAGCGGCCGGGCCACCTCGGTCCCGTGATCGACGGGGTCGAGCGGGACGCGCTCGCCGTCGCCCGCCGCGACTCTCCCGACCGACCCGGCCGCGCGGACCCGGTCGCGCCACGCCGCCGCCGAGTCGCCGTCGGAGAGGGCGCTGGCCTCCCACGCCTCGTACGGGAGGTCGTGGGTGCGGTCGTGGGCCGGCTGGGGTTCGGTCGCGGGGTCGATGGGCTCCGGGTCGCCGGCGGTCGCGTCGTCCACCGGTGCGCCCTCGCCGACCGGGACGAGTTCGAGGGGTGACTCGGTTCCGGGGTCGACACCCAGCAGGTCGGCGACCGCGCGGTCGTCGAACCCGGCGACGACCGACGCGGAGAGGTCGGCGGCGTGGGCGGTCCCCAGCAGGTTCGCGACCGCGGTCCCCGAGTCCCAGAACGCGTGGCGGTAGGTCCGCTCGCGGTACTTCCAGGCGTTGCGCCACCACTCGGAGGTGAGGACGAGCGTGACCGGCGCATCCGCGACGCCGGCGCCGGGACCGGCCGCGGCCGCGAGCGTTCCCCGGTAGTCCCCCTCGCGCAGCGCCTCGAGGGAGAACGTCGCGGGATCGAAGTGGTAGACGCCCGCGTTCAGTCCGTCTAGATCGGCGCAGACGACGTAGGCGTCGACGTGGTGGAGGTTTCCGGTACAGGACGCCGTCCGGTAGTACATCCGGCGGTCGACCCCGTCGGCCGGGTGATCGCGCTCGGCCTTGACGCCCGCGGCGTAGTAGCACAGCGACGCCGCGGTCCGGGCGTCGACGGGGTCGCGAGTGGACTGGTCGGTCCCCGCGAGCGGGTCGGCGCCGGCCTCGGCGACAGTCGAGAGCGCCGGGAGGACGGGCGCTCGGACGCCCCAGAGGGACGCACGCGGCCGGTCGCGGTAGCGCTTGAACGGCCGCGGCATCGTCTCGGGGTCGAGCTGGAACGTCGGGTCGGGGAAGTCGCCCGGGGCGTGCTTGGTGCGTTCGTGGTACTCGGGAGCGTCGACCATGTGACGTGAGCTACTGTCAATCTACACTTAGGGGTTGCCGTCGTTCGGGGAACCGCAACAGGCTTCACCCGATAGTACAATCGGCGAATATGGTCGAGACGGTGACGCTCTACCGCGCGCCCACCACCGTCGCGGACGCCGACGAGATCGGCGACTGGCTCCGCGAACGGCTCGCGTGGGGTGAAGGGAACGACGCCGGAATCGACGTCGAGGTACGCGACCGCTTCCTGGACGTCCATCGAAACGAGAAGCTGCCCGAGCAGTTCGCCGAGGCCCGGGTCCTCTCGCCGCACGAGCGCGAGACCGGCAACAGCATGCTCGGCATCGTCCGGTACGAGGAGCGCGCGCTGGAGCACCCCGACCGGGCGGGCGGCGTCCTCTACGACGGCGTGGCGGTCCAGCGCGCGCTCAACGCCGCCGTTCCGGGAGGCGAGCGCTCGCTCGACCACCTCCACGTGGCCCTGCTGGACCGCGCGGTCGGCACGTGGGGCGACCACGACGGCCGGTGGCACAAGCGGGTCAACGTCCTCGGTCAGCCAGCGCTGGTCTCGGTGCCCGGTCTCTACGAAGCGCCGGCCAAGCCCGAAGCCTACTACGAGGCCAAGCAGAAGCACGCGCTCGTCTCCGGCGACGCTCCCCCGCGCGAGGTGCTGGAGAACGAGGTCGACGGCGAGTTCCTGGTCACCGACGACCCCCGGTCCACCGAGGCGCTGAAGGGGTACGTCCTCCAGGCGGTCCACTGCCGGCTGACCGGCGAGGCGTTCTGCGGACGGGAAGGCTGTCGGCTCTCGAACCCCCACCGCCAGCCGGGCGTGGTCGAGGCCCAGCTCCGCGACCCCGAGTTCTGTGAGGACCACGCCGAACGGTACGGGTGACGCGACCGCGCCGCTGCTTCCGGTGTGGTCATCGGCGCAGTCACTCGGCGAACGCGGCTTCGTCGTCCTTCCAGAGCCGCCAGAGCGCCCGGTAGAGCGTCCACAGGTCGCAGTCGACCCGGTCGGCGACCGACCGGCAGACGTCCAGATACGTCACGTACTCCCCGACCGACGGCGGCCCGGGATACTCGGGGGACAGCTCGCCGGCCTCGCGGAGCACCGCCCACTCCCGCGGCCCGACGACGACGTACTCCTCGGGGTCGACGAACAGCAGGAACGCCGAGGCGACCGGCACGTCGACGGCCGCCAGGTCGGTCAGCCGGTCGACCCTGTCCGAGACCGAGTCAGTCGCGACGACGTCCGCGATCGCCTCCCCGATATCCTCGTAGTCGTTCTCGCCGAACCGCTCCTCGGCGTCCCGGCGCTCGGGGTCCGGGTACTCGCCGAGGTACCGCCGGTAGTACCACCGGACGACCCACTCGGCGTCGCGCCATCCGAACTCGCCCGACGCGAACGCCGCCGGGAGCGTCCGCACCTGGTCGCGTTCGACGGCGTACAGCGGCTCTCGCTCCCGGTACTCCTCAGCCGCGGCCGTCACGGTCGAACGGGTCAGGGTCACGGCCGACCGTTGGGCGGCGAGCGGGGTTAACGTTCCCCCAACGGAGCGATACGCGGCCTATCGGACCGCGGATGCACCCGGCGCCGTCAGCCGGTATTCCCGGGGAAAGCTACGAAATATGTTAATAAGTTTCATGCACTTGGGGCGGGTCTCTCTAGCGGGATTACCGAACATGGATTACAATACGGGGGACAAAGCGGATGTCCGGTGAGGAACAGGAGCCGGTCAAGACCATCTGTCCGTACTGCGGCGTGGGCTGCGGCATCCAGGTCAACCCCGGCGACGACCCGGCCGACATGCGGTTCATGCCGTGGGGCGACGCGCCGGTCAACGAGGGCCGGGTGTGCATCAAGGGCGGGGCCGCGACCGAGGTCGTCGACCACGAGGACCGGCTCACCGACCCGCTGATAAAGGAGGATGGAGAGTTCCGCGAGGCCAGTTGGGAGGAGGCCTACGACCGCGTGGTCAGCGAACTCGGGCGCATCCGCGAGGAGCACGGCCCGGACGCGATGGGCTTCTTCGGCTCCTCGAAGACGATGAACGAGGAGAACTACCTGCTCCAGAAGCTCGCGCGCCGGTACGGCACGAACAACGTCGACAACTGCACCCGGATGTGCCACGCCTCGACGGTGTGGGCGCTCCGGACCAGCCTCGGCGCCGGCGCGATGACCAACAGCATGGCCGACCTCCGCGAGGAGGCCGACGTGTTCTGGATCCAGGGCGCGAACCCCGGCGAGCAACACCCCATCGCCAACAGCCAGTACTTCCGGCAGGCCGTGCTCGACGGCGCGACCGTCATCCAGGTCGACCCCCACGCCAACAAGACCACCCGGTCGTTCCAGATCGACGAGACCGACCGCCACCAGCACCTCCAGCTCAACCCCGGGACCGACATCCCGCTGCTCAACATCGTGCTCAAGACGGTGCTGGAGAACGGCTGGGTCGACGAGGAGTTCATAGAAGAGCGGACCGACGGCTTCGACAACCTCCGGGAGACCCTCGAAGACTTCGACAAGGAGGAGGCCGCCGAGACCTGCGGCGTCCCGCTCGAGGACATCGAGGCGGCCGCCGAGAAGTACGCCACCGCCGACAACGCCGCCATCTTCACCGGGATGGGGATGAGCCAGCACCGCTGCGGCGTCGACAACGTCCAGAACGAGATCAACCTCGCGCTCGTCACCGGGAACGTCGGCCGACCGGGCACGGGGGTCAACCCGCTCCGGGGCCAGAACAACGTCCAGGGCACCTGCGACGTGGGCGCGATGCCGAACGTGCTGCCGGGCTACCAGCTCGTCGACGACGACGAGGCCCGCGAGAGCGTCGAGGAGGTGTGGGGCTTCGAGATACCGGACGAGCCCGGGCTGACGAACGTCGAGATCTCCCACGCGGCCGGCGACTCGATCCACGGGCTGTACGTGATGGGCGAGAACCCCGTGATGTCCGAACCCGACGCCAACCGCGTGGCCGAGCGCTTGGAGGAGCTGGAGTTCATGGTGGTCCAGGACATCTTCATGACCGAGACCGCCGAGTTCGCCGACGTGGTGCTGCCGGCGACATCGTGGGCCGAGCGCGGCGGCACCGTCACCAACACCGACCGGCGCGTCCAGCGGATGCGTCCGGTCGGGAAGGTCCACGAGAACACGAAGCACGACCTCGACATCGTCTCGGAGGTCGGCGGTCGCCTGTTCGAGGGCGAGGGCCACTTCGACTTCGACGAGCCCGAGGCGGTGTTCGAGGAGCTCCGGCAGGTCTGCCCCAGCTACCACGGGATGACCTACGACCTGCTCGGCGAGGAGGGCCTCCACTGGCCGTGCTACGAGCCCGGCGACGAGGGCGACCCGTTCCTCTACGAGGAGGAGTTCGACACCGAGAGCGGGCTCGGCCAGATCGCGGGCGTCACCCACCAGCCGCCGGCCGAAGTGCCCGACGAGGAGTACCCGCTCACGCTGACGACCGCCCGGCTCGAGGAGCACTACAACACCGGGACGATGAGCACCCGGTCGCCGACGCTCAACCGCCAGCACCCCGAGAACTTCGTCGACGTCCACCCCGCCGACGCCGACCGGTACGGCATCGAGGACGGCGACGAGGTGACCCTCAGGTCGCGCCGCGGCGAGATAACCGTCGAGGCCCACGTCACCGACGCCATCAAGGAGGGCGTGGTCTGGACCACGCCGCACTTCGCGGCCGCCGCCGCGAACAAGCTCACCAACGACGTGCTCGACGAGCGCGCGAAGATTCCGGAGTACAAGGCCGCGGCCGCCGAAATCGAGGTCAGCTTCGACGGCGGCGCCCGGAGCGACGCCGCAGGCGACTGAGTCGGCGTCGGTCGCCCGATTCCTCGGGGCGCCGGTCGTATCCGACTGCGAGCGGACGGTTCTCACGGTTCCGTCGTTTATCCGAATCCGAGCCGATGGCTGCCGGTTCGCCTGTCGGTCGGAGTGCTCCTGTCGGAACGAGACCCGCGGTCGCGTCGGACCGAAAAAGCTGCGGTCGCGGTATCGCCTACTCCTCGTCGTTACCGCGGGACAGCAGGTAGCTCATCGCGCCGCCGATGCCGCCCAGCGCCGTGAGCGCGCCGAAGCCCGGGGCCGGGACCTGTCTGACGATCGACGATACATCGACACTGCCGACGTCCGCGGCGGTCGTCTGGTTCGCCATCGTGGTCTGACCCGGAACCGTCGTCTGGTTCGCCATCGTGGTCGTCTGGTTCGCCGTCGTGGTCTGACCCGGGGCCGTCGTCTGGTTCGCCATCGTGGTCTGACCCGGGACCGTCGTCTGGCCAGCCATCGTCGTCTGCTCCTCCGTCGTCATCTGGTCGGCGGCGGTGGTCGTCCGGCCAGGCGCCGTCGTCTGCTGGGTCTCGTTCGCCTGCGAGATGTCCCGCGAGACCGTGTGGCGCGTGAACTCCGCCTGTTCCTCGGCGGTGGTCGGCTGCTGGGTGACCTGCTCCTCGCTGACGAACTCGATGTCGCCGCTCATCCGGAGCGGGTGGTACTGGCAGTAGTACTCCGTCATCTGCTCGGTCGCCAGGAACTTGACGGTCTGGGTGGCGCCGCCGCGCGCCGTGATGTCCGACCGGACCAGTTCCTGGTTCAGGTCGTTCTTGATCTCGACGTTGTGGGGCGCGCCGTCGCCGTTGATCCAGTGGATGGCGTACAGGTTGCCCGGCACCATCTGGAGCGTCGGGTTCGTCTCGCCCTGGATGCTCGACGGCGCGAGCCCCTGCCAGCCCTCCGTGGAGCCGACGAACCGGAACGTCGTCACCGGGACGGAGGCCTGCGCCGTGCGCTCGACCTCCACGTCCTGGGTCGTCGCCTGGGTCTGCTGGCCCTCGCCGACGACGATCTCGCCCATCTCGTCGAGGTGGTTCTCGCAGTAGTACGCCCCGAGGCCCTCCTCGGCGGTGAACGTGACCGACTGGCTCTCGCCCGGGGCGACGTAGTCCGACCGCTGGAGCGCCTCCCCGCCCGGATACCGCCTCGTGATGGCGAAGTTGTGGATGATGTCGGTCCGGTTCTCCCACTCGATCGTCACCTCCTGTCCGGGGTCGGGGTTGAGCGTCGGATTGTTCTGCCCGTCTATCTCCGTCGGCGACTGTCCCACCCAACCGTTTGGAGTCATCGCGAGGGTGTAGGTCGGTCCCTGCCTCGCGCCCGTCGAGCCGATACCGAACGCCAGGGCGCTCGCTCCGGTCGCCGCCGAGAGGAACGAACGCCGCGTGAAGTCGTGTGACATGGTTGTAATCTGTGTTGTTCGTTCACTCGGCGAGCGAGAAGACGGCGACCGTGCTGCCCCGCGGACCGTGGCGCAGCCAGCCGCTGCCGCCGACCTGTACCGCGACGTACTGCTTCCCGGTTCCCGGATCGTACCAGCTCATCGGCGAGGAGCTGATGGGTGCGCCGAGGTTCGGCGACTCCCAGAGCCGGTCGCCGGTCTCGCCGTCGTAGGCGATGAACCGGTTCTTCTGCGTTCCCAGGAACACCAGCCCCGTCGCGGTCGTCATCGAACCGCCCCAGAGGTAGTTGCGGTCGTCGATCCACTCGCGCCAGACCCGCTCGCCCGTGAGCGGGTCGACCGCGACGATGGCGCTGGTGTGGCCGTTCCACCCCTCGGGCGTCTCGACGTGGGGCCAGTCGTCGAACGTGCCGCCGAAGTAGGCCGTGCCCGGCTCGTACTCGGCGTGGTCCCACCACATCTCGACCGGCGTGTTCTGCTGCTTGAGGTAGACGTACCCGGTCTGCGGGCTGTACGACGGCGGCTGCCAGTCGTTGCCGCCCTGCGGTCCGGGCACGTACGAGATGCTCTCGTCGCTGTCGACGTGCGGGACCATCTCCCACATGTTGATGTGCTGGCAGGTCGGCTGGCTCCGCACGAGCAGCTTGCCGGACTCGGCGTCGGTGGTGTAGTTCCACCCCGTCTTGCCGGGGTTGACCACCACGTCGCGGGTCTCGCCCCGGACCTCCTGGTCGCGCAGCAGGATGCGCGGCGCGATCGAGTCGTAGTCCCAGACGTCGTGGGGGCTCTCCTGGAAGTTCCACTTGACGTCGCCGCTGTTGGTGTCGACCGCCAACGTCCCGCACGTGAAGGGATTCGGGCCGGGCCGAACCGAGCCGTCGAAGTCCGGACCGGGGTTGCCGATCGGCGCGTACAGCGTGTCGCGCTGCTCGTCGACGGTCGGGGTCATCCAGCTGGTACCACATCCCTGCTCGTAGCTGGTGCCGACCCACTGGTCCTCCGGCGTGGTCCACCGCCGCCAGAGGACGTCGCCGTTCTCCGGGTCGAGCGCCATGATGAACCCGCGGACGCCGTACTCGCCGCCCGCGCTCCCGGTGATGAGCTTGCCGTCGTAGATGACGGGCGCCCAGGTCGCCGAGTAGCCGACCTCGTAGTTGGCGGTCGAGGTGTACCACTGCTCCTCGCCGGTGTACCGGTCGAGCGCGACCATCCCCGAGTCGAGCGTGGTCATGAACACCTTGTCGCCGAGGATGGCGAACCCGCGGTTGTTGGCGTCGCAACACAGCAGCAACCGGTCCTCGGCGGGCTGATTGCCGTGGATGTCGGTCGGGTTCGAGTAGGTGTACGTCCACAGCACCTCGCCGTTCCGAGCGTTGACCGCCTTCGCGTGGTTCGGCCCGTTGGTCTGGTACATCACGGGCGGGTCGCCCGGAACGACCAGCGGCGTCCCCTCCATGCTGGAGCCGACGCCGGTCTGCAGGAGGTACTCGATCTCGAGGTTCTGGACGTTCTGCTTGGTGATGACGTCGGCGGTGGTGTGGCGCTTCTGGGTGTAGTCGCCGCCGTACATCAGCCAGGACTCGGGATTCTGTCCGGTGTTGGACAGCATCTCCTGGGTCACGTCCCGCTCCGGGATGTCCTGGACGTTGTACTGGTTCGATACCGACTCGTCGGGCGTGTTGACCAGCGTGTAGCCGTCCTCTACCTCCTTCAGTTCGATCTCCTTGGCGGCCTTGACTGCCGGGTCGTTGGTCAGGTCTGTCGACATGTCAGAATCCCTCCGGGCGCGGCGCTCGCACGTCGTCGGTGATGCGGTACACGTCCTGGGTCAGGTCCTCCTGACCGAGGATCATGCTCGCGGTGCCGGCCGTCAGCGCGGCCGTGAGCTGGCTGTTCGTGAGTTCGGCCTCGCCCGCGACGTCGGTCGCGGCCTTGGTCAGCAGCTCCGCCCCGCCCAGCATCACCTTCAGGTCCCAGATCCCCTTGTCGAGGATGTCGTCGGTCATCAGGATCTCCTTCTGCCAGAGGTACTCGTCGAGGTCGTCCATCCAGAGCCCGACCCCGCCGAGCGCGCGCTGGTGAAGCGGCGCGACGTGCGCGAGGTCGTACTCGACCCGCTCGGGGATGTCCTTGGTCGGCACCCACAGCGCGAGCCGCTCGCGCCGGTTGACCACGTTCGAGACCAGCGCGGTCTTCTCCTGCTCGGCGAAGCCCGCCTCCGAGAGCAGCCCGGTGAGCGGTTCGGCCCCCACGAGCGCCCTGGCGGTCGACTCGATGTGGTCCTCGGTGAACGCCGGCAGGTGGGTCTCGACGCTCTCGAAGAACCCGACCCCCTTCAGGTGGTCGTACACGTCCCACACCGGCGCGGCCGCCTCCTGGTACGCGGTGCTGTCCTGCGCCGGAATCCCCATCTCCCGGAGCGCCGGCAGCTGCTCGGCGCTCGCGGCGATGTCGGTCACGCCGGTGCCGAGCAGGGCGGGGTCGAGTTCGCCGGTCAGGTCCGACCGGATGGACTCGCCCATGGCGGCGAGCTCCCCGCCCGCCTCCGCGGTCATCGCGTCGCGGAGTTCGCCCATCGTGAGCTCCGCCCCCGCGGCCGCGGCCCCCGTCACCCCGAGCACCCGCAGGAACTGCCGCCGGTCCTCCGAGTCGATCTCGGGCGTTCGATATGTCATCAATCGATCCCCCCGCGTCGAAGTGTCATTCGGTAACTCACCCCGAAGCGATTCACACCGTTGTCGTCCTTCAACGTTCGGTAATCGTGCACCGGCCCTAACGGTAAGATACCCGGCGGTAAATTGCCCCACTGAAGAGCAATCAGAACAGCGTTCGGAAGACCCGACAAGAATCTACATAAATTATTGTCTGGAATCTTTTTAAGGGCCGTCGTCACCGTTCGATGACGTGACTCCGTACTGAGACGAACGCCCCAGTTATTAGTTCGAGAACCCCATATCTAATTCGTCACGTGGGGATCGAGCGACTCTTCGAGACGGTGCGCCAACCGGCGTACACGGGGGAGAACCGGTGTGCCCCGTGCACGCTGGTGAATCTGCTCCTCGCGGGTATCGCGAGCGCCGCCCTCGCCGTCGTCTCGCCCGTCGTCGGGGCGGCGGCGTTCGCGGCGAGTGCGCTCGTCGTCTACCTCCGGGGCTACCTCGTCCCGGGGACGCCGGCGCTGACCGAGCGGTACCTCCCCGCGTCGGTGCTCGACCTGTTCGGCAAGGCGCCGAGTTCGGTCGACCGCGCGCCGAGCGACCTCGCACCGGCCGGTCCGTCGGGGGAGGCCGACCCCCTCGACCGGTTCGGGGCGGTCGACCGGGACGCCGGCGGGGACCGGCGACTCGCCCCCGAGTTCCGGCGCGCGTGGAACGACGTCGTCGACGACATCGACGCCGCCGACGTGGAACGAGAGGCGGTCGCCGCTGCCCTCGGCGTCGAAACCGACGACGTCTCGGCCGTGGGACCCGCCCAGTTCTTCGTCAGCGGCGAGCGACTGGTCCAGTGGCCCTCGGAGCCGGCCCTCGTCGCCGACGCGGCGGCCGGCAGCGTACTGGCGGGCCGGCCGTCGTGGGACGACCTGGGCGTCGACGACCGCCTCGACGCCCTCGCGACGCTCCGGGCGCTCCGGCGCGACTGTCCCGCCTGCGGGGCCGCGCTCGTTCGGGACGAGGAGACCGTCGAGTCGTGTTGCCAACCGCCGGTGAACGTCGTCGTCGCGTCGTGCGAAGCGTGCGACGTCCAGATAGCCGAGAAGCGAGTCAGGTAGTCGTGCGGCGACCCGGAAGTTCGTGGGGCCTGTTCGCACGCCAGCGCCGGCTCTGACAGGTGACCCTGTCGGATGGGCCCGTTTACCTTGGTGGGAGGTCACGCGTTACTCGGCGACGTCGCGATTCAGACTGTCAGTATCCGTCGTCCGGGGCTGGTATCCCCCACCACTACCCCCAAACTGGACACCCTTCTGGGCGGTGCGGCCTCGGCCATCGCCGAACCCCGCCGCCCTATTCGATCCGGCCGGCGGTGAGTCGCACCACCCCGAGCGCGTGCTCCTCGTGAGTGGTGGCGGCGGCCCGCTCCCGGAGCGCGCGCCGGGCGGCCGCGACCCGGCCGTCAAGCACCGTCCACGGCGGCGCCTCGTAGGCGTCGACGCCGCTCGGCGAGGAGGCGACGACCAGCCCGCGGAACGCCCGGTTCACCGGCCAGCCGAACCACCGCGTGGTCTGGGCGGCGTCGAGCAGCGCGAGGCGGCCGCCCGGCGCGACCGTGTCGGCCCACCGGTTCACCTCGGCCGCGGGGTCGCCGAGCATCCCCACGACGAAGGTGGCGAGCACCGCGTCGGGCGGCTCGCGGAACGCGACGCTCGTGGCGTCGCCCCGGACGCAGTGGACGTTCCGCCAGCCCTCGCGGTCGATGCGGTCGCGGGCCCGCACCAACATCCCCTGCGTGAAGTCCACGCCGACGACCCGGCCCTCCGGGCCGACCCGCTCGCGGAGGTGCGGGAAGTTCGCCCCCGTGCCACAGCCCATCTCGACCACGGTGTCGCCGGGGTCGAGCGCCAGCGCGTCCGCGACCCGGGCCCGGAGCCGTCCGAGGCCGGGCGTCGAACGCGCGAGCACGTCGTAGAGGTCGGCCCACCGCCCGTAGAACCGCTGTGCCGCCGCCGTCGCGTCGGTCGCCATGCCGGAGCCTACGACGGCCGGCGACAAAACGATGGGGTCGACCTCCACCGCGAAGGGCCACCGCCGCGGACAAACGATGGGGTCGACCTCCACCGCGAAGGGCCACCGCCGCGGACGCGAGAACGACGCGCCCGCCGACGGCGACGAAGCCGGTCGGCCGGTGGCGTGAAGGGTGACGACGCCGTACTACCGGCGCATGACAGTCGCACTCACGGAGGAGGACGTGGACAAGGCCGTCGTGGACCGCGAGGGGACGCGGGTGGGGACCGTCGTGGACGTCCACCACGGCGCGGCCCACGTCCGGGCCGACGAGTCGACCGTCGAGGAGATGCAGACCCGGCTCCCGCAGGGCGGTATCGACGAGGAGACCTACGCGGTCCACGACGAGAGCATCGCCGACATCACCGACGACCGGATCGTCCTCGACGTCTCGGCGTAGACGGGATCGGCGGGGGCCCATTTCTTTCCCGTCAGAAAACTAGATTTTTAGGGTGCTCCGTCGAGTCCGGAGGCCGTAGCCGCTTTCCCCGAGGGCGACGAATCCTGCGCCATGGAGTTCACCGAAGCCGACGAGGGCGCGTCCGTGTTCGACGCCGACCGCGAGAAGATCGGCGTCGTCACCGAGGTTCGCGAGGGTACCGCCTACGTCGAACCCGACCCCAGCTTGGCCGAGGAGCTGAAGGCGAAACTCGACTGGGGGAGCCACGAGGCCGACGAGGACGCCTACGCGCTCAAGTCCGGCTGGATAGACGAGATCGAGGACGGCGAGGTGCTGCTGGGGACCCGGCCGGAGGAGTAGGCCGTCGGGGGAAATGGAGTCCGGAGACGCGCCGGCTCAGAGCAGGTTCCGGGCCGCGTTCACGACCGCCTCGGCGTCGTCGCCGAGCAGGTAGACGATGGGTTCGATGCCGTAGCCGCCGGTGTGGTAGAGCACGGTCGCGTCCGGCCGCTCCTCGAGGGCCGCGCCGACGACCGCGTCGAGGTCGTCGTACTCGGCGTCGAACTCGACGGTGGCGAAGCCGGCGTCCTCGAGCGCGGCCACGATGTCGGGGTCGTAGCGGATGTTGAGTGCCGCCAGCGCGTCGCTGCCGTGCCGGCGGGCCGACAGCAGGATGGAGGCGACGTGCTCGCTCACGCCGAACTCGGGCTCGGCGGGGATGGCGGCCTGGCCCTTCACGTCGAAGATGCGGCCGGGGACGCCCGCCACGTCGTCGATGCCGTCGGCGTCGGGCGTGGCCTGACAGAGGTTCGACCCGACCGCCGGGATGAGCGAGGCGAACCCGCTGGTGCTCTCGACCAGGGTGAGCCCCCGGCGGAGCGACGACCGGACCCGCTCGGTCGTCCGGAGGTCGCCCTCGGGGTCGTGGACGTTGAAGTCCCCGCCGTGGCCCGAGAGCTCGGGCATCTGGAGCTCGTGGAGCTCGGCGATGACGTCGCGGTCCTCGAGCCGCCGGACGAGCACCTCGATCTCGATGAGCGCCTCGACCCGGCTCATCGTCCCCTCGGCCAGCCCCTCGCCCAGGCGGGCGACGAGGTTCCGGACGCGCTCGTCGTTCAGGAACCGGTCGTTGCGCTCGACCTCGCCGTTGGCGTACTTCGAGACCGCGCTCTGGCTGATACCCAGCAGGTCGGCGACCTCGCTCTGGGTGAGCCCGCGGTCCCGCAGGTCCTCGGCCAGCATCGACCGGACGGTCGGGAGGAACTCCTCGACGACGATCTCCTCGGCGAACCTCATCGGTCGGTCTCCTCGGGATCGGCCGATTTCCCCTTCTGGTCGCCGCCGAACTCGTGGTCGCTCTGGATGCGGGAGGCCTGCGGGCCCGACTGGCCCTGGTACTTCGAGCCGCGCTCCTCGCCGTAGGGCCGGTCGGCGGGCGACTTGAGTTCGGTGAACGTGAGCTGCGAGACCCGCATCCCGGGTTCGAGCGCGACCGGCGCGGTGCCGAGGTTCGACAGTTCGAGCGTGATCTGGCCCCGGTAGCCCGGGTCGCAGAGGCCCGCGGTGGCGTGGACCACGACCGCCAGCCGGCCCAGCGACGACCGGCCCTCGACGTGGGCGATGAGGTCGGCCGGGATCTCGACGCGCTCCCTCGTGGTGCCGAGCACGAAGTCGCCGGGGTGGAGGATGAAGTCGTCGCCCTCGTCGACCGTGGTCTCGGTGACGTACTCCGAGACCTCCTCGTCGCTGGTCGGGTGGATGCAGGGGATGTTGGTGCGCTGGAACTCCAGGAACTCCCGACCCAGCCGGAGGTCGACGCTCGCGGGCTGTATCTGGAGGTCGGGGTCGTCGAGCGGTTCGACCACGAGGTCGCCGGCCGCCATCCGGTCGAGGATGTCGGCGTCCGAGAGTATCATAGTCGAAGCAGTGGGTGGAGAGAGGTAAAGCGTGGCGGTCCGCCCCAGCGGCCGGACCGGCCATCATCAGGTCTATACGCGCCGCCGGCGCAGTTCGACCCATGAAGCAGGCCATCGTCGCCCGCACGGACATCGGCATGGGCCAGGGGAAGCTGGCCGCCCAGGTCGCCCACGCCGCGCTGTCGGCCTACGAGGACACCGGGAGCAAGGCGCGCAAGCGGTGGAAGGGGGAAGGCCAGAAGAAGGTCGTCCTGAAGGCCGACGGCGAGAGCGAGATTTTCGAACTCGCCGAGAAGGCCCGCGCCGAGGGGCTGCCCCACGCGGTCGTCCGGGACGCCGGCCACACCCAGCTCGACCCGGGCACGGTCACTGCGCTGGCGGTCGGCCCGGCCGACGACGACCTGGTGGACAAGGTGACCGGGCATCTGTCGCTGTACTGAGTTCTGGAGTCTGTTTGGCTGGGAATCGGGGGAGCGAGTGCCTCGACGTCGTCAGCAACGACCATAGCAGGAACGAGGTTTCCGAAAGCCCCCGCGGGCTCGCGGTCGCTCGCCGACATATCCTCGGCTCACCTTCGGTTCGCCTCGGATAGGGGTCGCCGAGACGACCAGGTAAACGCGAGCCCGCGGCCCCTTTCAGTCCCGCCCGCGGTGGTTCGGTCGATTCGTCGTCGCTCGTGGAAGACTCCGCCAGTGGCGCGTGCTGGCGCGACCTCGTGTCGCGCCTTCGCCCCGCGAGGGACGAGCATCGCAGGCCGTAGGCCGAGAAGCGCAGGAGGCTGGGGAGGGTCGAGGACTGCGGTTGCGGTGCCGTGGGGTGGATGAAAGGGGCCGCCCGGTCGCGTTCATTGTAGTCGCCTCAGCGACCTCTATCGGCGCGGGCGGTGCGGAGAGCGCCGATATGTCGCTGAGCGACCGCGACCGGGCGGGGGCTTTCTGGGCGTTCTTCCTCCATTCGTGCTCGTTGGTTCGTACTTCTGTTGCGGTTCGTCGTTCCGCCTCCCGCCTGGTTCACGTACGCGTTGTTCATCGCAGGAAGTCAGATACAAGCGACCCGACCCCCAACCCCGACACGAATGCGCGAGGCGCACCCAGTCGAGCGGGCGGTCGGCATCGCTTTCTTCGTCAGCGACGCGGACGGCGTCGGCGGCCGCCTCCGCGAGTCGCCCGAGGACTTCCGGGTCCGGGAGGTCGAGCGGTTCGGCGCCGAGCCCGCCGACGCCGACCCCGGCTCGTACCCCTTCCTGGTGGTCCGGGCCACCCTCCGGGAGTGGGACACCAACGACTTCGCCAAGCGCCTCTCGGACGCGCTGGGCATCAGCCGCGAGCGGGTCTCGTGGGCCGGCACCAAGGACAAGTACGCGGTCACGACCCAGCTGTTCACCCTCCGGAAGGTCGACGCCGCGGATCTCGCGGACGTGTCGATCTACGACGCCGACGTCGAAGTGGTCGGGCGGGCCGGCCGCGGCCTCCAGTTCGGCGACCTCGCGGGCAACGAGTTCGAGATCGTCGTCCGAAACCCCGAGCGCCCCGAGAACGCCGAGCCGATTCGCGAGGAGCTGGCGGCGTTCGGCGGGGACTCCACAGCGGGGACCGTCGGCGTCCCCAACTACTTCGGCCAGCAGCGGTTCGGCAGTCGCCGACCGGTCACCCACGAGGTCGGCCTCCGGGTCGTCCGCGGCGAGTGGGAGGAGGCCGTCAGGCAGTACGTCGCCAACCCATACGAGACCGAACCCGAGGACAGCCAGCGCGCCCGCCGGGAGGTGGCCGACGCCTTCGACGACCGGGACTGGCAGGCCGCCCTGGACGCCACGCCCCGGCGACTCGGGTTCGAGCGCGCGATGCTGAACGCCCTCGTCGAATCGGGCGGCGACTCCCCCGCGGAGTTCCGGACCGCGCTGGAAGCGGTCCCCTCGAACCTCCAGCGCCTGTTCGTCAACGCCGCCCAGTCGTACGCCTTCAACCGCATCCTGAGCGAACGCCTGGAGCGGGGACTGCCATTCGACCGTCCCGTCGCGGGCGACGTGGCCTGCTTCGCCGAGACGGTCGGCGACGTCGCCCTGCCGGACCCCGACCGCGAGCAGCGCGTCACGGACCGGCGGGTCGAGACGGTCGCGCGCCACTGCGAGCGCGGCCGGGCGTTCGTGACCGCGCCGCTGGTCGGGACCGAGACAGAACTGGCCGACGGCGAGCCCGGCGACGTCGAGCGCGAGGTGCTGGACGACCTCGACCTCGCGCCGGCGGACTTCGACCTTCCGGGCGAGTTCCACTCGACCGGGACCCGGCGGGCGATCCTGGTCCGGACCGACCTCGACGTCGAACGCGGGACCGGAAGCGCAGGCGAGTCGGACGACGGCGACCCGGACGACGGGGCGCTGACGTTCGACTTCGCGCTCCCGAAGGGGTCGTACGCGACCGTCGTGCTCCGGGAGTTCCTGAAGACCGACCCCGTCGAGGAGTGAGGGACGCCTCGAACCGACGCCGCCGAGGAGTGACGACAACCTCAAACCATATCCCCGACGCCGTCGTATCGAAGTCGGAATGAGCTACGCCAACCGATCCGAGAGCCTCCAGCGGGAGATCGACGACCTCATCGCCCGCGGCTGGCGCATCGAGTCCGAGACCCCCGAGCGGGTCGTCATGGTCAAGCGCAACGTCGGCAGCCTCGGCGTCCACCTGATACTCGCACTCCTGACGGGCTGGTGGTCGTTCGGCCTCGTCAACCTGGTCTACGGCGGGTACAAGTACCTCAACGACTCCCAGCGCCGGGTCCTGCGCGAGGGCACCAGTTGTCCGGAGTGCGGCGCGTCGGTCGCGCCGGACGCGAGCTACTGCCAGAACTGCGGGACCGAACTGCTGGGCGTCGAAGCCACGGGCGCGACCGAGACCGACCTGACCGAGCGGTGACGCGACGCGTCGAGCGGAACGACGGTAGTCGCCGACCGACCCCCGGACCGTCTTCACCCGACCGCCGGCGGACGAAAGCATTGGGATTAAATCCGCACCCGGGTTAGGGACGGTAATGGAGTGTCGGCAGTGCGCCTCCCCGCTCGAGCGACCGGGCGACTACTGCCTTGTCTGTCGGGAGCCGAACTGCGACACCGTGGTGCTGGACCTCGCCCGCGACCGCGCGACGCTGACGATGCTCGACGACGAGACGGTCGTCGGCGAGAGCCACGTGACGACCACGCCCGAGGACGGCGGGGAGGCCGGCGTGGTCGAGCTCCGGAACTTCGCGGGCCGGGTCGCCGACGAGGTCCGGCGCAAGCGCCCCGAGGAGGTGTACGCCGCGGGCGACCGCGACGTGCTCCGGGCGACCCGCGACCAGCTCCACTACTCGTTCTACCGGGTCGGCGACGACGAGGACCCGGTCGAGGCGGTGCTCGCGCGCCGGGGCGACCGCGCGCTGGAGGTCGTCGACGCCGCGCCCGCCGAGAAGCTGGGCGGCAGCCACTCGACGCTCATCGGCGACCGGGCCGGCCGGAAGGCGGTCCAGACCGTCGCGAGCCACCCGCACGTCAAGAAGATCATCCCGGGCCCCATCGACGCCGGCGGGTCGGGGAGCCGGACCGGCGTCCGGGCGAAGGCCACCCGGGCCGACGAGAACGGCAACGTCCGATTGTTGCTCCGCGACGGGTCGAGCGTCCAGGAGAACCGGGTCGTCACGACCGCGATGGACCGCGAGCGCGGCGAGCGGGTCCGGGCCGACCTCAACGACGCGCTCGCCGAGGCCGACCTGCAGTAGCCGGGCGGCAGTGGCCGGACCCGGAGCCGTAGTCGGGGCCGGAAACACGGTCGGGCGCGGGAGCGACGGGCTGGACGGGCGAGCCGTCCGAAACGCGACCCGGCGAGACGGTAGGACGGACACCGACGAGACGGTAGGCCGCGGTTGACCGGTATCGGTCGGCCATGCACCCGGTTAGGCACCGCATGACTTTGAGGGCCGCCGCCGTGGTGAGCGACGGGGTGACGAGGTCTGCCAACCGAAGGCCCCAACCTTCTTGACCCTGGTAATTAGATATAATTACGCAATGGTCAGCCACTACGACGCGGTCCTCGCGCTCATCCCGCTGCTCTCCGGGGGAGGGGTGCTGGTCGGCCAGTTCACGGGGCTGCCGGGGGCCATCGCGGGGATGGTGGCCTCGCTCGCGGTCATCGGCCACGAGCTGTTCAATCCGCCGACCGGCGGCGACGGGGAGTGACGCCGCCGCGCGCGGCGGGTCGCAGGGAGCCCGACGGCCGTCTCGACTCAAAGGCTTTATCAGCGACCCGGCGTAAATTCGCAGTACTATGGCCGAAAACACCCAGAGCCGAACCGGCAGCGCCGGCCGCTTCGGGGCGCGATACGGGCGGGTCGCCCGCAAGCGCGTCGCCGAGATCGAGAGCGACATGAACGACGACCACGCCTGTCCCGAGTGCGGCGCCGACGACGTGGGCCGGCAGGGCACCGGCATCTGGCAGTGCGGGCGCTGCGGCTACAAGTACGCCGGCGGCACCTACCGCCCCGAGACGCCCGCTGGCCGGACGGTCACGCGCTCCATCCGCGCCGCCCTCGGTGAAGACGACGAATGAGCTACAAGTGCTCGCGGTGCAAACGCGACGTCGAACTTGACGAGTACGGCGGCGTCCGGTGTCCGTACTGCGGGCACCGCGTCCTCCTGAAGGAGCGCAGCCGCGACGTGAAGGAAATCGACGTGCTGTAACTGCGGACCTCTTCTCCATGGGCGACCGACCCCGCGGCGCCGACGACCCGTCTCGAGACGCGACTCCCCCGGCGAGCGACGCGTCGGCCGACGCGGCGCGCCGTCCCCACGACGCGACGCTCCGATTCGAGTACGAGTCGCCCGCGCGGGCCCGAGCGGTCGCCCGGGCCGTGGCCCAGGAGGTCGGCGAGATCGACGGCGACCGCTCGGCCGCGGTCGTCGACCGCGACGAACGCACGGTCGCGGTCCGGGTCGTCGCCGACGACCTCGTGGCGCTCCGCGCCGGGTGCAACACGTGGGGGTCGCTGGTCGAGGTCGCCGAGCGGACGACCGCACTCGGGTAGCCCCGCGAGGAGTCGCGAGACCGCCGAGACCCGGCGCCGTCGGTCGACGCGGTCCGCGGACCGAAAGCGGGGGTTTTTCTGTCCGGCCCCCGTCGTCCGAGGTATGCAGGGTAATCTGCCACCGGAAGCACAGGAGAAGCTCGAGGAGCTTCAGGACCTCCAGGAGACCGCACAGCAGGTCGCCGTCCAGAAGAACCAGGCCGAGACCCAGCTGAACGAGGCCCAGACCGCGCTCGACGAGCTCGACGACATCGACGAGGACACCACGATGTACCGCGAGGTCGGCGAGCTGCTCGTCAAGACCGACTTCGACCAGGCCCAGGACGACCTCGATGAGAAGGTCGACAGCCTCGAGATCCGGGTCGAGACCCTCGAGAAGCAGGAGGAGCGCGTCCAGGAGCAGTTCGAGAGCCTCCAGTCGGAGCTCCAGAACATGCTCGGCGGCGGTGGCGGCCCCGGCGGCCCGCAGGGACCGGGCATGGGCGGCGGCCCCGGCGGCGCGTAGATGCCGAGCGACGACGAGATCGTCCGCACGGCCGCCGAAGCGGCCGAAGGGCTGATTTTCTCGCGGCTGAAGAAATCGGCGGTCACGGACGTCGACGTGACCGTCGAGTTCGAGGACGGCATCCTCGACGTGGACGTCTACCTCAACGCGCCCGACGCCCCGAACGAGGAGCAGATCGCCGAGGACGCCGCGCTGACGGCCCGGTCGGCCGTCGACGACCTGTTCGCCGAGGCCGAGGACGCGGACACGGACACGGACGCGGATTGAAACGAGGACGCGGGTGAGGCCGGCCGCCAGTTGCGCTTCTCACTCGGCGATCTCGGGTCGACGCGACGCCGCGGCGTCGGACACCACAAAACATATTACTGGCCTCTTTGATTCGATGAAATACCGCGGGTAGGGGTACCTTGCGGTGTTCTTTCGACGCCGGCCGCGGAGTCGCAACGCTCGTCGCACATCACTCGCCCGGCGTCACGTTCTGGTGGTCCCGGAACACGTCCTCCGGGTCGTAGGCCGCCTTCACCTCGGCGAGCCGGTCGTGGAGCGCAGTCGCCGACCGGTCCGAAGGTAGACCGGTCTGACGCCGGGATACTCCGGCCTCCGAGCATTTACGCGACCGGCCCGTAGGGAATCGCATGGACCGCGACGCGCCGGACGGCGAGGCGGGCCCGCGCCGGCTGATCCTGAATCCCACGAGCGGGGGCGGCGGACACGTCGAGCGCGTCCGCAGTCTCGCCGCCGACCGCGGATTCGCGGTCGTCGAGACCGAACGCGCGGGCCACGCCGTCGACCTCGCGGAGGACGCCGCCGACGGCGGCGCGGAGCTGTTGGCGGTCTGCGGCGGCGACGGCACGCTCCACGAGGCGGTGGCCGGGCTCGTCCGGGCCGAGGCCCTCGACGACGTCACGATGTGCGTCGTCCCCGCGGGAACCGAGAACTTCTTCGCCGAGGACCTGAGCATCCGGTCGCTCGAAGACGGGTTCGACGCGGCCGACCGCGGCGACGTGCGGCGGCTCGACCTCGGGATGGCGGGCGACGAGCCGTTCGTGCTGTCGGCCATCGCCGGGCTGCCCGCCGACGCCAGCGCCGCGGCGACCCACGACCGCAAGAACAGCCTCGGCCCGGTCGCGTTCGTCGTCGCGGGCGTCGAGGAGGCGCTGGCGTTCGACGGCCTCCGCGTCCGCATCGACGCGGTCACCGACGGCGACGAGGTCGAGTGGTCGGGCGAGGCCGCCGCGATTCTGGTGGGCAACGTCCGGAAGTTCGCCGGAGCCGGGGGACAGGCCGACGCCGAGGACGGCCTGCTGGCGGTCACCGTCATCGAGGAACTGCCCGCGAGCGACGCGCTGGTCGAGTACGTCGAGCAGCGGGCCCTCGAGCGGGACACGCCCCACGTCACGGAGGGCCACGCCAGGCGACTCGACTTCGAGCACCGGGACGGCGAGTCGGTGACCTTCAGCCTCGACGGCGAGATCCGGGAGTTCGAGCGCGTGACCATCGACGTCCGACCGGGCGCGCTCCGGGTCGCCGTCGGCGAGGGGTACGACCCGCACCCCGAGTGAGGGACGCGAAGCGGGTCCCGCGACCGAGTCGCGTCCTGCGACCGAGTACCGGGCGAATCGTGGCCGGTCTCGCCGACACCCGCCCGTATTTGGTCCCTACGGCCGAAGTCGCCCGTATGAGCCACCCTACCGAGCTCGGTCACGTCCACCTCAAGGTCCGGGACGTCGACCGCGCGGTCGAGTTCTACCGCGAGGTGCTCGGCCTCGATGCGGTCGAGCGCGCCGGGCGGTACGCGTTCCTCTCGTACGGCGACCACCACCACGACGTCGCGCTCCAAGGGGTGGGAGACGATGCGCCGGGGCCGGGCCGCGGGGTCGGCCTCTACCACGCCGCGTTCGAGGTCGACGACGCCGACGCGCTCCGCGAGACGCACCGCCGCCTCCGCGAGCGCGGCGTCGAGGTCTCGCCGGTCGACCACCGCATCAGCAAGGCGCTGTACTTCGAGGACCCCGACGGGAACGGCCTGGAGGTGTACCTCGACACCCGCGACGAGACCGACCGCGAGGAGTGGCGCGGCGAGAACCGGCGGTTCGACCCCGAGGCGCTCGGCGAGTGAGCGGCGGGGTCGGGCGCGGTGTCGGACTCTCCGGGCGCCGGCGGTTCCCTGGCATCGAACGCCTTTTGTGGGCCTGCTGACTACGACTCTCCAATGACCCGCATCGTCGTGGTGGACAACCACGGGCAGTTCACGCACCTCGAACATCGCGCGCTCCGGGACATGGGCGTCGACACCGAGATCGTCGACAACACGACGCCGGCCGAGGAGATAGAGGCCGACGGCCTCGTCCTCTCGGGCGGCCCGAGCATCGACGACATCGGCAACTGCGCCGACTACCTCGACCTCGACGTCCCGGTCCTCGGCATCTGTCTGGGCATGCAGGCCATCGCGCACGTCCTCGACGGCGAGGTCGGCGAGGGCGACTACGGCGGCTACGCCGACGTGACCGTCGACGTGCTGGACGACGAGGACCCGCTCGTCGGCTCGCTCGCGCCCGAGACCCGCGTCTGGGCCAGCCACGCCGACGAGGTCAAGGCGGTCCCGGAGGGGTTCGCCCGCACCGCGACCAGCGACGTCTGCGGCGTCGAGGCGATGAGCGACCCCGACCGGGACCGCTACGGCGTCCAGTGGCACCCCGAGGTCGCCCACACCGCCGAGGGCGAGGAAGTGTTCGAGAACTTCGTCGCGATCTGCGAGTAGGCTGACGGGGCGGCTCTCGTCCGCGTCACCTACGCTGACTAACCTTTTTGTCTTCCGCCCGTGACGGGACTGACGATGATAGTGGTGCACGCCGCCGTCCCCATCGACTCCGACCGGCGCGAGGAGGCGCTCGAACGCGTCCGAACTCTGGCCGAGCAGTCACGGGCCGAGGACGGGGTAGTCGACTACCACGCGACCACCGACCTCGACGACCCCAACGTCGTCCGGTTCTTCGAGCGGTACGAGGACCGGGCCGCGCTCGACGCCCACGGCGAGACCGACCACTACCGGGACTGGATGGAGACCCTCCCCGACGTCCTCGGCGGCGACGTCGACGACATCGAGGTCACGCAGTTCGCCGTCTCGGACGCGTTCGACCCGAACGCGGGGGGCGAATCGCACGACGGCGGCGAGCCGTCGGTCGATTCGACCGAACGGGAGTAGCACCTTTTATCCCTCCCGACCGAAAGACCCGAGTATGACAGCGACGCAGGGCGACCTCGCCTCCCTCTCGCGGTTCATCTTCCGCGCGCCGCGGTGGTACGCCAGCGTGGCGTTCGCGCTGCTCATCGCCGCGGTCGCGGGGGTGGGCGCGTTCGACGCGGGGTTCGTGCTGGAGGACGCGTGGCAGGGCGTGTTCTTCATCGGCGTCCCGACGGTCGTCGCCAGCCTGCTGACCACGCCGGTCGACCGCCGCCTGGGCGGCCAGCTCACGTACAACCGGTCGTCGCTGCTGGCGCTGACCTGCGAGGCCGTCATCGTCGCCATCATGGCGGGCGCGGGCGCGGTGGCCGTCCTGTCGGCCAGACTCGGCCAGCAGTTCGTCTTCGACACGCTCATCGTCGGGCTGGCCTCGGTGTTCGCGCTCCGGCTGCTGGTCGTCATGGCGGTCTCGGGCACGCCGGTGCTCACGGCCGCGGTGCCCGCCAGCCTCCAGACCGGCGCGGCCGCCCTGCTGTTCTTCATCTACAGCGGGACGATGAAGTACCTCCACGTCGGCGGCGGGCCGCTCGTCGAGGTGTTCTTCAACCGGGTCGAGGAGGCCCCGCGAGCGCTCAACGTCATCGAGGTCCAGGACTTCGCGCTCCTCGGGTTGATGTGTCTCGTCTACGGCGTCGCGGTCTGGGCGTTCGTCAAGTTCATCGACCGGCCGTGGAAGCGGAGCCTCGACGTGAGCGTCCTCGACTTCATCCGGGGGTTCATCGGCCACATCGCGGAGGGTACCAACGAGCTCGAGGGGTTCTTCGAGGACATCGGCGAGGAGGCGGTGGTGCCGGTCACGGTGCTGGCGTTCCGCCGGAAGGACACCGCCGAGGGGACCTCGGCGAGCAATCGGAACGCGGAGGGTTCCGATGGCGCCACCGAGAAGGCCCGGTTCGTTCTGCCGATGATACACCCCGGGCCGATGGGCGAGATCGGCGGGGGCAACCTCCCCCAGCGCGTGGCCGAATCGGCCGAGGGCGTCGCCTTCCCGCCCCACGCCACGGCGGGCCACGACTTCAACCTCGTCACCGAGCGCGAGGTCGACGAGCTCATCGCGACCGCCGACGAGGCGTTCGCGAACATCGAGTACCACGACACCGCAACGCCCTCGATCCGCGTGCAGGAGGGCGACGCCAAGGTGGTCGGCCAGGCGTTCGGCGACGACGCGCTGCTGGTCGCGACCTACTCGCCGGAGTTCGCCGACGACGTCGAGTACGCGGTCGGGCTCTCGGCCGCCGCGGAGGCCCGGTCGGCCGGCGTCGACGACGTGATGCTGGTCGACGCCCACAACTGCAACAACGGGCTGGAGGGCCCGGACCTCGGCCACGTCTACCCGGGCAGCGAGCGCTCGTTCGACATGATGCAGGCCGCCGCCGAGTCGGGCGGCCGGCTCGCCGACGCCGAGCAGGCCCCGATGCGGCTCGGCGTCGCGTGGGACGAGACCGAGTGGGAGCCCCGAGACGGCATCGGGCCGCTCGGGGTCCGTGTCTCGGTGCTGGAGGTCGGGGACCACCGCACCGTCTACGTCCTCGTCGACGGCAACAACATGGAGCCCGGCCTGCGCGACCGCATCGTGGCCCGGCTCACCGACGAGGGCGACGCAGACGCCCCCGACGAGGTCGCGGCGGAGGACGCGGCGGCCGTGGCGGCCGACGGGGCGGCGATCCCCGCCGCCGACGAGGCCGAGGTGATGACCACCGACACCCACATCGTCAACCAGGTCGAGGCCTCGAACCAGGTCGGGGAGGCCATCGACGCCGACGACCTGCTCGCGGTCGTCGAGCGCCTCGCCGCCGAGGCGGCCGCGGACGTCGAACCGGTCGAGGCGGGGATGGCCAGCGAGCGGGCGGAGGTGACGGTGTTCGGCAACGACCGGACCGAGACGCTCGCCAGCCACGCCAACGCGGTCATCTCGATGGGCGCGGCGCTGGCGGCGACCGTCGTGCTGGCCGCGATGGCGGTCAGCCTGCTCATCTTCTTCCTCGCGGCGTCGTAAGGCGGTTCCATTCCGGGCGACTCGGACGCGCTTGCTACCGGCCGAGCACCGCCGATTCGACCTCGGCGTCGAAGCCGGTCGACCGCACAAGTATAAGCCCTCTTACTTCTTGGCGGTCGTACCGGAATGAATATAAATACGATTTTTGAATTTCCGACCGATGGATTCCAGTTACTCTCGACGGTCCTACCTCGTCCGGAGCGGGGCGGCGCTCGCCGGCGTCGGTGCGCTCGCCGGCTGCGCCGGACGGCTCCGCGGCGGCGGGACGGTCACCTTCGGCTCTATCCTGCCGCTCTCGGCCGACGGACTGCTCGGCGACCTCGGCGAGAGCCACACGCGCGCGGTGGAGGCCGCGGTCGCCGACGTCCGGTCGGCGGGCGGCCCGCTCGACCGCGACGTCGAACTGCTCGCGCGCGACAGCGAGGTCGACGGCGAGGCCGCGGTCGAGCAGTGCCGGGCGCTCCTCGAGGCGGGCGCCGTCGGGTTCGTCGGCGCGCTGGTCAGCGACGTGTCGCTCGCGCTCGCGGCGTTCGTGAGCGACAACCCCGTGGCGCAGGTGAGCCCGTCGAGCACGACGCCGGCGCTCGCCAGTCGGGGCTACGTCGGCGACACCAAGTACGTCGGCCGGACCGCGCCCAACGACATCCAGCAGGCGTTCGTGATGGCCAAGGCGCTCAACGACGCCAAGCACGTGGGCGCGGAGGAGGTGGGCATCCTCTACCAGAACAACGCCTTCGGCAACAGCCTCGCCCGCGAGGTGGCCGACGCGGTCGACGGGAGCGTGACCGCGGAGGTGCCGTTCGACCCGGGCGCCGACGCCTACGGCGACACCATCGCCGAGGTCACGAGCGACGACCCCGACGCCGTCGCGCTCGTGAGCTCGCCCGGCAGCACGCAGGGCGTGCTCCGGGCGGGCGTCGGCAGCGATTACGCGGGCGACTGGGTGCTGAGCGCGGGGCTCATCCCGAGTTCGCCGCCGCGCTACTACGACGGCCTCTACGGCGCGACGATGGCGTCCCGGCGGTCGACCGGCGCTCAGAAGCTCGCCCGGAAGCTCGACGACATCGCGCCGCTGCCCGCCTACACCCAGCACGCCTACGACGCGCTGTTCCTGCAGGCGCTGGCGGTCGAACGGGCGGGCGAGGCGACGCCCGAGGCGGTCGCGACGAACCTGCGGGCGGTGTCGGGCGGCCGGGGCCACACCGTCACCGTCGGCGAGTTCGGCCGCGCGAAGAAGCTGCTGGCGGCCGGTCGCGAGGTCAACTACGAGGGTGCGTCGAGCAGCGTCGACCTCAACGCGAACCTCGAGCCGCTCAACCCCTACGTCATCCAGCGAGTCCGGGCCGGGACGGTCGAGGACCTCGAACTGGTGAAGACCTCGTTCTTCGCCGGGAGGGAGAACTGACATGGCCGACCGGAAGGGACTCCGCGACCGGCTCGGCGCCCCCGCCCGGTGGCTCGAGCGGCGGCTGCCGAACCGGGTCCGCCGGAGCTACGCCGCGAAGTTCAACCTCGTGCTGATACTGGTGGTCGTGCTGGTCGGGGCCATCGGCCTGTTCATCCACTTCGACACCAAGGGGCTCGTCCAGGACGACACCGAGGCCCGGATCACCGGCATCGCTCACGAGGAGTCCGAGGCGGTCCGGAGCTGGGTGACCAAGAAGAAGTCGACGACGTCGTTCATCGCCTCGTCGGTCGCGGCCGACGACCAGAGCGCGGTCGGGACCACCCTGGAGCGTCGGCTGGTCGAGCTACCCGGCGACGTCCAGTCGATACACTACCTCGACACCAGCAGCGCGACCGTGGTCGAGAGCACCGACGACGCCGTCGTCGGCTCGACCGTCACCGCCGACGGCGCGCCGTGGGCCGCCAACCTCACCGCGCTGCCGACCGGGAGCGTCAGCGTCTCCGCGCCGTACGAGACCGACGCGGGGCCGGTCGTTGCGTTCCTCACGCCCGTCGGCGACGCCCGGACCCTCGTGCTCACCGCGTCGCTGGAGAAGCGCTCGCGGGGCTTCAACTCCCCCATCGCCACCGGGGACATCAAGGTGGTCAACGCCGAGGGCACGGTCGTGCTCGACAACCGGAACGGGAACCTGCTGGACTCCTACGGGCAGGACGGCGACCTGCCCGACGGGGTGGCGGCCGGCTTCGAGGGGACCACCGGCTTCGGCACCGTCTCGGCCCAGACCGGGATGGCCGACGGGCGGTACGTGATGGCCACAGCGCCGGTCATCGGGACCGACTGGGTGCTCACGTACCACGTCCCGAAGCAGCAGGCCTACGCGCTCCAGACCCAGGTGAGCCGGAACATCGGCGGCCTGCTGGTCGTGATGCTGGTCGGCCTGGGGCTGGTCGCCGTCACCATCGGCCGCCAGACCGCCAAGTCGCTCGACATGCTCGCGGCGAAGGCCGACGCCATCGCCCGGGGCGAGCTCGACGTCGACCTCCCCGACTCGCGGCGGGTCGACGAGATGGGGTCGCTGTTCGACTCGTTCGGGTCGATGCGGTCGTACCTCAACACCGTGGCCGACCAGGCGGGCGCGCTGGCCGCCCAGGAGTTCGACGACCCGGTGCTCGACGAGGACGTGCCCGGGACGTTCGGCGACGCGCTCGACCGGATGGGCGAGGACCTCGAGACGATGGTCACCGACGTCAAGCGGGCCCGCGACGAGGCCGAGGCCGCCAAGCAGGAGGCCGAGGCGCTCTCCGAGTCGCTGGTCCGGGAGGCCGAGGCGTTCAGCGGCGTGATGGAGGCGGCCGCCGACGGCGACCTGACCCGCCGGATGGACGCCGACGCCGAGAGCGAGGCGATGGAGCAGATCGCCCGGGAGTTCAACGCGATGATGGCCGAGCTCGAGGCCACGGTCGGCGACGTCCGGACGTTCGCCGAGAGCGTGGCCAGCGCGAGCGAGCAGGTCACCGCCCGGACCGCGGACATCGAGGACTCGAGCACCCAGGTCAGCCAGGCGAGCCAGCAGCTCTCGGCGGGCGCCCGCGACCAGCAGGAGAACCTGGACACCACCTCGAGCGAGATCAGCACCCTCTCGGCGACCATCGAGGAGGTCGCGGCCTCGGCCGACGAGGTGGCCCAGGCCGCCGAGAGCACCGAGGAACTCGGCGAGGACGGCCGCGAGGCCGCCCGGGAGGCCATCGAGACGATGCGCGCGGTCGAGACCGAGACCGAGGCCACCGTCGAGCAGATCGACGGCCTCCAGTCGGAGATGGAGCGCATCGGCGAGATCGTCGACCTCATCCGGGACATCGCCGACCAGACCAACCTGCTCGCGCTCAACGCCAACATCGAGGCCGCGGCCGCCGACGGCGACAGCGACGGGTTCGCGGTGGTCGCCGACGAGATCAAGGCGCTGGCCGAGGAGTCCAAGGAGGCGGTCGACGACATCGAGGACCAGATCGAGGAGATCCAGGACGAGACCGACGAGGCGGTCGCCGACATCCGGGCGACCCAGTCGCAGGTCGCCGACGGCGTCGACGCGGTCGACGAGGCCCAGGAGTCGCTGGAGGCCATCGTCGAGAACGTCGAGGAGACCGCGGTCGGCATCCAGCAGATCAACTCCGCGACCGACGAGCAGGCCGCCTCGACCGAGGAGGTCGTCTCGATGATGGACGACGTGACCCGGCTCAGCGAGGAGTCGGCCGACGAGGCCGAGCAGGTCGCGGCCGCGACCCAGGAGCAGTCCGCGGCGGTGTCGGAGGTCACCGAGAGCGCCGACCACCTCGCCCGGCAGGCCGACGAACTGATGGAGATGCTGGAGGACTTCCGGGTCGACGCGAACGGCGGCGACGCGGACGTCGGTGCCCCTGCGGCCGAGGCTGACGGTGACGAACAGGACGGGTACGACCCCGTCGACACCGACGAGTCCGTGAGCGTCTCGCGGACCGAGTGACGGACTCGGGTCGCTCTCTTATCTGCAGTCGGTAGCACGGTTTCGCTATCCGTCTTCGGTCGGAAAACGAGAACGCGGATTCGGTACGTGCGTGGTGCGTATCAACCACTGTCTGACGATTGCTTACGGACGTCATCTGCGTAGAACCCGTACATGATACCAACGAGACCAAGGAAAACACCAAATGCGAGTGCCCCGTGCCATCCCTGAGGCATAAAGCCTATGAACAGAATCCAGACTATCGCAAACAGTTCGATAAGCACAGCCTTGTATACGGACATACGACTTCTGGTTCAATACCTGTACTAAGTGCTGACGATAAACCCTTGACCTGAATCACCCAGCTCGTGGTGCGAATTGATTATCGACCCACTTTATCCGTTCTTCAAGGCGAGTAGCTGGAGTGCTTGTCGAATCTGGTAGTCTTTTTCGTCCACCTCTTCGGTTTCGAGTGCTTTGGTGAGTGCTTCGACCACTCTTTTCTGTTCGGTCACGGGCGTGCCATCGACGGGTGTGGGGTCATTGGTCGTCATAGTATGCTGGTTCGCGTCCTTCATGTGGTTGGAAGCTCAGAATCGACAGCGAGGATTGCCGAAAGGTGGGACTCTTCTTGGTCGAACTGGACTGTTGACTCCAGCACTTGCCGCTCAAGGTCGTATTGGATGAACCCGGCATCGGCTAACTTCGGAAGATGGACGGATGCAGGCCGGTCTGAATCGCTGTGACTGTCTCGTCAGCAGTCTCTGTCGGTGACGTATGATGATTGTGTTTGATGATTGCGTTTGTAAGGTCGTTTATCGAAATCGACTGTTGATTTGCGAGTGCCGCGAGGACGATGCGACAATGCTTGTGTTCACAGACGTTGAGAACCGTGTCGAGCTCAGGTGCCCCATCCATACACTTCTGTAAACAACCTACGCGGTTCACCGCTGTCCTTGTGATTACAAGTACCTTTTAAGCAGTCTTCAGGCCGATGGACGGAGTTCGGCCAGCGTACCGCCGAGGATTGAACTAATCCCGCGTCGGAGTCGCTCGGAGACCGCCTGCTGTGAGATGCCGAGTTCATTGCCGAGGTCGGCCATCGACACGTCGCGGGGCGTGTTGAAGTATCCTTGTTCGTACGCGAGTACCAGCGCCTCCTGTTGGGTGTCGGTGAGTGCGCTCTCGGCCTCCGACTCGATGGGCGTGAGCGCGTGCAATTTGGTGAGCGTAATCGGGATGTTTAGCTCTCGACAGCGGTCTTGAAATGCCGCGATATCTCGTCGGTCGTCACCCCGAATATCGAACGTCCATTGCTCGCTCGTGCCGACCGCTTCAATAAGGGGAACCCCCGTTTCTATCAGCGTGCTCAGTACACCGTCGTACTCCAGCGTCCACTCGACGCGCAACAGATACTCGTCTTCGACGGAATCGACGGGTCGGATGTCCTCGACGCCCGGATGGTCGAAAAAAGCGTCCTCAATCTCGTCAACGTCGGTCCCGCGCACCCAAAAATAGGGAATCACAACGTCTTGGGCCGGGATGATCCGCTCCAGTTCGACTATCGCTCCCGGCAGTTGTTCAAACACAGTACCGAGGGGGAACTGGTCGGACGGAACCGTAAATGTGGCTTCGGTAGCCATTGTTCGAATCGTGACTCGCTATCAGTAAAGGACTGGTGTCCGTACCACCAAACCACGAGCATAACGCTCTTTACATACCGATGGTCTCACCGACTGCGCTGAGTGAACAAGCCGCGTGACGAAGTACTGCTATTCGCTCCCACCGTCTTCGTCGACGTCGTACCGCTCGGCCGCCGACTCGAACGACAGTTCCTCCTGCTCGCGCGACCGGCGGCCCTCCTTCTCGGCGATGGCCTCCGGGTCGGGGTTGACGTCGTCGTCGATGCGGGCCCACGACTTGTGGACCCTGGCGTGGCACCACCGGCAGAGGTACACCGTGATCTCGTGGCCGAGGGTCTCGCCCTCGCCCGCGTACGAGAGGTGATGCTCCTCCAGCAGCGGGCGCTCGTCGGAGTGGGCCATCCGGCGCTCTTCGAGCCCGCAGCGGATGCACTCGCGGTCCCGGTTCCGGCACCGGTAGTGGGGGCAGGACTCCCAGTCCCAGTCGCCATCGGGGTCGGCCGCCGGACACCGCAGGTCGTCCTCGCGGCGCTCGCGGGCGAACTCGGGGTCCTGTCGGGGGTGCTCGAAGGCGTACCGGCACTTGCCCTCGTTGGTGAGGTGATCGCAGACCCCGGCGTGGTCGTAGGGGTCGTCCACGCCGACGGGGGTCCCGGAGGGCGTCTCCTTCATGCTCAGTCACTGCATCGGGCGGCCCGGGATAAAAACGGTCGGACTCCCGCGGCGCCGCCGGCGCAGGGGTTCGCGAAGGAGCGTCGTCACTCGGCGGGCGGTTCGGCGGAGAAGCGGCGAGGCCTCGTCAGTCGGCGTGCGGAGCTGCGCTCGTCGTCGAGTTCGACGACGAGTCGCTGGAGGAGGCCGCGGCGTCGGACTCCATCGTCGGATTGTACGGGTGGGGCGAGCGAACCGCGGCGATGAGACTCCACATGACGCCCGTGAGCACCGAGCCGAGCGCGGACATCGTCATCCCGAGGGTCAGGAACGCCGTGCCGTAGACGAAGCCGATGGTCGCCGAGGGGAGTGCGGTGCCGAGCGGGACGTTGGCCATCGAGTCCCGGAGGGTCGGGACGAGCACGACCAGCGAGAAGACGCTGCCCGCGAGGAAGACCAGGTCCTGCCACATCATGGTCGTCGCTCCGTTCGAGTGGGGGAAGTGGTGGGGGACTTCATCATCGACTCAATGTAGAGCGGGGAATTTTAAAAAGTTTACTCACTACCGAGTAAACAGTTTGTTACAGTTCGAGACGGTACCACGACTCGCGGTTCAAGCACTCACGAAGCTGCTGCAACCGTCGGGTACGTCACCGTTATCGGGTGCGGAACGGTCCGATTACAGGCCGAAGAAAGTAGGATTCTCACGGCTTGAACCGCGGGGATTCGTCTCGTTACCGGGACCGAAGAACGGACGGTTGCGACCCTCCCGGAGCGTTCCGCGGTCGGCGGTGAGCGTCGGGGAGCACGGCGACGGAAACGCTTTTGTCACCCCCGCGAACACCTCGGGTCGTGCGAGTGGTACACGACGACGGGCGGTCCGAACGGACGCTGGCGACCGAGGTCGACACCGCCGACTCCTTCCTCTCGCGGGCCCGCGGGCTGATGTTCCGGCGGTCGATCCCCGACGACTACGCGCTTGTGTTCCGGTTCGACGGCGCGGCGGTCCGGGACGTCCACATGGTGTTCGTTCCCTTCCCGCTGGACGTGCTCTGGATAGTGGACGACGAGGTCGTCCGGACCGAACAGCTCTCGGCCTGGACCGGGCTGGCCGAAGCGGAGGCCGACCGACTCATCGAACTGCCGGCCGGAAGCGCCGACGGCGTGGCGGTCGGCGACGCGGTCAGGGTGGAGTAGCCCGGTCCGACAGACCCGTCTGTCACAGAGACTCGCTTAACTACCCCCGCCGGGAACGACAGTCGTGGTCAAGCATGGCCAGTGAACGATTTATTCGGGGGCTTCCCCGATAACACATCCCCATCGAACGGTGACGTACAGCACGACGAACGCGACAGTCGGTTCTCGGACCGGGACGTGGAGCTCCTAGACACCACGCTGCGCGACGGCGAGCAGGCGCCGGGCGTCTCGCTGACCCCCGACGAGAAGGCCGAGATAGCCCGGGCGCTCGACCGGGCGGGCGTCGACGTCGTCGAGGCCGGCAGCGCCTGCACCGGCGACGGCGAGCGCGCGACCATCCGGCGGGTCGCCGACCTCGACCTCGACGCGACGGTCACCAGCTTCGCCCGCGGGGTCGAGGCCGACGTCGACCTCGCGGTCGACTGCGGCGTCGACGGCGTCCACCTCGTCGTCCCGGCGAGCGACCGCCACGTCGAGGGGAAGGTCGGCACGACCCGCGACGAGGTGGTCGAGACGACCGCCGACCTCGTCGAGCACGCCCGCGACCACGGCCTCTGGGTCGAGGTCATCGGCGAGGACGGCTCGCGGGCCGACCTCGACTTCCTCGAACGGCTCGCCGAGGCCACCCACGAGGCGGGCGCCGACCGGTTCTGCTTCGCCGACACGGTCGGCCACACCGGCCCCGAGCACGCCTACGAGGCTGTCTCGCGGCTCACCGACCTCGGGCCGACCAGCACCCACACCCACGACGACCTCGGGCTCGCGGTGACCAACGCCCTCGCCAGCGTCGCCGCGGGCGCGGACCTGGTCCACGCCACGGTCAACGGCGTCGGCGAGCGCGCGGGCAACGTGGCCCTCGAGGAGGTCGCCATCGCGCTCGCCCACCGCTACGACGTGGAGACGGTCGAGCTGACCGAGCTCTACGACCTCGCGCGGACGGTGGCCGACGCGACCGACGTCCCGCTCGCGCCGAACAAGGCGGTCGTCGGCGAGAACGCCTTCGCCCACGAGTCGGGCATCCACACCGACGGCACGCTCAAGGACGAGCAGATGTACGAGCCCTACCCGCCCGAGACGGTCGGCCGGGAGCGACGGCTCGTGCTCGGCAAGCACACCGGCCGGGCGGGCGCGAAGGCCGCGCTCGCCGAGCACGGCGTCGAAGTGGACGACGACGAACTCCAGGAGGTGGTCGCTCGCGTCCAGGACCTCGCCGAGCGCAACAAGCGGGTGACCGACGCCGACCTGCTCGCCATCGCCGAGGACGTCCAGGGCCGCGAGCGCGACCGCCGCATCGAACTCCTGGAACTGGCCGCGACCAGCGGCGGGCGCATCCCGACGGCGAGCGTCCGGCTCGCGGTCGACGGCGAGGAGCGCGTGGCCAGCGGCACCGGCGACGGCCCGGTCGACGCCGCGGTGACCGCGGTCCGGGAGGCGGTCGGCGGGTCGGGCGACTCGACGGCGGTGGCGGCCGACGCCAACCTCGAATCGTACCACGTCGACGCCATCACCGGCGGCACCGACGCGGTGGTCACGGTCGAGGTCGAGATGCGCCGGGGCGACCGGACGGTGACCGTCGCGTCGAGCGACGGCGACATCACCCGGGCGAGCGTCACCGCGATGGTGGACGCGCTCGACCGCCTGCTGGTCGCCGACGAGGCGGCCGACCCGGCGGTCGCGGACGACTGACCGTCGGAGTCAGTCCGGTCGCGGAATGGGGTGTTTTCCTTCTTTGGCGCGGTAACACGGACGAACTGCCGCAACAGTGTGTCACGGTGGATTTCGGGACGGCGCCGGACCAGTTGACCTGCGGGCGCTCCACTGGACGGTCTACCCTCCACTCGTCCAACCAAACCGCCGCCGGTGGGACTAAAAGGGGCCGCGCGGGGGCTTTCGAAGTAGACGTCACGGTGTTTTCGAGGACAGTTCCCGCGGCCGAGCCGTCTTAGCGATCGTCCCCCGATAAAGTCAGTCCTCGTCCCGAACAGCCTCGGCGACCGATTCGAGTTCCGCCTTCCGGAAGGGCCGCTCGGCGTTCTCCGGGTCGTCGTCGTCCAGCACGCCGATCTTCCAGAGGATTCCCGCCCGCATCTGCGGCTTCGGGGGAAGCCGGTCCGCGTCGATGTCGTAGTTCACCGCGGTGCAGATCGCCGCGAGCGCCTCCTTGGTGAAGGCGGTCGACTCGATGCGCTCGTATCGTCCTACAGCTGTTCGGATGTCGTTCCGGAGGTCGTCGACTGTCGGCGCCATACGGGCCGAACGGGGAGGTCCGTGCTGAACGTTGCGGTCGAGCGCCGGAGCCACTCTCGACGGGCCTCAACCTCTTTCCCCGTTTGAACCGTACAGGCATCATGAGCGTCACCGAGAGCCTGAAACGCGACGACGGCGGAAGCATCGAGTGGGTCGCCCTGTTCGCCAGCGTCGTCGGCTGCGAACTCGCCGGCGTCGTCCCGTCGCTGCTGACCGCCGACGACGTGGCGACGTGGTACCCCACGCTCGCGAAACCCGCGTTCACTCCGCCGAGCTGGGTGTTCGGCCCGGTCTGGACGACCCTCTACCTCCTGATGGGCGTCGCGCTGTACCTGGTCTGGCGGAGCGACTACGGTCGGCGCCGAAAGCTCGCGCTCGCGATATTCGGGGTCCAGCTGGCGCTCAACGCGGCGTGGACGCTGGTGTTCTTCGGCTCGCAGGCCATCTTCGGCGGCCTGGTCGTCATCGTGGCACTGCTCGCGGTCATCCTCGCCACCGTCGCGGCGTTCGCCCGGGTCGACCGTCGGGCGGCGGCCCTGCTGGTCCCGTACCTGCTCTGGGTCGGGTTCGCCACCGCGCTCAACTATCGCATCTGGCAGCTCAATCCCTGACTCGTCGTGAGGAGCGGTCGGCCGAGTCGGGAGTGTGCGAGCTAATCGCACCCGCACCAGTATTTGGTCGTTACCGTCGCGCTCACCGCGACAACGAGAGCCTGACCCGGCATTGGACGGCCGTTAATGGAGGTTTTTGGGGTCTATAACAAAGGGTGGGAGCGGCGTCGCACGTGACGTGTCGAACAGTTCGGTTCCAGGGTCGTACGCCTTCGGGGGCGGCCGCTTCGCCGTCGGAGCGAATCGCTACTCGCTGCTCGTGGTGTTGGTCGTCGGCAAGGCGCTCGACGCCGTGAGCACCGTCACAGTCCTCTCGCTCCGGGAGGACGTCTACGAGTCGGTGTGGCTCACGCGCACGCTCATCCACGAGATCGGGATGGTCCCGGGCGTGCTCGCCACGGTGGTGCTCGCCGTGGTCGGCGTGGCGGTGCTGGCCGAGAGCGGCGAGGCCGTCGCCAGGCTGACGCCGGAAGGGTGGGCGCCGGACGGCTACTCCGACGCGTTCCGGGTCGTGACCTACTGCTCGGCGGCCGCCTGGTACGGGTTCCTCGGGGTCCACAACTTCATGTTCCTGTTCTAGGGAGAGACGAAACGAGACGCAAGGAGGTCGAATACCCGTCGCTCGTTGCGGTGAAAAGCTAAAGAAATGTCGGGAGCGCCGAGGAGGAGATTTGAACTCCTGAGTCCGTGAAGGACAGTTGCTCTCGAAGCAACCGCCTTGGCCAGGCTAGGCTACCTCGGCTCACTTCCACGTAATCCCCGTTCCGTCTTAGGGATTTCGATTCCGGGTCATTTCTTCAGTCGACCGTCACCTTGAAGCAGGTTCCCCGCGACGTGGTCGGGTATGGACGTAACCGAGGCGAACGAGCAGTGCGAAGCCGTCCTCGATGCCATCGGCAACGCGGTCATCGCCGACCGGGAGTTCCTCGAGACCGTGCTCCTGGGCGTGATGGCCGGCGGCCACGCCCTCCTCGAAGACGTGCCCGGTACGGGCAAGACGCTGACCGCGCGGAGCTTCGCGTCCGCGCTCGGCCTCTCGTTCTCGCGGGTCCAGTTCACCCCCGACCTCCTCCCCGCGGACGTGACCGGCACCCACGTGTTCAACGAGCAGGACCGCGAGTTCGAGTTCAACGAGGGCCCCATCTTCGCCAACGTGGTGCTGGCCGACGAGATCAACCGCGCGCCGCCCAAGACCCAGGCCGCGCTCCTCGAGGCGATGGAAGAGGGCCAGGTCACCGTCGACGGCGACACCCACGATCTCCCCAAGCCGTTCTTCGTCATCGCGACCCAGAACCCCGTCGAGCAGGAGGGAACCTTCCCGCTCCCCGAGGCCCAGGTCGACCGCTTCGCGGTCAAGTCCTCCATCGGCTACCCCGACGTCGAGGGCGAGTACGAACTGCTCCGCCGGCGGGCCGGCCGCTCCGAGCAGAGCCCGTCGGTCGGCACCGTGCTCGACGAGGAGCTCGTCACCAGCCTTCGCGAGGTGCCCGAGACGGTCCGGGTCGACGACGACCTGCTGGAGTACATGGCGAACGTCGCCCGCGGCACCCGCGAGGACCGCCGGGTGCAGGTCGGCGTCTCGCCGCGCGGGACCCAGCGCCTCTTCGAGGCCTCGCGGGCGTACGCCGCGATGCGCGGCCGGGAGTTCGTCACCCCCGACGACGTCAAGCGCGTCGCCCAGCCAGTGCTCGCCCACCGGGTCGTCCTCACGCCCGACGCCCAGGTCAACAACGTCTCGAAGTCGACCATCGTCGACCGCGTGCTCGACGACGTGCCGGTCCCCACGGTGGAGTAGGCCGTCCGTTGGCCTCCAGACGACCCCGACGAGACCTACGACTGCGGCGCGAGCCGTCGTTCCGAACCCCGTCAGACACCCGTCTGACCGGCGGTCGACCCGGCCGCCCGCCCCCAGTTTCACTTCCGCCGCGGTTGGCTCGGCTTTATATCAACTCGTCGAGCAACGCAGGGTATGAACGCAGACGAATCCGGGGAGGGTTCGGAGACCGAACAGGACGAGGAGAAGGACCTCGCGGACCTCGACCCGAACGCCGAGGAGCAGGCTCGACGAGTCGAGCGACAACTGCGGCGACTCCAGCGCGAGATGCGGGGCTGAGCGGGCGCGGCCCGTCGAATCGTCTCGGCAGACCAACCGCTAAGTGTTCGGAGATGTTATCGTCGCAAGGATGTCCTCCGAGACATATCCCGCTCGGGCGGCGTTCGTCGGCCGGCAACGGGCGTACGCGCTCGAGGCGCTGGCGGTCGCGCTCGCGCTCGCACTCGTCTTCTCGATACCCGGCGCGGTCGGCCCGCTGCCCGACTGGTACCGGCCGGACGTGTACGTCGCCGTCCTCGCGGTGAGTTCACTCGGCGGCGCGGCGGTCCACGCTTACTACAACAGCGGGCTGGTCGTGAGCTGGCTCGTCGCCGGAATCCAGTTCACGCCGATAAACCTCGGGTACACGCTGACCAGCACCTCGGTCGGGGACCCGTCGCTCGCGTTCACGATGGGACTCTTCCTGTTCGTGCTGGGGCTGTACGGTACGGTCGTCGGAACCGTCGGGTTCGCAATCGGCGTCGGACTGCGGGAATCGAGAGGGGCGAGGCGGTAGAACCCCGTCAGGCCCGGAGCGCCGACGTGAGGACGACCGCGGCCAGCAGCAGGAACACCAGCGCGGTCACCGGCCGGCCGCCGGCCGACGCCAGGTAGACCCCGTAGCCGAGTCCGCCCGCGCCCACCGCGACCACGGTGCTCCCGGCGGCGTGGGTCGCTTCGAGCTGGGTCGTGTCGGCTCCCCGCCCCAGCTGGTCGCCGACGTTGATGGCCTGCTCGCCCAGGTCCCACGCCAGCACCGTGGCGATGACGCCCGGCAGCAGCAGGAACGGCGCGCCGACCGCCAGGCCGCCCGCCAGCGCCGCGATCAGCAGCGCGGTCGCCCCGAGGGTGACGGCCCGCAGCGACCCCCGAAACACGCCGAGCGCGACCGCGAGGAACCCGGCCGCGCCGACCGCGAGCCCGACGGACCCCGTGAGCGCGCTGGTGCCGGCCGAGAGCCCGGCCGCAGTCACCGACAGCGCCGACGAGAGGCGAGCGGGCGACCGGTCGATCTCGCGGTTCACGCGCCACCTCCCGCGACCCGGGCGGTCCGGGCCAGCGCCACGCCCAGCGTCTCGTCGACGTCCCAGTCGACGACCCGGACGCCGGCCCCCCGGAGCTCGGAGACGCGCTGACTCCGCTGGGTCCGGGCGAACCGCTGTCCGGCGGTCGCCGTCGCGGTCGGGTCCGGGCTCACTACGGTCACGAGGTGGTCCTGGGCGTCGAGCCGGCGGGCGACCTCCGGGCCGAACTCGTCGCACAGCGGCGTGACGAACACCACCTGCGAGGCGGCGGGCAGCCGCTTGCGGAGCTGCTTCAGCCGCGTGACCGGGTAGAACATCTCGTCCGAGGGCGTCGGCGCGAACGCAGGGTGGGTCGCCAGCAGGTCGCGCGCCCGGGCCTGGTGGTCGGTGCCCGCGCCCGGCGCCAGCCAGCAGTCCGCGGGCCCGAACGACGCCAGCCCCACGCGGTCGCCCGCGTCGAGCAGCTTCGTGACCATCTTGCCCGCGGCGTCGACGCCGAACTGGACCGCGTTGCGCTCGCTCTCGCCGCGCGCGAGGTACGCCTGCTCGCGGGTGTCGACGACCACGACCACGCTGGCGGCCCGCTCCTCGCGGAACTCGACGGTGGTGAGCTCGCCCGTGCGCGCGAGCCGGTTCCAGTCGACCCGCGAGAGCGGGTCGCCCGGGCGGTACTCCCGGGTGGCGTGGAACTCGACGCCCGACCCGCCGGTGTCGGTCGTGACCCGGCCGGTGTACTGGGTGGTCTGGGCGCGCAGGGGCACGTCGACGGTCGTCCCGAGCTTCGGGACGCACCGGAGCGTCGTCTCGCACTCGACTGCGGTCTCGACCTCGACGGCCCCGCTGAAGTCCCGGACGACGGCGGTCACGGGGTCGAACTCGTGCTCGCCGCGCTCGGCCTCGACGGTGTACGTGAAAGATGCCGTCTTCCCCGGCCGGAGCGCGGTCCCGAGCCGGGCCGAGCCGTCGGTCACCGGCAGGGCGTCTGGTACCCCGTCGACGAGGCGGACGTCTGCCAGCATCGCGTCGCCGACGTTCTCGACGACCACCCGGACCCGGACCTCGTCGCCGGGCAGCGGTTCGTCGTCGCTGACGGTCCGTGTCACGTCGAGGTCGACCTCGGGCGTGCCCGCGGTCCGGGCGTAGGCCGCGAACGCGACCCCGACGACGCCCGACAGCAGCACCAGCGGTCGACTGAACAGCACGCCGAGCCCGCCGGCCAGCAGCGCGACCGCGCTCACGCCCTTCCACCGGCGGGTCCGGCGGATCGACTTCACGCTTCGGCCTCCGTTCGACGGTCGGCGTCGGCCGGTTCGGCTCCGCCTCGGTCGGCCTCGGTCGCCCGCTCTGCGTCCGGGGTCGAGCCGCCGCGGTCAGCCGATTCGGTCCCGGCGGACGCGGCGTCCGCGTCCGGGGACGGCGCGTCGCCCGGTCCGCCGGTGTCGGTCCGCCACGACCGGAGGCGCGACAGCCAGCCCTCGGTCCGGGAGCCCCTCGACCCGGTGCCGTCGTCGTCCGGGCCGTCGCTCGACGCCTCGTCGTCCGGGGCGACGCCCGCGGCCCGGGCGACGGCGTCGGCGGTCCGGCGGATGCGGTGCTGGTTGCGCGACTCGGTGCTGGCCGCGAGCCGCAGCCTGTCGAGCAGCGGGGGCGACGGCGCGTCGTCGCCGCCGAGGAACGCCGCGGCGTGGGGGTCGTCGGTCCACGTCCCGGCCGCGATGCGCTCGCGGGCCCGCTCGGGCGAGCAGTTGTCCCGGTCGGCGACCGCCGTGACCGCGGCCTCCCTGAGCGTGTCCCGGAGGTCCGACCGCTCGCGGACGAGCATCCGTCGGGGCCCCGACCGGAGTTCGGCGACGGTCCGGTCGAACTCCTCGCCCGGCGTCGGCACCGACTCGACGGTCTCGACGTCGGGCGTCTCGGCGGCCTCGACCTCGGCGGCCTGGCGGGCCCGGGCGACCCGGAGCCCCTGGACCAGCGCGAGCAGACCCACCGCGGTCACGGCGGCGTAGCCGGTGCCGACGGCCGCGGCGAAGCCGGGGACGAACGCCATCAGCAGGCCGAGCGCGACCGCGACCACGCCGACGACGGTCAGAATCGGATGGTCGTTGTCGTCGGTCACGCGGCGTCACCTCCGTCGTCGGCGTCCGAACCGGCGTCTCCGTCCGGACCGGTGCGTCCCTCCGAATCGGTGTTTCCGCCCCGATTAGCGTCGCCCGGCTCGGTACCGGCGTACTCGCGTTCGATGCGACGCAGCGCGTCGAGGGCCTGCTGTTCGCGCTCCTCGGTCGGCGCCTCGCCGCCGTACCGGACCTCCTCGAACAGCGCGGTGAGCCGGTCGACGTCCTCGCGGGCCATGCCCGCGTCGACCGCGGCCGCGGCGAACTCCGCGGGCGTGCTCGAGGCGGGGTTGCTGACCCGGAGGTGGTCGGTCATCTCGCGCCACGCGCGGAACACCTCGTTGTCCACGTCGGTGGCGTCCTCGATGCGGTCGGCGGCCTCGCCCGCGGCCCGGCCGACGGCGCGCACGTCCTCGGCGGTGTCGGGTTCGGCGAACTCCTCGTCGGAGTCGTCGCCCGAGGAGGAGACGAACAGCAGCGCGACCGCGGCGAGCAGCGCGACGCCGAGGCCCGCCATCAGCAGGAACGAGGGGTCGGTGACGCTCGTCCCGGTGGCGCCGCCGGGCACGCCGCTGCCGCCCTCCGGCACGAGCGTCATGTTGCCGCCGAACATCGACTGGCTGACCTTCGGCAGCGGTTGGGTGCAGCTCGTCAGGACGGCGTGGGCGAACAGCAGCGGGATGCCCACCGGGCCGGCGTAGGCGACGACGCCGACGCCCCCGAGCCGGCGGAAGGCGACGTACGCGCCGAGCCCGAAGACCCCGACGATGGCGGTGATGGCCCACCACGAGTCGAGGAACGCGTAGCAGGGGACGTCCAGCAGCGAGCCGCCGCCGGCGGGCGGCGACGACCGGTTCCCCAGCCCGATGCTGGGCTGGCCGCCCTCGGGTGCGCCCGCGTCGGAGCTCGGCGAACCGAAGCCGAACCCGCCCGAGTCGGTCCGGACGGCCGAGTCGAGCGTCGCCGCCGCGAAGCCGATGGCGACGACTGCGAGCAGCGCGAGGACGACGGGGCGTACGGTGTCACGGTCCACGGTGGAAGGTAGACGGATTGATAACTTAGAGGTTCTGCCTCGTCCTCGGGACGCGGCGTTTCTTTCCTGCGGTTTCGGCCGAATACTTGCGCAGTCGAGGGCGGCGGCTGGGTCCGAACGGGCGGCCGCGACCGCTCACTCGTCGCCGGTCACTTTCTCGTCCACCCGGTCGGCCTCGCGCGCTCCGGGGTCGCGGTCGGCCGGGTCGCCGCGCCCGCCCCCGCCGGGGGTCAGCACCGCGACGGTGGTCCCGGGCTCGACCTCGACGGTGGCCTTCGCGCCGACGCGCTCGCCGTCGACGCGGTTCTCGCCGAGCGCGCCCGATTGGCCGCCGTCGAGGCCCTTCGGCGCGTGTCGCCGGCGCTCGGTGAGCAGCGAGACCGTCGCGCTCGTCTCGACCGTGACCGCGCGTTCGAGCCCGAGGCCGCCGCGGTACTCGCCCGCGCCGCCGGTGTCGGGCCGGAGCGCGTAGCGGTCGACCCGCAGGGGGTACTCGGCTTCGAGGGCCTCGACGGGGGTGTTGAGCGTGTTGGTCATCCCGACCTGGACGCCGTCCATGCCGTCCGACGCCGGGCGGGCGCCGAAGCCGCCGCCGACGGTCTCGTAGTAAGTGAAGTCACCGTCACGGCCCCCGATGATCAGGTTGTTCATCGTGCCCTGCCCCTCGGCGGGCACGCGCTCGGGCACCGCCTCGGCCAGCGCGCGGAACGCGACGTCGGTGACGCGCTGGCTGGTCTCGACGTTGCCCCCGACGACCGCGGCGGGCGGTCTCGGGTTCAACAGGGACCCCTCGGGCGCGCTGACCGAGACCGGGGCGTAGCACCCGTGGTTCGGCGGAATCCCGGGGTCGGTCGCGCACCGGACGACGAAGTAGACCGCGCTCTTGGCGACCGCCAGCGGCGCGTTGAGGTTGCCCGCCACCTGGTCGGCGGTGCCCGCGAAGTCGACCGCGAGCGAGGAGCCCTCGACGGTGACGGTGGCCTCGATCGGGATGTCGTCGTCCGTGACGCCGTCGCCTTCGAGGACGTCGGTGGCCGCGTACTCGCCGTCGGGCAGGTCCGCGATCTCCGACTCGACCCGCTCGCGGGAGTAGTCGATGACGGCGTCGAACGCCGCGAGCAGCCGGTCGCCGTGGTCGGCCAGCAGGTCGCCCAGCCGCTCCTCGGCCCGGTCGTTGGCGGCCAGCTGGGCACGGAGGTCGGCCCGCCGCTCGTCGGGCGTCCGGACGTTCGCCAGCAGCAGGTCGCGCACGTCCTCGTTCACCTCGCCGCCCGCGACGAGTCGGACCGGCGGCAGGCGCAGGCCCTCCTGATAGATTTCTCGCGCGCCCGCGGGCATGCTGCCGGGCGTCATCCCGCCGACGTCGGCGTGGTGGGCGCGGGAGACCGCGTACCCGACGATCTGCTCGTCTCCGATGGCGACCTCCTCGCGAGAACCGGCGTCGGCCGCCACTTCGGGCGCGAGCGGCGAGACCAGCGTCACGTCCGGCAGGTGGGTCCCGCCCGCGAAGGGGTCGTTGACGACGAAGGTGTCGCCGGGTTCGGGGTCGCAGTCGAGGACGGCGTCGACCGCCTCGGGCATCGCGCCGAGGTGGACCGGGATGTGCTCGGCCTGGGCGACCAGCCGGCCCTCGGCGTCGAACAGCGCGGTCGAGCAGTCCTGGCGCTCCTTGATGTTGGGCGAGTACGCCCCGCGAATCAGCACCTGTCCCATCTCCTCGGCGACGCTCTCGAGTTGATTCCGCAGAATCTCGAGCTCGACGGAGTCGATGTCGGCGGCGGCGGTCATCGCGCTCCCTCCTCGTCGGTACTACTGCCTCGCCGATCCCTCGACAGCACCAGCGTCCCGTCGTCGCGGACCGACGCCCGCCACCCCGGCGGGACGACCACGGTGCTGTCGGCCTGCTCGCAGATCGCGGGCCCGGCGAACGACTCGCCCGCCGGCAGCGCCTCCCGGCGGTAGACCGGCGTCTCGCGGAACCCGTCCCCGAAGTCGGCCTCGCGCTCCCCGACCCGGGCCTCGCCCGAGTGCTCGTAGGCGACCGCGGGCGTCTCGCGCGCGACGGTCGCGCTCACTCGCAGACCGACGAGGTCGACCGCCTCGTTCATCCGGTAGCCGTAGGTCGTCTCGTGGGCCGCGTGGAACCGCTCGGCGACCGCCTCGGGGTCGAACGGCTCGCCGACCGCCACCGACAGCTCGAAGCTCTGGCCGGCGTACCGCAGGTCGGCGCGGCGGTCGACCGCGGCGGCGTCGGGGTTCCGGAGGTCGCCTCGGGCTTCGTCCGCCAGGTCCGCGAGGACCGCCTCGATCTCGTCCGAATCGGCGTCGGCGAGCGAGGCGCGGTGGGTCCGGACCGCGTCGCGGGTCTCGTCGGCCGCGAGCAGGCCGAACGCCGAGAGGACCCCGCAGGCCCGCGGGACGACCACCCGCTCGACGTCGAGGTGGTCGGCGAGCGCGGCGGCGTGCATCGGCCCCGCGCCGCCGAACGCCGCCAGCGCGAACGCCCGGGGGTCGTGGCCGCGCTCGACCGTGACCGCCCGGACCGCCCGGGTCATGCTGGCGTTGGCCACCCGGTAGACGCCGCGGGCGGCCTCGACCGGTCCCGCGAGGTCCGCTTGCTCGGCGAGGTCGGCGAGTGCCTCGCGGGCGGCGTCGACGTCGAGCGAGAGTTCGCCGCCCAGCGCGGTGTCCCCGCCCAGATAGCCCAGCACGACGTTCGCGTCGGTGACGGTGGGGTCGGTGCCGCCGCGGCCGTAGCACGCCGGACCGGGATCGGCGCCCGCCGATTCGGGGCCGACCCGGAGCGCGCCGCCGTCGTCGACCCACGCGAGGCTCCCGCCGCCCGCACCCACCGTGGTCACGTCCACCATCGGGACGCCCACGGGACGGTCGCCGATCTCGGCCTCGGTGGTGCGCTCGACCTCGCCGTCCCGGACGAGGCTCACGTCGCTGGAGGTGCCGCCCATGTCGAAGGTGACCAGGTCCCGCGCCTCGGACGCCGATTCGGTCGGGGCGTCCGCGCCTTCGGCGTCCGCGGCCGCTCCCCTCGCGGTTGCGTCCGCGCCGACGACCCCCGCAGCGGGGCCGGAGAGGCAGGTCGTCACGGCGTGCTCGCGGACGGTGGCGGCGTCGGCGATGCCGCCGTTCGACTGCATCACGAGCGGGGCCGGTACCCCGGCGTCCCCGGCGCGCTCGACCAGTCGGCCGAGGTAGTCGTCTATCTTCGGGGTCACGTAGGCGTCGACCGCGGTCGTGGCGGTGCGCTCGTACTCACGGAACGCCGCCAGCACCTCGTGGGACGCCGAGACCGGGACGTCGAGTTCGTCGCGCAGCACCTCGGCGACGACCCGCTCGTTGCCCGGTTCGGCGTAGGCGTGGAGCAGCGAGACCGCGACGCTCTCGGCGCCGCTGTCCCGGATGTCGTCGGCGAGCGCCCGGACCTCGCTCTCCTCGACCGCGCGCTCGACGCCGTCGGGAGTCGCGCGCTCGGCCACCTCGAAGCGCCGTCGCCGGGGGACCAGCGGGTCGGGCTTCTCGGCGTCCAGGTCGTACAGCGCGGGCCGGTCCTGGCGGCCGATCTCGAGCACGTCGCGGAACCCCTCGGTGGTGACCAGCGCGGTCCTGGCGCCCTCGCCCTCGAGCAGTGCGTTCGTCGAGACGGTCATCGCGTGGGAGAAGACGTCGACGTCGCCGGGGTCGAGGTCGGCCTTCGCGCACGCCCTCCGGACGCCCTCCAGGACCCCCTCGCTCTGGTCGTCGGTAGTCGGGACCTTCGCGGTGACGAGTTCGCCGTCGCCCGCGAGCAGGACGACGTCGGTGAAGGTGCCGCCCACGTCGGCGCCGACCCGGACCTCGCCGGTCACGGTTCGTGGCCTCCTCGCAACTCGTCGGCGTCGCGGTGGTTCATGAGTTGTGCCAGTCGGCCGACCGGCTAATAGTTGGTGTCGAGACGGCCCCCGACGAGAGCGGCAGAATCCGAGAAGCGGACCGGAACGGGTGGAAGCGACCGCCGCGGTCAGTCGATGTCGACGCGCTGGAACCGCCAGTAGCCCAGCGCCACCGGCACGACCAGCCAGACGACCAGGATGACCAGGCCGAACCAGTTCTGGACGTAGAACGGGACCGACGACCCGGCCAGCGCCTCGGCCGGAACGATAGAACCGGCGCCCGAGAACACGAGGTCGGCGGCCTGCGAGTAGGCGTTGTTGGGGTTGAGCACCTGGACCAGGTAGTACCACGCCGGGAGCCGGCTCGTGGCGCCGGGCAGCGCGCCCTCCACGAGGTAGTAGACGCCGAGCGGAACGACGTTCCAGAGGACCTGGAAGAGGAAGAACGCGCCGACGGCCAGCGCCATGGCCCGCGACCGGGTGGCCGCGAACGCCGACGCGCCGATGGCGATGCCCACGTACGTGAGCCCGAACAGAACGGTCACGAGCGTCACGAGGACGAAGTCCACGACTGCGAGGTCGCCGAACAGCGCGAGCGCGGTGACGGCCGCGCCGACGAACGCGACGACGATGCCGACCGCGACCACCGCGGTCCGCCCGACGAGCTTCCCGAACACAACGTCTGCGCGCGTGTGGGGCAGGCCGAGCAGGAGCTTGATGCTGCCCGACTCGCGCTCGCCGGCGATGGCGAGGTACGCCACCACGAGCGCCGTGAGCGGGATGATGAGGCTCGCCGGGACGGTGACGAACTGGAGCACGTCGGGCAGCCCCGGCGTCTCGCCCAGGACCGACTCCCGGACGTACACCGCGCCCGCGGTGAACAGCAGGAAGAGGGCGGTGATGGCCCAGAGCATCCGCGAGCGCACCGCGTCGTCGAAGTCCTTGCGCGCGACGACGAGCCAGCTCACGCCGACACCCCCTCGGTGGTGTAGGCCGCGAACAGGTCCTCCAGCGACGCCTCCGTGGTCGAGATGTCGGTGACGGTCGCGCCCTGGGCCTCGACCTGGTTGATGATCTCGGACTTGACCCCCGGGTCGCTGACCGTGACCCGGATGACGTCGCCGGCCGCCATCACGTCGCTGACCGCCTCGATGCCGCTGAGGTCGAGGTCGTCGGGCACGCGGTCGACCGCGAGTTCGAGCGTCGACCCGCGGCCGACCGACTCCCGGAGCCCCTCGATGGTGTCCTCGGCGACCAGCCGGCCCTCGTTCATGATGCCGACCCGGTCGCAGACCGCCTCGACCTGGCCCAGGATGTGGCTCGAGAAGAAGACGGTCGTGCCGCGGCCCGCCTCGTCGCGCACTATCTCGCGCATCTGGCGCGCGCCGTTGGGGTCGAGGCCAGAGGAGGGTTCGTCCATGATGAGCAGGTCGGGGTCGCCGACCAGCGCCATCCCGAGCGCGAGGCGCTGGCTCATCCCGGTCGAGTAGCCGCCGGCCTTCCGGTCGGCCGCCTCCGGGTCGAGCCCGACCCGGTCGAGGATCTCGCCGGGGTCGTCGTCGGTGCCCTTCGAGTCGACGGCGAACTCGACGTGCTTGCGGCCGGTGAGCCGGTCGTAGAGGTCGAACCCCTCGGGCAGGATGCCGATGCGCCGGTGGATGGCCTGGGTCTCCTCCTGGGCGTCGTGACCGAGGACGGTCGCGGTGCCCGTGGTCGGCCGGATGTAGTCGAGCAGCACGTTGATGGTGGTGGACTTGCCCGCGCCGTTCGGCCCGAGGTAGCCGAACACCTCGCCCTCCTCGACGGTGAGGTTCAAGTCGTCGACGGCGACCACGTCATCGCCGAATCGCTTCGTCAGATTCTCGGTTCGGATAGCCGCCATGCAATAATTGTCAGAGCGTTTTCTATTCAAAGTTCGCATTGAACGTTCGGTCAGGTCGGATTCGTCCCGCGGACTCCGCGGCCCTGGACCGGAAGAGGACGACGGCAACCGCGCGACGATGGTCGACCGGTTCGTCTGCTCCGACCGGTCCCGACCCGCCGTCGCGCTCGCTCGTTGCGATCGGCAGCGTCGCCACACCTCGCCAGCGATCGACACTCCATCATCTGAATTGGCGAAAATTTAAGTCTATAATATAGTGAATGGTTGGTGTGACCGAAACGCTCCCGACGAGCGGCGCCGGGCCCGCCGAAACGCCGCCGCAGGTGCCGCCGCCGAAGCCGCCGGACGACCCCGAGGCGTGGTACGCGCCAGAGGTCCGGGCGCAGTACGAACTCCACCCTGACGTCGTCGCCACAATCGCCGAGACCGGCGACGGATTCGACTACCGCGTGCGGGAACCGCCGCTCTCGCCCGGCGGCGAGGACGCTCTGGCGACCGTCGAGGACCACTTCGCCGACGCCAACCTCGCCCGGCCGCTGACCCGGGAGGGCGCCGGCGAGCGGATGGCGGCCGGCTTCGATCCGAAGTACCGCCGCATCGTCGACCGGCTGACAGATTTGCCGCCCGAGAGCCGACGGGCGGTCGAGTACTACGCGCTCCGGGACCTGCGGTGTCTCGGCGAACTGACGCCGCTGGCGCTCGACGACGACATCGAGGTGGCCGACAGCGCGAGCGACCGGCTCGTGGTCCACACCGACGACTACGCGCCGGCCGACACCGACCTGCCGGCCGACGCCGAGTACCTCGAGCGGTTCGCCAGCGAGCGCGTCGAGCGCCACACCGTCGCCTTCCGGGAGTTCCGGGTGCCGGTCGTGGTCTACCGCGAGCACCTGTTGGCCAACGACTCGTTCGCGACCAAGTACGCGGTGCTCGAACCCGACCTGCTACCGGGCGACGAGGAACTCATCCAGGAGTGCAAAGACCGGATCTGGGAGACCAACGTCGACGGCGTGGTCGAGGACCGCGCGGCGTTCGTCCGCGAGCGCGCCCGGACCTTCCTCTCGCGGCGACTGACCGCGCGCAACACCAGGGCGTGGCTCGACGCCGCCGCCTACCGGGTCCGGACCGCGCTCGCGGAGTACGATCTGGCGGTCCCGCCCGTGAACCACCGGTTCTCGGCCGACCGCCTCTCGGACCTGGTCTACTACGTGATGCGGGACTTCGTCGGCCACGGGAAGCTGACCGTCCCCATCCGCGACGACCTGCTGGAGGACATCGAGGCCAACCGGGTCGGCGAGCGCATCAAGGTGGTGCCGCGCGGCCGGGAGATCGGCCACGGCGAGCGCGCGCCGACCAACCTCGCGTTCGAGGACGAGGCCGAGTTCGCCAACGTCGTGACCCAGATGGCCGCCAGCGACGGCACCGAGCTCAACGCCTCGAACCCCAGCGCGAAGGTGAACCTCCGGCCCGAGGGCGTGTCCGAGGAGGTGACCATCCGGGCCGCGCTGGCGCTCGGGGTCATCAGCGAGGACGGCCCGCACATCTCCATCCGGAAGCAGGCCCCCGAGGCGATGACGCCCGTCGACCTGCTGGAGTCGGGTAGCCTCTCGACCGAGATGGTCACGCTGCTCTGGCAGGTGTACGAGCACCACGGCGTCGTCCTCTTCTCGGGACCGACGGGCACTGGGAAGACGACGCTGATGAATTCGCACATGCCGTTCATCCCGTACCGCGACCGGCCCATCTCCATCGACGAGGGCTCTCGGGAGGTGCGACTGCCCCACGAGACCGGCGTCTCGCTCACCACCCGCGACCACGAGAGCGACTACAAGCGGGTCACGATGGCCGACCTGATGACCGAGTGCAATTATCTCAATCCGGACGTCGAGGTCATCGCCGAGATCAACACGCCGGCGAGCTTCGAGACGTTCGCCGAGAGCCTGAATACGGGTCACGGCATCATCGGCACCACCCACGCCGAGGACGTCGAGAAGCTGATCAACCGAGTCGTCGAGCAGGGGCTGCCGCCGTACCACCTCCGGGAGCTGGACCTCGTCGTCTTCCCCCGGCTGGTCGACGGCGACCGCTACGTCGGCGAAGTCGTCGAACTGCTCACCGAATCCGAGTACGAGAGACTGGACCCGACGGAAGCGCGATGCGGCGCGGTCGAGAAGGACGGCGCGACCGTCTACTGGAACGCGGTCGCGTGGCGCGACACCGACGGCGAGTTCCAACTGGCGTACGACCACCCGCGGCTGGGCGACGAGGCGGCGGACAGGGGACTCCGCTTCTTCGACCGCCTCGCCGAGCGGACCGACCGCACCCCCGACGCGGTCGAGGACGAGTTCCACCGCAAGCACCGCTACGTCCAGTACATGGCCCGGGAAGGTATGAACGACTTCGAGGACCTGTTCGCGTTCCTCGCGGACCTCCGGAACGACGAGGCCGCGACCGTCGAGCGCGTGAAGCGAGAGGGAACGCCGTAGCGACGGCGCAGAATCCCTTTCACCACAGCGCAGAGCCTCCATCTCGGAAACCACATATTATCGCTATAAGTACCTGAATTTAAGTACTACAAAGAATGGAATAACCCTCATGAACGCGATTCGAGGAGGGTGCTGCGGTGACCACTGCAACTGAGGCGGAACCTGCGGGCGCGACCACGGAGGCGAGCGACGCGTACGCAACGGCCGAGGCGGCCGGCACGCCCACGCTCTCGGTGCTGGACCGGGCGCTCTACGCGCTGTTCTCCCGGCACGCCGACGCGACGCGGCACGACGCCGACCGCAAGCGCTACCGTGCGACCGACGTGAGCGCGAGCTTCGACGTCTACCTCTCTCGGACCTACGGCCTGTCGTGGCTCGCACTCGCGCTCGTCGGCGGGTGGACGTTCGTCACCGTCGTGGCGCTGCCCGACGCCACGCTCGGGGCCGCAGCCGGCTTCCTCCGGCGCGGGGTCCCCGGCCTCGAAACCGTGGGCGCGCCGGCCGTCTCGCGGAACGCGGCGGCCGCGGGGACGGGGGTCGCGGTCGGCCTCGCGGCCAAGCGCGCGACCGTCGCGCTCGGCGGACGCTACCTCGAGTGGCTCGCGAGCGCCCGGCGGTCGAACATCGAGCGAACGCTTCCGGGCGCGGTCCGGTACCTCCACGCGCTCTCGTCGGGGAGCGACGACGGGGCGGCCATGCTCCGGAAGGTCGCCGACCGCCAGCAGGCGTACGGCGAGACCGCCGTGGCGTTCCGGAAGGCGCTCAACAGAGCGACCCTGACCGGGAGCCTCGGCGAGGGGCTGCGGGCGGTCTCGCGGGACACGCCCTCCCGGGACGCGCTCGCGCCGTTCCTGGTGAAGTTCCGCGAGCACGCCGAGCAGGGACCCGACGCGCTGGCCCAGTACCTCCAGATGGAGAGCCGGATGCTGTCGAACCGCCAGGCCAGGGACCGCGAGCAGGCCGGCGACTTCCTCGAACTCATGGCCGAGATGTTCGTCGTCCTGCTGGTGCTCCCGGCGCTGCTCGTCATCGTCGTGACCGTGATGAGTGTGCTCGCGCCTGGGCTAGGCGAAACCACCGCGACGCCGCTCGGCCCGATCACGGTCCGGGCGCTGCTCGTCTACGGGAGCGCCGGGTTCATCCTGATCGTCGGCGGCGTCGCGGCCGCGGTGGTCGGCTCGCTGCGCCCCCAGGACCAGTCGGGTCGGGACTACCGACGTCCGGCCGGACCGCTCGCGACACTCGCCAGCGCGTTCCGGAACCCCGCGAGCGCGTTAGTCGTGTTCGCACCACCCGCGGTCGCCTTCGGCGGCGCGCTCCTGACGGCCGACTATCGACCGGTCGACGCCGTCCTGCTGGGCTACGTCGCGCTGTCGGTCCCGGTGGGGCTGGTCGCGCTCCGGCGGGCCAACATCGACGACGCCAAGGACCGCGAGATAACCGACTTCGTCCACGCGGTCTCGGGCCACGTCAGCCTCGGTCGGCCGTTCTCCGCCGCGGTCGAGCGCGTCGCACGGGACGTGGATCTCGGCGCGCTGAACGACGACGTGGCAGACCTCGCCTTCAACGTCAACCTGACCACGCGCGACGGCGACCGCCAGGCCGCCGCGCTCTCGCGGTTCGTCGACCGGGTCGGCACGCCGCTGGCCGACCAGACCATCGGCCTCGTCACGGGCGCGCTCGACGCCGGCGGCGACGCCGAGGCGGTGTTCGAGACCCTCCAGGTCGAGATCGGTCGGCTCTACCACGAGCGGAAGTCGCTGCGCGCGAACATGCTGGTGTACGTCGCGGTCGGGTGGACCACGGCGTTGCTGGTCGTCGGCATCATGGTCGCGGTCGACGCCTACGTCCTCGACAGCTTCGCCCAGCTCTCGTCCATCTCGACCGCCGACGCCGGCATCGCGCTCGACGCCGACGCCGTGCAACCCGCGCGCGACCGCCGACGGTTCTACGTCGTCACGCAGGCGACGATGCTGGCCTGCGGGTGGTTCGCCGGGTACGCCAGCCGCGGGCGATACGAGGCGCTGCTCCACTCGGGCGCGCTGGTCGGGGTCGCGTACTTCGTGTTCGCGGGGGTCGGGATGGTGTGAGTCGTAGCTGTCGCACCGACGCCGACGGGCGTCGGAATCGAGAACTACGACTCAGTAGCCGCGATGTTTGCATCGATGCCGATGGGCATCGGACTCGGACATCGCGGCTCAGTTGGCGGAGCCGTCGCACCGACGCCGACGGGCGTCGGACTCGCGGACTTCCATTCGGGAACCGCGACCGCGCCCAGTCGAACGTCGTCGGCGTCGCCGTCCTGCTCGGGGTGGTCGTGGTCGCGCTCGGATCGCTGACCGCCGGCATCGGAACGGTCGTCGAAGAGAACGCCGCGGCGGCCGACTCGGCCCGCGTGGCCGCCGACTTCGACGCGGCGCTCGACCCCGTCGCGGCGACCGGCGTCCACCGGGGCCGCGTGTCGTTCACCGAGGGGCAACTCCGGACCGTCGAACGGGACCTCCGCGTGCTGAACGAGACCGGAGTGGTGCGGCGGATTCGGGTCGACGCGCTCGTCTTCACCGCGGGCGACCGCCGGGTGGCGTTCCTCGCCGGCGCGGTCGTGCGTGGCCCGCCCGACAACGCTCGGCTACGGACGGCGCCACCGGTCACGGCCTCGCGCGGCGGAGGCGGCGCGAGCGGAGGAGACCAACCGGGCGTGCTCGTGGTCGGTGCGCCGAAGCTGAACGGATCGGCGGCCGTCTCGGCGACCGGGGGCGGATCGGTCGTCCTCCGGACGAGCGTCAGCCACCACCGGACCGCGCTGGGCAACGGCACCTACCGGGTAGCGGTCGAGACCGCGACCCCCGAGGCGTGGCGCCGCCACTTCGAGCGTCGGAACGCGACGGCGACGACCCGGGACTTCGACGGCGACGGCGTCACCAGCGTCGTGGCCTCGTACCCGGGCGAGCGGGTGGCCTACCTCGTCGTCCACGACATGCGACTGGAGGTGCGGCATGCCTGACCGTCGTCGCGGCCCGAATCGCAGTCGGAATCGGGGTCGCGCCGCATTCGCCGACGAGCGAGCGGTCTCGCCGGTCGTCGGGAAGGCCCTGGAGGCCAGTATCGTCGTCCTCTACGTCGCCTTCCTCTCGGCGACCCTCTACGGCGGGGTCGTCCCCGAGTACCGGACCGCGGCGGGCGCGGAGGTCGGCGAGCGCGTGCTGGCCCAGTCGGCCGCGCGCGTCCAGCAGGCCGTGCCGCCCGACGCCCGCGCGGTCGAGAGTCGCACCGCAGTGTCGCTCCCTCGGACAATCCGCGGGCGAGCGTACGCCGTCCGGGTCGTGAACCGGACCCTGGTGCTTGACCACCCGCGAGACGGGGTCGGCGGTCGGGTCGCGCTCGCGCTCCCCGAAATCGTCGACTCGGTCCGGGGCAACTGGTCGAGTCGAGACCCGGCGTTCGTAGTGGTCCGGAGCCACGGTGACGACCTGGCTGTCCGACTCGAATCAAGTGGTAGACGCGACAGCGGCCGGGTCGGCACCAGCGGAGGGGATGGATGACCCGCCGCGACCGCGCCCAGATGAACCTGCCCGCGCTGGCGGTCGCGCTGCTCGTCGTGACCACCGTGACGGTCGTGAGCGTCGGGATGGCCGACCGGGCGTATTTGAGCGCCGAGCGCGACGCCGACCGGCACCGGGTCGCGGTCGCGCTCTCGGAGCGATTCGTCGGCCCCGAGTCGCGGGTCACCGCCCGCACCAACGTCCTCGACGCCGGTACCGTCTCGAGGCTGAACGCCAGCCGACTCCGGTCTCTGTTTCCGGTGGCCGAGGGCAAGGACGTGCGGGTCCGGCTCGGCGACCGGACGGTCGCGGCCGCGGGCGAGCCCACGGGCGGGACGACGGTCCGGCGCATCGTGCTGGTGGAGAACCGGACCGCGGCGTCGCTGACGCCGAACCTCTCGGCGAACGCCCCGGCCGTGACGCTCCCGCGCCGGTCGCCCCGGGTCACCGTCGCGCTCGCCCCGCCCGCCGGAACCGACGTGACCGCGGTCCGGGCGAACGGTCGGATCGTCCTCCGGAACGTCTCGGGGCTGGAGGGGACGTTCTCGGTCGACCTCTCGCGGTTCGAGACCGCGACGCTCGCGTTCGAGACCGACGGTCCGCTCCCCACGGGGAGCCTGGAACTGACCTACTATCCGGCCGAGACCCGGAAGGCGGTGCTGGCGGTGACCGTCGATGACTGAGGGGCGAGCCGGCGGCCGTTCCCCGCCGCGACCGGTCAGAGGACAGCTCTCGCTGTCGGTCGTCGAGGCCGGCGTCGGCGCGGTGCTGGTGCTCGCGGTCGCGATGGGGTTCGCGCTGGGCGTCCCGTCGGCCGCCGACGGGTCGGCCCAGCTGGACCTCTACGCCGAGGACGCCGCGACCGTGCTCGCGGGCGAACCGCCGCGCCACGGCGGGGCGACCCGGCTCTCGGAGGTCGTCCGCTCGCCCGACGCCTTCGACCGAGAGCGCTCCGCGCTCCGGCGGCGGGTCGAGCGCATCCTGCCCGACAACCTGCTGTTCCGGGTCCGGACGCCCCACGGAGCGGTCGGGTTCCGGAAGCCGGCCGGGGCTGCGGTCGGGTCGGCCACGGTGAGCACCGCGCACGGCGACGTGACGATCTGGGTGTGGTACGCGTGACGGTCGGCGGTTCGGACCCCGACGCGACGGACCGCGGGGCGGCGCCGGCCCAGCCCCCGACCGACCGCGGCCAGCTCGTGCTCGCGGCGGCCGCGATAGTCGCCGTCGCGCTCGCTCCCGTCGTGATGGCGTACCTCCAGCTGGGCTACCACGCCGACGTGACCGCCGGCGGGCAGTTCGACGCGCCGGGCCGGAACGCCGAGCGCCTGCTCACGCGGGCGGTCCACGGCGCCGCGACCGGCGTGCCCGGTAAATTCGCGTGGGACGAGCGCGGGGAGGCCGCGGCCGCGGTGCACGCCGACCTGCGGCCCAGGCTCGACGCGCTCCGGTCCTCGCGGGTCGAATCCGGGACCGTCTACCAGGTCGAGTACAACCGGTCGGCGGCCGAGGCGTGGCGGCGCGCCAACTGCCCCGTCGGGCCGGACCGGCAGTTCGGCTACTGCGACGCGAGGCGTGGCGTGGTCGTCCAGGAGCGCGCCGGCGAGACGCACGTCCTGGCGGTGGCGTTCGACGTGCGCGTGACGACCGACGACGCTGAGATGGAGTTCACGACCGTCGTCGGCGCCCTCGGATGAGAAGTTCCTCGGTTGCGGGAGGTCCGCGAGCCGACGGCCTGAGCCGTCGTCCGGCTACAGGTCGCTGCGCTCGAATCGCAGCGTTCCGAGCGCGAGCGGGATGCAGAGCCAGGCGGCGAGCACGAGCAGGGCGAACCACGCGGTCTGGTAGAACGCCCCGCCGGGGAGCGAGCTCCCGGGAGCCAGTCCGCGGACCGCCGTCTGGAACGCGGTCGTGGGGTTCAGCTGGGCGAACGCCGCGACCCACTCCGGCGTCGGTCCGGACGGGAACGAAAAGCCGTTGAGGACGTACCGGACGATAGTCGGTATTTGGCTCCACAGGCCCGCGAACAGCAGGAACGAGCCGAACGCCAGCACCGCGGCCCGGTTGGTCGTCCGGACGCTCGCCGAGAGCCCGACCGCGAGGCTCGCGACCGCGGCCCCCAGCGCCACCGTGAGTACCCAGGCGACCGCGAGCACGCCGAGGTCCGGAACGCCGTCGGTGACGAGGCGAATCAGCGCGGCGACGGCGAAGCTGACGGTCACCAGCGTCGCGATGACGGCCGCGCGACCCACCGCGGTCCCGACCGCGACCTCTCGGCGGGTATGGGGGAACGACAGCACGACGCGGAGCCCGCCGTTCTGGCGGCTCCCGACGACGCCCTGGTAGCCGGCGGTGAGAGCCGTCAGCGGGACGAAGTACGCCGCGACGGTCGCGAGCGAGGAGCCCAGCGGCATGCTGCCGGCCGAGACGTACGCCAGCAGCCCGAACAGCAGGACGTACACCGCGAGGTACACCCAGCCGGACCGCGACCGGTGCGGGTCCAGCGCGTTGCGCTCGGCGACGACGAGCCAGCTCACGCCCGACCCTCCGTGTACGCCGCGAACAGCTCGTCGAGCGACGCGTCGCTCGTCTCGATGTTGCGGACCATCGCCCCGTCGGCGCGGAGCGCGTCGAGCGCGTCGATCTTCCGGTCGTCGGGGCACGACAGCGACACCGCGGTCCCGTCGACCGAGACGTTCGACACCCCGTCGACCTCGCGGACGGCTTCGAGGCGACCGTCGGGCGACCCGTCGAGCGTGACCGTCATGGTCGCCTCGGAGCCGACCGTCTCCTGGAGGCCTTCCATGGTGTCGACAGCCACGAGGTCGCCGTCGGCCAGGATGCCGACCCGATCGCAGACCGCCTCGACCTGCCCGAGGATGTGGCTCGAGAAGAAGACGGTCGCGCCCCGGTCGGCCTCTTCGAGGACGATCTCGCGCATCCGGCGCGCCCCGTTGGGGTCGAGGCCCGTGGAGGGTTCGTCGAGGATGAGCAGGTCGGGGTCGCCGACCAGCGCCATCCCCAGCAGGAGGCGCTGGGCCATCCCCTTCGAGAAGCCGCCGACCCGGCGGTCGAGCACGTCGCCGAGCCCGACGCGGTCGAGGAGGGCCCGCGGGTCGTCGTCGGCGTCCTTCGAGTCGATGGCGAACTCGAGGTGGTGGCGCGCGGTCAGGTGGCCGTCGAGGTGGTAGCCGTCGGGCAGGACGCCGACGCGCCGGCGGATCTGCTTGGTCTCGGCCTGGGCGTCGAGGCCGAACACCTCGGCGCGACCGCCGCTGGGTCGGACGAAGTCGAGCACGATGTCGATGGTGGTGGACTTACCGGCGCCGTTCGGGCCGAGGAAGCCGAACACCTCGCCCTCCTCGACCGCGAGGTCGAGGCCGCGGAGGGCGACGACGTCGCCGAACCGCTTGCTGAGGGACCGTAGTTCGATGGCGGGCATGTCGCTCCGTTCAGACGTTCGACACAAGGCTCTTGTGTTTCAGCTGTCACGGTCGCCGTCTCGGTCGCGAGGTGGTTCCCCCGACGGTTCGAGGCGCGACGACAGATAGTACTGCCTGAACGTATCGTATGACGAGAAGCGGGAACGTGCCGCGTCGGTCGACGCCGATGCCGGTTCGCTACTTGCCGGTCAGCTTCTGGAAGACGAACAGCGCGACGATGAGCGGCAGGGCGGGAATCAGCAGCACTGCGGCCCCGATCCCGACGGCGTAGCCGATGGCGCTCATCTCGCTGTTCGGCTGCTGTCCGGCGTAGTCGGACACCTGGTTCACCATACCAGTTAAACTAGCGGTCGGCGAACATATCAATCATTCTAATCGCGCTCGGGTTGCCGCTTCCCGTCGGTCGGTTGTCCGGCCGAGCGCCGAAACCGCGCGTTCGGCGCGCGAGGAGATTACTGCAGTTCCCCGTCCAGACCCCACTCGGCCGCTCGCTCCCTGGCCTCCTCGCGGGCGCGGTCGCGTATCGCCTCGATCTTCTCCTCGTCCTCCAGGAACGCCTCGACCGCGTCGAGCGACTCCCCGCCGGGCGTCTCGTCGACCGCCCCTCCGCGGTCGTCGCCCCGGCTGTCGTCCGGGACGGCCGCCCGCGTGCGCTCGGCGAGGTCGGGGTCGCCCGCGAGGCGCTCGGCGGCCAGTCCCGGCGGGACCCGGAGGTCGGGCCGGTCGTGCCGGGCGAGCGCGTCGTCGGGCAAGCGGCGCAGCGCCACGTCGTAGGGGCCCGGCGCGGCGAGGTCGGCCAGCGCCTCGGGGCCGCCGCGGTCGGTGCCCGTGTGGTAGGCGAACCGGGGCACCCCGTCCTCGAACGCGACCAGGCCCGCCCCGTCGGCGTCGAGTAGAAGCGCGTCCTGCGGTTCGAGCACGGCGTACCCGGTGAGCTCGCGGTCGAGCGCCGCGGCCAGCGGGACGGCCGGGTCGGACTCGACGCGCGAGCGGAGCAGGGTCCCCTCGGGGAGCGTCCCGGACGGGAGGGTCGGCGCGTCCGCACTCGCGGCGTCTCCGTCCGGCGTCTCCTCGGTCGGCGCGTCGCCCCCCGGATTGCCGGCGTCCGGCACCTCTCCGCGTGGCGCGGAATCGGGCGGCGCCCCGTTCTCCGAGTTCGACCGAGTCATGGCGAGTCGGGAACTACGGCGCTCCGGAAGCGGTCGGCCACGTCGTCCGATCCGCCCGGGCGAACGTCGAGCGCCGCGGCGGCCTCGCGGTACGCCCGGGCAGCCTCGCTGTCCGGGGCGTGGGCGAGCAGGGGTTCGCCGGCGCGGCGAGCCGACCGGGCGGCGTCGGCGTCGGGCACCGCCGCCAGCGTCGGGCCGTCGAAGTAGCGCTCGGCCTTCTCGGTGACGCCCGCCGCGCCGCCGGGGTCGTGGACCTTGTTGAACACCACGCCCGCGGTGTCGGTGCCGTAGGAGTGGGCGTACTCCTGGACCTTCAGGCCGTCGCTGAGCGCCGGAATCGTGGGCTGGAGCACGACCACCGCGCGGTCGGCGAGCACGACCGGCAGGACCGCGCTCTTCGACCCGAGCGCGGCGGGCGAGTCCAGCAGCAGGACGTCGGTGTCGGCCGCGAGGTCGGCGATCACCGCGCGGAGTCGGTCGGGGTCGGCCGCCTCGAAGGCGGCGAGGCTGGTGCCGCACGGCACGACCGACATCCCGAACCGCTCGTAGACGGCGTCGTCGACCGACACCTCGCCCCGCTCGGCCTCGTCGGCGACGAGCAGGTCGTGAAGCGTGGCGTCGGCGTCGGTCAGGCCGGTGTGGAAGAGCAGGTTCGCCATCCCGGTGTCGGCGTCGACGACGGTCACGTCGTACTCCTCTGCCAGCGCCATCCCGAGCGCCACCGTGGTCGTGGTCTTGCCGGTGCCGCCCTTGCCGCTGGCTACCGCGAACGCCTCGACCATTACGCCGGGCTTGCGCCCGATGTGTTAAAAACCTACTCCTGTGAAATCAATCCCCCGTCGCGGCCAGGAACGGCGAGTGCAGCCGACGGTACTGGCAGTTCAGTCGGCGGTGACGTGAGGCCTGCAGACGACGAGTAATCGCCGGTTGGGAACTGAACTGTCACGAAGGACCGTGATACTACCCCCCACATTTATGTGGATAGTTATGGAAACTGGTACCGAGACCCATGGTTAACGATGGTAGCGGAACGGGCGAGAAACGGACAACTGGAAAGCGGACTGGGGCAGGAGGAAACAATGATAAGAAGGCGGCGGGCGTCGACCGGCGTCGGTTCCTCCAGTTCGCCGGGGCGGGCGTGGCGACGGCGTCGCTCGCGGGCTGCACGGGCGGGAGCCAGTCGAGCGACGCGAACCAGCAGCTCGACGGGCCGATAAAGATCGGCGTGCTCGCGCCCGAACCCGGGAACAACCCGATCGGCGCGTCGATAGCGAACTCGGCGAAGCTCGCGGCGAACCAGCTCAACGAGGACGGCGGCGTCCTCGGCTCGAACGTCGAGGTTGTCGTGAAGGACACCAAGGAGGACCCCGCGACCGGCCAGCGGGCGTACCAGGAGCTGACCGTCGGCGAGCAGGTGGACCTGACGACCGGCGTGTTCACCAGCGAGGTCCAGCTGAACCTGATGTCCTCGATCGCCCAGCAGCAGACGCTCCACCTGAACACCGGGGCGGCCTCGCCCGAGACGACCCGCCGGGTCGCGGAGAACTACGACCGGTTCAAGTACTACTTCCGGACCGGCCCGGTCAACTCCCACTACCTCGGCCAGAACATGGTCGACTTCGCGACGGCCAACTTCGAGTCGATGGGGTGGGACTCGGTCGCCATCCTGGCCGAGGACTACACCTGGACCGAGCCAATCTCGGAGGCGCTCAACGGGTCGCTCGGCGACGCGGGCATCGACGTCCCGGTCAACCAGCGCTACGCCGGCGGGACCGAGAACTTCTCGCCCATCTACGACGAGGTGGCGAGCGCGGACGTCGACGCGGCGTACGTCGTGATGGCCCACACCGGCACCTCCGCGGTGGTCCAGTGGGCCAAGCAGCAGCGGCCGTTCGGGTTCGGCGGCATCCACGTGCCGATGCAGCTGCCCTCCTACTACGGGTCGGTCAACGGCGCGTGCCGGTACGCGGTGACCCAGAACTCCGCGACGCCGACCAGCGAGATCACCGACAAGACGGTGCCGTACGCCAACGCCTACCAGGAGGCCAACGGGAAGTACCCCGTCTACACCGGCTACATCACCTTCGACGCGGTGAAGATGTACGCCCAGGCGGTCCAGCAGGCCGGCAGCAAGGAGGCGGGGCAGGTCATCCCCAAGCTCGAGAACATGTCCTTCACCGGCACCACGACCGCGAACTTGGAGTTCTACGGGCAGGACCACCAGTACCCCCACGACGTGAAGTACGGGAAGGAGTACGCGTGGCCGCTCTGGCTCCAGTGGCGCGAGGCCGAGGGCAGCGGGAGCCAGCAGGTCATCTGGCCCGACGACCTCTCGACGACCGAGTATCAGTCCCCGCCGTGGGTCTGACCGACGACACTCACCCCCTTTACTATGGTAGACGTACTCACTACGACGATCAACGCCGTCACGATCAGCGCACTGTACGCCCTCGTCGCCATCGGCTTCACGCTGATATTCGGCGTGGGTGGCGTCCTGAACCTCGCGCACGGCGCGATACTCACCGTCGGCGCGTTCACCGCCTACTACGCCACGAGCGCGCTCGGGCTGGGCATCTGGGTCGGCGCGGCCGCCGCGCTGGCGGTGGGCGGGCTGTTCAGCGCGGCGATGTACCTCGGGATGATCCGGTGGGTCCAGGACGAACCCATACTGGTGATGATACTCACGCTCGTGACCTCCATCGCCATCGAGCAGTTCTTCGTGGTCACGGTCGGGACCCAGGCCAAGGCGGTCCCGTCACTGCTGCCGGGTCAGCTGACGTTCGCGGGCCTCACCGTCCAGACGAACCAGGCGCTGACGTTCGTGCTGTCGTGGCTGCTCATCGGCGGGCTCGTCGTGGCGGTCAACTACACCCGGACCGGCAAGGCCATCCTCGCGACCAGCATGTCCGCGAAGGGCGCGGCGCTGGTCGGCATCGAGAGCGACCGGATGTACCTCTACACCTGGCTGCTCGCGGGCGCGCTCGCCGGCATCGCGGGGGTCTTCCTCGCGTCGTACCGGACCGCCAGCTACACGATGGGACGGGGCCCGCTCATCCTCTCGTTCTCCATCGTGGTGCTGGGCGGCATCGGCTCCATCCGGGGCAGCGTGCTCGGGGCGTACCTCATCGGCTTCCTCGAGGTGTTCACCGTCTCGTACGTGGATTCGAGCCTGAGCGGGCTCGCCTCGCTGGTCGTGCTGGTCGTCGTGCTGCTGGTCCGGCCCGAGGGACTGTTCGGCCGCGAGCTCGCGGAGGCCTGACCCATGTCCGAGGAACTGCCAACCGACGCCGAGACCGACTCCGAGGCCGACGCCAGCCGGGACCTGATCGACCCGTCCTCGGTCGGGCTGCGCCACGTCTTCGGCGCGATCGGGCTGCTCGCGCTCGGGCTGCTCCCGCTGGGCGTCGACCGGCTGCTGGTGCTGAAGCTGACGGGCGCGCTGTACTTCGCGGTGTTCGCCATGAGCTGGGACGCCGTCTCGGGATACACCGGCCAGATCAGCTTCGGCCACGCGCTGTTCTTCGCTGTCGGCGGCTACACGTCGGCGCTGCTCAACCTCCACTGGGGGTTCGACCCGGCGCTCACGGTCGTCGCCGGCATGGCGATGGCCGCGGTCGCCGGCGTCGTCGTCGGCGTTCCCGCGCTCCGATTGGAGGGGCCGTACCTCTCGCTGATCACGCTGGTCGCGCCGCTCATCCTGCTCCAGGTATTCGTCGTGTTCAGCGACATCTTCGGCGGCGAGCTCGGCCTGGCGAGCCCCGAGAACCTGCTGGTCTTCGAGAGCTTCGAGACCGCCATCACGGCCAACTACTACCTCGCGTTCGGCCTGTTCGTCGGGGTGCTGGCGCTGCTGCTGGCGGTCACGCGCTCGGACGCCGGGTCGGTGTTCACCGCCATTCGCGAGGACGAGGACGCGGTCGCCGCGGCCGGACTCAACCCGGCCAAGTTCAAGATATTCGCGTTCGTGCTGAGCGCCGCGGTCGGCGGGCTCGCCGGCGCGATGTTCGTCCACACGCCGGTCGGCAACCCCCAGCCCAGCCAGCTGCTCGTGCTCACGGTGAGCATCGAGGTGATCATCGCGGCCGTGCTGGGCGGGATGGGGACCATCGTCGGCCCGGCGGTCGGCGGGCTGTTCTTCTACATGTTCCGGGACTACCTGGGCGGCGTGACCGCGACCGTGCCGGTGCTCGGGGCGCCGATCGCGGAGCTCGACCTGCTGCTGTTCTCGCTAGCCACCCTCGTGTTGCTGTTCGTGCTGCCGGGCGGCATCGTCCGCGGGACCATCGGCCTCGGGCGGTGGGTGCTCCGCCGGGGCGGTCGGGACGCCCCGCAGACCGTCCCGGACGGGGGCGAGCCCCAGGACAGAGAGGGTCCACTCGAACGGACGCTGGCCTCGTACCGCGAGGCGTTCGACGATATCGGCAACTCGCAGGAGGAAGACCATGAGCACTGACACCCCCGCTGGAACCGACGCATCGGCAGCGACCGAGTCGTACGGCCCCGACGACGGCATCCTCGTGCTGGACGGACTGACCAAGCGGTTCGGCGGCCTGACCGCGGTCGACGACCTCTCCTTTTCGGTCGGGGAGGGCGAGATACTCGGGTTCATCGGCCCCAACGGCGCGGGCAAGTCCACGACGTTCAACTGCGTGACCGGGACGTACCCGCCGACCGAGGGGACCGTCTGGTACCGCGGCGAGGACGTGACCGGCGAGCCCGCCCACGAGATGGTCAAGCGCGGGATGGCCCGGACGTTCCAGTCGTTCCGGCCGCTGGAGGACCGCTCCATCGTCCGGAACGTCGCGCTCGCGCTGGTGCCCGACCGCGTGTTCTCGCTGTCGGGGCTCCGGGGCGAGACCCGCCGGCGCGCGACCCGCATCTGCGAGCGGGTCGGGCTGGGCGACCGGCTCGACCAGTTCCCCGACGAGCTCCCCCACGCCGGGCTGCTCCGGCTGGAGCTCGGCCGTGCCCTGGCGACCGACCCCGACCTGCTGCTGGTCGACGAGCCGTTCGCCGGCCTCTCGAACCAGGAGGTCGGCGAGATCTCCGACCTGCTGGAGACGCTCCGGGACGACGGCATCACGCTGGTGGTGGTCGACCACAACATGCGCGGGCTGCTGTCGCTCATCGACCGCGGGGTGGTCATCCAGTTCGGCTCGAAGATCGCCGAGGGCCGGCCCGAGCAGATAAAGCAGAATCAGCGCGTCCAGGAGGCGTATCTGGGGGGTGATTCGGTGTGAGCGCCGATTCGGACTCCGGTGCCGGAGACGGTGCGTCCCCCACGGATGCCTCGACAGCCCGAGAAGCGGACGAGGCGGTGCTGCGCGCCGAGGACCTCCGGGTCTCCTACGGCGAGGTGGCCGCGCTCCGGGGGCTCGACTTCCACGTCGAGGAGGGCGAGATCGTCTCGGTCATCGGACCGAACGGCGCGGGCAAGTCGACGCTGGCCGACGCTGTGTCGGGCCACGTCCCCTACGAGGGTAGCGTCACCTACCGCGGGCGGGAGGTCGCCGAATCGAGCGCGAGCGACCTGGTCGCCGAAGGGCTCATCCACTGCACCGAGACCCGCGACCTGTTCGGCTACATGAGCGTGGCCGACAACCTCGACCTCGGGTCGTACCGCCACCGCGACGACGTCGCCGAGCGCCGGGAGTTCGTCTACGACCTGTTCCCGACGCTGGAGGACCGGGCCGACCAGAACGCCCGGACCATGAGCGGCGGCGAGCAGCAGATGCTGGCCATCGGCCGGGCGCTGATGAGCGACCCCGACCTGCTCCTGCTCGACGAGCCGACGCTCGGACTCGCGCCGGTCATCCTCGAGGACATCAGCGACGGCATCGAGGAGATCCGCGAGTCGGGGGTCACCGTGGTGCTGTGCGAGCAGAACGTGACGTTCGCGATGGACCACGCCGACCGGGTGTACCTGCTGGAGAACGGACGGTTCGAGCGCGAGGGCGCGCCCGAGACGCTGCGGGGCGACGAGTACATCCGCGAGGCCTACCTCGGCGGATAGCCCCGTCGCTACCACCGTAAGAATTTTCCCCCGTATCGCTACGACTGTTAGCCGTTTGTCGGGCTGCGGGAAAAATTGGCACCGACGAGGGTAACTCTTTAGAGGGTGAGCTACGATACCTGCCTACATGGCAAACCTTGCCACGAGCATTCGGTCGGTCGCCGCGGAGCACCCCGACGAGGTCGCGGTCTCCTTCCGGGGCCAGGACGTGACGTACCGCGAGTTCTGGGCGCGGACCGGGCAGTTCGCGGCCGGACTCGACGAGCGAGGCGTCGGCGAGGGCGACAGGGTCGCGGTGTACCTCCCGAACGTCCCCCAGTTCGTGACCGCGTTCCACGGCACGCTCCGGGCGGGCGGCGTCGTGGTGCCGATGAACCCCCAGTACAAGTCCAGGGAGATCAGCCACCTGCTGGCCGACAGCGGCGCCCGCGTTGTGGTGACGCTGTCGGACCTCGTCCCGTTCGTCGAGGAGGTCCGCGACGACACCGACGTCGAGCACGTCGTCACCGTCGGCGAGGCTGCGGACGCGGGCACCGACTTCGAGGCGTTCCTCGGCGACGACCACGAGTTCGAGGCAGTCGAACGCGACGAGGACGACGTGGCGGTCCAGCCCTACACCAGCGGGACGACCGGCCAGCCCAAGGGCGTCCAGCTGACCCACCGGAACCTCACCTCGAACGCAGAGACCGCCGCGGGGCTGGTCCCCGACGGCATCCGGACAGACGACAAGCAGCTGGGCGTGCTCCCCCTGTTCCACATCTACGGGATGACCGTGGTGATGAACGCGACGCTGTTCAACGGCGGGGCCTACTATCCGCTGCCCGAGTGGGACGCCCAGGAGGCGGTCTCGCTCATCGAGGACGAGGACCTGACGCTGATGCACGGCGTGCCCGCGATGTACAACGACGTCATCAACCAGCCGAACGCCGAGGAGTTCGACCTCTCGTCGCTCCGGCTGGCGGGCGTCGGCGGGTCGGGTATCCCGGTCGAGGTGCTCCGGCGGTTCGAGGAGCTCTACGACGTCAAGGTGTACGAGGGGTACGGCCTGACCGAGACCAGCCCGGTGACCCACTTCAACAGCCCCGAGCAGGGCCGGCGGGTCGGCAGCATCGGCAAGACGCTGCCGGGCGTCGACGCGAAGATCGTCGACGGAAACTTCGAGGAGCGGCCCCGCGTCGAGCGCGGCCCGGTCGACGAGGAGGAGACCGACCTCGACGAGATCACCGGCGAGCTCGTGGTCGCCGGCCCGAACGTGATGAAGGGGTACGCCGGCCTGCCCGACGCCAACGAGGGGGCGTTCACCGAGCGCGACGGCAAGCGGTGGTTCCACACCGGCGACATCGGCTACTGGGACGAGGACGGCTTCTTCTACGTCGTCGACCGGAAGAAGCACATGATCAACACCGCGGGGTACAACGTCTACCCCCGCGAGGTCGAGGAGCTGCTGTTCGAGCACGAGGACGTGGCCGACGTCGCGGTGGTCGGCATCCCCGACGAGCGCCGGGGCGAGACCGTGAAGGCGTTCGTGGTGCCGACGCCCGACGCCGAGGCGACCCCGGAGGACCTCAAGCAGTTCTGCCTGGACAACCTCGCGGAGTACAAGCACCCCCGCGAGGTCGAGTTCGTCGAGGAGCTCCCCCGGACCACGACGGGCAAGGTCCAGAAGTTCGGGCTCCGGGAGCAGGATTCGGAGGCGGCCGAGTGACCGGGGAACGGAATCGGCGGGGCGGCTTCGCCATGGGAGGAATCCGTCCGTGACCGACGAAGCAGTCCGCCTCGATATTCAGGACGGCGTGGCGACCGTCACCCTGAGCGAGCCCGACCGCCGCAACGCGCTCTCGACCGAGATCTCGGCCGGAATCCGCGACGCGCTCGCCGAGATCGACGGGAGCGACGCCCGGTGCGTCGTCGTCGAGGGCGCGGGCGGGGCATTCTCGGCCGGCGGGGACATCGCCGCGATGCGCGAGCGCCTCGACTCGGACGTCCCCGTCGACGAGCGCGTCCGGGAGCTCGAGCGCACGACCAGCGAGACCATCGCCCGGCTCGCGACCTTCCCGCTGCCGACTGTCGCGAAGGTCGACGGCCCGGCGTTCGGCGCGGGCGCGAACCTCGCCATCGCCTGCGACGTCCAGCTGGCCAGCGACGACGCCTCCATCGGCTTCGGCTTCCGCCAGGTCGGCCTCTGCGTCGACGCGGGCACCTCCTACCTGCTCCCGCGCGTCGTCGGCGAGAACGTCGCCAAGGAACTGGTGTTCACGGGCGAACTCGTCGGCGCCGAGCGCGCGCTCGACCTGGGGCTGTTCAACCGCGTCTACCCGGCCGACGAGTTCGACGAGCGGGCCGACGAGTTCGTCGAGCGCGTCGCGACCGGGCCGACCGTGGCGCTCCGCCACGCCAAGCGCCTGCTCGCCGAGGGCCTCGACAAGTCGGTCCAGCGCGCGATGAGCGACGAGGCGACCGCCCAGGGGATCGTCTTCGAGACCGACGACCACGAGGAGGGCGTGGCGGCCTTCCTGGAGGACCGCGAGCCCGCGTTCGAGGGGCGGTGACGTGACCGACGATAGTCCGCTCGCGGAGGTCGAACCGGGCTTCGAGTACGAGACGACGTGGGAGGCCGGCCGGCTGGAGCCCCAGACGGTCACCGACGGCATCGAGATCGCCGCCACGCCCGAGATCATCGGCGCCATGGAGAAGACCGTCTACGACGGGGTCGTCCCCCGGCTCCCCGACGGCCACCGCATCGTGGGCGTCCGCATCGAGTGCGACCACCGCGCGCCCACGCCCGCGGGTGAAGAAATTGTGGTATCCATCGAGGTCGAGGAGGTCGACGTCGAGCGCGGCCACCTCGTCTCCACCGGGACGGTCGAGGACGAGGGCGACGTAGCCGCCACGAGCCGGATGCGCCACGCGGTCGTCGAGCGCGAGGCGTTCGCCGACCGGATCCGCGAGCGCGTCGACGGGGAGTGAGAGGTCGCGAGGGGCAGCGAAGTCCATTACTGCCTCCGACGCTTTGAGTCGACCATGACCGGCGACTGCACGTACTGCGGGAGCGACGTGTCCGAACACGATCCCGTGTTCGTGGCCGAGCAGCGCGGCGACGAGCGCGAGGAGACCGGGCAGTTCTGCAACTACGCCTGCCTGTCGGCGCACATCGACGAAGCGAACCTTGTCGACGGGGCGTGCTGCACCGTCGACCTCTGAGAAGCGCGTCGAACCGTCGTTCCGGCGCTCAGAACTCGTCGACGACCGGGATGCCCATCGTCCCGTAGTCGCTCATCGCGGCGAGGCGGTCGGGCACGTCGTCGAGGGTCACCGTCTCGGAGACGACCGCGCTCGGGTCGAGCGTGCCCGCCTCGACCATCCGGAATATCTCGTCGTAGCGCGGGGGCTGCATCCCGTAGGAGCCGATGAACTCGATCTCCTTCGTCGTCATCGCGTCCGTCGGTAGCTCCACGGTACCGTGCTCGTCCTGCGTCGTGAGCCCGATCTGGACGTGCTGGCCCAGCCGGCCCAGGCAGTTCACCGAGTTCCGGCAGGTCTCGGCGATGCCCAGCGCGTCGACCGAGACGTCGGCGCCGCCGTCCGTGACGCCCACGATAGTGCGGGGGACGTTCTCGGTTTCGACGGCGTTGACGGTCGCGGCCGCGCCCAGGTCCTCGGCCTTCGTCAGTTTCTCCTCGTTCAAATCCACGGCGACCACGTTCGCGCCGATGGCGTCCGCGATGTGAACCGCCGAGAGCCCCACGCCGCCGCAGCCGTGGACCGCGACCCAGTCGCCCGCGCTCACGTCCGCGCGGTGGACCAGCGCGTGGAAGGCGGTGACGAACCGGCAGCCGAGGCCGGCCATCGCCACGGGCGAGACGCCGTCGGGCAGCGTCACGGCGTTCTGGTCGGCGTGCGGGACGTGCACCGCCTCGGCGAACGCGCCCGGCGCGGCCTCGGCGAACCCCAGCGGCAGGACGTTCTCGCAGACGTTCGAGTGGCCGTTCCGGCACATCGGACAGGTGCCGTCGCTGAGGTTGAACGGGACCGCCACGCTGTCGCCCTCGCCGAGACGGGTGACGTCCGCGCCGACTTCGACAACGGTGCCGGCGGGCTCGTGGCCCAGAATCTGGCCCTTCGGGGGCTTGGCGCCGATCCACTCCCAGTCGCCCTGCCAGGCGTGCCAGTCGCTCCGGCAGATGCCGCAGGCCTCGGTCTCGACCACGACGCCGTCGGGGGCCGGTTCCGGCCGGTCGACGTCGGCGATCTCCAGGGGCTCGCCGTACTCGCGTAACACGGCTGCGCGCATACCGAGTTCCTGTACGCTCGCCCATATAAAACTACGCCAGACTGTACGCGTTTCGTGGCGGTTTCGTTAACAGTAGTGCCGCTGCCACCAAAACTACTTTTTATTGGAAGGCGATGTGGGGGTATGGCATTCCGACTGTCAGACGAGCAGCGCGCCGTCCGCGACGCGGTCCGGGCGTTCGGCGAGGAGGAGATCGAACCGGTCGCCAGGGAGCACGACGAGCGGAAGGAGTACCCCGCAGACCTGGTCGAGAAGGCCGCGGAGCTCGACTTCGTCGCGCCCTCCATCCCCGTCGAGTACGGCGGCGCGGGCATGGACATGCTGTCGACGATCATCGTGACCGAGGAGCTGTGGCGCGCCGACCCGGGCATCGGGAGCGCCATCGGGAGCCGGGGGTTCGGCTCCAACATGATACGGAAGTACGGCGACGAGTGGATGAAGGAGGAGTGGCTCCCGCGCATCGCGTCGGGCGAGTCGGCCTGCTGTAGCTGCATCTCCGAGCCCGCTCACGGCTCGAACGTGGCGGGCATCGAGACGCGGGCGGAACGAGACGGCGACGAGTTCGTCATCGACGGCAACAAGATGTGGATCACGAACGGCACGGTCGCCGACGTCGCCGTGGTGATGACCAAGACCTCGCCCGACGAGGGCCACCGCGGCATCACCGCGTTCCTGGTCCCGACGGACCTCGACGGGTTCCGGACCGAGAAGATCGACAACAAGCTCGGCATCCGGGCCTCGGACCTCGCGGAGGTCATCCTCGACGGCGTCCGCGTGCCCGAGGAGAACGTCATCGGCGAGGTCGACGAGGGGTTCTACCAGCTCATGGACTTCTTCGCCAGCGGTCGGACCAGCGTCGCGGGCCAGGCGGTCGGGGCGGCCACGGCCGCGCTCGACGCCGCGCTCGACTACGCCGACGAGCGCGAGCAGTTCGGTCAGAAGATCGGCGAGTTCCAGGCCATCGAGCACAAGCTCGCGGAGATGGCGACCAGCGTCGAGGCGGCCCGGTCGCTGACCTACCGCGCCGCGTCGTACGTCGAGGACGGCGACGACCAGCTCGCCACCCAGTTCGCGAGCATGGCGAAGCTGTTCGCCAGCGAGCGCGCGGTCGACGTGGCCGACGAGGCCATCCAGGTCCACGGCGGGGCGGGCTTCGTCACCGACCACCCGGTCGAGCGCTACTACCGCGACGCCCGCATCACGAAGATCTACGAGGGGACCAGCGAGATACAGAAGAACATCATCGCCGACAACCTCCAGTGACCATGCCCGGACACGAGGCGTGGACCGACCGGCAGGAGGCCGCGACCCTGACCGTCGACGGTCACGACCTGGACGTAGCGTACTACGAGGACGGCGAGGCGCGGAGCGCCTCGGAGAACGCGGGCGGTGACAACCGCGAGACGGGAGGCGGCGACCAGCCGGTCGTCTTCCTCCACGGCATCCCGACGTGGTCGTTCCTCTGGCGCGACGTCGCGCCCGCCATCGCCGAGGACCGCCGCGTAATCGCGCCCGACCTGCTGGGCTACGGCAACTCCGCGATGCGCGACGGCTTCGACCGGTCCATCCGCGCGCAGGAGGAGATGCTCGACGCGCTGCTCGCCGACCTCGGCATCGAGACGGCGTCGCTGGTCGCCCACGACATCGGCGGCGGGGTCGCGCTCCGCTACGCCGCGCACAACCCGGACGCCGTGGGCGAACTGGTGCTCTCGAACGCGGTCTGCTACGACTCGTGGCCGGTCGAGTTCGTCAACGACCTCGGGCTCCCGTCGACCGCCGAGCTGTCGGACGAGGAGCTCGACGCCAAACTCGACTTCGCGTTCGCCGACGGCCTCTACGACGACGGGGGCCACGAGGAGTTCGTCGAGGGGATGAAGGCGCCCTGGCAGTCCGAGGAAGGCAAACTGTCGCTGTCGCGGAACGCTGTCGCGACCAACACGAACCACACCACCGAACTCGACTACGGGGCCATCGACGCCGAGACGCTGCTGCTGTGGGGCGGCGACGACGTCCTCCAACCACTCTCGTACGCCGAGCGTCTCGCCGACGATATCGGCAGCGCCGAGGTGGTGACGCTCGACGACGCGTACCACTGGGTCGTCGAGGACCGAACCGAGGCCTACCGCGACCGGCTCGAATCGTTCCTGAAAGAGCAAGGGTCATAAACCGCTCGTGGGAACCACCTACCATGACTAACGGAGCGGACCCGCCGAACTGGAGCTTCAAGGACCGCGACATCGCGATCCTCCGGGAGCTGACCCGCGACCCCCAGCTCTCGTCGCGGGAGCTCACCACCATCCTCGCCGAGGAGTACGACATCGAGGTCTCGCACGTCACGGTCAGCGAGTCCATCCGCGAGATGCGCAACGAGGGCGTGTTCCGGGAGGCCATCATCCCGAACGAGGAGTACTACATCTTCGGCCTCTTCGAGTTCAAGTTCAACACCGAGCACTTCGCGGAGGGGTGGCGCGACGCCATGGAGTACATCCGCGACGACCCCCACACCCTGTTCTACTTCCTCTCGGACGGCGAGTACCAGTGGAAGACCGTGATGATGTTCCCGACCAGGGCGGACGAGTCGCGCTGGATCCACGAGTGCTACAAGGAGCACGGCGACGTCATCGCCAACATCCGCAACTCGGTCATCCACAACGTGCTCAAGTTCGGCACCGACCCCGAGATATTCGAGGGTCTGAACGGCGAGTACCGGGAGTAGCGGGCGTCGGAGGGCCGTTCCCGCCGAACAACTCGGGACCACCCACACCGGACGAATCGCCGCTTCGATCGGTCTGAACCGCCCTCGGCCCAGCCTACTTCACGAGCGAGAGCAGTTCGCACGACAGCACGGTCTCGTCGTCCTGGGTCACCACCTCGGCCTCGTACCGGACCACGCCGCTCGCCGTCGGGTGGTCTCGCTCCTCCTTCTCGACCAGTTCGAGTTCTACCCGGATCGTATCGCCCAGTCGCACCGGGCCGGTGAACCGCAGGCGGTCGACGCCGTAGAACGCCACCACCTCGGCCCGCTCGGCGCGGACCCGCCGGGTCAGCCCGGTCATCGCGGAGAACACGAGCGCGCCGTGGGCGACTCGCTCGCCGAAGGCCGACGCCTCGCCCGCGGCCTTGCTCGTGTGGAGTGGATTGAAGTCGCCGCTGACGCCGGCGAAGTTCGTGACGTCGGCCTCGGTGATAGTCCGCGTGGGCGTCGTGACGGTGCGACCGACTTCCAGTTCCTCGAAGGGGACGGTCACCGGTCCTTCCCCTCTTCTCGGAACAGCCGGTAGCTCGCCCGTCCGACCGCGACTTCGGTCGGTTCCTCGCCGTCGTCCTCGGGGTCCGCACTCCCGGGGTCCGCGCTCGTCACGGTCACCTCGGTCACGCCCATCGACCCGCCGGCCCGGACCACCTCGGCCTGGGCCCGGAGGTCGCCGGTCGCCGGCCGGAGGTACGAGACGTTGAGGTCGGCGGTCGTGAGCGCGGCCTCGGCGGGGTCGTCGAACGTGGTCCGGAGGACGAACCCGCTGGCGGTGTCGACCAGCGTCGCGGCGATGCCGCCGTGGACGACCGGGGTCCCCTCCGGGTCGGGGTTGACCAGCTTCTCGTCGTACGGGACCGACATCACCAGCCGGCCGGGCGCGACGTCCTCGACGGTCACCCCGAGCCACGAGAGGTAGCCGTGGCGGTCGACGAACGCCTGCATCTGGGTCGCGGCGTCGGCGGATCGCTCCTCGCCCATGGGATTACTCACCGCGGAACTCCGGCTCGCGGTCGTCGCGGAACGCCGCGGTCCCCTCGCGGACGTCCTCCGTGCCCATGAGCAGGCCGAACCCCTGGCTCTCGAGGGCGAGCGCGGCGTCGAGGCTGGCGTCGGCGCCCTCGTTCAGCACCTTCTTGGCGACCTTGAGCCCGATGGGCGGGCCCTCCAGCACGTCGTCGACGAACTCGGCGACGGTGTCCTCGAACTCCGAGGCGGGGACGGCGCGGTTGATCAGCCCCCACTCCTCGGCCCGCTCGGCGTCGATGCGGTTGCCCCGAAAGACGAGTTCCTTCGCGCGGGTCTCGCCGAGCAGGCGGAGCAGGCGCTGGGTGCCGCCGCCGCCGGGGATGAGCCCCAGGCCGATCTCGGGCGAGCCGAACTCGCTCCCCTCGGTCGCGATGCGGAGGTCGCAGGCGAGCGCAAGCTCCAGCCCCGCACCCAGACAGTAGCCGTCGACCTTCGCGACGACCGGACGCTCGAAGTCGTTGACCGTCTCGAACGCGGGCGTGACGTCCATCGCGTCGGTGGGGTCGACGTCGGCGAATCCGCCGATGTCGGCGCCGGCGCTGAACGCCCGATCGCCCGCGCCCTCGAAGGTGACGCACCGGACCTCGTCGACGTCGGCCGACGACAGCAGGTCGTCGATTTCGTCCAGCAAATCGGTCGACAGCGCGTTCATGCGCTCGGGCCGGTCGAGTTCGATTTCGAGGAGCCCGTCGTCCGACAGTTCGTAGTTCAGCAACCGGTAGTCGCCGGGGCCGTCGCCCGCGCCGCCGTACTCGTGGAAGCCAGCGCCCGCCTCCTCGCCGGTCCGGCCCGACTCGACGAGTTCGACCAGGTAGTCGTCGGGCGCGAACCGGTCCTCGCCGGTCTCCTCGCGGAGGGTCCGGAGTTTGTCGAGGACGGTGTCGAGCCCGATTTTGTCCGCGCGCCGGCAGATGCCCTCCGGGAAGCCCAGCCCGAGCTTGACCCCGGTGTCGACCTCCTCGGGGGTCGCCACGTCGTCGCCGACGAGTCGGGCGGCCTCGTTGATCATCCGGGCCTCGACGCGCAGCGTGTCGAAGCCCTCGCCGTCGCCCGGTTCGTAGTTCACGCCCTCACCGTCCTCGTAGTCGTAGAACCCCTTGCCGGTCTTCCGGCCGAGCTCGTCGTTCTCGACCTTCTCCTCGGTGATGGGTGGAATCGGCCGACCGGCCTCCTTCCGGACGTGGTAGCCCACGTCGATGCCGGTCAGGTCGGCGAGCTCGAAGGGCCCCATCGGGTACCCGCGCTGGTGGACCATCGCGGCGTCGACCTCCCGGACGGTGGCTTCGCCGTTCGAGACCATCCACGCGGACTCGTCGGTGAACGGCCCGAGCACCGTGTTGACCACGAACCCGTTGACGTCCTTCCGGACGTAGATAGGGGTCTTGCCCAGCGACTCCACGAACTCGTAGGCGGTCTCGGCGGTGTCGTCGTCGGTCTCCTCGCCGTAGATGACCTCCACGAGGTCCATCTTCACCGGCGGGTTGAAGAAGTGCATCCCGACCACGTCCTCGGGCCGCGAGGTCGCGGTCGCCATCTCGGTGATGCTCAGGCTGGAGGTGTTCGACGCCAGAATCGCATCGTCGGGCGCGAACTCGTCGAGGTCGCCGAAGATGTCCTTCTTGAGGTCCATCTGCTCGGGGGCCGCCTCGACGACGAGGTCGGCGTCCGACACCGCCGCCTCGAGGTCGGTCGCGGTGTCGATGCGCCCGAGGATCTCCTCGACCGGCTCGTCGAGGCGGTCCTTCTCGGCCAGTTTCTCGAGGCTCCACTCGATGTCGTCGTAGCCGTCTTCGACGAGGTCCTCCTCGATGTCGCGCATCGTGACGTCGTAGCCCGCCATCGCGGCGACCTCGGTGATGCCGTGGCCCATGTTGCCCGCGCCGAGCACCGTCACTCGTCGGATGTCAGGACGTGTCATACGCTACGCCGTTTCGCGACATGCCGCCTTAACTCCACCGGGAGCGAGTTATCTCTGTAAAATAGTTGCGGTCGTATCGGAAACATCGGTGTCTTTCGTCGTCGAAATCCAGCCGTTGTTAACTTCCTCCGGTGAGCGCCGGATTACTCTCCGGGTGTGAACCGGAGATCGGGGTCGGCGAACCGGTCGCGCAGCACCTTCTTGTCGAACTTGCCGGTCGCGGTCCGGGGGACCTCCTCGACGAAGGCGACGTCGTCCGGAAGCCACCAGTCCGGGAACTCCCCGTCGAGGAAGGCCAGCAGGTCCTCGGCCGAGAGGTCGGCGCCCTCCCGGACCACCGCGCAGGCCAGGGGTCGCTCGCGCCACCGCTCGTGGGGCACCGCGATGACCGCCGCCTCGACCACGTCCTCGTGGGCCATCAGCGCGTTCTCGAGTTCGATGGTCGATATCCACTCGCCGCCGCTCTTGACAACGTCCTTCGCGCGGTCCACGACCTCGATGTAGCCGTCCTCGTCGATGCTGGCGATGTCACCGGTCTTGAGCCAGTCCCCCTCGAACTCCTCCTGGTTTGCTTCGGGCCGGTTGTAGTACTCGGTGACGACCGTGGGACCGCGGACGTACAGTTCGCCGACCGCTTCCCCGTCTTCTCGCGGGCCCTGCCCGCTCGAATGGTCCGCGGAGCTTCGCTCCGCGCTATCCCAGGGGAGTTCCTCGCCGTCATCGTCCACGATTTTCATCTCCAGGCCGGGCGAGAGCAGCCCCTGCTTGGCGCGCTTGGCGAACCGGGCCTCGCGGTCCCAGTCGGCCATCCCCGCCTTCGGACGAGAGACGCTGCCGATGCTCATCGTCTCGGTCATCCCCCAGGCGTGGTCGATGGTCACGCCGTGCTCGTCCTCGTACCGGCGCATCACGCCCTCCGGCGCGGCGCTCCCGCCCACGACGATGCGCTCGAGCGAGGAGATATCGGCGTCGTGGTCCTCGAGGTAGTCCAGCACGTCTATCCAGACCGTCGGCACCCCGGCGGTGAGGGTGACGCCCTCCGACTCGACGAGGTCGACGAGGTCGGCCGCGTCCGGGCTCGGCCCCGGATACACCTGCTTGGCCCCGACCATCGTGGCTGCGTACGGGAACTCCCAGGAGTTGACGTGGAACATCGGGACGACCGGCAGCACCACGTCGGACTCCTCGATGCCGATGGCCGCCGGGGTCGTCACCATCAGGGAGTGGGCGTATATCATCTCCTGGGTGTACTCGACGCCCTTCGGCTTCCCCGTGGTTCCGGAGGTGTAGCACATGCCGGCGGGCTGGTCGCCCGCGAGATCGGGCCAGTCGAAGTCGGCCGAGCCGTCGGCGATCAGGTCCTCGAAGGCGTGGGCCGGGAGGTCCGTGTCGTCGGGAAGGTCGTCCGCCGTCCCCATCACGACCACCGTCTCGACGGTCTCGAACCGGTCCCAGAGGCGCTCGACCGTCTCGAAGGGGTCGCCGGGGTCGACCAGCAGCACGTCGTCGCCGGCGTCGTTCACGATGTACTCGACGTGGTCGTCGCTCAACTGGACGTTGATGGTGTGTAACTGCGCGCCCATCAGCGGCGCGGCGTAGTACGCCTCGAAGTGGCGGTGGTGGTTCCAGCCGAAGGTTCCCACCCGGTCGCCCGACTCGACGCCGAGGTGGGCCAGGCCGGAAGCCAGCGACCGGACCCGGTCGTCGACGTCGGCGTAGGCGTAGCGGTGGACGCCGTCGCGGGTCCGGGCGACGACCTCGGTGCCGGGAAACAGGTTGGCGGCCCGCCACAGGAACGGGCGGATAGTCATCTCCGTCGCCACGGCGGGTCACCCCTGCTCCCGGTCGCCCCGGCCCTCGGCGGGCGCGGCGTCGCCCGACGAGAGTTCGCCGCGCGCCCGCTCCCACAGGCTCCGGATGCCGCCGGTGACGCCGTTCTCGAAGAACATCACGACCGACAGCAGGATGACGCCGAACACGAGCTGCCACCGGGCCGCCAGCGCCGGGTACTGGTCGATGGTGAACCGGATGTACTCGTAGACGAACGACCCCACCGTCGGGCCGAGGAACGAGTACGGCCCGCCGATGACGGTCACGAGCACGGGCGTGGCCGAGAACGTCCAGTGGCCGATGCCCGGGACGACGCTGCTCTGGAGGGGCGCCCACATCGTGCCGACCAGCCCGGTGAACGCCGCGCTGACCACGAACGTCGCCCACGAGTGGCGCGTCACGTCGATGCCCAGCGACCGGGCGCGCTCGGGGTTCTCCCGGATGGCCAGGCAGACCCGGCCGAACGGCGACCGGACGACCCGCCAGAGCGCGTACATCGAGCCGACGAACGCCGACAGGACGACGAAGTAGAACGCGAGGTAGTCGGAGATGTTCATGAACGTGAACGCCCACCCGAACAGGTCGACCTCGCCCATCGCCTGGTAGGAGACGATGAGCCCGTCGTCGCCGTTGGTGACCAGCAGCTCGGTGGCGGTCTCGCCGAGGCCGAGGAGGTCGGCGAGCTGGCCGGTGATGTCCTGGAGCAGCATCACGAACACCGCCATGCTGAACGACAGCGTGATCATCGCGAAGTAGATCTCCTCGAGCTGGACGCTGAGGTAGCCGATGGGCACCGCGAGCAGCGTCGCGAACCCGACGCCCACCAGGACGGCGAGCGCGAACGTCGCAAGGACGCTGGCGCCGCCGAACAGCTCCTCGAGGCCCAGCAGGGGGCCGACGACGTTGAACACCTTGGCGGTCGCGTAGGCGGCGACCGCGAGGAACATCGCGTGGCCGAACGACAGCAGGCCGGTGTAGCCGTACAGCAGGTTGAACGCGGTGCCGAAGATGGCGACTAGCAGCACCGTGATGAGCAGCGACGTCTCGACCGGCCCGAGGTACAGCGGCGCACCCGCGAGCAGGGCGAGGACGACGACGCCGGCGACGACGACAGCCAGGTCGCCGTCCCGGACGCGCTCGCGTACCGTGTCTGTGTAGCTCATGTGAAGGTAGGAACTGGAGAGCCGCCCCGGCTCAGACGCCCGGCGGCAGGTTGGTGTCGGCCTGGCTCAGCATGTCGCTGAGCGTCGAGCGGTCGACGCTGATCGACTCCGAGGGCTGGAGTCCGACCCCGTCGTACGGGACGTCGTCCTGGCTGCTGGTGGTCCCGATGATGGTCGGGGCCTGGGCCTGGTGGGAGTTCGCGTCGATGCTGATCGGCCCGCGCGGGTCGTCCTGGTACTGCATCCCCTCGAGCTGGGAGATGACGTCGTCGGGGTTGGTGCTGCCGGCGTTCTCCATCGCGCGCTTGTACATCCAGAGCGCCGACCACGCGCTCGGCCCGGTGAACGATGGGACGCCGATGGTGTCGGTGTTCTGGTACTCCTGGTTCCAGGCGTCCAGGAAGCTGTTGTTGTTTTCGTTGTCGTACGTCGAGTGCCAGTACCACGACGAGTAGCTGACCCCCTCGGGCATGGTGTTTCCGAGCGCCTGGAACACCGTCGGGTCGGCGCCGAGCGTGTCGAACACGTCGGTGGCCTGCTCGAACAGCCCCTGCTGGGTCGCCTGCTGGACGAAGGTGACCGCGTCGCCGGCCCAGAACGAGGTGAACACCAGTTCGGGGTTCGCGTTCGATACCGTGTTTATCTGCGGGGTCATGTTGCTGGCGCCCACCTCGGGAAACTGGCTGGCGACGTACTCGTAGTCGGCGCCCATCGCGTTCGAGAACGCCTTGAAGTACTCCCAGCACTGCTGGCCGTAGGCGTAGTCCGGTCCGAGGTTGGCGACCCGGGTCACGTCCAGATTCTCGTTGGCGTACCGTGCCATCGCGTACGTGTTGATGGCGGTGTTCGCGTTGGTCCGGAAGTGGACCCGGGTCCCCTGGGCGTTGTCGCCGTACGTGTCCTCGTCGTGCTCGGTGATGAACGGCGTCCCGATGTCGGTCAGCGTGAGCGGGACGCCCAACTGGGCGACCGTGGGCGCGGTCGACAGCGTCACGCCCGAGGAGGTCAGCCCGATCATCGCGGCCACGTTCTGGCGCTGGACCAGGTCCCGGAAGTGCTGGTTGGCGGTCGCGGCGCTGTTCTCGTGGTCCCGGACGACGAGTTCGACGTCCCGGTCGAGGATGCCGCCCGCCTCGTTGATGCGTTTGACCGTGAGCTCGGCGGCCGCGACCGAGGCCGCCCCCAGCGCCTGGCCCAGCCCCGACAGCAGGTACACCGCCCCGATCCGGATCGGGTTGTCCTGTGCGGTGACGGTCCCCACCGGCCCCACCAGCCCGGTCGCGCCGGCCGCGCCGGCGGTCCCGAGGAAGGCGCGTCGATTCCACCCCGTCGATTCGGCTTCCCCGTCCCCGTTTTCGTGGGGACTGTTATCGGATGTCATGAAACCCACGAATCCTTGATGATAGAATCGAACATATACCTTCGCCTGAGTACGGGGTGTCACCGGTCTCGATTCTATCACTAATTTTTGCTACTTTTATTCCCGTCCAGGATTACATCCACATTTCCTGATTTTATAGAAATTGTTCCGGCGTTTTCCTGCGATTCTCCGGTGAAATCGGCGAAACGTTTAATCGTTTTCTCGATGAGTCGTGCGTATGGTTGACATCGGCCTGGTCGCCGATCAGGTGATAACGGGCCTCAGCATCGGCGCCCAGCTGTTCCTCGTCGCCATCGGCCTGAGCCTCATCTTCGGCGTGCTCGACGTGCTCAACTTCGCACACGGCGCGCTGTACATGATCGGGGCCTACGTGGCCGTGACGATGGTCAACGGCCTCACCGTGTTCGGCGTGAGCTTCCCGCGGCTCGGTTTCTGGCCGGGCGTGATCGCGGCCCTGGTCGTCGTCGGCGTCCTCGGGGCGCTCATCGAGATGGGCTTCATCCGGCGGCTGTACGGCCGTCAGGAGGAGGTGCTAGACCAGTTGCTCCTGACGTTCGCGTTCGTGCTGATACTCACCGACCTCACGCGCATCACCTTCGGGACCGGCCAGTTCGTCATCTCGCCGCCGGCCGGGCTCCAGGGCACCGTCCGGTTCACCGACTCGCTGGCGGCGCCGACCTACCGGGCGTTCCTCGTGGTGATGTCGCTGGTCGTGCTCGGGGCGCTGTTCGCGGTACTCCGGTTCACCAACATCGGTCGGCTGGTCCGGGCGACCGCGAGCGACCGCGACATGGCCCGACTGCTGGGCATCGACGTCTCGCGGCTCTACACCGGCGTGTTCTTCGTCGGCGCCCTCCTCGCCGGCCTCGGCGGCGCGCTCGCCGCGCCGGTCGGGGCGGTCAGCCCGGCGATGGGCAACCAGGTCATCATCAACGCGTTCGTCGTGGTCGTCATCGGCGGGCTCGGCTCGTTCACGGGCGCGTTCGTCGGCGCGTACGTCATCGGCCTGCTCATCGCGGTCGGCAGCATCGTCATCTCCGGGGCGGGCCAGCTGCTGCCGTTCCTGGCGATGATCGCCGTGCTCGTGCTCAAGCCCCAGGGGCTGTTCGGCGGCGAGGAGGGAGCGACGTGACGACCGTCCTGCGGACCGACGGCCTGACCCGGCGGTTCGGCGCGCTGGTCGCGGTCGACGACGTGAGCGTCGCGATAGACGACGCCGACATCACCAGCATCATCGGCCCGAACGGCGCGGGCAAGACCACCTTCTACAACCTGCTGGCGGGCCAACTGGAGCCCTCGGCGGGGCGAGTCGCCATCCGGCCCCGCCGCGAGGGGGAGGCCGTCGGCGACGGCGGGACCGCGACGGACGGCGGCAGCTCGACCGGCGGCGACGCCGCCACCGACGGCGGCACCGCGGCGGGCGGCGGGAGCGACGACGAGACGGGACCCTCGGCCGGGCCCGACGACGCGGGAGCCCCGACCGGTTCCGAGGAAACCGGGGACGACGGACTGGTCGACGTGACCGGGATGGAGCCCTACGAGATAAACCGGCTCGGCCTCGCCCGGGCCTTCCAGATAAACAACGTGTTCGAGCGGCTGACCGTGCTGGAGAACGTCCGCATCGCGCGCATCAGCCGGGAGGGCCGGACGCTCGACTTCACGTCGGTCGCGGCCACCGACGACGACCTCAACGCCGAGGCCCGGCGCGTGCTCGAACTGACGAACCTGACGGGGGTGGCCGAGACGAAGTGCGCGAACCTCTCGCACGGCGACGTCAGGAAGGTCGAGATCGCGCTGGCGCTGGGAACCGACCCGTCGGTCGTGCTGCTCGACGAACCGACCGCCGGGATGAACGCGACAGAGACCCGGCGGATGGTCGACCTCATCGGCGATCTCGACGAGCGCACCGACACGACGTTCCTCATCACCGAGCACGACATGGAGGTGGTGCTGGGCATCTCCGACCGCATCCTGGTGTTCGACGGCGGACGGCTCATCGCCGACGGCACCCCCGACGAGGTGATGGCCGACGAGCGCGTCCGGGAGGCCTACCTGGGAGGTGAGGAGTGATGGCGCTGCTGGAGATGGCCGACGTGAACGTCTACTACGGCAACAGCCACGTCGTCTTCGACCTCTCGCTCGAGGTCGAGGAGAACGAGGTGGTGGTGCTGCTCGGCCGGAACGGCGCGGGCAAGACCACCACGCTCCGGAGCATCGTCGGCACCGTCCCCCGCCGCGAGGGGATCATCCGATACCGGGACACCGACATCGTGACGACCCCGGTCAACCGCATCAGCCGGATGGGTATCAAGCTCGTCCCCGAGGACCGCCGCATCTTCCCGACGCTGACCGTCGAGGAGAACCTCCGGGTCGCGGCCGAGACCGCCGAGGACCCCCGGGACGTCGAGGAGATGTACGACGTGTTCCCGACGCTCGACGACCTCCGGGACAGCCGCGGTCGGGACCTCTCGGGCGGCGAGCAGCAGATGCTGTCGGTCGGGCGGGCCCTGGTCCAGAACCCCGACCTGCTGCTGTTGGACGAGCCGACCGAGGGGCTCGCGCCGGTCATCGTCGACGATCTCCGCCGGGTGTTCGCGGACATCGTCGAGCGGGACGTCACCGTCCTGCTGACCGAGCAGAACGTCCAGTTCGCGCTCGACCTGGCCGAGCGGGCCTACATCATCGAGAAGGGGTCGAACGTCTGGGAGGGCAGCGTCCCGGAGCTCCGCGAGCGCGAGGACCTGCTCGAGGAGTACCTCTCGGTGTCGGTCGCCGAGTCGGACTGACCGGTCGCGTAGAAATTCCTCGGGGACGAGGAGCGTCGTCCCCGCTCGGTGCGATTACATCAGCGCGTCGGCGGCCCACGCGATGATGCCGAGCGCGATGAGCGCGATGCCGACGGTCGAGGTGAACGGCTCCGGGAAGAAGAACAGGACGACCCCGGCGACGAGGAGCAGGCCGATGAGCCCCTCGTCCCACCAGCTACCGTCGTCGTCCTCGTCGTCGTACGCCGAATCGTACTCGTCGTCATCGGCGTACCCATCGTCGTAGACGTCGTCCCTGTACTCGTCGCGTCCGGCGGTCTCGTCGTCGTACGCGTCGGTTCCGTACTCTGCGTCGTCGTTGTATGAGCGGTCGTCGGACACGTCCGTTCGAAGGGCCGCGACGTCGTTAGGACTTGGGGCAGAAGCGTTACAAGGCACGCGTCCGCCGGCGAGAGCCGTACGGGACCAGTCGTCGCCCTCCGGCGGTTCGCCGCCGGCCGCCGGCCTACTCGGAGGACTCGCGGTCGCGGAGCTTCCGGCGCTGTATCTTCCCGGTCGTGGTCTGGGGGAGTTCGTCGAGGAACGCGACCTCCCGGGGGTACTCGTGCTTCGCCAGTCGGTCCCGGACCAGGTTCCGGATCTCCTCGCGGAGCGCGTCGTCGCCGGCGACGCCGGGAACCGGCTGGACGAACGCCTTGATTATCTCGCCGCGCCGCTCGTCGGGGACGCCGACGACGCCCACCTGCTCGACGTCCGGGTGTTCGAGGATCGCGCTCTCGACCTCGCCGGGCCCGACGCGGTAGCCCGCGGTGATGATGACGTCGTCGTCACGGGCCTTGAACCAGAAGTAGCCGTCGTCGTCGCGGTACCCGAGGTCGCCGGTCAGGTGCCACTCGGACCCGTCTGGGCCGGTGACGCTCGCGGCCGCGGTCTTCTCGGGCTGGTTCCAGTACTCGCGGAAGACGACCGGGTCGTCGCCGCGCCGGACGGCGATCATCCCGACCTCCCCCTGCGGGCGGCGCTCGCCGGTCTCGGCGTCGAGGACGGCCACGTCGTGGCCGGGGACGGGCTTGCCCATGCTGCCCGCCCGCGCCGGGAACCAGTCCCGGCAGTTGGCCACCAGCAGGTTGGCCTCGGTCTGGCCGTAGAGCTCGTTGACCGCGACGCCCGACAGCGCCTCGTCGGCCCAGTCGAGTATCTCGGGCGTCAACGGCTCGCCGCCCGAGCAGACCGCCTTCAGGTCGAGGTCGTACCGCTCGGCCGGGTCCGCGACGTCCATCATCATCCGGATGGCGGTCGGCGGGAGGAAGGCGTCGGTGACGTCGAACTCCGCCAGGAGGTCGTAGGCGGTCCCGGCGTCGAACCCGCCCATCGGGTAGCCGACCACCGGGCGGCCGTGGTGCCACGCCGGGAAGACGAGGTCGCCGAGCGCGCCGATCCAGGCCCAGTCGGCGGGCGTCCAGAACACCGACTCGTCGACGTCCCGCTCGAAGTACATGTAGAACGCCGGGCAGTGGCCCAGCCAGACGCCGTGGCCGTGGAGCACGCCCTTCGGCGGGCCGGTGCTCCCGCTGGTGTACATCACGATTGCCGGCGTGGCGGCGTCGGTGTCGGCGACCCCGAATCCGGCCGCCCGATCCACTTCCTCGCGGAGGGCCGCGAACGGTTCGACGTCTGCCGGTGTCCCGTCGGGGTCGACCGCGACGACGTGAGCGAGGTCGGGGCAGTCCCCGCGGACCGCCTGTACGGTATCGAGCACCGAATCGTCGGCGACGACCGCGGTCGCGCCCGAGTCGTCGAGCCGGTAGCGGAGCGCGTCCTCGCCGAACAGCACCGACAGCGGCAGCGACACCGCGCCGAGCTTCCAGCACGCGAGGTGCGTGATGGGGTTGGCGGGCTTCTGGGGCACGACCACCGCCACGCGGTCGCCGCGCCCGACCCCGCGGTCGGCCAGCCCGCGGGCGACAGTGTCCGACAGGTCGTCTAAGTCGCCGAAGGTGTAGGTCTCCCGCGACCCGTCGGGATACGCCTGGTACAGCGCGGGCCGGTCGGGGTCCTCGTGCTTGCCGACCAGGTCGCGGGCGGCGTTGTAGTCGTCGGGTATCTCGTCCCACGAGAACTCCTCGCGGGCCCGCTCGTAGGTGTCGGCGTCGAGCGTGATGCGCCAGGACATGGTGCTCCTCGGAAGTAGCACCCTCGTACGACGGGGACGACATAAAACGTGCTGGTCGGTGGCATCCGTCACGGTCGTGATCGGAACCGACGCGACCGACGCCCGCCGTCAGGCGCCGCCCAGCAGTTCCTCGACGTGGCGCTTCCCGAGCGCGATGGTGTCGTAGTCCTCGGTACCGATTTCGAGGGTCGCGGTGCCCGACCAGCCCTCGTCGGCCAGCGCCGCCAGCACCGTCGCGAAGTCGATGCGCCCCATCCCGACGGGCAGGTGCTCGTCGTCGCCGCCCCGGGTGTCGACGAGGTGGAGGTGACCGATGCGGTCGGCGTGCGCCCGGCAGAACTCGGCCATCTCGGCCTCGTCCGTCCCGGCGAGCAGCGCGTGGCTCGTGTCGAACGTCATCAACGCGTCCGGATAGCGTTCCAGCAGTTCGTCGAACGTCGTCACGTCGTAGTAGCTCGAGACGACGTTCTCCACGCAGGGCGCCAGGCCGCGGTCGCGGGCGGCCGGGATCAGGTCGTCCAGGCCGGCGTGCACGAACTCGCGGCACTCCGCCTCGGTCCACCCCAGGTCCCAGGCGTCCGAGGAGGGGTGGAACACCACCGTCTCGGCGCCGAGGTCGACGGCGAGGTCCATCCCCGCGGTGAGTTCGGCGACCGCACCCTCCCGCACGGGCGAGAAGGGCGAGCCGGGGTCGACCGCGAAGGGCAGGTGGACCACGACGCCCATCTCGGCCCCCTCCAGGGTCGCCCGCATCGAGTCGGCCCGGTCGGCGATGCGCTCGCGGGCGTAGGGGCCGTCGAGCAGCACCTCGACGAAATCGAACCCCTCGCTCGCGGCCCACGAGACGGCCTGCTCGAACGCCATGTCGAGGCCGACGGTGAATCCGAGGTCGAGGGCAGGCGCGCTGTCGGCCGGTTCGTCGCTGTCGGACATGGACACGGACTCACGTCACCCTGTGGCATAGAAATTCCGGAGTCGTTGCGGGCGCGGTCTCTGCGTCGGGACGCGACTCCGCCGCGGTCGGGCGGGAACTACTCGGTCGCGGTCGGCGTCCGGGTCACGTTCTCGAATTCGAACTGCGCTCCACCTGCGGTACTCTCCGCCACCGAGCACTCCCATTCGTAGGCGGTCGCCATCTCCTGGACGAACGTGAGTCCCAGTCCCATCCCGCCCTCGCTGGCGGCGGACGTGTATCCCGTCTCGAACACCGTCGCCCGCTCGTCGAGGTCGATGCCGCGGCCGTCGTCGGCCACGTAGAACCCGGTCGGCAGGGTGCCGACCGTGACCGTGACGTCCGTCCCGCCGTGCTCCACGGCGTTTTCGAACAGATTTCGGAACAGGTGCCGGATGTACGTCGCGTCCGCTTCGACCGTCTGGTCGACGTCGAGTTCCAGCGTCGCGTCGGGGGCGTCGACCTCGGTCCACGCCTCGCGCGCCGCGTCCGCGAGATTCACCGCCGAGCACTCGGAGATCGCGTCGCGGCCCCGCGCCACGAGCAGCATGACGTCGATGATGTCCTCGATGCGGTCGAACGCCTCCGCGACGTACTCGACCGCCTCCGGGTTCTCCTCGCGCGAGAGCTGCTGGCTGTATATCTGACCGATGGTGACGGGGTTGCGCAGTTCGTGGGCGAGCAGGCTGGCGAAGCTGTCCAGCTGCTCGTTCTGGCGTTCGAGCCGGCGCTCGCGCTCGTTGCGCTCGGTGACGTCGCGCACCACGACGACCCGGTCGGGAGCGCCGCCGGCCGAGTTCGGGAGCGGCGCGACGCTCCACTCGGCATCGAACGTCTCCCCGGACGCGGTCTCCAGCGACGTCTCGTACGTGTTCGTCTCCGACGGCCCGGCCGTCAGGTCGCGGTCGACCTCCTCCAGGATGGCCGCCACGTCCTCTTCCGTCTCGTCCGCGACGAGCGAGGTGGGCGAACCGATGAGCTCCTCGCGGTCGTACCCCATCATCTCGCAGTACGCGTCGTTGACCAGCGTGAAGCGGTCGTCGGCGTCGGCGACGAAGATGCCGTCGTTGACCGTCTCGACGATGGCCCGGTAGCGTTCGAGTTCCCGGCTGTGCTCCTCGGCGTCGACCGCCCGCGTCTTGGCGCGGCCGTCGTGATAGCCCATCCCGAGGCCGGCCACGCTGGCGAGCGCCGAGAGGATGAGGACGTTCGCGAGGGGGTCGCTCAGGCCCGTGACGAGCGAGATGAAGAGCAGGATGCCGACCATGACCCCGACGGCGCGGACGCACCACCCGGCGACCACGTGGTAGAGGTCCGGGCGGATGTTCGTCCGCGAGAGTCGATAGCCGCCGTAAGAGAGCACGAGTCCGCTCGCGCCGACGAGCAGCGATATTATCAGCACGTCACCTGTCGACCGGTCCCCGGCGACCGGGGTGACCGGAAAGGCCGCGGCAGTCGCTACGTAGAAGCCGCCGAGGGCCAGGACGAGGCGCCGCCCCCCGATACGCTCGATGCTCCTCGACAGGTAGCCCATTACCCACTCCAAGAGACCGGGCGGTCATGACGATTTTGATTCCCCGTCGCCGGTCGTTCTCGGGGCGTGTCCCGGCGGAACCCGGTTCAACGCGCCGTCCACCCGCCGTCGACCGCGAGACACTCGCCGGTGACGTACGAGGCGGCGTCGCTGGCCAGGAAGACCGCGGGGCCGGCTATCTCCTCGGGGTCGGCGAACCGGGCCAGCGGGGTCCGGTCGACGATGGACTTCCGGAGGCGCTCGTTCTCCTGCAGTTCCTCGGTGAGGTCGGTCCGGACGTACCCCGGCGCAAGGGCGTTGACCCGGACGTCGGGCGCCCAGTCGAGCGCCATGCTCTTGGTGAGGCCGACCAGCCCGTGCTTCGAGGCGACGTAGGGGTGCTGGCGCGGCAGGCCCACCAGACCGCCGACGCTGGCGACGTTGACGACGGTCCCGCCGCGCTCCGCGAGGGACTCGGCCGCGGCCCGCGCGCAGTGGAACGCGCCGCCGAGGTTCACGTCGGTCGTGAACTCGAACGCCTCGCTGTCGACGTCCTCGGGCGGGCCGAGCGCGGCGTCGGGGTTGATGCCCGCGTTGTTCACCACCGCGTCGACCCCGCCGAGTTCGTCGTCGACCCGGTCGAACAGGTCCCGGACCGCGGCCTCGTCGGTCACGTCGGTCGGCGCGACCAGCGACGACGCCCCGCGGTCGCGCACGTCCGCGACGGCGTCCTCGACCGTCTCCTCGGTTCGGGACGTGGGGACCACGTCGGCCCCGGCGTCGGCGAACCCGCGAGCGACGGCGCGGCCGATGCCGCGGGTGCCGCCGGTGACCACGGCGACGGTGCCGGAGAGGTCGAAGGCGTCGAGGTCTGTCATGGGTCGAGTGTCGGCGCACGGCGGCAAAACGATTGGGTCGCGCGGGGGTGTTCGAGGGAGTGTTGGCAGGCTACACAGACAACCGAGGGTGGGACTGAAAGGGGCCGCCCGGTCGCGCAACGCCTGGTCGTCTCAGCGACCCCTATCCGAGGTGAGCCCAAGGCGAACCGAGGATATGTCGCTGAGCGACCGCGACCGGGCGGGGGCTTTCGAGAACGAAAACGCCCCGGTCGGGTCGCCGCTGGCGGTGCTGATAGTGAATCGTTATTTAAAGACGTCTCACAGCGGTTCGTCGCCGTCGATGATGCGCTTCGCGCGCGCGGCCAGGTCGGGCACCCGGTGCTCCATCACCGGGTACATCGGGTCGTCGCTGTTGCCCTCGAGGTAGCGCCGGTAGAACATCTCGCCGAGCGCGGCCAGCTTGTACACCGCCAGCGAGCGGTAGAACCGGTCGCGCTCGTACTCGATACCGGTGGCCGCCTCGTACCGGTCGACCAGTTCCCGCCGAGTCGGGTAGCCCTCCGCCTCCATGAACGTCGCTTCGAGCTCGGGCGAGGCGGGGTCGGGGTCGCCGGGGTCGCGCCAGTACGACAGCATCCAGCCCAGGTCGGCCAGCGGATCGCCCAGCGTCGCCATCTCCCAGTCGAACACCGCGGCCAGCTCCGGGGGCGTCCCCGGCGCGAACATGACGTTGTCGAGCTTGTAGTCGCCGTGGACCAGCGCGTGCTCGTGGTCGGTCGGGCAGTGCTCGGCGAGCCAGTCGCCGACCTTCCGGAGTTCCGGCACCGTGCGCTCGTCGGCGGTGCGCTCGAACGCCCACTCGAGCTGCTTGGTCCAGCGCTCGACCTGGCGCTCGGTGTAGCCCGGCGGGTGGCCGAACTCGCCCAGACCGACGTCCTCGTAATCGACCCCGTGGACGGCTGCGAGGGTGTCGACCAGCTCCTCGCCGACGCGCTGTCGGGCTCCGGCCGTCCCGAAGCGGTCGGGCTCGGCGTCCCGGAGCACGTCGCCCGCGACCCGGTCCATCACGTAGAAGTCACTGCCGAGGACGTCGTGGTTCTCGCAGGCCAGCACGGTCGTCGGCACCGGGACGTCGGTGTCCTGGAGCGCGTCCATCACGCGGTACTCCCGGAGCACGTCGTGGGCGGTGTCGGCGGTCTCGCCCGGCGGCGGCCGTCGGACGACCAGTTCCCGGTCGCCCCACGTCACGAACAGCGTCTCGTTGGAGTGGCCCTCGCCGTGGTGGCTGACGGCGAACTCCCCGGCGTCGCCGAGTCGGTCGGTCAGGTACTCCCGGAGCGCGTCGCGGTCGACGAGTCGCTCGAAGTAGTCACTCTCGTCGGCGGCCGCGTCGCGTCCGGCTTCGGTCGTGGCGTCGTCGCTTCCTGTCATAGGTTCGTCCCACCGCGTCGTGCGGTTGCTGGGCCGGCGGCCCGCCGCGCGGGCGTTCGCTCGGCCCGGTCGTTCGCGTCGATTGTACGGACAACTCCGGTATAGAACTTACGAGGGTAACGGAATCGGGGAAATGCTTTTACATCGTTGCGAAGAGGTAGCAGGTATGGAGTACGACGACCCGGCGAGCGGCCAGGAGGTCGCCGAGCGCGCCCGGACCTTCGTCCGCGAGGAGGTGGTGCCCGTCGAGCGCGAGTACCTCGGCGCAGGACCGGTCCCGTCGGAGGTCCTGGCGGACCTCCGCGAGGCAGCGAGAGAGCGCGACGTGTACGCGCCCCAGATACCCGAGGAGTACGGCGGGATGGGGATGGACTTCCGCGAGGTCCTGCCCGTCTTCGAGGAAGCCGGCCGGAGCCTGCTCGGGCCCGCGGCCATCCGCGTCGACGCGCCCGACGAGGGCAACATGCACACGCTCGAGATAGTCGGCACCGACGAGCAGAAGGACGAGTGGCTCCGCCCGCTGGTCGAGGGCGAGGTCCGGTCGGGGTTCTCGATGACCGAGCCGATGCCCGGCGCGGGGTCGGACCCGAAGATGATCCGGACGACCGCGGAGAAGGACGGTGACGAGTGGGTCATCGACGGCCACAAGTGGTGGACCACGCAGGGCAGCGAGGCCGACGTGCTGCTGGTGATGGCCCGGACCGACCAGGACGCCCACCCCTACCAGGGCTGTTCGATCTTTCTCGTGCCCGCCGACACCCCCGGCGTCGAGATCCAGCGCGACATCCCGCACCTCGGCGGCGGCCTCACCGGCGGGAGCCACGCCGAGATCAGGTACGAGAACGTCCGGGTGCCCGAGGAGAACCTGCTCGGCGAGGAGAACGCCGGGTTCGCCATCGCCCAGCGGCGCCTCGGCCCGGCCCGCCTGACCCACTGCATGCGCTTCTCCGGGATGGCCGAGCGCGCGCTCGACGTGGCGAAGGCCTACGCCGAGGAGCGCCGGGCGTTCGACGGGACGCTGTCGGACAAGCAGGCGCTCCGGTTCGAGGTCGCCGAGGCCGAGACCCGGCTCCACGCGGTCCGGACGATGGTCCGGCACGCCGCCCGCCAGATCGCCGCCGGCGAGGAGGCCCGCATCGAGGTGGCGATGAGCAAGACGTTCGCCGCGAACGTCGCGCAGAACGCCATCGACACCGCGGTCCAGATCTGCGGCGGCAACGGCATCGGGAAGGACCTGCCGCTGGCGGACTTCTACGAGAACGTCCGGCAGTTCCGCATCATCGACGGCGCCGACGAGGTCCACAAGCGCGTCATCGCGCGCAACGCCTTCGAGGACACCGACCGGAGCGAGGTCGAGCACCTGCTCCGGTTCGACGACGGGTAGGTCTCAATTCTCTCGATTCTCGACGGTAGAATCGTCCCGGTCAGCTACGCCGACGACGGCCAGCACCTCTCGCAGATTCTCGACCTCGTAATCGACCGCAGGCCCGTCTTCGGCGCCGTACGCGACGGTCGTCAGTCCCAACTCCTTCGCGCCGGCCATGTCGTGGTCGTACCGGTCGCCGATCATGACCGACTCCGGGGCGGCGTCGGGTGACAGTCCGGCCTCCTCCAAGGCAGTCTCGAACATCCGGCGGTCGGGCTTGGTCCGACCGACCATCTCGGAGGTGGTTATCGAGTCGAACCGGTCCCGCACGCCGAACTCTTCCAGGATGCGCAGGCCCTCCTCGGTGTCGACGTCGCTGACGACGCCGACGTGGAGGTCGGTCTCGGCGAGCCGCTCGACGGTCTCGGCCGCGTCGGGTTCGGGGCGGAGCGTCCCCGCAGTCGCCGCCTCGAAGAGGGGCCGCCACTCGTCCTCGGGAATCTCCTCGCCGACGACTTCGGCGACCGCCCGGTGGTAGCCGCGCCGGGCCGATCGGAACTCCGTCCCGTCGCGCGCCCGGAAGTACTCGCCGACCGCGGTCCGCCACGTCTCGATGGCGTCGGCCGTCTCGATCTCCTCCCCGACCGACGTATCGGACGCGTGCTCCGCGACCACGCGCCGGACGAACGCCTCGTGGGCCTCGCGGACCGAGTCCGGGTCGAGGACGACGCCGCCGATGTCCCAGAACACCGCCCGGTAGTCGGATTCGGGTTCGCCGCCCGGCACGGTCAGCTCTCGTCCTCCTCGCCCTCGACCAGCTTGAACTTCTGGACCTTCCCGCTCGCGGTCCGGGGGAGTTCCTCGACGAACTCGACCTCTCGGGGGTGCTTGTACTCCGCGAGGTTGTCGAGGCAGAACTGTTTGAGCTCCTCGGGCGTCACCTCGGCGTCCGGAGCAGGCACGATGAACGCCTTCACTGTCTCGCCCCGGCGGTCGTCGGGGACCCCGACCACCGCGGCGTCGGCGACCCCCTCGTGCTCGAAGAGCAGTTCCTCGACCTCGCTCGGGTAGACGTTGTACCCCGCGGTGTTGATCATGTGCTTCTTCCGGTCGATGATCTCGTAGTAGTTGTCCGGGTCGCGCCGCGCGACGTCGCCGGTCCGGAAGTATCCCGCCTCGGTGAACGCCGCGTCGTTCGCCTCGGGCAGATCGTGGTACCCCTTCATCACCTGCGGGCCCCGGACCAGGAGTTCGCCCTCCTCACCCGGCGGGACCTCCGCGCCCGACTCGTCGACGACCTTGGCGTCGGTCATCCGCAGCGGTTGGCCGATGGTCCCCAGTCGGTGGCCGAAGGTCGTCCCCGCGCCGGTGTGGGTCGCCGCGGTGGTCTCGGTGAGGCCGTACCCCTCCCAGGCGTCGACGCCGGCGACCGACTCGAACTCCCGCTGGACCGCGACGGGCATCTTCGCGCCGCCCTGGCCGGTCTCCCGGAGGCTCGACAGGTCGTACTCGCCGAACGCCTCGTGGTTGACGAGGTCGACGTACATCGCCGCGACGCCGATGAACCCCGTGATGCCCTCCGCCTCGATGGTCCGCATCGCGTCCTCGGCGTCCCACTCGGCGGGGTTGCGGACGTACACCGCGCCGCCCCGGACCAGCGTCTGCCACGTCGAGTGGACGAACCCCGTGATGTGGTACAGCGGCAGGACCGCGAGGCTCCGGTCCTCGCCGGGGTCGACGTCGACCAGTTCGAACCCCGAGAACGCCTGGGCACGGAGGTTGCGGTGGGTGAGCAGCACGCCCTTGGGCTGGCCGGTCGTCCCGCTGGTGTACGGCTGGAGCGCGACGTCCTCGCTCTCTCTGTCGACCGTGATTGCTTCACCGTCAACGGTCGCGAAGGCGACGTCGCCTTCGGGGAGGTCGTCCGAGGGGCCCACCGTGACGACCGCCGGACTCCGGTCGGTCTCCCGGAGGGCCTCGGCGAGGTGGTCCCGGAGCGCGGCGTGGGTGACGACGACCGACGCTTCGGTGTCGTCGAGCTGGTGGCCGATCTCCCGGGCCTTGTACTGGGGGTTCATCGGCGACGCCACGGCGCCCGCCTTCAGTGTCCCGAGCGCGGCGACGACGTACTCCGGACAGTTCGGCAGGTACAGCAGCACCCGGTCGCCGACGTCGACTCCGAGGTCGCGCAGTCCGCCCGCGAATCGCGCCGAGCGGTCCCGGAGCCCTCCGTGGGTGAGTTCCGACCCTCGCATCTCAAGCGCCAGGTCCTCGGCGTGGCGCTCGGCCGTCTCGTCGTGGAGGCGCGCGACGTTGCCCGACCGTGCGCCCTCGGTGAACGCGGACTTGTCCATGAGTGGTAATGACTGGCATTCTAAATCAAGATAACGATTGCAATACCTCGCCCACATTTATTAACGACGGGCGAGTATTCTTCGGCGTAGTTAACAATGGTAACCATCGTTCCGCAGCAACCGACCGCGGAGGGAGTCGCGTGACGACCGAGCAGTTCGGCGTCGACGGGCAAACGGCCATCGTAACGGGCGCGTCGAGCGGCATCGGGCGGACCATCGCCGAGCGGTTCGCCGACGACGGCGCCGACGTCGTGGTCTGCTCGCGCGAGCAGGAGAACGTCGAACCGGTCGCCGAGGGCATCGCCGACAGCGACCGCGAGGGGTCGGCGCTCGCCGTCGAGTGCGACGTGACCGACCGCGACGCGGTCGAGGCGCTGGTCGACGCGACCGTCGAGGAGTTCGGCGGCGTCGACGTGCTGGTCAACAACGCCGGCGCGAGCTTCATGGCGCCGTTCGCGGACATCAGCGAGAACGGCTGGGAGACCATCGTGGACATCAACCTCCACGGCACCTTCCACTGCACCCAGGTCGCGGGCGAGCGCATGCGAGAGGACGGCGGCGGCGCGGTCATCAACCTCGCCAGCGTCGCGGGCCAGAAGGGCTCGCCCCACATGAGCCACTACGGCGCGGCCAAGGCCGGCGTCATCAACCTCACGTCGACGCTGGCGTTCGAATGGGCGAGCGATGACGTCCGCGTCAACTGCATCGCGCCCGGGTTCGTCGCCACGCCCGGCGTCGAGAGCCAGATGGGCGTCAGCGCCGACAACATCGACCGCGGCGACGTCGAGCGCCGGATCGGCACCTCCGAGGAGATCGCCGACATCGCGCAGTTCCTCGCCAGCGACGCCGCCTCGTACCTCGTCGGCGAGACCATCACCGCGGCGGGCGTCCCCCGCATCATGGAGACGCCCGACGTTTGACCGACCCGCGGGAGCTACCCCGACTTCGCCTTCTCGTCATCGACTCGCGCTATTCCGGGGTCCGCTCGCTGCCGGTGTACCGAATCGTGAGGAACTGCCGGCCGAACAGCCACATCTCGTGGCTGGCGACGATCGCGGCGTTCTCACCCGTCACCCGAGCCAGCGAGTCGGGATCCGAGAAGTCACCCTCGGCGGGCCACACCCGGAACCGCTGGTCGAGCGGGAGCGCGACGTTACCGAGCGGCGTCGCCAGGTACAACCCCTCGTCGCCGTCCGTAGAATCGCCGAGCGTCGTGAGTTCGATACCCCCGCTGCCGTCGTCGAGATTCACCGGCCGGAGCACCGTGCTCAGGTTCGCGCCCGGAAGCGGCACCGCGATGTTGACGTACCGGGTCGCGTCGCGCTCGTGGTGGGCGTAGATAGCCACGAAGACCGCCTCGCCCGCCGCGTTCGTCCGGACCCAGGCCCGCGCGCCGGGCCGGGGGTCGACCTCGGGGTCGACGCGGGCGAACCGGCTCCCCAGTTCCCGGGCATCGGCGCCGGGGGCGCCGCTCGACTCGTCCGGACCGGGGAGATTCAACTGCTCGATGCGGCCGGTCAGACGGCTGGCGAGCGCCGCACCGAAGCGGAACGGCCGGTGCCAGCGCACGGCGTAGCTGAGCCGGTAGTCGGCCGTGCGCTCGTAGAAGTCCCGGACCGCGGGGGCGACCGCCTCCGGGTCGAACTCTGGACCGGCGTACGCGTCCATGTCGTCCATCTCGCCGGCGACGTCGCCGTCGGCGACGATGCTCCGGCGCTCGGGGTAGTCCGCGCCGACGCGCCGACCGGCGGTAAGGGGGCTGAGCGGCACGTCGCGAGCGCGGGCGGGTCCGCGTCGGAGCGCGCCGACAAGCATCGCGAGGCCCGCTACGAGAGCGATTGCGGTCAGGGCGGCCGCAGACCGCGCTCGCCGGGAATCGAGGAGGGACACGGCCGGACTTTGAACTGCGAGACGGTCAGTATTCTGGTCGGCGCACCGAGTTGTCGGACTGCATCGAGTCACTCCGCCGGCAGCAGGGAGGCCAGTTCGAGGTGGTCGGCCAGCAGGTCCGCGGCGGCGTCGGAGGGGTCGCCCCGGTCCGACTCGGGAGACGGCCGCGGGACGCCGGCCGACTCGAAGACCGCGTCGAGGAACCCGTCGCGCGCGGCGTCGTTCTCGAAGATGCCGTGGAGGTAGGTCCCCAGCACGCGGTCGGTCGCGGCCCCCGCGTCCGGGAAGGGCCGGTCGACGTCGCCGACGAGGTCGGTCTCGCCCATGTGGATCTCGTAGCCCGACGCGGTCCCCGTCGCGCCGCCGAGCGGGCCGACTCCGGTCAGGTCGCGCTCGGCGCGCTCGACCCGCTTGTCCGGCGAGAACCGGGTCTCGACCGGGAGCAGGCCGAACCCGTCCACCTCCTCGCGGTCGCCGGTCCCCTCGACGTCGGCGTTCGCGATGCGCTCGCCGAGCAGCTGGTAGCCCCCGCAGAGGCCGACGACCGGGCCGTCGAAGGCGGCGAGGCGCTCGCCGAAGCCGGCCTCGCGGAGCGCCAGCAGGTCGTCGACCGTGTTCTTCGTACCCGGCAGGACCACCGCGTCGGCGTCGCCGAACTCCGCGTCCGGCGGGCGGTAGGCCACCCGGACGCCGGGCTCGCGCGCCAGCGGTTCGAGGTCGGTGAAGTTCGAGATGCGGGGGAGTCGGGGCACCGCGACCGTCACGGCCGCGTCGTCGGGGACCTCGTCGTCGCCGCCGCGGACCGCCGACTCGTCCGGCGACGGGAGCGAGACGCTGTCCTCGGCCGGCAGACCGGGGTCGTCGTAGGGGAGCACCCCGAGGACCGGGACGCCCGTTCTCGCCTCGAGTTCGTCCAGGCCGGGGTCGAGCAGGTCGCGGTCGCCCCGGAACTTGGTGACGACGACGCCGACCACGCGGTCGCGGAGGTCGTCGGGCAGCAGTTCGAGCGTGCCGACGACGCTGGCGAACATCCCGCCGCGCTCGATGTCCGCGACCAGCAGGATGTCGGCGTCCGCAAAGCGGGCGGTCTCGACGTTGGCGAGGTCGCGGTCCCGGAGGTTGAGCTCGGCGATGGAGCCCGCGCCCTCCGCGACCACGACGTCGCGGTCGGCCGCGAGTCGCCCGTGGGCCTCGCGGGCGGCCGCCCTCGCTCGGTCCCAGTGGTCGTCGTAGTACGACCCGGCCGAGAGGTGGCCGACCGCCTCGCCGTCGACGACGAGCTGGCTCTCGCCGTCGCCCCGGGGCTTGAGCAGGACCGGGTTGTGGTCGGTCGTCGGGACGACCCCGGCGGCCCGCGCCTGGACGTACTGTGAGACGCCGATCTCCCCCCAGCCGCCGTTCGGGGTCGCGACGGCGCGGGCGTTGTTGCTCATGTTCTGGGCCTTGTAGGGCGCGACCGAGACGCCCCGGCGGGCGAGCAGGCGACAGAGGCCCGCGGCGACCGTGCTCTTGCCGACGTGGCTTGCGGTGCCGGCGACGAGGATCGTCCGGGTCATCGGGAATCGGTCCCCCTTCGGGTCATCGGAGCGCGGTGAGACGGAGCGGCATCGGTACTCGGTCCGCCGCCGAGCGCCGCGGTGGTCCTGCTCTCGCCGTCGCTCCACCAGTCCCGCGCGAGGCCGAACGCCTCGGTGTCGGCGGGTTCGATGCCGCTGTCGGTCCGGAACGGATCGTCGCCTGTCATTGATACCGGTGGCCCCCGGTCCGCGCGTGCGAGTCGTCGGACCCCGGCGCGCCGAGCGGCCGCTCTCGGTCGAGGTTGTGAGCGACGGGCCAAGAATCTGCGCATCTCGCAAGGGCCACCGGATTACAGGAGGATTATGAACAGGGGGTAGTCGGAAATACAATACACGCGTTCTGTATCTCCAATCGATTCACCTATTCGAAAACATTATACGTTATGCCTTGGGCATAGTTAGTATGCCTCGTTCTGACAATACTGGCAGATTCGATATCGGCCGACGAAAGCTCGTTCAGTCGCTGGGGCTCGCAGGCGTCGCGGGGCTCGCCGGCTGTTCCGGCACGAGCGACGACCAGTCCACGACCACGACCGACGAGGGGACGACGACCGACGAGGCGACGACCCAGGACTCGAGCGGCGGTCAGACCGGCAGCGAACTGATCGCGACCTTCGGCGCGGACGTGAAGAACTTCGACCCGACCAAGGCGACCGACACCACCTCACAGAAGGCGTTCGGACTGGTGTACGAGTCGCTGCTCCAGGTCGACTTCGACGGCGAGATCCAGCCGGTTCTCGCGAAGTCGGTCGAGCAGACCGACGCCGACCTCACCTGGCGGGTGAACCTCCGCGAGGGCGTCACGTTCCACAACGGCAAGGAGCTCACAGCCCAGGACGTCAAGTCGTCGTACGAGCGGTACAAGGGCAGCCCGAACGAGTCGGAGGTCTACAAGTGGTACAAGTCGTCGGAAGTCGTCGACGACTACACGCTCGACCTCACCCTCTCGGACGACTACGCCCCGCTGAAGTACACCCTCGCCGCGCTCCCCATCGTGCCGGCCGAGGCCGCGAGCGACGAGCTCAGCCTCGCGGAGAACCCCGTGGGGACGGGCCCGTACACGTTCGTCGAGCACCAGCCCGACAGCCTGTTCCGCATCGAGCGCAACGGCGACTACTGGTTCTCGGGCAGCGACTCGGTGCCGGCCCAGCCGTCCATCGAGCGCATCACGTTCCGCGTCATCATCGAGCAGTCCGCTCAGCTGGCGGCGCTGCAGGGCGGCGACGTGGACATGATCAACGCGCCGCCGGCGGGGAGCGTCTCGGACCTCAAGAGCAACGACAAGTTCACCGTCACCGAGCGCCAGGCCGGCGGGTTCGACCTGCTGTCGTTCCCGACGAAGCTGGCGCCGTTCGACAACGCGAAGGTGCGGCGGGGTATCTCGCGGCTCGTTCCGCGTGACGCCATCGTCAAGTCGGTCTACAACGGCATCGGCATCCCGGCGTACACGCCGGTGTCGCCGCTCGCGGCCGACTTCACCTCCGAGGAGTTCAACCAGCAGATGGGCGAGGAGTACCTCGGGTACAACCAGGAGAAGGCCAACACGCTCCTCGAAGAAGGGTTCGCGAACTCGGACGTCCAGACCCCGTTCAAGACCACGATCATCTCGAACGAGAACCCCCAGCGCGTCCGGTGGGCACAGCTCATCGCGGAGAGCCTCAACTCCACCGACTACTTCGACGTGAGCGTCGAGCAGTTCGAGTGGAACACGTACGTGGGCAAGATCCTCAGCGAGAAGTCGGCGAGCAAGAACGAGCTCATCGCGGTCGGTTGGTCCGGCGGCTGGGACCCCGACGCGTACGTCTACAACCTGGTCCACAGCGGCGGATTCACGCCCAACGGCTTCAACATGGCCCACTACGCGAACGACGAAGTCGACAGCCTCCTCGCGGAGGGCCTGTCGACGTACGACACCCAGGAGCGGGCCGAGATCTACAAGGACCTGATGGAGATTCTGTGTCGCGACGCGCCGATGACGTACATCCGGTTCGGCATGGAGATGGACGCGTTCCACACGGATCGCGTGAAGGGCTTCCAGACCTACCCGATCAACGGGAGCGAGTTCCAGGGCATCTACGCCCCGGCCTCGGACGCGAACACCGAGCTCACGAAGTAGAACCCCGGCCGACCCCCATTTATGTCACTTCAGAAATACCTCGTCAAGCGGTTACTAATCACGATTCCGGTGCTACTGGGCGTGTCGGTGCTGACGTTCTCGCTTACGAAGCTGCTTCCGGGGACCCCGGTCGACTACATCCTCCAGTTCCAGGAGGCGACGCCGGAGCTGCGAGCCCAGCTCGAGGCCCAGTACAACCTCGACGAGCCGGTCTACGTCCAGTACTGGCTGTGGTTCACGGACGCGGTCGCGCTCGACTTCGGCCGGTCGGTCGTCTCGAACCGGAGCGTCGCGGAGGCCATCCTCAGCCGGCTCCCGAACACGCTGGCACTCGGCGGGTTCGGCTTCCTGATCGCGGTCGGCATCGGCATCCCCGTCGGCATCTTCTCGGCGGTGAAGAAGGGGAAACCGGCCGACGAGGTGAGCCGCGTGGGCGCGCTGCTGGGCATCGCGACGCCCAACTTCTGGCTGGGCCTGATGCTGCTGCTGGTGTTCAGCGTCGAACTGGGCTTCTTCCGCGTCATCCCGCCGGACAAACCGCTGCTGACGCCGGCGATGTTCAAGTTCATGGTGCTGCCGGCGATCACGCTCGGGACGGCGTCGGCCGCGCTCATCATGCGGCTCACCCGCTCGTCGATGGTCGAGGAGCTCAGCGAGGACTACGTCCGGACCGCCCGGGCGAAGGGCCTCCCCGAGCGCACGGTCATCATCAAGCACGTCCTGCGAAACTCCCTCATCTCCGTCATCACGGTCGCGGCGCTGCAGATCGCCTTCCTGGTCGACGGCGCGGTCGTCGTCGAGCAGGTGTTCTCGTGGCCCGGCGTCGGTCGGCTGCTCATCGACGCCATCACCCAGCGGGACTTCCCCATCCTGCAGGCCGTCGTCCTGTTGATCGCAACGACGATCGTGTTCGCGAACCTGCTCGCGGACATCGCCTACTCGTGGCTCGACCCTCGCATCAGATACTGACATGTCATACGACTCATCGAGATCTCCGACGACCGAACGCGGCCGCATCCGGGTGACCGGATTCGACGCCGCCGAACTCGACGATCGCGGCGAACTGTTCGACTGGAACCCCGAAGAGAGCACCGTCCGTCGCTCGCGGCGCGCCCGCGCGTGGCAGCGGTTCAAGCGCAACCGGAGCGCGATCATCGGCCTCGGAATCATCGCGGTGATGGCGGTCGCGGCGGTGTTCGCCCGCCCGGTCGTCGTCGAGGGCGTCACGGTCCAGCCGTTCTCGCTGGCGCCGTTCGACCCCGGGCAGTCGAACTTCGGCGCGCTCAAGCAGCCGCCGTCGGCCGCCCACCTGTTCGGCACCGACTGGTCGGGCAAGGACATATTCTCGCGGGTGATGTACGGCGGGCGGTTCAGCCTGTCCATCGGGTTCATCACCGTCGCCATCGCGCTGTCGGTCGGCGTCCCGCTCGGCGCCATCGCCGGCTACTACGGCGGCTGGGTCGACGAGGCGATCATGCGCGTCGTCGACATCCTCTACTCGTTCCCGTTCCTCGTGCTGGCCATCGCGCTCATCGCGGTGCTGGGCCAGGGGTTCTGGAAGATAATCCTGGCGCTGGTGCTGGTCGCGTGGATCGGCTACGCCCGGATCATCCGGGGCGAGATACTCTCCATCAAGGAGAGCGAGTACGTCACCGCCGCGCGGGCGCTCGGCGCCCGCGACCGGTCGATCATCTTCCGGCACATCGTGCCCAACGCCATCGCGCCGGTCATCGTCCAGGCGACGCTCGGCGTCGGCACCATCGTGCTGACGGCCGCCGCGCTGGGCTTCCTCGGCCTGGGGCTCCAGCCCGGCACCTCCGAGTGGGGCAGCATGCTCTCCTCGGGCCGCCAGAGCCTGATCCAGGGCCAGTGGTGGATCACCGTCTTCCCCGGACTGGCCATCTTCCTGTTCGTCCTCTCGATCAACCTCGTCGGCGACGGGATCCGCGACGCCATCGACCCGCAGGACACCGCCGGCGGGAACCGGGGTGTCCGGTGATGTCGGCGACCGACGCGCCCCTGCTGGAGGTCGAGGACCTCCGGACCAGCTTCTACACCGAGGAGGGCGAGGTGAAGGCGGTCGACGGCGTCTCCTACACCGTCGGGCGGGGCGAGCGGTTCGCCGTCGTCGGCGAGTCCGGCGCCGGCAAGTCGGTCACCAGCCTGTCGCTGATGCGGCTCATCGACGACCCCGGCCGCATCGAGGGCGGCACCATCCGATTCCGCTCGGAGACGGCGGTCGCCAAGCTCGCCCGTCGGTTCCCCGACGGCGTCGCGACCGGAGACGGCGAGGGGTTCGTCCACGTCACCGAAGTCATCGACGACGGCGAGGTTCGCACCGACGACCCCGGCGCGGTCGTTCGCGAGCGGTCCGAGGAGGTCGCCACCGACACCAGCGACGGCCGGCTCCGGATCGAGGCGGGCCACGTCGACCTGCTGGACGCGCCCGACGAGGCGATGCGGATGCTCCGTGGCGGCGACATCGCCATGATCTTCCAGGACCCCCACACCGCGCTGAATCCGGTGTACACGATCGGCGAGCAGATCGCCGAGGCCATCCGGGTCCACATGGACCTCGACGGGCAGGCGGTCCGCGACCGGGCCGTCGAGATGCTCGACCAGGTCGGCATCCCCGACCCCGGGGAGCGGTACTCCGACTACCCCCACGAGTTCTCGGGCGGGATGCAGCAGCGCGCGGTCATCGCCATCGCGCTGTCGTGCGACCCCGACCTCATCATCGCCGACGAGCCGACCACCGCGCTCGACGTCACCATCGAGGCCCAGATACTCGAACTCCTCGAGGAGCTCTCGGAGGAGTTCGGCGCGGCGATCCAGCTCATCACCCACGACCTCGGCGTGGTCGCGGAGGTCTGCGAGCGCGTGATGGTGATGTACGCCGGCCGGGCCGTCGAGAAGGCGCCGGTCGAGGAGCTGTACTACGAGCCCAAGCACCCCTACACCGTCGGGCTCATGGGGTCGATCCCGCGCATCGGCGACGAGCGCGACCGGCTCGACACGATTCCGGGCACGATGCCCGACCTGGTCCAGCTCCCCTCGGGCTGCAGCTTCTACCCCCGGTGTCCGTACGCCGAGGAGGTCTGCACGAAGCGCGACCCCCGGCTCACCGATACGGCCGACGGCACGCCCGCCGACCAGACCGACCCGACGGTCCACGCGGCGGCGTGTCTAGAGTACGTCGGCGAGCTCTCCAGGGGGCTGGACTTCGACATCGAGATACGCGAGGATACTGCGACCGACGGACGCGAGGACGCCGCGACCGACGGGGGTGAGCCGCGATGAGCGGCCGCCAGGACGGCGAGCCGGTCGTCCGCACCGAGAACCTCACCAAGCACTACACCACCGACGAGGGGTTCCTCGACCGGCTGCTCGGCGAGTCCGAGACCGTCAGGGCCGTCGACGGGGTCGACATCGAGATCGCCCCGGGCGAGACGGTCGGGCTGGTCGGCGAGTCGGGCTGCGGCAAGTCCTCGCTGGGGCGGACGATGCTCGGGCTCGAGGACGCGACCGCGGGCTCGGTCTACTACGACGGCACCGACCTGGCCGAGCTGTCGGAGAGCGAACTCCGGGAGTACCGGACCGACCTGCAGTACATCTTCCAGAACCCGTTCGCGTCGCTCAACCCGCGGCTCACGATCAGCGACATCGTCGGCGAGGCGCTGGACATCCACGGCCTCGCCGACGGGCAGGAGCGCGAGGAGCGGGTCGAGGAGCTGCTCGAGACGGTCGGGATGCAGGCGAGCCACGCCTCCCGGTACCCCCACGAGTTCTCGGGCGGACAGCGCCAGCGCATCGGCATCGCCCGGGCGCTGGCGGTCGACCCCGAGTTCATCGTCTGCGACGAGCCGGTGTCGGCGCTCGACGTGAGCGTGCAGGCCCAGATCCTGAATCTGCTGGAGGACCTCCAGGACGAGTTCGGCCTGTCGTACCTGTTCATCGCCCACGACCTCAGCGTGGTCGAGCACATCGCCGACAGGATCGCGGTGATGTACCTGGGCGAGGTCGTCGAGTTCGGCACCACCGAGGAGGTGTTCTCGCCGCCGTACCACCCGTACACGCGGTCGCTGCTGTCGGCCATCCCCGAACCGGACCCGCTGTGGGAGGCCGACCGGGTCATCCTCGAGGGCAACGTGCCGTCGCCGATGAACCCGCCGTCGGGCTGTAAGTTCCACACCCGCTGCCCCATCGCGCGCGAGGAGTGCGGCGAGTGGGACGACCACCCCGACCTCCGCGACGTCGACGGCGAGCACGGTATCGCCTGCCCCTACTACGAGGACGTCGAGGCCGAGATGGGGTAGTCCCGTCCGAGGTCACGACGGCGGCCGCCCCCGCCGCACCCGGCGGTGGCTTTATCTCGGTCGGTTCCCTTCTGCGGATATGCGCCGCATCTACGAGTCGGAGGCGCTCCGGCGCGACGACGAGGACCCCTTCGTCCCCAACGACGGGGCGGAGCGCCGCGGCGGACACGTCAACTGGGACAACCTGAGCCACGCCCTCTTCCCGGCCACGCTCCGCCCCTACGCGGTGACGGTCGACGTCGAGACCGACAGGGACACCTACGCCCCGGACGAGCAGGTCCGGTTCCGCGTCTCGTTCTCAAACCGGCTCCCCGTCCCCGTGACGCTCGTGACGGCCACGCCCGGGCGGTGGTCGTGGTCGCTCGACGGCCTCGACGAGTCGTCGGAGCTCCCCGCGGACGCCCCGGCCGAGCGCGCCCGCCTCCAGTTCGGCCGGAGCGAGCGAAAGCTGTTCCACCGGCGGTGGGACCAGCGAATCCGCGAGAGCGAGCGCGAGTGGCGGGCCGCCGAGCGGGGCGAGCACACGCTCGCGGTCGGCATCGACGCCGTCCGCGGGGCCGACCGGCTCACCGCCGAGACGACGTTCCGCATCGAGTGAGCGACGACCTCCGATTGACGACGGCGACGTCGTCGCGCCCGCCCGCGACGGCGCGGTTGCCGGGTCGCCGACGCCGGCCGCGGCTATCCGACCTCGAAGACGTCTGCGCGACGGTCGGTCACGACGCCGTGGTCGGCGTCGGCCACTGATTCCGGAATCGTCTCGTCGGTCTCCCCGTACCGCGAGTCGAGACTCGCGCGCACGGCCTCCCGGACGCAGGCCCGGACGCAGGCGCCGACCTCGGTGGCGCTGCCCGAGAAGGCGGCCGGCTCGCCCGTCGGGTCGCAGGCCGCGATGGCGGCGTCGCTCGTCGTTCCGGGAAAGCCCGTCTCGGCCAGCAGTGCGGCGGCCTTGGCCTCGACCGCCACTGCGAGCAGGTTCGCCAGCGCGCCCCCGTCGAGCGCCCGGTCGGTGCCGACGACGACGTTGACGGTACCGGGGTCGGGCGGGGACCGGCCGTCGGAACCGCCCGACCCCGGTGGTACGGAGGGTCGCCGGTCGCCGTCGGGCATCGGCAGGGCCGCCGGGTTCGAGAGGCCGGCGGTCGCCACCGCCGCGACCGGACCGAGGCGCGCGCCCCGGGCGTGCCGGAGGTCGACGCCGGTGAGTAGGGCCGGACCGGTGTCGTCGAATCCGGCCGCGGCCCGGCGCTCGGCGAGGTAGGCGTCGAGGTCGGTCCGGTCGAACCCCTCGGGCACCGAGACGTTGTAGGCCGCGTCGGCCTCGCGCCGGCCGCCGGCCCACCCGGTCGAGAGCCAGCGGGCGCCCTCGCGGCGCACCCGGAGGACGCCGTCGCTGACCTCGGTCTCGAACACCCCGTCGCCCGCCCGCTCAGACATCGGCGAGCACCGCCAGCAGTCGGTCGTTCGCCTCGGGCGCGCGGACCGCGACCCGGACGTGGGAGTCGAGGCCCCGGAACGTCGTGGCGTCCCGGATCGCGACGCCGCGGTCGCGGGCGCTCCGGACGACGTCGGCGGGGTCGCGCTCGCCGGTGTCGAGCAGGACGAAGGGCGCCGAGGACGACGAGAGCGGCGGTCCCCCGGGCGCGTAGACGCCGAACTCCTCGCCGAGCGCGTCGGCCATCCGGGCGCGCTCCCGCCGGACGCGCTCGCGGGTCTCGGCGACGAACCCCGACTGGCGCAGGCAGTGGGCGCCGACTCGGGCCGCCGGCGCGCCGAGGCTCCAGGCCCGCCGGGCGGTCGCGAGGTCGTCGCCGAGGTCGCCGGTCGCGACCGCGAACCCGGCGCGGAGTCCGGGCAGGCCGAAGAGCTTGGTCAGCGAGCGCGCGACGGCGACGCCCTCGGTGCCCGCGAGCGAGGGGCGGTCGGTGAACCCCAGGAACGCCTCGTCGGCGACGAGCAGGCAGTCGGCGTCCCGGCACCGGGCCGCGAACTCGCGGAGGGCGTCGTGGTCGTAGGCGTCGCCGGTCGGGTTGTTGGGGTTGCAGACCACGGCCGCGGCGCGGTCGGTCGGGTCGGCGTCGAGCAGGTCGTCGTGGGGGACGAACTCGGCATTCCCGCCCTGGAGGCAGATTTCGCGGGCGTACTCGCCGAAACTGGGGTAGGGAACGAGGACCGAGTCGCCGGGCGAGACCCGGGTCGCGAAGGTCAGGCGGAGCGCCGCGAGGCCGCCCGGCGTCGGGACCACGTCCTCGGAGCCGCAGCCCACGAAGTCGGCCGCCGCGGTCCGGAACTCGGGGTAGTCGTCGTCCGGATACGACCGGGCGGCCTCGAGCGCGTCGACGTGGACCTCCTCGACGCCCGGGGGCGTCCGGGGGTTGGTGTTCGCGCTGAACTCCAGCAGGTCGGGGTCGTCGGTCCCGCCGTGGGGGACCCGGCCGGCCTCGCGGACGCTATCGGGGTCCATCCGCGCCTCCGGATGGCGTCACTTCTCCCGCCCCCGAGTCGAGCAGGTCGTCATACACCGCGCGAATCCGGTCGCGGACGCGCGCCATCTCGACTCCCCGGCGCTCGGCGAGCGCGAGCGCGCCGCCCATGCCGACGCCCTCCTTGGCCTCGCCCGCGGCGAACCGGGCCATCGCGGGGTGGTCGACCCCGTCGAAGTCGGGGTCGGTGACGGTCACGTCGAGGTCGAAGTCGACCGCGGCGGAACGGAGGTCGACCGCGGGGTCCTCGGCGACGAACGCGGTCGTCGCGAGTTCGAGCGGCGCCTCGCAGTCGGCGTGGCGCGCGAGCGCGGCGACCGCGACTAACTGAGTGCCGCCGGCCAACGTGATTGTGGTGCCCGACGCCGCGGCCCCTACCACGAATCCGGCGGCGCTCGCCAGCACGGGGTCGCCGACGCGCCGGACCGCGAGGCGGGGGTCGCCGGCCGCGTCGCCCGGGCCGAGGCCGCTCGCGTCGAGGGCTTCGCCGACCACCTCGCGCTTGCGCTCGACGGGGTTGTCCGGAAGCGAGGAGGAGACCCCGCGTTCCTCGCCGAGGACTGTCAGCACGCCCAGCGCGGTCGTGGTGCCCCCGGGGATGGTCTCGGCGACCAGCACCTCGTCGTCGGGGAGTCGCCGGCCGAACTCGCGGGCCGCGGCGAAGGCGCCCGGCGCGGTCGGCACCGGGTCCGCCTCGCGGACGTCGTCGCCGGGGCGCGCGCCCACGGTGACGGTCGGCGCGGCGGTGGGTTCGGTCAGGCCGGCGTCCACCACGGTCGTCGGGAAGTCGGCGCACTCGCGGACCGCGCGGGTCGCCACTGCGGGCGTCGGGCAGCCCGAGGGGCTGACCGGCACGACGGGCGCCCGGACCGGCCGGCCGTACTCGAGTATCTCGGCGTCCGCGCTGGGCGTGTGGGCCATCAGGTCGGGGTCGGCGCCCGCCGCGCTGATGCCGTCGATCTCCGCGGTCCGGGTCGTCCCGGCGAACAGCACCAGCCTCACAGCAACCCCTCCGCGAGGTCGGCGTCCGAGAGTCGGTTCACGTTCACTGCCAGTCGCGCGTCGTAGGTCTCGTACATGGTTTCGGTGTCGGTCTCAGCGACGACGTTGACGCCGGCCGGGGCGAGTTCCCGGCCGTCACCGTCGCTCGGTTCGAAGATGGTGTCCGCGCTCGCCCCGAGTGCGCGCTTGAGCGCGGCCGGGACGCAGACGGTCAGGGAGGGCGGGCCGGATGGTACGGGGTCGGAGTCCCGGCGCGTCGCGTACGCGTCGAGGACCGCGTTCACGGCGTCGGCGTCGAGCAGCGGCAGGTCGGCCGCGACCGTGAGGACCGGGGTCTCGACCGCGTCGAGGGCGGTCTGGAGGTCCGTCACGTACCCGTCTCCCGGCGACTCGATGGTCGAGAGCGAGTCGTGTTCGGTGGCGAATTTCCGTGTCTCAGGTGCATTCGGAGAGACGACAGCATAGACGGTTCCGACCTCGCTCTCGGCGAGCGCGTCGGCGACCCGGGCGAGCATGGGTCGCCCGGCGACCTCGAACAGGGGCTTCTCGCGCTCCGCGTCGAGGCGGGTGCCTCGACCGCCGCACATCACCAGAGCGTCCACGCGACCACCCCCAGGTGGAGGCCCGCGAGGCGGGCGAGTTCGTTCGTCGCGCCGAAGACGTCGCCGTTGACCCCGCCGAGTCGGGCTTCGCTCCACGACAGCAGTGCGAGCGCGGCGGCGACGGCGCCGACGAGCGCGGCGACCGCGGGGGCGCCGAGGAGGGCGACCGGGGCCGCGACCAGCGCCGGGGCGACCAGCGCGGCCGGGTCGTTCCCGGTGAACGCCGAGCCGAGGCCCTCGAAGGCGGGGTCGCCGAGGCAGGCCAGCGCGGCCATGCCGGTCTTGGCGCCGACCTCGGCGGCGACGACGATAGCGACGGCCGCCGGCACGCCGAGGACGGCGGTGGGATGCGCAGACGGCGGGAGGCCGGCCAGCGACAGCGCGGCGAGCGCGAGGCCGACGAGCACGAGACCGAGCGCCAGGACGGCCCCGACGCCGACCTCCGTGTCCTTCAACACCGCCCGGCGGTCCTCGGCGTCGCCGTGGACGACCGCTGCGTCGCCGAGGTCGGCCACCCCGTCGGCGTGGTTGATTCCCGTGACGGCGTAGAGCGCGAGCAGGTAGCCGAACGCGGCGGTCGGACCCGGAATCGGGACGAGGGCCGGCGCGACCAGCGGCGTCGCGGCCAGCGCGCCCGCGACCCACCCTGCCAGCGGGAACGCCGCCGGCGTCTCGCTGAAGGCGGTCCACGCCGCCTCGCTCCGGCCGGTCGGGAGCCGGGTCAGGAACCCGAGCGCGCCCTTCGTCGCGGTCAGTACCACGCGACCACCTCCGGGAGGACCGAGAGCGGTGCGACCGCCGAACCGACATCCGCGGCGATTCCGCCGACCAGCAGCGCCAGCGCGCCCGCGACCGCGAAGGCCAGCGCGCCCGCGACCGCGACCACCCGGACGCCGGCGCGCGCGGTCTCGACCGACGGCAGGCCGGCCTCGGGATTCAGGACGTAGACGCCCGGCTTCTCCAACCGCGCGTCGAGGACCGCCGCCAGCGTGGCCATCGGCCACCCGGAGTTCGGGGAGGGCGGGGCGTCGGCCCACCGGCGGCCGGCCGACAGCGAGGCGACCGGGCTGCGCCCGCCCGAGGCGGTCGACTCGCCAGCCGACCCGGTGGCCGACAGGCCGGAGCGACCCGAAATCCCGCCGCGGGCGAGCGCGGCGACCGCGAGCAGTACCGCGCTCACACGCGCGGGAATCCACATCACCGCGTCGTCGAGGCGGGCGCTCGCGGTGCCGTGGGGCTTGCCGGGGTACCCGAGCATCGAGTCGAGGGTGTTGACCGCCTTCGCCCACGCGGCGGCGCCGGCGCCCAGCGACAGCGAGACGGGCGCGAGGAGCGCGAACGCCAGCAGCGCGGCCACGGCGCCGTCGGCGAGGTTCTCGGCCGCGCTCTCGACCGCGGCGCTCCGGACCTCGCCGGCCGAGAGCGCGGCGGCGTCCCGTCCGGCCAGCGCCCGCAGGCGCTCGCGGGCGGTCGGCAGGTCGGCCTCGGTCGCGGCGACCACCCCGGCGGCCGTCGAGACCAGCATCCGGAGGCTGGTCGTCGCGAAGACGACCAGTCCGGCCGCGAGGACGCCGGCGAGCGGGTGGAGGTGGGCTGCGAGCGCCACCGCGAGCGCCACCGCCGCGGCCGCCAGCAGCGGGAGCGCCGCGGCGACGACCGCGCCCGCGAGGCGGGGCCGCGACCACTCCCGGTCGGCGCGGGCGACCAGCGATCCGAACCGCGCGACCGGGTGGAGTCCCCGCGGGGGTTCGGCGACCGCGGCGTCCAGCAGGAGCGCGATTGCAATTGCGACCGCGGGTCCTGCTCCCTGCGGGAGACCGCCGACCGCGAGCGGCGTCGCCGGCGTCACCGCCGACCCTCCAGCCACGCGGGGACGTCGGTCAGCGGGACGTCGTCGAGCAGGACCGCCTCGCCGCCACAGTCCGCGATACCGCCGTCGGTCCGGGAGTCGTCGCCGACGTGGACGAGGTCAGCGACCGGGACGCCGAGTCGGTCGGCGCAGGTCTCGAACGCCCGGGCGTCGGGCTTGCGCCACCCGCAGGCGGCGCTGGTGACCACGGCGTCGAGGGCGTCGCGGTCGAGGTCGGAGCGAATCAGCGCCTGGCGGGCGAGCTGGGGGACGGCGCAGTTCGAGAGGACGGCGACCGGCCCCCGGTCGCTCGCCGCTCGGACCGCCTCGACCGCGCCCTCCCGGGTCTCCACGTCGGGGTCGAATGCGGCCACGACAGCCCGGCGGGCCGCGTTGCCGGGCGCGCTGACGCCCCTGCTGGCGAGGGCGGCACTGACGTGGGCCGGCAGCGGGACCTCCGCGCCCGCCGGGGCGTCGACGTGGACCTCCCGGTAGGCGTCGGTCCAGTCGTCGGGCACCGCGACGCCCCGCTCGCGGAGCTCCGCGGCGACCGCGTCCGCGGGGTCGGCCGGGCGGTCGGCCCTGACCAGCGTGCCGAAGAGGTCGAACGAGACTGCCACTACGTCGGTATTAGTCCAAGCAGACTTGAATCGGTCGGACCGCGACGGGCCGGCGAGACCGGACCGAGAGCCCGGTGGCGGGGCGCCGGGTCCAAAAGTATAACTCAGTTCGATGATACTACTCCGCAGAATGCGCAATTCGAGCGGACTGGCCGGGTCGGTCGCCGTCTCCGGGCTCGGTGTCGGGCTGTTCCTCCTCCACGCCGCCCGCGCTGTCGGCGAAGACGAGTCGCTGGCGACCCTCGTCTTCGGCGTCCTCCTCCCGATGGCCGTCAGCGTCGGGGTGGCGCTCGGCGGCGTCTGGCTGTGGCGGAGCGGGCTCGCCGCCGCCGGCGCTCGCCGCGTCGGGACATGGTGCGTCGTGGGCGTCGCGGTCCTGGGTCTCGGTGCGGTCCTCATCATCCTCTACCAGAGGGCCCACGGAGCGACCATGGTCGACCGGTGGTTCGTCGTGCTCGACACCGCCACGGGCGGGGCCTTCGTCGGGTTCGTCGTCGGCGTGTACGACGCCGAGCGGCGCCGCCAGCGGCGGACGATCCGGGCGCGCGAACGGGCGCTCGACGAGCTCCACGCCAGGACCCGGACGCTGGTCGAGACGTCCGACAGGGAGGCTGTCGCCTCGCAGGCGGTCGAGGCCGCCCGAGACATCCTCGGCTTCCGCATCAACACGTGCTGGCTCTACGACGGCGCCGACGACGTGCTGCGTCCGGTCGCCCAGACCGACGACGCCGACGACCTGGTCGGAGAGACGCCGACCTACACCGGAGACGACAGCCTGTCGTGGGAGGCGTTCCGGGCGGACGAGACGATGGTGTTCGACGACGTGCGCGAGGCGGCGGGCCGACACAGCGAGGACACGCCGATCCGGAGCGAGATCGTGCTCCCGCTCGGCGAGTACGGGGTGATGAACGTCGGGTCGACCGAGCCCGGCGCGTTCGACGAGATGGACGTCTCGCTGGCCCGGATCCTGGCGGCGAACACCCAGACCGCGCTCGAGCGCGCGGACCGCGAACAGGAACTCGAGACCGCCCGGGACGAGGCCGAGCGGCTCAATCGACAGCTCACGGTACTGAACCGGGTGTTCCGCCACGACCTCCGGAACGCCGCGAACGTCATCGAGGGTCACGCCGACCTGCTGGTCGAGGACGCGACCGACGAGGCCGCGGCCCGGAGCGCGGCGACGATACGCGAGCAGGCCGCCGGGCTCGTCCAGACCGGCGACCAGATACGGGACGTCGAGCGCCTGCTCCAGAACGAGGGCGAGGAGCGACGGGTCGTCGACATCGCCGCCGTCGTCGGGACCCAGCTCGACCGCGTCCGGCGCGACTACCCGACGGTCGTCGCGGACGGTCCCGACTGTGACGCCTGCCGCGTGTACGCCCATCCGCTCGTGGAGTCGGCGATCAGGAACCTGTTCGACAACGGGGTCGAACACAACGACGCGGACGAGCCCCGCATCGACGTGACGTTCGACTGCGGGTCCGAAGACGGCGTGACGGTCCGGGTCGCCGACAACGGCCCCGGAATCCCGGACGAGGAGGTCGCGGTGCTCGAACGGGGGTACGAGACGCCGCTCGACCACGCGAGCGGGCTCGGGCTCTGGCTGGTGAACTGGATCGTCCGCGAGTCGGGCGGCGCGGTGTCGTTCGACGAGCGGACGCCCCGGGGGAGCGTCGTCCGCCTGCGGTTCGAGCGGGCGCCCCCGGACGCCGCGGCGGCGGCCGACCGCGACGCCGCGCCGTCCCCAGAGCGGTAGCGGTCTCGCGTCGGAGCCGCCTACTCGACCCGGATGACGTTCGATTCGAGGTCCCGCGGGTAGTAGGTCAGCATCTCGGTGCCGTCCTCGGTGACGGCCACGGTGTCCGAGTGGCGGTAGCCGTACTCGTCTGTGTAGATGCCCGGCTCGATGGTGTAGACGTGGCCGGGCTCCATCTCGGCGTCCCCGTCCTCGCGGCCGTCCCGGGACTCGCAGTGGTCGGTCCACCCGCGGTCGATGTACGGCGGTTCGTGGGCGCCCAGCCCGATGTTGTGGCCGACGTGGTGCTGGGCGAGGTCGGCGACGCCCTGCTCGGCGAAGAAGTCCCACACCTGCTCGTCGACGTAGGCGAGTTCGACGCCCGGCCCGAGCGCGTCGATGGCGGCGGTCTGGGCCTCCAGCATCAGCTCGAAGTAGTGGGCCTGCTCGTCGGTGGGCTCGCCGAGGAACATCGTGCGCTCGAGCTCCGAGAAGTAGCCGTCGACGTTGGCGGTGGCGCCCGTGACCAGCACGTCGCCCTCCCGCAGCCGGCGGTTCGCGGTGTGGCCGTGGGGCAGGGCGGTCTGCTCGCCGGTGATGAACCCCGCCATCGCGGGGCCGTCCCCGCGCGTGCGCGGGACGTACTCATCGCCCAGCGTATCGAGCATCGCGCGGGACGCCTCCAGCGAGGCGCGCTGGCTCACGGTCGCGGGGTGCTCGCCCACCTCGGTGTGGTCGGCGAGATAGCGGTGGGCGAGGTTGCCCCACCGGGCGGACTCGCGGACCAGGTCGACCTCGGCGTCGGACTTGGCCCACCGCAGCCGGTCGACCCAGCTCTGGGTCTCGACGTCGACGAACTTCGAGAGCTGCGGGCCCTCGTAGCCCATCACGCCCGGCGCGCCGTCGGCGTCGGCGGCGACCGACTCGGCGTCGAGGTCCGACAGCATCCGAGCGGCAGTCTCGACCGGATTTCCGCCGGGGTAGTCGAAGTAGTGGTGGACCGCGTCGATGCGGGGGTTCGACTCCACCCGCTCGACCTCGAGGCGGGGGACGGTCACGGCGACCCGGTCGGCGGTCACCGCCAGGACCACCGGCCGCTCGGTCTGGATGTGGTCGAACCCGGTCAGGTACTCGATGCTGGTCGCGCCGAACCAGACCCCCGCGTCGGCGCCGGCGTCGGCGATGCGGTCGCGGACGGCGGCGAGTCGGTCCCGGAATTCGGCGTCGGGTACGCGCGTCGGCATGCGTCGACCCACGCAACCCTCGGGGTTAAACGTTGACGTGCCGGCCACCTGTCGGGGAGTTCTGCGGCGGCGAGCCCGTTTCACTCCCGGTCGTCGGGACGCAGCCCCAGCCCGATCCGGAGTAGCACGGCGTACACCGCGGTGCCGAACCGGAAGAACAGTCCGAAGACCGCCGCGAACAGCAGGCCCAGGCCGACCGCGGCCGCGGCCTCGCTGGCGGGGCCCGATCCGGCGCTGACCACCTCGACCGCGACCGTCGCCAGCGCCAGCAGCGCGCCGACGCCGCCCGCGACGTAGGCGCCCAGCGAGAGCCCGAGGCCGAGCCGCGGGGCCAGGAACTCGGTGGTCGCGCCGAGGTCCCGTGCCAGCCCCCCGTAGAAGCCGAGCAGCGCCACGAGGACCAGCGCGTCGCCGACCAGTGACGTCACCATGTCAGGCGCGTTCTCGGCAGGGTGCTATAAAAGGGCCGGACCGCTCGTCAGTCCGAGGCCGGTCCGTCGGAGACGTCCGCCGCCTTGTTCGTGTCTGACGTAGCTTTATGCCGGTCTCGGGAGATGCAGCGAACGATGGGAGACCCCGGCGGTCCGGCGGTCGGTTCGCGAGCCCCGGAGTTCACCGCGCCGCTGGCGGCGCCCGACGGGTCGGTGACGGAGGCGTCGCTGTCGTCGCTGGTCGAGGACGGCGCGGTCCTGCTGGTGTTCCAGCCGACCGACTTCGACCTGGAGGGGTTCGCCGAGCGCCGCGCGGTCGGCAAGTACGACTGGTTCGCGGCCGACGACCGGATCCGGGTGGTCGGAATCAACCGCGCCCGGCCCCGGACCAACCGGGAGTTCATCGACTACCTCGACGTGACCTACCCGTTCTGCTCGGACCGCGACCTCTCGATAGCGCGGTCCTACGGCGCGACCTACCGGGCGTTCGGCGTCGCGCCGCGGGCGCGCCGGGCCTGCTTCGTCGTGGACTGCGAGGGCGTGGTCCGGTACCGCTGGATCGGCGACCGCGGTCGACGCGACGACGGTCACCCGCAGGTCGAGAACCTCTACGCGGTCCTGACCGACCTGCTCGGCCGGCCGGACCCCGACAGCTTCGGCCTGGCGTGAGCGGTCGCCGCGGCCCGCGAGTACCGGGTCCGCGGCCGCCGCGACACGGCCACCGGAACGCTAACGTGACCCTTCTCCGATACTCCGGACGATGCTGCAGGGAGCTCCCGCCCCGACCGTCGACGTGCTCGTGGTCTTCGGCATCGTCGCCGTCGCGGTGGCGCTGTTCGTCACCGAGGCGATCCCGTCCGACACGACCGCGCTGGCGGTGCTGGTCTCGCTCGTGGTGCTCCGGGAGTTCACCCGCGTCTCCCCCGAGGACGCCATCTCGGGGTTCGCGAACCCCGCGACCGTCACCATCGTCGCGATGTACATCCTGAGCGCCGGAGTCCAGGCGACCGGGGTGGTCGAGCGGCTCGAGGTCGCGGTCGCCCGGTTCACCGGCGGCGACAGGAACCGGCTGCTGACCGCGACGGTCGCCATCACCGGACCGCTGGCGGGTGTGGTCAACAACACGCCGGTCGTGGCGCTGTTCATCCCGATGATAACGGACCTGGCCGACCGGACCCACGCCTCCCCGTCGAAGCTGCTGATTCCGCTGTCGTACGCCGCGATGCTCGGCGGGACGCTGACGCTGGTCGGCACCGCGACGAACCTGGTGGCGAGCTCGCTCGCGGCCGACCTCGGGGTGGCGGGCGCGCCGTTCTCGATGTTCCAGTTCACGCCGCTGGGCGTGATCGTGCTACTCGTCGGCACGGTCTACCTGCTCACGGTGGGCCAGTGGCTGCTGCCCGCCCGCATCGCGCCGCACGACCTGACCGAGGAGTTCGGGCTGGGAGGCCGACTCGCCCGGGTGTACGTCCGGCCGTCGTCGCCGCTGGTGGGCCGGAGCGTCGCCGAGGCCCGCACCGAGGACTGCAAGATACTCCAGATCATCCGGGGCGAGGAGACGTTCGTGGCGTCCCGGACCGACCGGGAGATAGAGGCCGGCGACGTGCTGACCGTCCGGGCCGACGAGGAGACGGTGTCGGCGTTCGTCGAGGCGTGCGACCTGCGCCGGCTCCCGCGGGCCGAGGTCACCGAGGAGGAACTCGCGCTCGGCGAGGGCCGGGGCACGCTCGCGGAGGTCATCGTGCCCGCGAACTCCGGATTCGTCGGGCGAGCGGTCGGCGAGACGAAGGTGAGCGAGCGTTACGACGCGACGGTGCTGGCGGTCCGGCGCGGGGAGACGCTCGTGGTCGAGGACGTGGGCGACGCGGTACTCGACGAGGGCGACGGGCTGCTGGTACACGCCACGCGGGTCGGCCTCGACCACCTCGAGGAGTCGGGCGACCTCCAGGTCACCGAGACGGTCGGCGGCGGGCTCGACATCGAACCCGAACCCATCGACCGCGGGCGGGCCGCGCTCGCGGTCGGCATCGTCGCGGGCGTCATCGCGGTCGCGGCCGCCGACCTGCTTCCCATCTCCATCGCGGCGCTCGGCGGCGTGGTGGCGATGGTGGTCGGCGACGTCGTCCGGCCCGCCGACGCCTACGACGCGGTCGACTGGGAGGTCATCTTCCTGCTCGCCGGGGTCATCCCGCTCGGCCTCGCGATGGAGCAGACCGGCGCCGCCCAGCTGCTCGCGGCCTACGTGACCGCGGCCTCGGCGACCCTCCCCGCGATAGCCACGCTGGGGCTGTTCTACCTCCTGACCGGGCTGCTGGCCAATCTCATCACGCCGGTCGCCAGCGTGGCGCTGGTGCTGCCCATCGCGGTCGGCACCGCGGGCGAGGCGGGCGCGAGCGCGTTCGCGTTCTCGCTCGCGGTCACGTTCGCGGCCTCCACGGCCTTCATGACGCCGATGGGCTACCAGACGAACCTGATGGTGTACAGCCCCGGCGGCTACCGGTTCACCGACTACGTGCGGGTGGGCGCGCCGCTCCAGTTGCTGTTGACGGTCGTGACGACGCTCGGCATCGCCGCCATCTGGGGCGTGACTCCCTGAGCGGTCGTGGCTCCGTAGAGACGCGTTGCGGCGTGCGGTCGCCGACTCGGACGTTTTCGGACCGATTCCCGGAACCGACTCCCGGAGAGCACCGGGGCTATGCACAGATAGTTATATAATAGTCGAGAGAGGTGCGAACAAATACCATGAGCGTTCCGTCGGCCTCGTTCCCGCGAAGCGTCACGCTGGGCGGCCTCACCGTCGCCGGTATCGGGTTCTTCCTCACCAGGTTCACCGTGACGCTGGCCGCCTACGAGGAGCCGACCGCGTTCTACCTCGCGGGCCTGCTCCCGCTGGTCCTGGGCCTCCTCCTGGCGGCGTTCGGCGTGGCGCTGGTCGTCGGGCCGTTCGACCCGGCGTTCGTCCGGCGCACCGCGGTCTGGTGTCTGGCCGGGACCGGGGCGATGGCGGCGCTCGTCGGACTCACCCTGCTCGGGTCGAACCCCCGCGGCGTCGGCGGCGTGGGGGCGACCCTCTCGGAGGCGTACCTCTCGAACTTCCTCATCGGCGGCGGCGTCGGCGGGACGCTGACCGGGGTGTACGCCGCCCGGAGCGAGCGCCAGCGCGGAGAGCTCCGGTGGCAGGCCAACCGGCTCGTGACGCTGAACCGCATCCTCCGCCACGAGGTGCTCAACTCGGTCACCGCCATCTCGGGGTACGCCGACGTCGTCGCCGACCGCGACGGGGGCGCAGGAGGGGACGACCCCCGAGGCGACCGGGCGGTCGAGGTCATCCGGCGGCGCTCCGGCCACATCGTCGACACCATCGAGGACGTGCAGTACCTGACCGAGTCCGCCCGGTCGGCCGAGACCGACCTGGTCGCGGTCGACCTGGTCGAGTGCCTCGACCGCAGCATCGAAGCGGTCCGCGAGCGCCACCCGGACGCCGAGTACGTCCTCGGCCAGGGGTTCGACGGGCCGGTCCCGGTGTGGGCGAACTCGCAACTGGACCGGCTCTTCGAGCACCTGCTCGACAACGCGGTCGAACACAACGACGCCGAGGCGCCACGGGTCGAGGTGAGCGTCGACGTCGCCGGCCAGCGCGCGACGGTCCGCGTGGCCGACGACGGCCCGGGGCTGCCCGACCGCCAGCGGTCGATACTCGAGACGGGCGCGGTCGCCGAACACGACGACCCCGCGAGCGGCTTCGGTCTCAACGTCGTCCGGCTGCTGGTCGAGCGGTTCCGCGGCGGGGTCTCGACGGACGTCTCCGACGCGGGAACGACCGTCGCGGTGTCGCTGGTCCGCGCGACGGGGTCGGCGTTCCCCGGCACGGGCCCGTCGGCGGACCGGGCGTACGGAGTCGCGACGCCGCGGCTGGCGGTCGCGGTCGGCGCCGCCCTCGTCGCGGGCGTCGCGATGGGGGCGTTCAGCCAGGCGGTCGCGAGCGTGATTCCGGTCATCGGGGCGCTGTACGGCGTCGCGCACCCGGTCGTCGGCTGGGTGACTCACGAGTTCCACAGCGTCGTGTTCGGGATGGTGTTCACGGGGCTGCTCACCGCCGGCCCGGGCAGGCGGGTCGACGGGCCCGGCGGCCACGTCCTCGCCGGAGCGGCGTGGGGGGTACTCCTTTGGGCCGTCGCCGCGGGCGTCGTCATGCCCGTGTGGCTCCGACTCGTCGGGATCCCGGCGCCGGTCCCGAACCTCGGCCCGACCGCTCTCGGGAGCCACCTCGTCTGGGGCGTCTCGCTCGGCGGCCTCTACTACCTGGGGACCGAGTGGCTCGACGCCCGGGCCGTCGACTGACGGCGCCGATTCCGACATCGTCGGGCGCCCGCAGCGTGGACCGCCGGCCGCCGCGACGACGTCCGGCCATGTCAATTATCACCGCGCGCGTGCAAGCCCGGGCATGCTCGTCAACCTCGAACAGTACCAGCGCGACGACGCCGACGACGAGGTCCGGTCGGAGGGCGACGTGTCCCCGGACCGCGACGCCGAGGACTACTTCGGCAAAGACGACCTCGCGGCCGAGGAGTGGGAGCGCGTGACCGAAGGCGACGAGACGCTGCTCCGGCGCTCGATGACGCTGGAGGAGGTGACGGCCGTCTCGGTGCCACAGGAGAAGACCCACGAGGACCTGCCGGGCATGACCATCCAGATCCGGAAGGGCGGCGAGGAGGAGTACGTCGACAACGCCAGGATCGTCGAGGTCCAGGACCCGAACCCCTGAGCCGTCGGCGTTCGCGGTCCGGACGGCGCTCGGTTCGGAACGCAGTAGATTCGACCGGGGCGCGCAGCGGCGCGGATTCACTTCGCCCCGGACGCGAGGAGAAAGCCGGGGCAGGTGGCTGTCGTGGTCGGTCCGACGAACCGACCCTCTGCTTGGGAAGAACTGACACGGAGGATCCCCTACGGTGAACCGGAGGGGCTCGGGAACGAATGGCAATCGACTTCGCGACCGTCTATCTGAGCATCCTGTCCCCCAACTTCCTCTACCTGGTCGGTCTGCTCTACGGCGGCATCTGGTACGCGAACCGCGTGACGGTGCAGTGCCCGCGCTGCGGGATAAAGTACGCGAAGTACCGCGCCGGGAACCACGAGTGCCCGCCGTCGCTCGTCGGCGACTCCGGCAGTTAGCCGGGAGCAGAGTGTCGACGCAGAGGAGGACCACGCGGAAGTGATTCTCGCACAGGCGCGTCCCGCGGGCGAAATTCGGGCGAGAGACCGAATCGCGGCTGAGTCGGGGCGAGCTCGGCGGCGAGATACCCGAACCAGACCTCGTCTGTTTCTCCCTCCAGGGGGTCCAACGAGGCCCAATGGGAGCTCGCGTTTGGATCACTCGACTACCCGGAGAATGGTCTACCGAGCCTCGATTCGCCAGTAGATGTACTGCTGGACGAACGACGGGAAGTTGTCGTGACCGCACTCCGGGCAATCGAACCCCGCAACTTCGTCGACACCGACCGGGAACACGTACCCGCAGTCGTTGTGACAGTTGGTCCCGCCGAACGCCAGAGAGAACACGTCTTCGAGGTCGGTACGATGGTCTTCGAGGTGAGTCCGTGCGTCGTCTTTCACCCCATCAGCGACGTCGTTCTCGATGACGGTATCGCAGAAGATGCACTTGAACGAGTACCCAGTCATTCCCCACCTCCTACTTCGTCGATGTCGATCACCCCATCGCTTTCGACCCAAATTCGATACCCCTCGTAGGTGAACTCGACGTGTCCGTCGGCGTCGCGGGTTGTTCGACCGTTACGGGAGGCAAAGAGCGCATCCAAGGCGTCCAAATCGACGACCTCGTTGAGGGGAGGTTGCAATTCCACCGGGTCCACGTTCTCTCGGTGAGACACCTTCGAGACGATTCGCTCTGAGGGGGTCCAGGCATCAAACTCGGACATCCGGCGAGGGTACGGACACCAGGGCAAAAAATCAAGGGGAATTTGCTTTTCTGTCCCCCTGTATCAGATATATCTGCTATACCGTTTCCCCTAGAGATGCTACATCAGCAGAACTGAACGTGGCGAGTTACTTCCGGTTAGTCCCGTTCATCGCCGTCGACGACGGACGTTCCGAAGTCGTTGAACGGCTGTTGGACCTGTTCCTTCAACACGTCCGACCGTACGATCTCGAGTCCCATATTGCGGAGGCGTTCCGCTGTGTCCGTCAGGTGTTGGGTATCTGTCCCGACTACCTCGATGTGGAGGTTCTCCTGACCGGCGAGCAGTTCGCGGACAGCGACGACGCCTTCCTGGTCGAGAACGTCGTGGCAGATACTCTCGGGGGTACCTGATGCGGTACAGGTAAACAGAACTCGAAGCGGATACCCGGCCTTCTCGTAGTCGAGCCGCGGGATGTAGCGCTTGATAACGCCTTCATCCTGCATACGAGAGAGGCGGTTCCGCACCGTACTGGCGGCGATGTCTAACTGCTCGGCCATATCGGTACTGGTGCTGTTACGCGCGTCTTGCTGGAGATAGTAGAGGATGCCTTTGTCGATCTCGTCCAGTTCGTAGGTATCCATACACCGGATTACTTCTCACTCCGATAAAAGACCACTTCCATGGCAGTTTTCCGCACCGAGATACGTCGCCACACGCCCGAGGGACGGCCGCCTTGAGGACACTTCACCCCATAACGCGAAGTCGACGGGCGCATCTTCTGCCGAGCAGTCTAAACGCCCCACAGGGCTCACTCAGGCGGTCCGCGTCCGGTCTGACAGCCCTACCTCCTGCCCGCGAGGGATGGGCTCGGAACCGGGAAGTGGTGCTAAGGTATGACCATCTGGTTGTTGTCGGTCCTGCCGGAACAGAGGCGGAGAGTTCACCGGGCCACCCGGTCGACTCACTGGGCGGAGACGGGGTATCAACACCGAAAACACGTCGCTGTCTGTCGAACGTGGTTCGTTCGGCGGAGAAGTCCGCCCTCCCCGATTCGAACACTGTAAGACGTGCTCGCTTCGCTGCGCGCGACTCACAAGCTCAAATCGGCACGGGGATCGCTGATCCACTCGGCGCGGCTCGGTCGCTCCCTCGCGTTGCGCCGAGAGAAATCAGTCCGCCCTCCCCGATTTGAACGGGGGACAAGTCGATCTACAGTCGACTGCTCTACCAGTCTGAGCTAAGGGCGGGCACGCAGTTTCACGTAGGTGCCCTGCCAGACTTAAGGGTTATTATTCACCGGTGGCGACCCCGGGACGGAGTCGACCGCGACCGGCCCGAATTCGCGCGAGTGCGGACAGTTGCCGGAGGGCGAACGATGCCCGTTGGAACGTACCGAACTAAACTATCCGCGTTCTTTACGACAGACACGTCGCCACCGATGAGGACCCGGCCGGCCAGACAGACGCGGCGACGGGCAGCGCGGACCCGCACACTCGCTGTCGGAGGCGGCCAGCCACCTCCCCGGTCGCAGTCATGTCCCGGTGCGGGAAGGACGGCAGTCCGCTCCGAAGACGGAACATACCGAATCTGGAGACATAGCAGCACGGAGACCCACCGACGAAGGAGAACCCGGAGAACCGCGGGAAGGCGGCTCGTCTCCCGTCGTCGCACGGTCGTTAGACATGTTTGGGAAGATTGAAATAGGATGGTCGTCATAGTGTGGGACGAACTGGCACATGAGTAAGATAACCTTCCGCGCGGACGAGGAACTGGTCGAGCGAATCGAGGGCCGCGACGCCTCCAAGAGCGAGATCATGCGCGAGGCGCTGCGCGCCTACCTCGACGAGTCCGGCGGTGACGCGGGCGCGACTCGGGTCCCGGACCGCGAGCGCGGCGGCGAGGTCGACGCCGACCCCGCTCCGCGCCGCGACGCCGCCCCGGAGCCCCGGGACGCCGGTCGGCCCGAGCGTCGGGGCTCCGGCAGCCTCGACGACGTCCTCGCCGAGCGCGTGGACGAACTCGTCGCCGACCGCCTCGCCGCGTGGGAGGCCCGCCGCCGCGAGCGCGACCGCCTCGACGAGCGCGGCCGCGACGTAAACGTCAACGTGACGCTGGAGACCGACGCCGCGGTCCGGACCGACGAGTCGTCGACCGAGCGAACCGGCCGGGCGGCGTCCGACGTGTCGGACGCCCCCGCGTCGGACCGGGGACGCGGTGCCGAGGGCCGCGACCCGCCGGCCGAGACCGAGAGCGTCTGCGGCCAGTGCGGCGAGTCGCTGTCCGACGACCACGTCTACTGCCCGAACTGCGGGGAGAAGGCCGCCCGGCGCGTCTTCTGCGAGTGCGGCGACGAAGTGCGCTCGGACTGGGGCTTCTGCCCCAGCTGCGGCCGCCGAACGCCCGCGGCCGACGTCCTCGACCGGTCGTAAGACGACGTTTTACGCTGGGCGTTAACTATTTAAGTTTTGACTATGTGGGTACGTTCGCGTAAGACGGTCGTCTTACACGGCGGCCCGGAACGTGGCCGAAACCCCGCGTCCCGGGCTCACCTGCCGTAAGACAACAGACGCGCGGGAAGTCGCGCGCCGTCTTACTAACAACAGGGGAATTACAGAAACATGGAGCGTGTGACACTCCGCATTCCGAAGCAGCAGATAGAAGAGGTCGAACAGATGGTCGAGACGGGAGAGTTCCCGAACCGGAGCGAGGCGATCCGGGCGGCCGTTCGAGATATGCTGAACGAACACGAGGAGGGCACGACCGAGCAAACGACGAACAAGCGGTCGTGGGCCAAGGTGTAAACGATGCAGGATATCGTTCAGGACGCGCTGGAGAACGCCGAGCAAGAGAGCCGCGAGATGGAGGCGTCCACGAACGGCGACGAGTTCGGCGACCCCCGCATCGTGATCGTCGGCTGCGGCGGCGCCGGCAACAACACCGTCAACCGGCTCTACAACATCGGCGTCGAAGGGGCGGACACCGTCGCCATCAACACCGACAAGCAGCACCTCAAGATGATCGAAGCCGACACCAAGATCCTGGTCGGCAAGTCCCTGACCAACGGGCTCGGCGCGGGCGGCGACCCCTCGATGGGCGAGCGCGCGACCGAGATGGCCCAGGGCACCATCAAGGAGGTACTCGGCGACGCGGACCTCGTGTTCGTCACCGCAGGCATGGGCGGCGGCACGGGCACCGGCGCGGCGCCGGTCGTCTCGAAAATCGCCAAGGAGCAGGGTGCAATCGTCGTCGGGATGGTCTCGACGCCGTTCAACGTCGAGCGCGCGCGCACGGTGAAGGCCGAGGAGGGGCTCGAGAAGCTCCGCAACGAGGCCGACTCCATCATCGTGCTCGACAACAACCGGCTGCTGGACTACGTCCCGAACCTGCCCATCGGCAAGGCGTTCTCGGTGATGGACCAGATCATCGCCGAGACGGTCAAGGGCATCTCCGAGACGATCACCCAGCCCTCGCTCATCAACCTCGACTACGCCGACATGACCTCGATCATGAACCAGGGCGGAGTCGCGGTGATGCTGGTCGGCGAGACCCAGGACAAGAACAAGACCGAGGAGGTCGTCCGCGACGCGATGAACCACCCGCTGCTCGACGTGGACTACCGCGGGGCCTCCGGCGGCCTCGTCCACATCACGGGCGGCCCGGACCTCACGCTCAAGGAGGCCGAGTCCATCGCCAGCAACATCACCGAGCGCCTCGAGGCCAGCGCGAACGTCATCTGGGGCGCGCGCATCCAGGACAACTACAAGGGCAAGGTCCGGGTCATGGCCATCATGACCGGGGTCCAGAGCGCCCAGGTCCTCGGCCCGAGCACCCAGAAGCAGGCCGACAAGTCGCGCCAGCAGATGGGCGACGTCGACGCCCAGTCGTTCGACGCCAGCCAGAACGTCGAGGAGCTCGGCGGGACGGGCGAGACCCACAGCGCCGAGCAGTCGGACGACTCGTGGGGCGCCAAGAGCGACGGCGGACAGGACCCGGTGGAGCAGAACAACGGTCTCGACGTCATTCGCTGACGGACCGTCCGATTCCGGTTCACCGTCGAATCGTCGATACGCTTTTTGTCGCGCTGAATCAGTCACCAACCGAGCGACGCATCCTCGCCGAACGTCGAACCAGTTCGTCGGCGTCCCCAGTCGTCGAGCCGCGAAGGGTCAGGCCGCGTGGATCGCGTCGAGCAGCGAGCACTTCCGGCAGACGTCGCGGGTGGTCGAGGCGCCGCAGCGCTCGCACTCGCCCAGGTCGGTGTCGCCCTCCTCGCGGGCGCCGAACTGCTCGGCGGCCAGCGACGCCAGCTCCTCGTAGCCCGACATGATGGAGTGGCGGGTCCCCGGGTGGTTCTCCTCGAGTTCGTGGATGAGCTCCTGGATCTCCCCGCGGTAGGCCTCGCTGGCGTGGGGGCACTCGGTGATGTGGGCCGGGAGGTCGTTGAGGTGAGCGTAGAGCGCGACCTCCTTCTCGGGGACGTCCCGGAGCGGTTTGGCGCGTGGAACGAAGTCGTCCTGCTCGCCCCGCTCGTCGAACCCCCCGAGGCTCGCGTCGAAGTGCTTGGCGATCTGGGCGACGTCGCCCTCCAGGAAGTTCATCAGCGCGGTCTCGGCCTCGTCGTCGAGGTTGTGACCCGTCAGCAGCTTGTCGGCGCCGAACTCCTCGGCGTAGGACTCCAACAGGTCCCGCCGGAACACGCCGCAGTAGGCGCACGCGGCCATCCCCTCGGGGTCTTTCTCCACGACGTCGTCCATCCGGACGTCGAACTCCTCCTCGTAGGTGACCAGCTCGTGGCGGATGCCCAGCTCCTCGGTCAGCTCCACGCAGGCGTCGACGCTCTCGTCGCGGTACCCCTCGATGCCCTCGTGGACGGTGAGCGCGACCAGTTCGATGCGGGGGTCCTTCTCGAAGGTCCGGTGGAGGATGTCGGTGAGGACCACGCTGTCCTTGCCGCCGGAGAGGCCGACGACCCACGTCTGGGGGTTCTCGGGCGTGGCGTCGTCGGGCACGAGGTCGTCCTCCCGGACGCGCCGCCGGACGCGCTTGTCCACCGACGCGGTGAAGTGGTCCTCGCAGAGATGCAGTCCCGAGTAGGCGGCGTGCATCACCGCCTCCCGGTCGCACTTGTCGCAGTCCATCGCTCGTGAGGTCGGGTTCCGGGCGTTTGTCGGTTTCGCCTCGAACTGATGAATGAATCAGTGCTATATCAAATCGTCGTCCGGTCTCGAATCCGACATCTCAGGTCCGGGCAACGGAGAAGCGCGCGGGTTACAGATGTAAAACGTGCAATTTCTACGGGAACGGGCGCAGGAGCCGCTAGTTCCCGCCCTCGGAGCGGTTCCGGCGGACTCCACGGTCAGCCGGCACGCACGCCAATCCGGTACCTCGGACAGCCGGTCTCTCTGACGAGCCGGTCGGCCCCGGAGCATAAGGCGGGCCGAAGCGTACGCGGACCCATGCCGGTGGGTGGGTACGACCCCGAGGACCTCGACGAGAAGCTCGAAGCCGCGATGGAGACGGAAGGTACCGAGCCGTCGAACTGGCTGACCGACGAGGAGCGCCGGGAGTGGGATGACGGCGAGAATCTCGTCGACCTCCTCGACGAGGAGGACATCCACGACCTGCTCGGGGAGGACGGCGACGACCGGGCGACCGACGAACCGGGGAGTTGAGTGGCTGGGCGGCGTAGCGCCGTCGATGCGCCGCGTACCCCAGGACGAGGTGCTCCGCGAGTGGCTCCGGGTCGAGCGGAGCAAGCCCGACGCCGAGTGGTTCCCCGTCGACTCGCTGTCCGAGCGGGAGGCGCTCGACGAGCTGCTGGAGCGCAAGCCCGGCGCGGCCGCGTTCGTCTGGCGGGACGCGCCGGTCCGGTGGCGCGAGACGACCCTCGACCGCGAGGCGGTCGAGTCGTTGGAGGTGGTCGAAGGGCCGCAGAACCTCCGGTGGCGCGCGCTCTCGCCCGACGGCACGGTCCGGGGCGCGGCCGACCGCATCGTCCGCGGCGACCCCGACGCGCTGGCGGCCGAGACCGGCGCCGACGTCGGGACCGTCGTGGACTTCGTCGACGAGATGCCCGAGGGACCGCTGGTGGTCTCGACGAGGGAGGGCTGCGTCCCCCGGTTCCTGGCCGACGGCAACCACCGCGCGGTGGCGCTGGCTCTCCGGGCGCGGTCGGCCGACCACGAATTCTCGCCGCCCCGGGCCTACCTCGGCGTCGGCGCGAACCGGGTGCTCCGGCCGCTGGCCCAGCGGGTCTGCGGGGCGGTCCGAGAGCTCCTCGGCGGGGAGTCGGACTGAGTCGGCTGTTTTCGGGCAAAGAATCATAAGTCGACCTGTCGTAGCCCGGGCGGACGGTGCCGAGCCGTCGGGACGGGGAGCATGTCAGCACGGTCGGTCTACTTCACGGGGGACGGCGAGGTCGAGGTGCGCGAGCGCGAGGTGGACGACCCCGGCGAGGGGGAGGTCCGGGTCCGGGCCGAGCGCTCGGCGGTCAGCCCCGGCACCGAACTGCTGGTCTACCGCGGCGAGGTGCCGACCGGGATGGCCGCCGACGCGACCATCGACGCTCTCTCCGAGGAGTTCGAGTTCCCGCTCCGGTACGGTTACGCGGTCGTCGGCCGGGTGACTGCGACCGGACCGGACGTCGACGCTTCGTGGGCCGACCGTCGCGTACTCGCGTTCAATCCCCACGAGAGCCGCTTCTGCGCGTCGGTCGACGACGTGGTGGCCGTGCCCGACGACTGCTCGGCGGCGGCGGCGACGTTCCTGCCGAACGTCGAGACCGCGGTGAACCTCGTGCAGGACGGCGCGCCGCGACTCGGCGAGCGCGCGGCGGTGTTCGGCCAGGGCGTGGTCGGCCTGCTGACCACCGCGCTGCTGGCCGATTGCCCGCTGGCCGCCCTGGCGACGGTCGACCGCCACCCCGCCCGGCGCGAGCGGTCGCTGGAACTCGGCGCCGACGCCGCGCTCGACCCGGCCGGAGCGGCTGAAGTCGACGCCGACGTCGGCGACCGGCTCCGGGAGCGATTGGGCGACGAGTTCGCCGGCGCGGACCTGACCTACGAGCTCTCGGGCGCCCCCGAGGCGCTGGACGACGCCGTCGCGGCGACCGGCTACGACGGCCGGGTGGTGGTCGGGTCGTGGTACGGCACCAAACCCGCGGAGCTGGACCTCGGCGGGCGGTTCCACCGGAGCCGAATCAGCATCGAGAGCAGCCAGGTCAGCACCATCGACCCGGCGCTCCGGGGGCGGTGGTCGAAGGACCGCCGGTTGGCGGTGGCGTGGGACCGGCTCCGGGACCTCGACCCCGAGCGGTTCGTGACCCACGAGTTCGACGTCGGAGCAGCCGACGAGGCGTACGCCCTGCTCGACGAGAATCCCGGGGAGGCGCTCGGCGTGACCTTCCGGTACTGAATTTTCGCTCCGGTCGCGGCCGCACCGTCGCCGAGAATCGGGATTCGTTTCGCGGAGAGTCCGCCTCGAACCCGGCCCCGACTTTCAAGCCGGTAGCGGTCGTGTCGGTAGTGGAATGTACACCGTCACGGTCCGGCGCAGCTTCGTGGCCCAGCACTTCCTGACGGTCCCCGACCCCGGTCCCGAGGGCGACCTCCACTCCCACCACTACACAGCGGAGGTCCGTCTAGAAGGAGGGGACCTGAACGAGTACGGTTACCTCGCGGACATCGACGCCGTCGAGGAGCGCGTCGACGCCGCGGTCGACCGCTACCGGGACGAGACGCTCAACGACCTGCCGGCGTTCGAGGGGCTCAACCCCAGCCTCGAACACTTCGCGCGCGTCTTCGGCCGGCGGTTCTGGGACGGCCTCGACGCCCCCGAGGTCGAGTCGCTGACGGTCGAACTCCGGGAGGACGACGTGGCGCGGGCGTCCCACCGGCGGGAGGTCTGACCGGCCGCCATGCGCGTCGGCCTGGTGGTCTACGGCGACCTCGAGACCACCAGCGGCGGCTTCCTCTACGACCGGAAGCTCGCGACCGCGCTCCGGGCGGCCGGCCACCGCGTCTCGGAGGTCTCGCTCCCGTGGCGCGACTACCCGCGCGCGCTCGCCGACAGTCTCGACCCGCGAGTCCGCCGCCGGCTCCGTGGGTTCGACCTGCTGGTCGAGGACGAGCTCTGCCACCCCTCGCTAATCGGCCACAATCGAGCGGTCGACGCGCCGGTCGTGGCCGTCGTCCACCACCTCCGGAGCAGCGAGCGGTGGCCCGCGTGGCAGCAGCCGGTCTACCGCGCGGTCGAGCGGCGCTACCTCCGGAGCGTCGACGCCGCGATCTACGCCAGCGAGGCGACCCGACGCGACGCCGAGCGACTCGCGGGACCCCGTCCGTCGGCGGTCGTCCGGCCCGCCGGCGATCGGTTTGACCCCGACGTAGACGCGGACGCAATCGCGGCGCGGGCCGAACGCGAATCACTCAGAATCTGCTTCGTCGGCAACCTCGTCCCGCGGAAGGGCCTCCACGTGCTGCTCGACGGCCTCGCCCGCGTGCCGGGCGACTGGCACCTGTCGGTCGTCGGCAGCGAGTCCGCCGACTCGGAATACGCCCGCGAGACCCGCCAGTGCGCCCGGAACCTGGGCATCGCCGACGGCGTCCGGTTCGAGGGACGACTCCCGGACGACGCGCTCGCCGACCGACTCGCGGAGAGCCACCTGCTCGCGGTCCCCTCGCGGGTCGAGGGCTACGGCGTCGCCTACCTGGAGGGGATGGCGTTCGGCCTCCCCGCGCTCGCGACGACGGCCGGGGGCGCACCCGAACTCGTCACCCACGGCGAGGACGGGTTCCTCGTCCCGCCGGGCGACGCCGCGGCGGTCGCCGAGGCGGTCGAGACCGTCCTGGTCGACCGCGAGCGCCTGCGCGAGATGGGGATCGCCGCCCGCCGCCGGTTTGAGCGCCACCCGAGCTGGGACGAGTCGATGGGGAAGGCCCGGCGCTTCCTCGAAGCAGTCGCCGAGGGGCGGGAATCGACGCCGCAACCCGGCCGACCCGGGGAGGAGGCCCGACAGTGAACTTCCGGCGGTACCTCTCCGCGAAACGGAGCGTCGACGACCGGGCGCTGAACCGGCGCGTCGAGACTCGCCTCGCCGAGGAACTCCGGGACCGCGACCGACTCCGCGCGGTCGAGGTGGGCGCAGGCACCGGGTCGGCGGTCACCCGACTGCTCGCCCGGTCGTGGCCCCCCGACCGCGTGCGCTACACCGCGGTCGACATCGAAGAACGAAACGTCGCGGCCGCGCGCGAGCGCCTGCCCGCGCGCGCCGCCGCGCTCGGCTATGCGATCCGGCGCGCAGGCGACCGATTCGTCTGCTCGCGAGGGCACCGGCGGGTCGAGGTGGCGTTCCGGACCGCCGACGCCTTCGAGTTCCTCGCGTCGCTCGACGAGCCGGCCGACCTCGTGGTCGCCCACGCCTTCGTCGACCTGGTGGACCCGGCCGACGCGCTCGCGGCGTTCCGGGACGCGCTGGCACCCGACGGCCTGGCGTACTGTCCTATCACCTACGACGGCGAGACCGCGTTCGAGCCGTCCGCCGACCCCGGCTTCGAAGAAGAACTGTTCGACGCGTTCCACCGCCACCTCGACGCCTCGGGCGAGAGCGAGGCGGGCCGGCGCCTGCTCGCGCTCGCGTCCGAAGATGCTGAACCTGCGGAGGAGACCGGGGGCGCGGGCGTCCTCGCGGCCGGCGGCTCCGACTGGGTGGTCCGGCCGCGCGACGGGGGGTATCCCGCCGACGAGCGCTACTTCCTGCGTTGCATCGTCGCACTGATCGAGCGCGCAGTTCGCGCTGAGGCCGCGGTGCCGGACCGGCGGCTGACCGAGTGGGCAGTCGAGCGACGCGACCAGATCGACGACGCGGAACTGGTGTACGTCGCCCACCAGCTCGACCTGCTGTTCCGGTGAATCGACCGAAACGTCCGATTCCGGGCATACTAGCTCGCGTCCGGGCTGTTCGAGGAAGGTCGTAGGGGGAGACGGAACGGTCCGATGACGGATATTCGATATAGCAGTATCAAATTTATCTTCGGTTAGCACCGGGACTCCGGACGACCGAGTGGACGGGGCGAAAACGGCGAGTCACCTACTCGAAAGGGCGTCTGACTGCGTTACGCAGAGCAGTTGTTCGGCCCCAGCTCCAGTTCGGTCGCTTCGTCCATCGGCACGTCCTCGGCGCCGCGGTTGACCGCGATAATCCGCTCGAAGTTCGGCGGCTTCTCCCGGTCGCCCGCCGTCAGGCGCTCGACGAACTCGTCCTCGCTCGCCCGGAGCAGGTCGAAGGCGGTTCTGGCCTCGCCGACCGTCGCGCGCACCGGCTCGCCCGGTCGCCCGTAGGCGAACTCGCCGTCGCCGGTGACCTCGACGTGACCCGGCAGGACCGCGAGGTCGTCCGGCTCGGCCAGGATCGTGCGGTGGAGCGACTCGTACTGCATCCGGGCGCCCTCCGCGGCGTCCTCGTCGCCGAACTCCAGTTCGGTCCGGCCGACCGACCCGACGTGGAGGGTGTCGGCGGTCAGAACTGCCTCCCGGTTCACGAGCAGGTTGACCGACTCGGTGGTGTGGCCCGGCGCGCGGAGCGCCTTGAGCTGGACGTCACCGACCTCGACCACCTCGTTGCGGTCGAGGGGCGCGAAGTCGTAGGCCACGTCGCGCTCGCGGGCGGCCTCGCTCAGGTGGTAGGGAACGCCGAGTTCCGCCGCGAGGTCCCGGCCGCCCGAGACGTGATCGGCGTGGACGTGGGTGTCGAGGACGCGGGTGATCTCCCAGTCGCGCTCGTCGGCCGCCGCGCGGAACTCCGCGGCGTGGCGGGTGGCGTCCACGACCGCCGCCTCGCCCGCCCCGGGGTCGGCGACGAGGTAGCCCAGACACCCCTTCGCGCGGCGCTGGACCTGCACGATCTCGGCGGGTCCGTCGGTCTCCACGGGCACCGCGTCGTACACCTGGCTCCAGGCCTCCATGCCGCCGGTGACGACCGCCACGTCGTCGTATCCCGCCTCGCTCAACTCCTCGGCGAAGTGGTCGGAGGTGATACCCTTCGCACAGATGGTCACGATCTCGTCCTGGCCGTCCAGCAGGTCGTCGAGTTCGGCCTTTCGGTCGTCGGTCAGGTCCTCTTCGGCGTCGAACGGGAACTGCTCGGCGCCCCGGACGTGCCAGGAGTCGTAGCTCTCGTCGCCGCGGGTGTCGAGGAGGACGAACTCCTCGCCGGTGTCGAGCATGTCGGCCAACCGTCGAGGGGTCACTTTCGCTGGCATCTCGTCGGGGACTCTCGGCGCCCGCGGCCTTAATCCTGATTGCCGCTGTGAAAACAGTGCAAGACCGCGACGCGGCGGTCGGTTGCGGTCGATGTCGGTCGATGTCGGTCGGTCAGACCAGGGAGCGTAGCCGGGGTCAGATGAGCAGCTGGATGTCGGCGTCGGCCATGTGCTCGAGCGCGGTGGCCGCCCCGACGCCGGTCGTCACGTCGTCGTACATCTCGGACTCGTCGTAATCCATCAGCTCCATCGTCATCTGGCAGGCCTGGAGGTCGACGCCGGTGTCCAGCGACAGCTCGATCAGTTCCTCGATGGTCGCGGTGCCCTGCTCGTCGATCTTCTTCTCCATCATCCTGGTCGCCATCGAGTCCATGAACGGGAGTGCGGCGACCGCGTTGGGCATCGGCATGTTCGGGTTGCCGACCGCGCTCATCTTGAGGTCCTTCGACTTCTCCTCGTGGAGGATGTCGAGCCCCCAGAACGTGTGGAACACCACGACGTCCCAGCCGAACGCCGCCGCGGTGCTGGCGAGGATGAGCGGCGGGTACGCCATGTCGAAGGTGCCCTTCGTGGCGACGATGGTCATCTTCTTCTGTCCGTCGCCCTCATCTGCCTTCACCGCCGACAGTTCGTCCTCCAGTTCGTCGACGCGGTCCTGCAGGTCCGCGACCGCCTCGGCGCTGGCGTCGGGGTCGGGACTCTGCGGCGTGTCCGTGCTCATGTTATTCGGTCTTGCGGACGTAGTGCTTGAAGACCGCCTCGCCGCCCTCCTCGCCCTCGTCCTGGTCGAGGAGTTCGACGCCGTCGGTCGTGTTCGCCCAGCCTTCGATGTCGCTCACACTGCCGGAGTCGGTCGCGATCACTTCCAGCACCTCGCCCTCGTCGAGTCCGTCGGCAGCCTGCTTGGACTTGACGACGGGCATCGGGCAGGACTGTCCCTTCACGTCGAGCGTCTCGGTAATGTCGTATGCTTCACTCATTGGTAACACCAGTGGTCTATCTTGTGCGTACCAGGCAATACCGGTTGCCGGGATAAAAGCTTGTTGGTTCTTGGGCGTGCCGGACAAGTTCCTTCCGACGGTGATCAGCACGTGTGCACGCGATGAAGTAATATTTTGCCGGAATCAGGGCTTCAAGGACGTATCGATTCCAGTCCGGGTGGAGAAGCGTCCAGGCCACCGCGAATTTGTTTTGTTGATATTGCGCAATACTATGCAAACCCTTATGAGGGAGCGACCGGTTAGGTTTACCCGTAATGAGCGAACCAGAGTTCCCGACCCCCGACGTGGAGGTCGACAGCATCGAGCCCGAGACGCTGAAAGAGAGCATCGACGCCGGCGAGGACGTGTTCATCCTCGACACGCGCGTCCCCGACGACGTCGAGGAGTGGGCCATCGACGGCGAGAGCGTCGAATCGCTCAACGTCCCCTACTTCGAGTTCCTCGCTGGCGAGCCCGACGAGGAGGTCTTCGATCAATTGCCTGACGACCGCGAGATCGCGGTCGTCTGCGCGAAGGGCGACTCCAGCGAGTACGTCGCCGGCGAACTGATCGAGCGCGGCTACGAGGCCCGCAACCTCGCGGACGGGATGCAGGGCTGGGCGCGCATCTTCGAGTACAGGGAGATCGACGCCGACACCGACGCGACGGTCGCGCAGTACCAGCGCCCCTCCAGCGGGTGCATGAGCTATCTCGTGGTCTCGGGCGACGAGGCCGCGGTGGTCGACCCCCTGCGGGCGTTCACCGACACCTACCTGCAGGACGCCCGCGCGCTCGGCGCGGACCTGACGTACGCCATCGACACCCACGTCCACGCCGACCACGTCTCCGGCGTCCGCGAACTGGTCGACGACGGCGTTCATCAGACTTCGTCCGATGCAGCCCATCAGAACGCAGAGCGTTCTGAGGACGTCGAGGGCGTCCTCCCGGCGGCCGCCATCGACCGCGGCGTCACCTACGACGAGACGGTCACCCACGCCGAGGACGGCGACGCGTTCGCGGTGGGCGACGTCGAGATCGAGACCGTGTTCACGCCCGGTCACACCACGGGCATGACCTCGTACCTCGTCGACGACGCCGTCCTCCTGACGGGCGACGGCCTGTTCGCCGAGAGCGTGGCCCGGCCCGACCTCGAGGGCGGCGACGAGGGCGCACCCGACGCGGCCCGCCAGCTCTACGAGTCGCTCCAGGAGCGCGTGCTCGCGCTCGACGACGACGTCGTGGTGGGCGGCGCCCACTTCAGCGACGCCGCCGACACGCGCGAGGACGGCACCTACACCGAGACCATCGGCAACCTCACTGAGAAGATGGACGCGTTGACGATGGACGAGGAGGAGTTCGTCGACCTCGTGCTCTCGGACATGCCGCCCCGGCCCGCCAACTACGAGGAGGTCATCGCGACCAACCTCGGTCGGGAGGACCAGACCGACGAGGAGGCGTTCGAGCTCGAACTCGGACCGAACAACTGCGCGGCGAGTTCCGACGCGATGACCAGCGACTAAACTCCCGAGGACTGAGAGACCACTATGGAACCACTCGTGACGTTCGGGGAGCTGTTCCCCCACGGGATCTGGCGGTACGCCGCGGGCGGGGCGCTCATCGGACTGGGCGTCGCCGCGATCTACCTCGGCACCGCGATCCCGGCCGGGGCCAGCACGTTCCTCGAGTCCACGCTGTCGTACGTCTCGGACGTGCCGCGGTTCAACCGCGCGAAGTACGTCGCCTCCCGCGACTGGCGGGTCGCGTTCACCCTGAGCATCGTCGCGGGCGCGGCGGTCTACGCCGTCGCGTTCGGTGACTTCGGCTGGACGACCGAAGTCTCGTGGTGGCGGCTGCTCGGCGGGGGCGTCCTGGTCGGCATCGGCACCAGAATCGGCAAGGGGTGCACCTCCGGCCACGGCATCTGCGGCGTCGGGTCGGTCGCGCCCACCTCGCTGGTCAACGTGGCCACGTTCCTCGTGGTCGCGATCGTGACGGCTCAGCTCCTGCAGGCCGCGGGGGTGACGCCGTGAGCGGTCCCGCGAGCGACGCCGGGAGCCGCACCGACGCGGGGGACGGACAGGACCGCCACCCCCTGTTCATGCCCCTCGTCGTGGTCGGCGGGCTGATATTCGGCTTCGGGCTCGGCCTGAGCCACATGGCCCGGCCCGAGGTCGTGCTGGACTTCCTCCAGTTCGAGGACTTCGGCCTGCTGTTCGTGATGGGCGTCGGCTCGATCGTGGCGGGCGCCGCGTTCGCGATCGGCACCCGGTTCCTCGACCGGGCGCCACTGACCGGCCGGGCGTACGCCCGGCGGCTCAAGTCGTTCGACCGCAACGTCCTCACGGGCGGGGTCGTCTTCGGCGTCGGCTGGGGCGTCTCGGGCATCTGTCCGGGCGCCGCCTACGCCAGCCTCGGCATCGGCAACTACCCCATCCTGCTGGCCATCGCCGGGATGTTCGTCGGCGCGTACGCCCAGGGCGTCTGGCGCGGACGGAGCGACGACGCCGACTCGGCCGTCGCGACCGGCGACTGAAACGCCACCCGAACGACTTCACACGTTTCTCGACGCCGCGTTCTAGCTCCGGAGAGCCACCGCGTTGTCGGTCGGCACGCGTCTCGGGCCCGACGTTGCACGACCGGAACGACGAACGATTTCGGACTGCCGACAGTATTGTCCGGAGAGACAATATCAGGTATCGAAATCCACCTGTCAGGTGGCGGCTTTCGCGCGCGGACCGACGAACCACCGTTCGGAACTCGGATTACGGTGCTTCTTCGCCGTCTCCGCGAGGCTGTAGTCACGCATAACGTATGCCTAACTATGCGTAGGATAGCAAGATAGTATTGCATATTTTTCCCAAAACCATTAAATAGGGGTGGCGGATACCCTCGACCGCACAGAAACCCATGATGCTCACAATACTGAAACGGTGGTCGAACCATGTTCGGACTTGAGACCCTCTCCGGGCCCGTCGGGGCCGCCGCGCTGATCGGCGCGGTGCTGCTGGAGGCGGTGGTACTGTACGTCGGCTACGGCGCCCTGGAGCGACTGCTCGGGCCGACCGTCACCGCAGTCCTCCGGGGTGACTGACGATGGAACTGTTCGGCGTCGCCGGGCCCCTGCTGGGGATGTTCGCCGGATTCGGCCTGCTCATCGGCCTCCTGTTCGGCTTCTTCGGGATGGGAGGGTCGTTCCTCGTCACGCCCGCGCTGCTCGTGATGGGCTACCGGACCGACGTCGCGGTCGCGTCCGGGCTCGCGTTCGTGTTCGGGACCTCGGTCATCGCGACGCTCAAGCACCGCGACCTCGGGCAGGTCGACTACAAGCTCGGGGTCCTGATGATCGCCGGCACGACCGCCGGCATCGAAGTCGGGAAGATCGGACTCCACTGGCTCCAGCGCGCCGGGTTGGCCGACACCGTCGTCAGCGTCGCGTACGTGGCGCTGCTCGGCGGCATCGGCGTCTTCATCACCTACAACGCGGTCAAGGGTGAGAGCGGCGGAGGGGTCAGCCACGAGGCGGAGACCGACGGGGAACTCGACGCGGACGACATTCCCGATATTGCCAAGACGATCCAGTCGTACCGGGTTCCGCCGATGATGAAGCTCCGGGGCGGCGTGCGCGTCTCGCTCTGGATGATACTCGGCGTCGCGTTCGCGACGGGCCTGCTGTCGGGCTTCCTCGGGGTCGGGGGCGGCTTCATCCGGATGCCCGCCCTGTTCTACCTCATCGGCGTCCCGGTGCCGGTCGCGGTCGGGACCGACCTGTTCGAGATCGTGTTCTCGGGCGGGCTCGGGAGCTTCCTGTACGCGATGGACGGCGCGGTCAATCTGACCATCGTCGCTCCGCTGCTCGCCGGGAGCGCGCTCGGCGCGCGACTCGGTGCCGCGGCCACGGGCCTCGTCGACGAGGACGACATCAAGGTGTACTTCGGCGCGATGCTGCTGCTGGGCGCCGTCGCGGTCGCGGTCCGGAAGGTCGGCGGCATCGTCGAGATGCCCGTCCTCGACGCGGTCAGCCTCGCCATCATCCTCGGCGCCGCGCTGCTCGTCAGCGGTGCGGTCGTGGCGAGTTCCGTCCGGGAACTCCGCGCCGAGACCGCCGAGCCCGCCGCGTCGTCCGGCGACTGACCCGGCGCGGCCGCGCGGTGCAGTGTTGTACAGGGTATGCAAAACCTTTTACGTGCCTGGTCCCTACCCTGGGGCATAATGGCTGACTCGATGGCTGAATACCTCCAGAAGGACATGGAGTGCGAGGGGCTGCTGGAGTGCATCCACGGCCTGAAAGAGCTCGACCGCGAGTGCTTCCAGGCGCTGGTCGAGACCGAGGAACCGCTGACGATCGACGAGGTGTCCGACCGGGTCGACCGCGAGCGCTCGACGGCGTACCGGTCCATCCAGCGGCTCCTCCAGGCGGGCTTCGTCCAGAAGGAGCAGGTCAACTACGAGCAGGGCGGCTACTACCACGTCTACCGGCCGACCGACCCCGACGAGGTGGCCGACGACATGCAGCGGATGCTCAACGACTGGTACGCCAAGATGGGTCAGCTGGTCCAGGAGTTCCGCGACAAGTACGAGCAGCAGCCGGTCGCGGCCGAGCACTGAGGCCGGTCGGCCGAATTTCTGCGGCCTAGTTGGACTGCCTCCCGTCGAACTCGCGAGCACTCGCGAACCGACGACCGTCTCGAGTCGAGAACACGGCACCGTTAACCGCTCCGAACCCGAACCGGGAATCCATGAACCGAGACGAGGCGATCGAACGCGTCGAGGACATCCTCGCCGCCGTCGAGGACGAGACCATGCCGGTCCCGGTCCGGGAGCTCTGGGTCTACGGCGACGTCGCACTCGGCCTCGACCCGGTCGAGCGACTCGACGTGTACGTCACCAAGGACATCCTCCTGCGGGGCGACGACGGCGACGCCGCCGAGCGCTTCCGGAAGTCCCACGGCGTCGAGGGGGTCGGCAAGACCGTCCGGGCGGAGTGGGCTGAGCAACACCCCGAGTACCTCCGGGCGAACGACAGCGGCCACGCCGCGCCAGAGAAGTGCCTGGCCGCCCACCTGCTGCCCGAGGACGAGCCGGTCCACCTCGAGGTCTGCAACTCCAGCTTCGAGGACAACGTGACTCAGCGACTCAAGGGCGCGATGCAGCGCGAGGCCTACGAGCAGATTCTGGACCCCCGCGGCGTCTGCCTCTGGGTCGGGGGTGAGCCGAGCGAAGCGAGGCGAGGTTCGGCGGACTCGTCCGCCGGTGGCCAGCGCAGCGACGAGGCCCTGCGCAAACTCCGAGAGAGCGAACTCGCCTTCCCGACGCTGCCCGACGCGCTGGAGATGCTCGGCATGGACGAGTCCAAGACCGACGAGGCCGCCGCGGCTGTCGAGTCCTACCGGAAGCGCCAGGAGGGCGCTACCGTCCGCGGCGACGTGGTTTAACTGCGTCGCTCCGAGCGGAACGAAGTGGCGAACAGGCCGCGTTCGAATCCGCGCAGGGGCTCGCGGCACTCTCTCCTTGGCCGCCTGCGCGGCGGGTCTCAGGTCACGGCCGGGATTCATCGCGTCTTCCGTTTTAATCTCTCCCCCGAGAGTGCGAGTCAGTCGAGGAGCCGCTCAAAACGGCGCGAAACGACGACTAATCAGCTCTCGAAGCCGTCCTCGAACGTGAACGTCCCGTTGCGCTGGACCACCTCGCCGTCGACTTCGATGTACGACTCGTCGCTCATGTCGACGAGAATCTCGGCGTGGGTACGGACTCGCGGGTCCATACGTCCCGGAACGACGACCGGGCCGTTAGGTCTGCCGGCGCACCGTCAGTACGGGCACCGGCGAGGAGCGGACGAGGCGCTCGGTGACGCTACCGAGCAGCACCCGGTCGGTGCCGCCGCGACCGGTCGTCCCCATCGCGACCAGGTCGACGTCGTTGTCGTCGACGTACCGCAGGAGCTGTCGGTGGACTCGCCCGCGGAGAATCTCCTCCGCGACGGCGTCGACCCCGGCATCCTCGGCCCGGGCGGCCACGTCGGCCACCGCCTCCTCCGCGACGTCCTCGAATCCCTCGCTGGCCGAGGCCGACCGGACGTCGAAGCCAAGCGACGTGTCGTCGACCACCGAGACGGCGTGGACCGTCGCGTCGAGGGCGGCCGCGAGGTCGACCGCTTCGTCGACCGCCGCCTCCGCCGCGTTGCTCCCGTCGGTCGGGACCAGGACGTCCTCGTAGGGGAACGACGTGCGGGCGTCGTCGTGGGAGCGGATGGTCAGCACGGGCACGTCCGACAGCCGCACCGTCTTCTCGGTGACGCTGCCGAGCAGGAGCCGCGAGAGGCCGTCGCGGCCGTGGGTCGGCATCACCACGAGGTCCATTCCCTGCGACTCGGCGTAGTCGGCGATGGTGCTCGCCGGGTCGCCCTGGACAACCTCGGTCTCGCAGTCGACGCCCCGCTCGCGGAGGTCGGCGGCGACCGGGTCGACGATCTGCTCGCCCTTCCGTTCGAGCGCGTCGACGACCTCGGTGCCGATGGTCGTGACGCTGTCGCGCTTCGTGTTGGCGACGAACAGGACCCGAACCGCGGCGTCGAACCGGTCGGCGATGTCGCCGGCGTGTCCGATGGCGGCGTCGGCCCCCTCGCTGCCGTCCACCGGGACCAGGATGTTCTCGAACATGTCGTTGTGAAGGAGCGCACGCGGTAAAGAGGTTAGCCCGGGAGAATCGTCGCTCTTCAGCGTGTGATGGCAGGGTGGCCCTTCCACCGGTTCCGGCTACCCGACCAAATCTTCGTTTGGGTGGACTGAAAGGGGCCGCCGGTCGCGTGCAGTTCAGTCGTCTGCGGGACCACTATTCGGCGCGGGCCGTGCGGAGAGCGCCGAATATGTCCCGCAGCGACCGCGACCGGGCGGGGGCTTTCGGGGATGTCGTCACAGCAAGCGTAGTCCGAACCCAGTAACGACAAAAGAACCCACTACGATCTCACACCGACCCGACCGTCACGTAGAAGGGGACGACCTCGGCCCGGCGGTACTCGCCGTCGCCCATCTGCTCGACGACGTCCCGACCCATCTCGCGCCAGTCGCTCCGGAGGTCGTCGTACTCCGCGGCCGAGAGGCCGCCGGCCAGCAGCGTCGCCCGGTCGTCGGCCAGTCCCTCGCCGCTGGCCTTCCGGCGGGCCGAGCGCAGGTCGCGGTCGGCGTAGGGCGGTTCGACCGTCCGTGCGTGGACGTGCCGACGCGTGGACACGTCCGAGAGGCCGACCTCCTCGAACGCCTCGCGGGTACCCTCACCGCCGAGGGTCACGTCGGTCTCGACCCCGTCGAGGTAGGCCCGGCGCGCCCGGGCCGCCAGGTCGCTCTCGGCGCCAACCGTGGACTCGACCGCCACCGCGGCGTTGTCGGGTTCGACCGCGGCGACGAGGTCGGTCGAGACTCGCCGGAACTCCCGGACAGCGGCGGCGGGGTCCGGGAGGTTGATGAGCAGGGCCTGGCAGACCACGAGGTCGAAGCGGTCGTCCGGGAACGGCAGGCGGAGCGCGTCGCCCGCGACGGTCTCGACTCCGCCCTGCTCGCGGGCCACGGCGAGCAGGCCGGGGTCGGCGTCGACCCCGACGACCTCGCCCGTCGTCTCCTCGGCGAGTACCCGCGAGAGTTCGCCGGTGCCGCAGCCGACGTCCAGAATCCGCTCTCGGGAGTCGAGGTCGAGGTCGGCCAGCGCCTCGCGGTCGTCCCACATCCCGCGGCGCGTGTCCCGGAGGTAGTCGGCGGAGAACTGTCGCACGGCTGAATCTGAATCGGCGTTGGGACGCGAGAGGCAAAAGCGGGGCGGTCCGTCGCGGCGCGCTCGGCGGAGCAGCCTCCGCGTGACGGACCCCAGCAGTGCGCTCGCGGACGGCTCGCCGGAACACCAAGCGTGATACTGCTGGACCGTCCACCGGGAGACAGTGATGGGAATTATCGTAGCAAGCCGTCGCTTTTCGCAGCGTATCCGGGCAGATCGAGCGACAGGACCCACGGGGCGAGTGGGAACCGCTGAAGGTCTACGATAATTCCTATGAGTTCACCGCGCAGCGACTTCCGGGCCGGAGTCCGCGTGGTCGCGCCCATCCTCCTCGGGGTAATCCCGTTCGGGATGGTCGCGGGCGCGGCGGCCGTCGGCGTCGGCATCCCCGCGGCCCAGGCGGTCGCCATGTCGGTCGTCATCTTCGCCGGGGCCTCCCAGCTCGCGGCCATCGAGCTCGTGGGCCGGGGCGCGCCCGCGCTCGTCGTCGTCGCGACCGTCCTCGTGGTCAACCTCCGGCACGTGATGTACAGCGCCTCCATCGCGCCCCACTTCGCCCGGCTGTCAGCCCGGTGGAAGGCCGGGCTCTCGTACCTGCTCACCGACCAGGCGTACGCGATCTCGCTGATGCGGTTCGAACGGGAGCCGGAGACGAGTCGGCGCTGGTACTACCTCGGGGTCGCGTTCCCGCTGTGGCTGACGTGGCAGGCCGCCACCGTCGTCGGCGTCCTCGTCGGCGCGCGGGTCCCCGAGGGCTGGCACCTGGAGTTCGCGGTGCCGCTGGTCTTCCTCGCGGTGCTGGTGCCGGCGGTCACCGACCGCGCGACCGGCGCCGCGGCCCTCGTCGGCGGCGCCACGGCCATCGCCGCCAACGGCCTGCCGTACAACATCGGGCTGGTGACCGCCGCGGTCGTCGGTATCGCGGCCGGGATGGTCGCGGAGTCGGCGCTGGGGACCGGCGAGGAGCGGGAGGTGTCGTAGATGGCCGCGAGCGACTTCGACACAATCGTGCTCTGGCTGGTCATCCTCGCTGGCGGCGTCGGGACGTTCGCGCTCCGGGCGTCGTTCGTGGCGCTGTTCGGCCGGCTCGACGACGTCCCGCCCCGGGTCGAGCGCGCGCTCAGGTTCGTCCCGGCGGCGGTGCTCTCGGCGCTGCTGGTACCGGAACTCGTCTTCGCCGACGGCGGGCTGGCGCTCTCGCCGGCGAACCCGAAACTGCTGGCCGGCGCGGTCGCGGCCGCGGTCGCGTGGCGGACCGAGGACATTCTCGCGACGCTGGTCGCCGGGATGGGCGCGCTGTGGCTGGTCACGTTCGCGCTGGGGTAGAGAACGAATTCTGCGGTCCGAAACGCGGTTTCGTCAGTTCTCCCGCAGTTCCTTCACGCGCTCGATGTTCCACGCGAAGCCCTTGCCGTCCTCGTGGGGCGTCTCCAGGACCAGCGGGACGTCCGCGAGGTCAGGGTGATTGATGAACGCCCGCATCCCCTCCTCGCCGATGAGGCCCTCGCCGATGTGGGCGTGCTCGTCCTTGTTCGTGCCGCACTCGTGCTTCGAGTCGTTGAGGTGGACGCACTCCAGGTGCTCCAGGCCGACCACGTCGTCGAACTCCGCGACGGTCTCCTCGACCGCCTCCTCGCTGGAGAGGTCGTAGCCCGCGGCGAACATGTGGGCGGTGTCGAGGCAGACGTCGAGGTCCTGGTCGGAGCGGGTCAGCACCTCGTGGAGGTGCTCGAAGTCGCCGCCGAGCTTGGTGCCCGATCCGGCGTCGCTCTCGACCAGCACGGTCACGCCGTCGGGGACGTCGAGTTCGTCCAGGGCGCTGGCGGCGTTGTCGAGGCCGCCGTCGACGCCCGCACCGGTGTGGGCGCCGAGGTGGACGTTGACGTACGGGATGTCGAGCTTGTCGGCGGCGTCGACCTCCTTCTGCATGCTGTCGATGGACTTCTCGCGGAGGTCGTCCTTGGGCGTGCAGAGGTTCACGAGGTACGACGAGTGGATGACCCACGGACCGACGTCGTTCTCGACTGACGTGGTCCGGAACCGCTCGGCCTCGTCGTCTTCGATGTTCGGGTCCTGCCACACCTGCGGGGAGTGGGTGAATATCTGGCCGCAGTTGCCGCCGTCCTCGATCTGCTCGTCGACGGCGTTGTAGACGCCGCCGGCGATGGACTCGTGTGCGCCGACTCTCATGTGTTCGGGCAGGGATGGAGGGGTCAAAGGCGCTTCGGAACCGGGGTCGGTCGCCGCGGCCGCCCTCACCGGAATCGGTCGCAAACGACCGGCGACCGCGATACCGACGGCGCCGCGACCGGCGGGCGACGATACCGCCGCGTACGGTGTCCGCTCGGGGCGCACGCTTTTTCGACTGCGGCCCGTAGGACCGGCGTGCCCATCGACCTCGACACCTTCGAGCGGGGCGGCGAGCGCTACTCGATCGAGGAGCGGATCATCCAGTTCCTGCACGACCACGACGATCAGGCGTACAACGTCCGGGAGATCACCGAGGCGGTGATGGACACCGGCTGGTCGGAGGCAAACGTAGACTATCCGGTCGACGACGACCTCATCGGTTGTATCGTCGACGTCGCGACCGTGAGTTCGATCGTCGACAGGCTCGTGGACAACGGCGCACTCGAACGCAGAATCGTCGACACCGGAGTCGGCGAGCAGAGCTACTACCACAGTCGGGCGGAGTAGCCCGCCGCGACTTCGAAGACGGGCCCGGACGAGTTCGGCCGGAGCCGCGGGGAGCGATATGAGGTGGAGTTAAAGTGGTCCGCGCGTCAGCCTCGGCCATGGGCGATTTCACGGGGATCGAGGTCGGCGAGACGGTCGAGGGCGGCGGCGGGACGCTGGTCCGGCCGGACGGGACCGCGTCCGAGGTCGCGCTGTCCGACCTGCTGGACGACGGGCCGGTGCTGCTCACCTTCTACACCAACGACTTCAGTCCCGACTGCATCGAGGAGTGGTGTTCGTTCCGCGACTACGACTGGTTCGCCAGTAACGACGCGGTGCGGGTCGTCGGGGCGAGCAAGTCGCGACCGTTCACCCACCGGAAGTTCATCGACCACCTCGACCTCCAGTTCCCGCTGTACGCCGACACCGACCTCGACCTCGCGGCGGCGTTCGGCGTGCGCTACCGGGCGTTCAAACTGGTCCCGCGGGCGCGCCGGTCGTGCTTCCTGCTCGACGAGGACGGCGTCGTCCGGTACAGGTGGGTGGGCGAGCACCCGCTCGACCCGAGCCGCGACCAGCCTCCGATATCGGAGATACACGAGGCCATCGTCGAGGAGTTCGGGGGCGACGACCCCGAGACGTTCGGCTTCTAGTAGGGATTATCGTAGCGAGTCATAGGTTCTCGCGACAGGTCCCGGCGTAATCGAGCGACAGCACCCACGTTCTGGTCGATGAATCTCCGAAGTTCTACGATAATCCCTCTGAGCCCCCGAGACTACTCGGTCGGGTCCTCGCGGTCCCGGACCCACGCGTCGCTCTCGTACTTGGCCGCGGCCCGCTCCTCGGCCCGCACCAGTTCGTCGTCGGTCCAGCCGCCCTCGTCGGCGTCGGCCCACGCGCGTAGGGCTTCCTCGACCGCTTCGACCGCCTCCTCGCGGTTGACGTCGGCCTGCTCGCGCATCGTCGTGACGCGTTCGCGGAACTCCGCGGGCGTCGTGTCGGGGTCGGCGAACGTCCCGAGGTGGCGCTCGGCGTCGAGGTCGAACTTGAGCGAGCCGTGCTGGATGACCGCGTCCTTCCGGCGGTACTGGGCGTTGCCCGAGATCTTCCGCGCACCTTCGTCCGCGCCGGAGGCGTCCCCCGCGACCACGTCGTGGGCCGGGTGGAGCTCCCGGAGGTAGCACGCCGGCTGGTGGATCGCGGGCTGCTTCTCGTCGGCGAACCGAGCGTCGACGCCGAGTCGCTCGAAGGCGTCGAAGACGGGCTCGCACAGCAGTTCGTAGGTGTCCATCAGGTCGCCGGGGAGTTCGTCGGCGGGCGCGACGATGGAGTAGGAGATGTCGCCGTGCCGGTCGTGGTAGATGCCGCCGCCGCCCGTAGGGCGCCGGGTGACGGTGACGCGCTCGCGCTCGCAGTCGTCCCACGCCACGGTGTCGGGGTCCTGGCGGTAACCCAGCGAGAGCGTGCTCGGGTCCCACCGGTAGACCCGCACGGTCCGGGGACCGCCCGCGGCGGCGGTTTCGGCGGCGACCTCGTCGAGCGCCATGTTGAGGGGGCCGCGGCGGGACTCCTCTCGGACCAGCCGCCACTCCCGGTCTGCCAGCGTCATACCGTGCGGTTCGGGCGAGGCGACCAAGTGGATTGCGAAGGCGAACAGTTAAGTGATTTAGGCAACCCTAAACTAGGTATGAGACTCGACCGACTGACCGGCAAGCGGCCGAAGCGGAGTCGAACGTGGGCCGCGGTCTGCGCCGGTCTCTTCGGGGACTCGGCGGCCGAGGAGCGCGACGAGTCGGGGTAGCCGTCACGGCTTTCGACGTGGACGGCGAGGCGATACGCGGGAAGCCATGTCCGACGCCTCGATCCGCACCTCGGCGTTCACTCACGGCGAATCGATCCCCGAGAAGTACACCTGCGAGGGCGAGGACGTCTCGCCCGAACTGACGCTCGCGGACGTCCCCGAGGACGCCGCGGCGCTCGCGGTCGTGGTCGACGACCCAGACGCGCCCGCCGGGACCTTCACTCACTGGTTGTGCTGGAATCTGCCGGCCGACACCGTCGAGATCCCCGAGGACGTGCCCGCACTCGCCGAGGTCCCCGACCTCGGCTGCGCCCGACAGGGCGAGAACGACTTCGGCGACGTGGGCTACCGCGGCCCCTGCCCGCCGGAGGGCGACGACCCCCACGAGTACCGGTTCACGCTCCACGTGCTCGACGAGGAACTCGGCGCCGACGCCGGCGCGGTCCGGACGGCGGTCCAGGACGAACTCGACGCGAAGACCCGCGCCGTCGACCGGTTCACCGGGACGTTCTCGCGGGAGTAGCCGAAGGACGCGCGGGCAGTCGCGAGCCGGGGCCGGACGGCGGCCGCGAGAAAGCGGGACTTTCATCCTCGGACGACCGCGACCGAATGCACCGCGCCCGTCGTCGGTCCGCCGTACAGGTATGCATAGCAATCCCACGGTCGCGATAGAACAACGCGTGATTTCTCGTCCGCAATAGAGAAACGTCCACGCACCGATTCGCTCCGACACGCGAAAGAAGATCGTGGTATCGCCCGCTCGGCGAGCGAGACGGGTCGACAGGGTTGAATCTCGTCGGTGGCGTGGTGGCCTCAGTTACCGCCGGTACTGTTACCGCCGGTCTGGTTGCCGCCACCGCCGCCGGCGTTACCGCCACCGCCGCCCGACTCGTTCTTCCGGACGTTGTTGAACATCTGGCGGCTCGTGCCGGCCGCGCCGAACTTCGGGAACTGGACGTTGTCGTACCAGAACCGCTGTTCGAGCTGGTGATAGACGTTCAGCATCGTCACGTCCTCCCAGTTGGCCTCCTCCATCTGGACGTACGCCTGGTTGCGCTGCTGCTCGGCCTGGTCGGTCGGCGCGGGGTTCTGCTGGATCGTGTTCCACGCGTTCCTCGCCCGCTGGGACGCCTGCGTGTCCGACCAGTTGACGTACGAGATCGGCGCGTCCTGCGAGGTGTCGGTCTGTGGCGGGTTCAGCAGCTGCAGGAAGTTGTCCGGCGCGGGCCAGTCCATCACCCACCCCAGCGAGTACGCCTGCAGGTTGCCCTGCCGGCCGCGCTGGAGCAGCGTCGAGAACGGCGCGCTCTGGATGTTCATGTCGATGTGGGCGCTGGCCAGCTTGTCGCGCAGGAGCTGAGCGACCTGCGGCCAGGTGTTCGAGGCCTGGTAGACGGTGAGGGTGAACTGGTACCGGTTGTTCGGGCCGTAGCCGGCCTCCTCCATCACCTGCCGGGCCTGGTCGAGGCGCGTCTCGTTGTACCCGTACGGGTAGTTCTGGCTGGCGTGCTGGGTGGCGGCGTCCGGGCCGCCGGGGTAGATGGCCGGCGGCGTGAGGTGGTAGGCCGGATCGCCCCGGCCCTTGAACACCTGATCGACGAGCTGCTGCTGGTTCATGGCGTATGCCGCGGCCTGCCGGGCGGGCTTCTCGACCCGGTTCGTGTTGAACCCGATGTAGTAGGTGTCGATGGTCGAGACGCCGAGGTACTCCAGCGTCTCGCCGTTCCGGACCGGCCCGTACGTCCCGACCTGCCGACCCCGGTCGTCGGTCCGCTCGACGTTGACCTGGTTCGGGTTGTAGAACGACGTCGGGATGTTGAACGCGTCGGCGTTCTTGTTCATCGCGTACGTGTAGATGGCGTTCGCGTCCGACATGATCTGCCAGTGGACGCGCTCGACGTCCGCGACGTTCCCGTGGTAGTTCTCGAACCGCGACACCGACGTCTCCGTGGCAGACTCCCAGTTCTCGAACGCGAACGGGCCGCATCCGACCGGCTGGCTCTTCGAGAACTCCTGGTACGACAGCTGACCGTCGTACCCCTCGATATCGCCGACGAGTCCCTCCGGGACCGCCGCGAACGACGTGTACGCCAGCATCGGGAGCGTCGCGTGGAACGGTTCGGCGAGCTCGAGCTCCAGCGTGTAGTCGTCCGGGGCCCGCACGGCCATCGACCCGGGGACGTAGTTGCCCTCCCCGTCGGTGGAGTGCTTCACGCCGATGGAGTCGAGGATGAAGTACGCCCGTCGGGACTGCTCGGACGCCGCGAGTCGCTCCCACGAGTAGACGAAGTCCTGAGCGGTGAGCTCGTCGCCGTTGTGGAACTGCACCCCCTGCTTGAGGTTGAACGTGTACGTCCGCAGGTCGTCGGACAGTTCGTACTCCGTCGCCAGCAGCGTCTGGACGTTCGTCTGCCCGTTGGGGTAGTTCATCAGGGCGTCGAACACCTGCTGGATGACCTCGCCCGAGGCGGTGTCGGTCGCCCTGACGGGGTCGAGCGTACTCATCGTCTGGTTGATGAGGTTGAGCGTCCCGCCTCCGCCCTGACCACCCTGCTGGGTCGTCGTTTCTTGTGCCGCACTCTCCTCCGCGAAGCCACTTCCGAGCGCGACGGCAGAGGCCGCACTCCCGGTAGCCGCCAGGAAGGATCGGCGGCTGGTGTCTTGGTCCCCCATTGCAAGGCCAGTTACCGTCTGAACGCCCATTTAAGCCAGTGTCGGTGAGGGAAGACGAAGCAGTTGGTAAAACCCGGTCGCCCTCCAGTATTTCGAGCCGTCGGGCGTGGAAACCCCAATCGGCCTCAAAGATTACATTTTATATCGTCGTCTGTAGTTTATGCCTGGTGGCCGGTCGGTATTTGGCCGACGCTTTGAAGTAGGAGAAGCGACCGGCCGACCCCGAGGCAGAACTGACCGGTACCCGGGCCATTCGAGAACCCCCTCGCAGGACGGGGTCGGCGTCCGTTCCGGCAGTCGACGTCCCGCGGGGCTTTTACCCGACGGACGACTACGTGGCGGTGATGGTCCAGAACGTCGCGGGCATGCTGACCGAGTTGGAAGCCGAGGACTTCCACCTGCTGTCGGGCATCGAGCAGGGCATGCGCTTCTCGGAGTGGGTCGCCCGCGGGAAGCTCCCGGAGTTCTCGCGGCTCACCGCCGAGGAGGTCGACTACCGGCTCGACCGGTGTCTCGACCGCGAACTCATCGAGCGCAGGACGATCCAGTACGAGGGCTACCAGCTCAAGTTCGAGGGGTACGACGCGCTGGCGCTGCACACCTTCGCGGAGCGCGATACCCTGGAGGGGTTCGGCGCGCCACTGGGCGTCGGCAAGGAGAGCGACGTCTACGAGGTCCAGTCGTACAAGCCGCTCGCGCTCAAGTACCATCGCGAGGGGTACACCAACTTCCGGGAGGTCATGAAGGAACGCGACTACACGTCCGACCGCGAGCACGTCTCGTGGCTCTACACCGCCCGGAAGGCGGCCGAGCGCGAGTACGAGGCGCTTGAGTCGCTCTACCCCGACGTGACGGTGCCCCAGCCGGTCGACCACAACCGCCACGCCATCGTGATGGAGAAGATAGACGGCGTCGAACTGTCCCGGACCAAGCTCGAGGACGACCAGGTGGTGCCGATACTCGACCTGATCCTCGGCGAGATGGGCGACGCCTACGCCGAGGGCTACGTCCACGCCGACATGAGCGAGTACAACGTCTTCGTCAACGCCGAGGGCATCACCATCTTCGACTGGCCCCAGGCCACCCCGACCGACCACGAGAACGCCGCCGAGCTGCTCGAACGCGACGTGGACAACGTGGTCGGCTACTTCCGCCGGAAGTACCCCCGGCTCGTCCCCGACGAGATCGACGCCGGCGCGGTCGCGTCGACGCTCGCTTCCGGCGAGTTCGAGACGGTCCGGGAGCACGGTACCGGGGAGTAACCCCGGTCGTAGGGTCGGTTGTAATTCTGTCTTAGTCCGGATCAGTCGTCAGACAGTGTCACGCTCGAGACACTGCCGGTGGCGGACCGGAGCTGAAAAGAGTTACAACCGACCCTATCAGAGCACCAGCGATATCGCGGCCAGCACGAGGAACGCGATCACCAGCCACTTCGCGATATCCATCGACAGCCCGGCGATGCCGCCGGCGCCGAGCGCCGCGGCGATGATGGCGAGCACGAAGAAGCCGATGGCGAGTTCGAGAATCGCCATGCTATCGGCCCCCAGTGGCGCTGGTCGGTCGGTCGTCCACGCTCGGATCTCGACTTGCTCGGAGCATGGACGAACGTCGAACCTCCGCGAGGTTAGTTATCAGGTGGCTAAATTCTTCGGACGGAGGGAGGCCGCCGGGAGCCGCGCGGAACGGTCTGCAACGGTGGAACGCAACGCGCGATTTCCACCCGTTCGGCGGCCCGAAGCCACTTCCGCCTGACGACGGATACCACTAGCCGTCTCATGCGAACGGAGCTGACATTCGCGTTCCTCGTGCTGTTGTCGGGAGTGACGACGTTCGCGGCAGTTCCGGCCGCCGACGCGGTCCCGCGGACCGATGCGCCGCGGACGCAGGACGGCGCACCGCCGGACCCCGAGTCCGACGTGCTGGGATGGGAGAACGGCTACTGGTACAACGAGTCGTTGTCGGTCGACGCGTCCGACGGACTCAACGACTCGGAGCTCGAGAAGGTCGTCGCCCGGTCGATGGCGCGCGTCGAACGCATCCGGCGACTCGAGTTCGACTCCCGGGTTCCGGTCCGGGTCGTCCCGCGGGACGCGTTCAGCCGGCAGCGCGGTCGGTCGCCGCCGTCGGCGCTGCGCGCGTTCGAGAACGCGAAGTACGAGGCGCTGTTCATGGTGAACGAGTCGACCGACTCGCTGGCGGTCCAGCGACGCAACTCCGGAGCGGCCGTCGGCGGGTTCTACAGCCCGACGGACGACCGCATCGTGGTCGTCTCCGAGAACGTCACGACGCCCCGGCTCGACGAGCTGACGCTGGGCCACGAACTCGTCCACGCGCTCCAGGACCAGCAGTTCGACCTCGGCCGGTTCGAGCGCCCGACGCGGGAACAGCACAACGCCGTCGACGGGCTCGTCGAGGGCGACGCCAACTACGTCCAGCACATCTACGAGCGCCGCTGCAACGACGAGTGGGCGGGCACGTGTCTCGGCATCACCGAGCGACCCCAGGACTCCGCCGGGTCGCTCGCCAACATCGGCCCGTACCTCATCAAGTTCCAGCCCTACAGCGACGGGCCGGCGTTCCTCCGGTCCGTCAGGGACGAGGGCGGCTGGGAGCGGGTCAACGGTCTCTACGAGGACCCGCCCGCGAGCACCGAGCAGGTCATCCACCCCGAACTGTACGGTGAGGACCAGCCCCGACCGGTCCGGGTTCCCGACCGGAGCGACGAGTCGTGGGAGCGCCTCGACGTTCCGAACCGGGTCGACTACGGCGAGTTCGGCGAAGCCGGGCTGTTCTCGATGCTGGTGTACCCCGGCATCGCCGAGGGCGGCAACCGGACGGTGATTCCGCCCCGGTCGTTCCTCACGCCCGAAGCGGGCGCCGGGGGACCCGACTTCGACCCGTACAACTACAGCGACCCCGCGACGGCGGGGTGGGACGGCGACAGGCTCGTGGTCTACACGAACGACGAGGCGCCGGCGAACGAGACGGGCTACGTCTGGAAGACCGTCTGGGACTCCCGGCGCGACGCCCGGCAGTTCGCCGAGGCGTACCGGCAGTTGCTCCGGATCCACGACGCGAACGCCGTCGAGGACCGCGAGAGCACGTGGGTGATCCCCGAGGACCGCGAGTTCGCCGACGCCTTCCGGGTCGAGCGGCGCGGGGACGCGGTGACGATAGTGAACGCGCCGACGGTCGACCAGCTCTCGGGCGTCGACTCGCCGCCCGAGGCGGCGGCCAACGCGACCGTCTCCTCGTGACGCGGCCCGACCCAATCCGAAGTTCTTAAACCCCGACGACGAGAAATCCCGGTAACTCGCTGGCAGACGGGCACCAGCGGGCACCTGTGGGCCGGGCGCGGGCGGTTCGCTCGCGGTCGGCCGCGGGACGGGATGTGGTCCGCTCCTGCGGACTGAACCACCCAACGCCCGTGGTGATAACCATGGCAAGGAGCTTCTACTCCCACATCAAGGACGCGTGGAAGGACCCGGACGACGGCGACCTCGCCGAACTCCAGTGGCAGCGCAAGCAGGATTGGCGCGAGCAGGGCGCCATCGAGCGCGTCGAGCGCCCGACCCGCCTCGACAAGGCCCGCGAGCTGGGCTACAAGGCCAAGCAGGGCGTCGTCGTGGCGCGCGTCAGCGTCCGCAAGGGCTCGGCCCGCAAGGAGCGGTTCACGGCCGGGCGACGCTCGAAGCGCCAGGGGGTCAACCGCGTCTACCGACGCAAGAACCTCCAGCGGATCGCCGAGGAGCGCTCCTCGCGGAAGTTCCGTAACCTGCGCGTGCTCAACTCCTACTGGGTCGGCGAGGACGGCAGCCAGAAGTGGTTCGAGACGATCCTGCTCGACCCCGAGCACCCGGCCATCCAGAACGACGACGACCTGAACTGGATCTGCGACGATTCGCACAAGGGACGGGCGTTCCGCGGGCTGACCAGCGCCGGCCAGAGCAACCGGGGCCTCCAGCAGCGCGGCAAGGGCACCGAGCACACCCGCCCGAGCAACAACAGCGGCAAGGGCCGCGGCAAGTAGTCGGCTGCACTTCTCACCCGAATCGAACTCGTCTTTCTATCCGAGCGTCACCGCGATAGCCGACAGGCCGACCAGCGCGACGTGAAATGTCCGGGTCGAAGCACCGACGAAACCGGCCGAGTGACCGAGTCGCGTCCCGCGGAGCGACCACGGATTTATACACGCAAGCGCCCTACTCCCGGCCATGAGTCTCTCGCTCGACCCGACCCAGCTCGACCGCTACTCGCGGCACATCATCATGGACGAGGTGGGCCCGGAGGGCCAGCAGTCGCTGCTCGACGCCGCGGTGCTGGTCGTGGGCGCGGGCGGCCTGGGCGCGCCGGTCATCCAGTACCTCGCGGCGGCCGGCGTGGGGACGCTGGGCGTCGCCGACGACGACGAGGTAGAGCTGAGCAACCTCCAGCGCCAGATAATCCACGGCAACGACGACGTGGGGCGGCCGAAGGTCGAGTCGGCGGCCGACTTTGTGGCCGACCTCAACCCCGACGTGACGGTCCGAACCCACCAGGTCCGGGTCGATCCCGACAACGTCGAGGACCTGATCGCCGACTACGACTTCGTGGTCGACGCGACCGACAACTTCCGGACGCGCTACCTCGTCAACGACGCCTGCACGCTCTCGGGGACGCCGTTCTCCCACGGCGCCATCTACAAGTTCGAAGGGCAGGTCACGACGTTCACCACGGAGGGGCCGTGCTACCGGTGTCTGTTCCCCGAGGCGCCGCCCGAGGGGATGGTCGCCGACTGCGCGAGCACGGGCGTCCTCGGGGTGCTTCCCGGCACGGTCGGCTGCATCCAGGCCACCGAGACGGTCAAGCACCTGCTCGGCGCGGGCGAGGTGCTCGACGGCCGGATGGTGTTCTACGACGCGATGGACATGAGCTTCGAGGAGGTCGAGTTCCGGCAGAATCCGGACTGCCCGGTCTGCGGCGACGACCCCATCGACTCGGTCGCGCAGGTCGAGTACGCCGAGGAGTCCTGCCCGGTGAACGCCGACTGACCGAACGTATTCGCCGTCGGGCTTACGTTTCTCCGAATCTGGGAATCACTCTCCGTTTATATCCCCTACCGGAGCGTCTGTTCAACTGTAAGGTGAACGACGATGGCTACTAACGAAATCAACACCGGAGCGAACGAGTTCGAGAGCACGATCGGCGGCGTCACGGTCCACGGCAAGGCCCACAGCCTGAGCGCGTGGTTCGTGCTGGCCCTGCGGCTCATGATGGGCTACGCGTTCCTCTACTCGGGCTGGGACAAGATCACGGCGGCCGAGCCGTTCAGCGCGACCGGCTATCTCATGAACGCGGTCCCGGCGGCCAGCCCGCTGGTGGACCTGTTCCACTGGATGGGCAGCACGGCGTGGTTCGCCGACTTCCTCAGCGTCGCCGTCCCGTGGGGCGAGCTCCTCATCGGGCTCGCGCTGCTGGTGGGCGCGTTCACCCGCCTGGCGGCGTTCTTCGGCGCGTTCATGATGCTGATGTTCTACTTCAGCAACTGGGACGTCGCCCACGGCCTCATCAACGGGGACTTCGCGTACATGCTGGTGTTCCTCGCGGTCGCGGCGTTCGGCGCGGGCCGCATCCTCGGGCTGGACGCCATCATCGAGCAGTACGACCTCGGCGGCCGGGCCCTGGTCGAGAAGTACCCCCGGCTGCGCTACGTCCTCGGCTGACCGCCGTTTTTTCTCGCGTCGCGAGCGTCTGAACGGCCGTGCTGTAGTTACTGCTCTTCCGTCTAAATCCGCGGATAAATTTATATTTGCTATATCAAACGCTGAGGGCGACGTCACTCAGAGCGCTGGCGTGCGTTCGCAAAGAGCCGTCTCTGCCGACGTCGCGTGCTACGGACTAGCTTGCCACTTGCTACCAGGTGTTGAAAAGTTATAATGTCGACACGTCAGTACAGTACGAGTCCATGGTGCTGAACGAACGCCCCTGACAGACGGCCCGGTCACCGGAGTACACGCCGTGTACGCCCGTGGCGGGGCTCCCGACACAGACGTCCGGCCCGCAGACCGACGACGCACACCCCCGCCAATGTACGATAGCTCCAGTCCGCACGCATCGACCCGCCCAGCCCGCACAGGACCCGCACCGCACCCGACGGACGGCCTCGCCGTGCTCGCCGGCTTCGCCGCGCTGTTCCCGCTGACGCTGCTCGTGCTCGCGCATCCCGCCGTCGCGGCGGCGACCGCGACCGGCGTCGGCGTCGGCCTGCTCGCGCGCCCGCTGGTCCGCAGGCTGACGCGCCGCCCCGTCAGACCCCGCCCGAGTCGGACCGAGCGGCCGACCGACGGGGTCGGCCCCGCCGCGACGGGAGAGTAACCGCCGGATAGCCGGCCACCAGCGACCTATTTTTCGGCGTTCTCGCCGCATCACGCTCGATAGCCTCGCAGCGCCGACTCCGCGGTGGCCCGCCGCGGAGCGAATCGCCTATTGGCGCTCCCGCCCGAGGGCGAGGCGAGAACCATGTCCGAAGACCAGCACTACGACGTGATAATCGTGGGCGGCGGCGTCGCCGGGCGCTCGGCCGCTATCTACACCGCGCGGCACGGCCTCGTCACCGGGGTCCTCGACGCCGGCGGGTCCATCCTCCGGCGGAACGCCCGGCTGGAGAACTACCCAGGCTTCCCGGCGGGCGTCGACGCCCGCCTGCTGCTGGACTCGATGCGCGACCAGGTCGAGCAGGCGGGCGGGGAGTTCCGCGAGGCGGAGGTGGCGGCGGTCCGGCGGGCGGCGGACGCCGAATCGTTCGACGCGGACGCCGGCGGCCCAGTGGCCGACGCCGCGGACAGCGACGAGTCCGTCGACGGTCGGTTCGACGTCGAGACGACGGACGGCGACCGCTACCGGACGGACTACGTGGTCGCCGCGACGAAGAACGCGACCGACTACCTCGACCCGCTCGACCCCGTCGAACTGGTCGACCGCGGGAAGGCGTTCGTCGAGACCGACGAGCGGGGGCGGACCGGCGTCGAGGGACTGTACGCCGCGGGCCGGCTCGCCGGCAAGCCCCACCAGGCGGTCGTCGCGGCGGGCCACGGCGCCGAGGTCGCGGTGACGCTGCTGGAGGACGACGACCGACCGTTCTACCACGATTGGGTCGCTCCCGAGGGGTACTTCACCGGCCGGGGCCGGGAGGTCCCGCCGGGCTGCGAGGAGATCGGCGACGAGGAGCGCCGGCGCCGCGAGGACGAGTCGCTCGACGCGATGCGCGAGTACTTCGCCGACCCGCACCCTGACGGCCCGGAGAACCACCCCAGCGTGGCGGCCGACGACGAGTAAGTCGGTCCGTCGGGACGCGCGACCGGTCGCTCGGTGGTCCTTATTTGGCTACGGGATCTGTAGTACTGACCGAGACCATGGCAACCTCCATCGACTCCCAGACGCGGCCCGGCCGCTCGCTCGCCCGGCGCGGCCTGCTCGCCGTCGCCCCCTCGATACTGCTGAACGCGATCATCCTCGCGGCCGCCCGGGCCGCCGGCGTCGCGCCGGGCTTCCGGGCGCTCACGTGGCCCCCGGTGATGTTCCTTACTGTGGTCGGCGCCGGCGGCGCGGTCGGCGTCTACTGGCTGCTCGCCCGCCGGTCCGACAGCCCGGACCGAACGTTCACCGTCGTCGCCGCCGTCGTCCTCGTGCTCTCGTTCGTCCCCGACTTGCTGCTGCTCTCCGCGGACGAGAGCGCGACCGCGTTCGGCGTCGCGGTGCTGATGGTCATGCACGTCGCGGTCGCCGCGGCCTGCGTCGGCGCGCTCGCTCGCGGGGGCGGGTCGGCGTGACCGACACCGTGCTGGTGACCGGCGCGACCGGCACCGTCGGTTCGGCGGTCGCGGACCAGCTCGCCGAAGCCGACGCCGAGGTCCACCTCCGGGTCGGCGTCCGCGACCCCTCGCAGGCGACAGCGGGCGGCGACGAGGCCTCTGCCGTCGAGTTCGACTTCGAGCGCCCCGAGACGTGGGGCGCGACCCTCGCGGACGTCGACCGGCTGTTCCTCGTCCGCCCGCCGAACGTCGGGGTCGACCGGCTCCGGGAGTTCGCGGACGCCGCGGTTCGGGTGGACGTCGGGCACGTCGTCTACCTCTCGGTGCTCGGCGCGGAGAAGAACCCCTTGCTCCCGCACTACCGGATGGAGCGCCACCTGGAAGCCGCCGACGCGGCGCACACCTTCCTCCGGGCCGCCTACTTCATGCAGAACCTGAGCGAGATCCACCGCCCGGACGTCGCGGAACGGGGCGAGATCTACGTCCCCGCGGGCGACGGCGAGACCGGGTTCGTGGACGCCCGCGACGTCGCCGCCGTCGGCGTCGCGGCCCTCATCGAATCCGGCCACGAGAACCGGGCGTACGACGTGACCGGCCCCGAGGCGCTCGACTACCACGAGGTGGCCGCGGTGTTCTCCGAAGTGCTCGGCCGGCGAATCACGTATCCCGAGCCGACGATTCCGGCGTTCGTCCGCCGGATGCGCTCGCGAGACGTGCCGTATCCGATGATCGCCGTGATGGTCGCGCTCTACTCGGTCACGCGTCTCGGCCTCTCCGGGCGGGTCAGCGCCGACGTCGAGCGAGTGCTCGGCCGGGAGTCGCGGAGCCTCGGGACGTTCGTCGAGGACTACGCAGACGCCTTCGGGCGGTGAGCGCGGTGGTCGGGCGAACCCCCGTCGGCGGTTCGACGGGGGTCTACGCGCCGTCGACCAGCCGCTCGAACTGCTCGGGCGGGATCGCCCCGCGGGCGGCGTGGCCCTCGTAGACGAACGTCGGGATGCCAGAGACGCCGGCCTGCTGGGCCCGCTCGAACTTCTCGCGGAGTTCGGCTTCGAGCGTCTCGTCTCCGGTCGCGTCCCGAATCTCCTCGCCGTCGAGCCCCGCGCTCTCGGCGACGTCGGCCAGCACGTCCGGGTCGCCGATGTCGCGACCGTCCTGCCAGAGCGCCTCGAAGAGCGCCTCGTGGAAGTCGAGGAACGTCTCCTCGCCCTCGGTCTGGCGGACGTACAGGGCGGCCTGCTGGGCGTTCCACGAGTCGACGTCGGTCGAGAAGTCGAGGTCCATCTCGACGTCGTAGCGCGCCTTGAGGCGCTCGACGTTCTCCCGGACCTGCGCGAAGTAGTCGTCGTCCTTGCCGTCGTCGACGTCCTCCCGGATCTCGCCGTCGGGGCCGCGCTTGTACCCCCGGAGGTCGTAGAACCGCCAGTCGACCGCGGGCGGGTCGTCGGTCTCCTCGCGGTACCGCTCCATCGCGGCCTTGCCGAGGTAGCAGAACGGGCAGACGTAGTCGGAGTAGACGGTCAGCGCGTCGTCAGCGGATGCTTCGCTCATGGACGCAGTTAGGTCTCCGGACTCAAAAACGGCGTCCCGACGGCCGGGTTTTCCGCTACCGGTGGCGCCGGCGGAGAGTGAGCGCGCCGACGGCGGCCGAGAGTGCTATTCGCGCCCGCCGCGGGACTCGACGAACGCGACGACCGCCTCGGTCCCCTGGAACCCCTCGGCCATTCTCCCGACCAGCTCCCCGTCCTCGAACAGCAGCAGGGTCGGGACGCTCCGGACGTCGTACTCGTCGACGAGCGAGAGGTCCTCGCGGGGGTTGAGCATCGCCACGGCCGCGTCGGTCGCCCGGGCGACGTTGCCCACCACGGGCTCGATGGCCTGGCAGAGCGAGCAGCCCTCGGTGTAGAGGTCGACCAGCGCCAGGTCGTTCTCGGCCACGAAGGCGTCGAAGTCGTCGCCGCCGTCGAGGCGGACCGGCTTCTCGGGGGTGATGGCGTCGGTGTCGGTCACGACCGGGGGTAGGTGACCGCGACGGTTAGCCCTTCGGTCGGCGTCCGGGACTACCGGAAAAGCCGGGCGGAAATTCGACGGGGACGAACGCAGTAATCGCGGGCCGACGAGGGGCCGACAGCGGGCGGGCGACCGTCGGCCATCGATTCCTATTTCGGGCTCCGGCCCCACTACTCTCACCCATGGACGCGGCGCTGGGGCCACCCGAGAAGATGGCCGAGAACGAAGCGGACCTGACGCCGATGATGAGTCAGTACTTCGAGCTCTGCGGCGAGTACGACGACTCGCTGGTGCTGTTCCAGGTGGGGGACTTCTACGAGACCTTCTGCGAGGCCGCCGAGCGCACCGCCCGCCTGCTGGAGATCGCGCTGACCCAGCGCGAGGACTCGACCGGCACCTACCCGATGGCGGGCATCCCCATCGACAGCGCCGAGTCGTACATCGAGACGCTGCTGGACGCGGGCTACCGGGTCGCGGTCGCCGACCAGGTCCAGGACCCCGAGGAGACGACCGGGGTGGTCGACCGGGCGGTCACCCGCATCGTCACCCCCGGCACGCTGACCGAGGACGAACTCCTCGACACCGACGACAACAACTTCGTGGCGTGCCTCACCGAGGACCCCGACCGCTACGGCCTCGCGCTGCTCGACGTCTCGACCGGCGACTTCTACGCGACCAGCGCCCGACGGGCTGACGCGGTCGCCGACGAGGTGAGCCGGTTCGCCCCCGCCGAGGCCGTCCTGGAACCCGACGCGGAGGATTCCGCGGGCGTCTTCGACGCGGACTGCATGGTCACGCCCTACGACCCCGAGGCGTTCGACGCCGAGGCCGCCGCCGAGCGAGTCGAGGAGTACTTCGGGTCGCCGGAGACCCTGCTGGCCCACGACGCGGAGGTCCGGGCCTGCGGCGCCCTGCTGGCCTACGCCGAGTACACCCGCGGCGGGGTCGAAGGCGCCGAGGGGAGCGAGACCGACGGGGACGGTGCGGAGTCCGAGGGAGACGCTACCGGAACCCCCAGCCTCGACTACCTCAATCACCTGACGCGCTACGAGCCCCGCGAGTACATGCTGCTCGACCGGGTGGCGCTGTCGAGCCTCGAGCTGTTCGAGCGCCGGGCGGTTCACGGCGACGCCGACGTGACCCTGCTGGGCGTGCTCGACGAGACGTCGTGCGCGCTCGGCAGCCGGAAGCTGAAGGACTGGCTCCGGCGGCCCCTGCTCGACGAGGACCGCATCGAGGCCCGGCTCGACGCGGTCGAAGCGTGGACACGCGACGTCCAGTCCCGGGAGGCGGCCCGCGAACTGCTGCGGGACGTGTACGACATCGAACGGCTCATCGCCCGCATCTCGCGGGGCCGGGCCAACGCCCGCGACCTGCGGTCGCTCAAGGCCACCCTCGACGTGGTGCCCGAGCTCAAGGCCGAACTGGCCGACTTCGACGCCGACCTGCTGGTCGAGCTGCGCGAGCGCCTCGACGAACTCGACGACGTCCGTGACCTGATCGAGCGCGCCGTCAGAGAGGACCCCGCCCGCGAAATCACCGAGGGTGACGTCATCAAGCGGGGCTACGACGACGAACTCGACGAGCTCCGTGCGACCGAGCGCGAGGGCAAGGCGTGGATCGACGACCTCGAACAGCGGGAGCGCGAGCGGACCGGTATCGACTCGCTCAAGGTCGGGCACAACTCGGTCCACGGCTACTACATCGAGGTCACCAACCCGAACCTCGAGAAGGTGCCCGACGACTACAACCGGCGCCAGACGCTGAAGAACTCCGAGCGGTTCTACACGCCCGAGCTCAAGCAGCGCGAGGACGAGATACTGCGGGCCGAGAGCCGGGCCGACGACCTCGAACACGAGCTGTTCCGGGAGGTGCGGTCGACCGTGGCGGCCGAGTCCGAGCGCGTCCAGGCGGTCGCCGACGCGCTGGCCCGGCTCGACGTGCTGGCCGCGCTGGCGGAGGCGGCGGCCACCCGCGACTACGCCCGACCCGAAATCGGCGGCGACGGCATCCACGTCGAGCGCGGCCGTCACCCCGTCGTCGAGCGCACCCAGCAGTCGTTCGTCCCGAACGACGCCCACCTCGATTCGGACGATTCGTTCGCGGTCATCACCGGCCCGAACATGTCGGGCAAGTCGACGTACATGCGCCAGGTCGCGCTGATAACCGTGCTCGCCCAGACCGGGAGCTTCGTCCCGGCCGCCGACGCCCGGATCGACCCGGTCGACCGGGTGTTCACCCGGGTCGGCGCGAGCGACGACATCGCCGGCGGGCGCTCGACCTTCATGGTCGAGATGACCGAGCTCGCCGCCATACTGGAGAGCGCGACCGAGGACTCGCTGGTCCTCTTGGACGAGGTGGGCCGGGGCACCAGCACGACCGACGGCCTCGCCATCGCCCGTGCCGTGACCGAACACGTCCACGACGAGGTCGGCGCGCGCACGCTGTTCGCCACCCACCACCACGAGCTCACCGAGACGGCCGACGAACTCCCGGGCGCGTTCAACCTCCACTTCTCGGCGGACCAGACCGACGAGGAGGTCGTCTTCGACCACGACGTCCGGCGCGGGGCGGCCACCGCCTCCTACGGCGTCCAGGTCGCCCGCGAGGCCGGCGTTCCCGACGACGTGGTCGACCGGGCGCGGGAACTGCTGGCCGACGATGAAACGGCGGACGTGGCGGCTGCGAAGGGCGGTGAGGCTGCCGGGGGCGAAACCGGCGAAAGCGCGACCGAAGCCGGCGCGAGCGAATCCGATAGGACCGAAGTCGATGCGGCGGCCGAACCGCCGAGAGCCATCGCGGACGGCCCCGAGGACGAACTCGCTGCGAGGCTCCGCGAGGTCGACGTGGCGACGATGACGCCGCTGGAGGCGATGAACGAACTGGCAGAACTGAAGCGCGAAGTGGAATAATCCGGACGTTCAGTCCGATTCGCAGCCGTACTGCTCGTCGGTCGGTCGCCCACCGTCGGTCAGCGCGCGGTCGGCGACCGGCGACCGGAGGAGACCCCCGACGTCCATCGACTCGCTGCCGAGCACCGCGAAGCCGGCGAAGATGGTGAGGAAGCCGAGGACGGCGAGCGTCGAGACTGCCTCGCCGAGCAGCGCCCACCCGCCGAGGGTCGCGACGACCGGCACGACGTAGAAGGCGAGGTTGGCCCGGATCGCGCCGACCTCGTCGAGGAGGCCGAAGTAGGCGATGTACGCCAGCGCGCCGGCGAACAGGCCGACGTAACCGAGCGCGGCCAGCGCCTCGGGCGTCCACGAGACGGCCGCGACCGACTCGCCGGCCGACAGGCTCAGCAGGTGACAGAGCAGCGCGGCGAACGGCAGCGCCCACGCGGTCCTGACCGTGCTCGACAGGTCGGCGTCGGCCCGCCGGATGAGGACGCTCCCGAGAGCGCCGCTCGTCGCGCCCGCGAGCAGGATCGCCTTGCCGACCGCGCCGCCCCCGAGCAGGTTCGCGGGGTCGGGGCTGGCGACCAGTCCGACGCCGACGAGCCCGAGCAGCATGCCGACCCCGCCGCGGGCCGAGAGGCGCTCGTCCGAGAGCAGTCCGGCCGCGAACACCGGCGTCAGGATCGGGTTGAGGCTGAAGACGATGGAGGCGACGGCGCTGGTGGCGTACTGCTGGCCGACGAACAGCAGGGCGTTGGCCAGCCCGATGACCAGAATCCCGGTCGCGAGGATGCCGGCGACGTCGCTCCGCGTCCGCGGGAGCAGGTCGTCCCGCGGCGTCGTGAGCGCCACGTACCCCAGCAGCGCCGCCGCGGCGACGTCGAATCGCAGCGCGACGAACAGCAGGGGCGGGAAGTAGGCGAGGCCGGCCTTCGCGGCCACGAACGTCCCGCCGAACAGGACGCTGGCGGCCGCGAAGAACGCGAGGGTGCGCTTCTCGATCACTTGCTACGCCACCTCCGTGCGAGCCGTGTGCGCCGGGGGAGAGAGCGCCGACGCGTCGAGAGAACGAATCATACTCGTCCGTAAGGGCGCCGGGGTTATAGTTTCGTTCAGAAATTATTTCACGGCAAGAAATGGCTGCGGACCGGCGAGCGCTTTCGCGACGTGCAACGGTTTCACGGTACGAAAACGGTTTACCGGCGGGAGCACGAGTACGAGGCATGGAGTCCGCGCTGGAGGAGATCGAGTTCCTCGCGCTCTCGGCCAACCGCGTCGAGGTCCTGCGACTGCTGGCCGACGACCGCCGGACGCGCAGCGAGCTCGCGGCGGCCACCGGCGCGTCGCAGGCGACCCTCGGTCGCATCCTCGGCGACTTCGAGGACCGGTCGTGGATACGCCGCGAGGGCGGCGAGTACGCGGCGACCGCGACCGGCCGGCTCGTCGCAGAGGGGTTCACCGACCTGCTCGACATCCTCGAAACGGAGGGCGAGCTCCGCGGCATCGTGCGGTACCTGCCGACCCACGCCATGGACTTCGACCTCCGACGGCTCGCGGACGCGACCATCACGGTCCCGAACCAGACGCGGCCGAACGCGCCCGTTCAGCGGGTGCTCGACCTGCTGGGCGACGCCGACGAGATCCGCATCTTCTCCCACGCGTTCAACGGGCAGAGCCTCGCGCGGGTCCGCGAGCGAGTGACCGCCGGCGAGGGGCGGTTCCGGGGCGTCTTCTCGAAGAGCGCCATTGGCGCGCTCGCCGACGACTCGGGGCTGCGCGGGCAGCTGACGTCGCTGCTCGACGCCGACGGCGCGGAGCTACGCGTCCGCGAGGAGGGGATTCCGCTGGCGGTGACGGTCGCCGACGACGCGGTCCACCTGCTGCTGCGCGACGAGAACGGCGTCCTGCAGGCGTCGGTGGACACCGACGACCGGGCCGTGCGCTCGTGGGCGCAGGACACGTTCGACCACTACTGGCGGACCGCGACGCCGCTCGATACGGACGATCTCTCGGACTGAGCCTGGGCTTGCCGGACAGGGTCGTCCCGTCACTCCGGCGGCCCGAGCGAGACGAACTCCAGGCCCTTCTCGGCCAGCAGTCCCCTGGCGCGCTCGGTCACCGAGGGCGCGACCAGGAACCCACGGATCTCGGCGTCGGCGTGGAGGTCGCGGTCCAGCGCCTCGACGTACCGCGAGAGCTGGCCCACCGCGTCCGGGCCGACGCGCTTGCGCTTGAGTTCGACCACGACGGTCGCGCCGTCGTCGTCCTCGCCGTAGATGTCGACCGCGCCGGCGGGCGTCTCGCGCTCGATGGCGAGCGGCCGGAACCCCGGCTCGACGAGGTCGGGCGCGTCGAGGATGCGCCGGCGGAGGTCCTCCTCGGTGCCCTGGAGCGTCAGGTCCTGGCGGTCGGTCACGTCGAACGTCGAGAGCTGCTCGACCCGCTCGAACGTGACGACCAGCTCCTCATCGGGCGAAGTGCGGCGGCTCACGATACGGAGGTCACCGTCGGCGAGCCTCGCCTCGTGGGTCGAGCCCGGCGGCTGCCAGTTGACCGGTTTCTGGCCCTCGTCGGTGTGGACCAGCGCGGTGCCGTCGGGCTTGAGCACGACCAGCCGGTCGCCGGGGCCGAGCGTGCTGGCGGCCCGGCCCTCGTAGTCGACCGTGCACCGGCCGAAGACGGTCACCATCCCCCCGCGGTCGACCGCCGCGGCCACGCGGTCGCGCGCGGCGGCGGGGTCCGGCCGGCTGAGGGTGGCGCTCGCGGAGTCGCCGTCTGCTATCGTCACTGCCTGCGGGTAGGCGACGGACGCACTAAAGCGGCCCGTGTCCGTCGGTCGAGGTGTCGGAAACCGGGAGTCGGCCTCGTGCCGCGACCGGGTTATCCCGGCAGCGCCCGACTCACTCGGCCACGAACACCTCCCGCTCGCCGGCCCACGCGCGGACGCGGGCGGCGAGGTAGTCGGCCGCCTCCTCGGGCGAGAGCGCGCCCCGGTCGACCATCTCGCCCGCGACGCCCTTGGTGCCGCGGAACCACCCCCGGAGGAAGTCGGCGTCGTTCCAGACCTCGACCAGCGCGCCGTGGCCGACGGTCTCGCTGCGGTCGACCGCCTCGCTGTCGGCGTCGAGGCCGAACCAGAGGACGTGGTACGGCGTCGTCTCGTAGTCGGCGTCGACCACGTAGAACGCCTCGTGATGGAGGAAGTCGACGTAGTTGGCGGCGGCGTCGGCCAGCGTGACGCCGGTCATCACCGGGTCGGGGTCGACGGCGAACGCGGTGTCGGCGGCGAACGGCGACGCGGCCGAGATGTGGTCGGCGAGCGCGAAATCGGCCGCGCCCCAGTGCGAGCGGTGGAGGTCGTACGTCGCGTCGGCGGCGGGAGCAGTTGTTTCGTCGGCGACGGTCGATTCGTCGCAACCGTCGTTCTCGTCAGTTCCGTCGGTCTCGATAGCTTCGCCGGTCTCGTCGGTTCCGTCGGTCTCGTCCCGCCGATAGGCGAGGAGCGCGCGGTGTCCCATCGGCGGGTCTCGTCCCGGTTTCGGATTTAAACGTTCGCGCGTCCGGGACGGCGACCTCGCGCCGGCAGCCCGCCGACCCCTACCTCAGGCGAGGGCCTCGTCCTGCTCCTCGGCGGCGTCGAGGTGCTCGCGGCCCCAGTCGCGCATCTCGAAGATGAGCCGTTCGAGCGACTCGCCCTTCTCGGTCAGCGAGTAGTTGACCCGGACCGGCTTGTCGCTGACGACCTCGCGGTCGACCAGTCGCTTCTCCTCGAGGTCCTCGAGGCTGTCCGAGAGCACCTTGCTGGAGATGCCTCCGACGTCGGACTTGAGCTCGTTGAACCCCATCGGGCCGCCCTGGAGCAGCCGGTGGACGATGACGGGGTGCCACTTCTTGCCGATGAGCGCCGCGGTCGCGGTGATGGGACACCAGTCCTTGCCGGCGCACCACACCGGGAGTCGGTCGGTCTCGTCGGTCATGGACGGGGCTACTGCCGCGGCGCGTAAAAAGTTACCTCGACCCATCTAGTTACCGGAAGTAACTCACTGCGGAGACGCCGCGCCGGTCGGTCGACGTCCGCGTCCCGCGAGCGCGTCTCGTCTCGACGTGAGCGCGCGTCGGTCGCGCGCCCGGGAGAATCACCACCGATTTGTCCGCGACGCCCCAACTGTCGCCGATGACCGACCTCGGCAAGGTGGACCGCGAGTTCTTCGACGAGCGCATCTACCCGCACCTCGGCGCGGACCGCGGCGACGTCAGCCTCGGCCCCCAGCACGGCGTCGACTTCGGCGTCGTGGAGATCGGGGGCAGGGCGGTCGTGCTCGCGAGCGACCCGCTGTCGCTGACCCCGGCGCTCGGCTTCGAGAAGGCGGCGTGGTTCGCGGTCCACGTCGCGCTCTCGGACGCCGCGGTGTCCGGTATCCCGCCGTCGCACCTCGCGGTCACCTTCACCCTCCCGCCGGCGATGACCGACGAGGAGTTCGGCACCGTCTGGGAGACGTTCGACCGCGAGGCCCGCGACCTGGGCGTCAGCATCGTCACGGGCCACACCGCCCGGTACGGCGGCTGCCAGTACCCGTGGGTCGGCGGCGCGACCACCCTCGCGGTCGGCGACCCCGACGACCTGGTGAGACCGGACGGCGCCGAACCGGGCGACCGCCTGCTGGTGACCAAGGGGCCCGCAATCGAGGTCGCTGGCTTCCTCGTGACGGTGTTCGAGGACGCGGTCGACCTACCCGAGGAGACGATCGCCGCGGCCAAGGAGCGGTTCTGGGACATGAGCCCGGTCCGGGACGCGCTGACCGCCGCGGCCGCGGGGCCGGTGACCGCGATGCACGACGCGACCGAGGGCGGCCTCCGGGGCGCGCTGGTCGAACTCGCGCGTGCCGGCGGCGTCCGCCTCGACGTCGACTCCGAGGCGGTGCCGGTCCTCCCCGGGGTCGCCGAGGCGTGCGACCACTTCGGCATCGACCCGTGGGCCGCGACCAGCGAGGGGACGCTGGTGCTGACGGTCGAGGCGGGCGGCGCGGAAGCAGTGCTGGCCGCGCTCGAGGACGAGGGCATCCCGGCCGCCGACGTCGGCGAGGTCCGGGAAGGCGAGGGCGTCTACGTCGACGGCGAGCGGACGACCCACCCGGAGGTCGACCCCACGTGGGCGGTGTTCGAGGAGTACGCCGAGAAGACGGGGCTGGGCGAGTAGCGGGGCGGTTCGGACGGGAGGCCAGGAGCGGTGGGCGACGGCGGAGAGGTCCACAAGGTGTCGTTTTATCAACCGGAGTCGCGTAGAGACGACTATGCGACGCTTCTGGTTCGCCGTCCTTGGCGTCATCTTCGGAATCGCCGGTGTCGCCTTTCTCGCGGCGTTCGGCGCGCCGGCGACCGACCCGGCGGCCCTCGTGACGTTCGCGCTCTGGTTCGCCGCCTCGGCGCTGTACGTGCTGGGCGGCCTGGAGGTCGCCGTCGCCGACCTGAAATGGGACCAGCTCGTCGGCGTGGGCAACGTCTGTCTGGGCCTCCAGCAGACGGTCCGACTCGGGGTCTGGTTCGCGGGCGGGTCCGGGGAGACGGAGACGCTCGCGGTCACGGTCGCCAGCGGGGTAGGTGGGCTGGCGCTGGCGTACATCGGCCTCGACTGGGTCCGCGGCGGTCGCCACTTCGACCTGTCGGGGTTCGGCGAGGACCCGCCGACCGACCCAGAGTAGGCGACCTCCTGACGCTACTGCTCGCTCGACCGCAGCCACGCTTAACCGCACGCAGAGCGTACCGAAGGATGAAATGACCAACTGGTACGCAGTCGCCGTGGGGTTCGTCGTCATGACCGTGGCCGGGCTCGTCGGCCTGGCGGTTCCGGGCTTCGGCCAGCTGACCGCGGGGCTCGTCGGCGGGTTCGTCGCGGGCTACATGGCCGCGGGCGGCGTCGGGAGCGGCGCGTGGCACGGCCTGCTCGCGGGGTCGCTGGGCGGCATCCTCACGGCGCTGATATTCGGACTGGTGGTCAGCGCGGTCGGCGCGATGGGGCTCGGCCCGCTCGGTCCGCTGCTCGGGGGCGGCCTCTTCGTCGCCCTCGTCGTCCTCGCGCTGGTGATGGGCGTCGAGAGCGCGCTCGCCGGGGCGGTGGGTGCGCTGCTCGCGGAGTGAAGACTAGACGAGACTCCTCCGTTTCCGAACGCCGGACCCCACCGACCGAACCATTTTCCGGGTTCGGTCCGAATCCACCCGCATGGCGACAATCGACGCCGACACCCTGCTCCCGAACGAGCGGATGCGCGAAGGCGCGCGAGACGGCGACATCACACAGATCCACCGCGGCCGGCAGTACGCCGACGAGGGCGACCGCTTCGAGGTCGACGGCCAGTCGTTCGAGGTCGTCGAGGTCCGCGAGCGCACCCTCGGCGACCTGACCGACGAGGACGCCCGGAAGGAGGGGATGCGGGACCTGGAGCAGTACCGCGAGATACTGAACCGGGCTCACGACGACTTCGAGTGGGACGACGACAGCGACGTGGTGCTCCACCGATTCGAGAAGGCGGCCCGAGGATCGTAACGGGTCTCGTTCTGTCGGGTTTTCCGGTGTTGAGTGATACTGGTAGTGGCACGGATGACGAAGACGGTCGGCTGAAGGCTATGACGGAGACGGTCGGCGGGAAGCTAGCTACTGCCGTCACCAATGAGTTTCCGCACAGCAACCGCGACCGCCGGCCACACACCTCCCCAACCGACTGCGGTCCTCATCCCTCACGCGGCTGGCGCGACACGAGGTCGCGCCGTGGGAGCGAAGCTCCCACGAGCCTGCGGTCGCTTTCGCTCCCGCAGGCGCCAGCGCGCGCCGACCGCAAGTGAGGATCAGTTTCCGAGAAAGGGGCAATTCACCGACGCTCGCGCAGTTCCGCCCGGAGGTCCGCGACGTCCATGTCCTTCATCGACAGCAGCACGAGCAGGTGGTAGACGATGTCGGCGCTCTCGTGGGCGATCTCCTCGCGGTCGTCGTCCTTCGCCGCGAGCACGAGCTCGGTGGTCTCCTCGCCGAGCTTCTCCAGCACCGCGTTCTCGCCCTTCTCGTGGGTGAACAGCGACGCGGTGTACGACTCGTCCGGCAGGGTCTCCTTGCGGTCCTCGACGACCGCGAACAGTTCGTCGAGCACGGCGTCGGTCGGGGCCGCGGCGGTCGCCTCGTCGGCGTCCGCTCGCGTCTCCTCCGAGTCGGTCGACCGCCCGGTCATGGGCTGAGGTCCGTGACCTCCTTGATGTCCTGGAGGTCCTCGAACTCGTCGGGGTCGCGCCGGCCCGACTCGAACACGTCGGTCTCGACCTCGACCGGGGCGTTGGTCCGGGCCGCCAGCGCCAGCGAGTCGCTCGGCCGGGCGTCGACCACGGTGTCGCCCCGCGGGGTGTCGACGTGGAGGTCCGCGATGTAGGTGTTGTCCTCCAGCGACGTGACCACGACGCGAGTGACCCGGCCGCCGAGCTCCTCGACGAGGTCGAGCGTCAAGTCGTGGGTCAGCGGGCGGCCGATGTCCTCGGCTTCCATCCCGCGGGCGATGCTGACGGCCTCCTTGAAGCCGATGAAGATGGGGAGTACGCCCTCCTCGTCGCGGGGCGCGAGCACGACGACCGGGACCGGCCCGTCGTCGGTCATCGCGACCCGCACCGCGTCGATGTCGGCGTCCATGTGCAACCAGACGGGGGCCAGAAAGAAAAGTCTGCCCTACTGGTCGGGGGCGGTCGCGTCCCCGGACTCGCCCGCCGGGTCCGCTCCGTCCGCCGCCTCGAAGAGCGCGAGGTCGTGGAGCCGGGCGTCGGGCGTCAGTTCCGGGTGGAACGAGGTGCCGACGACCGGCCCGTCCCGGACCGCGACCGGTCGGTCGTCCCACTCGGCCAGCACCTCGACGCCCTCGCCGACGTCGGCGATGACCGGCGCGCGGATGAACACCGCCGGGAAGGGGTCGTCGAGCCCGGACACGTCGAGGGGCGCCTCGAAGCTGTCCTTCTGGCGGCCGAAGGCGTTTCGCTCGACGGTCACGTCGGCCGCTCCGAGGTTCCGGACCCGGTCGTCGCCCGCGTCGGTCGCCGCCACGATGAGGCCCGCGCAGGTCGCCAGCACCGGCTTGCCCGCCTCGACGTGGGTGACGATCTCCTCGTCGATGCCCTCGTCGTGGAGCAGCCGCGAGATGGTGGTCGATTCCCCGCCGGGCACGAGCAGCGCGTCGCAGTCGGGGACCGTCCCGGCCGTCCGGACCTCGACGACCTCGGTCTCCCGGCCGTAGGCCTCGCCGGCCCGCCGGACGGCGTCGGCGTGCTCGCTCACGTCGCCCTGCACCGCGACGACGCCCGCTGTGAGAGTCATGGCCGCGGGTAGGGAGCGGACCGCAAAAAGTGGCGCGTCTCGCCGTCGGCGCGGGGACGATCGAACGTCCATCCAGTCACTCGACGCCGAACTCCCGCAGCGCGTCGCGGTGCTCCCGCGCCCGGGCGTCGACCGCCGACGCCGGACGGCCGGCCATCTCCTCGCCGAGATTGACCATCAGCCGGAGCCGCGCGCCGAACAGGCAGCACCGCCGATGGGTCTCGAAGCCCTCGCGGTCGAGGACCGAGGGGCTGCGCTCACGATAGCCGTCGTGGAGGCGCTCGCGGAGCTGCTCCTGGCGGTGCTCGCCGACGGAAGGCCAGTCGACCAGCAGCGCCTCGGTGACCGCGAGGTCCCAGGCGGCGGGCGCGGCGGTCGGGGTCGCCCAGTCGAGCACCGCTCGCGTCGCGCCGGTCTCGGGGTCGACGAGCAGGTTGGCGAGCCGGTAGTCGCCGTGCGTGACGACCGGGTCGAACGGCGCCAGTTCGCGGAGGTCGTCGGCCATCGCCTCGGCGCGGGCCGACACCGCCGGCCGGAGGTCCGAAAAGCGGGTGTCCGCGAGTCGGTCGGCGTTGTGCCCCAGCCACGCCTCGAAGTAGGTCGGCCAGTCGGGGAACCCCCGGGCCAGGTGGAGGTCGTCCGCGCCGGCGTCGAGGCCCAGCACGCCCCAGCCGTCGACCGCGAAGGGGTCGTCGCCGGTCGGAATCGCGTCGACATCGGCACGAGCCGCATCGCTGCCGACCGGGAACGCCTCGTGGAGCACCGCGAGATTGCGGCCCGCCTCGACGCACACCCGCTCGAAAGCGTCGGCCGAGAGCCCGTCCGGGTCGCAGGCGAGATTCGCGCCCGCTACGCGCTCCATCAGGAAGTACGGGTCCTCACCGAACTCCCCGGTGCCGACGACGGGCGGGACCGGGACGTCGGTGCGCTCGGCGACGGCGTCGAGCAGGCGCGGTTCGGCCCGGCACCCCGCGGCGAAGTGGTGGTCGCCGACCTTCAGGACGAGGTTCCGGCGCTCGCCGTCCGCGGCGACGACGAGCCGGTAGACCGCGTTCTTCCCCTCCTCGACCGGAACGGCGTCGCGGAGTTCGGCGTCCGGCAGGGCGGCGCGGACGGCCGCCCGGAGGTCGTCGACGCCGTGGGGAGCGCCGGGGACCGAGATGTAGTCGTTCCCTGACACGTTCGGCGCTACGGGGACGGTCCTGATATACTTTCTATCACTTCTCGCTCGTCCGGGAGCTGTACAGCGTCCCGAGGCTGAGCCCGTAGACGAGGTGGCCCGCGTGGAAGACGAGGCGCTCGTCGGCGTCGAGTTCCTCGTCGAGGAGTCGTCCCAGCATCACGCGCTCGCCGAAGATCGAGAGGCCGAGCGCGTAGAGGCTCCCCCACGCCAGGCCGAGCGCCTCCCGGGAGGCGGTCGCGCGAGAGGCGTCCTTCCGGGACTGGCGGGCCACCGCCGGCTCCACGGGACTGACGTCCGCCGACGCGCGCGACGAGTCGGCGGGGGTGAGCGCGCCGAAGACGGCGCCGCCGACGGCGCCGTACAGCAGGTGGAGCGCGACGGCGGCGACCGGGTGGTCGTCGGGGTCGCCGCCCGAGACGTACTTCGCCCAGAACTCCGCGGTCGGCGGCAGCGAGCGGGAGACCGGGAGCCGGTAGGCGGTCATCACGAGCGTCGCGACGAGGCCGGCCTTCGACCCCGTTGCGAGGCGGCCGGCGAGGCCGGCGGGCGGTCGGGCGGTCGATTCCGATTCGGTACCGGCGCCGCGGCGGGGCCGCCGGTCGGCGGTGCTGACGAACGGGAGGTCCATGGGGAGACGCCGGTACCGACGCGGATAGCGCTGGCGGCCGGCGGGGAAGCCGGGAATCGGACTCGGGAGTCCGAGGCCGGTTACAATCCGAGGATGTTCAGGACTTCGATGAAGACGCCGAAGAGGACGCCGAAGGCGACGATGGTCTTGGGGTCGATGCGGATAGCGTTGCGGTCCTCGGCGTCGAAGTATCGGACGAGCCCGGCGCTGGACATCAGCCCGCCGGAGTTCTGGCCACTGCTCATAGCCGATGGTCCGGTCGCCCCCTGCGTAAACCTTTCGGAGCGGACGCCGGCCGTGCGGCGGGAACGAAAGGGCGGCCGAGACGAGACTGCCGGGACTCGACCGCGCCGCTCGGCGGCGAGAACGCGGCAAGGACGCGCCGGTGGGAAAACCCTTATGCGCGCGGCGAAGATACTTCCGCGGGAACAGCAATGACTGTCACGCTGAAGGACTTCTACGCGGATTGGTGTGGCCCGTGCAAGACGCAGGACCCCATCCTCGAGGAGATGGAGGAGGACTGGGACGAGAGCGTCGAGTTCGAGAAGATAGACGTCGACGAGCATCAGGACGTCGCCAACGAGTACCAGGTCCGGTCGATCCCGACCATCGTCGTCGAGAACGACGACGGCGTCGTCGAGCGGTTCGTCGGCGTCACCCAGCGCGACGAGCTCGAGGACGCCCTCGAAGAGGCCGGCGCCTGAGCCGGCGGCGCGCGGTTCGCGCCGGGCGGCGTCCCGCGTGCGGAACCCGAACGGATTCGATTTTCGCAGGTCGCTGAACGCGTAGCGTCCGGTACCCTCGCAGGCGCGACCGGATCGGGGCCGACGCGCTGCCGGCGACGACCCGGAACTGTGGGTCGCGGACGGGACAGCGCGAGCACCAAACAGTTAAGATAGCAGTTCGCCAACAGTTACGCATGCCCTCCAGAAGACACGTCCTCGCGGCCGGCGGCCTCGCGCTGGCCGGTGGCGCCGGCTGTGCCCAGGTCAGAGACGCGGTCGCCGCCGCCGACGAGGATGGAACGACGACCGATGAGACGACGACCGGCGACGGCGCCGCGGCCGCGACCACCGCGAGCGACGGGGACGCCGGGTTCCGCATCGCGGTCACCGACGGCGACGGCGGCGAGGTCGAGCTCGTCACGGGCGCGGACGTGGCGACGGTCGGCGATGTCGAGCGGGCCCGAACCGCCGACGGCTATCGGCTGGCGATGACCCTCACCGACGATGGGACCGCGGCCTTCGCCGACGGGCTCGAACGGGTGGGCGCGCTCGACGACCCGGACTCCCACCGGATCCGGACGTACTTCGAGGGCGAACTGCTCTACGAGGCCAGACTCGGGCACGACCTCGCCGACGCCATGGCGACCGGCGACTGGGACGGGGAGTTCCTGTTCCACGTGACCGAGCGCCAGACGGCCGAGAAGGTGAGAGCGGCGCTGAAAACTGGCGGCGCGACCCGGACGACGATCGAGAGCGGGTGAGTCGACGAGACTGCGTGAGTCGTCCAGAGCGGGTGACAGTCGCTACTGGGAGTCGTCGAGGTCGTACAGCTCGCCGTACTTCGACTTCACGTAGTCGAGGAAGTAATCGGCGGTGTACTCCTCGCCGGTCGCCTCCCGGATGAGGTCGTCGGTGGTGTACCGGCTGCCGTGGCGGTGGACGTTCTCGGTCAGCCAGTCGTGGAGCGGCTCGAAGTCGCCCTCGGCGATCTTGCCGTCGAGGTCCTCGATGTCCTCCTCGGCGCTGGCGAACAGCTGGGCGGCGAGCACGCTGCCCAGCGAGTAGGTCGGGAAGTAGCCGAAGTCGCCGTGGCTCCAGTGGATGTCCTGGAGGCAGCCCTCGGCGTCGGAGTCGGGCCGGACGCCCAGGTACTCCTCGTACTTGTCGTTCCAGAGCTCGGGCACGTCCTCGACGTCGATGTCGCCCCGGACCAGGTCGCGCTCGATCTCGAACCGGACCACGATGTGCATGTGGTAGGTGAGCTCGTCGGCCTCGACCCGGATGAGGTTGTCCTCGTACACCTGGTTTGCGGCCTCGTAGACGTCCGCGACCGAGGCGTCGCCCACCTTGTCGGGGAAGCGGTCCTCGACCGCGGGCAGGAACCGCTGCCAGAACGCCTCCGACCGGCCGACGTGGTTCTCCCACAGCCGCGACTGGGACTCGTGGACGGTCATGTCGCGGGACTCGCCCAGCGGCGTGCCGTAGTCCTCGCGGGGTAGGCCGAGCGTGTAAGTCGCGTGGCCGAACTCGTGGACCGTCGACATGAGCGCGCTCAGGGGTTCTTCCTCGTCGAAGCGCGTGGTGACGCGGGCGTCGAACTGGTTGCCGGTCGAGAACGGGTGGGGCGCGGTGTCGAGCCGGCCGTGGTCCCAGTCGTACCCCAGCGTGTCGAGCACGTCGCGGGCTAGCTCCTCCTGGGTGTCGGTGTCGTACTCGCCCGAGAACGTGTCGACTGCGAGGTCGGCGTCCGAGTCCCGGACCGCCTCGACCAGCGGGACCAGCTCGTCGCGGAGCTGCTGGAGCACCTTCTCGGCGGTCTCGATGCCGAGGTACGGCTCGTAGTCCTCGAACAGCACCTCGTAGGGGTCGCGGTCGGGGTCGATGTGCTCGGCGTACTCGCGCTTGAGCTCGACCAGCTTCTCGAGGGTGGGCGCGAACGTCTCGAAGTCGTCCTCCTCCTTGGCCTCCTGCCAGACCGGCATCGCCTCGGAGGACACCTCCGAGATCTCCTCGACGAGGTCCTGGGGCACCTTCGCGGCCCGGTCGTGCCGGCGTCGGACCTCCCGGACGACCGCCTCGCGCTCGGCGTCGAGGTCCTGGCCCTCCAGCTCGTCGAGCATCTCGGCCATCTCGTCGGAGGTGAGCATCTCGTGACTCAGCGTCGAGAGCGCCGAGCGCTGCTTCGACCGGGCGGGCGTGCCGCCCTCGGGCATCATGACCTCCTGGTCCCACGCGAGCACGCCGCCGGCCTGCCCGATGTTCGAGAGCCGCTGCACCTTCTGGATGAACTCCGAGTACGTGTCGGACGCCTCCTCGGCGCCGGCTTCGCTTGCCATGGCTGCGGGGTTCGGCTGCGGCGATTATCAAAGCGCGGATTTCGAATCGAAACACGAGGTGGACGGCGACCGGTACAGGGCCGGCAGCCGAGTCGATTGACGGGAGACGACCTCAGAAGTTCTCGGCGGTCCCGCGGTAGATGTCGTAGCACCGCTCCAGCACGTCGACGCTCACGCTCTCGGTCTCGGTGTGGGCCTCGCCGGGTTCGGCCGCGCCGCAGACCACGCAGGTCGTCCCGGCCTCGGCGAGCCACCCGGCGTCGGTCGCGTGGGGCTTGGTGACGAGTTCGGGCGACTCCGACTGGGCCGCTCGCGCGGCGGCCAGCACCGTCTCGGCGAACGCCTCGTCGTCGCACCGCATCGGCGGAAGGTCCTGGTCGACGGTCCACTCGACGCCCTCGACCGCCTCGACGCGCTCCAGGTCGGCCCGCTCGCCCGGCACCGTCCGCTCGTCGACCGTGACGGTGCACTCCTCGGGGATCACGTTCCAGGCGCTCCCGCCGTCGATCTCGGTCGCGGCGAGGCTCCCCTCGACGCGCTCGCCGAACACCTCGGTCGACGGGAAGTCGAGGTCCCGCAGGACGTCGACCGCGTCGCAGGCCCGGTAGACCGCGTTCTCGCCGGCCTCGGGCTCGCTGGCGTGGGCGGCCGACCCGCGGGCGGTGACCGTGCTGCCCCGCCGGCCCTTGTGTGCGACAGCCACGTCGGTCGCGCCCGGCGCGGAGTAGCCGGTCGAGCCCTCGCCCACCACGGCGTAGTCGGGCGCGAACCCCCGGTCGATGGCCGCACGAGCGCCGACGCCGCCGTCCTCCTCGCCGACGAAGCTGGCGAAGACGAGTTCGGGCGCCGGGTCGGCGTCCGCAGAGAGGACAGCATCGCGGAAGGCCAGCATCGCGGCCGCGACCGCGCCCTTCATGTCGGCGGTGCCCCGGCCGCGGAGCCGACCGTCCCGCTCCGTGACGACGTACGAACCGTCCGCCTCGGTTTGGGAGTCGGCCGGGGGCACCACGTCGTGGTGGCCGACCAGCGCGAGCGAGTCCGCGTCTCCATCGCCGCGCCTGGCGATGACGTTGCCCGACTCGTCGCGGGTCACCGCGGCGTCGGTCTCCTCGCGGAGCCAGCGTTCGATGAAGTCGCCAGCCTCGGTCTCGTCCTCGTGGCTCGGAATCGAGACGAGGTCGCGGGTCAGGTCGACGACGTCGCTCATACCGGGGATGTGGAGCGCGAGCCGCTTCAACCCGGGGGTCGCGGAACCGCAGTCGGATTCACTCGTCGAGCAGTGCCGAAACGAGGGTCGCCTCGGCCTTCCGGAGGTGTTCGGCCGCGGTCGCGGTGGCGCAGTCCAGTTCCCGGGCGACGTCCTCGCCGGTCGCGTCGCGGGGCACGTCGTAATAGCCCAGTTCCAGCGCGGCCCTGACGGCCTCCCGCTGGCGGGGCGACAGTCGGCCGAGGACGCCGTCGTCCGCGACGCGCTCGCCGCCGACCGCCTCCACGTCGACGGCCACGCCCTCCGGGACCTCCTCGACCGCGGCCTGGATGTCGGCCTCGGTGCCGACCAGCGTGAAGGTGCTGCTCGCGTCGCCGTGGCACTCGACGGGCGGGACCGTCATCAGGCTCCCCCGGGTGAAGTTGTCGAACAGTTCCCGGCCGAGGGTCTCGCTCTCGGCCGCCAGGAAGCAGTAGCACGACCGGTCGGTGACCGGGAGGATCTCGGCCTCGGCGACGTTGTCGGCCGCCCGGAGGTCGGCCTCGTAGCGTCGGTAGTCCCCGCGGAGCCGGAGCAGGAACCCCACCGGCGGCGTCGAGACGTTCCAGTTGACCAGGTGGACCTGCGAGAGGTACGCCGCGCGCGTCGTGAGGAGTTCGTACACCGGCGGGAGGTAGGCGGCCGGCGGGTCGATAGTTATCCGCACGCGCTTCATGTCATCGGGTTCAGGGAACCGGCTGATAAGCGTTGCTCCGGTTTCCCGGGCGGGCGGCAGTGATAAACCCCGGCGAAATATCCGGCTCAAGCGGCTTGTCCCGGTCGGCCGAACTGTCGGACCGAACCATGAGCCGGAACTACGACCGCGGTCGGGTCGAGGACTTCGGGCGGTGGACCGAGTTCTCCGCGGGCATGTGGGCGTGGCTGCTCCACAAGTTCAGCGGGTGGATACTCGTCGGATACCTGTTCATCCACATCCCGGTGCTGAGCGCGGCGCTGCGCGGCGCCGACGCGTACACGGCGCGACTGCAGGGGCTCGAGAGCCTGCTCGTCGTCCGGGTGATGGAGGTCGGCCTCCTCGCGGTCGCGGTCTTCCACATCCTGAACGGCGTCCGGCTACTGTTCGTCGACCTGGGTGTCGGCCTCGACCAGCAGGACAGGAGCTTCTACGTCGCGCTGGTCGTCACCGGCCTGATCGTGCTGGCGAGCGTGCCGACGTTCCTGGCGGGGGCGTTCTGAGATGGCCGAGCGCCACTCCTCGTTCCGACGGGGGAGCGCGTCGTGGCTCCTCCAGCGAGTGACGGCGGCGTTCCTCGTCGCGGTCCTGGCGTTCCACTTCTTCCTGCTCCACTTCGTGAACCACCCCGCCGAGGTGACGCTGGCCGGGACGCGAGCCCGGATGCGGAACGTCGGCTACTTCGCCACGATGGCGCTGTTCCTGCTGGCCGCGACGTTCCACGGCGTCAACGGCGTCTACAACGCGCTGGTCGCCCAGGGGCTCTCGGGCACCCCGAAGAAGGTCGTGCTCGCGGTCCTCGCGGTGTCGGGGGTCGCGCTGGTCGTCCAGGGGCTCTACGTCGCGGTCGCCATGGCGGGCTGGGCGTGAAGCGGGCCGAACCGCATTCCGGCCCCGGTCGCCGAGCCTCGACCGCCGCCTACAGCTCCTCGCGCTCGAACTCCCGGACCTGCTCGCGCACCCCAGCGAGTTCGTCGGCGACCGCGGGCGAGGCGTCGTCGGCGAGCCGGTCGAGCTCCGCCCGGACCTCCCGGAGGCGGTCGGGCCGCGGGTCGTTCTCCGCCGACCGCATCCCCGACAGCGACTCCTCGATGGACTCGATGGTCAGGCGCACCTCGCGGTCGGCGTCGGCGTCGTCCCGGATGCGCTGTATCTCCTCGTGTATCGCTCGGAGGTCGGCCATGTCCGAGTCGACGAGTTCCGCGAGAAAAGGCGTGGTGGCTACGCGTAGTGCTCGTCGAGGTACTCGACGATGCGGTCGCTCTCGTAGCGCGACTCGTCGCTCTCGGGGTCGACGAGGAACGGGATCTGGTCCTTGCCGCCGCGGTCGAGCAGTTCCTCGTGGGCCTCCTCGTCGCGCACCTCGCCGCCGTGCGTCCGCGGGTTGTGCGCGACGTACGACAGCCCGAGCGCCTGCATGTGCTCGCGGACCTTCTTGGAGTAGGGACAGCCCTCCGCCTGGTAGAGTTCCAGCACGGTCACGGGTACGCGCCAGCCACGGGAAACGTCCGTGGCCGACGAGTCCGAAGCCGGTTCAGCCGAAGTCGGCTCCGCCTCGACGTAGACTCCGCCGGAGGGCTCGACCGGCCGGGGCACGCTCTCGACCCAGTAGAGCGCGCTCGGCCGGCTGAGTAGCTTGAACAGTCGGGCACAACTTGAAAAAGGGTCGATGTACTATAGCGCCCATGTCTGAAGAGCTACAGTCCGCGTCGGGGGACGCGGCAACCGCCACCGCGGACCGCCAGACTGCCGTGGAGGGGCGGTGCGGCCACACCCACGAGGCCAGCGCCGTCACCGGACTGGGGGGCGTCTGCTGCTGGCGGCCGGTCTGGGGCGAGACCGAGCGGTGCATCTGGCACGCCGACGTGGCACAGAAGCCCTCGCGGGAGCTCGAGGAGTCGGCGCCGAGCGTCGGCGACCGCCTCGACGGGGCCATCTTCCGCGACGTCGAACTGTCGGGGGCCGACTGGACCGTCGGGCTGACCGTCACCGACGCCCGGTTCGTCAACTGCAACCTCGAGGAGACCGATCTCGGCGGCGCCGACCTCCGGTACTCCCACTTCGAGGGCGTCGACGCCCAGGGGGTGAACCTCCGGGGCGCGAACCTCGAGCACGCCGAGTTCGACCGGACCGACCTCCGGGGGGCCGACCTCTGCGGCGCCCGGCTCCACTACGCCGTGTTCGACAACGCCCGCATCGCCGAGGAGACGACGTTCGGGAAGAACGTGGTCTACGAGGAGGAGCTGCTCGACCACGACGACCAGCGGCGGATCGCGTCGCTGGACGTGGTCCGCCCGCGGGACCACGACGAGAACCGCGTCGAGCGGTACGAGGCCGCCCACTGGACGTACAACGAGCTCCAGCGGCTCGCCGAGGACAACGGTCTGACCGAGGCGTCGCGGGAGTACTACAAGAAGCGCAAGAACGTCCGGCGGCGCGAGGCGTGGGAGTTCGGCCCGTACACCCGGGCGCTCGCCCAGGAGGCGTGGCGGTGGACCACGGGGTACGGCGCGAACCCGTGGCGGGTCATCGTGACGTCGCTGCTGGTCATCGTCCTCTGCGGCGTCCTCTACCCGTTCGTCGGCGGCATCCAGGAGGCCACCAACGGGACCACGGTGACCTACTCGGTGACCAACCCCGACGCCGGACGGCTCCAGTACCTCCTCTTCGCGATCTTCTTCCGGAGCCTCTACTTCAGCACCGTCACCTTCGCCACCCTGGGGTACGGCGACATCGAGCCGGTGGGCAACTACGCGCGGGCCATCGCGGGCACCGAGGCCCTGCTGGGCCAGCTCCTGATGGCGCTGCTGGTGTTCGTGCTCACGCGGAACGTCACCTGGTCGGAGTAGTCAGATGGCGCAGTCGTCGACGTACTCGAACCCCTCGTCGTAATCGTCGCGCTCGTCGCCGTCTCCCGCGTCTGCCTCGTTCTCGCCGCGCCCGCCGCCCGTCGCGAACCGGCTCCCGGAGTTCCGCCCGCGCTCGCCGTCGGCCGCGTTACCGCCGGCCCGGTCGCGGCCGTCGCTCCCGCGGTCGGCGCGACCGCCACGGTCGCCGCGCCCGCCGCGCTCGACGTCACCGCCGCGTCCGCCGCCCGCCGCCGTCTCGTCCTCCGCCGCAAGCTTCCGCTCGACCGCGTCGGCGACCCACGACTCGAGCGACTCGCCCCCGTCGAGGTCGTCGTCGATGCGGTCCTTGAGGCCGGCCTCGACCGTGACTACGAGATGTTCGTGGCGCATGGACCGCGGTGTACGGGACAGCGCCGGATAAATGAGTCGCCCACTCCGACGGTCGAATCGGGAGGCCGACGACCGGGTCGTCCGGTCGGTGCCCGCGGACCGGCGGTCGCTCAGTCGTCCATCGCCTCGGTCGCCTCGTCGGCGGCCCGGTCCGGACGGGCCCGGTCCCACACGGCGACCACGAGACCGCCGACGAAGTTGAAGACGAGGTCGTTGACGACGTCGTCGAGGCCGAACTGTATCAGCACCGCCCGCCCGCCGACGAGTTCGGCGGCCGCGCCGGCGGAGAACTCGAGGATCTCCCACAGCACGCCGAACGCCATCACGAACACGAGCACGACCAGCGCCTCCACCCCCGGCGTCAGGGTGGTCCGGTCGGAGTTGCGCTCGACCGCCTTGACCGTCGCGTAGCCCGCGCCGGCGACGACCGACGCCGAGAGGGCGTGGGCCACCGAGTCGTACCACGGGAGGTTCTGGTATGGCCAGACGATGCCGACCGCGTGGACGAACACCGCGACCGAGAGCCAGAGCACGTGACCCGGGTCGAGCGAGATGCCCGCGTCGCGCCGCAGGACCGCCGGGACGAACGTGACCGCCAGCGACACGAGGCCGTTGACCGCGACGCTGTACTCCCCGCGGTAGACACCGTAGCCGGCGATGGCGAGCATGCCGACCTGGAGCAGCCGGACCAGCGCCCGCTCGCGGTCGTCGCCGAGGGGTGGGCTCATCCGCCCTCGCCCTCCGCCACCTCGGACACGCTCTCCTCGCGGCCGCCCTCCGGGCCGTGCTCGAAGTACAGCTCGAAGACGACCGCGGCCGCGACGCCGGCGACGGTCGCCCGGACGAACTCCCAGTTGACCGCGTGCAGCCCGCCGAGGAGGTCGGTGCCGAGGTACCGGTCGGAGTAGAACTGGAGCACCGCCCAGGCGCCGATGGCGGCCATCGTGGTCAGGACCACCAGCGCGTCGGCGAACCGGGGCGCATCTCGGCCTCGGTGAACAGCGACACCTCGACCACGACCGCGAGCGCCACCGCGGCGACCCCGACGTAGACGGCGTACTCGGTGACCCACGCGGGACCGACCGCCCGCGACACGCCCGGCAGCACCGCGAGCGCCGTCACCGCCGGCGGGAGCGTCGCCGTGAGGTCGCGGAACGCCGCCGCGGGCACGACGAGGACGACCAGCGTGGCCGCGAGGAACCCGGTCCAGACGAGGTCGCCGTCGACCAGGTTCTCGAGTATCGTCAGCGCGAGCACGCCGACCAGGACCCAGCTCGCGACGTCGGCCGCGGACAGTGAATCGGACACGCCCATATCAGTTCCTAGTGACCGACGCGATTGAAGGTTGTTGCCCGGCCGGCGTTCCGGAACGTCGCGAACCCACCGCACGGGGCCGCTCGCTCGTAAAGGGTTTGAACGCGCCGCCCGAAAGGCCGGTATGAACGTACTTCCGGACACGAGCGTCGTCATCGACGGCCGGATCTCCGAGCGCGTCGAGGACGGCGACTTCGAGGGCGCGACGGTGCTCGTCCCCGAGGCCGTCGTGGCCGAACTCGAGGCCCAGGCCAACGGCGGCGCCGACAGCGGCTGGGATGGCCTCGCGGAGCTCCAGCGGCTCGCCGACCTGGCCGACGAGGGGACCATCGAACTGCGGTACGTCGGCGCGCGGCCCGACGCCGACGAGCAGGGCCGGGCCAGCGAGGGCGAGATCGACGCCCGCATCCGGGACCTCGCCGCCGAGCACGACGCGGTGTTCGTCACCAGCGACGTAGTCCAGAGCGAGGTGGCCCAGGCGAAGGGCATCGAGGTCGAGTACGTCTCCCCGCGGGTCGACGAGACCGAGGTCGGCCGGCTGGCGGTCGAGGACTACTTCGACGAGCAGACGATGAGCGTCCACCTCAAGGCCGGCGTCGAGCCGATGGCCAAGCGCGGCGACGTCGGCGACATGCACTACCAGACCATCCGCGACGACCCGCTCGACGAGGAGCGGCTCAGGGAGCTCGCACAGGAGATCGTCGACAGCGCCAAGGAGAGCGACGAGGGGTTCATCGAGCTCGACGAACCCGGGATGACCATCGTCCAGTTCCGCGACTACCGGATCGCCATCGCGGAGCCGCCGTTCGCCGACGGCTGGGAGATCACCGCGGTCCGGCCCATCGTCAAGACCGACATGGACGACTACGAGTACGCCGAGGAGCTCAGAGAGCGGCTGCTCGAGCGCCAGCGCGGCGTGCTCATCGCCGGGTCGCCCGGCGCCGGGAAGTCGACGTTCGCCCAGGCGGTCGGGGAGTTCCTCTCGGACAACGACTTCGCGGTCAAGACGATGGAGAAGCCCCGCGACCTCCAGGTCGGCCCCGAGATCACCCAGTACACGGAGCTCGGCGGCGAGATGGAGAAGACCGCCGACTCGCTGCTGATGGTCCGGCCCGACTACACAATCTACGACGAGGTGCGAAAGACCGACGACTTCGAGGTGTTCGCCGACATGCGGCTCGCGGGCGTCGGGATGATCGGCGTGGTCCACGCGACCCGGGCCATCGACGCGCTCCAGCGGCTGGTCGGCCGGGTCGAGCTCGGGATGATCCCCCAGATCGTCGACACCGTCGTCTACATCGAGGCCGGAGAGGTGAACAAGGTGTACGACGTCTCGACCCAGGTCAAGGTGCCCGAGGGGCTGATGGAGGAGGACCTGGCCCGCCCGGTCATCATGATCCAGGACTTCGAGACCGGCCGGCCCGAGTACGAGATCTACACCTTCAACCGCCAGGTCGTCACCGTCCCGCTCAACGAGGGCGAGCGCGAGGAGAGCGGCGTCTCGAAGCTGGCGAAACAGGAGATCGAGCGCGAGATCCAGTCGGTCGCCCGCGACCGGGTCGACGTCGACGTCCAGGGGCAGAACCGCGCCACGGTCTACGTCAGCGACGACGACATCTCCTACGTCATCGGCAAGGGCGGCGGCCGCATCGACGACATCGAGAACCGCTTGGGCATCGACATCGACGTCCGCACCCACGACGAGAAGCCCCAGTCGGCCTCGGGCGCACCCGGCGCTGCGGGCGGTGCAGGCGGCGGGGCCGCGCAGGGCGAGACGGTGACGCCCGACATCACCTCCCGGCACATCGTGCTGCCGACCGACGGCCACGCCGGCGAGACGGTCGAGGTCCAGGCCGACGGCGAGTACCTCTTCACCGCGACCGTGGGCCGGGGCGGCGACATCCAGGTCTCGCGGGGCAGCGCCATCGCCGAGGAACTCGAACGGGCCATCGACCGCGAGCAGGCGATCACCGTCGTGGGGGCGTAATCGGCCGGGAGCGGCTCGTTTTCTCCGTTCGCTCGCGGTTCCCAGTTCGCGGGATTCGCAGGCCGATTAAATGACGGCTCGGCTCCACCGTCTCGACCGTGGATATGTACACCGACGAATCTCCTGCGGGAGCCGACCCTGAACCGTCCGTCGAGAACTCCGGTGACGTCCGGATGTCGGCCGACGCGGTCGAGGAGTTCCTCGACCGGCGAGGGTGGGGCTGCCTGACGCTCGCGAGCGACGGCGACGCCTACGCGATACCGATGTCGTTCGGCTACGACGGCGACGGAACGCTCTACTTCTTCGTCCAGGCCGACCGCGACGGGCGGAAGATGGCGTACCTCGACGCGACCCGGACCGCCACCTTCCTCGTCCCCGAGATCCGACCGCCGTCGTGGACCAGCGCGGTCGTCCGGGGCGGAATCGAGCGCGTCCCCGACGAGAACGTCGAGGCGGCGTACGCCGCCTTCGCGGCGAACGCGTGGTTCCCGGCGTGTCCGTGGACCGGCGACAGGCACCCGACCGCGTTCGAGTTCTACCGGCTCGACGCCGACGAGATGACCGGGCGGAGTTCGAGCGCCGCCGGCGAGTAGGGCGTCGGGGGAACCCGGAACGCATCGAAGGCGCTCGGCCCGGTCAGTCGCCCGCCGTCCCGGCCGCCGACCCGCCGACCGGCGTCCCCGCGCCGAGGTACCGGTACCAGAGGACGAGCAGACTCGGCAGGACGACCACGCTCGACGCGAACGCGAAGACGATGGCGGTGCCCGTGACCGCGCCGAAGCGCTGGAGCGAGGGGACCAGCGCGAGCAGCAGCACCCCGAACCCGCCGGCGGTCGTGACCGCGCTCGCCAGCAGCGCGCCGCCGGTACCGGCGAGCGTCGTCTCCAGCGCCGCGACCGGGTCGCCGGCGGCCGACAGCTCGTCGACGAACCGCTCGCTGATGTGGATAGAGTAGTCGACGCCGATGCCGATGGCGATGCTGGCGATGATGGCCGTCTCGGTGGTGAACGGGATGTCCAGCAGGTACATCGCCCCCAGGATCCAGCTCAGCGCGAACACCACGGGGACCATGGTGACCGCGCCGAGCGAGAGGGTGCCGTACCGCCGGTAGAAGACGGCGGTCAGGAACGCGACGATGACACCGAGCGTGATGAGGAACGTCTCGACCAGCGTGAGCAGCAGTTCCGCGTTGACGATCTCGTTGATGATCGGCTGGCCCGTCGCGGTGACGGTGAGGTCGGTCCCGGACTCGACGGACGCGGCGACGGCCCGCATCTCGCTCGTGACCGCGCCGGTGTCCGACCCGCCGCGGACCGACACCGAGAGCCGGAGCGCGCGGTACTCGCCGTCGGCGCGGTGGATGACCCCGGCGGCCTCCTCGGGCGCGGCGGCGTACACCGCGTCGTAGACCGCCGCCAGGTCCTCGTCGGGCACGCCGTCGCCGTCGGCGTCGCGCTCGGCGACGACCCGGGCGACCGTCTCGTTCTCGGCCGCGACCCGCCGGACGACCGAGAGGGGGCCGTCGACCGCGGGCCGGCCGGAGGCCAGCGTGATGGCGGTCGAACTATCGTTTATCTCCTCGCGGGCGGCCGCGAGGCGGTCGAGGGTGTCCGGGGCGGTGACCGGCCCCTCCACCAGTATTTGGACCTGCGACCGGTCGCGCGACTGGACGAACCTGTCGTTGAGGAAGACGACGTTCTCCCGGATCTCGTAGTCGCTCGGCCGGAGCGGGCCGGGCAGCGAGTCCATCCACGCCGGGGAGTCCCGCGGCAGGAAGTCGACCTGGTTTATCGAGGTGTCGACGTCGGTCGCGGCGTAGCCCCCGGCCGCGCTCACGGCCAGCGCGACCAGGACGACCGCGACCGGGAGCCTGCGGGCCGCGGTCGCGCCCAGGCCCAGCAGCCGGTTCACGGCGGTCCCGCCGGTGCCGAACGCCCGCTTGCGGCGGTCGACCCCGAGGCGTTCGAGCAGCCCGTCGAGCTCAAGCTTGAGCGCGGGCAGCAGGCCGGCGAACACCACGAACGCCGAGACGATGCCGAACGCGCTCACCAGTCCGAACTGCCGGATGGACTCGATGGGGCTCACCAGGTTCGAGGTGAACCCGACCGCGGTCGTGAAGGTCGTCGCCGCGAGCGCGACGGCCACGCCGGCGAGGCCGACCCGCATCGCCTCGCGGGGCGAGCGGTCGTGCTCCTCGGCCCTGGCCTCGCGGTAGCGCATGACGACGTGGAGCGCGTAGTCGATACTGAGGCCGATGAGCAGGAACGGGACCGCGATGATGATCTGGGTGACGCCGACGCCGGCCCACCCCATGAACCCGCCCATCCAGACCAGGACGAGCAGCGTCCCGAGGAGCCCGAGCGCCACGTCGAGCAGGTCGCGGTAGGCGACGAACAGGACGCCGAGGACGAGCACGAGCGCGAACGGGGTGATGACCGCGAAGCTCTCGCCGGTCGCCTGCCCGGACAGTTCGTCGACGATGCCCGCGCCGAACACGAACACGCCGGTCGAGTCGACGGTCCGGTCGGCGACGTCGCGGGTCGCGAGCTGGGCCGCCGCCGCGTCCTCGGAGAGCGAGTCGCCGCCGGCGTCGTTGCGCTGGAAGACGAAGAGGACGCGGGCAGAGGCGGTCGTGGTGCCCGGCTCGTAGTCGGTCGCCAGCAGCGTGTAGGGGTCGACCGGGCCGGTCGCGGCTCGGTCGGGGTCGAGCACGCCCAGGAGGACGCGGTCGATCTCGGACTGCGACATCGACTCCAACTGGGCGATCTGGGCGTCCAGCGTCGGTCGGCGCGGGGCCGGCGCGCCGCGGGAGTCGTTCGCGGCGGTCGCGTTCCCGGCCCGCGCCCGGCGGATCGCGGCGGTCGCGACGAGGTTCGAGAGCCCGACGGTCGGCTGCCCCTCGCGGAGCGTCGGCCCCACCGTCTCGTCGTCGCGGAGCCGCTGCTGGAGTCGCAGGGTTTCGAGCAGCGACTCCCTGGTCAGCACGTCGTCGCCGCGCACGACGACCTGCATCACCGAGGTGTTCTCGTCGCCGGTGGCGAAGTTGGCCTCGATGTAGTCGAGCTTCTGCGCCTCGGTCGAGTCGCTGCCGAAGCTCGCGATGGTCAGTCCGGAGTCGACGTTCGCCGCGCCGTAGCCGACGACGGCGGTCGAGACGAGCAGCAGCGCGAGAACGACTCTGCTGTACGACGTCAGCACGTCGGCGTAGCGGTCGGGGAGGCTCATCGGTCGACCGTCGTTTCGTCCCCGGCATATAAATGGTTGTAGGATTCTACAATAACTTCGAGACGGCGGGGGCGACTCGAAACTACTTAACTACGAGCGGTACCTGCGTTCGGCAGAGCCCACATGAGCGCGCACGACGCAGTCGAGGCGCTGAAGGAGCTCGGCCTGTCGAACTACGAGGCGCGGGTGTTCGTGGCGCTCCAGCGCCTCGGAACCGGGACCGCCCAGTCGGTCAGCCGGGAATCGGACGTGCCGCGGTCGCAGGTGTACGGCGCGGCCGACGACCTGGCGAACCGGGGGCTGGTCGAGGTGGTCGAGTCCTCGCCCAAGGAGTACCGCCCGGTGAGCCTCTCGGCCGCCCGCGAGCAGCTCCGGGCCCGCATCGAGCGCGAGCACGAGCGGGCCTTCCGGAACCTCGACGCGCTCCGGGACGAGCACGCCGACCGCGGCGACGACCGCGACGTGGCGACCCTCCGCGGCCACCACGCGATCCACGAGCGCGTCGCGGACCTGGTCGACGGGGCGACCGAGCGGGTGATCATGGTGGCCGGCCGCGGCGACCTGATCTCGGAGCAAGTCGCGGCGGCGTTACGGGAGCGGGCCGACGCCGGCGTGTCGGTCCTGCTGGTCACCGAGGACCAGACGGTGGCCGACCGGTTCGCCGACGCGCCGGTCCGGGTCACGGTCGCCTCGCCCGACCGGACCGGCGAGTTCACCGGCCGGACGCTGCTGGTGGACGACGCGACCGTGCTGCTGTCGGTCCGGACCGAAGACGGCCCCGAACCGTTCGCCGAGACCGCGCTCTGGACCGCCGACTCGCGCATCGGCGACATCCTCGCCGAGTACGTCCACGCCGGGATGCAGTCGGGGTTCGAGGCGGGCGGGGAGTCGGAGGACTGAGAACTGCGGCGGACCCGCGTGCGGGCAAACGCCTGCGTGCAGGTCGGTTCGGACAATCAGCGGAGAACGGCGGGCGTCGGTCGGTCGCTCACTCGGCGCACTTCTGGGCGTCGGCGCCGTCGGCCGAGGTGTCGCAGGCGACGTCTATCTCGTAGAGGTTCTGACGCGCGTCAGCGAAGTACACGTCCTCGGTCACCACGTCGAGTTCCTCCAGTCGCTCGAGCGCGTACCGCACGGTGCGGGCCGACAGCATCGACTCCTCGACGATCTGTTTCTGCGTGAGCGCGCCCTTGTACTCCAGCACCTTGAAGACCAACTTCGCGCTGGGTGGCAGGTCGTCGATGTCCTCCAGCTCGGACTGAGTAGCCATCATTACGAATCGAAACACGCCACCGGCATAAAAGTACGACCTTTGCACTACGACCTTGCAGCGGCTCGACCAAAAATTGTACGGCGGTGCAAGGGGAGCCGCGTCGGTAGTCACGGCCCAGTTCCGCTCTTGTACCGCGGTTCTCGGCCAGCACCCAGCGAGACAGGGCCCGTGACTACCGCGCAGACCCGGGTCGGAGCCGGACCGGCACGCGGCCGCGAACCGTGGGGAGCGCTGGCCGAACGGACATGACGGGACCGGACGGTGTCGGAATCCGGAGCGGGACGAAAGGTTGGGGTTTTTGAGGGAGCGTCCCCGACCAACAGGCATGGCGACCGAACAGGCTTCCGAGCGACGGGCGTCTCACGTCAGAGGCGTCACCGTGACGGCCGTGGCCTCCCTGGGGGGTATCGCCGCGGCGCTCGTCTCGGCGATGGTCCTCGGCACCGCCGCCAAGGACCAGCTGGGACTGGCCATCGTGGTGGCGTTCGTCGTGCTCGAAATGCCCATCATGCAGGGACTCGGCATCGACGTCGGTGACTTCTCCACGAAGGACCACCTCTACGTCGCGTTCATGACCTTCTCGCTGTGGTTCGTCACGTGGACCATCCTCCTGACCAACGGAGTCACCTTCTGATTCATGGCGGACGACAGCATCGCGGTCGTGGACCTCGAGCGGTGCCAGCCCGACCGCTGCAACTACGAGTGCAAGAACTACTGCCCGCCCAACCGGACGGGCAAGGAGTGCATCACGCTCCGGGGCGACGACGCCGAGGAGGGCGACCCCGACCAGATACACATCAGCGAGGAGATCTGCCTGGGCGAGACCTGCGGCATCTGCGTCGAGAAGTGCCCGTTCGACGCGATCGAGATCATCAACCTGCCCCAGGAGCTCCAGGACGACCCGGTCCACCGGTACGGCGAGAACGCCTTCTCGCTGTACGGGCTGCCGGTCCCGCTGGAGGGGCAGGTCACCGGCATCCTCGGCCCGAACGGCATCGGGAAGACCACCGCGGTCCGGATCCTGGCGGGCGAGCTCGCCCCGAACCTGGGCGAGCACGCCGACCCGCCGGGCTGGGACGCGGTGCTGGAGGCCTACCGGGGCACCGAGCTCCAGGACTACCTCGCGGCCGTGAAGGACGGCGACGTGAGCGTCGCCCGCAAGCCCCAGTACGTCGACAAGATCCCCGACCGGTTCGACGGCCCGACCGAGCAACTGCTCGAGAACGTCGACGAGCGCGGCGTGCTCGACGACCTGCTCGAGCGACTCGAGATCGAGCACGTCCGCGACCAGGACATCGACAGCCTCTCGGGCGGGGAGCTCCAGCGGGTCGCGCTGGTGGCCTGCCTGGCCCGGGACGTCGACTTCTACTTCGTCGACGAGATCACGCCGTACCTCGACATCAGCCAGCGCGTGAAGGCCGCCCGGCTCATCCAGGAGATGGCCGAGGAGGAAGGCAAGTCGATGCTCGTCGTCGAGCACGACCTCGCAATCCTCGACCTGGTGGCCGACAACCTCCACGTCGCGTACGGTGAGCCGGGCGCGTACGGCGTCATCACCTCGCCGAAGTCGGTCCGGAACGGCATCAACGAGTACCTCGAGGGGTACCTCGACAACGAGAACATGCGCATCCGGCCGAACGCCATCGAGTTCGAGGAGCACGCCCCGCGGCAGGTGACCCGGGCCGACACGCTGGTCGAGTACCCCGACATCTCGAAGTCGTACGGCGAGGGCGAGTTCGGCCTCGACGTCGAGGGCGGCGCCATCCGGGAGAACGAGGTGCTGGGCGTCGTCGGCCCGAACGGCATCGGGAAGTCGACGTTCGCCGACCTGCTCGCCGGCCAACTCGAGCCCGACGAGGGCGACGTGGACTTCGACCTGGACATCTCGTACAAGCCCCAGTACATCGAGATCGACCAGCCGATGCAGGTCGAGGCGTTCCTGCGGTCGATCACCGACCGGGTGGGAACCTCGTACTGGGACACCGAGATCGCCCAGCCGCTCCAGCTCGACCGCATCATGGAGCAGAACCTGCTGGACCTCTCGGGCGGCGAGCGCCAGCGGGTCGCCATCGCGGCCTGCCTGTCGGAGTCGGCCGACCTCTACCTGCTCGACGAGCCCTCGGCGTACCTCGACGTCGAGCAGCGGGTGCGGGCGACCAACGCCGTCCGGCGGTTCGCCGAGCAGCAGGACGCCACGGTGATGGTCATCGACCACGACATCTACATGATCGACCTGCTCGCCGACCGGCTGATGGTGTTCGACGGCGAGCCCGCGGTTCACGGCCGCGCCAGCAAGCCGAAGGGGATGCGCGAGGGGATGAACGACTTCCTCGCGAACCTCGACATCACGTTCCGGCGCGACGAGAACGTGGGCCGGCCCCGCATCAACAAGCCGGGGAGCCAGCTCGACAGGGAACAGAAGAAGCAGGGCGAGTACTACTACGCGCCCTGACGACGGCCGGGTTGCCACTCCGGCGGCCCCGGTCGACGTTCTAGCAGTCCGGTTCGATACCCCGTTCTCAGTCGAATCGCCTCGCGGCGACCGACTGCGAGAACCGTACTCGCACGTCCTGCACCCGACCCGTACGGGGCGGTTCTCCGCCGGCGCGGAACCGAACGATTTTCGTCAGCGAACGCATACCCCCACGCAGTGACACGACTTCCGGAGTGGCTAGGGACCGGCCACGAGCGCCGCGCGAAACTGTTCGCGTTCGTCGCGGTCCTGGCGCTCGCGGTCGCGAGCGTCGGCGTGCTCGCCGCCCCCGACCAGCCCCGCCTCACCGTCGCCGAGGAGTCGCCCGAGAACAACACCCTCGTCGCCCTCCAGGGGTACAAGGACGAGGGCCGAGCCGTCGAGTTCTCCCCCGACGGCGAGATCGTCTGGGAGTACGCCGACGCCGACGACGTGTTCGACGTCGAGGCGCTCGGCCCCGACCGGGTCCAGGTGTCGACCGCCACCGAGATCCCGGACGGGGAGTGTCCGGCCCGCTTCCGCGACGACGGGTTCCGGAACTGCGTGCGCAACGCCCTCCGCATCGTCGAGCAGTCGACCGACGAGGTGGTGTGGGAGTACGCGTGGTACGACGCGGAGCTCCACGAGCACGAGCTCCACGACGCCGACCACTACGCCGTGAACGGCAGCGACCGGTGGGTCCTGGTCGACATGGGCAACGATCGCGTGTTCGCGGTCAACCGCCAGCAGGAGATCGTCTGGCAGTGGAACGCCACCGACACCTACGACCGGCCGAAGGGGATGGGGCCGGAGGGCGACTGGACCCACATGAACGACGTCGACCGGATCCGGCCGGGCGTGTTCCAGGTCAGCCTCCGGAACTTCGACACCGTGGTCGAACTCCGCGTCGAGAACGCCACGGGGAGCAGTGCCGGCGCGGGACCGGGCGACCGCGACGTGACGGTCCGGCCGATAGTCGGGCCGAACCAGTTCGCCGGCAAGGGCGACGTCCTCTACGAGCAGCACAACCCCGACCGGCTCGCCGACGGCCACCTGCTGGTCGCCGACAGCGAGCACGACCGGGTGGTGGAACTGAACCGGTCGGGCGAGGTCGTCTGGGAGTTCGGCGGCAGCGCGACCCTGAACTGGCCCCGTGACGCCGACCGGCTGCCGAACGGCCACACCCTCGTCACGGACTCGTACAACGACCGGGTCGTCGAGGTGGACGAGGACGGCGAGATCGTCTGGGCGGTCGAGACCGGCGGGCTGCCCTACGAGGCCGACCGGCTGCCGGGCGAGGGCTCGAGCGACCACCCGACCGCGACCGAGGCCGACCTCGCCGACGGCGGCGAGGAGTCGGTCGTCGAGCGGTACGTCGGCTTCGCGGCCGCCATGACGAAGTACGTCCTCCCGACCGACCTGGGGCGACAGGTGGTGCCCCTCGCGGTGGGACTGGTCGGACTGTTCGGCGCGGTCATCGAGGGCGTCAGGTGGCGGGGGCTACCGTTCCGGAGGTAGTCGGCGACTCGAACGCGGAAGACGGCGATAAAAGGAGGCTAACGGCGTCGGCCGGCGGTTACATCACGTCGCGCTGGCAGGAGCCACAGAGGTTCTCCTCCTTGACGTCGACCTCGCGGACGGTCGGCGAGAAGTTCATGACGCAGCGCTTGTTGTCGCAGTGTTCGAGTCCGAGCGTGTGGCCGATCTCGTGGACGACCTCCTTGCGGACCCGGTCGTCGAAGATCTCGCTCGCGCTCCGGTTCGAGAACCCCCCGTCGCTGGAGGTCTGGAGTCGGTACGTCGAGATGACGCTCCCGTTCCCGTCGAGGTAGGCGAGACCGAACACGTAGTTGCGGCGGCGGTAGAAGAGGTCCTTGGGCGTGATGGCGATGTTCTTCTCCCCCGACCCCACGCGGCCCGCGAGTTCGATGAACTCCTCGGCGCGGTACTGGTCGCGCTTCTCGTCGTGGGCCCCGGTCGGAATCGGCTGGGCGTCGTGGATAGTGACCTCGCAGTCGTAGACCGAGCGCAGGGCGGTCGAGGCCTGTCGCTTGACTGTCGCAGAGAGATCCCCGACCGGGACGACGTCAACGAGCATGGGAAACACTATGCGGGAGCGGCCCATAAACTTCCCGCCGTGCGACCCCGAGCCCGTCGTGCCATCGTCGGCCGCCTGTCGGACTTCGAGCGACTGGTGGAGGTCGGGGTGGGCAACCGACCCGACGTGGCCGGCGGGCTGGCCGACGCCGGCAAGCGCGTCACCGCGACCGACGTCCACCCCCGCGAGGTGCCGGCCGGGGTCCAGTTCGTGCGCGACGACATATGCGACCCCGACCCAGCGGTCTACCGGGACGCCGACGCCGTCTACGCCCTCAACCTCCCGCCGGAGCTCCACCGGCCCGCGCTGTCGGTCGCGCGCGACCACGGCGCCGCCTTCCTGTTCACGACGCTGGGCGGCGACCAGCCCGCGGTGTCGGTCGCCCGCGAGACGCTCCCCGGCGAGACGCTGTACGTGGCGCGCCGGTAGCGTTCGGTCCGCTGAACCGGCAGTAGGGAGACCGTACCCGCCAAGAGCCTTAACACCGCATCGGACGACGAACGAGGTGTGGCAGTCGCACCCGATCCAGCAGAGATCTTCGAGCGGGCGGTCGAGGAGGGCGAGCGGCGACTCGATCAGTCGTGGCTCGAACTCGCCTCGACCAGCTTCATCGCGGGGTTCACCGTGGTGTTCGGCATCGTCGCGCTCGGCATCGTGGAAGCCGCGGTCGAGCCCCGGTTCGGCCACGGTATCGCGAAGATCACGGGCGCGCTCGCGTTCGGCATCGCGCTCGTCTTCCTGGTGGTGGGTCGCACTGAGCTGTTCAACGAGAACTTCTTCGACCCGGTCGCGAAGGCGGTCGAGAAGGACGGGTCGTGGATGGTCGGCCCGCTCGTCCGGCTGTGGGCGGTCACCTTCGTGCTCAACCTCGCCGGCGGCGCCCTCTTCGTCGCCGTCCTGTCGGTCGACGGCGCGCTCCCGTCCGGGGCGGCGGAGGTCCTGGTCGCCTTCGCCAACGAGGTCGTCCACCGGCGGACCGCGCCCGAGTTCGTGAAGGGCGTCGTCGGCGGGATGCTGGTCACGCTGCTGTCGTTCATGCTGGAGGCGGTCGACAGCGTCGGGAGCCGCATCGCGCTGGCCTACGTCGTGGGGTTCCTGCTGACGCTCGGCGTCTTCGACCACGTCATCGTCACGATACTCCACGTCGTCTTCGGGTTGTTCCTGGGCGCGAACATCGGCCTCGGCGAACTGGCGGTCACGACCGCCGTCGTCACGGCCGGCAACTTCGTGGGCGGCCTCGGACTGGTCACGCTCACGCACGTCGCGCAGGTGAAGGGGGCGCGGGAGTCGGGGGAGTAAGTCCGTCGGCAGCCCCACGGTCGAATCGGACGAGTCCGTCGAGCGGCCGAAGCGCGAGCGGGGAGCCGACGGAGCCACCTGCGAGTGGTGTGGTAACACGACACCAGCGTTATGGCAGTGAACGGCGTAGTCGTCGCATGGGCACCTGCAAGCGATGCGGCGAGAAGATGACGGGGGACCGAGGGTGTTCGTACTGCGGCAACACCTACTGCCCCGAGCACCGACTCCCCGAGAAACACGACTGCGCCGGAGTGAAGCACTGGGACGTCGAGGGCGAGCGCTTCGACAGCGGCTTCGGCGGTTCGGAGTGATCCCGTTCCGTCCGGCGCCGACGCTCCGCGGTGGCGCGCGCTCGACGACGGAAGACCCTTCAATTCCCGCTGACTACCCCCTCGCATGCAAGCAGACGCGGTCGTGCTGGACATCGACGGAGTCGTCGTGGACGTGGCCGACTCCTACCGACGCGCCATCGTGGAGTCGATAGAGCGCGTCCACGGCGACACCATCGAGGAGTCGACCATCCAGGCCTTCAAGGATGCGGGCGGCTTCAACAACGACTGGGAGCTCACCTACGCCGCGGCGCTGTTCGTGCTCGCGCGCCGCGAGGGGCTCGACCTGGACGTCGGGGCGTTCACCGACCGGATCGCGGCCCGGCGAGCCGAGGGCGACGAACCCGGGGCCGCCGACGGGCTCGACGCCGCCGAGGCCGTCGTCGACGAGGCCCTCTCATCGGCGGCCCGCGAGCGCGCCAGGGCGGACTGGAATCCCGCGCGCCTCCGCGAGGTGTTCCAGCAGCTCTACCTCGGCGCGGAGCTGTACGCGGACATCGAAGGCGGAGAGCCCGACCTCGACGCGTCCGGCTTCATCCACGACGAACCCGTCCTGCTCGATGACGAGACGCTGGACCGACTCGCCGACTACCCCCTCGGCGTGGTCACCGGACGCCCCGCCGCCGAGGCGGACATCGCCCAGCGCCGGGCGGGCCTCGACGTGCCCGACGACCGCCGGTTCACGATGGACGACTGGGCCGAGGGCAAGCCCCACCCGCGGGCCCTGACGACGCTCGCCGAGCGGTTCGGAGCGGGGTCGGTCGTTTTCGTCGGCGACACGCTCGACGACGTCCGAACGGCCCGCAACGCCGCCGACGAGGACCCCGACCGCGACTACTTCGGCGTCGGCGTGCTGACCGGCGGGCTGACCGGGCAAGCGGGCCGCCGGAAGTACGAGGCGGCGGGCGCCGACGCGGTCGTCGACTCGGTCAACGACCTGCCGGAGCTGTTGGGGTAGGTAGACTTTTCCGGGTCGGCTTCGGACCCCGGACATGGACTGGTCCCGGTTCGGCGGTGCCGTCGTCGATGCCCTGCTGATCTCGTTCCTCCTCGGCGGGCTGTTCTCTCCGCCGGACCCGATCACGCAAACCGTCGTCGTTCCCGCCCTCCTTCTCCTCGTCCTCCCGGCTACCTACCGGTACGAACCCCGTCTGTACGCCCGGGGATGGAAGCGACACGCCCTGTTCGTCGTCCTCGTCCTCGCGACCCAGTTCGTCTGGAATGTGGTCGTGCGGACCGAAGCGGTCGCACCGTCGTCGTTCTACTCGCCGCTCCGACTCGCCATCCTGTCGGTCGGGGTCGCCCTCGCCGCGTGGCTGGCGTACGGCGGTGGCCTGGAGCGTCTGCGCGGCGAACCCGGCGAGGCGTGACCCTCGAGACACACCATCGAGTTTCCGCATCCGAGATTTCGGCGACGTATAATACACGCAACCCATCAAAGGTTTATTATAGATAAGCAGTAACGGAATCGCATGAGCTTCTCGCCCGTCGACGCCGTGGGCCTCGCAGAGCCGAGCGACTCCTCGAACGCCGCGTCTCGGACCGCGGAGAGTTCCGAACGGGACCGCGTCCTCGTCCCGCTGTTCGACCGGTCGCGCGCCGCGCTCGCCGACCAGCTACGAATCGCGGGGACGCTGGCCCGGACGACCGGCGCCGCCCTCCGGGTGGTCGCCCCCGCCCGGATCCCGCCGCAGGCGCCGCTCGGGCTCAGTCACCGGTTCGTCGGGGCGGACGACCGCGAACGCCTCGACTGGGGCGTGGCCGAGGCGGAGGCGTACGCGACGGACGTCGAGCGGGAGCTCCTGGTCGGTCGGCGGCCGGTCTCCCGGGTTCGCGACCACATCCGCGACGGCGACGTCGACGCGGTCGTCCTGCCGGGCGAGTCGACGGGGGGCCGCCTCCGGCGGAGCGAGACCGAGCGCCTCGCGGCCGACGTCGACTGCGACGTCGTCACCGTGAACGGACGGCGGGGCTACGACGAGGTACCGTCGATACTGCTTCCGGTCGCCGGCGGCCCGCACTCGGGACTGGCCGCGGACGTCGCGCGGCAGATCGCGGCCGCCAACGACGCGTGGGTCGACGTGCTCCACGTCGTCGAGGAGGACGCCGGGGAGGCCCGACGGCGGGAGGCCGAGGAGTGCGCGGAGGCCGCGTACCGGCGCATCGGGCGTCCGGAGACCACGACGACGTGGGTACTGGAGGCCGACGACCCGACCGAGGCCATCGTCGAGCAGTCCCGGTACTACGAGCTCACCGTCGTGGGCGCGCCCACGACCGGACGGTTGCGTCGGCTCGTCTACGGGTCGACGAGCAGGACCATCGGGGCCGACGCCGAGAGCGTCGTACTGTCGGCCCGGAGCGCCGACTCGACGGCCTTCCTCGACTGAGCAGCGAGCGGAAGTGAGGAACGTTTAATCCGGCTCCGACCCGACTGTGGGGTATGCGAATCGCACTCCTCGGCGGCACCGGCGACATCGGACAGGCGCTCGCGCTCCGGTGGGCACGCGACACCGACCACGAGATCCTCGTCGGCTCGCGCGACCCGGAGAAGGCCCGCAACAAGGCCGACGAGTACGAGACCGAACTCGACAGCGTCGGCGTCGACCGCGAGGTCAAGGGGTTCGCCAACGAGATGGCGGCCGACCGGGCCGACGTGGTGGTGCTGGCGGTGCCCGCGTTCCACGTCCGGGACCTGGTCGAGGACATCGCCGACCGGATCGGCGACGCCGACGCGCTGGTCACCCCGGCGGTCGGGATGGACCGCGACGACGAGGGGTTCCACTACAAGCCGCCGAAGGCCGGCAGCGTCACCGAACTGGTCGCGGACACTGCGCCCGAGGGTATCCCGGTAGTCGGCGCCTTTCACAACCTCTCGGCCGACCGGCTGGCCAACCTCGACGTGGAGCTCGACCTCGACACGCTCGTGGTCGGCGACGACGGGGATGCGGTCGAGACCGTGGTCCAGCTCGCCGACCAGATCGAGGGCCTGCGGGCGCTGAAGGCCGGCGGAGCCGCCAACGCCGCCGAGGTCGAGAGCCTGACGCCGCTGCTCATCAACCTCGCCCGCGAGAACGAGGGGCTCCACGACGTCGGCGTGAAGTTCGAGTAGCGCTCGCTCGGCGAACCGGCGACGCTCTTCTCCGCCGGCACCCCGTTCGATCACCCCGGCGTTAAGCACCTCCTACGCGGCGCGACAGGTCACGCCACACGAGAAATCGGCCGTTTCGATAGCTCTATAGCCGGACTGTTACACCAACACGGTTATAAGGATGGTGTGCGTTAGCATACCATGTATGGCGACCGCACCGACCGGCGACGACGACGTTTTCGACGAATTCCTGTCCGAGCGCGGCCACGAAACCGAGACGGTCGGCTGGCAGCAGGACTATAACAAGAAGCAGTGTCCCGAGTGCGGCGGACTCCACGACACGTCCGCGAGCGAGTGCTCGGTCTGCGGCTGGCGACCGTAGGCGCGGCCGCCCGTCTCGCGACCGCCCGGCGACGGTCCCGAACCGACGACTCATTCCCGAACGGACGGCTCATTTTTCCGCGGGGCGACCCGATGCAGCCCGTAGCAAGGCGTTTCCGACTCGACGCAGTACCGGACCCATGGTCCGATTCTCGACGCTCGTCATCCTCGCCGGGGTCGTGTTACTGTTCGTCCCGATTCCGCCGATAGCGACCATCCTCGGCGTGCTCACCATCGCGGCCGGCATCGCGATGCGACTGCTGGGGTGACCCGGGCGGCTGCGGCGCAGTGGTCAGTTCCGTGCCGACCGACTGAACACCGCGCCCGCGTGAGTACGGCGCCCGCGACGACACCCGCGTAGCCGTCCCGCGTCCGAAGCAGGAGGGCACGCCGTCGTGAACGGGGGACGCGGTATCTGCCGGCGAGTCGACGACCGCGACCTGACCCCGGGGATCGCCTCGAACAGCGACAGGATCGCGTCCGCCGTGATGGTCCCTGAGACCGCGACCAGATTGTCCGCCCTACGGGGCGGTTCGACACGTAATACCATCGTCCGGTAATTTTCACCTTTCGAATCTAACGACGTAGAACCGTTAGTCTCCGGCGTGCGGTCGTTAGTCCGCGCCTAGAGAGGTTCGAGTCAGTGTCGATAGAAATATATTGTAAGATTTCCGTAGTAGCACGAGAGAAATGCCTGAGTGCCAGAACTGCGGGTCGTTCGTGACGGACGCCTACGCGCGAGTGTTCACGCCGCGAGAGGTGGACAACCCACGAGTGTGCCCGGAATGCGAGGACAAGATCCGAGACGGAAGCGAAGTCCGCGAGGCACGGTCGCCGCGAAACACCTCGTAGTCGGTCGAGCAGCCCCGTTCTCCGCCTGTACCGCGTGTTCCGGAAACCGAGCGGTCCCGGATCGCGGCGCTCGATTCGATTCACATCGTTTTATGAGTGATGGGGCCATGGGATTGGCGTAATGAGCCAAGACTCGGAAGAACGCGTTACCCGTCTCTTCGGTGGCCCCGGGAGCGGGAAGACGACGGAGCTGCTCGACCGCGTCGAGGAGATCCTCGACACGGAGGGCGTCGGGGTCAACGACATCCTGCTGGTCTCGTACACCCGCGCGGCCGCAAACGAGGTCCGCGAGCGCCTGGCCGAGCGCCGCGACCTCAACCCCCGCTCGCTCCAGGGGACCGTCTGCACCATGCACGCGAAGGCCTACGAGCTGCTCGACCTCTCGCGCAACGACGTGGTCGGCGAGTCCGACAAGAAGGAGTTCTGCGAGGACTTCGGCATCGAGTTCGAGGACGAGTACAGCGGTGCGGGCCGCCGGACCGCCCGCTCGACCACGATCGGCAACAAGATCATCGCCACCAGCCAGTGGCTCCAGCGCACCCGCCGCGACGTCGCCGACTGGTACGACGTCCCGTTCCAGTGGAACGACGAGGAGGTCCGGCTGCCGCCGGACATCGACCCCAACGCCCAGGAGGGCAACAAGTACACCCCGACCTGGCCCAGCGACGACGACCGGATCGACGTCCCCGAGGCCATCCGCGGGTGGCGCAACTACAAGGGCGAGAACGACCTCGTGGGCTTCGCGGACATGCTCGAGCGGGTCAAGCAGCGCTCGCTGCTCCCCAACGTCGACTACCTCGTCATCGACGAGTTCCAGGACATCACCAGCCTCCAGTACGACGTCTACGAGGAGTGGAAGCCCCACATGGAGAAGGTGCTCATCGCGGGCGACGACGACCAGGTCGTCTACGCCTGGCAGGGCGCCGACCCCAAACTCCTGCTCGAGGAGAGCGGCGACGACGTCATCCTCGACACCTCCTACCGCCTCCCCTCCGAGATCCTCCAGGTGGTCCAGCAGGAGGTCCGCCACATCGAGGAGCGCCAGGAGAAGAACCTCTCGCCCCGCAAGGAGGGCGGCACGGTCGAGCAGGTCGACTCCCCGTCGATGCTCGACCTGGTGCGCAACGTCCGCCACACCGTCCAGAGCGACGAGGGGACGCTGATGATCCTGTTCCGGGCGCGCTACCAGATGTTCCGGTTCATCGACGAGTTCATCGACGAGGGCATCCCGTTCCAGTGCCTGACCGACCAGCGGATGTGGACCGACCGGCTCCAGCAGTACGTCGAGGCCGTCGAGAAGGTCGACGAGGACGAGCCCATCACGGGGCTCCAGGCCCGCCGGCTCGCCGACATGCTCCAGGACTCGGCGTTCGGCACCAACGAGCGCGACGAGCTGTTCGACGCCATCGACGAGCGCAAGGAGGCGGCCGACACCGACGACCTGGCCGAGATCGAGGTCGAGCCCGACTTCGTGACCGACTTCGCGCCGTTCATGCCCGGCCCGGCGTCGGCGGGCGACATGGTCCGGAAGGTCACCAGCTTCCAGAAGAACTCGATGCGGGCGTACTTCCAGGGCGACTACCAGGGGATGGAGGCCGACCGCGTCCGCCTGGGCACCATCCACTCGGCGAAGGGTCGCGAGGCCGACCACGTGTTCGTCGCCACCGACCTGACCGAGAAGGTGGTCGAGCAGATGGCCGCCACGATGGACGGGATGGTGGACGGCGAGGAGTTCACGTCGACGACCGACCCGGTCCCGGTGCTGACCGACAACGAGCGGCGGGTGTTCTACGTCGGGATGTCCCGGGCCCGCGAGCGACTGGTCATCATGGAGAACCTCGTCGGCGGGGCGCCGACCCTGCCCATCGACGTGCTGCTGTACAACGAGCGCAACGAGAAGGACATCGAGGACGCGCTGGCCGAGGTCTCGGGCGCGACCCCGCAGTGACGACGGCGTAGCTCCCTTTCTCGTCGCCCGGTCCGGCCGCACGTGTTCGGTCGACGAGCCCGTTTTTCGTAGTTCCCCGATAGAAGTTTTGAGAAATTAACCGCGGGATTATCACAGGTAACAAACGCGTACCAAGATTTATATAACGTAATTTTTCATTACGGGTGATGAGAGAGATGAGATTGGATAACAAAGGGAGTTGTTACTCGGTTGCTGACACCTTGTCTGCGGTCGAAGCGTCCTTCGGTAGGAAGACACGTGTCGCCGAGAACGAACGAACGACGGCGGGCAGAGGGAGCGGCCGATGAAGATACGGACGAACCTCATCGTGGTGTTCCTGATAATCTCGCTGGTGCCCGTCGCGGCGGTCGGAATGGCGGGCCTGCAGAACATGGAGTCCGTCGGGTCGTACGCCCAGGACAAGAGCACCGAGCACATGGAGCGCCAGGTCACGGGCGAACTCAACAACAGCGTCGCGGCCAGGCAGGAGGAGTTCCAGAACCTGCTCAACGTGCGGCGCATCGACGCGCGGTCGCTCGCCGACTCCAGGCCGGTCCAGAACTACGAGGCGGCGAGCGCGGGCCAGATGGAGCTGTTCCGCGAGCAGAGCGAGCGCCGGGTCGGCCACACGGCGCTCCAGATGCACGACACCATCGAGACGACCACGCGGACGGTGCTCGAGGAGCGCTACGACGGCCGGAGCTGGAATGAGCTCTCGGCGACCGAACGCGAGCAGGTCGAGCGCCGGGTCGAGCGCATCCTCGTCGGGACGGCCGGCAACGGGACCGAGTCCGACGGCACCGTCTCGGAGATGTTCCAGCCGGGGTACATCGGGGACACCGGCTACGCGTACATCACCGACAGGGACTCGAACATCGTCTCGCACCACAGCCTCGCTGACGGGTTCAACCTGAAGGAGGACGCCTCGCTGACCGTGTTCGACGAGATCGAGTCGAACGTCGAGTCCGAGGCGGCCATCAGGAACGGCTCTGACTGGGGCATCGCCACCTACGAGTGGGAGGACACCACCCAGGAGGGCAACCCGCTCGAACAGAAGTTCATCGCGTACACCTACTACGAGCGGTTCGACTGGGTGCTGGCGCCCAGCGTCTACTACTACGAGCTCCAGACCGCCGCGGTGGCGAACGCCCGGGAGGGAATCAACGAGTCGTTCCGGAGCTACATGAAGAACCGCGCCATCACGGTCGACGGCGTCGACCGGCCGGCCTACGACGAGATCATCCTGACCGACGACAGCGGGCAGGGCGTCCTGCACGCGTCGCGGACCGACGGCGAGCAGGTCGTCACCGAGTCGGTCGAGGGCACCTCGTACGCCGACACCGAGTGGTACCGGGCGACAGACACGCTCGAGCGGGGCTGGGTCCACGTCAGCGACGTCCGGGAGGTCGACGGCGCGCTGCGGATGTACGTCTCGACCCCGGTGTACCACGACGGGGCGTACGCGGGCACAGTCGCGCTCCGGTTCAACTTCTCCATCCTCTCGCGGCTGACCAACGACGTCACGGTCGGTGACAGCGGCCACCTGTCGGTCGTGGACGGGGACGGTCGGATACTCAGCCACCCGAACCGGTCGCTCGTCGACGCCGAGGCCAACATCGCGAACGAGGCGACGTGGGGGTCGCTGGCCGGCATCGCCCGGGATCGCATCCTCGCGGGCAAGTCCGGTCTCGACACGTACGCGCGGACCGAAGGCGGCGCCGAGCACCGCTACTACGTGGGGTACGCGCCGCTCCGGTTCGGCGACCAGCGGTTCGCGCTGCTGGCCACGGTGCCCGAGCAGGACGTGACCGGGCCGGCGGCCGCGCTGGGGAGCGAGGTGAGCGAGCGCACGACGTCGGCGCGCAACCTCGTCCTCGGGCTGGTCGGGCTCGTCGTGGTGGTCGTCGTGGGGCTGGGGTACAAGCTGGCCCAGTACTTCTCACGGCCCATCGAGCAGGTCCGCGACCGGGCGACCGCGCTGGCCGAGGGCCGGTTCGACGAGGAGGTCGACGTCTCCTCGCCCAACGACGAGATAAACGAGCTCGCCGACGCGTTCGCCGAGATGCAGGCGAACCTCCGGCGGCAGGTCGCCGAGCTCCGGAGCGTCAGCGAGAACCTCGGCGAGGGGAACCTGGACCGGGACGTCGACACCGACCTCCCCGGCGAGTTCGGCGCCATCATGACCGACATCGACGACGGCATGGCGCGGCTCCGGACCGGGTTCGGCGAGATACGCCAGACCAGCCAACAGATCAAGCGGGGCGAACTCGACCAGGACGTCGACACCGACCTCCCCGGCGAGTACGGGGCGGTGCTCGCGGATCTCGAGTCGGGCGTCGAGCAGCTCGGCGCCAGCTTCGACCAGATTCGGGACGCCAGCGAACAGCTCCGCGAGGGGAACTTAGACCAGGACGTCGAGACCGACCTGCCCGGCCAGTACGGCGCGGTGATGGCCGACCTCGACGCCGGGCTGAGCGAGGTCGAGCGGAGCCTCGCGGAGGTCAAGGGACTGGCCGACCGGTTCGCCGAGGTGAGCGACGAGACCGCCACCAGCGCCGAGGAGATCGAGGCCGCGAGCCAGGCGACCGCCGAGTCGGTCGAGGAGATCGCCCACGGCGCCGAGCGCCAGACCGAGCAGCTCCAGGAGGCCGCCAGCGAGATGAACGACCTCTCGGCGACCGTCGAGGAGATCGCCTCGTCGGCCGACGGCGTGGTCCAGACCGCCAACGAGGCGGCCGAGATGGCCGACCGCGGCCGGGACCGCGCCGGCGACGCCATCGAGGAGATCGGCGCCATCGAGTCGGAGGCCGACACCGCGGTCGAGCAGGTCGAGGACCTGGGCGACCGCATCGAGGCCATCAACGAGATCGTCGGGCTCATCACCGACATCGCCGAGCAGACCAACCTGCTCGCCCTGAACGCCTCCATCGAGGCGGCCCGCGCAGGCGAGGCCGGCGAGGGGTTCGCGGTGGTCGCCGACGAGATCAAGACCCTGGCGAGCGAGGCGGGCGACGCCACCGACGAGGTCGAGGAGCTCATCGACGACATCCAGGACCACGTCGGCGACACGGTCGGGGACATGCAGTCGATGCAGGAGCGGGTCGAGACCGGCTCGGAGACCATCGAGGGCGCCATCGAGCAGTTCGACGACATCGCCGACGTCATCGAGGACGCCGAGCACGGCGTCGAGGAGATCTCGGCCGCGACCGAGGACCAGGCGGTCTCGACCGAGGAGGTCGTCTCGATGGTCGACGAGGTGTCGAGCGTGAGCGAGGAGACCGCGGCCGAGGCGTCGAGCGTGTCGTCGGCGACCGAGGAGCAGACCGCCGCGATAAACGACGTCTCGCGCAACGTCCAGGAGGTCTCGGAGTCGGCCCGGAACCTCCAGTCGCTTGTCGACCAGTTCGAGGTCGGCGACTACGACGACGAAGTCGGGACCGGCTTCGACGCCACCGAGTTCGAGCCCAAGCCCGCGGCGACCGACGGCGGCGCCGCGGACGCGACCGACCCCGACGCGTAGCCCGTCCCCGCCCCTCGCCGGTGGTGCAGCCAGTCGCCTTTTTGCGCCCTGTCCGCTAGTGCCGCGCATGACCGAACTGAAAGAGGAGGTCGTCGCGGAGCTCGAGGAACATCAGGAGACGCTCCGGTTAGACGAGTTCGTCCGGCTCATCGAGACCTACCACGAGCCCGGCGTCCCGGGCGTCGACCGGGAGACCATCGCGGCGTACGCCGACGCGGCGTACTTCGACGTGGACGAATCCGCGCTCGACGACCGGCTCACCGACAGCGACGACTGGGAATCCGGCAAGCGCCTCTACGAGGTCGGGGACGGCCGCATCAGCAACTACCCGCCGGAGTGGCACGAGCGCCTCGGGGGGACCGACGACGTCAAAGACATCATCGAGACACTCCAGACGGACGTCACCGAGCCCGAGGGCCAGGTGCAGGAGGCGGTCACCGACGAGGGCGTCCCGGAACAGAAGGTCGCCCGAGTGGCCAAGATAGTCGCGGACCTGGACGAACAGGAGGTCCGGGACCGCATCAAGCGGCTCCGCGACGACGGCGAGATCGAGGAGTTCGCGTCCCAGGGGCCGAGCCCGCGGATCCAGGTCCGGGAGCGCCCGGACGGTTAGTGTCGAGAGGCCGGTCGGACCGCGAGATCACTCCTCGTCGTCGGGCGTCTCGACGACCTTGCTCACCGTCTTCTCGGCGACGGCGGCCGGAACGTCGGTCGGCGTGGTCAGGTACTCCTCCAGCGCGACCATCGCGACCGCCACGGCCACGAAGAGGCCGCCCAGCAGGCGCTGGCCGTCGAGCAGGAGCCGGACGCCGAGCAGGCCGAGCGGGAGCGCGAAGACCAGCGTCGCCGCCAGCTGGAGCGTGCCGATGATGCCCTTCATCACCCGTCGGTTCCGAGCGAGCGGGCAAAAACCTCGCGGGTACGTCCCGAGCGGACCGACGCGACGAGAGGAGCGAAAACGCTCCCGCGTCCGAACGGACGCTCGCCCGCCGACGGTCGACTCCGCAACCCTTTTCACTCGACCGTCACCACAAATCTGGTATGTTTACCGGAATCGTTGAGGAGGCCGGCGAAGTCGCCGACGTCACCGCGGCAGACGACGGGCGGCGGCTCCGCGTGGCGGGCGACGAGGTGACGGGCGACCTCGACCGCGGCCAGAGCGTCAGCGTCAGCGGCGTCTGTCTCACGGTCGAGGACCACGGACCCGACTGGTTCGAGGTGTTCCTCGCGAGCGAGACGGTCGCGAAGACCTACCTCGGCGACGTCGAACCGGGCGACCCGGTGAACCTCGAGCGCGCCATGCCCGCCGACGGCCGGTTCGACGGCCACGTCGTGCAGGGCCACGTCGACGCCACCGCAGAGGTCGCGGACGTGCGCGAAGTAGGAGAGGATGGCGAGGCGCGCGCCGCCTCGGAGGAGCCGAGCGGTGAGCGAAGCGAGCCGCGAGGCGGCTGGGAGTACGAGTTCGCGATCCCCGAGGGGTACGGCAAGTACGTCGTCGACAAGGGGTCGGTCGCGGTCGACGGCATCAGCCTCACGGTGGCCGAGCGCGGCGAGGACACCTTCACGGTCGCCATCATCCCCGAGACCAGGGCGGTGACCAACCTCTCGGTGAAGTCGGTCGGCGACCCGGTCCACCTCGAGGTCGACGTCATCGCGAAGTACGCCGAGCGACTGCTCGACGACGCGGGGGTCGAGTCCGACGACGCGACGACGGCGGAGGTTCTGGAAGCGCCCGAACGGTGACGGCCGGAACCCGCCGACCCCTCCGATTTCCGAAACGAGTCTGACGAGCCTTTTTTACCGAAGCATCGAAACCGGAACCCGATGCGAATCGCGGGACTCCTCGTCGGACTGGTCGTCGCCGGCGGCGTCGCCGTCGGCGCCGCGGCGCTCGCCCCCGGCGCCCAGCCGACGCCGACGACGGCCGGCGCGGGGCTGCTCGGCACCGGGCTGGTGGGCCTGGTCGTCGTCGCCTTCGACCGGGCGGTCGAGCGCCGGCGGACGGCCGCGCCGTTCGGTCGCTGGCGCGGGTGCGAGACCGGCCTCTCGAACGCCGACCGGCTCGCGGTCGCGCTCGGATCGGCCGCGGTGTTCGTCCGGTTCGGCCTGGTCCACCTCGTCGCCGACCCGCTCCGGGTCGACGGCGCGGCGCTGACCGCGCTCGCGGTCGCGACCATCGGCGTGACGGTCGGCTATCGAACGGCCGACGGCCTGCTCGACGGGCTCCGCCACGGCGCGCTGGCCTGCGGGCTCGGCGGCGCGCTGTGCGTCACGCTGGCGGCCTACGACGTCCAGCGGGTCGTCGCGGTCGCCGCGTTCGACGCGGCGGTGGCCGGCGTCGGCGTCGTCCTGCCCGTGTCGTTCGGCGCGTTCGGCGGGCTCTCGGGCGCGGTCGGGTGGTGGCTGGCCGACCGGGTCGCCGGTGGCGACCCGCTGGCGTGAGAATTCGGACGCGACCCGTCGGTGTTACTCGGACCGGTCGTCGTCGGCGTAGGGACCCTCGGCGCGTCGGCGCTCGGCGGACGACTCGGCTGACTCGTAGTCGCCGATGCCGTCGGTCGACTCCTCGAAGTCGGCGCGGTCGCGGCCGACGCGACTCTCCTCGAAGGAGACGCTCTCGTTCATGTTGACCTGGCGGTAGGCGTCGCGGTAGCGGGCGATCTTCCGGTAGAGCAGGTAGCCGAAGACCCCGTCGTACACCAGCACGAAGCCGATGAACGCCACGCCCGGCGCGACCGCGACCCCCAGCAGCGACAGGATCGGGTCGAGATAGGTGACCAGCGTGTTGTAGGTCGCGTGGATGAACGCCGCGATGAGCAGCCCCTTGACCACGATGGGGCCGGCGTTCTCGCGGTTGAACTTGGCGAGACCGAGGTAGTAGCCCGCGAACGCCGAGTAGATGACGTGACCCGGGCCGGCGAGCAGTCGGACCGCGGCGGTCTGACCCGCCGACGCGATCTGCTGCTGGCCGACGGTGCCGACGTCGGCGATGCCCTGGGTGATGTAGATGGCGTTCTCGATGGTGGCGAAGCCCAGGCCCGCCATCGCGCCGTACACCGCGCCGTCGATGACCGCGTCGAACCGGTCGCTCCGGAAGGCGTAGAGCCGGATCGCGAGCCACTTCACGGTCTCTTCGACCGGCGCGACCACGACGTAGAAGAACAGCGCCATCCCCACGACCGGGACGAGCGTGACCGCCGCCGCGACGGTGTTGATGATGGCGGCGAAGCCGGCGAACAGGACGCCGAGCAGGAAGGTCCCGACGAGCAGCACGAGCGGTTCGGACGTGGTCACGTCGGCGTACCAGATGTACGCCGCGAGCCCGAACGCGGGCACGACCGACAGCAGGACGAACGCGCCGATGACCGGATCGCTGACGGCCGCCAGGCCGGTCAGCGCGAACTGCGCGACGAGGATGGCCAGCGCGAGGAGGATCACGACGGCGTGGCCCAGCCGCCGCGTGCCGCGGTAGACGCCGCCTGACAGTCGGTCGAGCCAGCTCCGGGGCTCCCAGGTCGCGACGTCGTAGAGGTCCGCCGAGTCGGTCGCGCCTTCTTCTATCGGGTCGCGGTCACGTGCCATCGACCGGGGGTAGGAATCCCAGTACCAATTATCTGGCTCCCGACGGACCTAAGAGCCCTTAGTTGTGATAATACACCATTAGGATGGACAGGGGAACGCTTATCATGGAGAACGGGACTCAGCTTTCGGTATGACGACGTACCGCAGCGAGAGCCGAGGACTCATGTACACAGCCCCGCCGAGCGGGGACGAGAACGCGGAGGACGAGCGAGCCGAGGAGACCGCGGACGAGGAGCGCGGGACGCCCGACCTGGGGCCGACCAGCGCCGCCACTGACGCCAACTGGACCGGTACCGTGCCGGCCGACGACTGAGCGACCGAACGCCGCACGACCTGGAACTGACCGACGGACGCCCGTCGCCCGACGACCCCGTCATCCGACGACCCCGTCATCCGACGACCCCCGGTACCAATCGACGACCACGTCTCTTCTCGCCCGAACCGCTACACCGAAGGGAACGCCGCCCGACCGTCCGGTATGAGCCTCGACCCCCGCATCCGCCGGGCGCTCCGCGAGGCGGGCGTCCCCGAGGAGACGCTCCGGGAGGCCGCGGACGCCGCGGCCGCCGACGCGGAGCGCGCGGCCGACGAACTGGAATCGTTCTTCGAGGACCGCGAGACGGTGTACTCCGACATGGACCTGACCCACAGCGCCGACGAGTACCCCGAGCACGCCGTCGAGTACGCCGACCTGTTCACCCACAGCGAGGACGTCCGGGGCTGGCTCCGGTTCGACTCGTGGGGCGTCTACGTCGAGGGCGGCCGGGTGCTGAGCGACGAGGTGGTCGAACTGACGCTCGGCCCGACAATCCACGACCGGGTTCGGTTCGCCGCCGACCACGAGGAGCTATGAGCCGCGCCCGTGTTCGCGTTCGCGGCATCTACACGACCGCACTGACCGAGCGCCTCCGCGAAGACTTCGACGTCGTCCAGGCCTCGCCGCCCATCCGGCGGCGGTTCGACGCCGACTTCGACGCCGTCGAGTACGACGTCACGGTCGAGACCACCGACGACCGGCAGGGCGTCGGCGTCTCCGGGAGCGGTGCGACCGGAGGCTCGTCGGGCGAGCGAAGCGAGTCCGACGGCGTCTCGGGGACCCCCGACGCCGTGGAGGCCGTCGCCGACGACCTCGCCGCGGTCGGCGTCGACGCATTCCGGTGGCCGGACCCGGCCCCGCGCGGCGCGGTCTTCGACGCGGCGGTGACCGACACCCTCGGCGGCGGCGCGGTCGTCGACCTCGGCGTCCGCGAGGGGTACCTCTCGTTCGGGAGGGTCGACCGCCGCGTCGACGAGGGCGACCGCGTCCGGGTCCAGGTCCACGACCCCGCTCCGCCGTGGGCCGACCACCGGCCGGTCCTCGGCACCGAGGTGCAGGTGTTCGGCGGGGTCGCCAGCCTCTCGACCGGCGTCGACCGGGTGGTCGCGGCGGGCGACGAGGCGACCCGGACAGAGCTCGCCCGGACGACCGAGATGCTCCCGACCGAGGTGCCCGACGGCTGGGGCGTCCGCTGGGAGTACGCCGCCGAGGACGCGAGCATGGACGCGATGGACGACGCGCTCGGCCGGGCGGGCGACCGTGCCGAGGCGGTCGACGACGCGCTCGCGGAGGCGCCCGGCTCCCCCGCGGACGCCGACCGGGGCGACCTGCCCCGTCGACTGGTCGCGCCCGAGGCGACGACGTGGTGCTGGTTCGGCCGGGAGTCGCGGTTCGGACTGGACGCCGACCGCCGGACCGTCACGACGACGATGCCGGGCCACCACCGCGTGAAGGCCGCCCGGGAGTCGGCCAGCGCGGCGGTGGACTTCGTCGAGGACCTGTGGGCGGAAACTGAAGGGCTCGGTACTGCGGACGACGACTTCCCCACCGGGGCGGCGCTCCGGCAGTTCGGGCCGAGCGAGGGCGACCGCGTCGAGATCGCCCACGGCAAGCCCGACGGCCGGTGCTTCTCGCTCGGCCGCGGGGAGGTCACCGAGTGCGACCCCGAATCGGGGAAGGTGACGGTCCGCCGCGAGATGTCGGGGCGGGGCACCTACGACGCGCTCGGGACCGACCGCGAGCGCGGCGACGTCGCAGTCACGAAGTTCCGGGAGGGCCGGTGGTGGTACCCCACGGTCTACCGGAGCGAGGACGGCGCGAGCAAGGGGACCTACGTCAACGTCTGCACGCCGGTCGAGCTGTTCCCCGGCGCCGCCCGGTACGTCGACCTCCACGTCGACGTGGTGAAGTTCCCGGACGGCGGGGTCGAGCGCGTCGACGACGACGAACTCGACGACGCCGTGGAAACCGGAGACGTCGCGCCCGACCTCGCCGAGCGAGCGAGGAGCGTGGCGAGCAGCGTCGAGCGCGCGCTGAGATAGAGGAGAAGTCGGGGTCAGCGCGAGAGCTTCTCGCGGCTGACCTTCACGCCGGTCGGGGTGACCAGGATCTGGTCGTCGCCCTTCTGGACGATGTCGCCGTCGACCTCGCGGGCGACCTGCTGGAGTTCGTTGGTGATGCGCTCGACCGTGGTGTCCTCGGTCCGGAGCCGGGTGATGTCCGCGACCACGAGGTCGCCGTCGTAGATGGCGTCCTTGATGGCGATGACGTCCTGCTGGCCCTGAATCTCGGCGATGTGGACCTGCATCGCGGCGTCGCCCGACGCCGTGTCGAAGTCGTCGAGGTTGAGTTCCACGTAGTCCTCGGCCGTGTGTGCGTCCCGGTCCCCGAGGATCTTGCTCATGAAGCCCATAGGCACATGGGCCGGTCGAGACGGTATAGTTCTTACGTCAGACGGCCGTGCAAGGTTCCCGACCGCGGCGGACCTGCGGGTCGCCCGAGGGGGCTCGCGACGGCCGCCGGGGCCACGGATTACCGCCGGCGACCTGCCGGCAGACCGAGTTTTTTGGCCCGCGGGGTCGTCGTTCGAGTCGTGACATTCAGCATCTGCGTCCGCGAGGAGTACGTCGACGAAGGAAGCGAGGCGGCCGCCTCGGACAGTCGAGCGGCGGAGCCGCGAGACGGCGACGAGCAGACCCGGTTCGGCGTCGCGGTCACGACCCGGCTGCCGGCGGTCGGCACGCTCTGCCCGTTCGCCAGCGAGAACGGCGCGGTGGCCACGCAGAGCCTGGTCAACGTCGACCTCGGCCGGAAGGGCGTCGAGTACCTCGACGACGGACTGGCGGTCGATGACGCCCTGGAGGCGCTGCTCAACGCCGACGACGGGGCGACCCAGCGCCAGCTCCACGGGGTCGACGCCGACGGCACCTTCGCCTTCTCGGGCGCGGAGTGCAAGGGCTGGTACGGCCACGTCGAGCGCGGGAACTTCACCGTCGCCGGCAACCTGCTGACCGGCGAGTCCGTGGTCGAGGCGACCGCCGACGCCTACGAGGAGCGCGCGCCCGGCCCGGACGACGAAGCCGACGCGCCGCTCGCCGAGCGACTCATCGACGCCCTCGAAGCCGGCCACGCCGAAGGCGGCGACAAGCGCGAGGACCTCAGGGTCCAGAGCGCGGCGCTCCTCGTGGAGCGGACCGAGGACCGGGAGATGGAGCCGTACTACGACGACCTCCGGGTCGACGCGACCGAGACCCCGGTCGCGGACCTGCGCGAGACCTACGAACTCGCCCGGGAGGGGTTCGAGGCGGCGGTCGAGCGCTACGAGGAGGCCTACGAGGACGACGAACTGGACGCGGCCGACGACGGGGACGGGACGGGGAGTTCGGACAGCGGCGAGGACGAGACCGCCGGCGCGACCGGCGAGTAGCGCCATGTCGCCGGGCGAGCCGGGGCGGCGCCTCCGCGCGACCGGGGTCGCTGGCGTCGCGGGCGGACTCGCGTGGGCGGCGCGAGCGGTGCTGACGTTCGCGGCCGACCGCGGGGCGTCGGTGCTCGGCTACGGCGCCCTCGACGCCGTCCTGCCCCTCGCGCTCGCGCTGGCGGCGGTCGGGGTCGCGGGCCACTACGCCCGGACCCAGGCGTCGTGGGGCGCCGGGACGACCGCGGGGTTCGTCGCGTTCTTCGCGGGGCTGCTCGGTACGCTCGCGGGGTCGACGGCCTACGTCGGCGGGGGGTTCCTCATCGGGTGGACCATCTCGGTGTGGTCGTACTTCCTCGCGCTCGTCGGCGCGGTCGGGTTCGGTGCGGGGCTGCTCTGGGACGAGGTCCCGCCCCGCGCGGGGGCGGCGCTGCTGGCGTTCGCGCTTCCGGCCGGCCTGTTCGCCTCGCTGTCGCTGGCGGTCGGAGGCGTCGTCCCGGACGAGGCGGTGGTTCCGGTCGGCCCGGGCGTGCTGCTGGGCGCCGGTATCGCCGCGCTCGGCTGGTGGGTGTGGCGGAGCGGGTAGCATCAGGAGCAAAGCGAGCCAAGGCTCGGAAGACGCGGTTTGTTTTCCGGCGCGCCCGCTGGAAAAGGTCGTTGTTAAATATTGAACTCGTAGAGGTCGTCGCCGACGTGGTGGACCGACTCGACGACCTTCCCCTCGGAGCCGACCATGTCGTCGCCGTCGGTCTTCGCCCGGCCGACCGCCAGCACTTTGCCGTGGGACTCCTCGGCGATGGCCACCAGGTCGCCCGCCCCGATGTCGGCGTCGGCCTCGACGATGCCGGGCCGCATCACGTCCGCGCCGTCGCTGACGAACGACACCGCGCCGGCGTCGACGGTGACGACGCGGTTCTGGGGCGGGTACTGGTTCGCGCCGCGGACCGTGAGGAACGGCTCGTCCTCGTAGTAGAGCACCGCGGGGTCGCCGTCGACCAGCACGAGGTCGAACGCCGAGTCCTCCAGTTCCACGAGCTCGTAGGCGTCGGCGTCGAGTTCGACCCCGAGCCGGTCGGCGAGCCGGTCCTCGATGTCGCCCACCTCGTCGCTCCGGAGGTGGTGGCGGGACTTGACTTCCATACAGTAGCGTGTGGCGTTTCGCGGCTTTATACCCTCGGCTTTCGGCCCGATTCCATTTTCAGATAAAGGTAAAAGCCCGCCGGTGTTACTGCCACCTATGAAGGCAAAGCGGGAGTACCGCGACCGGGACGCGGTCGAAGTCGCGGTGCTCGACGCCCTCGTCGACCGGAACGACGAGGGCATGACCGTCTTCGAGATTCGCTCCCACGTCGACAGCGACATCGACGAGCTGGAGACCGCCCTGGCCAACCTCAAGGAGGACGACCTCATCGCCGCCGAGAAGCGCGACCGACGGACGCTGATCCGCCCCGACGACCGGGTGATTCCGGACCCGGACGAGGAGGTCGACGAGCAGTCGTTCGTGGACAAGGTCATCGACCGTCTGCCGCTGTAAGTCGCGGACCTCGGCGGCCGCCGCCCGCGCGCCGGGGGGCGTCGAAACCGCCGAAACCGCCGGACGACCGCTCGGAACCCCGAGCGCCGCCGCCCGCCTCGCCGATTCCGACCGTTTAATCCCGGCCCGGGCCCAAGTCCGTAGTAATGACTGTCATCGAGGGCCAGCAGACCGACCTCGGGGCGGAGTGGACGGAGGTAGGCGACCGGCGCGTCCCCGCCGACTACGGCCGGCCGGGGCGCGCCCACGGGGCGGTCCGGCGGGTGGTCGGCGTGACCGAGATGCCGTACGGGGTGGTGGTCGTCCGGGGCGACGACCGGGTCGAGTACGTCGACAACGTGGTCTCGAACGACGTCCCCGGCGAGGACGGAGAGGGAGTGTACGCGCTGCTGCTCGACCCCCAGGGCGGCGTGGAGCTCGACATGTACGTCTACAACGCGGGCGAGCAGCTCCTGCTGTTCGTCCCGCCGGGCGAGGCCGCGCCGCTGGCCGAGGAGTGGCGCGAGAAGGTGTTCATCCAGGACGTCGAGATCGACGTCGCGAGCGACGACTTCGCGGTGTTCGGCGTCCACGGCCCGAAGGCGACCGAGAAGATCGCCAGCGTGCTCAACGGCGCGTCCTCGCCGGAGGGCCACCTCTCGTTCGTCCGCGGTCGGATGGCGGAGGTCGGCGTCACGGTGGTCCGGACCGACGCGCCGACCGGCGAGGAGGGGTACGAGGTGGTCTGCGCCACCGGCACGACGGTCAACGAGACCGGCGAGGAGCGGGCGAACGCCGAGCTCGTCTTCGACACGCTGCTCACGCAGGGGCTGAACGCCGCGCCGTTCGGCCGCCGGACCTGGGAGTCGCTGACCCTCGAGGCGGGGACGCCGCTGTTCGAGACCGAGCTGGCGGGGCGGATCCCGAACGTCGTCGGCCTCCGGAACGCGGTGGACTTCGACAAGGGGTGTTTCGTGGGCCAGGAGGTGGTCTCCCGCGTGGAGAACCGCGGCCAGCCGAGCCAGCGACTCGTCGGGCTCCGGCCCGAGGCGGTGCCCGACGCGGGCGCCGCCGTGTTCCGGGGCGACGAGGCGGTCGGCGAGGTGACTCGCGCCGCGGAGAGCCCGAGCGTGGAGGCGCCCATCGCCTTCGCCGCGGTGGACTTCGACGTCGGCGAGGACCCGGACGCCGACCTGTCGGTCCGAGTCGGCGGCGAGGAGGTTCCCGCGGAGCTCGCCGACCTGCCGTTCGTGGAGGGGAGCGACCGGTCGGCCCGGATTCCGAAGTACTGACCGTCGGCCCCGTTTACGGACTCGTCAGTACCCGCGCCGGATCGTCAGGGCGTGGGCGTAGTCGGACTCCGAGAGGACCCCGACGGTATCGCCGTTCGACTCGACCAGCGCGGTCGAGGAGCCGGACTGGGTTAGCATCGCCAGCGTGTCGAAGGCGTCGGCGGTCGATTCGACGCGCGGGACCTCCTGGACGATGTCCCCGATTCGCGCCGTATCCCACTCCTCGCGTCCGACAGTCCGCAGGTCGGCGAGCGTCACGACGCCCACGACGGCGCCGTCGTCGTCCGTGACCAGGTGGGCTGTCTGGCGGTCGCGGAGCATCAGGTCGCCGAACTCGTCGATGGTGGTCGTCCCCGGAACCGTCGCCGGATCCCGCGTCATGACGTCCCCGACGGTGAACCCTTCGAGCAGTTCGTCGAGGAGCACGGTCCGGGACTCGGTGGTCGCGGCCCCGTAGATGAACAGCGCGAGCAGCAGCATGATGATCTGGAAGTTGAGCACCCCGACGATGGCGAACAGGAACGCGAACAGGACGCCGACGCGGGCGGCGATCCGGGTGGCGGTGCCGTACGGCCGCGAGCGAGCGAGCAGCGCGCGGAGGACCCGGCCGCCGTCCATCGGGAACGCCGGGAGCAGATTGAACGCGGCCAGCGTGAGGTTCGTGATGGCGAGCCAGCCGACGACGAACCGGGACACCTGAAGCGAACCCGGAAGGAGTAGGGTTCCCGTCCAGCAGACCGCCGCGACGAGGACGCTCGACGCCGGTCCGGCGATGGCGATCCAGAACTCGCGGTCCCACTCCTTCGGAAGGGTCTTCAGCGACGCGATGCCGCCCAGAATCCAGAGCGTGATCGAATCGATCTCGATGCCGTACCTGAGCGCGGCCCAGGAGTGTCCCAGCTCGTGCAGCGTCACGCTCGCGAACAGGCCGAGCGCCGCGGCGACGCCGATGAGCCACGGCGTGAAGCCGGCCCGGAGGCGCTCGAGGTCGAAACCGACGCCGGTTAGCCCTTCGATGAGTCCGGCGTAGAGTTCGATCTGCTGGCCGCTACCGATCAGCCAGGCGAGAATCGGGAGAAAAATCAGCAGCGACGTGTTGATCCGAATCGGGATGTCCCAGACCTCGGTGATGGTGTAACTACGCATACCGCGTCGTTACGATGCCCTCCACTTAATTCACCGCAAAGGGACGGGAGAGTCTCCAGAATTGCCGCGGTTTCTCGGGACGGAGGACTCGGCTCGGTTCCGGTGGACAAACCGCGTCCTCCGACCTTCGTCTCACTGCGTTCGACTCAGTTCCCCTCGATGGCGTCGACCACCATCGCGGCCGCGACCACTGCTTCCTTGGGGATGCCGCCGTCGTCGTCGATGGTCACGTCGTACGTGTCCTTGAGCGAGAACCGGCCATCGATGGTTCCGACGTGGCGGCCGTCCGGGGCGGTGATCTCGTACTCGTGGGGGATGAGCCCGAAGATCTCGCTGAGGTGGCGCAGCAGCGAGACCAGTCTGCTCTTGGAGGTGATCTCGGCGACGGGGTCCCCGGTGTCCGGGTCTCGCAGGGTCCACTTGTCCACCACGAAGGTGAACTCGCGGTCGAGCACGACCACGGTCTCGCCGGTCCGGTCGTCGACCAGCGCGTAGTCGCCCGCGAAGTCGAAGACGCCGCCGGCCTTCACGGTGAACGCCGGGTTCCCGTCCGCGTCGACGAACGGGAACTCCTCCTTGAGCTTGAACAGCTTCTGCTTGCCCCGGAGGACGAGGTCGCCGGCGGCGTCGTAGGCCTTGTACTTGTTGCGGATGGGCGACTGGACCACCGTGTACTCGCTGTCAGTCAGGTCGAGACCGGCGATGTCGGAGACCATGGCACCGATTTCCGCGCCGGCGGTTAAATACCTCCTGGCATCCCGCGAGACGAACGCCACGGCGGACGGGTCGCCGCCCCGGAGTGACCGGCGGGTCAGGCGTACTCCCGGGCGACGACGCCGACGATGGTCTTCGTGAACCCGAGGACGATGGGGCCGACGAAGATGCCCGTGAAGCCGAACACCGCCAGGCCGCCGAAGATGCCGACGACGAGGATGGCGGGGTTGAGGTCGGCGCTCCGGCCGCCCAGCACCGGCCGGAGGTAGTTGTCGGTCAGGTTGACCACGCCGAAGCCGTAGACCAGCAGGCCGACGCCTCGGAACGGGCTGCCGACGGCAAGCAGGTAGACCGCCGCCGGAATCCAGATGAACATCGAGCCGACGAACGGGAGCAGGCCGAGCACGACCGCGAACACCGTCCAGAACAGCACGTTCGAGAATCCCAGGACCAGGAGGGCGGCGCCGGTCAACACCGCCTGGACGACCGCGATGACCCCCTGCGTGATGAGCACCGCGTAGGTGAGCCGGTCGAGGTCCGCGAGGAGTACGTCCTGCACGTCGGCCGGGAGCGGCGTCACGTCGCGGAACCAGCTCACGACGTCGTCGCCGCCGACCAGCAGGTAGTAGAGCGCGAAGCCGAGGATGGTGAGCCCGACCGCGGCGGTCGAGGCCCCGCCGACCACGTTGACCGACTCCGAGAGCACCCGGCCGGCACCCGACCGAACCGCGCTCGCCAGGTCCCGCCCGAGGTCGCTCGCGACGAACTCCTCCAGGAACCCCACGTCTATCTCGCCCGACTGGACCTGCTCGACCACCGTGAGCGCCTGCTGGACGACGACTCGAAGCATCAGGACGAACGGCAGGACGAACAGGACGGTCGCTCCGACCATGAGGACGACCGCCGACTTGCGCGGGCCGATCCTGGGCGCGAGGCGCCGCTGGAGGGGGAACAGCGCGTAGGCCAGCAGGACCGCGAGCGCGACGTAGGTGAAGAAGGGCCGGACGACCAGCAGCGAGACGTAGACGGCGACGACGAGCAGGGCGAGCGCGAACGACTTCTCGGCGTCCATGCCCGACCGCTACGCCGACCCCGATGAAAAAATCACGTGACGGTCTGCGGCGTAAAGGCGGCTTGTCGGCCGGCAGCGGCGCCGAGGACGTCCACTCGACCGTGAGCGACCCCGACGCCGGTCACTCGGTCGACCGGGCCTCGAACGCCGCGACCGTCTCGTCGGGGACCGACTCGGGGGCGAACAGCGTGACCACGTCGCCGGCCTCGACGACGGTGTCGCCCTTCGGGGAGAGCACCGCGTCGCCGCGCTCGATGCTGACGACGAGCGACTCGTCGTCGATGATGCCCGACTCGTTGGCGTCCTCCAGGGTCAGGCCGGTTATCTCGGCGTCGGCGGGGACGGTGAACTCGATGACCTCCGCGCCGCCGGTCAGGCTCTGGACGTCGGCGAGCGACTGCCGGCCGGGGTCGTCGTCCGGGCTGAAGGGGTGGTACGGGTGGAAGATTTCGTCCTGGACGATGTCCTCTCGTTCGAGTTCGAGGCCCAGATTCGAGAGCTCCCGGGCGATGCGGCTGATGTCGTCGGTGTCGGTTCCGACCCCCGTGACCACCAGGTTCTCCCGGCCGGCCATCAGCTTCCGGACGTTGACGACGCCCGAGACCCCGAGCGCCTCCTGGGCCAGCCGCTGGCGGTCCCCGACCGGGACGGTGCACGTGAACTGGTTGACGATGCGGCCGTCGGTCCGCTCGTAGTCGACGTCGGCGTGGTACCCCTCGATGATGCCCTCGTCCTCGAGCTGGCGGATGCGGTGGCGGATGGTGGCCGGCGTCACGTCGACCTCCTCGGCGATGGTCGGCGCCGTCGTGTTCCGGGCGTCGGCGGCCAGATGGTAGAGGATGCGCTTGTCGATCTCGTCGACGCGGTAGCTCATGCGCGCGTCTACACGTGGCGGCGATAAAAGCCCGGCCTTTGCGGTCGGTCTCGGATTTGGCGGGGATGACCGTGCTCCGAACCCACGGTATTCAGTTTCCGAAAACGAGATGCTTTTTTACTTCTGTATCGAAAGCGTTTGTCGGAGCTTTTATCAGATCGGGGCGCATCGGTCGTCGTATGTCCGACCTGGACGACGTGGGGTCGACCCCCTTCGACACGATGACCTCCCACATGGACCACGAGGACCTCGTCTGCCCCGAGTGCGGCCACGAGGACGAGGCGGGCGAGTGGGAGGCTCGGACCAGCGGCGCGGAGGTCGTCTACACGCACGCGTGTCCGTCGTGCGACGCCGTGCGGAAGCGCACCGTCCGCCTCGACGAGAGCGAGGACGACTGAGGGATTCGACCGCGAGAACACCGCCGGAGTCGGGGTCGCAGGCCGACGCCCGCTGCCGCCCCGGCCGGCCATTCAGTTGCGTTAAGTGGCCTGAATCCCTGTCTCCTCTTGATGAACGAGACGGCACAGTACGCTGACGAGCATTCTCTTCGCACACGGAAACGATGAGCAAGGAGTACATCGACGTCAAGGGGGCGGAGGAACACAACCTCAAGGACCTCGACATCTCCATCCCGCGCGAGCAGTTCAACGTGGTGACGGGGCTGTCGGGGTCGGGGAAGTCGTCGCTGGCGTTCGAGACGGTGTACGCCGAGGGCCAGCGCCGGTACATCGAGAGCCTGTCGGCGTACGCCCGCAACTTCCTGGGCCAGATGGACAAGCCCCAGGTCGAGAACGTGGAGGGGCTCTCGCCGGCCATCTCCATCGACCAGAAGAACGCCGCCAACAACCCCCGGTCGACGGTCGGGACCGTCACGGAGCTCCACGACTACTTCCGGCTGCTGTACGCCCGCATCGGCACCCCCCACTGCCCCGAGTGCGGTCGCGAGGTGGGCGAGCAGAGCGCCCAGAACATGGTCCGGCGCGTGCTCGAACTCCCCGAGGGCACCCGGGCGAAGGTCGCGGCGCCCGTGGTCCGCGACCAGAAGGGCGCGTTCGAGGACCTGTTCGACGACCTGGTCTCGGAGGGGTACGGCCGGGTCGAGGTCGACGGCGAGGAGTTTGACCTCACCACGAATCGGCCCGACCTCGACAAGAACTACGACCACGACGTCGACGTGATCGTCGACCGGGTGAAAGTCTCCCCCGAGGCCCGAAGCCGAATCACCGACAGCGTCGAGACGGCCCTGGAGGAGGCCGACGGGGTGCTGAAGGTCATCCTGCCCGACCCGCCGGAGGGGGCCGCCGCGGACCTCGGCGGCGCCACCGCCCGCTCCACGGGCGACCTCGCCGACGACGGCGAGAGCGAAGACGCGGACGACCGCCTCGTCGTCGAGTTCTCCGAGGACCTCGCCTGCACCCACTGCGGCATCGACTTCCGGGAGATCGAGACCCGGAGCTTCTCGTTCAACAGCCCGCACGGCGCGTGCCCGGAGTGTGAAGGCATCGGCGAGACCAAGGAGGTCGACGAGGACCTCGTGGTCCAGGACCCCGAGAAGCCGCTCAAGCACGTGTTCGAGCCCTGGAGCTACAACCGGACCTACTACCGGCGCCAGCTCGACAACGTGGCCGAGCACTTCGGCGTGAGCCTCGACACCCCGTTCGAGGACTTACCCGAGGACGTGCAGGACGCCTTCGTCTGGGGGACCGACGAGACGGTCCACTTCGAGTGGACCACGAAGAACGGTACCCGCGAGAAGGACGAGCGCTTCGAGGGGGTCGTCCCCAACCTCGAGCGCCGGTACGTCGAGACCGACTCCGACAGCACCCGCGACCACATCGAGGAGTACATGGCGGTCACCGAGTGCCCCGAGTGCGAGGGGACCCGGCTCAACGAGCAGAGCCGGTCGGTGTACGTCGACGGCACCTCGATCACCGCGGTCAACGAGCTGTCCATCGGCGACGCCCTGGAGCACTTCGAGGGGCTGGAGGCGAAGCTCGACGAGCGCGAGACCAAGATCGCCGAGGAGATCTTGAAGGAGATCCGGGCCCGCCTGGGCTTCATGGAGGAGGTCGGGCTGGAGTACCTGACGCTGGACCGGGAGGCCTCGACGCTCTCTGGCGGCGAGAGCCAGCGCATCCGGCTGGCGACCCAGATCGGCTCCGGGCTCGTCGGCGTGCTCTACGTGCTCGACGAGCCCTCCATCGGGCTCCACCAGCGCGACAACGACCGGCTGCTCAACACGCTCAAGGAGCTCCGCGACCTGGGCAACACCCTGCTCGTCGTCGAACACGACGAGGAGACGATGCGGCAGGCCGACAACGTCATCGACATGGGGCCCGGCCCGGGCAAGCGCGGCGGCGAGGTCGTCGCCCAGGGCACCACCGAGGAGATCGAGGCGTGCGAGGAGTCGATCACCGGCGACTACCTCGCGGGGCGCAAGGAGATACCCGTGCCCGACGACCGCCGCAACTCCGACGCGAGCATCACGGTCGAGGGGGCGCGCCAGCACAACCTCAAGGACCTCGACGTCGACATCCCGGTCGGGCAGTTCACGGCCATCACGGGCGTCTCGGGCTCGGGGAAGTCGACCCTGATGCACGACATCCTCTACAAGGGACTGGCCCGAGAGATGAACAACAACACCAGCGTCGACCCCGGCGACCACGACGCCATCGAGGGCATCGACAACGTCGAGAAGGTCCGGCTCATCGACCAGTCGCCCATCGGCCGGACCCCGCGGTCGAACCCCGCGACCTACACCGGCGTGTTCGACTACATCCGGGAGCTGTTCGCCGAGACGAAGCTGGCCAAGCAGCGCGGCTACGAGAAGGGCCGGTTCTCGTTCAACGTCAAGGGCGGCCGGTGCGAGGAGTGCGGCGGCCAGGGCACGGTCAAGATCGAGATGAACTTCCTCTCGGACGTGTACGTCCCCTGCGAGGAGTGCGACGGCGCCCGGTACAACGACGAGACCCTCGACGTGACTTACAAGGACAAGACCATCGCGGACGTGCTCGAGATGTCGGTCGAGGAGGCCTACGAATTCTTCGAGCACGACCAGCGCATCGCCCGGCGGCTCGGCCTGCTGAAGGACGTCGGCCTCGACTACATGAACCTCGGCCAGCCCTCGACCACCCTCTCGGGCGGGGAGGCCCAGCGGGTCAAACTCGCCGAGGAGCTGGGCAAGAAGGACACCGGCGACACGCTCTACCTGCTCGACGAGCCCACCACCGGGCTCCACAAGGCCGACGAGCGCAAGCTCATCGAGGTGCTCCAGCGGCTCACCGACCAGGGCAACTCGGTCGTGGTCATCGAGCACGAGCTCGACCTGGTGAAGAACGCCGACCACGTCGTCGACCTCGGCCCCGAGGGCGGCGAGAACGGCGGAGAGGTCGTCGCGGCAGGCACCCCCGAGGCGGTGGCGCGCGACGAGGAGTCGCACACCGGACGCTACCTCCGGGACCTGCTCCCCGACGTGGAACTGGACGGCCCGCGGACCGACCGGCGGGCCGCGCCGGCGACCGACGATTAACGTTCCGTTCCCGTTCTCGGGTCGAGAGCTACGTATCGTCACATTAACTCCGGGAATTGCGCTATTACTGCCAACAAAGGTAATCGAATTGATAGTGGATGCGAGCTAAGTACTGGATAACAAAGTGTGGCCCGAGTGAAACTGGGCTACCGTGATGGGATGGGTGGCGGTGGCACCGGCGCAACAAGCGATTGAGCGACTTCGGTAGTATGAGTTCGGCTGACAATTCACCGGAACGGGAGACACTGTCCGAAGATCTCATCTTCGACGTGTTGAAGAACCGGCGACGGCGATACACGCTGCATTACTTGAAGCAGCAGGACCGGCCGGTCGAGCTGAGCGAACTCGCCGAACAGGTCGCGGCCTGGGAGAACGACACGACCATCGAGGGGCTGTCGGCGAACGAGCGCAAGTCCGTCTACACCTCGCTGTACCAGACCCACCTCCCGAAGCTGGCCGACGCCGGCATCGTGGACTACAACCAGAACCGGGGGGTCGTGGAGCTGTCCGACAACGCGGCCCAGCTGGAGGGGTACCTCCGGCCCCAGGACGAGTTCCCGTGGATCCGCTACTACCTCGCGCTCGCGGTCGTGAGCGCGGTCCTGGTCGTCGGCGACCTGTTCGGCGTCCCGCCGTTCGACGCGATTCCGGACGAGGTCTGGGGGATTCTCATCGTGGCGGCGTTCGCGCTCTCGGCGGCGACCCACTACTTTCGTCGGCGACAGCTCGCCCAACAGGAGGCGCCGCCGAACGTCGAACAGTAGTCCGCGGTCCGTCGAGCAGTGACCGCGGCCGCGGGAGGCCAGAACGGTGATTACTTGGGCGAACGAGTAGTACGCTCGAGCGATGTACGACTTCGTAGTCGTGGGGGCAGGTCCGGCCGGGTCGCGATTCTCCCGACGGGCGGCCGAACGGGGGTACGACGTGCTGACGCTCGAGCGGGGCACGGTCGGCGAGCCGCTGGCGTGCTCGGGCCACGTCAGCACCGACATCTGGGAGTACGCGCCCGACGGCGCCCGCGAGGAACTCCTCCAGAACGAGGTGTACGGCGCGCGTTTCCACGTCGGCGGCCCCGGAAGCGACGACTACCCGTTCTACAAGCGCGAGGCCGTCTCGAACGTCATCGACCGCGTGGGGCTCGACCGCCGGCTCGCCGAGGCCGCCCGAGAGGCCGGCGCGGACCTCCGGGAGGACCACAGCGTCTCGTCGGTCGAGGAGAAGCCCGACCGCGTCGAGGTGACCGCGAACGGGCCCGACGGCACCGAGACGTTCGAGGCCCGGATGGTCGCGGGCTGCGACGGTCCGGTGTCGCGGGTCCGGAGCGAGCTCGGCCTGCCCGACCCCGGCGAGAAGCTCCAGGGCGTGCTCGCCTTCTCGGAGGAGGACGACCCGGGCGACTACGTCGACGTCCACCTCACCGCCCCGAGCTTCTTCGCCTGGCGCATCCCCCGCGGCGAGGCCGGCGTCGAGTACGGGCTGGCCGCGCCGCCGGGCTCCGAGCCCTCGGCAAACGACCTGTTCGGGGAGTTCACCGCGGATTACGACGTCGAAACCGTCGACTTCTGCGCCGGCATGATTCCGGTCGGGCCGGCCGAGACCGTGACCGGCAGACGCGGGTTCCTCGTCGGCGACGCGGCGGCACAGACCAAGCCGTTCACCGGCGGCGGCATCCTCTACGGCATGACCGCCGCCGACCACGCCGCCCGCGAGATCGACCCCGAGCGCCCGGCGACGCTGCGGGACTACGAGGACGCGTGGCGCGACGACCTGAGCACCGAGATCAAGCTCGGCCACTGGATACGCCGGGCCTACTCGCTACCGGAGTCGGTCCAGCACGCCGGGCTGTCTGCGTTCTCGGGCGAAATCGGCGTCCACATGGACAAGCCCACCTCCTTCTTCTCGAAGGAGCACCTCAGGAAGCTGCTGTCGGGGTCGTAACGACGACCCAAACAACCACGTACCCCCCGCGACACCTCCCGGTATGCTCGTTCGAGAGGCCATGTCCGACGAGGTGGTGACCGTCGACGCCGGCGCCTCGCTCCGGGAGGCGGTCGAGCGGATGCTCCGGGAGGGCGTCGGCAGCGTCGTCGTCACGCGCGACGGGACGCCCGCCGGCATCCTGACCGAGACCGACGCGCTGAAGGCCGGCTACCTAGCGGAGCGTCCGTTCGCCGAGATTCCGGTGGCGAAGGCGGCCACCGGGTCGCTGGCGACTATCGCGCCCGGGACGACCCTCCGGAAGGCGGTCGAGACGATGCGCGACCGCGACGTGAAGAAGCTCCCCGTGGTCGAGTCGATGGAACTGGTCGGCATCCTCACGACGACCGACGTGGTGCGCAATCAGGAGGCGCTCCTCGACGAGGCCCACCGGGTGAGCGAGGGCCGGGAGGGCTGGTCGCCCGAGCGGAAGCGATGGGACGCCGGGGACCCGTGATGCGCGGCGGGGCGTGCGACCGGTAGCCATCGAGTCACGTCCCGGAATCGGCACAAAGCACTTGCTCGCCGGCCGGGAAGTTGGCCGGCATGGACGCCCGACTCGGTCCCCTGGCGCTCGCCGGCCTCCTCGTCCTCGCGGGCTGCGCCGGCGGACTACCCGGCGACGATGGCGCGTCGGCAGAGGACGCGCCCCCGACGGGCACCCAGTTCGTCTCGGTCGACCGCTACGAGAACCGGAGTCGCCACGCCCAGTGGCCGGACCGCCAGACGGTCGTCTTCGAGGACCTCTCGGAGTCCCGGCAGCAGGTGTTCGAGAAGGCCCTCTCGGGCGGGTCGGTGGAGGTCGCGCCGGACGAGTCGAACCCGTTCTCGTTCCACGACGACGACCGTCCGCGGGCAGTGCGGTACGACGGGACGTGGTACTACGTGCGCGTTGCTATCGTCTGAGGCCGCGTCAATCCGCGAACCCTGGCCGGCGACGTCACACCGTCTCGGGCAGCCACCCGCCGTCGACCTCGACGTTCTCGCCGCTGATGTAGTCGCTGTCCTCGTCCAGGAAGAACAGCATCGCCTGGGTCACGTCCGCGAAGTCCGCGGGCCGGTCCCGGGGCAGTTCCTCGGGGAACTCGTCGGAGTTCTCGACGACGTACGGCGAGACCGCGTTGACGGTGATGCCGTCGTGCTGGGTGTCGTTGGCGAGCATCCGGGTGAACATCAGGACGCCTTGCTTGGCGATGAAGTACGGCGCGTTCTTCGGGCTGACGAGGCCCTTCCCGGAGCTCGCGTAGCCGACGTTGACGATGCGGCCCCACGACTCCTCGCGCATCGCCGGCAGGGCGCGCCTGCAGCAGAGGTAGGTGCCGTTGACGTTGGCCTGGAGGACGGTGTTCCACTGCTCGAAGGAGATCTCCTCCCAGTGGCGGGGCGCGAACGGGCCGACGTTGTTGACCAGCACGTCCACTGCGCCGAGATCGTCCTCGACCGCGTCGAACATCGCGTCCACGTCGTCGGGGTCGGTCACGTCGCCCTGCACCGTCGTCGCGGCCGGCGCGCCGCGGTCGCGGGCCGCGTCCGCCACGTCCGCGGCGTCGTCGGCGCTGGAGCGGTAGTGGACCGCGGTCGACGCCCCGCTGTCGGCCAGCTCGAGCAGCAGTTCCCTGCCGACGCCCGTCGCGCTCCCGGTCACGAGCGCGACGCGGCCGTCCAAGTCGGGTCGGATCATGTCGGGGGATTCGGGGTCGTCGTATTTCTGCGTTGAGGCTTGGGCGGAGCCTCGCGGTTCCGCGATAAGGAGTGAGTCAGCGATACGACACGTTCGGGCGGCGGCGCGAGCGCGAACGGCCGCGCGCCGGAGCCACGGACGCGAGCGCGCGAGACTCGTCGCGGCCACGCACCCTTAATATCAGGAAGGTAGTCGTTCGGGTATGGCACTGGAGACCATCCTGCTCGCGGTCGGGCCGGGCGACGCCGACCGCACGGAGGAACTGGCGCGGACAGTCGTCGAGGTCGCGGAACCGACGGACGCGCGGGTCGTGCTGGCCCACGTGTTCACCGACGAGGAGTTCGACGGCGTGGTGAGCAACCTCGACTACGACCCCGCGGGCGAGATCGACCCCGACGAGGTGGCCGAGCGTCACGCCACCGTCCGGCGGCTCACCGACGCCTTCGACGACGCCGGCGTCGAGTACGCGGTCCGGGGCCGGGTCGGCGAGCACGGCGAGACCATCGTGGACCTGGCGAAGGAGGTCGAGGCCGACCGCGTCGTGGTCGGCGGCCGGAAGCGCTCGCCGGCGGGCAAGGCCGTCTTCGGCAGCACGGCCCAGGAGGTGATGCTCAACGCGCCCTGCCCGGTGACGTTCGTGCGGGGTGAGTGACGCCTCGAACGACTCCGTAGCTGGGACGACTTCGTAGCGGGGAGTGGTCGCGCGTCTGCATGGCGACCGTTCGACCGGGGACTCGGCGGTAGCCGCGCCCTACTCCTCGGCCCGGCCCTTCCACTCGCGCTCCTGCCGGCGCTCGGCGACGTGGCGACGGCCGCCGGCGACCGACTCCCGGGCGTCGGCGCCGAACGACCCGGCGTCGGCGAGCGGCCCGTCCTGGAACGCCTCCAGTACGCCGTACGACCACGTGTCGCCGACCACGCCGCGGGGGAGCAAATCGTCGCGCAGGCGGTCGGCGAGGTCGTCGTACCCGGCCGCGCGCAGGTCGTCCTCGGCCGCGGCGAGGTGGTCCATCGCGTGGCCGGTCGCGTGGTGGAACTCGACGAGGTGGCCGTGCGCCCGGTGGAGCCACTCGACCCCGAGTTCGACCTCGTGGAGCGCCTCGACCTCCGCGTCCGAGAGGTCGTCGTCCGCCGCGTCGTCGGTTCCGGTTCGCATGTTAATTGTTAACTCATACCCTCCTATAACGGTGTCGCAGGCGAGCGGCCCGAACCGCGCCACGGAGTGCCATACTCGCCGTCGAGTAAATGCTTGTAGTTAAGTGCGACCGGGCCGTCAAACCGGGGTGAATGGCGTACTACGCGGGCGTCGACCTCGGTGCGACGAACGTCAGGGCGGCAGTCGCCGACGACGAGGGTGACGTGGTGAGCGTCCACCGCGCGGACACGCCCAACGGCCCGACCGGCATCGCGATCACGGAGGCCGTCCTGGAGTGTCTCCGCGAGGCGTGCGCGGCCGCCGACGTCGACCCGACCCAGATCGCGGCCGCGGGCATCGGCTCGATCGGCCCGCTGGACCTCGCGGAGGGCGCGGTCGAGAACCCGGCGAACCTCCCGGACACCATCGACCGCATCCCGCTGACGGGGCCGGTCGGCCAGCTCATCGACAGCGACGCGGTGTACCTCCACAACGACACCGTCGCGGGCGTCATCGGCGAGCGGTTCTACAGCGACCGCAACCCCGACGACATGGTGTACCTCACCATCTCCTCGGGCATCGGCGCGGGCGTCTGCGTCGACGGCCAGGTGCTCGCGGGCTGGGACGGCAACGCGGGCGAGGTCGGCCACATGGTCGTCGACCCGCGGGGCCGGCGCACCTGCGGGTGCGGCCGGGAGGGCCACTGGGAGGCGTACTGCTCGGGCGAGAACATCCCCGAGTACGCCGGACTCCTCGCCGAGGACGCCGGCCGACTCGACACCGACCTGCCGCTCGACGACCCGGACTTCTCCGCGGCGGACGTGTTCGAGCGGGCGGGCGACGACGAGTTCGCCGACCACGTGGTCGAGCAGGTCGCCCACTGGAACGCGCTGGGCGTGACCAACATCGCCCAGGCGTACGCCCCGCTGGTGATCTACGTCGGCGGCGCGGTGGCGCTGAAGAACGAGGCGCTCGTGGTCGACCCCATCCGGGAGCGGCTCGACGACCTCGTGTTCAACAACGTCCCCGACGTCCAGCTGACCAACCTCGGCGACGACGTGGTGCTGAAGGGGGCCATCGCCAGCGCCCTGACCGGCGGCACGGGCGACCGGACGAGCCTGGCGGTCTGAGCCCGAAGCGTTACGAAACCCCCGCTTCCCGGCGCCCGCCCATTTATGCGGCTCCGTCCCGTGAATTCCGGCATGGACAGGCGTTCGTTTCTGCGAGGGCTCGGCGGCGCGATGGCACTCGCGACGGTCGGGCCGGCCGGCGCGGTCGAGACGACCACGGCCCACCCCGGTCCGTACCGGCCGCTGGGCAGCGTCTCCGTCACCAACGCCCGCGAGGCGGTCCCCGACCCGAGCGGCGACTTCGCGTACGTCGCCACCGCCGACGGGTTCGCGACGGTCGACGTCCAGGTCCCCAGCGACCCGCGAGTCGTCTTCCGAGCCCAGAATCTGTTGTCCGGTCGGGAGACGGGGCCGCTCCGGCTGGTCCAGGACGTGAAGGTCGAGGGCGACCGCCTGATTGCGGCCGGGCCGGCCGACCCGCTCCGCGGGGACGTGCTTCAAGGGTTCGTCCTCTACGACGTGAGCGACCCCGCCGACCCCGAGCGGGTCGCCTTCCACGAGACCCGGTTCCCCATCCACAACTGCTTCATCCGAGACGGCGTCGTCTACCTCACGGCCAACATGGAGGACACCAACGCGCTCGTGATGGTCGACGTGAGCGGCGGGACGCCCGAGGAGGTGGGCCGGTGGTCGATCACCGATCGGAACGCGGCGTGGAGCGAGGTTCCCGCCAGCCTCTGGACCGTCCACGACGTGTGGGTCCGGAACGACCGGGCGTACCTCGCCCACTGGGACGCCGGGACCTACATCGCGGACGTGAGCGACCCGTCGGACCCGTCGTTCGTCGCGAAGATCGGCGGACGGTCGCCGGCGGAGCTCCGGGAACTCCCCGAGCAGGCGCGGCAGGTCCTCCGACTGCCGGGCAACGACCACTACGCGATGACCAGCGACGACGGCAATCTGCTCGGCGTCAACGAGGAGGCGTGGCAGGTCGACGGCGAGGGCGGGCCGGGCGGCGTCGAGCTGTGGGACGTCTCGGACGCGACGAACCCGACCCGGCTCTCGACCATCGACGCGCCGCGCTCGCCCGGTTCGTTCTACGGCACGTGGACGACCGCCCACAACTTCGACATCGTCGGCGACCGGCTGTTCACCTCGTGGTACCAGGGCGGCGTGAAGATCCACGACATCTCGGACCCGGCGAACCCCCGGCAGCTGGCGTGGTGGCGCCGGCCCGAGGAGGCGTCGTTCTGGACCGCCAAGCGCGCGACCAAGGGGTTCTACGTCGCCAGCAGCATGGGCCGGGACGAGAACGGGATGGGCGGGCTCTACACCTTCCCGATAGAGGAGGACCAGCAGCGAGATCCCCCGTCGCTGACGACCGAGGCCGCCGAGACCGCCAATCGGACCACGAGCGGGCAGGCGGCGTTCGCGGACGACACCACGACCGACGGAACCGCGACCGACGGGTCCGAATCGGAACCCGGGTCCGGCGCGGCCGGGGGCAGCGTCCCCGGCTTCGGCGTCGGAGCGGCGCTCGCGGGGCTGCTCGGCGCGGGCGCGTGGCGGCGATTCCGCGGATAAACCCAAAGTCCTAATCCCCGTAGCTCCTACCCACTCTCAATGACCGAGGACGACGACTCCCTGCAGACCCGGGTCGAGCGCTGGCTCACCGGCCAGATGCCCATCATCAGCATGCACGGCGGCGAGAGCGCCGTCCAGAAGGCCGACCCCGACAGCGGCGAGGTCGTCGTCGAGCTCGGGGGCGCCTGCTCGGGCTGCGCCATCAGCCCGCGGACCGCCCAGAACATCAAGCTCGACCTCGCGAAGGACTTCGAGGAGGTCGACGACGTGACGGTCCGTGTCGCCGACGACGGCACCGGCGACTGGGACATCGACCAGCCCGAGAGCGTGATGGGCATCGACCGCAACGAGGGCGGCCGCGGCGGCCGGGGCGAGGGGTCGCCCGATAGCGACCACTTCTGAGTTCTGTTTTCGAGCGCGGATACCCGTCGCTCCGTCGGAACGCCGTCGAATAGAGAGAAGGCGGTTTCGCGAACGGGACTACGAGACGCCGTCGGGCTTCTCGGCGTCGTCCTCGACCTGCCGCTTCATGGAGTCGCGGCGGGCCTTGGCGTCCCGGCCGGTGGCCTCCAGCAGGAAGGTGTTCTTCTTGTCGACGGCGTCGGCCGCCGCGTCGGCGTTGCCCTCGGCGATGACGTCCTCGGCGTCGCGCTCCTCGAAGTGGACCGCGAGCTTGTCCTTCTTGCCGCTGTACTCGGCCGCGCCGGCCAGTATCTTGTCGAAGACCGGGTTGTCGGGGTCCTCGACCACGTAGAGCTCGTGGCCGTTGTGCTCCTCGGTCCCGGTGACCTCGCCGAAGAACTCCTCGATCTTCGCCTTCATGTCGGGGACGCGGTCGTCCAGGTGTTCGCCGCGTCGCATCTTGTACTCTTTCATGGTAATCGCCCATTGGACAGGGTGGTGTAAACCCTTTTCGCGTCGTTCTCCTTCTTGAATCCGACGCTTCCGTCGCCTGAAACCGACCCGTTACTCGTCGGTGAATTCGTCACTCCTGGGCGAGGTAGCCCCGGGCGCACTCCGGGCAGATGTCGCCGGCCCGGAGCGACGACCCCGAGACGCTCGCGCGGTAGTCGCACTCGGGACAGACGAACTCGGCGTCGAGGTCGGGGTCGTCGGCCGGCCCCGACAGGCTCGGCGCCTCCGCGCCGGCCGAGATGCCCGACGAGAGCTCGGGCCCGCTTCCGCCGGCGTCGCGAGCCTGCAACGTGTCGCCCTCGGCGTTGACGAACTCGACCTCCTCGTCTTCCCCGTCGGCCGGGCCGGCCGACTCCGGGGTGAGGCCGCCGCCGAACTCCACGTCCGTGCGCTCGCCGTCGTCGGGTTCGGCGTCGTACCCCTCGTCCTCGCGGCCGACGTCGGGCCACTCGGTCGCCCCGCTCTCGTCGGTCTCGGCCGGGTGGGTGGTGTCGGCCTCGGGCCACTCGCCGGCCGTCCGTGCGTCGTCGCCCGAGTCCGCACCGCCGTCGTCGTCGAGGATCACGCCGTCGTCCTCGGCCGCCGACGGTCCGGCGTCGACGTCCGCGTCGGCGCCCTCCGGGTCGGCGGTAGCGTCGGCGCCGTCGCCGCCGGAAGCGTCCGCCGCCGCGCCGGCGTCCGACGAAGGCGATCCGTCCGAGTCCGGCGCCGACGGGTCCCCGGAGCTCGGCGAGTCGGTGATGATCTCGGCGTCGTGGCCGCCCCCGGTCCGGCCGACGCCCGCGTCGGGGCCGGACGGCGAGTCGGGATCGGGGGTCGCGTCCGGGCCGGTGCTCGCGTCCGGGCCGGCGCTCGAACTCCCGTTCGCGCCATCGACGTTCGACGCCCCCGCGGCCGCGTCCCCTTCGGCGGACTCCCCGCTCGGTGCGGGCGTCTCGATGGCGGTGACCTCCTTGTTCTCGGTGACGACCCGCCGGTCGCCGCACCGCTCGCACTCCTCGAACTCCCGGACGGTGACCACGACCTCGCTCCCCTGCTCTTCGCGCTCTCGCTCGATCTCCGCGTCCCCGTAGCTGTGACCCAGCAGCGAACACCTGAGACTCATTGTGCTGACCCTTACGTTCATCTGTGGTAAACCCTGTGTTTCGGCGTACGACGGGCGTCTGACGGCGACAGAGCGGGAGGAGGGTCGGGCGTGAACCGACGGGGGAAGGAGTCGGAGAGGAACGGTCGCCGCCCGGGCGACGCGGTCCCGACCCGGCGCGGAGTGACGGCTCGGCGGAGCGGGAGCGGGAGCGGTGCCGGAGGAACGAAGCTGCGGGGTCCAGTTGGGTAGTGGTTCGGGGTGCCAGCCCGGGCGGACAGCGCGAAGGTAGCGCGAAGGTAGGCTGATCGGCGGTGGCGACTGTCTCCACTCGGTGGCTGTTGCGGGCGGTCTATAGGCTTTCTGCTGACCGGAACTGGTAGGTCCGGCGCCCCGAGAGGTCGGGTGTCGCGACGTGATACCGCTACGACCCGTCCCGACGTCGTCAGTTCCTGGGGTTCGGCCGATACATTGAACTACCTGGAGCGAAGAATGCCCCGAGTACGGTATTAATTATGGGGAGCACATTTGAAAATGAAACGGGCGCGACCGACGGCGCAGCGACGCACCGCGTCGAACACGACTGGGCGAGCGACGACGAGCTGAGCGAGACCATCGTCAGCGCCGTGGCGTCGGTGCTGGAGACCGACCCCACCGACCTCTCGCCGCTGTACGAGGTCATCGACCCCGACGCGCTCAACAGGCTCTACGCGCCGACGCCGAACGCGCACGTGCGGCCCGGCGGAGGCCGTCTCACCTTCTCGTACAACGGCTGCCTGGTGACCGCCTACTGGGACGGCGCGGTCGAGATCGAACCGCCGGTCGACCGCGACTGAGGGCGAGCAGGCGAGTCGAGGAGGACTGCGCAGCGCCCGACGAGTCGGCACGCCGAGCGACGGCAGCGGCCCGTCGACCAGCACCTCGGAATGGTTTTCCCGACGGTCGTCGTACCCGGCCGTATGGAGAGGAAGGCCGGCTTCGAGGTCCAGATCGGCGCGGGCGACCTCGCCTTCGACTCGCGCGACGCGACGCTGCTCCGGACCATCGACGAGACGGGGTCGCTCAACCAGGCGACGGACCGGCTCGGGCGGTCGTACTCCCACGCCCAGCGACGCCTGGTCGAACTCGAGGACCGGTTCGGGCCGCTGGTCGAGCGCGAGCGCGGCGGCTCGGGCGGCGGAGGCAGTCGGCTCACCGAGACCGCCGAGGAGCTGCTCGTCCGGTTCGACGGCCTCCAGGCGGAGCTGTCGGGCGTCGTCGACGTCGCGCGCACCGCCCTCCCCGGGACGGTCCGCGAGCGCGACGGCGAGTTCGCCGCGGTCGAGACGTCCGCCGGGGCGCTCCAGGTGCTCGTCCCCGAGGGAGTCACCCCCGGCGCCGCAGTGGAGGTGTGGCTCCGCGCCGACGCGGTCACGCTCAACGCGCCCGACGACGCGCCGGAACCCGACGCCACCAGCGCCCGGAACCGCTTCGCCGGCGACGTGCTCGACGTCGACCGCGGCGAGACCGTCGCTCTCGTCGCCGTCGACGCGGGCGCCGACGTCCCGCTGCACGCCCGGGTGACCCAGGACAGCGTCGAACGGCTCGGCCTCGAGCCGGGCGACGAGGTCGTCGTCACCTTCAAGGCGACCGCTACGCGGGCGATTCCGAAGGAGTAGTCGCTACAGTTCGGGTCGCCCTGCGGGCGTCCGACTTCCGAGGGTCCGATACACTCGTCGTAACGAGTTTGCCTCGCCTGAAGCGGCGAGTACTACGTGTGTTCGCCGGTAGCTCGCACAGAATGTAGGAGACTCGCTGGGACCGAGCGAACGCGGTCGTTCGCGACGGTCAGCGAGTCCGCTGACCGGTCGAGTGAAACGAGGACGGAAGTGGACTCGCTGGGATTTGAACCCGACGGGCCTCACCGCACCGCAAGCGGAAGGACGGGCGATACCATTGCCCGGAGCCACACGCGGTAACCGTCCCGTCTGGTTGGTGGTCACCTACGACAGCCAACCATGACGAACCTCGAACCACTCCGACCGGAGAAGGCCGTTGAGATGTATCTAACCAGCCGCGAAGACGAAGTGACAAAGAAGTCACTCCAGAACATCAAGTCCGACCTCAAGGTGTTCAAGCAGTGGTGTGACGAGCGCGACGTTACCAACATGAACGACGCGACCGGACGGGCGTTAGCCGACTTCCGAACGTGGCGGAGCGAGCAGGTGAAGCAAATCACCCTGAAGCACAATCTTTGGACCATCAAGAAGTTCATCCGCTTCTGTGAGCAGGTGGATGCCGTTGCCGAGGGGGCCAGCGAGAAGGTGGTCATCCCCGAGACGACCGACGCTGAGGAGGTGAACGATTCGTTCATCCGAGCGAGCGACGCCGAGGATATCCTCGATTACCTCGAACGGTTCGAGTACGCTTCGCTACGGCACACTGTGTTCTTCACACTGTGGCATACAGGGATGCGGAGCAGTTCGCTTCTCGCACTTGACCTCAAGGACTTCCACCCGGAGGAAAACAAACTATGTATCCGGCATCGCCCAACAACGGGTACCGCGCTGAAGAACAAGGAGAAGGGTGAACGCAACGTGTTCATCAAGGACGAACTGGTGACGGTCATCAAAGACTTCATCAGCGAGAACCGCGCCGACGTGCTTGACGAACACGGACGCCGCCCACTGTTCGCAACGAGGAATACACGCGTCTCTCGCACCACCGTTCAGCGGGTAATCTACACGGCCACCCGTCCGTGTCACATCGGGAAGGAGTGCCCGCACGACCGAGAGCCGGACACTTGCGAAGCCAACTCCTACAACCTCGCCTGTAAGTGCCCGACGTCGCTCTCACCGCATCCGCTTCGGAAAGGAGCAATCACCTACTCGCTCAATGAGGAAACGCCGAAGGACGTAATTAGCGACCGTATGGACGTAAGCAGGGAGGTACTTGACAAGCACTATAACAAGCAGTCGAAGGACGAGCAGATGGAAACCCGGCGGAAATACCTTGACGATTTGTAGGTCAGTATTCCGACATCGTCAATGAGCCAACCCAATTTGGTGTGAAGTCGTTCCGTGAATTGCTAACTGTCTTCCTTTATCGATAGTGTAGTTCGTCTGCAGGTTTCTGAATTATCTCGAACACCTCCTTCGCACGGAAGACTCGGTTTCTATTTTGTCCCGTGATTTCCTCCAATACTCCGTCGTCCTCCAACCGGCTTACCGCGTTGTTCGCCGTTCTGTACGTCATATCTAGCATTTCCTTTGCCTCGTTAACTTTCAGATAGGGTTTCGTGAATATCTCCACTGAGAGACGCGAGACAGAGTTCGCTTCGTCCTGATACCTGTCTCGGTATTCGTCTCGTAAATCGAGTAGTTCTGAAGCTCTACTAAATGCCTCCTCTGCCTGCTGAGAGATACCCTTCAAAAAGAAAACCAACCACTCTTGCCAAGCGTCATCTCGACTTACGGCGAGTAGTCTGTCTGTGTATTCCTCACGATTACGATTGAAATAGGAACTAGGATACAGATATGGTTCTGGCAAGAGTTCGTCATTACACATCATTAGCATGATTAAGAGTCGTCCCATTCTCCCATTTCCATCTCGAAAAGGATGAATAGTCTCAAGCTGATAATGTACTAAACCAATATCTATCAGAGGCTGATATTTCCCTCCAGTTTGAATGTACGTCTCTAAATTCTGCATTGCATATGGCACTACAGAAGGTGGCGGCGGGACGAATCTTGCGTCCCCCCCTCGGTTCCCGAGATACACCTGTGTATCTCGAAACTCTCCCGGCTGTTTGTCTCCTCCTCTGACGCCACTCATTAAGGTGTTATGCAAGGTTTGGATGAGGTCAAGATTAATACCGCCCTCCATCTCATCAATACCTTGAAAGACAGCCTTGACGTAATTGTGAACTTCCCTCAGTTCATTACGGCTGGCTCCAGAGGAACTGTTTTCTCGACCTGCTTCGTATTCATAAACATCTGAAAGAGTTACTCGTGTACCCTCAATTTCGGACGAAACGACTGCCTCCTTGTAGATAAACGGGCTGATTAGCATACTGGGGTTCTCAACACGTCTCCCAACACCGCTTAATTGACCTACGTTGTTAGTCGCTTCTGCGAACACGTCCAATAATTCCTCATCCATCTCAAGCTCAGGAGGAAGGGGGTCAGGTTTGAAGGCAATATCACCCCCCGAGTTTACGAGCTCTCCGGGCATTCCGCCAGATTGGAACCGGTCAACGTCCATGTATACATACCGTATGAGAAGCGCATATTAAACCATTTCGGATATAGGTACAATACAGAGGGGTAGAGCGACTCCATATTATACCGTATCGCCGCTACAGTTCAATAGCAGAAAAGAGAAGTGTCGTGTGATAAGTGGTGCTGTAGAACCGGTGTTGAAGCGATACGGTGAGACAGTACAATAAGACGTGCTAAGCTCAGATGTGTTGAAGCGATACGGTGAGACAGTACAATAAGACGTGCTAAGCTCAGATGTGTTGAAGCGATACGGTGAGACAGTACAATAAGACGTGCTAAGCTCAGATGTGTTGAAGCGATACGGTGAGACAGTACAATAAGAGATACGGTGAGACAGTACAATAAGACGTGCTAAGCTCAGATGTGTTGAAGCGATACGGTGAGACAGTACAATAAGACGTGCTAAGCTCAGATGTGTTGAAGCGATACGGTGAGACAGTACAATAAGAGAGAATGGTATCAACCCATGGTGAATTGAAGCGGTAACCTGTCTTCTTCAGCAGGCGGGGTTCCACATACTCTTATCTCATTCCTCGACCGGCAACGGGACGACCGCCACGACCTCTCCCTCCATTTGAGTCGTTCAGTAGCAACCCTACTGTCCCGAGGAAGAAACCTGCAATTAGCAGGAAGGTACCCAGTTGAGGGGCATCAAGAATGGCGATTCCTGCAAGATAGGTAACTCCTCCTCCGGCCAGTCCCAGAAGTTGACCATGAAGAAGACAGGCGAGAACTGCTCCAATCGTTATCAATAGGGCGGCAGTATGAAGTACACCAATGAGTTCACCCGGACCGGGAAACTGACCACCGAAAGCATTATTCTGGCTGTAAGCGGTTGCTTCTGCGGCGGTACGGATGGTAAGTTCGGACACTCGGATAACGGGGTTAAATCCGAAATCGGTCCAAAGGCCTGTGAAAAACAGGCTTATCATTGCCACGTACAACGGATGGGTTTTGTTGTTCGATGACATCCAGTTGTGTGAACAACGTCAGTTATTAATAAACTGACGCATATTTCCCCAATCGATATATGAAAAGATTCTATGTCACTGTCTGTTGAGTGGAAATCTGGAAAACCGTGCATTCTGAACGTCTTCCATACTATCGGTTCCGGTCCACCAATACAGGGTGACCACTGACGGAAACCGTTTAGCGGGGAACATCGGGAAGCCCGACGCGGAGGGAGCGAAGAGACCGGAGCGGGCTGTCGGGGTCAAAGGTCACTGAACTTGTATCCGGCCACCCCTCGCCTTCGGCTCGGACGGTGGCCGCCGTTCTCGACGGTAACCGCTTTGTATACCGTCAGTGGGAAAGTGACCGTTGCCCTCCTCCGCCGCCCCTCCGTTGGGGTAGAATGGTAGAGGGTTTATATAGGGGGGGTCACCCCCGGTACTTGTCCTTGGCTTGAGTGACCTTGTTGTACAGGCTAATGAGTTCCCCCTTCTGGTAACCTTCAGCACGTGCAACTCGCTTGAACTCAAGGTCCATCTTTTCGTCTGGCACACAGGGATGGCATTTCCTCTCGTTTTCCTCTGAGTTCTCAACTACAGCGATGCACGTACAGAATGCCACGGTACCCGCATCTGTCCCGAATTTCCGGAGGTTAAACCCAAGGAATAGCCTCTCGGCTTCTCGCTTGTAACATGGGTTCAGTCCGACCTGTGAAGCGATTGCCTGAATCAAATGCCGATTCAGAAGATTAGTGTTGTATCTATCATTGGTCCATTTCCGCCCGTTCCTCAACCCACTGTTGTATTCTGAGAGCCGTTTGTACTTTCTTCGTTGTTCTGGGTCATGCTTACAGTCAATGTCGTACCGAATCGTGGTTGCATTCTGTGCATCAGGATTATAGATGTCCGATTCTGATGCTGGCTTTGGGTCACCCTCATATCGCCAGCGGTTCTCATTGTATTTCGACCATTCAACAAAGGGAGTCGATTCCAAACGAGAGCCGCCGCTATTGCTTGCTATGGTACTCATTGTTTGATTTTGAAGTTCTCCAAGTGGACGACATCTCGGCTGAAACTTCTGTTCGAGAACCGAGCCTGCACGCACCGCTCAGAGGGATGACCCACCGGAGAACTTAGTCACAAGAGTAGACACAATTGAAACGGTTAAAATTTTTGTTTGTATTTTGTCACCTTAGTATAGGCGAATTTCATCAAAATTCTCTGTCGAAGTAACGGTTGTGTGTGGAATAGCGAATCGATTGATGTTCTAACCGGAACCCCCGGGCTTCCCGGTGTTCTCCGCGTTGGTCATGCGCTACTATCGCCGGAACACCTAAGTCACGAGATTCCGACAGTAATTGTAGCCACCAACAGACGGTGACGGTGCCGCTACCAACACGGGTGCAATTGGGAACAGCAAGCCTTGCAGGTTCGTTCCTGATTTGCACCGTGTATGACTTAAACAAAAGCGTGGATGCCGACGCCGTGTGGTAATTGCGGTTGCGGCGTCAGCCGCATGGACTCGCTGGGATTTGAACCCAGGGCCTCTTCCTTGCGAAGGAAGCGATCTACCGCTGATCTACGAGCCCGCGAACGCAGTAATTCGTAGCGCACCCACTTATTAGAACCTTATGTTTCGGGGGCGGCGTGGCGGTGAGACTCACGGCGGGGAACATCGGTCACGGCCGGAGGAGCCGGACCCGGCCGGCCAGCAGGCCGAGAGCGAAGCCCGTGAAGTGGGCGATCAGCGCCACGCCCGGCCGGGCGGTGAGCAGGGTCGCGGCCGCGGCGACGGCGAGCAGGAGCGCGACGCGGGTTCGGCCACGGACCGGGAGCCAGCCGAGCACCGCGTCGGTCAGGCGGTTGCCCGCGAGCAGGTAGCCCAGCAGGCCGAAGACCGCGCCGCTGGCGCCCAGCACTGCAGGAACCGGACCCGGCGATAGCGCGCCGGTCACGACCACCTGCGCGACGCCCGCGACCATCCCGACGCCGGCGAAGAAGACGTGGAACCGCCACGTCGTCGTCGCGCGCTCGACCGCGAACCCGACCAGCAAGAGGACGACCGCGTTCGAGACGAGGTGGCCGACGCCGGCGTGGGCGTAGACGCTGACGAGCAGGGTCCACGGCCGGACCGAGATCGGCGGCGCGAGCGCGAACAGCCCGAGCGAGAGGCCCCGGGAGACCAGCCCCACGAGCGACTGGACCGCGAAGACGACCAGGAACGCGACCAGCGTCTGGACGGTCGGACTGCCGGCGAGCCCGCTCGTCGACTCGCGTTTCGGTGCCTCGACCTCGTCGTACCGGTGGCTCACGGGTCGCTCCCTCCGGTGAGAGACCGGTCGGTAGCCGGTACTGGACCACTGCGCCGGACCACTCGCGTCGGAGGTCGCACGTGCGGCGGTACGGCCGGCGCGGTCAAAAAGACCGGGGAGGGTCGCGCCTGCGCAGCTATCCGAATCGAATAAACGGAGAAATTTCGCCGGTCGAGCGGCGGGTCCGGGACCGGGGACCCGTCAGCGGTGACGGCCGGCTCAGTTCCGAGGGACGAGGTCCCTCGACCCTCGCGAACTCGTCGAGTTCGCTCAGTCCTCGAGGACGATCTCGATGGAGACGTCGTTCGGGACCTGGATCCGCATGAGCTGGCGGAGCGCGCGTTCGTCGGCGTCGATGTCGATGAGACGCTTGTGGACGCGCATCTCCCAGTGCTCCCACGTCGCCGTCCCCTCGCCGTCGGGGGACTTGCGGGTGGGTATCTCCAGCGTCTTGGTCGGAAGCGGGATGGGCCCCGACAGCGAGACGCCGGTCTTGTTGGCGATCTCGCGGACGTCGTCGCAGATGTCGTCGAGGTCTTCGGGACTGGTTCCCGCCAGTCGGACGCGTGCTTGCTGCATGCGTTATGGCTCGTTGACGCTGAGGACCTGACCGGCCGCGATGGTCTGGCCCATGTCGCGGATGGCGAAGCTGCCGAGTTCCGGAATCTCCGAAGCCGGCTCGATGCTGAGCGGCTTTTGCGGTCGGACGGTCACCTTCGCGGCGTCGCCCGACTGGATGAAGTCGGGGTTCTCCTCGGCGACCTCGCCGGACGAGGGGTCGATCTTCGCGTCGATGGACTCGATGGTACACGCGACCTGCGCCGTGTGGGCGTGGAAGACCGGCGTGTAGCCGTCGGTGATGACGCTCGGGTGCTGCATCACGACGATCTGAGCCTGGAACGTCTCGGCGACGCTCGGCGGGTCGTCGGCCGGGCCACAGACGTCGCCGCGGCGGATGTCGTCCTTGCCGATACCGCGGACGTTGAACCCGACGTTGTCACCGGGCTCGGCCTGCGGGACCTCCTCGTGGTGCATCTCGATGGTCTTGACCTCGCCGCCCACGTCGCTGGGCTGGAAGCTGACGTTGTCGCCCGTGTTCAGCATGCCAGTCTCGACGCGGCCGACCGGAACCGTACCGATGCCCGAGATGGTGTAGACGTCCTGGATCGGGAGCCGGAGATCGGCGTCCGTCGGCGGCTCGGGCGCCTGGAGGCTGTTGAGGGCCTCGAGGAGGATCTTGCCGTCGTACCAGTCGGTGTTCTCCGAGCGCTCGGCGATGTTGTCGCCCTCGAACGCCGAGATCGGGATGAAGCTCGCGTCCTCGGTGTCGAACTGGACCTGGTTGAGCAGGTCCTTGACCTCGGAGACGACCTCCTTGTAGGTGGACTCCTGGTAGTCGACGACGTCCATCTTGTTGACGCCGACGATGAGCTCGTTGATGCCGAGCGTGCGGGCCAGGAAGACGTGCTCCTGGGTCTGGGGCGCGACGCCGTCGTCGGCCGCGACCACGAGCACCGCGTTGTCTGCCTGGGAGGCGCCCGTGATCATGTTCTTCACGAAGTCGCGGTGGCCCGGACAGTCGACGATGGTGAAGTAGTACTCGTCGGTGTCGAACTCCTGGTGGGCGATGTCGATGGTGACACCGCGCTCGCGCTCCTCGGCGAGGTTGTCCATGACGTAGGCGAACTCGAAGCCGCCCTTGCCCTTCTCCTCGGCCTCTTCCTTGTGCTGTTCGATGACGTGCTCGGGTACGCTCCCCGTCTCGTAGAGGAGTCGCCCGACCAGCGTACTCTTCCCGTGGTCAACGTGGCCGATGATGGCCAGATTCTGGTGCGGTTTGTCTTCGCTCATTGTATCTCACGCGCAGACGCGCTCTGTCGGTATCTTTTGGCAGAAGCAGTTAAAACCATTTCGATACGGTATGCTGGCCACCCCGTCGCCGTCTTGCGGTTATTGCTAGACCATCGCACGATTGTCTCCTCGGTGAGAGGAATCGGACGGCGACCCGTCGGCGGGCCCGCGCCGGCCGCCGGTCGACTCGGCCGAACCCGACCAGTCGACTTACCGACCAATCAGTCGTCGAGACGGTTCACGTCCGCGAGGACCGCGGTCGCGGTCTCCGGACCGCCCGCCCCGCGGCCGCTCAGGTTGAGCCGGCCGGCGTGCTCGGTCTCGAGCTGGACGATGTTCCGCGTCCCCGAGACCGCGAGGACGCCGTTCTCCGGGACGAGCCGGGGGCCGACCCGGACGCCGTCGGGCGCGGCCTCGCCGATGAGCCGGATGGTCCGGCCGTCCTCGGCCGCGAGTTCGAGCGCGTTGCCCGGCAGCTCCGCGATGCCCTCGACCTCGGCGTCGTCGAGCGTGTACTCCTCGTCGCCCAGCACGTTCGCGAGGATGACGCACTTGAGCGCGGCGTCGGTCCCGTTCACGTCGAAGGAGGGGTCGGCCTCCGCGACGCCGAGGTCCTGGGCCTCCGCGAGGACGTGCTCGTAGCCCAGGCCCTCGCCGGCCATCCGGGTCAGGATGAAGTTCGCGGTGCCGTTGAGGACGCCGCGGGCGGCCGAGATGGTGTCGGGGTCGTAGCTCTCGATGGTCGAGAGCACCGGGATCGCCCCGCCGACCGTCGCCTCGAACCGGACCGACCCCTCGCTGTCGCGCTCGAGTTCGCGGAGGTCGGCGTACCGCTCGGCGACCGGCCCCTTGTTCGCCAGCACGACGTGACGGTCGCGTTCGAGCGCCGCGCGGACGTGGCCGAACCCGGGTTCGGCGTCGCCCAGCGTCGTCGGCGTCGCCTCGACCAGGACGTCGTACTCGGCGTCGAGCGCGGCGTCGGGGTCGGCCGGCCCGACTCGCCCGGACTCGTCCTTCTCGGCGAGCGCCGCGGCCACGTCGATTCCCTCGTCGTCCACCGCGGCACCCGACGAGTCGGCGAGCGCGGTGACACGGTGGCCGTACTCGCCGGCGAGTTCGGCGACCGACCGGCCGACCGCGCCGGCGCCCAGAACCGCCAGCTTCACGCGAGCCACCCCCGGTGGCGAGCGTGATCTCGGAAGTCGCACGCTCGCGAGGTGAGCGAGCGCGAGCGAGCGACCGAGCGGGAACGTCTTCCGGTGTTCACGCCGACCCCTCCAGTTCCGTCAGGGGTTCGACCACGCGCAGGTCCTTGCGCTCGGCGACCTCGCAGACCGCCGCGATGGCCTGGCCGGTCGCGCCGGCCTCGGCCGCGAGCCGGAGCCGGGCGCTGGCGACGTCGCTGGTCCCGCCCGGCGCCGAGAGCGACACGTCGGTGACCGAGGCGTCGGCGTTGGACTCGATGGACGAGAGGGTCTCGGAGAGGTCGGTCTCGACGACGTCGCCGACCAGCAGCACCGACACCTCCTCGCCGTAGCGCTCGGCGCCCGCCTGGATGACGTTGACGCCCGCGTCCCGGAGGTCGGCGACGAGCGCGTCGAACCGGTCGGGCGGACACTCCAGGTCCACCTCGACCGGGATGCGCCCCCGCGGTGTGACCGACCCGCGCTCGTGGAACACCGACAGCAGGTTGCCCCCGTTGGCCGCGATGGGTTCGAGGGCGCCCAGGAGTTCGCCGGGTTCGTCTACCAGTTCGAGCCGGACGGTGTACGCCCGCGGGTCGGTGGCGCTCGCGTCGTCACTCATCTTGCCCTTCCATCACGCGCGGGCGAGCATAAGGCTTCAGGCGGTCGCAAAACTGGCCGAACTGCGGTGACGGTCGGCCGACCGTAGCCAGTCGAGCGGTTTCTCGGGGGGAAGGGGCACCATCGAAACGACCGAAACCGTCCGAACGGAGATCGTAGGCGGAGACAGGCCCACCCAAGTCATCGAATACCGTGGCACTAGTTAGCACATACTCAAATCCCGGGACGCCGACGGCTGGAACATGGCGACGTACGACCACTCGACCGACCGACGACGTACCGACTCGGACGACCACGTCTGCGTGTTCTGCGGCGAGACGTTCGACGCGGACGAGCGGACGACCTGTCCGTCGTGCGAGGCCACCGTCGTCCTGCGAGGCGCGCGCTGAGAGAGGACGCAGTCAGGAACGCCAGTCGAGCGACGGACCGAGTAGAGCGAGTGCGGGCGGGTCAGACCGTAGAGATGGGGAGCGGTGGAGGAGAGGACAGGTGGGCGATCGAGGTGCGTCGCCGGGAGGCTCCGAGCCGCGGCGGTCGCTGGCCGGGGCCAGGCGGGCCCGGCGCGGCCTACTCGTTGGTGGGTGCCTTCGAGACCTCGGACGGGTACTCCGCGCCCGCGGACAGCATCGCCCAGATGCCCGCGACGACGCCGACCCAGAGGAAGACGACGAGGCCGACCCACAGCAGTGTGACGACGGGGTCCATGACTGGGGAGTCGAAACGAACGGCGCCGCGCGACTTGGTTATACACCACCTACGCCGGATGCGAACGGGTGGTAATACGTGACAGGGAAGGTCTGAATCGACGGGCGTTCGCGGTACGCGACGGCAGTGCGAGAGAGAAAACGAGAATCGGGAGCGGCGGCCGGGATCGACCGCGGCGCGGGCCGGTCAGAAGTAGTCGACGGGCTCGGGCAGCTCCTGCTTCATGCCCTTGCGCTCGCGGATCTCCATGATGGTCTCGCGCTGGAGGTTGTCGGCCATGACCTCGAAGCCGGCGTTCTCGGTGTTCCACGACGCGCGGCCCTCGGTTGCGCTCCGGATGTCGCTGGAGAAGCCGATCATCTCGTCGACCGGCGCGATGCCCTCGACGACCATGAGGTCGCCCTCCTGGTACATGTCGTCGACCCGGCCGCGGCGACCCTGGATCTCGCCGGACGCCGCGCCCATGTGCTCGTTGGGCACGTCGATGCGGACGTCCTGCATCGGCTCGAGCAGCCTGATCTTGCCCTGGACGAGAGCGTTGTGGACCGCGTTGCGGACCGCGGGGATGACCTGCGCGGGACCGCGGTGGATGGTGTCCTCGTGGAGCCTGGCGTCGTTGAGCCGCAGCAGCGTCCCCTGGACGGGTTCGCCGGCCAGCGGACCGTCGTCGAGTGCCTCCTCGAGGCCCTCGATGACGAGCTCCATCGTCTCGTTGAGGTGCTGGATACCCTTCGTGTCGTCGATGAGGATGTTGGTCCCGTGGATGTGCTCGACGTTCTGGGACGAGTCCTTGTCCATGCCCGCCTCCTGGAGCGCCTCGCGGCGCTCCTGCTCGGGCATGTCCATCGAGACGTCGCCGAGCTTGATCTTCTCGACGATCTCCTCGGTCAGCGGCTGGGCCTGGATGTAGAACCGGTTGTGGCGGTTCGGCGAGATGCCCTCGATGACGTCGGTCGGCTCCTGGATCATCTCGCGGAAGACGACGATGGGTTCGCCGGTGTTGACCGGGATGCCCTGGTTGCGCTCGATGCGCTGGGTGATGACCTCGAGGTGGAGTTCGCCCTGCCCGGAGATGAGGTGCTCGCCGGTGTCCTCGTTGATCTCGACCTGGATGGTCGGGTCCTCCTTCGAGACCTGCCGGAGCGTCTCGATGAGCTTCGGCAGGTCGTCCATGTTCTTCGCCTCGACGGACTTCGTGATGACCGGCTCGGAGATGTGCTCGATGGACTCGAACGGCGTCATCTCGACGCTGGACACCGTTGAGCCGGCGATGGCGTCCTTCAGGCCGGTGACCGCCGCGATGTTACCCGCGGGGACGCGCTCGACCTCCTCGCGCTCGCCGCCCATGTAGATGCCGACGCTCTGGACCCGGTTCTTGCCGGCAGTCCCGGAGACGTACAGCTCCTGGCCCTTCTCGAGCGTGCCGGAGAACACGCGGCCCGCCGCGATCTCGCCGGCGTGGGGGTCGATGCCGATGTCGGTGACCATCAGGACGACCTCGCCCTCGGGGTCGACCAGCCGCATCGTGTCGGCGAGTTCGGAGTCGGCGTCGCCGCGCCAGATGCGCGGGATACGACGGGGCTGGGCGTCGATGGGGTCGGGGAAGTGCTCACAGACCATGTCGAGCACGACGTCCGACAGCGGCGTGCGCTCGTGGAGCTCCTGGCGCTTGTCGGCGCGTTCGAGGTCCATGATGTCCCCGAAGTCCATCCCGGTGCGCTGCATCGAGGGCATCGAGACGCCCCACTTGTAGAGCGCCGACCCGAAGCCGACGGTCCCCTCCTCGACGGAGACCGTCCAGTCCTCGACGTCGTCCATGTCCTCGGTCATGCCCCGGATGAGCTCGTTGACGTCGTCGATGACGTTGAGCAGCCGGCGCTGCATCTCCTCGGGCCCCTCCTGGAGCTCGGAGATGAGTCGGTCGACCTTGTTGATGAACAGCGCGGGCTTGACGCCCTCGCGGAGCGCCTGTCGGAGCACGGTCTCGGTCTGGGGCATCGCGCCCTCGACCGCGTCGACCACCACGAGCGCGCCGTCGACGGCGCGCATCGCGCGGGTCACGTCCCCACCGAAGTCGACGTGGCCCGGCGTGTCGATGAGGTTGATGAGGTGCTCGGTGTCCTCGTACTCGTGGGTCATCGAGACGTTCGCGGCGTCGATGGTGATGCCCCGCTCCTGCTCGTCCTCCTCGGTGTCCATCATCAGCTGGGTCGCCTCACCCTGGTCGGCGATCATGCCCGCACCGGCGAGGAGGTTGTCGGTCAGCGTGGTCTTCCCGTGGTCGACGTGCGCAGCGATAGCGATGTTCCGGATCTGCTCCGGCTCGTCCATCAGTCGCTCGCACTGTTCGACGATCTTCTTTCGTCTTCCCATTATGGGTCTTCTACCTGCAGGAAGTTGAAAAGCGTAGTGTTTCGCCGCGAGTGAGCGTGTGGGCTATTGTCGGGGTAGTTCGCGGTCGCCCAGACCCCATCGTTACCGAGCCGAGCGCCGCGCCGAGAGCGGCGTCGTGCCGACTCCGTTCGGCCTGTAGTAGCGGAGAATGTTGCCGGGTCTGAAGCGGCGTACGTACCGCCGGAACGCGGTCAATCGCCGCCTTCCGGCGCAAGAGTCTTGTCCGACGAACCCCTGTGACAGATACGCATGGAGGTTCACGTCCACGGTCCCGGTCCGGCCGCGCCGTTTCTCCGCGCCCGCGACCTCTTCGAGACCGAGCACGACCTCGACTTCCCCGTCCGCGTCCGCGTCCGGGAGAACCCCGACGAGCGGACCTGGACCGCCCACCCGGACGACCACGTCCTGAACATCTCCCGGCAGGCCGCGACCAGCGCGATGGCCCGCGAGCTCGCGCTCCACGAGTTCGCCCACATGGCCCGCCACGAGCAGGACCACCCCTCGCACACCCAGTCGACCGAGGAGGTGCTGTTCCTCGCGCTGTCGGGCAAGTCGGTCGAGCGCAGCCGGGTGGCCCACTGCTACCAGATCGCCAACCACATGAAGGACATCTACGCCGACGACATCACGCTCCGAGTCGGCCCGACCGACAAGCTCGTCTCCTTCCTCGAGTCCGAGCTCGCGGCCGCGGTCGCCGACCGACCGACCCCCGGCCGCGACGGTCCGTCCCGGAAGCGCGACGGCCTTCGGCTCACCGGCACCGCCGACCCGGAGATGACCGCGGTCAACGCCGCCTTCGCCCTGGCGCTGGTCGAGCGCCACGACCTCGTCGGACCGGACCACCGGCTCTACGACCTCGCGCACGCGGCCGCCAACGACGCGGCCGAGGTCAGCCTCGCGGAGTTCAAACACCGCTTCTCGTCGCTCGGCCCCGACCCCGACGAGAGCGAGTACCGCCGCGCGCTGGTCGACGCGACACGGGCGTACGCGGTCGGCGGCGGCGAGAAGGCGGCCGACTAGTCGGCGCTACGCCAGTTCGGCCAGCGCGAACAGCAGCCCCGGAACGACAAGCAGCGCGAGGCCGCCGACGATCAGCAGCGCCGGGACGACGAGCAGGCCCATTTCGGTGAACAGCCACAGGCCGACGCCAGCGAGCACGGCGACCAGTCCGACCAGTCGCAGGAGCCACGTCACGACGCCTTCGAGCCCCGAATCCGCCAGCACGTCGACGACTTCGAGCGCTTCGTCCATGGCATCCGGGGCGTGGCGACGCCAGCCACTTGTAAGGTGGGGAGCGTTCGGCGCGTCGAGCGCGATTCGAGCTCGTTCACTCGATCATCAAACTCAGTTCGACGTGAACATGGCCGAGACTTTCCGTGCCGAGAGCGTACCCAGACGGTATGCCCGACCAGGCGGTGCGGTACCAGACCGACCTCCTCCGGGAACTCGTCGACAGCGCCGAAATCCGGACAGAGCTATCGCCAGCGGAGGCGGACGCGCTTCGCCACCGTATCCAACAGGCCGACTCCGAACAGGACATCGCGGACGTCTGGGCGGAACTCGACGACGACTTCCGGCTCCTCGACGAGGACCGGTGGGCCCGCTGACCCCGCCGGCTACCGCCCCGTCGGTCGTGAACGACAACAAACCGCACTTCCACGTGCTGCTGTATCTACCTCGCCAACCTTCCAACTCCCGGAGTCGAGTGCCGTCATCACCACACTGAACAGTCCGCCCGTCGTAGCGCCGACGATGTCCTACACGAAAGTCGACTCCCGCGACGTCGAACCGATCGGCGAAGGGCTGCGGTTCCTCCGCGACCCCCTCGACTGCGAGAAGCTGGGCGTCTCCGTCCTCGACGCAGACCCCGGCTGGACCGGCAAGGAGCACGACCACGCCGAGGACGGCCAGGAGGAGGTGTACGTCCTGCTCGAGGGCGAGGCCACCGTCACGGTCGAGGGCGAGGACGTCGAACTGTCCGCGCGCGAGGCGCTTCGGATTCCGGCCGACGCGACCCGCCAGATCCACAACGGCGACACCGAGAGCACGTTCGTGCTGGTCGGCGCCTCCGGCGGGGAGTAGATCGACGGCGGCGAGGAGCAGAGTCGACGAGCCGGGAGGGAACTCGAGGACGGCGAGGAACGGGGCAGTCGCTACCCGGTTCGCGAGAACGAAAGAGAGGAGGAGAGTCTCAGCGGGCCGCGGCCGCGACGCGCTCTTTCTCTTCCTTCTGGTTGATGGCGTAGGTCTGGACGTCGTAGTCGGCCGCGCCGATGAGCTGCTCGGCCAGCGCCTCCGAGGCGTCGGTCGACGTCTTGAACGACGAGCTCTGGACGCCCTCGGCGATGAACTTCAGGGCCTGGTCGACCCGGCGCTGGGGCGCCACGTCGACGGCCTTCGGGACCGAGATGCCGCCGTACTTCAGGCGGACGGTCTCCTCGCGCGGGGCCGCGTTCTCGACCGCGGTGACGAGCACCTGGACCGGGTTCTCGTCGGTCCGGTCGTTGATGGTCTCGAACGCGTCGCGGGTGATCTGCATCGCCTTCTGCTTCTTGCCGGTGTTCTCCTCGGTCTGCATCAGGCGGTTGATGAGCCGCTCGACGATGGAGACCTCGCTCTTCTGGAACTGCTTGGAGGCGTGGCGGCCCATCGTGTGGGCGACCGGCGTGACGGTGATGTAGCGCTCGGTCGAGGGGTCGCCGTACTCGACGTTGGTGACGTCCCACTCGCCGAACAGCTGCGCGGCGGCGGTGCCCTCCTCGTCGGTGCCCGCGGGCTTGTCGGGCTCGGGCTGGTCTTCTGCCGCCATGGTTATCGCACCGGTTTCTCCGCGTTCCCGCGGACGAGTTCCTCGAGGCTCACGCCGTTGACCTTCTCGACCTTGTAGTTGACGCCCGAGAGGTCGCCCATCGCGCGGCCCTTCGCGCCGCCGATGCCCGCGATGGTCACCTCGTCGTGCTCGTCGATGAACGAGATGGCGCCGTCGCCGGGGCAGAAGGCGGTGACCTGCTTGCCGTTCTTGATGAGCTGGACCCGGACGCACTTCCGGATCGCGGAGTTGGGCTGCTTGGCCTCGATGCCCACCTTCTCCAGAACGATGCCGCGTCCCTGGGGCGCGCCCTCGAGGGGGTCGGACTTCTCCCCGAGGCCGCGCTCGCGTCGGGCGTAGTCGGAGTCGGACCACCGATGGTTCTGGCGGTCCTTCCTGAGCTTCCGCGCTGCGTACTTGCCGTTCGCCATATGGCGTGTGCTATCCGTCCGAGCTACTTAAGCCTCCCTCTTTCGAGGCGGCCGAAACGGCCGCAGATCGCTCAAGCGGGGCCGATTACGCCGTCTGAGCCGGTCTCGGAGAACAGTTCTGCGCGCCGCTTAGCTCCGGTTCGGTCAGCAGAGTCGCTCGCGTCCGAAAAATGGGGTCGCGGGTCCTACTCCTCGAGCGAGAACACGCCGACCGTCCGGCCGTCCCGGGCCGACCGGAGGCCGCCGCCGCCGGCCTGGACCGCGACGTACTGCTTGCCGACCTCGGGGTCGTACCAGCTCATCGGCGAGGCGTTGACCGACGCGTCGAACTGGTACTGCCAGAGCCGCTCGCCCGACTCGGAGTCCAGAGCCATGAACTCCCCGTCGCCGTTGCCGACGAAGGTGAGCCCGGTCGTCGTGCTCATCGAGCCGCCCATCGAGAACTCCTGCCACTCGTGCTGCCAGGCGACCTCGCCGCTCACCGGGTCCACCGCCGAGAAGATGGCCCTGTTGCCGCTCCACTCCTCGGGCGCCGGTCCGGGGTCGTCCATCGCCGGGTAGACGGTGAAGCTCCCGCCGAGGTACGTCGAGGGGTACTCCCACTCGCCGACCTCGTCCCACTGGAACTTGCTCGGGTAGTTCATCGCCTTGACGTGGACGTTCCCGGTCTCGCGGCTGTACGACGCCGGGTTCCACTCACCGCCGCCGTCGGCCGAGGGCATGATCCACGGCGTGTCCTCGAGGTTGTCCTGCGGGAGGTGCCACATGTTGAGGTGCTGGCAGAACTCCCTGCTCCGCTCGTAGAGCTTGCCGTCCCGGGCGCCCAGCAGGTAGTTCCACCCGGTCTTCCCGGCGTGGCTGACCATCTTGCGGTTCTCGCCGTCGACCTCGGTCTCGAACAGCACCGGCGGCTGGGACGCGTCCCAGTCCCACCAGTCGTGCTGGACCTCCTGGAAGTACCACTGGACGTCGCCCGACTGGGTGTCGAGCGCGACGATCGCGTCGGAGTACGGGTTCGGGCCCGGCCGGACGATGCCGTTGACGTCCGGGCCGGGGTTGCCGACGCTGGCGTACAGGGTGTCGGTGTCGGGGTCGACCGTGATGGTCATCCAGTTGGTCGCCGCCCCGTTCTGCCAGGCGTCGCCGACCCACTGCTCCTCGGGCAGCATCGAGGTGCGCCACTCGCGCTCGCCCGTCCGAGCGTTGACGGACTCGATGAAGCCCTGGACGCCGTACTCGCCGCCCGCGCTCCCGTTGAGGACGCTCCCCTCGTAGACGACCGGCGCCCACGTCGCCGAGTAGCCCTGGCCGGTGGGCGCGGAGTCGTACAGCCACTCCTGCTCGCCGGTGTACCGGTTGATGGCGACGAGGTTGGCGTCGAGCGTCGTCATGAAGAGTCGGTTGCCGCGGACCGCGACCCCGCGGTTGTTCGACCCGCAGCACAGCAGCGCCGCCCGCTTGTCGGGGCCGTCCTCGCCGGGCGCGTACCGGTAGGTCCAGATGACCTCGCCCGACCGGGCGTTGACCGCCCGGACCACGTCGGGGCCGTTGGTCTGGTACATGATGGGCGGGTCCGACGGGACGACGACCGGCGTCCCCTCGAGCTTCCCGCGCTCGACCTGGTTCTCGACCTCGATGGTGTACTCCAGGTCGAGGCTCCCGACGTTCTCCGGCGTGATGACGTCGGCGGTCGTGAACCGCTGCTGGCGGTAGCCGCCGCCGTACATCAGCCAGCTCTCGGGGTCGTCGCCCGAGTCCATCAGCATCTGGCGGGTGACCCTGAGCCGCGGGATCTGCTGGCCGTCCTGCCGGATCGTCTCGGGTCCGTCCGCGAGGTACTCGACCGTCACTCCCTCCTCCGTGCGCCGAACGTCGGCGTGCGGTTCGTCGATGCTCATCGCGAATCACCTCCGATCGGCGCGCGCTGGTCGTCGCCGATCCTGAACAGGTCGGCCTCGATCCGCTCCTGACCGCGGATCGCGACCGCCGAGCCCCCGGCGAGCCCGGCGGCGAGCTGGCTGTCGGACAGTTCCTCGGGGCCGGCGAGGTCGCGGGCGGCCGAGACGAACAGGTGGATGCCCCCGAGCATCTGCTTGACGTCCCAGACGCCGTCCGCCAGCATCTCCTCGGTCAGTAGCATCTCGCGCTGCCAAAGCTGCTGGTCGAGCTCGTCGATCCACAGCAGCGCGCCGCCGAGCGCCCGCTGGTGGAGCGGCGCGACGTTCGCCGGGTCGAACTCCTCCGGGTCGGCCGGCAGCGCCGCGGTCGAGACCCAGTGCGAGAGCCGGTCGTTCTCGTTCACCGCGTCGACCACCGCCGCGGTCCGCTCGCGCTCGTCGAGCCCCGCCTCGGCCAGCGCCGCGGTCAGCGGCTCGGCCCGGACGAGCTCGGTCGCGGTCGCCCGGACGTGCTCGGGCGTGAACTCCGGCAGGTGGCGCTCGGCCGACGCGAAGAAGCCGACATCGGCCAGGTGGTCGTAGGCCTCCCACGCCGGGGCGGCGATCTCCTGATACGCGGTCGCGCCCGGTTCGTCCGGGAACCCCGCCTCCCGGAGCGCGGGCAGTTCGGCGATGCTCGCGGCGATACCGTCCCGAGCCGACGCCAGCCGACCCGCGTCGAGGCCGCCGGCGAGGTCGGCCCGGATCTGCTCGCCGTACGTCGCCATCTCCTCGGACGCCTCCGCGCCGACAGCGCCCCGGAGGTCGCCCAGCGAGAACTCCGCGGCCGCGCCGACGCTCCCCGCCACGCCCAGCACCTTGAGGAAGTTCCGCCTGTCTCGTTCGTCAACGTCCGGTACCTCGTCGAGTATCGTGTCAGTTTCCCCCATTCGAATCCCCACGGTAACGTCGGCAGTGTCGAGGTTTTACTTTTCCCTCGGAAACGGGTGTCGCGCCGCTAAAATTTCCGGAGGCGACCAGTCTTTGGAACGGTCGCCGGCGGACACCCGGTCCGGAGCCGTGCCGTGCGGTAGCGGACGAAACCGGGCGGAAAACGAAGGTGTCGAGTCGAACGGAAGACGACCCGCGAGCCGCTCAGGTCAGCTGGATGTCGTCGATGTCGTAGTGGCGCTTCGCGAGCTTCTCGGCGGCCCGGATGTTGCGCCCGTCCTCGCCGATGGCGATACCGGTGTCGGCCGAGTCGACCTCGGCGTAGGCGACGATCTCGTCGTCCTCGCTGACGGTGACGTTGTACACCGCCGCCGGCGCCAGCGCGTTGGCGACGAACGCCTCGGGCGTGTCGGCGTCCTCGACCAGCACCACCGACCGGCCCAGTTGATCCTCGATCTCCCGGACGGTCTCGCCGCCAGAGCCGATGGCCTTCGCCATGTCGCCGGGCTTGACCAGGAACACCACGCGCTCCTCGTCGCCCTCGTCGTCCTCGAAGACGACGCAGTCGCGGGCGGTCGCGCCCGTCTCGTCCTCGAAGAGGGCGATGAACTGGCGGGCCGTGTCCGAGAGCGTGACGACCATGCTCAGTCGGAGGCCTCGGGCTCGCCGCCCGACGTCGACGACCCCATCCGGAGGTCGACGTCGCCGGTCCCGAGCTTGATGGGCTTGCCGACGATGACGTTCTCGGTCACGCCGTTGAGGTCGTCGACCTCGCCGTGGATGGCGGCGTCGAGCAGGTGGTTGACCGTGACCTCGAACGCCGCCCGGGCCAGGACGGACTCCTTGCTACCCGAGATGCCGTGGCGGCCGATGGACTCGATCTCGCCGCGGTTGGTCATGATGTCGGCGACCAGCATCAGGTGGCGGATGTTCACGTCGTCGAGACCCTGCTCCTCGAGCGTGTTCATCGTCTCCTCGATGATGGCCTCGCGGGCCGCCTCGATGCCGAGGTTCTTGTGGATCTCGTGGATGTTGTTCGAGGTGGTCCGGGAGGCGTCGACGCCCTCGATCTCCATGACGTCGCCGAACGCCGACCCCTCGGTGTAGAGGACGAACTCCTCGCCCTCGTCGAGCTGCTCCTTCCGGATGACCACGCGGGAGATGTCCTCGATGCCCTTGAACACGATGTCGCGGAGCTGCTCGACCAGCTGGAGCAGGTCCCGATAGCTCGGCTCCTGGGGACCGAACTCGATGACCGCGCCCTGCTGGGTGGTCTGGACGCCGAGCTCGTCCTCGATGATCTCGGCGACCTCCTCGGGGGTGATCATCCGCTCCGTGAGGGTGTCCTCGTTGAGGTCGATCGAGACCACCATGTCGGCGACGTTGGTCGAGATGTCGCCCAGCGCCAGGATGCGGGTCGCCTCGATCTGCCAGACGACCTCGTGGGCCTTCTCGCGGTCGGTGGCGTACTCGTCCTCGAGGTGGACCGTCATCATCGGCGTGTCGGGGGTCTTCCGGGCGTCGACCAGCTCGATGAGCCGGGGCAGCCCCTGGGTCACGTCAATCTCGGCCACGCCCGCGTAGTGGAACGTGTTCATCGTCATCTGGGTGCCCGGCTCCCCGATGGACTGGGCCGAGACGGTCCCGACGGGGTCGAGCGGGTCGACCCGCGTGTCGAGGTACCGGTTCTCGACCGCCTGGGTGATCTGGTCGGTCTGCTCGGCGGTGACGCCGTCGCGGCGCTCCACGGTGCTGTACACCTCGTCCTTCAGCCGTCGCGGGAGGTCGGTGTCCTCGACGACGGCCTCGATGTCTTCGGATACGTCGTAGTCGGTCATGATGTGGATGGGTTGGGTACGGCGTCAGTCGTCGCTCCGGGCCTGCCGGGCGTCGACGTGCTCCGAGAGGTTCGTCGGCGGCTGCTTCTCGCCGAGGAACTCCTGCTTGCGCTCCTCGCTGCCGAACTCCTCCTCGAGGATGCGGTCGGCGATCTGGTCGACGTCGATGTCGCTCTCCTCGTTGGAGGCGACCTTCACCGGGCTGGTGCCGTCCTCGCCGAACTCGAACTGGACGATGGTGTCGGAGGTGTCCCGGACCGTCCCGTCGTACTGGGTCTCGAGCTCGGAGAGGGCGTTGATGAGCCGGCGCTGGAGGTAGCCGGACTTCGAGGTCCGGACCGCCGTGTCGACCAGGCCCTCGCGGCCGCCCATCGCGTGGAAGAAGAACTCCCGGGGGTTGAGCCCGCCGGTGTAGGAGTGCTCCACGAAGCCGTGGGCCTCCGCCGAGAGGTCGTCGGGCTTGTAGTGGCTCAGCGTTCGGTCCTCGTAGCCGCGGTTGATGCGCTCGCCCCGGACCGCCTGCTGACCGACCGCCCCGGCCATCTGGGTCAGGTTGAGCATCGACCCCCGCGCGCCGGACTCGGCCATGACCACCGCGGGGTTGTCGTCGGCGAAGTGGTCCTCGGCGATGTCACCCGCGGAGTCGCGGGCCTTGCCGAGCGTCTGCATAATCTTCATCTCGAGGGTCTCGTCGACGGTGCGGCCGGGCAGCGACTCGAGGTCGCCGTTCTCGTAGGTCTCGATGAGCTCCTCGACCCGGTCGTAGGCGTTGTCGATGGCCTCGTCGATGCGGTCCTGAGCCTCCGGCGGAATCGACTCGTCGTCGATACCGATCGAGAACCCGAAGTGCATGATCGAGCGCATCGCGAGCGCCGCCACCTCGTTGATGAAGATGCGCGAGCGGGTGTTGCCGTACACCTTCGTGATGGTGTCGACGATCTCGCCGCCGAACTCGCCGACCTCGTCCTCGGCGATGGTGCCCTCGACCAGCGTGCCGTCCTCGATGAGGACGTCGTCTCCGACCGTGCCGGTGAACTCCATGTTGAGGTCGCTCGGCAGCAGCTCCGAGAAGATGTCACGCCCGGTCCAGTAGGGCTCGCCGTCCTCGTGGCCCGACGGCTCCGGGAGCTCGTCGATCCGGGTCGCCCGCAGCAGGTCGAGCGCCTGTGTCTCGTTGAAGTGGGGGTTCTGGTTGGTCAGCAGGTACATCCCGGAGATGTGGTCCTGGATGGCTCCGATGATGTTCTCGCCGAACCGCGGCGAGAGGATCTGCTCCTGGACGCGCATCAGGACGCGGGCCTCCGCCCGGGCCTCCTCGTTCTGGAGCGCGTGCATGTTCATCTCGTCGCCGTCGAAGTCGGCGTTGTACGGCGGGCAGACGACCGTGTTGAGCCGGAACGTCTTGTACGGCATCACCACGACCTCGTGGGCCATGATGGACATCCGGTGGAGCGACGGCTGGCGGTTGAAGATGACGATGTCGCCGTCGACCATGTGGCGGTTGACCTCCCAGCCGGCCTCGACCTTCGTCGAGAGCTCCTCGCAGTTCTTCTCGGTCACCTTGAGCCGGCGGCCGTCGGGGCGCTTGACGTAGTTCGCGCCGGGGTGGCCCTCGGGACCGTTGGCGACGTAGCGCCGGGCTTCCTCCTTGTTGCGCTCGGTGACGTTCATCGTCTGGGTCATCTCGCGGGCGACGCGCTCGGGGACGCCGACCTCGTTGAGCGAGAGGGTCGGGTCCGGCGAGATGACGGTCCGGGCCGAGAAGTTCACGCGCTTCCCGGAGAGGCTCCCCCGGAACCGGCCCTCCTTGCCCTTCAGCCGCTGGCTGAGCGTCTTCAGCGGCCGACCGGAGCGGTGGCGGGCCGGCGGCGTGCCCGAGATCTCGTTGTCCATGAACGTGGTGACGTGGTACTGGAGCAGCTCCCAGAGGTCCTCGATGATGAGCTGGGGCGCGCCCGCCTCGCGGTTCTCCATGAACCGCTGGTTGATGCGGATGATGTCGACCAGCTTGTGGGTCAGGTCGTCCTCGGAGCGCTGGCCGTTGTCGAGCGTGATGGACGGGCGGGCCGTCACCGGCGGCACGGGCAGCACCGTCAGGATCATCCACTCGGGCCGCGAGCGCTCCGAGTTGATGCCCAGAACCTCGACGTCCTCGTCCGGGATGTCCTCGAACCAGTCCCGGATGTCGCTGGGCATCAGCTTGTTCATGTCCTCCTCGGTGAGGTCGATGTCGAGCGCCTTCTCGAGGGCCTTCCGGTCGGACTCCCGGGGCCGGAACTCGCCCGACATGATCTCGTTGATGCGCGAGAGGTCGATGCCGGTCTGCTCGGCCAGCTCCTGGGGCGCGATGGGTTCGCGCTCCTCCTCGTCGTCCTCGTCTCCGCTCTGGCCCTGCATCGCGGCCGCGATCTGCTCGGAGTACTCGCTGGTGAGGACCTGCTGGACCTCGTAGTAGGTGGTGGGCTTCTCGTGGTTGATGTCGTACTGGACCTCGCCGCAGAACGGGCACCGGTCCTTCTTGCGGGCCTCCCGGATGGCGGCCTTGGTGACGTCGTTGATGTCGTTACCCAGTTCCCGCGTCCGGGTCAGGTTCGACTCGTACTTGGCCTTCTCGTCGTCGGTCAGCAGGAGCCGCGAGCAGTTCCGACAGGTGCCCCGGAGCAGTCGCCGGATGAGCTTCGTGAACCCGACGTGGATGACGGGCGCGGCGAGTTCGATGTGGCCGAAGTGGCCGTTACACGACCCCGAGTGCTTCCCGCAGGTCTTGCACTCCAGCCCGGGGTCGATGACGCCCAGCCGGGGGTCCATCAGCCCCATGTCGATGGGGAAGCCGTCGTCGTCGTAGGTGTCGGCCGTGATGATCTTGGTCGCCGACATCTCTCGGTACTCCTCGGGGTCCATCAGCCCGAAGCTGATCTCGCCGATCTCCTTGGGTGTTTGTCCTGTTGACATGTTAGACTGCGTCCTCCAGTTCGAGTCGCGGGGCGATGCCGAGCGCCTTCATCTCGTCGAGCAGGAGCTTGAACGCGTAGGACATCTCGATCTCGTGGATGTCGGTCTCCTCGTCGCAGTTCGGGCAGTAGACGCGGTTCTGCTCGACGTTCTCGACCGCGCTCATGCCGCAGTTCGCGCAGACGTAGATCCACTCGCGGTCCGACTCGTCGAGCAGTCGCTCCTTCAGGGTCAGGGCCGCGCCGTGCCCGATGAGCACGTCGCGCTCCATCTCCCCGACCCGGAGGCCGCCCTCGCGGGCCCGGCCCTCGGTGGGCTGGCGGGTGAGCACCTGCACCGGGCCGCGCGAGCGGGCGTGGAGCTTGTTCGAGACCATGTGGTAGAGCTTCTGGTAGAAGATGGTCCCGATGAAGATTTCGGCCTCGATCTTCTCGCCGGTGACGCCGGAGTACATGATCTCCTTGCCCGAGGACTTGAAGCCCTGCTCCTCGAGGCCGCCGCGGAGTTCCTCCTCGTCCTCGCCGGTGAACGGCGTCCCGTCGACGCGCCGCCCTTCGAGCGCGCCGACCTTGCCGCCGATCATCTCCAGCACGTGGCCGACCGTCATCCGGGACGGCAGCGCGTGGGGATTGATGATGAGGTCGGGCACGACGCCCTCCTCGGTGAACGGCATGTCCTCCTGGGGCGCGATGTGGCCGACGACGCCCTTCTGGCCGTGCCGGGACGCGAACTTGTCGCCGAGTTCGGGGATGCGCTCGTCGCGCACCGACACCTTCGAGAGCTTCGAGCCGTCCTCGCCCTCCATCAGGGTGACGGTGTCGACGACGCCCGATTCGCCCGAGCGCATCGTGACCGAGGTTTCGCGCCGCTTCTGCGGGGAGAGGCCGCCCATATCGTCGGGCTCCTCGAGGAACCGGGGCGGGCTCGTCTTCCCGAGCAGCACGGAGTTCTCGTCGACCCGGGTCTCGGGGTTGACCAGACCGTCCTCGTCGAGGTGCGTGTAGGCGTCCTCACCGCGGGCGCCCCGCACGTCGTCGCTCGGAATCTCGAAGCGGTCCTCCTGGCCGCCCGGATACCGGCGCTCCTCGCCCTCGTAGGTCCGGAAGAAGTGCGACCGGGCGAGCGCGCGGTCGACCGAGCCGCCGTTGAGCACCAGCGCGTCCTCGATGTTGAACCCCTCGTAGGACATGACGGCGACCGTGAAGTTCTGGGCCGCGGGCCGCTCGTCGTAGCCGATCTGCTCGGTGGTCTGGGTCTTGACCATCGAGAGCTGGGGGTAGTGCAGCAGGTGCTGGCGGGTGTCGGGCCGGATGCGGTAGTTGGCCGCCGGCAGCCCGAGCGACTGCTTGATCATCCCCGACCCCATCGTGATCCGGGGTGAGGCGTTGTGCTCGGGGTACGGCACCATGCCCGCGCCGATGCCGAAGATGAGCTGCGGGTCGACCTCGAGGTGGGTGTGGTCCTCAGTGAGGTGCTCCTCGTCGACCGCGACGTAGATGTCCTCCTCCTCCTCGGCGTCGATGAACTCGACCTTCCCGCGCTCGACGAGGTCCTCGAAGTCGAGGTCGCCGTTCTTGAGCGCCTCGACCTCCTCCTCGGTCGCGAGGGGTTCGCCGTTCTCGACGACCAGCAGCGGACGGCGCGCCCGGCCGGCGTCGGCGTTGATGATGACCTCGCGGGTCCGCTCCTTGATGGAGACGTTGACCATCTCGCTCACGTCGCCCCGGCGGCGCGCGTGGCGGACCTGCTCGGCGAGCTGTTCCGGGTCGGGGTGGGTCCCGACCAGACTACCGTTCACGTATACTTTCGCTTCTCGTCCCTGACTCATGTTAGTCGTCCGCGCTCGCGGTTGATTCGACGCCCTCGATGCCCGGGATGCCCTCGACGCCCATCGAGGCCAGCTCCCGCTTCAGTCCCTGTTCGTCGTCGATGTTCTGGGAGAGCTCCATCGCCTGCGCGAAGTTCTTCACCAGCCCACAGTTCGGTCCCTCCGGGGTCTCGGAGGGACAGATGCGACCCCACTGGGTCGCGTGGAGGTCCCGCGCCTCGAAGTGGGGCTGGCTGCGCGACAGCGGCGAGCGGAGCCGCCGGAGGTGGCTGAGCACCCCCATGAAGTCGGTCCGGTCGACCAGCTGGCTCACGCCCGAGCGGCCGCCGACCCAGTTGCCCGTCGCGATGGGGTGTTCGAGCCGCTCGGTCAGCACGTCCGACCGCACCACGGTGTTGACCGAGAGCTGGCGGTTCCGCATATTGGCCCGCTCGAGCTGGTACTTCACGTCCCGGGCCAGCTTGTTCAGCGCGGTCCGGAACAGGTCCTTCATCAGGTCGCCGCTGACCTTCAGCCGCTTGTTGGCGTAGTGGTCCTTGTCGTCGGGTTCGCGCCGGTCGAGCGCGAGCTCGAAGCACGCCTCGGCCATCCGGCAGAGGTAGTACGCCTTGTTGATCCGGACGTCCTCCTCCTCGACGCCCTCCTCGTGGAGGTGCGGCAGGAGGTAGCGGTCGATGACGTAGTTGGCCCGCTTGAGCTGGTAGTTCTTCCCCTGGCCCGAGGCGACGCGCTTGCCGAGCGTCTCGATGGCCTCCTCCTCGGTCTGGACGTCGGCGGCCTCCAGGTTCTCCAGCATGAACTTCACGATCTCGGGGTCATCCGAGACCCGGTGGACGATCTCCTCGTCGGATTCGAGCCCGAGCGCACGGACGAGCGTCACGAAGTTGACGCTCCCCGAGACCGAGGGGAACGACACCTCGAGCAGCCCGTCGCGGGTCCGCTCGACCAGCACCAGCGCGCGGTAGCCCCGGCGCTGGCTGAACGTCTTGGCGACCTGGATCTCGTCGCCGTACTTGGTGTCGTACTCCGCGAGGATCTTGTTCGGCGCGAGGTCCTCGCTGGTCATTAGCACGCGCTCCGAGCCGTTGACGATGAAGTAGCCGCCGGGGTCGGCGGGGTCCTCGCCGATCTCGACGAGTTCGTCGTCGGAGAAGCCCGCGATGTTGCACTTCTCGGAGCCGACCATGATGGGCATCCGGCCCACCTTGGTCTCGGTGGCGTCGACGACGCGCTCGTCCTCGCCCTCGCCCTTCACGATGGACATCTCCATGAACACGGGCGCGGCGTAGGTGATGTTGCGCAGCCGGGCCTCCTGGGGGTACAGGAGCTCCTCGCTGCCGTCGGCCTCTCGCACGCGCGGTGTTACGATTCGCACGTCGCCGAGTTCGACGTGGACCGGTTCCTCGTCCTCCTTGTCGCCGATGTCCGTGTCTATCGTCCCTTTCTCGTCGACGACCTCCTGCATGCCGCGGCCCAGGAAGCTGTTGAACGAGCGGTAGTGGTGTTCGGCGAGCCGTTCCTTCGAGAAGTACTCTCGGGAGATGGCGCGTCTGTCTTCTCTGTTCATTGTTAGTCTACGACCAGTCGGTAAATTGTCGCGGTGTCTGTCGTTCGGGAGTCGCGCACGATTTTGATGACGTCACCGACCTCCGCGTCGTCGGGTACTGCGGCGTCGGTGCGCTGGATCTTGGGCAAGTCGGTCGGTTTGATGTCGTACTCCTCCATCACGTCGTCTAGCTCGTCGTCGTCGACGACGCTGTGGTCCGGAACCATGTCGTGTTGGCTTACGTCTACCATGTGTGGCGATGGGCTGTCTGGCGAACGGGAGAAATGGCTATCACGAGATACTACAGGGCAATACACAGGGCGCTCATTTAAGACTTGCTAAGTAGCGCCGCGCACGGCTAACTGTTCGACCCACCCCGGTCGAACCGCGGCCGCGGCGGAGTGCCCACGGGTGACACCGACTTTCCGGAACTATAAATCGTTTGGGGCGGTCACCCGCCCGACGGCGACCGGTCGATGGGGGACTACGGCGGGTCCGTTTGAGAAGCCTTAAGTCCGACCGGGGATAACGCAGGAATGCGTCCCGAAGCCCGGGTGGTGTAGTGGCCCATCATACGACCCTGTCACGGTCGTGACGCGGGTTCAAATCCCGCCTCGGGCGCTTTCTTCGGAACTCACGTTCGGAGCGATCTCTACGCGTCGACGGTGAACGCTGAGGGCCGCGTCGAAGCGGACTACACCGCCGAGGAGATCGACGCGTATGCGGTGTATTCGTCCGAGACGGACGCAGTATACTGGGTCCCTATCGAAGAGACCGGGAACGGGGAGATGCGGTTACGAGTCGAGGAACCCCACTCGAAGGCCCCCGAATCGCGGTTACACTGGGCAGACGAGTATCGCATGTCGGAGCGGTTCGAGTAAGACGGGGTGCGGTTTCTTTCCGCTCGGGGTACGTCAGTAGCTCACAATGGCCGGCGAAACCGACACCCATTAATAATCCCGGAGGGAACGAAGAAGTGCGTACGAGAGCCCGGGTGGTGTAGTGGCCCATCATACGACCCTGTCACGGTCGTGACGCGGGTTCAAATCCCGCCTCGGGCGTCTTTCTGTTGCGACCAACGACGAACGGGACACGTCAGTGTCGAGTGAGTCCGGTCGCAACGAAACGCGAAGAAGGGATTTGAACACAAGGAGTCGCACGCCCGGAACGGCCCGCAGGGCCGCACGCCCGGACCGCCTCCGCTCGAGTTCAAATCCCGCCTCGGGCGCTTTCTCAAGGTTACGAGTGTAAGGAGAGACGCTTCGTCACCGAATGCAGTTCCGCGGTTCCGTAGTCGTCCGGAGCCGTCGCTCGCCGGAGTGCGAGCCCCGGACTGACCCCTCGATAATTCGAAACGCCGGCGCGTTCGCGCGACCCCGATGTCCGAAAATCCCGCCGCCAGCCCGGCGTTTCGGTCGCGGGACCGAGGGCAAACGTTTTTGAAACCCCCCTGAGAGATGTGTAGGTGATGGCTACAGGTCGTCAAACGAAAACGACGCTCGCGGCGTGGGGGCTGGCAGGGGTACCGATTCTCGCGACGCTGGTACAGACGACGCTGGCGATGCTGGAGACGACGCTCGGGTCCGCCGGGCTGGGCGGGATGCAGGACGCGATCCGGTCGGTCGCGGTGTTCGACGCGGCCGCCGTCCTCATGTGGCAGAGTCCGACGCTCGTGTTCGGCCTGTTCGTCCTTATCGCGGGTGCCTGGGTCGCGCAGGGCGTGGCCCAGTTCGGTCGCCGGAACCGGGACGTGACGTTCGCGGCGGCCGGCCTCGTGTCCGTTCTGTTCTTCGCGCTCTTCTTCGGCGTCTACTCCCCCATCTTCGGCATGGACGTGCCCGCGGTGCAGGCGGTCGCGTTCTTCGCGGTGCCGGTGCTGGCCTCCGGCGCGGCGCTGGGCGCCGCGCTCACCCACGACTGGGCCGAGGAGGTCGTCGAGGAGAAGTCGGCCGAGCTCGCCGACGCCGCGGCGGAACTCGACCGCAAGCGCGAGGCGTTCGAGGAGGCGTACCGACGGCGACTCGGCGACCTCGACGCGCTCGCAGACGTGGCGCCGACCGGCGTCGAGCGCGCCCGTGAAGGACGGCAGGAGTTCCTCGACGAGTGCGACGACGTCGCGGCCGACATCGACGCAGCCGAACGGGGCTCGGCCGACGAACTCCGGGCCGACGCCGCGTCGCTCCGGAGTCGGGTTGACGCGCTCGACCCCGACGCCGCGGTCGACGGCATCGACGACGAGCTCCGCGAGCGGGTCGCGTCGGGCGTCAGGACTACTTACGGCACCGTCAAGTGCTGGTCGCGGTACGACCGCGCCTACGAGCTCGTGAACCTGCCCGGCCGCTTCCGCGAGGTCGACGTCCCGGCGTTCGACGCGGCGGTCCACGTCGACCGCGTCGACGAGGCCTTCCTCGACCGGCTCGACCGCGGCGTCGACCTCCAGACCGTCGCGGCGGGGGTCGAGCAGGTCGACAACCACGTCGCGCGCGTAGAAGCCCACCTCGCCGAGCGCGAGGCCGCGTTCGCCGAGACCGCCGAGGCCGCCGAGTCGGACCTCGACGCCGTCGAGGAGAAGGTCGAGCGGTTCGACGGCCGGATCGCCGACCGGCTCCGCGAACTCGTCGTCGAGGGGCGCCACGACGACCTGCCGAGCGTCCGGGCCGTCCGGCGCGACCTCGACGCCGCGAAGGACGCGCTCCACGACTGCCGGTTCGACGACGCCGAGCGGCGGGCCGAGTCGGCCGCGGCCGACGCGGGCGAACTCGTCACGCTCGCGGAGTTCGTCTGGAGCGTGGTCGGCACGGTCGACCACGGCGGCGAGCGCGTGTCGCTCCCGGCCGGCGTCGACGGGGCGATCGTCGCCGAGCTCCGGCCGGCGTTCGAGCGCGACCACGACGTGGAGCTCCGGGTCGAGGCCGGCGCGGTCCGACTCACCTACCCGGACGCCGCGGCGGTCGCCGGCGGGGAGTCCGGGCGCGCCGCGTCCGACCCCGCCCCCGACCCGGAGCCCGAGAGCGACGAAAGCGGACGCGAGGGCGACGACGACCGGGGCGACCGGGCGCGGCCGGAGGAGGTCATCGACTCGGTGCTGTTCGTCCTCCGGGAGCTGAAGAACGCCGGCCGGGAGACCGACGCCGACCGAGCGGAGCTCCAGACCGACGGGCTGCCAGAGAGCGTCGCCTCGCCCGCGGTGCTGACCCAGCTGGAGCGGTTCGGCCGGCGCCAGACCGACGTGGTCGAACGCCTCGACGTCCAGGAGGGCGCGCCGCCGGGGTTCGTCGAGCTGGTGCCGAAGGAGGGCACCTCGACCGACCGAGCGATCGACGCGATCCACGAGCGGTACCAGGAGCAGTACGGATAAGTCGACCGACGACAGGAGTCACGCAGACACAACAATGACCAAGTGCAGAATTTGCTTCCAGACGGAGACGGAATGGGCGGAGGACAGCCTCGACGAACACCTGCTCGGCGCGCACGCGGGCGACGAGACCTCGGTGCGGGCGGTGTACAGCGACCGGTACGACCAGCTGTTCGAGGACGGCGAGCCCGTCGACGTCGGCGGGAACGGCGAGGAGCCCGTCGCGCCCGACGATGCTGACGAACCGGACGACGGTCCGGGCGACCAGTTCGGGAGTTCGGTCGACGACGACCTGCTCGACTCGGCGTACGGCAAGAAGTGGTACATGATCGGCGTCGGCGGCGCGGGCAACAACATCATGGACGCCATCCTGCTCCGGAAGGACACCCTCGAGCGCAACAACGAGGACCGGGCGCTGGTGTGGCGCGGCGGCCTCGCCGGCTACGGGATGCTCAACACCAACATCGCCGAGCTCGAGCAGACCTACTACGCCCAGGAGCTCAAGGAGTACAGCCGCAACGACCTGCTACCCAACGCCATCATCGGATTCGGCAAGCACGACTACTCGGGGATGGGTCGGCGCTGGGACAACGGCGAGAAGGTGGTCCGGGCCGACTTCGAGGAGGGCAACCCCTTCCGCGACCGGTGGGACATGGACCCCCAGGACATCGGCGACGCCCAGGCCATCATGTTCGTCCACAGCGTGACCAAGGGGACCGGGTGCGGGTCGACCCCGGCGCTGGCCGAGCAGATACGGGAGAACGTGCTGTCGGACGACTACGTCATCGACAAGGCGATGCTGAGCTCGGTCGTCATCCCCTCGGCCGAGGACAAGTTCGGCGGCCGGGCCCGGACCAACGGCGCGGTCGGGCTGGCCCGCATCTCCCAGACCGCAGACGCCATCATCCCGTTCAACAACGAGCGGCTCCAGGACGTCCAGGGCGACGTCAAGCCCCGGATCGACGGCATCGAACGGTACAACCCGCCCCAGTACACCGAGCTCAACAAGCCGCTGGTCGCGTACCTCGAGGCGTTCACCATGTCCTCGACGCCCCAGATCGTCGACCAGGACGCCACCATGTCGATCCAGGGCGAGGTGTTCGACGTCTCGGACAGCTTCCGGCCGGTCGAGGACAAGTACCCCCTCGACCTCGACCGGGAGTACACCCCCGCGGTCGTGCTCGCGCCGGTGCTCGGCCGGTCGCGCGACGCCCAGCTCGACGAGTCGGGCCTCGAGATCCTGGTCCGGAACGCGCTGTTCCACAACAAGCTCTCGGACTTCGACCCGACCACGGCGTGGGGCGGCACGTTCCTGGTCTACGGTCCCGAGGAGAAGATGGAGCACGTCTCGCCGTACGTCAACGACAACACGCTCCGCCGAATCATCGGCGGCGACGAGTTCCTGAACGTCGACGACACGAGCGGCGCCGAGTCCATCGACATCCACATCAGCCAGATGGTCATCCCGTACCTCGACGACGTCTACCTCTGGGGCGCGCTCTGGAACCCCCGGATGCCGTCGCTGGAGGCGATGTACGACCACGCCCAGCAGCTCAAGGAGGAGGGCAACAGCCGCCAGGCCGAGAGCCTCCGGGACGTCTGGCACCTGGTCGACCCGCTGTTCTCGTGTCTCGGCCGGGAGAACATGGCGTAGAACCATGGAGGTACTCGTTCCCTTCGGGGGGCTGGCCGCGGCCGGGGTCGCGTGCTCGCTGGCCGCGGTCGGGGTCGCCGGGCTGTTCGGTCGGGACGACGACGGGGACGGCGACCTCGACCGCATCGCCCGGCGACTCGACGCCCGCGAGGACCCGGACGCGATACTCCGGCGGCTCGAAACGCTGGAGAGCGCGGTCGACGACCTGGTGGGCGACGCCGACCTCGACCGCCACCTCCGGGACCCGCCGGCCGCCGACGCCTCGAGCGTCGAGAAGGTCGAGGCGCTCTCGCGGGCGGTCGGCCGCGACCGGCTCTCGATCCGGCCGCCCCGGACCGGCGGCGGGTCGGGCGACGACGCGGCGGTGG